>NZ_JBWKXB010000002.1:398350-977180 GCF_059422585.1 Microbacterium sp. GW821-FHT01D02 | reverse complement strand
GAAGCTAAGCCTCACAGCGCCGATGGTACTGCAGGGGGGACCCTGTGGGAGAGTAGGACACCGCCGGACTCCTTTTAAACAAGAAAGCCACCCAATGCTGGGTGGCTTTCTTGCGTTGTGCTCGAGAAGAGCAAGAAGAGCCATCCCTCGCGGGGTGGCTCTTCTGCGTTAACGCGACCGTGGCTGCACGATTCAGCGCTTCAAGCGCGCCTCGAGCATCGCCGCGCACTCCTGAACAGCTGCAGCGATCAGCTCCTCATCCAGATCCCCACGGCCCCACGTCACCGCCACCGCAGCGACCGGCCAGCCGGCAGCATCGAGAACCGCGGCGCCCACACTGCGCAGGCCATCCGCGATCTCGCTGTTCTCCGTCGCATATCCTCGCGTCCGCACATCCTGGAGCAGCTCACGCAATTCGCGTGGCGTCCGGGGGCCGAGTCCCGTGCGATCGGGGAACGCGGACACATCCGGATAGAGCGCCCGCACCTGCTCCCGGGGGAGCGCGGCCAGCATCGCCCGTCCCGAGGCCGTCAGGTGCGCGGGAAGCCGCACGCCCACATCCGTCACCAGCGCCGGCCTCCGAGGCGCACGTTCCTCGACGATGTACAGCACGTCCCCGCCGCTCATCACCGCGAGGTGCGCGCTCTCCCCCAACCGGTCCGAGAGCGCCGCCACCAGAGGGCGGCCCCTTCGCGCCAGGGGCTGCTGGCGTGTGTACCCACCGGCGAGCTCGAAGGCAGAGGTGCCGAGTCCCCACCGTCTCTCCTCGCGCAGGTGAAGGACGAAGCCGTGAGCGGCCAGCGTCGTGAGCAGGTGATAGACCGTGGACCGCGGGAGCTCGAGCTCGCGCGCGATCGCCGACGCCGCCACGGGAGCGGGCCGCCCGGCGAGGTAGCTCAGAATGCGCAGGGTGTTCTCCGCGGCTGGGACCTGGGAGCTCTCACGCTTGTCTGGGATCACAGACACAGCATCGCACGAACGGGTGTCCGTGGCGAGACGTCGGGTGTGGAATCGAACCATGACCGAACTTGCCCCCGTGCTCGTCGGAGCGGCCCCGCTGTCTCCCGCCGATGTCGTCGCCGTCGTCCGTCACGATGCCCCGGTGCGGATCGACGCGGACGCGCTCGCACGCGTCGCCGACACCCGTCGCGTGATCGACGGCCTCGCCGCAGACCCGAACCCGCACTACGGTGTCTCCACCGGGTTCGGCGCCCTGGCGACCACCTTCATCGCCCCCGACCGCCGTCTCCAGCTGCAGGCCAGCCTCATCCGCTCGCACGCCGCGGGCACCGGCGCCGAGGTCGAGCGCGAGGTCGTCCGCGGCCTCCAGCTACTGCGCCTGCAGACCCTGGCCTCCGGACGCACCGGCGTGCGCCCGGTCGTCGTCGAGACCTACGCCGCCCTGCTCAACAAGGGCATCACCCCGGTCGTCCGCGAGTACGGATCGCTCGGCTGCTCCGGCGACCTGGCACCTCTCGCGCACATCGCCCTGGCTGCCATGGGCGAGGGCGAGGTCCGCGACGCCTCCGGCACGCTGCTCCCCGCCGCCGCGGCCCTCGCCGCCGCGGGCGTCGAGCCGCTCACCCTCGTTGAGAAGGAGGGCCTCGCGCTCATCAACGGCACCGACGGCATGCTCGGCATGCTGGTGCTCGCACTCCATGACCTCGAGACCCTCCTGCTCACCGCCGACCTCGCCACGGCGATGTCGGTCGAGTCCCAGCTCGGCACCGACGCCGTGTTCGCGGCCGACCTGATGGCGCTCCGCGCGCAGACCGGCCAGGCCGATTCCGCCGCCAACTTGCGCGCCTTCCTCGGCGACTCCCCCATGGTCGCGAGCCACAAGGGTCCAGATGACGGACGCGTGCAGGACGCCTATTCGCTGCGCTGCTCGCCCCAGGTGCACGGCGCCGCCCGCGACACGATGGCCCACGCGGCGCTGATCGCCGGCCGCGAGCTCGCCAGCGTGATCGACAACCCCGTCATCACGCTCGACGGCCGCATCGAGTCCAACGGCAACTTCCACGGCGCACCGGTCGCGGCGGTCCTGGACTTCCTCGCGATCTCGGTCGCCGACGTCGCCTCGGTCTCCGAGCGCCGCACGGACCGCGCGCTGGATCCGGCCCGCAGCCACGGACTCCCGCCGTTCTTGGCGGATGAGGTCGGCGTCGACTCCGGCCTCATGATCGCGCAGTACGCGGCCGCCGGGATCGTCTCCGAGCTCAAGCGCCTCGCGGTGCCGGCATCCGTCGACTCGATCCCGTCGTCTGCCATGCAGGAGGATCACGTGTCGATGGGATGGGCCGCCGCCCGCAAGCTGCGTCGCGCGATCGACGGCCTCGGCCGGGTGCTCGCGATCGAGATCCTCACCGGCGCTCGCGCCCTCGACCTGCGCGCTCCGCTGCAGGCCGGGCCCGCGACCGGAGCCGTGCGCGACTTGGTCCGCACCGTCGCGGCCGGCCCCGGCCCCGATCGCTTCCTCTCCCCGGAGATGGAAGCCGTCACCGCCCTCGTCCAGTCGGGCGACGTCGCCCGCATCGCAAAGGAGCACGCTCATGGCTGAGTCCACCGCATCCGACACCGCCGCATCCGGCACCGCAGCATCCGGCACCGCAGCATCCGACACCGCTGTATCCGGCACGACGCCGTCCGGACCGCGCGTCGTCCGGGCCGACCGCGGCAACCAGCGCACGGCCAAGAGCTGGGGTGCCGAAGCCGCGAAGCGGATGCTGATGAACAACCTCGACCCCGAGGTCGCCGAGCACCCCGAAGACCTGGTCGTCTACGGCGGAACCGGCAAGGCGGCCCGCAGCTGGGAGGCGTACGACGCGATCGTGCGGACCCTCGACGAACTCGAGCCGGATGAGACCCTGCTGGTGCAGTCGGGCAAGCCGGTCGGCGTCTTCCGCACGCACGAGTGGGCGCCGCGGGTGCTCATCGCCAACTCCAACCTGGTGGGGGACTGGGCGACCTGGCCGGAGTTCCGCAAGCTCGAAGAGCTCGGCCTCATCATGTACGGGCAGATGACCGCCGGTTCCTGGATCTACATCGGCACCCAGGGCATCCTGCAGGGAACGTACGAGACGTTCGCCGCCGTCGCCCGCTCGCTCGGCCGCGATTCGCTGCGCGGCACCCTCACCCTCACCGGTGGAGCCGGCGGGATGGGCGGCGCTCAGCCGCTCGCGGTGACCATGAACGACGGGGTGGTGCTGATCGTCGACGTCGACGAGTCGCGACTCACCCGGCGCGTGGAGCACGGCTACCTCGACGAGTACACGACCGACTTCGACGCCGCCGTCGCCCGCGTGCTCGCGGCGAAGGATGCGGGCGAGGCCCTCTCGGTCGGCGTCGTCGGCAACGCGGCCGAGGTCTTCCCCGAGCTGCTCCGCCGTGGCGTCCCGATCGACATCGTCACCGACCAGACCAGCGCCCACGACCCGCTCGCCTATCTCCCGCTCGGCACCGCGGTCGCCGACTGGAAGGCCGAGGCCGAGCGCGACCCCGAGGACTTCACACGGCGCTCGCGCGAGTCGATGGCCGCGCACGTGGCGGCGATGGTGGCGTTCCAGGATGCCGGGGCTGCGGTGTTCGACTACGGCAACTCCATCCGCGCCGAAGCACAGCTGGGCGGCTTCGACCGGGCATTCGCGTTCCCCGGGTTCGTGCCGGCGTACATCCGTCCGCAGTTCGAAGAGGGACGCGGACCGTTCCGCTGGGCGGCGCTCTCCGGCGACCCCGAGGACATCTACAAGACCGACCGCGCCATCGCCGAGCTCTTCCCCGAAGACGCGGCGCTGCACCGCTGGCTGGAGAAGGCCGCCGACAAGGTGCACTTCGAGGGGCTGCCCGCCCGCATCTGCTGGCTCGGCTACAAGGAGCGGCACCTCGCCGGCCTGAAGTTCAACGAGATGGTCGCCTCGGGAGAGCTCTCGGCCCCGATCGTGATCGGTCGCGACCACCTCGACTCCGGCTCCGTGGCCTCGCCCTACCGGGAGACCGAGGCGATGAAGGACGGCTCCGACGCGATCGCCGACTGGCCCCTGCTGAACGCCCTGCTGAACACGGCCTCCGGCGCGTCCTGGGTGTCGCTGCACCACGGCGGCGGCGTCGGCATCGGTCGCTCGATCCACGCCGGGCAGGTCACCGTCGCCGACGGCAGTGCCCTCGCAGCGGAGAAGCTGGAGCGTGTGCTGACCAACGACCCGGGTACCGGCGTGATGCGTCACGTCGACGCCGGATACGAGCACGCCCGCGAGGTCGCCCGCGAGCGCGGCCTCAAGGTGCCGATGCTCTGAGAGGCTCAGGACATGGCAACGCTGATCACGAACATCGCGGAACTGACCACCAACGTCGCCGTCGACGGTAACCGGACCGGAACCGTGCTGGACGCGGCCGTGCTGATCGAGGACGGACGGATCGCCTGGGTCGGGAGCTCCGCGGATGCTGCAGGCGTTTCGTCTCGCCCCGCTCGCTCGACGGACGAGCCACTCGAAGTCGTGGACGCCGGCGGCCGCGCCGTGATCCCCGGGTTCGTCGACAGCCACAGCCACCTCGTCTTCGCGGGCGACCGTGCCGCCGAGTTCGAGGCGCGCATGGCGGGGCAGAAGTACGCCGCGGGCGGCATCCGCTCCACCGTCGCCGCGACCCGGGCGGCGAGCGACGACGAACTGCGCGCACGACTGCGCGGCTTCCTCGACGAGATGCTCGCGCAGGGCACCACGACCGTCGAGATCAAGAGCGGCTACGGGCTGAGCGTCACCGACGAGGAGCGCCTGGTGCGTCTGGCCGCCGAGGTCACACCCGAGGTGACGTTCCTCGGCGCGCACGTGGTCCCCGCCGAGTACGCCGACCGTCCGGACGAGTACGTCGACCTGGTCGCCGGGCCCATGCTCGACGCCTGCGCTCCGCACGCGAAGTGGATCGACGTGTTCTGCGAGACCGGTGCCTTCACGGTCGCCCAGTCACGTCGAGTGCTGGAGGCCGGCATCGCACGCGGACTCGTCCCCCGCGTGCACGCCAGCCAGCTCGGCCCGGGCGAGGGCGTGCGTCTGGCGGTCGAGCTCGGCGCGGCATCCATCGACCACGGCACGTACCTGACGGATGCCGACATCGACGCGCTCGCCGGCTCCGACACCGTGCTCACCCTGCTGCCCGGTGTCGAGTTCTCGACGCGGCAGCCGTATCCGGACGCTCGTCGCCTGATCGATGCGGGCGTGACCGTGGCCCTGGCGTGCGACACGAACCCGGGGTCGAGCTTCACCTCGTCGATGCCGTTCTGCATCGCGGTCGCCGTGCGCGACATGGGGATGACCCCGGCCGAAGCCGTGTGGGCGGCGACCGCCGGTGGGGCGAAGGCGCTGCGACGCGACGACGTGGGCGTGATCGCGCCCGGGGCCCGGGCCGACCTCGTGCTGCTGGAGGCGCCGACGCGCATCCATCTCGCGTATCGGCCGGGAGTCCCGCTCGTGCGGCGGGTATGGAAAGACGGTGCCGCGGTCGGCTGACCACGACACCGCCCTCCAGGTGGGTGCGCCCGAATCAGGCGAGAGCCTGCGCGGTCACCACCGCCGCAGCCGCCGACCAGGCCTGCGGGCGGCAAGCAGCGGGATACGGCACGGGGCGTCCGCCCGGGATGCGGGTGTCGCCGGAGTGCAGTTCGGGGACGCGGTAGTGGAAGCCCTCGGCCACGTCGAGCAGCTGCCCGGCGATCGCCTGTGCGTCGTCCACGAGACCGGCCCGCAGCATGCCGTGCACGGCGATGGCGGTGTCATGCGTCCAGACGCTCCCGCCGTGATAGCTCAGCGGCCAGTAGCCCGCGGCGCCGGTGGACATGGTGCGGATGCCGTAGCCGCTCGACATGCTGTCCGCCGTGAGGAGCTCGGCGCACGCGCGCTCCTCCTCGGCGTCGAGGATGCCGGTGCCGAGGAGATGCCCGATGTTGCTGGTGAGCGTGTCGACCGCGGCACCATGGGCGTCGAGGGCGATCGCGGGGTAGTGCCCCTCCGTCGTCGTCACCCAGAACGCGTCGCGGAAGCGCGCGCGCAGGTCGGCGGCCCACGTGCGCAGCTCGTCGGCACCGGGCTCGTCGAGGGCGTCGAGCAGAGCCGCGCCGCGGACGGCGGCCTCATACGCGTAGGCCTGCACCTCGCTCAGCGCGATCGGGCCGTCGGCGAGATGTCCGTCGCGCCACTGGATCGAGTCGCCGGAGTCCTTCCAGCCCTGATTGGCGAGGCCGTGTCCGGACTCGTCCGCGTAGTCGATGAACCCGCTGCCCGAGGCGTCGCCGTGCTCGGTCATCCAGTTCAGGGCCGCACGGAGCGCGGGGAGGAACTCGCGCAGCTCGTCGGTCGAGAGAGCGGCGTCGTGCACGTCGGCGAGGAGGCAGACCCAGAGCGGCGTCGCGTCGACCGTGCCGTAGTACAGCGGCGGCAGGTGCACGCCCTCGTTCGGGAGGGACAGGGCTCCGCTGCGCAGCTCGTGCGGGATCTTGCCCGGAGCCTCGGCGGTGGTGGCGTCGTGCTTCGTGCCCTGGAGGCGAGCCAGTACGCGCAGGGTGGAGACGGCGATGCGGGGATCCACGTCCAGCGCGAGACGCGCCGCCCAGATCGAGTCGCGGCCGAACAGGGTGAAGAACCACGGAGCGCCCGCCGCGTAGAACGCGTCGTCGGGGTGGTCCGGGATCGCGAGGCGGAGGGCGGCGAGGTCGGCCGTCGCCTGCTGGAGCCAGCGCGCCGCCCGCGGATCGGCGGGAGCTTCGAGCTCCTCGGCCACGGGAGCCGCCGGGGAGGTGACCACGAGGGTGGGGTCGGTGAGCACGAGCGACCAGTCGACGGAGGCCGCGCCGTGCGGCGCCACCTCGACGTCCCATCGCAGGGTGAGCCGGTCCCCGTCGGACGACACGGACGCGCCCGGGGCGGTGAGCGTGAAGGCGGCCTCCCCGGCGCGGCAGGTGGTGCCGTCCCACTCCCAGACCGTCTCCGCGCTCATCCCGGCCTTCACCAGCTGCATGGGAGCGAAGTCGGGAGTGAGGTGCACGGTCAGGGCGATGCGCGCCGGACTTCCGAGGTGGCGGGCGAGCAGGATCCGCTCGGAGAACGCGCCGGGGGCGACCACGCGCTCACGGTCCAGGCGCACCTTCGGATCGGCCGACTCGTCGTCGAGGCCGCGGAGCACGTCGGTGAGGATCACCCGCTGCGGCGTCGGCGACGAGCACGCGATCGATTCCAAGGACGACCCGTCGACGAGCATCTCCACGGCGCGGATCTGTCGGACGTCACCGTGGTAGATCCCGTGGATCGGTGCGGTGCCCATGCGTCCGGCATCGTCCGCCCACACCTGGGTCGGTGCGTCGAACGCGATCACGGCGTCGGCCAGCAGCGGCTGGAGGGGAGGGGTGGGGGTCATTCCTTGACGGCTCCTTCTGTGGAATTCATGATGCGGCGCTGGAAGATGAAGAACATCACGGCGACGGGGATCGTCATGATGAGCGCGGCCGCCAGCTTGAGGGGGTACTGGGTGCCCTGGCTGAGGCCACCGCTGGCCAGCGAGGCGACGCCCTTGGTCAGGGTCGTCAGCGCGGGGTCGTTGGTCGAGACGATGAAGTGGCTGAGCTCGTTCCAGGAGCCCTGGAACGACAGGATCACGATGGTCACCAGCGCCGGCGTGGCCATCGGCAGCACCACGGACCAGAACAGCCGGAAGGTGCCGGCGCCGTCGATCCGAGCCTGCTCCTCCACCGATTCGGGGATCGACTCGAAGAAGTTCTTCATGATGAACACCCCGGCCGCGTCGACGAGCAGCGGCAGGATCATCCCGGCGTAGGAGTTGAAGATGCCGAGCTGGTTGATCACGAGGAACTTGGGGATCAGCAGCACCACGGTCGGCACCGACATCACGGCGACGAGCGCGGCGAAGACGACACCGCGACCGCGGAACCGGAGCCGGGCGAGCGCGTAGCCGGCGAGCGAGTTGAAGAACACGCGGCCGGCCGTGACGAAGACCGTCACGATCGCGCTGTTCACGAACCACGAGGGGAAGTCGGAGTTCCGGAACAGGCGCTCGTACGCCGCGAACGTCCACACATCCGGGATGAGCGTGATCCCGCTGGTCGCGGCATCCTCGTCGGTCTTGAAGCTCGTCGCGACCTGGATGAGGAACGGGTAGATGTAGATGATCGCGAGGACGATCAGCAGGGCGTAGAGCAGCACCTGCCAGGTCAGCTGCTTGCGGGAGAGCCGCCTCATGACGAGGCTCCCTTCGACGGCGACTGGTACGCGCGGATTCGGCGCTTCGAGACCGGGCGATCACGCAGCACCCAGCGCTGCACGAGCGTGAGGATGACGATGATGACGAAGAGGATGAACGCGATCGCCGCGCCCTGACCCCACTCCTGGTTCTGGAACGCGGTCTGGTAGGACAGGTAGGCGGGGGTGAGCGTGGTCTTGCTCGGCGCTCCCCGAGTTCCGGTGTAGATCTGGTCGAACACCTGCCAGCAGCCGATGAGGCCGAGTGTGAGCACGGTGAACAGGGTCGGGCGCAGCTGCGGGAGGGTGATGCGCCAGAACCGCTGCCAGCCCGTCGCGCCGTCCATCATGGCGGCCTCGTCGACGTCGGCGCCGAGGTTCTGCAGACCGGCGAGGAAGATGAGCATGAACGTGCCGGACGTGGTGAAGACGGCCATCATGATGTAGGCGCTCATCGCGACCGACGGTCCGGCGAGCCAATCCCACCAGGAGACGCCCAGCGCTCCACCCTGCGTGAGGGCTGCGGGGCCGGCGTCGGCGCCGACCGTGCTGAGGGCGAGGTGCAGGATGCCGCGGGGGTCGTTGAACCAGTTCGGGCCGTTGATGCCGAACCAGGAGAGCACGTCGTTGACGGCGCCGCTCGAGGTGAAGAGGAACATCCACAGCACGGTGATCGCGACGGTGCTGGTCACCGAGGGGAAGTAGTAGGCGGTGCGGAAGAATCCGCGGCCGCGGAGCATGGCGCGGTTCACGAGAACGGCCAGGAACAGGGCCAAGGCCGTCTGCAGAGGCACGACGAGCAGCACGTACCAGGCGTTGTTGCGCAGCGCGGTGCCGAAGTCCTTCGTCGCGAGACCGCCGTCGGTGAGGACGGCGGAGAAGTTGTCCGCTCCGACGAACGACACCGAGCCGGAGAGGGGGCTCCCGCGCCCTCCCCAGTCCGAGACGCTCACCCAGAGCGCCATCAGGACGGGGATGAGGAGGAAGACGCCGAGGATCACGATCACCGGCGCGGTGAACAGCCATCCGGCTGCCGCCTCGCCGCGGCGGAGCCCGGAGGCCCCACCGCGGCGAGGCGTTGCCTTGACCGCCATGGTTACTTGACGACCGCTTCGAGGTTCGACTGGACGGAGTCGAGGATCTGCTTCGGGTCGGTGCTCTTCAGCGACTCGAGCTGCGAGTTGAAGTCGGCGATCACGTCTGCGGATCCGGCCTGGTTCGGCGGGAACTGGGCGTAGTCGGCTCCGGCGAGGAACGGCTCGAGAGCCGCGTTCGCGGAGGTCCAGTCGTCAGCGGCGGACTTGACGGACGGCATGGGGCCGAACGCCTGGGAGAACGCGAGCTGGCTGTCGACGCTCGTCAGCGACTGGACGAGGTCGAGGGCGGCCTTCTGGTTGGGGCTGTCGGCGGCCATGCCCCAGCAGTTCGTGAACTGCAGGGTGCCCTTGCCGCCGGGGCCCTCGGGGAGCTCGGCGACGGTGTAGTCGACACTGCCGAAGTCGTTCGCCATGGCGCCGGTGATCCAGTTGCCCTCGATCACCATCGCGGCGGACTGCTTGCCGAGGGCTTCGCCGCCCCAGCCGGCGCCGACGTCCTTCGCGAACGCGAACGTGCCGTCGGCGAGGTGGCTCTTCACGTAGTCGAGTGCTTCGACGTTGGCGGGGTCGTCGGCGATGACCTTGCCGTCGCTGACGAGGCCGCCTCCCGCCTGCGCCATGAACACGCCGACGCGCTGGTACTCCGCGCCGAACGCCAGGCCGACGTGGTCGGCCGTCGTGAGCTTCTTCGCGACGGCGGCGAGGTCGTCCCAGCTCTTCGGCAGGTCGGCGTCCGTCAGGCCGGCGTCGGCCCACATCTTCGAGTTGATGATGAGGGCGAGGGTGGAGAAGTCCTTGGGCGCGCAGTAGAACGTGCCGTCGACGGTGAAGTTCTCGACGAGCGAGGGGTAGAAGTCGTCCTTGTTCTCGAGCTGATCCCCGTAGGCCTTCAGCGAGCCCTTGGCGGCGTACCCCGCCGCCTGGTCGGTGGACAGGTAGAAGAGGTCGGCGGGCGCTCCGGCCGCGAAGCCCTGCGAGAGCTCCTGGTCGAGGTTGCTGGCGACCTGGACGGTGACCTTGGTGCCGGAGTCGGCGGACCAGGCGTCGACCGCGGACTGCACGGCGGCCGTCTCCGCGTCGCCCGAGGAGCCGATCAGGACCGTGAGCGCGTCGTCGGAGGAGGTGAGCCCTTCCGCATCCGGCTTGTCCTCGTCGCCGGCGAAGCCGGAGCCGCACCCCGTGAGGACGAGCGTGCTGGCGAGCAGGACGGCTCCGGTGCCGAGGACTGCGCGAGTCGTGTGCCGGGTCATGGTCTCTCTCCTTTGATGAGGTGCTGCGGCGATGGCCGAGGGGGCTTCCCGCGAGGGTGTGGCAGGAATTTGAACGATCAAACTCTGCGTGGAATAGGCTAGGCGCGAGGTTCGGGACTGTCAAGCCCGGCCGGGAGCGAGGAGGTGTGATGGCGAAGGCCCCGACCGTCGAAGACGTCGCGGAGCGCGCGGGAGTCTCGCGCCAGACCGTCTCGAACGTGCTGAACACCCCCGACATCGTGCGGCCGGCGACCAGGGAGCGGGTGCTCACCGCGATCACCGAACTGGGCTACCGGCGCCATGCGGCCGCGCGACAGCTGCGACTGCGCCGCAGCTCCACGATCGGCATCCGCCTCGACCCCTACGTCGGCGGGATCTCGGGTGTCGTCCTCGACCGCTTCGTGCACGCGATCACCGAGCGCGCCAGCGAGCGCGGGATGCGCATGCTCGTCTACTCCGCCCGCACACGCGAGGAGGAGATCACGCGGCTGTCCGAGCTCTGGGAGGGCTCGGAGATCGACGCGGCCATCATCACCGGCACCTCGCGGGACGACCCCCGCGTGCGCAGCCTCGACCAGGACGGGCTGCCGTTCATCTCGTTCGGCCGCCCCTGGGGTGAGGACGACATCGCCGACCCGCGGCATCTCTGGGTCGACGTCGACGGAGCCGCGGGCACGCGCGCGGCCACCGCGCACGCGCTCACCCACGGCAGACGCGTGGCCTTCCTCGGCTGGCCGTCCGGCTCCGGAACAGGAGACGACCGGGAGCGCGGCTGGCGGGAGGCGATGGAGGCGGCCGGTGCGCCGGGTCTCCGGCTGACGGCGGAGGAGGGCGTGCGGCTCGCACGGGCCTGCATGGATGCCGCGCTCGCCGCGGGACCGGCTCCGGATGCGGTCGTCTGCGCCAGTGACTCGCTCGCCGTCGGCGCTCTGCTGTCCGTCGCGGCCGCCGGGCTCACGCTCCCGGTGATCGGCTTCGACAACACCCCGACGGCGGAGGCCCTGGGGTTCTCCAGCGTCGAGCAGCGCCCGGAGGATGTGGCGACGGCGATCCTCGAGCTCCTGATGGGTCCGACGGGCGAGATCGTCGCCCCGCGCACCCTGCAGGCAGGCTCCGCACATGCCCTGATCACCCCGGAGCTGGTCGTGCGCTGAGGCGCCGAAGAGCGCCGTGCCGACCGGTGCCCCTCCTACGCCGCGCGCCGCATCCGCAGGCCGAAGGCGATCCCGGCGAGCGCGATCACGACGATGCCGTATCCGACGCACACGGCTTCGAGTCCGACCACCCCGACCAGCGCTCCGGCGACGACGGCCGGCACCCCGAACGCCAGGTACGCCAGCAGGTAGATCACCGCGAAGGTGTCGGCCCGCTGGGTCGCCGGGATGCGCGGCGCCAGCGATGCCACCACTCCCGAGAACGCGGTGCCGAATCCCATGCCGGTCACGGCGGCGGCGACGAGGTAGAACGGCAGCGAGCCGAGGCCGAGCGCGATCAGCGACAGCAGGGTCCCGACGGCCAGCGCCGACGTGCCGAACAGCACCATCGACCGCGCCGCGATCTTCCGCAGCAGGAACGCGGTCACGGCTCCGACACCCGCGAGCAGCACGACGCCGAGCCCCTGCCACACGTGCGCCTCGCCGCCGAGCTCACCGCGCACGATGTTGGCGCCGAGGGACAGGAACAGTCCGCCCGTCGCCCACCCCGCGATCACGGCCGGTGCACCCCGCCAGAAGTCGGCCCGGATCGCGGACGGGATCGACAGGCGGAAGCTCAGCGACGCCCAGACCCCGGGCTTGCGCGGAGCGGTCTCGGGGATGAGGAAGAACAGCGCCGCGAGCACGATGTACGCCGAGCTCAGCGGGGCGAACACGTCGAGCAGGGCCTCGCCGCTGACGTCGAGCATCACGCCCGAGACGAGCGCCCCGAGCGCGAGCCCGATCCCCGGGCTGAGCGCGTTCCACAGGGCCGCGACCCCCGCACGGCCGCCCGGGGCGAAGTCGAGCACGGTCGCCGACAGTGCCGAGATGAGCAGACCGCTCGCGATGCCCTGGAGGATGCGGGCGAGGAACAGCATCGCCACGGCATCCGCGTGCCAGAACAGGAACATGCTCCCCGCCAGCAGCAGGAGCCCGGCGATCACGACCGGACGCCGGCCGACGTGGTCCGAGAGGGAGCCCGCCGTGAGGAGCGTGAGCAGCAGGGCGACGGCATAGACCGCGAACACGGCGCTGATCACGATCGCATCGAAGCCGATGTCCTGCGCGAGCACCGGGTAGAACGGCGACGGCGCGCTCGCCCCGACCATCATCAGGATCTGCGCGACGATCGCCAGCGCGAACCCGAACCGGGTGCGCGGCGCGGCGCCGGACGAAGCGCGTTCGACGACCGACGGGCGGACGATCGGCTCGGTGGTGGTCATGGCGACTCCTCATAGAGTTCGAGAATCATCGAACTATCGGAGCGTACTCGCCATTCGTCGATTGTTCAACTATTCTCGAACCATGCCCGGCGATCTTCCTCACCCGGAGCGCTCCGAGATCCAGCTCACGGACGTGCTCTTCGCGCTCAGCGACCCCGAGCGCCTCGCCATCACGCGCCAGCTCGCCGACGGCCCGCTCGACATGGCCGCCTGCCACGCCACCGATCCGAACCTGCCGAAGTCGACCAAGTCGCACTTCATGAAGGTGCTGCGCGAGGCCGGCGTCATCCGCAACGAGCCCCACGGCCGCCGACGGATGCTGACGCTGCGGCGCGAGGATCTGGACGCGCTCTTCCCCGGGCTGCTGGATTCGGTGCTGCGCGGCTGATCATCGGGCGAGATCGATCTGACAAGAGATCGTCGTCCTTGCTGAACATTTCCTTGTAGTTCAGTTCCTCCTGCTTGTCGCATCGCTCTGGGATTTGTCGCGGATACCGTGAGGGGCGGATACTTCTGGCATCCGCGCCGCCCCCATCCGGCCCGGGGAATCGACATGCAGCCCGCCTCTTCGCTCGCGCCAGGTACGACCATCGCCATCGTCGGCGCCGGTCGTCTCGGCCGCGTGCTCGCGCGGACCCTCCGAGGGGTGGGGTTCGATGTGCTCGGACCGCTCCGGCGCGATCAGTCGATGCCGACCGTCGACATCGCGCTGCTCTGCGTCCCCGACACTGCGATCGCCGCCGTGGCCTTCGTCGCCCGACCGCACGCCCGTCTCGTCGGTCACGTCTCCGGTGCCACCCCGCTCACCCACGTCGACTTCAGCCTCCACCCACTGCAGACCTTCACCGGTACGGAGACGCCGGACGTGTTCCAGGGCATCGGCGCCGCGGTCGACGGCCGCACCGACGACGCCCTCCTCCTGGCGGAGCAGCTCGCGCGAGCGGTCGGAGCCGAGCCGTTCCGCATCGACGACGCGCACCGGGCGAGCTATCACGCCGCGGCGTCCTTCGCCTCGAACTTCACGCTCACCGTGCTGGATGCGGCGGAGCGGCTCGCTTCGGCCGCGGGCATCCCGAGCACCGACGCGCGCGAGCGGCTGGCCCCGCTCATCCGGCAGACCGTGGAGAACTGGTCGGCGAGCGGCGCGGCATCCGTCCTCACCGGTCCCATCGCGCGCGGTGATGAGGAGACGGTCGCGCGACAGCGGGAGGCGGCCCGCGAGATCGATCTCGACGTGCTGTTCGACGCGCTCGCGACCGCCACCCGGGAGATCGCGGCGCGCTCGGCGGATGAGGGCACTCCTGCCGCAGAGGGCTCCGGCGCGTCCGCGGAGAAGAAGGAGCGACCGGCATGAGGATCCTCCGCACGATCGCAGACGTCCGAGCCGCGGTGCGCGACGCCCGCAGCGCCGGCGGGACGGTGGGCCTCGTCCCCACGATGGGCGCGTTCCACGACGGCCACCTCTCCCTCATGCGCGCGGCGCGTGCGGCATCCGACCTCGTCGTGGTCTCGCTCTTCGTCAACCCGACCCAGTTCGGCGCGAACGAAGACCTCAGTGCATACCCTCGCGACGAGGCCCGCGATGCGGCGCTCGCCGAGGCCGAGGGCGTCGACATCCTGTTCGCCCCGGAGCCGTCGGAGATCTACCCGGACGGGTTCGCGACGAACGTCCACGTCGCGGGCCTCACCGACGTGCTCGACGGCGCGAGCCGGGGCGCGCACCACTTCGACGGCGTGGCCACCGTCGTCACGAAGATGTTCGGGATCGTCCGACCGGACACCGCGTACTTCGGGCAGAAGGATGCGCAGCAGATCCTGGTGGTGCGCCGCGTCGTGAGCGACCTCGACCTCGATGTGCGCATCGTCCCCTGCCCGATCGTGCGGGAGGCCGACGGGCTCGCCATGAGCTCGCGCAACGTCTACCTCGACCCTGCCGCCCGCGCGCAGGCGACCGCGCTCAACCGTGCTCTCGACGCCGGGGCGGCGGCCTTCGAGGCGGGGGATCGCGACGCCGGAAGCATCCTCTCCGCCGCGCGCGACGTGCTCGGCGACGCGGCGATCGATCCCGAATACCTCGAACTCCGTGATGCCGAGACGCTGCGTCCCTTCGCCCGTGTCGATCGGGATGCGCTGCTCGCCGTCGCGGCACACGTGGGGGCCGCCCGACTGATCGACAACCACCTCCTGCGCGTCGCCGACGCCCCGACCCCCACCGATACGGAGGCCAGCGCATGAGCGCTCACACCGCTCCTCGTAAGCGCGTCACGCTGGCCGGCCTCGCCGCGCTGAAGCAGGCTCGCGAGCCCATCGTCATGGTCACCGCCTATGACCACCCGAGCGCGCAGATCGTCGAGGCGGCGGGGGTGGACGTGGTGCTCGTCGGCGACTCCGCCGCGATGACCGTCCTCGGCTATGAGAGCACGGTACCGGTCACGGTCGACGAGATGCTCATGCTGACGAAGGCCGTGCGCCGCGGGCTGTCGGCTCCGCTGCTCGTGGGCGACCTGCCCTTCGGGTCGTACGAGGCCTCGGACGCGCTCGCCATCGCCACCGCGCAGCGCTTCATCAAGGAGGCGGGCTGCGACCTCGTGAAGATCGAGCGCGGCGGCACGACCGTCGACCGCGCCCGGGCGCTCGTGCAGGCGGGCATCCCCGTCGTGGGGCACGTCGGCCTCACCCCGCAGACCGCCACGGCGCTCGGGGGCTATCGAGCACAGGGCCGCAACGCCGAGGCCGCCCTCGCCGTGATCGACGACGCCCTCGCGCTGCAGGCGGCCGGGTGCTCGATGCTTGTGATCGAGGCCGTGCCGTCGGAGGTGACCGCCGCGCTCGCGCCGCTCCTCGACATCCCCATGATCGGCATCGGTGCCGGCGCAGATGCCGACGGGCAGGTGCTCGTGTTCCACGACCTGCTCGGCCTGTACGACGGTGGTGCAGCCAAGTTCGTCAAGCGCTACGCCGAGCTGCGCCGTGCCGCGATCACGGGTGTCGAAGCGTATGCCGCGGAAGTGCGCGAGCGAGCGTATCCCGCGGCTCAGCACGGGTATGCGATGGCCGCGGGGGAGGCTGCGCGGTTGCGGGAGCTGCTGGCGCGGCGGTGAGGTGCGGTGAGATCTCCTGCACCGAATGCCGGCGCGACGAGTTCTGGACAGGTCGCGGTTTCGTGGTCCGGGGGCCGGTCGGCGGCCGTTTAGCGTTGCGCGGATGAACCTCGCACAGCACGTCCGCGTCACCCAGACCCTCCATGTCCAGCTGTCGGTGGCGGATGAGCCCGCGCTCACCCGGATCATCGGAGTGCCGGCCGATGCCCCGTCCTACTGGATCGTCGAGGCCTATCAGCTCAGCCTCGGGATCGAGCCCGAGGCCCCGGAGCTCGATGACATGGACGACCCCTGGCCGCTGATCGACCTCACGTCGTGGAGAGCGCGGCCGCAGTGCATCTCGATACCGGGGATCGCCGCCTCCATCGAGGTGGTGGTCACCGGGCCGTTCATCGCGCGGATGGGCGAGCCGCGGGTCACCGTCGTCACGGACGGAGGTGATGGCGGAAGCGCTGGCGGAGACGCGGGCGCCGGGCGTGAGGAGGATGCCGGGGCGCGTCCGGCGGCGGGTTCGCCTGACGACCGGGCCTCCGTCGTCGGGTGGCAGACGGAGCGGCCGGCGTTCCACGCCGAGCACGTGGCGTTCGAGCTCGCGCAGCGATTCGGCCTGGTCCAGCCGCAGTTCTCGCCCGAGGTGAACGGCGACCTCGTCTCCGGCCTGCGCGCATCCTCGCCGATCGCCGTGCTGTGCGAGTCGCTGCCTCCGGTCCGTCGGCTCGCTCTTCTCGCGCACCTTGAGGCGTCTCGGGTCCTCGAGCCGACGCCCATCGACGCGGCGACCGCGGAGCGAGCCACCGCCGGCCTACGGGCACTCGTCGCACGGATCGGCCCGGACGGCGTCGAGCAGGACCCGACGGACGGCTGGCTGCCCCGCGACGTCGTGCGCGACGCCGTCGACAGCCTGGAGTGGGCGCGCGACCCGGGATCGCAGTGTGCCGAACCCGCGGAGGCGATCATCGCGTTCGCTCGACGTGTGAAGGCGATCCGGCGGCTGCGAGGACGCGTCGTGGTGACGAACCTCGGGCGGTCTCTGGGTACTGGCGAGCTTCGGGCGTTCCCTCGCATCGTCGACGCCGTCGGAAGCGCCGGTCAGGAGGGCCCCTTCGTCTCCGGTCGGCCGCGAGAGGTCACCCTCGCCCTGCTCGCCCTCGCCGACGGGACGGCGGAGACCTTCGACGACCTGGCCGGAGCCGTGGAGCTCGGTGAGGCCGCGATCGCCCTGGTGCCCGGCGGCACGTGGCGGTACTCCGAATCGTCGACGCGGTCGTACCGGGATCATGCCCGCGGGCCGGAGGATCCGAACGCCGTGCAGCGCCTGGTGGACGGTCTGTGCGCACTCTCCTCACCGGGCGCGTACGGCGAGATCACGCCGGAGATCCGTGCCGTCGCCCGCGCGGCTCTGCGGTGACCGGCGTGGGCGCGGGAGGTCAGGCGGTCGCGGTGTTCGAGTCCGGCCCATCCGGCTCCCACCGCAGCAGGTCGCCCGGCTGGCACTCCAGCACCGCGCACAGAGCGTCGAGGGTGGTGAAGCGGACCGCCTTGGCCCGACCGTTCTTGAGCACGGCGAGGTTCGTCGGCGTGATGCCGATCCGCTCGGCCAGCTCCCCGACACTCATCTTCCTGCGTGCCATCATCACGTCGATGTCGACCACGACCGGCATCAGATCACCTCGTTGTCGAGCTCGGAGCGCAGGGAGCGCGCCTCGGCGTCGCGATCGATCGCCTGCCGCAGCAGGGCCTTCATCACGACGACGAGCAGCGCCATCCCGGCGAGCACCACTCCGGCACCACCGATCAGCGCCACCATCCCCGGTGCGGTCGTCCCCGGCGCGAGGATCGCGGCCAGGACCCACGTGAGAGCGGCGGCCACGAGGATCGCGCCGATGATCACGTCCACGTACCGGAACGACGACTCCGAGAAGATCGACCCGCGCCGCACCTTGGTCAACAGCATCCACACGCACACACCGAACACCTGCAGCGTGCCGACACCCAGGACGACGATCGACACCAGGACGATCCGCCCCCACAGCTCGTCGTCGGCGAGGTCCAGCCACAGCAGCGGCACGATCAGTGCCTGCACCACCAGCGAACCGAGCAGCGCGATCGCGATCACGATGCGCAGCACGACGATCGTCGCCTTGCCCATGGCTCCACCTTTCATCGAAGAACAACAGGAATCTATCGTTATTCGTTCGATCAGGCAAGACGGATCAGTGGCGCCGGAGGGCACCGCGGAGTCGACGGACGGTGCGTCCGGCGAAGTCCTTCACGCGTCCGCCGGGCCATTCGCGGCGCAGCTCGACCGTCCCGTCGTCGCCCACCAGGACGTGGCAGGTGCGCCCGGCGAGGAAGGGGGAGCGCGCGGCTCGGGCGAGGGCTGCGGGGTCGGCCTCGAGCGGAGCCTCGAAGGTCCAGCCCGCACGATGGACCTTCACCGCGAGAGTTCCGCCGCGGGACTCGTCGCTCGCGTCGAAAGCCTTCAGGGGGTCGACCGCGACGGCGACTTTGCTGAGGTCGCGCAGGCACCGACCGCCGACGTAGCGCTCGCCGCCGGAGACGGTGGTGGGGGAGGCACCCGCGCGGGTCGTGTCCTCGCGGAGGAAGACGTCGACGCGGTCCTCGCGGAGCTCGCGGTCGACGACCAGGAGGCCGTCGGGCAGGCCGTCGAGCGACGACAGGGGCAGCGACGTCAGGCGGGTGGACTTCTTCCTGCCGGCGCTCTTGGCCGCGCTCTTGCCTCCGTCCGACGTCGCGCCGGAGTCCGGGCTCGGAGAGGCGACGCGCGACTCGAACACCAGCGCGTCCTCGCCGTCCCGTGTGAGGGTCACGCGGAGCGTGAGGTGCAGTCCGCCTCCCCGGGACCAGCTGGCAGCGGTCACGACGGCGCGGCAGTCGACCTCGGTCTCGAACTGCGCCAGGCGGAGGAGGTCGTCACGGCGGCCGGCTCGAAGCAGCGCGGCCCGGATCCGGTTCGGGAACCCGAGGCCGGCGTCCACGCCCGGTCCGAACCGGCGCTGGACGAGCGGCGTGACCACGTCGAGGAGCCGGTCGCGATACTCGGCCGGATACCGCACCATCTGGCGCCCGGTCACGCGCTTCAGGATCTTCCCGCGGAACCAGTGGCGGAGCAGGCGATCACGCAACCGCCCCGGTTCGGTGTGGGCCTCGACGACATCGAGCACCGTCTCCAGGTGCGGGAAGTAGGTCTCCGGATCGATGCGCGACGAACTCGCACTGCCCGGCTGCTTGATCCAGGCGTAACAGGGTTCGCTCGCCAGGATCGAGATGGTCGACGCCGCGAAGTACGCCTGCATCACGAACAGGTGGTCCTCGAGACGCACCTTCCCCTCGGGGAAGCGGATGCCGTTCTCGCGGAGGAATGCCGTGCGGAACATCTTGTGCGGGGTGAGCATCTCGAGCAGCGGGTCGGTCCCGAGGGTCGCGTGAGGGACGTCCTTGCGGAAGATCCGAGCGGGGAGGCGTCGGCCGATCCCCACCTCCTTGCCCACGATCACGTCGGAGCCGTTCGCGTCGGCGTAATCGCACAGCTTCTCGAGCGCGCCCGGGAACAGGCGGTCGTCCTGGTCGACGAACTGCACATAGGTCCCGCGAGCGGCGTCGACCCCGTGGTTGCGAGGCATGCCCGGCCACCCGGAGTGCTCGAGCGACAGCACGCGCACGTTCGGCCGGGTGCGAGCGACCTCCGCCAGGCGTGCGCCGGTCGGCTCGCCGGAGCCGTCATCGCAGAGGAGCACCTCGAACGCGGACGGATCGAGGGTCTGCTGATCCAGGGAGGCGATGAGGTCGTCGAACGACGGGCCGGGCCGGAACACCGGGACGACCACGCTCACGCGGATGGGGCCGGACCTGCTCGCACTGCTCGCGGGGGCGGGACCCTCTGCAGGCGTGTTCTGCGACGACGTGTTCTCTGGCATTCGGCCCCCCGGCACTGTGCGCTCCGACAATCCGTCGAGCTAAACACGACTTCCTGTGTGGGGCACCAGGGTTGCGCATCCGCCCGGGCGTGTGCAGGTGGCGGGCGCAGAGAACCCGAGGTGCACAGCGCGGGCGGAAGGAGGAGCGACCGGTCGCGGATCCGCTCGGAGCTCAGGAGGCGACGCGACGCGAATGGAGGTCTGCGGCGTGTGGGCCGACCTCTGCCCACACAGCGTCCAGCGAGAGGTCGAGGATGTCGGCGATCGCGGCGATCGTCGAGAAGGCGGGAGTGGCCACGCGGCCCGACTCGATCTTCCGCAGAGTCTCGGGGGAGATGCCGGCGTCGAGTGCGACGCTCAGCATCGACCGCTCGCCGCGGGCCTGGCGAAGCAGTGTTCCGAGTCGCTCGCCGCGCTCGATCTCGGCGGGAGTGAGCGGCATCCGAACCATCATGCGCCCATTCTAATACCGGGATAGTATTACCGGGATAGTTATTGGTCGGAATGGAAGAAGCCCATGATCGAGATCCTGAACACCGACGAGCTCGCCCGAGCGAGGGCGACCGGCGCACTCGTCGGCGACATCCTCCACGCGCTGAAGCAGCGCGCCGAGGTCGGCGTGAACCTGCTCGATCTCGACCGATGGACGCGGAAGATGATCGAGGATGCCGGCGCCGAGTCCTGCTACGTCGACTACGCGCCGTCGTTCGGCCGCGGCCCCTTCGGGCACTACGTCTGCACGGCCGTGAACGATGCCGTGCTGCACGGCATGCCGCACGACTACCGGCTCGCGGACGGCGACCTGCTCACCCTCGACCTCGCGATCACCCTGCGCGGCGTCTCCGCTGACGCGGCCATCAGCTTCGTCGTCGGTGAGGCCGCCGCGCCGGACGACCTCGCCATGATCGCGGCCACCGAGCGGGCGCTCGCCGCGGGCATCGCGGCGGCGCGCCCCGGAGCCCGCATCGGCGACCTGTCGCACGCGATCGGATCGGTGCTCGACGACGCCGGGTATCCGATCAACCTCGAGTTCGGCGGTCACGGCATCGGCTCGACCATGCACCAGGATCCCCACGTCGCGAACGACGGACGCCCGGGCCGCGGCTACAAGCTGCGACCGGGCCTCCTGCTCGCACTCGAGCCCTGGGTCATGGCCGACACGGATGAGCTCCGCACCGATGACGACGGCTGGACCCTGCGCAGCGCGACCGGATGCCGCACCGCCCACAGCGAGCACACGATCGCGATCACCGAGGACGGGGCCGAGATCCTCACACTGCCGACACGTGCCGGATGACGTCTAGCGGAGCACGAGCCCGATCTCGAACGACCGCCGCCAGGGCAGCGTCAGCTCCTCGATGCGCACGCCGTCGGCCGGCAGCATCGACTCCAGCAGAGCCGTCAGCTCCTCGCGGATGACCCGTTCCGCCGTCGTGACCAGCGCGTCGTCGGCCATCGGGTAGATGTCGGGGAACAGCGAGGGTCCGGTGTCGGTGCGCACGACGGACTGATACGCGAAGTCGTCGAGCAGCCGGGTGAGGAGGGCGACGCGGGTTGCGCGCTCGTCGAACCTCCCGGAGGCGCGTCCGACGACGGCGGCAGCCGCCACCGCGACGACGCTGCCGAGCGTGTTGCCCGCCGTGTTCCACCCGCCGAACGCCTCGAGCCGTCCGAGCAGGTCCGCCTCGGCCAGCGCGCGCACGAGCGCCTCATCTGCACCGTTCGGGAAGCGCACGTCCGCGAGTGCGACGTGCTCCCCCGCATCCAGGCGCTCGCGGACCAGCGCGACCGTACCGGCGACGGCATCGGCATCGACCTCGTCCGGCCGGCCGCGGAACATGTCGTGACGCGCGGGATCGGGGGCGTGCAGCACCAGGGTGACGTCGCCGCCCTCGGTGACCTCGGTCGCTCCGGCCGCACGGATCTGGCGGCTCGCCGATGCCGCGAGCGACATGTTCTCGTACGGCGGGATGCGGGTCATGCCCTCGGCGTCCGCGCACGCGACCGAGAACGAGGCGGTCCCCCCGGCGTCGGCGGCCAGCGCCCTGGCGACCAGCGCCGCCCCGACCTCGTCCGCGCCGGGATACATCAGCACGTTCCGTCCGGAGGGCAGCATCCGCATCCAGTGACGCAGCCATACCTGCTCCGCACTGCCGGCGGCGAAGGGGGCCGTATCGTCGGCGGTGATCGCCAGGAAGTCGAGCGTCGCATCCTCGACGAGTGCCAGCGTCGACAGGTTGACGATGTGGTTGCGCAGTCGTCGCGTCGAGTAGTCCGAGATGATCTCCGCCGGCACCGGCGTCAGTTCCGCCAGCGGCAGCACTTCGGACTCATCGAGCAGGCGATGTGCGTCCCCGCCGAGGGCGTGGATCTCCTTGCCGTGCTCCGTCCAGTACTCCGGCTCCTCGGCGGCGGAGTAGGAGTTGCTGGCTCGGGTCACCAGCGACACCGCTGAGATCGGCAGCTCGGGGCGTCGGCGGCGCACCTCGCGGAGCACATCGAGCCGCTCCAGCACCTCGCGCGTCGTGTCATCGCTCGTCCGGCTCGCGATGAGTCCGCCGTAGAGCAGCATGTCGATCGAGACGACCACGTGCACCGTCGCGGGGTCCGCGGCGCGCTCGAGCAGCCATGCTCCCAGCGCGGCGGCGTCGCCGGCGGTCCGATAGGAGGGCAGTACGTCGGCGGGCGGAACGTCGAGGACCACCCCGGCGACCGCCGCGACGTCACCGGGGAGCCGCACGTTCACCGGTCGGTCGTCGAGCGGGAGCAGGGCGATGCGCGGACGCGCGGTCGTGTCGGACACGGAGGGACTGCCTTTCATCGGGGGCGGGTCGAGGTCGGGTTGGGTCGGGATCAGAGGGACGAGTTCGGTCGGGATTCAGGGGCGTGAGATCGACACGAGGTACGAGTACCGGTCTCCGCGATACACCGACTCGGCGTACTCGATCGGGCGGCTGCGCGCGTCGTACGTCGTGCGCTTCACCAGGAAGGCGGGCGAGAACGGCGGCGTCTGCAGCGCGGCCGCCTGCTCCTCGTCGAGGACGACCGCGTGGATCTCCTGGTCCGCGCGCACGGCCGAGATGTGGAAACGGGTACGCAGGTCGTCGTAGAGGGAGTCGCCCACGATGCCGTCTTCGAGACCGGGCACGGCATCGGCAGCGATCGAGCAGACCTCGAGGCAGATCGGGATGTCGTCGGCGGTGCGGATGCGGCGGATGCGGACCACGGGCGACTGGGGGCTGAGGTTCAGCGCGTAACCGGCCGTCTGGCCGGCGGAGGCGGTGCCGACGTCGACCGACAGCGACCCCGGACGCATGTTGCGCAGATGCATGTCCTCCGAGAACGAGGTCAGCTCGAAGGTCTTGCTGATGCGCGAGGCGCTCACGAACGTGCCCGCTCCCTGCAGGCGGTAGACGAGGCCGTCCCGCTCCAGCTCATCGAGCGCGCGGCGCACGGTCTGACGGTTCACCTCGAGCGACTCGGCGAGGTCGCGCTCGGTCGGCAGCTTCTCGTGCGGGGCCAGTCCCTGCTGGATGACCTCCTCCAGATGCCGCCGCACCCGCTCGTGCTTCGTCACACCCTCGATCGACGACATGTCATCCCCCTCATTTGGACTAACCCAATCTTGACGATTGCCGCCGCATGTGTCAATGTCTGTTCTCAGCGGTTCCGAATTGGTCTATTCCAATCCTTTTGCAAGGTCAATGATGAGCGGAGAACTCCCATGCACACGAAGCAGCACATGCGCCGGCGCGCCCTGATCGCCGGCGCTCTGACCACAGCCACGGTCGTCGCCCTGACCGGATGCGGTGCGGGCGGCGGCGACGCCGACGGCCCCACCGAGATCACGTTCTCGTACCTCTGGGGCGGCGAGGAGGCCAAAGTCCTCGAGCAGATCATCGCCGACTTCAACGGCAGCCAGGACGAGATCGTGGTGAAGGGCGTCTCGAGCCCCGACACCCAGAAGCAGTTGACGTCGATGTCGTCCTCGAACGGGGCGTTCGACATCTCGGACAACTTCGGCAACACCGTCGGCGCCTGGGCGTCGAAGGGCATCCTCGCCCCGCTCGACGACGCGATCGCTTCCGAGAAGATCGACGTCGACGACTTCGTCCCCAGCGCCATGGAGCAGATGACCTACGACGGCAAGGTCTACTCGCTGCCGATCGCCATCCACAGCTTCCAGCTGCTCTACAACACGAAGCTCCTGGAGGAGGCGGGCATCACCCCGCCGACCACCATGGACGAGCTCGCGGCCGCGATCGAGAAGCTCACCGTGGTCGACGACTCCGGAAAGATCACGCAGCTGGGCCTCGGCTCGGCCAACGACAGCACCACGCTGACCACCCTCGGCTACGCGTTCGGCGGCACCTGGGACGGCGAGGACGGACGCACCCCGGCCGACGCCGGCAACCTCGAGGCGCTGCAGTGGTACCAGGACAACGTGGTCGAGCCCGTCGGTGCCGAGGCCATGGCGACCTTCGTCTCCGGTCAGGGCGAATACCTCTCCGCGCAGGACCCGTTCTTCAGCGGCAAGGTCGCGATGATCATCGACGGGGAGTGGCGCTCGGCCAGCGCAGCCAAGGTCGCGCCCGACTTCGACTGGGGCGTCACGGCCATCCCCGCCGCATCCCCCGCGCTGGAGAACAGCACGCAGGTCACCGCCAGCACGCTGTTCATCCCGGCGAACTCGAAGCACAAGGAGGAGGCGGCCACCTTCCTCGCGTACCTCGTGAGCCCTGAGCCGATGGAGAAGTTCGCCGTCGCCCTCGGCAACCTGGCCGGGCGCACCTCGCTCGCCGGCAGCGCCGCCTTCGACAGCCTGCAGGACTTCGACGTCTGGGCGGACGCGGCATCCTCGCCCAACGCGAAGTCGCTCTCGAGCCTCCCGTACAGCGCCGAGTACGCCACCGACCTCGCCACCGCCTTCGACGAGGTGGTCCGCCTGACGGCCACCCCGGAAGAGGCGATCGCGACGGTCGAAGAGCGCATGGCCAACTACTCGACGAAGTGATCGAGGCTCCGTGACCTCTGCAACAGCGCGCCGGGTCCGGCAGGAGAGCACTCCTGTCGGACCCGGCGGTCGCGCCCGACGGCGGCGCACCCGCCGGTCCACGCTGATCGGGCTCGCCTTCGCGTCCCCGTTCATCGTCGGATTCCTGTTCCTCTTCGCCTACCCGATCGCGGCGTCGGCGTTCTACAGCTTCACCGACTTCAACCTCTTCCAGTCCCCGGAATGGGTCGGCTTCGCGAACTACGTGCAGATGTTCAACGACGGCGTCTTCTGGAAGTCGCTCGCGAACACCGCGATCCTCACCGTCTTCGGTGTTCCCCTCGCGATCGGCATCGCGCTCGCCGGAGCCCACCTCCTGAACACCCCCGTCCGCGGGCAGCCGCTGTACCGGGCGCTCGTGTACCTGCCCTCGATCGTGCCCGTGGTCGTCGGCGGCTACCTGTGGCGCTGGCTGCTGAACGCCCAGTACGGCTTCATCAACTACTTCCTGTCGTGGTTCGGTATCGAGGGTCCCGCCTGGCTGCAGCAGCCGGAGTGGACCAAGCCGGCCATCATCCTGATGTCGTTGTGGACGGTCGGCGGGACCATGATCATCTACCTCGCCGCCCTCCAGGAGGTGCCGAAGGAGATGTACGAGGCCGCCGAACTCGACGGCGCGGGCGTGTGGCGCCGCTTCACCAACGTCACTTGGCCGACGGTCTCCCCGGTCACCCTGTTCCAGGTGATCGTGAGCATCATCGGATTCCTGCAGATCTTCACGCAGCCGTACATCCTGTCGCAGGAGCGGCTCAATCAGGCGGGGTCCGGCCCCGGCCAGTCGATGCTGTCGTACGCGATGTACCTGTATCAGAACGCCTTCGTGTTCCTGAAGATGGGGTACGCGTCGGCCATGGCCTGGACCCTGTTCATCGTCACGCTGATCGTGAGCCTGATCGTGCTCGCGACCTCGAGGAAGTGGGTGCACGATGGCACACGCTGATGTCACGGTCCTCCGCAAGCGCCCGCGGCGCGTACGCCGCACGGTGCGACGGGTCCGGCAGCAGGTGTCGGTGGCGCTGCTCGCGCTGCTGTTCCTGTTCCCGCTGCTGGTGATGCTGTCGACCGCGTTCAAGACGCCCGGCGACGTGTTCTCCTCCCCTCCCTCGCTGCTGCCGACCGACTGGACGATGGACAACTTCGCCGAGGCGTTCGAGCAGATCCCGGTGTGGCGCTACCTCGCCAACACGCTGTTCGTCTCGGGGATGAGCATCCTCGGCACGGTCATCTCCTGCCCGCTCGTGGCCTACGCGCTCGCCAAGGTGCGGTGGCGCGGCGCACGTCCGCTGCTCATCCTCGTGCTGGCCACGATGATGCTTCCGCCGCAGGTCACGCTCATCCCGCTGTTCCTCGTCTGGAACGGGTTGGAGGCGACGAACACCTACCTGCCGCTGATCGTCCCCGCGTTCCTCGGGACGCCGTTCTTCATCTTCATGATCCGGCAGTTCCTGCTGGCCGTGCCCGATGAGCTGATCGAGGCCGCACGACTGGACGGCGCCTCGGAGTTCCGCACCTACGCGACGATCGTGCTGCCACTGGCCCGACCCGCGATCGTGACCGCGGCGATCTTCCAGTTCGTCTGGGCGTGGACCGACTTCCTCAATCCCCTCATCTATCTCAACGACCAGTCGACCTATACGCTGTCGATCGGTCTCTACGCCTTCTTCGGTGAGAACGATGTGGCCTGGGGGCCGCTGATGGCCGCGTGCGTGATGTTCACGCTCCCGGCCGTGGCGATCTTCCTCCTCGGCCAGAAGTTCTTCATCGGCGGCGCCAGCGCAGGAGCTCTCAAATGACCCACGGCCCCCTCGAACTCATCACCGGTCGCCTGATCGCGTCCGTGCAGGCGCAGGCCGGAAGCCCGGTGCGCGACACGGAGGTGATCGCCGCGCTCGCCGAATCCGCGCTGCTCGGGGGTGCGAGCGGTCTGCGGCTGAACGGCCCCGGCGACGTCCGGCGGATGCGGGCGGCGACCACCGTGCCCCTCATCGGGCTCCACAAGGTGTGGGGCGGGGTGCGCAACATCATCACGCCCGACGTCGCGCTGGCGGTCGGCCTCGCCGAGGCGGGCGCCGACATCATCGCCGTGGACGCGACGGTGGAGCAGCTGGGAGGGAGCTTCGCGCTGCTGGGGGAGATCGCCGAGGCGACAGGCCGCCCCGTGATGGCCGATGTGTCGACCTTCGACGAAGGTGTGCGCGCCGTGGAGGCGGGAGCGGCGGTGGTCGGCACCACGCTGTCGGGATACACGCCCCAGTCCACGCCCGGAGAGGGGCCGGATCTGCGGCTCGTCGCGACGCTGGTCGAGGCCGGCATCCCCACCATCGCGGAGGGGCGCTATCAGACGCCGGAACAGGTGCGCGCCGCCTTCGACGCCGGAGCGCTCGCGGTGGTCGTGGGCGGTGCGATCACGGATCCGATCGCGATCACCCGGCGCTTCGTCGCGGTCACCCCGGCGGTGCGGACCACGGCATGATCATCGGCATCGACATCGGCGGCACGAAGGTCGCGGTCGCGGGCTTCGCGCTCGACGACGGGCCCGGGCGCGTCCGCGTCACCGAGGCGCACACGTTCCCCACGCCCGCGCGCGAGGGCGGCCCGGCCATCGTCCGCGCCGTCGTCGATGCCGTGCGCGTGGTGCGCGGCGGCGGCGTGGCGGATGCGGTCGGCGTCGGCACCGCGGGGGTCGTCGGTCCGGACGGTGCGATCACCTCGGCCACCGATGCGATCAGCGGATGGGCCGGATTCCGCCTGCAGGACGAGCTCGCGCACGCCCTCGGTGCGCCGGTCACGGTGATCAACGACGTGCACGCGGCCGCGGTCGCCGAGTCGGAGCAGGGCGCCGGGCGAGGGGCGGACGGGATGCTCATGGTCGCGGTCGGCACGGGAATCGGCGGGGCCGTGGTGCTTCCGGACGGACTGCGTCGCGGTATCACCGGGACCGCCGGCTCGGTCGGTCACATGGAGGTCGCGCTGCCGCCCCGTCTCGCCGAGCGACGCTGCCCGTGCGGCGGTCTCGGCCATGTCGAGGCGGTGGCCTCCGGACCGGGTCTGGAGCGGACCTACTTCGAGGAGAGCGGTGTCGCCCTCCCGCTGCGCGAGGTGCACGCGGCGGCCCTGCGTGGCGATGCGCTGGCCGAGCGGGTGATCCTCGACGGCGCCCGCTACCTCGGCCGCGCGCTGGCCGGCGCCAACGCGGTTCTCGACGTGGAGGTGATCGTGGTCGGGGGCGGTGTCGCCGAGGTCGGCGAGCGCTATCTGGCGGAGGTCGGTGCCGCGTACCGGGCGGCCGCCATGCCCGGGCCGTCGAGGGCCCGAGTGGTGTCGGCGCAGCGGGGGATCGAGGCGACGCTCACGGGGGCCGCACTCGTCGCGCGGATCGTCTGATCACCCCGGCCGCGTCCGTGGCGGCGAACGCGGCAGGGCTCTAGCATGGCTGCCATGCCCGAAGTCGTGCCTCGCGAATGGACCCAGATCGACCTGACCAGCCGTCGCGGCGTGTGGGGCCAGCGCTTCACGGCGGGCCTGCTGGTCGCGGCCGGGGCGATCGGCTTCGTCGTCGGCTTCCCCGCGCTGGCCTGGGGCTGGTGGCCCCTGGCCCTGCTCGCGTTCAGCTGTCTCCTCATGGTGGTGCTGGGGATCGGGCTCTGGATCAACGCGAGCCTGAACGGCAGGGAGACGGTCACCCTCAGAGACTCGGGGACCCGGGCAGACGCGCCTGTGGTCGGCGCGTTCGAGACGACGGACGAGGCCGTCCGCTACCAGCTGCGGCTGGAGCTTCCGGCAGTCGGCGGCGATGCCGACGGCGAGCGGCAGTACGTGGTGCATTCGTGCGGCGACCACCGCTGCGTGGCGGCGGGCAGGGCTGTGCCGAACGCCGCGCTGCCCATCCTGATCGACCCCGCGAAGCGCACCTGGGGCGTCATCCACGGGTCGAACGCGTCCTGAAACTCCCACCCCACCTTCAGGATGAACGATATATCGTTGAGTATCGTTCACCACAGCAGGAGGTCATCATGAACAACGCATTCCCCTCCAACCCGTTCGGCGGCGACGGCGGTTCCGGGAGCAACGGCGGACCCGGCGGGCTCTTCGGAGGATCCGGCTTCGGCACGGGCCCCGGCGGTCCGGCATCCGCGATCTTCGAGGCGATGGACCAGCTCCGCAAGTCGTTCGAGTCCCGCCCGTCCGGCGGCTCGCGCATGGCCCGCGGCGACGTCCGCACCGCCGTGCTCTCCCTGCTCGCCGAGAAGCCGATGCACGGCTACCAGATCATCAACGAGATCGCCGAGCGCAGTGGCGGCACCTGGAAGCCGAGTGCCGGCTCCGTGTACCCCACCCTGCAGCTGCTCGCCGACGAGGGCCTGATCGAGGCCGAGGAGCAGAACGGTCGCAAGACGTACTCGCTCACCGAGGCCGGTCGTGCCATCGCCGACGAGACCTCAGATACCCCCGCCCCGTGGGAGTCGTCGTCCGGCAAGGACGGACACCGCGACAACGCCCGGTTCAGTGCCCTCCCCAAGGCCGGTGTCGACCTCGCGGCCGCCGCGGCCCAGGTCGGTCGCAGCGGTTCGCCGGAGCAGGTGCAGCAGACGATCGAGATCCTCGATGAGGCTCGCCGTAGGCTGTACTCGATCCTCGCGCAGGACTGACCGCGCAGTGCGGCATCGAGTGGGGGCCTGCGAAAGGACCACGCGATGACGGATGCTGCGGCACAGGGCGTCCATCGCGCCAGGTACCGCCGCATCCTGTCGTTCGCGGGTCGGGAATTCCTCAAGATCTGGTGGTTCGAGCTCGTCCTCCCGCGCTTCGGGATGAGCAGGATCTCCGAGCGCACGCGTGGGCCGCGGATGCAGAGGTTCGCGCGTCGCTTCCACGTCCTCGCGGTCGAGCTCGGCGGCCTCATGATCAAGGTCGGACAGTTCATGTCGTCGCGCCTCGACGTGCTGCCCCCCGAGATCACGAAGGAGCTCGAGGGGCTGCAGGACGAGGTCCCCGCCGTGCCCACCCCGGCGATCCGCGCGCTCGCCGAAGCCGAGCTGGGCATCCCGCTCGAACGCGCCTACGCGTGGTTCGACGAGACCCCGGTCGCCGCGGCATCCCTCGGACAGGTGCACCGCGCCCGGCTCTCCGACCTCGATGCGGCCGACACCGGGCTCGAGGACGTCGTGGTCAAGGTGCAGCGGCCGGGCATCGACGAGATCGTGGCGGTCGACCTCGCCGCCCTCCGCCGCGTCGCCCGCTGGCTCACCCGGGTGCGCATCGTGGCCGACCGGGTCGACGCGCCCGCGCTGGTCGAGGAGTTCGCCGCGACCAGCCTCGAGGAGATCGACTACCTGCACGAGGCCGCGAGCGCCGAGCGGTTCCGCGAGAACTTCGCCGACGACCCGCGCGTCGACACCCCGGAGATCGTGTGGGAGCGGTCGACCCGTCGCGTGCTGACCCTGTCCGACGTGACCGCGATCAAGATCAACGACACCGACGCCCTCCGGGCCGCCGACATCGACCCGTCCGACGTCGCTGCGGTGTTCGCCGAGGTGATGTTCGACCAGGTCTTCACGCACAGCTTCGTGCACGCCGACCCGCACCCCGGGAACATCTTCGTCACGCCCGTCCCCGCGGTCGCCGGCCAGTCGGGGCGCGGGTTCCGCCTCACGTTCATCGACTTCGGGATGATGGCCGAGATCCCCACGAGCCTCCGCGACGGACTGCGGACCCTGCTCATCGCGGTCGCCGGGCGCGACAGCCGCGGCCTCGTCGCCGCCGCGCAGGAGATCGGGGTGCTGCTGCCGTCGGCCGACACCAACGAGCTCGAACGCGCCCTCACCGCCCTGTTCGCGCGCTTCGGCGGCATGGGCTTCGCGGAGCTCAGCAAGGTCGACCCGAGGGAGTTCCGCGACTTCGCCGAGGAGTTCGGCGACATGGTGCGCTCGCTTCCGCTGCAGCTGCCCGAGAACATGCTCCTGCTCATCCGCGCCGTCTCGCTGACGTCGGGCATGTGCAGCGGACTCGACCCCGCGTTCAACGTGTGGGATGCCGCGGAACCCTACGCCGGTCGACTGCTGCGCGATGAGAGCGGCAACATCGTGCAGGCGTTCGCGAGCCAGGCGATGGGCACGATGAGCACGACCTGGAATCTGCCGGGTCGCATCGACAGGATCATCACCCGGATCGACGACGGCAACGTCTCGTTCGACACCTCGCGCCTGGAGCGTCGCCTCGACCGGCTCGAGGGCATCGCCCGCCGCATCGCCTCGGGCGTGCTCTTCGCCGCACTGCTCATCGGCGGGGCGCTGCTCGTCCCGGCCGTACCGCCGCTGGGCATCACCCTGGTCTGCGTCTCGGCCCTCCCGCTGCTGCACTCCCTGTTCGGCGGGCGCCGCTCGCGCTAGACGCGGCACGCCCGGGAAACCCGGGCCATCCGGCATCCGTCCGGCGCGCCGTGCGCCGACACGCCGCGGATCGCGCGGATCGTCTGGGTTTTCGCCTCCGTGTGCGGCCGCCTGCCGTGACAGGATGGTGTGCCATGGAGACCCCTGACGAGAAGCCCCCCACACGCTCCCCAGGAACGACTCCTCCGCGCTCCCACACGGACGCCGCCGGCACGGGAGCGAACCGCCTTCCGACCAAGGCCACCGAGACAGCGCGCAAGATCGTCCGCGACATCGCCGCCGTCCCGCCGCGCAGTGTGCATCCGGCCCTCGTGCCCGGCGTCTCGGTCGAGGAGACCGGGCGCACCTACCGCACCGACCCGCTTGTTTTCGGCGTGGCGGTCGCCCTGACCCTGGCGTTCATCGCCTGGGGTGTGTTCGCGGGTGACAACCTCGCCGGCACCACCCGCACGGTGCTCGACTGGGTCGTGGAGTACTTCGGATTCTTCTTCACCACCATCGCCACCGTCATCCTGGTGTTCATGCTGTTCGTCGGGTTCAGCCGCTACGGCCGCATCCCGCTCGGCCGCGACGACGAGGAGCCCGAGTTCTCCATGTTCTCGTGGATCTCGATGCTGTTCGCCGCGGGCATGGGCATCGGCCTGGTGTTCTGGGGCGCGGCCGAGCCGCTGACGTTCTTCGAGAACCCGCCGCCCGGCACCGTCGAGGCGAACACCCTCGACGCCATGCACACCGCGCAGGCCCAGGTTCTCTACCACTGGGGTCCGCAGGCGTGGGCGTTCTACGCGCTCGTCGGCGGGGCCATCGCGTACGGAGCCTTCCGCCGCGGACGCACCCCGCTGATCTCCTCGATCTTCGCGCCGCTCCTCGGCGAGGGCCGCACGACCGGACCGCTCGGCCGCACGATCGACATCTTCTCGATCATCGTCACGCTCTTCGGCACGGCCGCATCCCTGGGACTCGGTGCCCTGCAGATCGGCCACGGCGTCGAGATCGTCAGCGGCGCCGGTCCCCTCGGCAACGGCGTCCTGATCGCCGCGATCGCCGTGCTCACCGCCTGCTTCATCGCCTCCGCGGTGTCGGGCGTCTCGAAGGGCATCCGCGCGCTGTCGAACATCAACGCCGTCGTGGCGCTGCTGCTGGCCTTCTTCGTGTTCTTCGTCGGGCCGACGCTGCTCATCCTCAACGTGATCCCGTCGGTCGCGGTGCAGTTCCTCGGCGACCTGCCCCAGATGATCGGCCGCTCCGCATCGCAGGGTGAGGCGGCGCAGACGTTCCTGTCGAGCTGGACGATCTTCTACTGGGCGTGGTGGATCTCCTGGTCGCCGTTCGTGGGCATGTTCATCGCGAAGATCTCGCGCGGTCGCAGCCTGCGCCAGTTCGTCTCGGTCGTGATCGTCGTGCCGTCCGCGATCTCGCTCGTCTGGTTCGCGATCTTCGGCACCACCGCCATCCAGCAGCAGATGGACGGCGCGAACCTCACGGTCGATCCGCCCGAGGAGGTGCTGTTCGGGGTGCTCGAGAACCTGCCGTTCTCGCTGATCACGAGCATCGTCCTCATCCTGCTGATCGCGATCTTCTTCGTCACCGGGGCGGACTCCGCCTCGCTCGTGATGGGCACGCTCTCCCAGCAGGGTCGACCGGAGCCCGCGCGCTGGGTCGCGGTCGTGTGGGGTGTGCTGGTCGGCGTGATCGCCGCCGTGCTGCTCGTCACCGGTGAGGAGGGGAGCGGTCTGCGATCACTGCAGAACGTGACCATCATCGCCGCGCTGCCGTTCGCGATCATCATGACGTTCATGATGATCGCCTTCATGAAGGATCTCCGGCGTGATCCGCTGATCCTGCGCGAGCGCTACGCCCGCGCCGCGGTCCGGCACAGCGTCATGGCCGGTCTCGAGGAGTACGGCGACGACTTCGCGCTCGTACCGGTGGAGTACGACCACTCCGAGGACGACCTCGACTGGATCGACGAGTCGACCGTCGACGACTCGCTCGCCGAGGTGTACGAGGCGGCGACCGAGGCGATCGACATCATCCCTCCCGCTGAGGTGGATGCGGTGGTCGACGCGGCGCTGGAGGACGGCCCGACCGCGCCGGACGACGTCGATCCGAGCGACCCGGCGGAGCCCCGCACGGACTGACCCCCGCCCCGGCCCCTCCGGTCGTTGAGCGAGCGCAGCGAGACGAAACGTCCACCCACGCGTTTCGTCTCGTCGCAGGCTCCTCGCTCAACGACCGAGGTCCTGCATCACACGGGGTCGCTCGTCGTCGTCCCGGCACCCTCCGCGGCGGCGGTGATCCGTGCTGCCATGCCCGCGAAGATCAACCCGTGGAAGGGCAGCACCGCCAGCCAGTACAGCCGTCCGGTGAGGCCCCGCGGGAAGAAGATCGCGCGCTGCTCGTAGCGGGCGCCGGCGCCGTCGGGCACCGCCCGCAGCTCGAGCCAGGCGTCTCCCGGCACCTTCATCTCGGCGCGGAGGCGCAGCAGCGACCCGGCATCCGTCGTCTCGACGGCCTCGACGCGCCAGAAGTCGATCGCGTCGCCGACCCGTGCGGCGGTGCGGCTGCGACGCCCGCGACTCAGGCCCACGCCGCCCACGATGCGGTCCATGAAGCCGCGCACGGCCCACAGCAGCGGTGACGAGTACCAGCCGTTCTCACCGCCGATGCCGAGGATCACGCGCCACAGCTCCGCGACCGACGCCGTGGTCGCGACCGAGCGTGCGTCGGTGAAGACGGTGCGCCCGGCCCACTCCGGGTCGCTCGGCAGGGGATCGCTCGGGGCGCCGGAGACCTCGGAGTCCTGCCAGCTCGTCTCGATCGTGTCGGCCTGCAGCCGTCCGAGCGCCAGTCCGACGGCCCGGCGATAAGGCGTCAGCCCTCCCGCGGGGCGCGGGATCAGCTCGTCGACCGCGTGGTCCTTCATGATGCACTCGTTCTGCAGGGACGCGACGAGCGGTCGGGCGATCGATCGCGGGACCGGGGTGACCAGGTTCACCCAGTGCGAGGCCAGGCCCGGGGTGAGGACGGGGAGGGCGGCGATCGCACGCTGCCGGAGCCCGGCTTCGACCGCGTAGCCGTTCATCATCTGGCCGTAGCGCAGCACGTCGGGGCCGCCGATGTCGACGGCGCGGTTCACGTCGGCGTCCACGCGGGCGGCGCCGAGCAGGTAGTGCAGCACGTCGCGCACGGCGATCGGCTGGATGCGGTTGCGCACCCACTTCGGTGCCGGCATGTACGGGAGCACGTCGGTGAGGTGGCGGATCATCTCGAACGACGCCGACCCCGATCCGATCACGACGCCGGCCTGCAGCACGAGGCTCGGCACGCCGGAGTTCAGGAAGATCTCGCCCACGTGCACGCGTGAGCGCAGGTGCGGCGACAGCTTCACGTCGTCGGGATGCAGGCCGCCGAGGTAGACGATGCGCCGGACTCCCGCCCGGGCGGCGGCCTCCGCGACGGTCGTCGCCGCGCGTTCGTCGCTCTCCTCGAAGCCCTTGCCCGCCGACATCGAGTGGATCAGGTAGTAGACGACGTCCACGTCGTCCATGGCCTCGGCGACGGCATCCGCATCGTCGGCCGACCCCTCGACGATCTCGCAGTCGGCGCCCCAGGGGAAGGATGCCGCGCGCACGGCGTCGCGCGCGAGGACGCGCACCCGGTAGCCGGCGTTCAGGAGCCGCGGGGTCAGCCGTCCGCCGATGTAGCCGGTGGCACCGAGCACGAGCGCGCGGGGTGCGGATCCGTCGTCGCGGGGAACGGCGCGCAGTGCCTCTTCGCGGCCGGTGGGCTGGGTGAGCTCGGTCATGGCACGAGCGTATGGCCGCCCGGGCGGGGGAGGAACGGGGTTGCGGGCGTCGTCGTCGATGGGTAGGCGGGCCCGGGGCGCGCGTCAGCCGACGCGGGTGATCCGCTCGATCGCGATGCGGGCGACCTCGGGATCGTGCGGAGCGGTGTCGAGGGCGCGGTGCAGGGTGAGGCCCTCGATGAGCGCGTCGATCAGGCGGGCGGTCAGCGGGTCGAAGTGGCGCTCGAGGGCGGCGCGGCTGCGCGCCATCCAGGAGCTCGTGAGGTCGCGGTATTCCTCGTCGCGGGCGGCGAGCGTGTACAGCTCGTGCAGCAGCACCAGGTCGCGGTCGGTGCCGAGGACCACGTCGGTGATGAGGGTCACGACGGCGGCGCGCGCCTCGTCGACGTCGGATGCCGCCTGCATCCGCTCCTCGAACTGCGCGGACACCGACTCGGCGTAGCGCGTGAACGCCGCGCGCAGCAGCTCGTCGAACCCGTCGAAGTGATACGTCATCGAGCCGAGGGGGACGCCGGCGGCTGCGGCGACCTTTCGGTGCGAGGTGCCGGCCAGCCCGTGCTCGGCGATCACGTCGAGGCAGCTGTCGATGATGCGATCGCGCCGCGTGGGGTCGTGTCGGGGGTTCGTCGCGCGACGTTCGTCGACTCCGTTCACCACGCACCCCTCTCCACATGTACGATCGTACACATGTCATCCATCGAATCGATTCGACGACCTGCGCCGGACCGGGCATCCCGGCGCGCACGCATCGCTGTCTCCGCCCTGTTCCTGACCAACGGGGCGCTGTTCGCGAACATCCTGCCGCGGTATCCGGAGATCAAGTCCGCGCTCGGGCTCGACAACCTCGGATACGGCTTCGCGATCGCCGCATTCCCCGCCGGGGCGATCGCGGCCGGTCTCCTGGCGGCCGTGCTGATCCGTCGGTTCGGTTCGGCGCGCATCGCGGTCATCGGGACGGTTCTCACGAGCCTCGGGCTGCTGTCGGCGGCCCTCGCGCCGTCAGGGGTGCTGTTCGCCGTCGCGCTGTTCCTCGGCGGCGCGTCCGACGCGATCACGGATGTCGCGCAGAACGCGCACGGACTCCGCGTGCAGCGGCGCTACGGCCGCTCGATCATCAACGGCTTCCACGCGATCTGGTCGATCGGCGCCGTGCTCGGCGGGGCGATGGCCGCGGTCGCGATCGCCCTGCAGCTGCCGCTGGGCGTGCACCTCGGCATCTCCACTGCCGTGTTCGCGACCGTGTCGCTGGTCGCTCTCGGCTTCTGCCTGCCCGGCCGTGACGACGAGGCCGAGGCGGAGGTCACGGCCGAGCCCGCCGAGCTCACCGGGGCGGTGCGCCGCGGGCTGAGCCCCCGGACCGTGATCGCGATCGTCGCGCTGACGCTCATCGCCATGGCCGGAGCGGTCGCGGAGGATGCCGGCAACTCGTGGGCGACGCTCTACCTCGCCGACTCGCTCGGGGCTGCGGCGGCGGTCGCGCCTCTCGGCTTCATCGCCCTCGTCGGGGCGCAGTTCGTCGGCCGCATCATCGGCGATCCGCTCACCGACCGGTTCGGCCAGCGATGGGTCGCACGGGTCGGCGGGGTCATCGCCGCCGTGGGCATGACGCTCGCGCTGGCCTTCCCCAGCGTGCCCGGCACGATCCTCGGGTTCGCGGCGGTCGGCTTCGGCATCGCGACCCTGATCCCGGCGGCGATGCATGCCGCCGACGAGCTCCCGGGGCTCCGAGCGGGCGTCGGGCTCACCATCGTGTCGTGGCTGCTGCGTCTCGGCTTCCTGCTGTCGCCGCCGTTCGTCGGATACATCGCCGAGAACGAGAGTCTGCGAGCCGGACTCCTCGTGGCGCCGGTCGCCGCTCTCGTCGCCGTGCTACTCGCCGGGTTCCTGGGGAAGCGCCGCCCGCGGAGCTGAACTGCAACTTACGGGTTGCTTTTGATGGTCATGAGTGCAACCCTGGGATTGCAGTTGGTCGACCGGCCGGCATGCACGAGATCCCGAAAGGACCCATCATGGTGAGCATGACCCACAACGACGCATCCGTCGTCGACGAGGAGACCTTCTCCGTCCGACGCAGCATCCAGATCGCGGCATCCGTCGACAAGGTGTGGCGCGCGGTGGCCGAGCCCGAGCACGTGTCGCGCTGGTTCGGACGCACGGTGCTCGACGGCGTCGGCGTCGGTGCGACCGGCACGATGACCTTCCCCGACTACGACGTGATCCCGCTGCGGGTCGAGGAGTGCGACGAGCCGCGGCGCATCACCTACCGCTGGAACAACGACGATGCGCTCGGCACGTTGCCCGACGGTATCGACGAGGCGACATCGACCGTCTTCACTTTCACGCTCGAGGAGTCCGACGGCGGCACGCGCCTCACGGTCGTGGAGACCGGCTTCGAGCGCACGTCCGACCCGCGCGGCAACCTCGAGTCGCACCGCACCGGCTGGGACCTGGAGCTCGACAAGATGGTCGTCCTGGTGGAAGGCGAAGCGTGACCGCAGAGACCCTCATGCCCATGTTCGCGGCGCTCGCGGACGAGACGCGCTGGAGCATCCTGGAGGCTCTCGGCGAGGGGGATGCGTCGGCATCCGCCCTCGCCGGGCGCCTTCCGGTGTCGCGACAGGCGATCGCGAAGCACCTCGCCGTCCTGCAGGAGGTCGGCCTCGTCGAACCCGTGCGGGTGGGGCGCGAGGTGCGCTTCCGCGTGGTCGGTGCCGAGCTCTCCGCCACGGCGGCGAAGCTCGACGTGATCGGCCGCGAGTGGGACCGTCGCCTCGCCGCGATCAAGGAGATCGCGGAGGGGCTGTAGGCCTCAGAGGGCGGTGTAGCCGCCGTCGACCAGGTGGTAGCTGCCGGTGATGAAGCTCGCGGCGTCGCTGGCGAGGAACGCGACGAGGTTCGCGACCTCGTCGGCCTGACCCAGGCGTCCGATCGGGTGCTTGCTCACGAGGAACTCCTTCGCCTCATCGCCCATGTTGGCGAGCAGCGGGGTGTCGATGAAGCCGGGGCCCACCGAGTTCACGCGGACGCCCTTGGCGGAGTACTCGAGCGCGGCCGACTTGGTCATGCCGACCACGCCGTGCTTGGCGGTGACGTAGGCCGGGGATCCGGCGAAGCCGACGCTGCCGAGGATCGACGCGATGTTCACGACCGATCCGCCGCCGTTGGCGAGGATCGAGGGGATCTGCGCCTTCATATTGCGGAACACCGCGTTGAGGTTGATCGCGATGACCTTGTCCCACGCCTCGTCCTCGTACTCGGCGGTGGGGGCGGATGCGCCGCCGATGCCGGCGTTGTTGACGCCGATGCGCAGCGGGGCGAGCGAGTTCGCGAGCTCGATGGAAGACGCGATCCAGGCTGCATCGGTGGCATCGCCCACCGAGGCCTCCGCCGTGCCGCCGGCCGCGCGGATCTCTTCGACGACCGCGTTCGCGTGCTCGGCGTTCAGGTCGTTGACCACGACGGATGCGCCGTTCTTCGCCAGCAGGAGGGCGGTCGAGCGTCCGATTCCGCTGCCCGCTCCCGTCACGATCGCCGAGCGGTTCGAGACGTCGTACTGAGCCACGAGGGACTCCACTTCCGGGCGGGCACGGTGCCGGGAGATCTTCTCGGACGGTCCGTCCTTCCCTCCACCCTACGCCCGAAAGGGCGGGGTGGATTCACCTGAATGGACCTCTTGACAGGTGTTCTCCGCGGGCATAACGTACAACCAAATGGTTGCACAAAGAGAACTGAGCGAAGCGGAGGTCGACCGTGTCTTCCATGCACTGGCGACGTCGACCCGGCGCGACATCCTGCGTCGGACGATCGAGCGGGAGCAGTCCGTCTCGACCCTCGCCGCCGACTACGAGATGTCGTTCGCCGCGGTGCAGAAGCACGTCGCCGTGCTCGAGGCCGCGAACCTCATCGTCAAGCGCGCCGAGGGACGCGAGCGGCTCGTCCGCGCGAACCCCGAGATGATCGCCCGCGCCCGGGCGCTCCTCGCCCGATACGAAGAGCTGTGGCGGTCGCGCATCGCCCGGCTCGACGACCTGCTGGCCGAGACTCCTCGGTCCGGCTCATCCGACAACAGCGATACCGACAAGAACGAGCAAGGAGACTGAAATGCCTGTCACCGACGTCACCACCGATGCCGAGAACCTCACCATGACCGTGGTCGCCGACTTCGCGGCTCCGATCGATCGCGTCTGGAACGCGTACACCGACCCGGAGCAGCTCAACCGCTTCTGGGGTCCTCCCGGATGGCCGGCCACCTTCACCGCCTGGGATCACACGGTCGGAGGGCGCGCCGTCTACTCGATGAACGGTCCGCGCGGCGAGAAGTCGTCCGGCGCCTGGGAGTTCGTGTCGATCGACGCGCCGAACGGCTTCGAGGTCATCGACTCCTTCGTCGACGACGAGGGCAAGCCGCTCGAGGGTTTCCCCGCGCAGCGGATGTCGTTCGCGTTCGAGCCCACCCGCGAGGGCACCCGCATGGTCACGACGAGCCACTTCGACTCGGTCGACGCGCTGGAGCAGGTCGTCGAGATGGGCCAGGTCGAGGGCATCAAGATGGCGATGGCGCAGCTCGACACCGTGCTGCAGGACCTCCGCGAGTACGCGCAGGGCAAGGGAACCAGGGTAGAGCTGCTGGACGACACCCACGTGCGCATCACGCGTCTGGTCGAGGGGCCGCGCGAGCTGGTCTGGCGCGCCCACTTCGAGCCCGACCTGATCCGCAAATGGATGCTCGGCCCCGACGGCTGGGAGATGACGGAGTGCGTCGCCGCCACCGAGGTGGGGCAGTCGTACCGCAACTCCTGGGCGCCGGTCGGCGACACCGAGGGGCAGCCGTTCGGATTCGAGGGCGAGGTGCTCCTGGTCGAAGCCCCGCGCCGCGCGGTCACGACCGAGCGCATGCAGGGCATGCCGACCGAGACGCTCAACGACCTGAACCTCTACGAAGAGGACGGCGCGACCCTCGTCACGCTGCTCATCGAGTACCCCGACAAGGAGACGCGCGACATGATCCTCGCCACCGGCATGGCCGACGGCATGGAGTCCTCGTTCGCCCGCCTGGAGCGGGAGCTGCTCACGGTCTGACGCCGTCGCCGCATCCGCTGCATCGGCACCGCCGACGCCGGGCCGGGCAGATCTCCTCGGAGACCGCCCGGCCCGGCGTTTTCGTCCGCACGGGCGGGGCCGAGTCGCCGTCCGCCGACGCGGAACCCGCCGGGCGGGATAAAGTGGCGACACGATGAGGATCACGCGCCGCACTCTGCTCCTCGGCGCCGGAGCCGGCGTCGCCTCGGTGCTTCTCGCCTCCTGCACCCCGGAGCCCGCGCCCACCCCGACGCCCACCCGCACGCGTGAGCCCGAGCCGCCGCCGGGTGTGCCGGCCCCGGCCGCCAGCATCCGCAGCACCTGGACCAGCGACCCGTTCGCCCTCGGCGCCGCCAGCTTCACGCCGGTCGGAGTCCTGGGCGCGACCCGCACCGCCCTGGCACGACCGATCGACGACCGGCTGTTCTTCGCGGGGGAGGCGACCGACGAGGATGCTCCCGGCACGGTGCGCGGCGCGATCAGCTCCGGCACGCGTGCGGCGGAGGAGCTCATGGGCCCCGGAGTCCCGGGGGAGCGGGTGGCCGTGGTCGGCGCCGGCCTCTCGGGTGCGACCGCCGCCGCGCTGCTCGCCGCCCGCGGCATGCAGGTCACGGTGTTCGAGGCGCGGGACCGCGTCGGCGGGCGCGTGTTCTCCCGCGTCGACGACGCGTGGCCGGTGCCGGTGCAGCTCGGAGCCTGGCTCTTCGGCGAGGATGACGCCGACGTGCTCGACCGCCTGACCAGCGGCGAGGTCGGCATCCTCGACCTGGCGGGCGAACTGTGGCGCACACCGGACGGAGACATCGATCCGGTCGACCCGAAGCCGTTCACCGCAGCCCTGACCGCGGCGCAGGCCGCTCCGGAAGATTCCTCGGTCGCCGACGCGTTGACCACTGCCGGTATCGATCCGGCCGATCCCGGGACAGCTGCGCTGCTCGCGATCCTCGCCGCCCGCACCGGTGCCGACGCGGACGAGCTCTCCAGCTGGTTCTCCCCGCCGCTGCCCACGGGAGACCCCCGGGCCGCGGGCGACAGTCTCACTCCCTTCGTCGAGCACGCGCTCGACGGGGTGCAGGTCGGCCTCAGCTCGCCGGTTGCCCGAGTCGCGTACGACGACACGGGCGTGAGCGTGCGACTCGGCACGGGGGAGGCTCTCTCGTTCGACCGCGTCGTCGTGACGGTGCCGCTGGGCGTGCTGCAGGAGCGCAGCATCGAGTTCGACCCGCCGCTGCCCTTCGCCAACCGCGGCGCGATCTCGGCCCTCGGCATGGGCGCGATCGAGACCGTCTGGCTGCGGTGGGACGAGCCGTTCTGGGACAGCGAGGAGTCGATCTGGCACGCGGTCGGCGGCCACGTCATGATCCCGACCTGGATCAACCTGCGCCCGGCGACAGGGGAGAACGTGCTCGCGGGCATCGTCGGAGGCGCGTCGGCCGCGGCTTTCGCGGAACTCGACGAGGATGCGGCGCTCGACGCGGCGCTCGCCTCCCTCTCGATCTATGTCTGACCGCGCCCGCCGCGGGTGCGCAGGGGCACCGGGCCGCTAGGCGCGCACCGGGGTCTTCTCCCGCGCGCCCTCCGGCTCGCGATCTCCGTCCACCGTGGGGTCCTCCTCCGGCGGGCCGGGCGTCTCGTCGGCGTCCGCGCGCAGCCGTCTCGGCAGCGGCATCCGACTGATCAGCACCAGCAGAGAGGCGACCGCCGCGAAGGTGCCGAGCGCGATGCCGGACGAGACCAGGAACTCCAGCGGCCCGCTCACCTGTCGCGGGTCGAGGAAGTAGTACGGGTACCAGCCGATCAGCGGCCCGCGGATCATGGTGGCCACGCCCCAGAGGATCGGGTACGCGAGCGTCACCGGAACCACGCGCCACGGCACGGACCGGTGCCCCGGCGCCAGCGCCCAGGCCGCGACCGTCACGGCCGGCAGCCAGAAGTGCAGCACCTGATCCGACCAGGGCACGTCGATGCGGATGCCGCGGACCCCCGCCTGCCAGACGAGGATCGCGAACACCAGCCCGGCCGTGATCGTCCACGTCAGCACGAGCGCCAGCGCCACGGTGAGCCAGCGCGGATCCCTGGCGCGGCGCAGGGCGATGATGCCGGCGACCGTCAAGAGCACCACGAACGCGATGTTCGACTGGTTCGTCAGGTAGGCGAAGAAGTTCTGGCTCGCGACCGTGTGCGAGGCGAGCCCCCAGCTGAGCCGGTGGATGAGTGCCACCAGGCAGACGGCGGCCGCGCTGAGGCGGAGCAGGCCGAAGACCGTGCGGGCCTTCACCGCCGCGTCACCGCCCATTCCCTCATCCGCCGAGTCTACGGATCCGGCGCTGCACGGAGCCTCAGATCAGGCGGCGGAGCGCCTCTTCCAGCGTGACACCCTGGGCTTCTGCGCGGTCGCGCAGTCGGGCGTGCTCGTCGCTGGAGAGCGGCAGGCTGAGGACGATCGGGTCGTCCTCCGGCGCATCGAGGCCGTCGAGCAGGTCGGAGGCCTCGGCCCACAGCGGCTCCGCGAGCGAGGATGCCGCGGGGGACGGCGCGGATGCCGCAGCCGCGGCGACCGATGCGCCGGACCCGCGCGCCTGACCCGACACCGCGGCGGGTGCGGACGCGGCGACCGGTGCGGAGGCCGCCACCGCAGCGCCGGCATCCGTCCCGAGGGTGAAGCCCGGCCCCCGGCGCGGCTCCTGCTTCGCCTGGTACGCCTTCGCGGCGGCGTTCGCACGTTCGTCGGCGGCTTCGTTCAGCGGGTGCCCGGCGTGGCCCTTGACCCAGGAGAACTCCACGTCGCGCCCGCGGATCGCCTCGTCGATGCCCTCCAGCAGGTCGCGGTTGAGCACGGGGCCGCCGTCGGACTTGCGCCAGCCCTTGCGCTTCCAGCCCGGCATCCACTTCGTCACGGAGTCGATCACGTAGCGGCTGTCGCACTCGATCAGCAGCTTCTCGTCGGTGCCGGCCGTCGCGCGCAGCAGTTCGAGCACGGCACGCAACTCGCCCTGGTTGTTGGTGCCGTGCGGGGAGCCGCCGGCCGCCCAGTTGTCGTCGTCGATGTACCAGGCCCAGCCGTTGGGGCCGGGGTTGCCCAGGGCGGAGCCGTCTGCGGCGGCGGTGATCGTCATCCCTCCACCGTAACGGTGGGGGAACCGCTGCCCCGTCGCCGGGCGCGGACGATCGCTCAGTCGTCCGCGGGCTCGTCGTCTTCCGGCTCGGTGTCGGCTGTCGACGCGGCCTCCGGTGCGGGAGGCGCCACCGGGAACAGCACCGAGCTCAGGTCACCGCTGGCTTCTGCGCCGAGGCCGATCGACAGCGGGTCGACGACCGGGGCCGTGTCGAGGACCTCCGACTCGGAGCGCTCGAGCGGCTCAGAGGGCAGCACCCACTGGTTCTCTTCTTCTTCCGACTTCTGCTGGAACAGTCCCATGGGTTCCATTGTGAACCCGCGCTCGCCGGGGAGCGCCGGATTCACACGGGATTGATCGGATGCGTCGCCCGCGCCTGCCGTCAGGCGGAAGCCGCGCGCACCGCTTCGACGAGCGCGCGCCACGGGCCGTCGAGGGCGGAGTCGGGCAGCTCGCGCTCCCGGCGCTCCGACGGTGTGCGGGCACGGATGCTCCACACGAACCGGTCGGCGCCGGCGTCGGCATCCAGGTCCTGGTCCCAGGGGCAGCGGTCGATCAGGTCGATCCACTCCACCGCCTCGTCGGGTGCCGCCTCCACGCGCCACTGACGGCGGATACCGGCGATCCCACCGGTGCGCACCACCGCGATCACGACCTGCGTGTCAGTCGGTGGAGGGGACTCGCTCATCTCCATAGACTCCCACGGTCGCCCAGGCGCGTCGAGCCGCGTCGGCGGTGGCGGCGTCGATCGCGGTCGCGGCGGCGACGGTGGCATCGGCGAACTGCGTGAAGGTCGCGGTGCTCGACAGGCCGCCGGTGAGTGCGCGGTACCAGACCGTTCCGGCTCGCTCCCAGGCCTCGCCGCCGAGGTCGATCGCGAACAGGGCGAACGCGCGGTTGGGGATGCCGGAGTTGATGTGCACCCCGCCGTTGTCCTCCGTCGTACGGACGTAGCCGCTCATGTGGTCGGGCTGAGGGTCTTTACCGAGCTCGTCGTCGTCGTACGCGGTGCCGGGCGCGATCATGGAGCGCAGGGCCGCGCCCTCGACCGCGTCGGTGAAGATCTCCGCGCCGATGAGCCACGTCGCCTGGTCGGCCGTCTGTCCGAGCGCGTACTGCTCGGTCAGGGCGCCGAACACGTCGGCGATCGACTCGTTCAGCGCGCCGGGCTGTCCCTGGTACTCCAGGTTCGCGGTGTGCTGCACGACGCCGTGCGCGAGCTCGTGCCCGATCACGGTGAGCGAGCCGGTGAAGTGCTGGAAGACCTCGCCGTCCCCGTCGCCGAACACCATGCGCTCGCCGTCCCAGAACGCGTTGTCGTAGTCGACGCCGTAGTGCACGGACGCGTCCAGCGGTGCGCCGGCATCGTCGAGGGAGTTGCGGGCGAAGGCGGCGAGCAGCATCTCGAACGTGGCCCCGAGACCGTCGAAGGCCTCGTTGACCGCGGTGTCCTCCACGGGCGCGTCGTCTTCGCCGCGGACCACGGCGCCCGGGAGCTGCTGCGTGTTCCCGGCATCGCTGATCGTGCGGTTCGGCGCGTCCGACAGCTGCGCCACGAGGTCGCCGTTCTCGTCGATCGACAGGTCGATCCGGGCGCGGAACGGCGGACGGCCCGCGGTGAGCGTCTGCCGTGCGGCGGCGGCCGCCTTGGGGAAGCGACCCGACTCGGCCAGTCGCGCGAGCAGATAGGACGGAACCACTCCATGACGTCGTGCGGATGCTGTGCTGCTCATGGTGCGACCCTACGCCGGGCTGCCGACGTTCAGGCCGACCGGCCATGGGCGCATGGAGCGCTCTCGACTTGATAACGAGAATCGTTCTCAATAAGGTGAGATCGTCATGAACCTTCGCTCCCCTCGCGCCGCCTCCGCATCCCGCACCGCCTCTGTCGCCGCCGCGGTCGGGCTGCTGCTGGGGATCACCGCCTGCGCGCCGGCCGCTCCCACGGCACCGGCGACATCGGCCGCTCCCGACGCGCACGGCATCGACGCGGGCGACGCCGCCGAAGTCGCCGCCCCAGCCCTCGCCCTCGTCATCGCGGACGGTCGCGGCGAGCTCACGCTCCTCGACCTCGACACCGAGGAGCGCTCGACTCTCGCGCCGGCACGCGAGGATGTCACCGGCCTCTTCGGCGACGGCCGCCTCGTCTACCGCGCACACGACGCGGAGGGCGGCACCGCGGTCGAGGTGATCGACTCCGCGCGCTGGACCGTGCCGCACGGCGATCACACCCACTCGTTCCGGGGCGGCCCCCGCGCCCTCGGCACCCTCGAGGGCGAAGGAGAAGTGCGGGTCGTCGCAGGGGCGCAGCGGGCGACGGTCACCTTCGCGAGCGGAGAACTGGTCCTGCTCGTCCATGACGCTCTCGCCGATGGACTGGATGCCGCCCCGCGCGCGACCGTCGATGCGTCCGGCCCCGTGGCGTTCCTCGCCGACCATCGTCTCGTGCCGACAGCCGGCGCCGGGATCGAACTGCTCGACCCCGCGGGCTCCCCGGTTCCCGGCGCTGTGACTCCGTGCACCAACCCCTCCGACGCCGACCTCACTCGTGTCGGCGTCGTGTTCAGCTGCACCGAGGGGGCCGTGCTCTTCACCCGCGAGGTCGGCGGCGCCATCGCTGCCGAGACGATCCCGTATCCCGCGGCGGTCGCCCCCGTGACCAGCCTCGCCGGCCGCACCGACCGCCCCGACCTCGCCGGAGTCGCGGGCGAGCAGGGTGCTGGGCTGCTCGATGTGCGACAGCGACAGTGGATGCTGCTCCCCTCGGATGTGCCCCTGCTGCGCGCGGCCGCCCTCGGCGACGACGACAGTCGCACGGTCGTGATCGATGCCGACGGCCGCGTGCGGGTGCTCGCGTCGGACGGCGAGGTGCTGGCCCGCACGGAGCCGCTGCTGGCGGCATCCGTCGGCGACCCCGCCCTGCGCGAGAGCGTGCAGCTGCTCGTCGACGCCCAGCACGCCTACGTGACCGACCCGGCGACCGGGGTCGTGCACGAGATCGACCACCGCGACGGCACCGTCACCCGAACCTTCGCCGACCTCGACCCCCGGTTCGTGCAGCAGGTCGGCTGAGCCCTCGACGACTCCGGTCGTCGTCGCGCATCCCGCGCACCCACCCAGAAGAAAGAGAGACGATCCATGTCCCGACCCCGCAGCCGCCTCGCGATCGGCGCCCTCGGCGTGATCGCCGCCGTGGCGCTCGCCGGATGCGCGAACTCAGGTCCCGCCGCCGAGAACACCGCAGGTTCCCCGCCCGACGACCATCACGAGGGCGACACCCGCATCGCCGTGACCTACGACGGCGGAGTGCTCGTGCTCGACGGCGAGACCCTCGACGCCGTCGGGCGGGTCGAGCTCGGCGGCTTCCTGCGCGTCAACGGCGCCGGCGACCACGACGGCCACGTCTTCGTCACCGCTGAAGACGGATTCCACGTGCTCGACTCCGGCCTCGCGTCCGGCACGGTCGAGTTCACCGGCGAGGTGTTCGAGGCCGAAGCGGCCGGTCACGCCGTCCCGCACGCAGGGCGCACGGCCCTGTTCGACGACGGCACCGGCGAGGTGCGGATCTTCGACACGGATGCCGTCGGCACCGGCACGCTTCCCGAGGCCGACACGATCACCTCCGAGGCCGCGCATCACGGGGTGGCACTCGAGCTCGCCGACGGCAGCATCCTCGCGACGATCGGCACGGCCGAGGCGCGCAGCGGAGTCCGGCACCTCGCGGCCGACGGCACCGAGCTCGCCCGCAACGAGCAGTGCCCGAGCGTGCACGGCGAAGGGGCGCTCAACGGCGAGGTCGTGATGTTCGGCTGCGAAGACGGGGTGCTGCTCTTCGACGCGGGGGCCTTCACCAAGATCGACGCGCCCGACGAGTTCGGTCGCACCGGCAACGCGTACGTGAGCGACGCCAGCGCGATCGCCTTCGGCGACTACAAGACCGACCCCGACCAGGAGGGATACCTGCTGTCGCAGCTCGCGCGCATCGACACCGCGGCGCAGGCGATCTCGATCGTCGACCTCCCGGAAGGTGTGGAGTACACCTGGCGCGGGGTCGGGCGCGACGCGCACGACAACGTCGTGGTGCTCGGGGCCGACGGCAGCCTGTCACTGCTCGACGAGTCGGGCGAGCTCGTCGACACCTGGGATGTGATCGACCCGTGGGAGAGTCCGACCGAGTGGCAGCAGCCGCACCCGGGCCTGCACGTGGTCGGCGACATCGCCTACGTGACCGAGCCGGCGAAGGAACGCATCCTTGCGGTCGACCTGCGCACCGGTGAGGTCTCGGCCGACGCGACGCTGGATGTCGTGCCGAACGAGTTCGTGGTGGTCGGCGCCGCTGGGCACTGAGCGAGAGAAGGAGGGCGGGGCCGCGCGCGGGCTCGCCCTCCTTCGTGCGGGGCTCAGTCCTGTTCGATGCTCAGCACGGTCGTGCGCATGCCGTCGGCCTCGTACTGCACCGGCATCCCGGGGTGGTCGACCGAGAACCAGAAGACGCCGTCATCGGTGTCGTAGCGACGGCACGTGAGCTGCCCGAGCGGCGTCGTCAGTGCCACCGTCGACACGCTCGTCGTCCCCGCATCGAACGCGGCGTGGCCCTGCAGCTCGGCCCACGTCACGCGGTTCGAGACGACGGCGTTCGGGTCCTCGACGGCCCAGCGATCGAGGGTCGCGCCCTCGTCGTCGGTGTCGCGGAAGCGGTTGACGTGCTCGCCGAGAGGGCCGTCCGGGCCTTCCAGCAGCAGATGGATCACCTTGCCCGTTCCGGTGGCGTCGCGGATCTCGGCGGCGGTGAAGGGGGTCGGCAGGAGTCCGGGGCCGAGCAGATGCGGATCGGTTTCGGTCATGCACCCAGTCTGCGCCCCCGGGCAGCGCCGACGGTATCGCCGGCATGAGTCGTCGCGCGGCGCGAGGGGGATGACACCTCTCCCGTCTGGGGCTATCTTTGTTTGACTACCGAAACAAGATGATTCGAGGACACCGTGGCGCCGGCTACCCAGACCGTACATTCCGAGGGTGAGATCTTCCGGCTGGTGCGCACCGGAGCGGCGCAGTCCCGCGCCGACCTCGCCCGCCTGACCGGGCTCTCCCCGTCGACCGTCGCCCTCCGGGTGGAGGAGCTGATCGCCCACGGATACATCGAGGAGAACGGCGAGGGCGAGTCGCGCGGCGGCCGACGACCTCGCGTGCTCACGGTGAAGGCGGGCGGCAGCGTCGTCGCCGGCGTCGAGCTCGGCGAGCAGCACGCGACCGTCGCGCTGTTCGACCGCCGGGCCGAGGTCGTCGCATCGACGGTCGCCCAGGTGTCCCTCCTCGACGGCGTCGAGAGTGTCGTGAGCCAGGTGTGGGAGTGCGCGCAGGGTCTCGCGAAGGACAACGGCGGACTGCGGCTCGAGGGCATCGCGATGAGTCTCCCCGGACCGGTGGACTCGCGCACCTCGCGCCTGCTCGCACCGATGCGGATGCCGGGCTGGAACGGCGTCGACGTCGGCGAGGTCCTCGGCTCGGTCACGGGGCTGCCGTTCCTGATCGACAACGACGCGAACGCCATGGCCGTCGGCGAGTTCATCGAGCGGGGCGGCGAGCAGGAGCAGCTCGTGTTCGTGAAGGCCGGGAGCGGCATCGGCTGCGGCATCATCCTCGAGGGCGCCGTCTATCGCGGGTTCCGCGGGGTGGCCGGCGACATCAGTCACGTGGCGCTGCACAACGCCCCGCCCATCATCTGCTCGTGCGGACGCGTCGGCTGCCTCGACGTGGTCGCGAGCGGGGCCGCGATCGTCGACGCCTTGAAGGAGGCGGGCGTGGCCGTGGAGTCGCTCGACGACGTGCTCGCGCTGGCGCAGGACGCGCACCCCAAGGCCACGTCGGCTCTCCGGGAGGCGGGCGCACGAACGGGCGAGGTGCTCGCGACCATCATCAACTTCTTCAACCCGCAGGCGCTCGCGCTGGGCGGGCGCCTGGCCACGGCCGACGCGTTCGTGGCGGGCGTCCGCCAGGCGCTCTTCACGCTCTGCCTGCCGATGTCGACGGATGCGCTGGAGATCGGGGTGAGCCGGGCCGGTGCGCTGGCGGGGGCGCGCGGTGTCGCCTGGGAGCTGCTGGAGCGGATGCTCGACCCTGCGAGAATCGATGAGGAGCTGCGCAGCGCCGCCTAGTAATTTCGGCAATCGGCTCAAGTTTGTACCGATTCGGAACAAGTTGCCTGGTTTGCTTCGACGTGCGATCTAGACTCGGAGCATGACCGAGACCTCCACGCTCCCGCGCATCGCCATCGCCGGCATGGCCATCGAGTCCAGCACCTTCTCGCCGCACCGCGCCGGCGAGCGGGACTTCCTCCGCCTGGAGGGCGAGGACCTCGTCACCCGCTACGACTCGCTGCGCGACGGCGAGATGCGCGGCCGCGCGGAATGGCTGCCGGTCTATTACGCCCGGTCGATCCCCGGCGGTGCGGTGCTGCGCGAGGTCTACGACAGCATCAAGGCGCGGATCTGCGACGGGCTGCGGGCGCTCGTCGCCGACGGCGAGAAGCTCGACGGGCTCTTCTTCGACATCCACGGCGCGATGAGCGTCGTCGGGCTGGACGACGCCGAGGGCGACCTGATCACCGCGATCCGCGAGGTGATCGGATCCGACGTCGTGGTCTCGGCCTCCATGGACCTGCACGGCAACGTCTCGCGCACCCTGATCGAGAACGTCGACATCATCACCTGCTACCGGTTGGCCCCGCACGAGGACACGTGGGAGACCCGCGACCGCGCGATCCGCAACCTCGTCGAGGCGCTCGAGAGCGGCGTCACGCCGCGCCGCGCCTGGGTGCGGGTGCCGATTCTGCTCCCCGGTGAGAAGACCAGCACGCGCGTGGAGCCGGCGAAGAGCCTCTACGCCCGCATCCCCGAGATCGAGTCGCGCCCCGGCGTCACGGACGCGGCGATCTGGATCGGCTACGCCTGGGCCGACGAGCCGCGCTGCCACGCGACGGTGGTCGTGACCGGCACCGACGACGAGGCGACCGCGGCCGCGGCGGCCGAGCTCGGCCGCGCGTTCTGGGACGTGCGCGACGAGTTCGAGTTCGTGGGCCCTCCCGGCACCCTCGACGAGGGCGTCGCGGCCGGTCTCGCCGCCACCGACACCCCGTACTTCATCAGCGACTCGGGGGACAACCCCGGCGCCGGCGGCACGGGTGACGTCACCTGGACCCTCGCCCAGCTGCTGCAGAAGCCCGAGCTGACGGCCGATGACGCGCCGGTCACGCTCTGCGCCTCGGTGTTCGACAAGGGCGCCCTCGACATCCTCCGCGGCCACGCCGTGGGTGAGCGGGTCTCGGTCGAGGTCGGCGCGCGCGTCGACAGCGGTCCGCACGGGCCCGTGCTCGTCGAGGGCGTGCTGCACAGCCTGCACGAGGGCGACGTGGATGCCGGCGGGATCGCGGTGATCCGCGTCGGCGGTCTGCACGTGATCGTCACCGAGTTCCGCAAGGCGTACCACGACGTCTCCGACTTCACCTCGATCGACCTCGACCCGACGGCGGCGCAGATCGTCGTCACGAAGATCGGCTACCTCGAGCCGGAGCTCTACGCGATCATGCGCGGATGGACGCTCGCACTCACCCCCGGCGGCGTCGATCAGGACCTGGAGCGCCTCGGGCATCACCGCATCCAGCGCCCGATGCATCCGTTCGACGCGTTCGAGGTCGCGCCCGATCTCATCGCCGAGATGGTCGGCTGAGGCACCTGCCCTGCTTTTCGCTGGAATCGAAGGAAGTTAGTTACTTAAACGTAACAAGAGCGACTTCTGTCCCTGACTTTGTTCGGGCATGATTCAAAGTACGTCATAAATCGGACGAACGCTTCGGGTGACGGGGCGTTGAACAAGGAGGTTTACATGCGATCTCAGTCGCTGCGCCGCCGGCTGCTCGCCCCCCTGGGTGCGCTCGCCGTCGCGACGCTCGCCCTCACCGCCTGCCAGGCCGGCACCTCGGGCGACAACGGGGCAGGCGAGAAGGACACCGTCAGCTTCGCGCTCCAGGTCGGCACCGGACCCAACTGGATCCTGCCGATCTCGTCGCCGGACAAGATGGCCACCCACAACAGCGCCATCAAGGCGACGATGTGGCCGCGTCTGTTCGAGTACAACGGCGTCGACGGGGAGATGGGCTGGGACGAGCTGGCTTCCGCCGCCAAGTCCTACGAGTTCTCCGAGGACCGCAAGACCATCACGATCACGCTGAACGACCTCGACTGGTCGGACGGCGAGCCCGTCACCTCGCGCGACGTGGAGTTCTGGTACAACCTGGTGCGCTTCAACGGCGAGAAGACCGGTGGCTACTCCGCCGGCCTGATGCCGGACAACATCACCGAGTTCACCACCATCGACGACAAGACGTTCTCGCTGACGATGGACAAGGTCTACAACGAGGAGTTCCTCCTCGGCAACCAGCTCAGCCTCATGTACCCGATGCCGCAGCACGTCTGGGACAAGACCAGCGCGGACGGCGAGATCGGCGACCACGACCGTGACGCCGCGGGTGCCGCCGACGTCCTCGACTACCTCTTCTCCGAGGCCGAGGACATGAAGACCTACGCGACCAACGACCTGTGGAAGACCGTCGCCGGTCCCTACACGGTCAAGAGCTGGTCCGACTCGGGTCTCGTCGAGCTCACCGCCAACGAGAAGTACACCGGCGAGGACAAGCCGAAGATCGACAACGTGCGGTTCCTCCCCTTCACCTCGGCCGACGCCGAGATGAACGTGGTGCGCTCGGGCGACGTCGACTACGGCTACGTCACCAGCTCGCAGCTCACGAACGAGAAGCAGTTCACCGACCTGGGCTACAGCATCGAGCCGTGGGCCGGCTGGTCGATCACGTACATGCCGTACAACTTCGCCAACCCGGAGAAGGGCTCCTTCTACAAGCAGCTCTACGTGCGCCAGGCGCTGCAGCACGCCGTCGACCAGGAGACCATCTCCGAGGTCGTCTGGCACGGCGCGGCGACGCCGGACTACGGTCCCATCCCGCAGACGGCCGACTCCAGCGGTCTGTCCGACGTGCAGAAGGACAACCCGTACCCGTTCGACCTGAAGAAGGCCGAGAAGCTCTTCACGGACAACGGCTGGGTCAAGGGCTCGGACGGCACGCTCGAGTGCGCCGACGCCGGTGCCGGTGCGGGCCAGTGCGGTGAGGGCATCGCCGCCGGTTCGAAGGCCGAGATCGTCGTCACCACGCAGAACGGCTCGCAGGAGACCGACAACATGATGGCGGAGATCCAGTCGTCGCTCGGCAAGATCGGCGTCAAGATGACGATCGACTCCAAGCCGCTGGACACCGTCCTCACGCAGGCGCAGGAGTGCAAGACCGGCAGCGCGTGCACGTGGGAGCTCGTCTTCTTCGGCACCGCGGGCAGCTGGTACTTCCCGCCCTACGCCACCGGTGAGCGCGTCTTCGCGAAGGACACCAAGTGGAACGCGGGCCAGTACGACAACCCCGAGGCGGAGGAGCTCGTCCAGGCGATGGCCTTCTCGACCGACCCGGAGATCGCGAAGAAGTACTCCGAGTACCTCGCGACCGACCTCCCGGTCATGTGGATGCCGAACCCGGTCTACCAGGTCTCCGTCGTCCGTGACGGACTCGACATCGCCCACCAGGACCCGGGTGCGTCGTTCCTTCCGCAGCGTTGGTCCTGGACCAAGTAACAGGCAGGTGACATGAGCGTGGTGGAAGCAGCGCAGAACGCGCAGCAGCAGAAGAAGGAGAGGGCCGGCGGCCCGCGGTTCTGGTGGTACCTGTTGCGACGGGTCGGCCAGGGCGGGATCGTCATCCTCATCGTGACGCTGATCGTGTTCGCGCTGCTCCACCTCGCCATGCCGCAGGGGCCGGCCGCCGGCATCCTCGGCATGCAGGCCTCGCAGGAGCAGATCGACGCCTTCAACAAGGAGAACGGCTTCGATCTGCCCCTGTGGCAGCAGTACTTCCACTTCCTCGGGCAGCTCGTCCAGGGCGACCTCGGGGACTCCTTCAAGCTGAACCGACCGGTGGCGGACGCCATCGGCCAGCGTCTCCCGAAGACGCTGATCCTCGCCCTGATCTCGATGCTGTTCGCCCTGATCATCGCGATCCCGATGGGCATCTTCCAGGCCGTACGCCGCGGCAAGGCCGCCGACTACGCGCTCACCACCTGGAACTTCATCGTCTACTCGACGCCGTCGTTCTTCCTCGGCCTGATCCTCGTGATCGTGTTCGCGCAGTGGCTGCGGCTCGTCCCGGCCCAGGCGCCGCAGGGAGAGACGGTGGGCGACGTGCTCGCCAACCCGGCCGGCCTCGTGCTGCCGGTGCTCACCGCGGCACTCGGCATCATCGCGACCTTCTCGCGCTACATGCGCTCGGCCACGATCGACAACCTCTCCGAGGACTACGTCCGCACGGCGCGTGCGAAGGGGACCTCGGTGCCGGTGGTGATCACCCGCCACGTGGTCCGCAACTCCCTGACCCCCGTGATCGCCATGCTCGGCTACTACCTGCCGGTCATGTTCGGCGGCATGATCGTCGTCGAGTCGCTCTTCAACTACCCCGGCATGGGCCTGCTGTTCTGGACCTCGGCGCAGACCTCCGACTACCCCGTGCTGATCGGCTGCATCCTGGTGATCGCCCTCGCGACCGTCATCGGATCGCTCCTCGCCGACATCATCCAGGCGCTGCTCGATCCGCGCACCCGAGAGGAGCTCTCGTGAGCACGACGACCATCGTGATGCGCACGCTGACCCCGCGTCAGCGCGGCATGCGCCGCTTCCTGCAGAACAAGCTCGCGGTCTTCGGCATCGTGACGATCGTGCTGTTCCTGCTGTTCTGCTTCCTGGGGCCCCTGATCCACCCGACGGACCAGATCCACACCGACCTGCGCAGCACGATGCTGCCCCCGGGAAGCCCGGGCCACCCTCTCGGCACGGACGACGTCGGATACGACGTGCTCGGACGGCTCATGATGGGCGGTCAGATCTCGATCCTGATCGGACTCGCCGCGGGCATCCTCGCCACCGTCATCGGCACGCTCTGGGGCGCCATCGCCGGATACGTCGGTGGTGCCGTCGACACCGTGATGATGCGCGTCGTGGACGCGGGCATCGCGATCCCCGCGACGTTCCTGCTGCTGATCCTGTCCGCGATCCTGCGCCCGAGCGTCCCGCTCATGATCTGCGTCATCGGCCTCGTCTCGTGGCTGGTGCCCGCCCGTCTGGTGCGCGCCGAGTCGATCTCGCTGAAGTCCCGTGAGTACGTGCTCGCGCTGCGCGCCATGGGCGGTACCCACTCCCGCGCGGTGCTCAAGCACATCGTCCCGAACACGGTCGGCACGATCGTCGTGAACGCCACCTTCCAGGTCGCCGACGCCATCCTGCTCGTCGCCTACATCTCGTTCCTCGGGATGGGCCTGCAGAAGCCGGCCACCGACTGGGGCGCCATGCTCACCAGCGGCATCACCTACACCTACGCGGGCGCCTGGTGGCTGATCTTCCCCGCCGGATTCTGCATCGTGCTGACCGTCTGTGCCTTCAACAGCATCGGCGACGGCCTCCGCGACTTCTTCGACGTGAAGGGGCGTGCCGCATGAGCGACGCACTGCTGTCGATCTCCGACCTCCGGGTCACGTTCCGCACCGAGGACGGCGCGGTCGAGGCCGTCAAGGGCATCGACCTCGAGGTCAAGCCCGGCGAGGTGCTGGCCCTGGTCGGCGAGTCCGGCTCCGGCAAGTCCGTCACGGCCATGGCCATCCTGAAGCTGCTGCCGAAGTCGGCGACCGTCACCGGATCGATCCGTCTCGCCGGCCGCGAGCTGCTGCCGCTCCCGGAGAGCGAGATGAACGCCGTGCGCGGCGCCGAGATCTCGATGGTGTTCCAGGAGCCGATGACCGCGCTCAACCCGAGCATGCGGATCGGCGACCAGATCACCGAGGCGATCCTCAACCACCGTCAGATCTCGAAGGCCGAGGCGTGGGAACGCGCCGTCGAGATGCTCCAGCGCGTGGGCATCCCCGATCCCGCACGGCGGGCGAAGAGCTACCCGCACGAGCTTTCCGGTGGTCAGCGCCAGCGCGTGGTCATCGCGATCGCGCTCGCGTGCGAGCCGCAGCTGATCATCGCGGACGAGCCGACCACCGCGCTCGACGTGACCGTGCAGGCCGAGATCCTCGACCTCATCCGCCGCCTCGCGGCCGAGTCGGGCACCGCGTTCCTCCTCGTCACGCACAACATGGGCGTGGTCGCCGACATCGCCGACCGGGTGGCCGTGATGTTCCGCGGCACGATGGTCGAGGTGGGCGACACCCGCACCGTGCTCACCGCACCGCGCGAGGACTACACGAAGAAGCTCCTCAGCGCCGTGCCCTCGCTGCCGGACATCGCGAGCGTCGTCGAGCGGGACGAGGAGCCGGAGCCGGCGGCCGCCGTGCTGGAGCTCGATGCCGCGAGCGTGACCTACCGTCGCGGAGGGCGCCCGTTCCTCGCGCTCGACGGCGTCAGCCTGCGCATCGCCCCGGGCGAGATCCTCGGCCTGGTCGGTGAGTCGGGGTCGGGCAAGTCGACCCTCGGCCGTGCGGCACTCGGACTCCTGCCGCTGTCCAGCGGTGGCATCACGCTGTTCGGCGAGAAGGTCGGCCGTGGCGGCGTCTCCGGACGTCGGGAGCGCGAGCTGCGCGGTCGTGTCGGCGCCATCTTCCAGGACCCGGGTTCGAGTCTCGACCCGCGCATGACGGTCGGCGAGGCCATCGCGGAACCGCTCCTCGTGCAGCGCCGGCGCTTCCCGACGAGCGGCAGTCAGCGTCGCGCCCGGGTGGCCGAGCTGCTGGAAGCCGTCGAGCTGCCGAGCACCTACGCCTCGCGGTACCCGCATGAGCTCTCCGGTGGCCAGCGCCAGCGCATCGGCCTCGCCCGCGCCATCGCCCTGGAGCCGGAGCTGATCATCGCCGACGAGCCGACCTCCGCGCTCGACGTCTCGGTGCAGGCCGCGGTGCTGGAGGTGCTGCGCACCCTGCAGGCGAAGATGCACTTCGCGTGCCTCTTCATCAGCCACGACCTCGCCGTCGTCCACGAGATCTCCGACCGGGTGGCCGTGATGCTGAAGGGCGAGATCGTCGAGACCGGATCCGCCGACGAGGTGCTCCTGGCTCCGCAGCATCCGTACAGCCGGCGCCTGCTGGCGTCTGTTCCGGTGCCGGACCCCGACAAGCAGGCTCTGCGGCGGGAGGCCCGCGCGGCCGCGCGGGTGGCCACCCCGTGACCCGGGGCGAGCCGACCCGATCGACCAGGAGAGTGCAGGAAGGCGCCCCCGTCGTGCTCGGGCTCGACGTCGGGGGCTCGAGCGTCAAGCATCTGCTCGCGTCCGCGCGCGCATCGCTGGACACCCCGCCGAAGCCCCTCGATCGGGGCCGACACGCGACGCCCAAGTCGTCTCCCGTGGAAGGGCTCGCCGCCATCGCGTCGTCGCTCCGCGGTGATGCCGACCTCGAGCGCGTGGTGCTGTCGATCCCCGGACTCGTCGACGAGGCGGCCGGCGTGGTCGTGCGCTCGACCAACATCCCGGCGCTCGACGGCCGACCGCTGGGCGCACAGCTCAGCGCCGAGCTCGGCATCCCCGTCGACGTGATCAACGACGGGCATGCGGCCGCCGTCGCCGAGGCCTCGTGGGGTGCGGGTGCGGGCGTCGACGACGTCTTCGTGCTCGCGCTGGGCACGGGCATCGCCGGCGCGCACGTGGCGCACGGACAGGTCGTGCCCGGAGCGCATGGCTCGGCGGGGGAGCTCGGACACATCACGATCGAACCCGAGGGGAGCGTCTGCTCCTGCGGGCGCCGCGGCTGCCTCGAGACCATCATCGGCGCTCCCGCCCTGCGCAGGGCATGGGTCGCGGTCGGGGGCACCGGCGGGCCGGAGGGGCTGCTCGCGGCGCACTCCGCGGGGGATGGCGCGGCCACGGCCATCGTCGAACGGGCGTCGTCGGCGCTCGCGGAGGCGATCCTCACCCTGTGCGCGCTCGTCGATCCGGGCTGCATCGTGATCGGCGGCGGACTCGCCCAGGCGCCGCATCAGCTGGTGACCCTCGCCGAGCGCTACGTGGGCGAGCGGGCCTCGTTCCACCGGGTGCCGCCCATCGTCCCGGCCACGCTCGGCGAGTGGGCCGGCGCGAACGGCACGGTCCTCACCGCCCTCCGCCGCCGCTGACCCCCCACCCCTACTTCCCCCCCCCCACCCCCACCCCCCCCCGGTCGAGAGCACGGGATCTCGCCGAGTGCACGGCTCTCCGACGTCGATGCGCCGTGCGCTCGGCGAGATGCCGTGTACTCGGCGCCAGCGCTGGCACCGTGTGACGGCGGATGCCCAGGACACTCGCGTAAAATCGGCACAATGACCGACGCGCCCCTCGAACCCACCGACCCGGGTGCCGGTATCGACCCCGACGATCTCGCCACGACGCTGCGCGTGCTGGCCGAGCTGCATGAGATCGACAACGAGCACCCGGACTTCGTCGCCGTGCGCCATGCGACCGCGGCGATGTTCAAGGCCGTCAAGCGCGTGCGTCGCAAGGAGATCCGCGACGCGATCGCCGAGGCCGACAAGGCCGTGGTCGCCCGCACCGCCACCGGGGCGCCCGACCGCATCGACGACGAGACTCGAGGCAACGACCTCGCCACCAGCGTGGTGGACGCCCCGATCGCGGGCGAGCTGCTCAAGCCCCGCAACTGCTACATCTGCAAGCAGCCGTACACGCAGGTCGACGCGTTCTACCACCAGCTGTGCCCCGACTGCGCGCGCTTCAGCCACGGCAAGCGCAACGCCCGCACCGACCTGACGGGCAAGCGCGCCCTGCTCACGGGTGGCCGCGCCAAGATCGGCATGCACATCGCGCTGCGGCTGCTGCGCGACGGCGCCCACACCACGATCACGACCCGCTTCCCGCGCGATGCCGTGCGGCGCTTCTCGGCTCTGCCCGACTCGGCCGACTGGCTGCACCGGCTGCGTGTCGTCGGCATCGACCTGCGCGATCCGGCCCAGGTGATCGGTCTCGCCGACTCGGTCGCGGCTCAGGGCCCTCTCGACATCCTGATCAACAACGCCGCGCAGACCGTGCGTCGCTCGCCCGGCGCTTACTCGCTGCTGGCGGATGCCGAGCTGCAACCGCTGCCCGACGGACCGCTGCCCGAGATGGAGACCTTCGGTCACACGGCCGACCCGCACCCGCAGGCGCTGCAGGCATCCGTCGACGCGCATCCGCTGCTGTCGGTCGCGGCCCTCGGCGGCACGGTCGCCGAGCAGGGCGGACAGGCCCTCACGGCCGAAGACCTCGCGCGGCTCGCCATGGCCCCCGGGTCGTCGTCGCTCGAGAAGCACGCCGACGGCACCGCGATCGACGCCGGCGGACTCGTGCCGGATGTGAACCGCGTCAACAGCTGGGTGCAGTCGATCGAGCAGGTCGACCCGCTGGAGATGCTCGAGGTGCAGCTCGCGAACACCACGGCGCCCTTCCTGCTGATCAGCCGCCTGCGCGCGTCGATGGCGGCGTCCGACTCGCACCGCAAGTACGTGGTGAACGTGTCGGCCATGGAGGGGCAGTTCTCCCGCCGCTACAAGGGTCCGGGGCATCCGCACACGAACATGGCCAAGGCCGCGCTCAACATGCTCACCCGCACCAGCGCGGGCGAGATGCTCGAGAAGGACGGCATCCTCATGACCGCCGTCGACACCGGCTGGATCACCGACGAGCGTCCGCACTACACGAAGGTGCGCCTCGCCGAGGAGGGCTTCCACGCCCCGCTCGACCTGGTCGACGGCGCCGCCCGCGTGTACGACCCGATCGTGCGCGGCGAGGCCGGCGAGGACATCCACGGCGTCTTCCTGAAGGACTACGAGCCCAGCCCCTGGTGACGCTCGCGGGTCAGCCCAGCGGGCCGTACCGCACGATGCCGCTCGGCACCTTCCCTCCGAAGAGGGCGTCGACCGTGACGAGCGCGAACCCGCGATCGCGGAGACCGGCGACGACCCGGTCGAAGACGCGCGCCGACCCGGCCTGGATGTCGTGCATGAGCATGATGGTCGACACGGCGGGCCGCTCGATCGCGTAGCGGGCCAGGTCGTCGTCGGCGGGCTTCTCCCAGTCGCGGGTGTCGACGCTCCACAGGATCGCCGGCTCGGCGGCGATCTCGATGACGTCGGCGTCGACGAACCCGCCGGGCGGGCGGAACGTGCGCACCGGCTGACCGGACAGCGTGCGCAGCAGTGCGGCCGTGCGGCCGAGCTGGTCTTCGATCTGCTCGTCCGTCAGATCGGTCAGGTACGGATGGCTCCACGTGTGGTTGCCGACCTGGTGTCCTTCTGCCGCGACGCGTCGGACGGTGTCAGGGTGCTGCTGGGCGTTCTGGCCCAGCATGAAGAACGTCGCGGCCGACTGCTCGTCGCGCAGCACGTCGAGGAACTGCGGGGTCAGCGTCGAGGGGCCGTCGTCGAGCGTGAGCGCCATGCACGGGACCAGATCGCACGGGATGCGCTCGAAGCCCGCTCCCGCGGAGGGCGTGCCGACGAAGTCCCCCTCCGCGCGGGTGATCGCCTGCGCGAAGGGAGTGAGCGCGCCCGCGGCCCGGGCGGCGCTCAGCGCGACGGCCGACGGATGCTCGGGCGACCGCTCCCGCCATCCGGCCAGGCCGTCGAGCTCGGGGGCCGACAGGTCCGCCGGAACGGGGATGACCAGTTCGCCGGCGTTCAGGTCGCTCGACAGCAGGGCCTCGCGGAGGACGTCGAGCTGGGCGTCGGTGGGCACGTCGACGGGAACGAGGCTGAGGCTGCCGGCGTCACGACGCAGGGTGTCGATGTAGGCGGGCCACAGCGACGCCACGTCCGTGAAGAGCTCGGCCTCCGTCGCGACCTCGCCCGTGGCGACATCCGTATAGATCGTGGTCGTGGTATCCGCCGCCCCGTCGGTCGACGCCGAGACGATGCGCAGCCGTTCGCCGAACAGCGATCCGCGGGCCAGGACGATCTCGCAGACGACGACGGCCCCGGTCCGGTCGCCGAGGATGTCGGCCGCGGGGGCGGTCGTCGCTCCCGGGGAGCATCCGCGGTCGCCGAGGCCGGCACCGGTCTCGTGCGCCGTCGGGCGGTAGGTGTGGCCGCTGAGGCGCGACTGCGTCGTGACGGCCTCGCGCACGACCGCTTCGACCGCCGTGTTGAACGGCGAGGTCCCCGGCAGCGCGGCCCAGCGCGCGTCGATGCCGACCTCGTCGTTCCGCAGTCGCATGTCGACGGTCGGCGACTGCTCCGGTCCGGGTGGGGCCGCAGCCGGCACGATCGTGCCGCTGACGGACCACTGGCGCGGCTTCCAGCCGCTGACCGGTTCCGGTGCGCATGCCGAGAGCACGAGCGCCGCCCCGAGGACCGCGGCGAACAGGCGGGCCGACTTCGGTGCGTTCATCGCGTCACCTCGACCGTGGCCAGGAGGTCGGCGAGTTCCGCATCGTAGGCGGGCGACGGGGTGGCGCGGAAGGTGAGGATGACCGGGCCCTCGGCGATGGCGCCCACGACGGTCTCCTGGTCCACCACGCGGGCGTGCAGGACCGTTCCGACGCCGGCGGTGCCCGGGGACAGCGTCTCCTCGCTGGTGGGTCCGAGTGGGCCGGGGGCCACGCGGAGGAGGGCCTCCGGCACATCGGAGCCGGAGACGAGGGACAGCTCGACGGTCATGAGGCGATCGGGGCTGCCGGCCACTCCGCGGGACTCGTCGCCGAAGTGGCTGCGCCACGACCAGCCGCCCGGCAGCAGGAGCGTGGCCTGTGCGGTCTCGTTCGTCAGGCGGACCGTGCGCTGCTCCGCGGAGACCGTGGGGGTGAGGCCTCGGACGACCACCGGCACGACCATCACCGCGAGCAGTCCGAGGGTGACCAGCACGGTGATCACGACGACCGGAAGCAGTCGCCGTCGTGGCGGATGCGGCCGCGGCGGGGACACCGTGTCGGTCGGCAGGGAACCGGTCATGTCGTACGGAGCCTTTCTGCGAGAAGGGTGCCGATCCCTCGCAGACAGCGGCCCCCCGACCAGCTTCGAGCCTACTCCGGAGTGCGCCGCGCACCCCGAGGACACAGCGCGCTCGGGTACAGCGCCCCGGGCAGGAGAGCCGCGGTCAGACGGTGCGGTGCTCCAGGTTCGCGGACGCCCATCGCCCGAGCTGATCGAGGATCGGCAGCAGTCCGCGGCCGCTCGGGGTGAGGGCGTACGACACCGTGATCGGCGGACCCGCGTCGACCGTGCGAGCCACCAGGCCGGTGTCGGCGAGTTCCGCGAGACGGTCCGAGAGCACGGTGTCGCTGATGCCGGCGACCGCGCGGCGCAGCGCGACGAAGGTGGAGGGACCGCTGCCGAGCGCGGACACGATCATGCCGTTCCACCGTTTGCCGAGCACGCTGAAGGCCAGTGTGACGGCGGCGTCGCACATCTGGATCTCTTCGTGGACCTCGGCCATGACCCCATCCTACCCGTGCTACGTTAACCGATGTCGCTAAGAAAAACCTAGCGACTACGAAAACGAGAGGTAGGCCCATGTCCCTGTTCCGCCTGGATGCCAGCATCCTTCCCGCGTCGTCCGCCAGCCGTGAGCTCGCGGACCTCGTCGAGGCCGAGTGGACCGCATCCCACCCCGACTCGACCGTCACCCGCCGCGACCTGGCGAGCGACCCGGTCCCCGCGACCGCGTGGGCGGATGCCGTGACCGGCGGTTTCGTCGACGAGGCCCAGCGCACCCCCGCGCAGAACGACGCCCGCGCGCTCGCGACCCGGTTCGCGGACGAGCTGATCGGCGCCGACGCGCTGCTGTTCGCGGTGCCGCTGTACAACTACGGCGTCTCGCAGCACTTCAAGACCTGGTTCGACCTGGCCTACACCGACTCGCGCATCGACCCGTCCGGTACCGCGCTGCAGGGCAAGCCCGCGACCCTGGTCACCGTGCTCGGCGGCAACTACGCGCCGGGTTCGCCCAAGGAGGGCTGGGACCACTCCACCGGCTGGCTGCGCCGCGTGCTGGCGGATGTGTGGGGCCTCGACCTCCGCGTCGTGCAGCGTCCGTTCACGCTCGTGGGCGTGAACCCCGCGCTCGACGCGTTCGCCGACACCGCGCGCGAGCTCAAGGAGAACGCCGAGACCGACGCCCGCACCTTCGGCCGCGAACTCGCCGCGACGCGCGAGCCCCGCGTGGCCTGAGACCCGGCATCCGCCCCCGGACGGCGTCAGCCCAAGGGGGGCGGGTACGGATGCGGCAGCCACACCGTCACGATCAGCCCGCCGTCCGCGCGCGGGGTGAGCACCAGGGTGCCGTTGTGCGCCTGCGTGATGCGGTCGGCGATGGCCAGGCCGAGACCCACCCCGGCATGGTCGTCGTCCCGCGTGCGCTCGGACCCGCGCTGGAACGGCTCGGTGAGCATCGCGGCGCGGTGGGAGGGGATCACGTCGCCGGTGTTCTCCACGACCAGCGCGACCGCGTGCGGCATCGCGTACGTGCGCACCGCCACCGCACCGCCGGACGGCAGGTTGTGCACGATCGCGTTGAGCACGAGGTTCGTGACCAGCTGCGGCAGGAGCGCCGCGGACCCGAGCACGGGAGCCGGGGCACCGCCCACCTCCATGGCGACGCCGCGACGGTCGGCGAGGGGGAGCAGGCTCTCCACCGCCCCCTCCGCCAGGAGCGAGAGGTCGACGATCTCGCGCGTGAAGGTGCGGCGATCGGCACGGCTCAGCAGCAGCAGCGCCTCGGTCAGGTCGATCGCCCGGGTGTTCACCTCGCGCAGACGGGAGATCAGGGCATCGACGTCGCGGTCGGGATCGTCGCGGGCGACCTCGAGCAGGGTCTGCGAGATCGCGAGCGGGGTCCGCAGCTCATGCGAGGCGTTCGCGGCGAACCGCTGCTGCTCGGACACGTGCGACTCCAGCTGCTCGAGCATCGAGTCGAAGACGTCGGCGAGCTCGCGGAACTCGTCACGCGGCCCCTCCAGCGAGACCCGGTGCGACAGGGAGCCCTGCGCCGCGAGCCGGGCGGCATCGCCGATGCGCTCCAGCGGTGCCAGCATTCGTCCGGCGAGCAGCCATCCGACGCCGAGCCCGAGGGCGAGCAGGACCACCATGACCATCGCGGCGACCGGCACGAAGGCCCGGATCAGGTCACTGCGGTTCGGCACGAAGAACTCGGTGACGGGGATCTGCACGTCCGGCACGTATCGGAGCAGATACGCGGCCACCGCGGCGAGCAGCAGCCCTCCCGACACGACGACGACCGCCGCGTAGCTCAGCGTCAGCTTGAGACGGGCGCTCATCCCGCGGCGGCGCCTACGCATCGGCATCCGTCCCGATCCGATAGCCGACGCCGGGGACGGTGAGGATCAGCCACGGCTCGCCCAGGCGCTTGCGCAGCGATGACACCGTGATGCGCACCGCGTTCGTGAACGGGTCGGCGTTCTCGTCCCAGGCGCGCTCGAGCAGCTCCTCGGCGCTGACCACCCCGCCCTCCGCGTCGACCAGCACCTCCAGCACGGCGAACTGCTTGCGGGTGAGGGCGACGTAGCGGTCGTCGCGGTACACCTCGCGGCGGAACGGGTCCAGCCGCAGGCCCGCCATCTCCAGGACCGGCGGGCGGCTGCGCTGTCGACGACGGTCGAGCGCGCGCAGACGCAGCACCAGCTCCCGCAGCTCGAACGGCTTCGTCAGATAGTCGTCGGCGCCGATCTCGAAGCCCGACGCCTTGTCGTCGAGGCGGTCGGCCGCGGTGAGCATCAGGATCGGGATGCCGCTGCCGGAGGCCACGATCCAGCGGGCGATGTCGTCGCCGGAGGGGCCGGGGACATCGCGGTCGAGCACGGCGATGTCGTAGGCGTTGATGCTCAGCAGCTCGAGGGCGGTGTCGCCGTCGCCGGCGACATCGGCCGCGATCGCCTCCAGCCGCAGACCGTCCCTGACTGCGTCGGCGAGGTAGGGCTCGTCCTCGACGATCAGTACACGCATGGCTGCGATCCTACGCAGTGCGGTATATCGGGAGCGTATGGAAAAGCGCATACGCCCCGGCAACCGACGCTCTTCTTCACTGGGAGCATGAACACCAGCACCATCCCCCTCCCGCCGCGGAAGCGTCGTCGTCGCCGGTTCACCGTCGTGGTCGTCGCGCTCGCGCTGGCCGTGATCGTCGTCTTCGCGGTGCAGCAGTCGCTCTCCGCGGCTTTCGCCGATGTCCCTCGGGGCCTGCCGTCGCCGGGGTCCGGACAGGCGGCGGCCGGCGAGATCACGGGACCGGTCTCCGCCCCGAGCGAGGCCGACGGCGTGATCCGCGACGGCGACCAGCCCACCGTCTTCGACGTGGACCGGGTCGCCGTCGGCAACCTCGACCCGGCACTGCTCGCGGCGCTGCAGCGAGCAGCCGGCGATGCCGAGCACGACGGCATCACGTTCCGCGTGAACAGCGGATGGCGCACGCCCGCGCTGCAGGAGCGGATGCTGCAGGACGCGATCGTCCAGTACGGATCGGAGGCGGAGGCCCGGCGCTGGGTGGCCACCCCGGAGACCTCGGAGCACGTGACGGGCGATGCGGTCGACCTCGGCCCGTTCCCCGCGCTCGACTGGCTGGCGCAGCGGGGCTGGCGCTACGGCCTGTGCCAGATCTACGCCAACGAGTCCTGGCACTACGAGCTGCGGCCCGAGGCGGTCGACGACGGCTGCCCCGAGATGCTCCCCGACCCCACCGCCGACCCGAGGACCCAGCGATGACCGCTCTTCTCGCACCCGAGCGTGCGACCCTCTCCCGCCTGCACGCGCCGACGCTGTGCACCCTCCCGGATGCCGTGGCGGAGAACGTCCGTCGCGTGCGGACGGTGACCTCCGCGCGCATCATGGCCGTGGTCAAGGCCGACGGCTACGGACACGGGGCCGTCCCCGTGGCCAGGGCCGCGGTCGCCGCCGGTGCCGAGTGGCTCGGCGTGACCGACGTCGCTGAGGCCACCGCGCTCCGCGAGGCCGGACTCGCGGTGCCGATCCTCTCGTGGCTGAACCCGGCGGGCGTCGACGCGGCGACCGCGGCGGAGCACGACATCGACATCGCGGTCGGCTCGGCCGAGGAGCTGCGCCAGCTGGTCGCGGATGCCGAGGATCCGGTGCGCGTGCACCTGCATCTGGACACCGGCATGGCCCGGGGCGGGAGCCCGCTCGACGAGTGGCCCGAGCTGTTCGCGGTCGCGAGGGCGGGTCGCGGCCGCGTCGAGGTGGTGGGGGTGATGGGGCATCTGCCCCGGGCGGACGAGGGCGACCCCGAGGCGAACGCGGCCGCCGTGCTGCGGATGCGGCAGGGGAGGGACGCGGTGCTGCGGGCAGGGCTCGGTCCGGTGCTCGTGCACCTCGCCGCCACGTCCGGCGCACTGACCGACCCGGCGACGCACTTCGGCATGGTGCGGATCGGCGCGGGACTCGTGGGCATCGACCCCTCGGAGCGGACCGTGCTGACCGGAGCCTCCCGGTGGACGGCGCCCGTCGTGCACAGCGCGCTCGTGCCCGCGCGGACGGCGGTGGGTTACGCCGGCGCCTACGTCACCGACCGGGAGACGCGCCTCGTCGTCGTCGGCGTCGGGTACGCCGACGGCATCCCGCGCGAGCTGGCACCGGAAGCCGGAGTCGAGATCGGGGGGACGCGGCATCCGATCGTGGGGAGGGTCTCGATGGACCAGATCGTGGTCGACACGGGGGAGGCGGGGTTCCCCCGCGGCACGATCGCGACCGTGTTCGGGCCGGAGGGCGGCGCGGTGCCCTCGGTGCAGGAGTGGGCCCGGTGGGCGGACAGCATCCCGCACACCATCGTCACCGGCATCGGAACACGCGTGCAGAGGAGTGTGGCATGACGACGAACGTCCTGGTCATCGGCGGCGGACAGAACGCCGAGCATGAGGTGTCGCTGGCCTCCGCGGCCGCCGTCGCCGCAGCCCTCCGGATGGGGGACCACGAGGTCACGACCGCGACCATCGACCGCGACGGCATCTGGCGTGTCGACGGTCGCCCGAACGGGGCATCGGCCGCCGAGTCGCTGGCGCTCGCCCTGCCGCTGCTCACCCGCACCGACGTGGTCTTCCCGGCCGTGCACGGCACGCTCGGGGAGGACGGCGCGCTCGCGGCGCTGTGCGCGCTCGCCGGGGTGCGCGTGGTGGGCTCGGGGCTGCGCGCCGGGGCCATCGGCATGGACAAGTGGACGACCAAGCTCGTGGCGGACGCCGTCGGTCTCGGCACCGCCCGGGGGCGTCTGGTCGCCGCGGACGACATCGGGGATGTGGAGTTCGACGGCGCGGTGGTGGTGAAGCCGGTCTCGGCCGGATCGAGCCACGGGGTGAGTCTCGTGAGCGAGGAGGGCGAGCTGCTCGCGGCGCTGCGGGAGGCGGCGCGCTTCGACCGCCGCATCCTGGTCGAGGAGGTCGTGCGGGGGCGGGAGATCGACGTGGCGGTGCTGCGCGAGAAGGGCGGCATCCGATGGGCGGCCCCGCCGCTGGAGATCCACGCGACCGGCTTGTTCGACACGGCCACGAAGTACGACGGCAGTGCACGGTTCACGGTCCCGGCCGAGCTCGATGCGGCGGAGGTCTCGTCCCTCAAACGAGCCGCGATCGCCGTGTTCGACGCCCTCGGCTGCGACGGGGTCGCACGGATGGACTTCTTCCTCACGGACCGCGGTCCGGTGCTGAACGAGGTCAACACGATGCCGGGGCTGACGGCCGCGTCGCAGGTGCCGCGGATGTTCGCGGCTGCGGGCGTGACGTACGTCGACCTCGTGTCGCGGCTCGTGCGCGCGGCGTCGTGACCGGCGCGGAATCGTCGCGCGTCGGGTGGCCCGACGTCGCGAAGGGCATCTGCATCATCCTCGTGGTGCTGTGGCATGTGGTCACGAAGGTCGCGATCCACATCCCGGGTGCAGGGCCGGTGACCGACGCCTGGGCGATGCTGAACGCCCAGCTGCTGCCGCTGCGGATCCCGCTGTTCTTCCTGGTGTCCGGGATGTTCGCGGCGCGGGCGGTGCTCGGCCGGGACGCGACTTCCTGGCGGCGGCGGGCGGGACGGCTCGCGCTGCTGTACATCGTGTGGGTGCTGATCCAGACGTTCGTCCTGGCGATGACGCCGGACTTCGACACCGCCAGGGCGACCGACGGGTGGGAGCTGCTCGCGCAGCTCACGATCAGTCCGACGAACCTCTGGTATCTGCTCGCGCTCGCGGCGTACCTCGCGATCGGGCGGCTCACCCGGGGGCTCCCGACCGTGGCGGTGCTGGCGGTCGCGTTCGTCATCGCGGCGGTCGCCGGGGCCGGGGTGATCCCGGATCTCGGCAATCTGTGGCAGCTGGTGCAGAACCTGTTCTTCTTCCTCGTCGGGCTCCGACTGCGTGCCGTGATCGAGCGGTTCACGAGGAGCGTGGGCATCGGCGGGGCACTCGCGCTCGCGGCCGTCTACGTCGGGGCGCTCGCGGCCGTGGCGGCGCTCGGCATCCGCCTCCTGCCGGGGGTGTGGCCGGCGCTGGCGCTCGTCGCCGTGGCGTTCGGGGTGGCGCTGAGCGTGCTCCTCGACCGGCACGCGGGGGTCGTCGCGCGACCCCTGCGCTGGATCGGCCGGCGGACCCTGCCGATCTACGTGCTGCACATGATGCCGCTGGCGTTCGTCGGCGCGGGGCTGGAGGCCGTCGGATGGCGGCCGACGCCGGTCCTGGAGGGCATCGGCCCCGTGGTGCTGACCGCGGTCGTCATCGCGACCTGCCTGGCCGTGCACGCGCTGCTGGTGCGCTGCGGCCTCGGGGCCCTGTTCGACCCGCTGCGGGTCACGGACCGTCTGGGGCGGGGCCATCGCCGCACGGCCGAGCCTCGCGCGTGAAGGCCTCGACAATCGGCCCGACGCGGCGGATGCTGGAACCATGGCGGCCTTCACAGCGGACAACGCATTCAGCGGATTCAGCGTCGACGACATCGACGCGGCGAAAGAGTTCTACGGCACGACCCTCGGGCTCGACGTCGGAGTCAACGCGATGGGGTTCCTCGACCTGCGGCTGCCCCGCGGCGGATCGATCCTCGTGTACCCGAAGCCGAACCACACGCCCGCGAGCTTCACCATCCTGAACTTCCCGGTGGCGGATGTCGACGCCGCGGTGGACGAGCTCATCGAGCGCGGCGTGCAGACCAAGATCTACAGCGACGACGAGTTCCCCTCCGATGCGCGCGGCATCGTCCGCGGCAACGGCCGGGGCCCGGACATCGCCTGGTTCCGCGACCCCGCGGGGAACGTGCTCGCTGTGATGCAGGCCTGACGCGGGGCGTGAGTTTCCGTCGATGAAGGGGTACGCGCTCGCGTCTACGACCCAGCCGGTCGCCGTCAGCCGTTACGAACTGACAGATGACGCGCAAAAAGCGCTTCCCGATGAAGACGTGATCACCCGGGCCTTCGCCGACGAGTTGTCCCGCAGCGCCTAGGATCCGAGCGGAGTCGGAGCGCTACAGCCGATCCACTCCGGTCACGGTGACGACGGCCTGGCCGGCCTCGTCGGAGGCGGCGAGGTCGATCGTCGCGGAGATGCCCCAGTCGTGGTCTCCGGCGGGATCGTCGAAGATCTGCCGGGCGGTCCACGCGGTGGTGCCCTCGGTGAGGATCAGCAGCTTCGAGCTGCGGGCGTCCGCACCGGTGAGGATGTCGTCGTGCTCCGCGAAGTACCCGTCGAGCGCGTCCGACCAGGCATCCGCCCCGAAGCCCGGATCGAGCTCGGCGAGAGCGGCGACGTCTTCCCGCGCGGCGAGCTGCACGCGACGGAACAGCTCGTTGCGCACCAGGATGCGGAAGGCGCGGATGTTGCTCGTGAGCCGCTTGGGGGCGGGGGGCACGATCGGCTCGTCGGGGGCGTGCGGGTCGAAGCGGCCGTTGTCGGTTCCCGCGACCAGCTCCTCCCACTCGTCGAGCAGGCTGGAGTCGACCTGGCGGACGAGTTCGCCGAGCCACTCGATGAGGTCGCGCAGATCCTCGTCCTTGAGCTCCTCCGGGATGGTCTGCGACGCCGCCCGATAGGCGTCTGAGAGGTAGCGCAGCACCACGCCCTCGGAGCGGGCGATCTTGTAGTACGCGACGTATTCCCCGAACGACATGGCCCGCTCGTACATGTCGCGCACGACGGACTTCGGATGCAGCTCGAAGTCGCGGATCCACGGCTGCGCGGCGCTGAACGTCTCGAACGCGGCGCTCAGCAGCTCGTCGAGGGGCTTCGGATAGGTGATCTGCTCGAGCAGCTCCATCCGCTCGTCGTACTCGATGCCCTCCGACTTCATCGCGGCGACCGCTTCGCCGCGGGCGAGGAACTCCTGCTGGCTGAGCACGGCGCGCGGGTCGTCGAGGGTCGACTCCACGATGGAGATCATGTCCAGGGCGTAGGAGCCGGTGCCGGTGCCGGCGGCCGGATCCGGGTCGAGCAACTCGAACGCGGCGAGGGCGAACGGTGACAGCGGCTGGTTGAGGGCGAAGTTCGGCTGCAGGTCGACCGTGAGGCGGATATCGCCCTCGGGCCTCTTCTCGACGATCCCGGATTCGCGGAGCGTGCGGTAGATGCCGATGGCGCGCAGAGCCAGTTCACGCTGTCGCTTCCGCGGTTCGTGATTGTCATATACCAGTGAGCGCATATTGGCGAAGACGTCGCCGCCGCGGGCGATCACGTTGAGCATCATGGCGCTCGTGATCTGCATGTGCGAGGTCAGGGTCTCCGGCACCGCATCGATGAGTTTGCGGAACGACGGTTCGCCCCACGACACGAAGCCGTCCGGTGCCTTCTTGCGCACGATCTTGCGCTTCTTCTTCGGGTCGTCGCCGGCCTTCTTGACCGCCGCGACGTTCTCGCTCTCGTGCTCCGGCGCCTGCGCGACGACCGTGCCCGCGGTGTCGTAGCCGGCGCGGCCGGCGCGACCGGCGATCTGATGGAACTCGCGGGCGTTCAGCTGCCGCATGCGGGTGCCGTCGAACTTGGTGAGCGCGGTCAGGAGCACGGTGCGGATCGGCACGTTGATGCCGACGCCGAGGGTGTCGGTGCCGCAGATGACGCGCAGGAGTCCGCGCTGGGCGAGCTGTTCGACCAGGCGACGGTACTTCGGCAGCATCCCGGCGTGGTGCACGCCGATCCCCGCGCGCAGGAAGCGCGAGAGCGTCTTGCCGAACGCGGTGGTGAACCGGAACTCGGCGATCAGTGCCGCGATCTCGTCGCGCTGCTCGCGGGTGGCGACCTTGGTGCTGGAGAGCGCCTGTGCCCTCTCCATCGCGGCGGCCTGCGAGAAGTGCACGACGTAGATCGGCGCCTGGCCGGTGTTCAGCAGGTCGTCGATCGTCTCGTGGATCGGCGTCGTCTCGTAGAAGAAGTGCAGGGGGACGGGGCGCTCGACGCCGGTGACGGTCGCCGTCTCGCGGCTCGTGCGGCGGGTGAGGTCGGCGGCCAGCTCGGTGACGTCACCCAGGGTCGCCGACATCAGGATGAACTGCGCCTGCGGCAGCTCCAGCAGCGGCACCTGCCACGCCCATCCGCGGTCGGGGTCCGCGTAGAAATGGAACTCGTCCATCACGACCTGGCCCACGTCGGCGTCGGTGCCCTGCCGCAGCGAGAGGTTCGCGAGGATCTCGGCGGTGCAGCAGATGATCGGGGCGTCGGCGTTGACCGAGGAGTCTCCGGTGACCATGCCGACGTTCTCGGCGCCCAACACGTCGACCAGTGCGAAGAACTTCTCGCTGACGAGGGCCTTGATCGGAGCGGTGTAGTAACTCCGGCGTCCGGCGACGAGGGCGCTGAAGTGCGCGCCGATCGCGACGAGCGACTTCCCGGTGCCGGTGGGCGTCGAGAGGATCAGGTTGTTGCCGGAGACGATCTCGATGACCGCCTCGTCCTGCGCGGGGTACAGGCTGATGCCGGTGGACTCCGCCCATTCGACGAACGCGAGGTAGACGGCATCCGGATCCGCGGCGTCCGGAACGAGGGCGGGGTCGAGCCGCGGAGTGGAAGTCATGATCCCTCGATCATCCCATCCGGGGGCGGCGCCGACCTGCGCCCCCGTTCAGGCGGTCGCAGCGCGCAGGGCGATGCGGATCATGTCGCCGAAGGTCTGCTCGCGCTCCTGGGCCGTGGTCTCCTCGCCCGTCACGATGTGGTCGCTGACCGTGCAGATCGCGAGGGCGCGTCGACCGTAGTACGCCGCGAGCGTGTAGAGCCCGGCGGCCTCCATCTCGACACCGAGGATGCCGTGCTGCACGAACGGCTCCGTGAGCTCGGGGCGGGTGCTGTAGAACTGGTCGCTCGAGAACAGCTGCCCCACATGCACGGCCGACTCCAGGGGCTCGGCCTCGCTCGCCTCGACCGCGGCGCGCAGCAGCGAGAAGTCCGCTACGGGCGCGTAGTCGAGTCCGTGGAAGCGCACCCGGTTGATCCCGGAGTCGGTGCTCGCGCCGTTCGCGATGATGATGTCGCGGATCTTGACCCGCTCGGTCAGGGCTCCGCACGAGCCCACCCGGACGATCGTCTGCACGTCGTAGGAGTCGAACAGCTCGTTCGCGTAGATCGCCATCGACGGCTGGCCCATGCCCGAGCCCTGCACCGAGACGCGGTGCCCCTCCCAGGTGCCGGTGAAGCCCAGCATGCCGCGCGTCTCGGAGTACAGCTCCGCCTCGTCGAGGAAGGTCTCGGCGATCCACTTCGCCCGCAGCGGGTCGCCGGGGAACAGGACGATGGGGGCGATCTGGCCGGGCTCTGCGGCGATGTGCGTGCTCATGGCCTCAGCGTAGCCAGCCTGGTCATGCGCCGCCCGAGGGCTCATCCCGGAGTCCCGGTGAGCCCCAATGCGGTGATGAGCTCGTACGCGGCGGAGCGCGCCTGCACGATCACGGTGCCGATCTGCACCCCGGTGGCCGACACCGACAGGAGCAGCTGGCCGTAGGGGGCGAGGATGAAGCTGAGCAGTGACGTCTGGCTCTCGGCGATCGACACCGAGACGACGGCGGACAGGCTCGGCGCCCCGCCGCCGGGGATGATCTCTGCCTCGGCTCTGGCGACCCCGAACAGCGAGCCGTTCATCGCCGCCAGACGGTCGCCGGTCTCGCGCACGACGCCGACCGAGGCGATCTGGAGCCCGTCCGCGGTCGACAGCACGGCCGCGGTCATCTCGGGGAACCGCTCCTCGAGATGGCGCAGTCGCGTCGCCGCGGCCTGCCCGACCACACCCGACCAGACCGTCCAGTCGGCTGCGAGGTCGGGATGCATGAGTGCCGGGTCGGTTCCGGGCGTGGAGTCCTTCGAGATACCCGATGCATCGGGTCGGATGGGTGCTGTCACGACTCTTCCTCCGGAAGGTCAAGGGCCACGCAGGCGACGCGCATCACGCAGGCGCGGTCGCGGGCGTCGGCGGTGAGAACGCGGGTGGAGGGGATGCCGTACCGATCCAGCAGGCAGGCAAGAGATCGCCGCACGGCGTCGAGGTCGTCCTCGGCGCAGTGGCTGACGGCGATCACGAGACGGTGGCCGTCTTCCGCGAACCGCGGGATCCAGTCGCCGGCGTCGGCGACGAGGTTCTCGCGGTCGGCGCGCAGCCAGAGCAGGATGCGCGTGTCGGACGAGGACAGGGTTCGCCGCGCGTGCGCGAAGCGGTCCTGCCCCGGCACGCCGATGAGCGCCACCGAGATCTCGGGCGTGGGCTTCCACGCGCCGTAGTCGAGTCCGACCGTGGTGGTCGTCTTCTCTCCGTCGCCGTACTCCGCGGAGCCGGCCGAGATCGGGACGTCGGTGTCGACCGGCGGGACGTCGCTCAGTGCGCGGACCGCGGTGGTCTTCCCTGCGCCGACGGGCCCCGCGAAGACGAGACGGTAGCGGTTCGGCAGGTTCACGCGTCGCCAGCGCGCACGCCGCATCGTGCTCTCCGGCGAGGCGGCGTGCGCCCACGAGCGGCCCCCGAGGCCGACACTCGTGAGGGCCTCGTCCGTCAAGCGTTCAAGGCCGCCACATGGCGGTTCACGGCGGACCGGAGAAGAGCGAGGTTCGTCGCCTGACGGTCGGCCGCCAGGTAGAGGAACATCTCGTCGGTCACCATCTTGAGCAGGTGCAGCTGCGTGTCGAGCGTGAGAAGCATGTCCTCGAGACTCGCCTCGAGACCGAGCGCCTCGATCGTCCGCTTCTTGTTCTTCACGATCTCGCTGTTGTAGGCGCTCGCGACGTCGAGGTCGAAGTTCGGTCGCGTCGAGCTCGACGCGAGCGGCAGCCCGGATTCGAGATCGACGACGGACGCGCCGATGAACCCGTTGATGTCGTGCGCGATGTCGGCGATGAGAGCGTTCAGTTCGTCTTGCGTGGCCATGGTGGTGTCCCCCAGTTTCGAGTGCGGATGCCAGAGACCGCCCCTTGCGGTCACCCCCGGTGCATCGGCAACACATAAAGTGTATAACGTTACCGACTCGGGACGCGAGTCAGGATCCGGACACGCCGCGGCGCACGCGCCTCAGGAGATCGAGATCTCAGCCATCCGTGTCGGGTCGGCGAGGACGTGGAGAGAGAGGATCCGCCCGTCCTCGATCTCGAACGACATGAGCGAGACGAGTCTGCCCCCGAACATCGCGGCGACACCGGGCCGTCCGTCGATGAGCACGGGCGTCGAGTGCGCTGCGAGCCGCGCGGCGAGCACCGCCTGGGCGCCGATCTCCGCGGCGCCGGTGAGTGTCTGGGTGCTCGCGCCGTAGTCCGCGTGCAGGGTCGCATCCTCGTGCAGCAGCCCGAGGAGCGTGGTGAGATCCCCCTCCTGCGCGGCGTCGAGCCAGGCGTCGACAAGAGCGCGTCCACGGCGACGGTCGGCACTGTCGGGCACGGCGGCGTGACGCAGTCGGCGGCGTGCGCGCGAGGCCAGCTGTCGGGCGGCGTCGGACGACTTGCCGAGGGCATCGGCGACCTCGTCGAACGGCTGCCCGAAGACGTCGTGCAGCACGAACGCGATCCGCTCGGTCGGGGACAGGGTGTCCAGCACGACGAGCAGCGCCACGTTGACCCGATCCGACCGGTCGACGAGGTCGGCGAGGTCGGGCGCCGGGTCGATCGGCTCGTCACGCCAGGGTTCGATGTTCCAGGAGCGTTCGCGCAGGGAGCGGGGTGCCCGGAGGGATGTCGAGGCTGATCCGGGAGACGACCGTCGTGCACCAGGCGTCGAGATTCTCGATCCCGGCGGCATCGGCGCGCGCCAGTCGCAACCACGTCTCCTGCACCGCGTCGTCGGCCTCGGCGTTCGAACCGAGCATCCTCACCGCGATCGCGTGCAGTCGTGGGCGGGCCTGTTCGAACCGCTGCGCCAGTACGTCGTCGTTCATGTCACATCTCCTCATCGTCGCTCGTCATGATCTCGACGGACATGGCGGCCGATATGTGACAGGCCGCCGCGACACCACGAAAGGCAGACCCATCATGAGCACTCCCATTCTCGTCACGGGCGGCACCGGCAACATCGGTCGCCACACCGTTCCGCTCCTCCGAGCAGCAGGTGAGGAGGTCCGCATCCTGAGCCGGCATCCTCGGGTCCCGGCACCGGGCGTCGAGTACGTCACGGGCGACACGGTGGGGGCGATCGGGTTGGCGAGCGCGTTGGCCGGCGTCGAGACCGTGCTGCACCTCGCCGGCGGAGCGAAGGGGGACGACGTCGCGGCGCGGAATCTGGTCGCCGCCGCACGGGATGCGGGTGTGCGACACATCGTCCTCATCTCGGTCATCGGGGCGGACCGCATGCCGATCGGCTACTTCCGCATGAAGGCGGACGCGGAGCGCGTGCTCGAGGAGTCCGGCATCCCGTGGACGACTCTCCGGGTCGCGCAGCTGCATGACTTCGCGGCACCGATGGTGAAAGCGCTGTCGGCGATGCGCATCGCCCCGCGCGGCCTGCGATTCGAGACGGTCGGCGCGGAGGCCGTCGCCGCGCGTCTGGCGCAGCTGACGCTGGGTGCGCCGTCGGGCCGGGTGTCGGACCTCGCCGGTCCCGAGGTGCAGGAGATCGGCGACATGGTGAGGGCCTTCGATGCGGCGCGCGTCCGGAAGCGTCGGCAGCTGCCGATCCGCGTCCCCGGCGCGGTCGGCCGCGCCTATCGTGCGGGCGACAACCTCGCCGGTGATGCGGCCGTACGCGTGGGATCGACCTGGGCGGAATACCTTGCGGCCGCGCGCACGTCTCCGGCGGCGTCCTCCGTCGCGGCCGGCTGATCCGCGCGCCGGCACGAGCGGCTCAGCCCTCGCGTCGCCGCACGATCTCACCGATCCAGAGCGGGGCGAAGGGCGAGGTGCATCCGGGCGCCGTCGGATAGTCGGCGAGCACCTGCAGCCGTTCGCCGATCTCCAGCGCCCTCGTGCGGTACTCGGGATGATAGATGCCGATGTTGGCGAGGGTCTCGTTCATGGCCCACTGCAGGCGCGACGGTGCATCCTTCATGTCCCGCTCGATCAGATCGAGCAGGTGTCGCAGGTCCAAACCCTCGGGATCCTTCATCACCCGCACCGTCGTGAGCGACCAGGCGGCCGCCGCCACGGTCGGGTCGGCGTCGTCGAACCAGCGCACCCGCAGCTCTTCGCCGAGCGGGGTCTTCTTGGCGACGTAGTTGACGAACCAGTCGTTCACCTTCGGCGGGCGCGTCTCGCGCAGCATGGCGTCGAGCTCGTCGGCGGTGAAGTCCCGCGGACGGCAGATCAGCAGCGCGAGCAGTCGCGCGGAGGTCTCGCCGGTCGCCCACAGCTCCTGTGCGAGGGGCTGGTCGGTCTTGATCCGCTTGGCGAGCGCACGCATCCGGCTGAGGTTGATGCCGTGGTCGTCGCCGCGCTTCTCGTTGGCGGCGCGCATCTTCGGGTCTTCGAGCGCCGCGAGCTCGCCCAGCGCCTCCGGGACGGTCATGTCGGACATGCCTCCAGCGTAGGCCGGAAGGACGGCCATCACTCCTCGTCGAGCAGTTCGCCGCGGATGCGACGGAGGTCCTCCATGAGCGAGCCGATCAGGATCCAGTGCTGCGACGACGGCGGGCGGATGACGAGCGGCGCCGTGAGGGCGGGGATCGCCGAGGTCAGGGTGTCGGGTTCCGGCGATGCGGCCGCCTCCTGCACGGCCAGCCGCACATCGTGACCGGCTCGGCGCAGCTGCTCGGCGATCGCGGTGACCGCCGGTTCCTCCCCGAGGGTGTCGTCGTAGTGGTCGAAGTAGGCGCGGGTCATGCCGATCGTCTGCGTCACGATGGGGGAGAGCCGTTCGAGCAGCTCCCGCATCTCGCGCAGATCCTCACGATGGGTCGAGCGCCGCGGGTTCAGGGTCAGCGACTCCTCCCCGGCGGCGATGGCGGCGTCCGCGGCATCCTTCATCGGACGCAGCAGCCGCACCTCGAGCATCAGCTCCTGCAGCGCGGCCGGCGTCTGCGGTTCGGGGAGCGCGGCGGCGAGTCGTTCGAGGCTCGCCGCGAGCTCGCGCCCGAGCAGGCCCACATCCCGCCGGGCCGGCTCGACCAGCACCGGTGGCACGATGAGCGCGTTCACGACGATGCCGATCACGACGCCGATCAGCGTCTCGACGATGCGCGCGAACGCGTACTCGGGGCTGGAGGAACCCAGGGCCAGCACGAGCATCGCGGAGATCGCGACCTGGTTGCCGGTCCCGGGCGAGGCGCGGAAGATCCAGGCGACGAGCATCGCGACCACGATCGCCAGCAGCACGATCCAGCTCGGGGAGCCCAGCAGCAGCCCCAGGGCGACGGCGATCACGACGCCGGCGATCACCCCGATGCTGCGCTCGAGAGCCTTCGACAGCGACTGGTTGACGCTGGGCTGCACGACCAGGAGCGCGGCGATCGCGGCGAAGACGGGCAGCTGGGCGGGGAACACCCATCCGGCGATCAGCCACGCGGCGATCGTCGCCGCGGCCGACTTCACGACCTGCAGCAGCGGGGAGCGCTTGGTGGCGCGGATCGCGGCGGGGATGCGCATGGGGTCAACGCTAGTCGTGCGGATGGCGTCGCCGCGGACCGGTGTCCGTGCGCCGGACGGCCCCGAGCGCGCCAGGGGGTTCCCGCGCGTCCGGGGTGCGTGCTTGCATGAGCACATGGAGCGGGACGCGATGCTGCGCGACGAGACGAGGGCGGTCTGGGCGACCGTGATCTGCCTCGTGGTCGGCACGGTCGCCGGTGTGCTCCTCCTGGGCGGTGACCCGCGACCGCTCACCGGCGACGGCTCGCTCGCGATGCCGGCGGCGGTGGTCGCGGGAGTGATCGCGGCCGGCGCCTTCCTCACGAGCACGCTCCTGCACCGCCGCGGCGAGACGGCGCCGATGCCGCGCTGGCAGGCGGTGGTGTCCGACCTCTCGGCGTTCGCGCTGACCGTCGCCTTCGGAGCCGTCACCGTGATGGGCGTCCTCCTCGCCTCCGAGATCCTCGCCGTGGGGCTCCAGGGGCTGCGGCTCGCGGCGATCGGGGGCGGGCTGCTCACCGGGGTCGCCTCTGCCGTCGGCGGGCGGTTCGCGTTCGGCGCCGGCATCGGGCTGCGCACGGCCGACCTCGCCGCGCTCCTGTTCGGATTCCTCGTGATCGGCACGCTGTTCGCCATGGTCACCGCGGCCGACCCGCGCTGGTGGGAGGCCAACTTCTCGCAGCTCGGCTCCGGATGGGCCTTCAACGGCACGCTCGTCGTGGCCGGGCTGCTCGTGGCGACGGTCGGCTCCTACATCGGCCGGGACCTGCACCGGATGCGCGGCGACTCCGCTCTCGGACGCATCGCCGTCGTCGTCGCGCTGTGGGCGGCCACGGGCCTCGCGCTCGCGGCCGTCGGCCTGCTGCCGCTGCATCGCGTGCCGCTCCCGCACGACATCGCGGCGTTCGCGACCCTCGTGCTGTTCGTCGCCGCTGCGGGAGCGACCGTGGCGGCGATCCCGGGTGCTCCGCGGGCGCTGCTGATCACCTCGGTCGGCGTCGGCCTGCTCGTGGTCGTGGCCATCGTGCTGTGGCTGCCGTTCGGCCTCTACCCGGCGACGGCGCTGGAGGCGATCATCGTCGGACTCGGGCTGCTGTGGATGGCCACCCTGGTCCGCGTGCTCGCGATCCTCGCGCCGGAGCAGTCCCGCCCGTCGGCTCGTCGGACCCTGCGGCGCTCCCCGCGGCATCCCTAGTCGCCTCGGCCCGAAAGATAGGGCATCCGTCCGATGTCGTCCGGGGGCCTCAGAGCGGACTGTAGGGATACAGCGAACCGTCGAGGAGAACCCCATGTTCGAGCACCCGTACTTCACCCAGCAGATCGCCGCCCACGAGCAGCAGCAGATCGAGCGCGCCGCCGAGCGGCGCCGCTTCCTCGCCGAGCACGCCGATCGGATCGTGCCGCGTTCCGAGGGAGCGGTGCGGCGGATGCTGCGCCGGGTCCTCCGCGGATCGGGTCGGACGCGCGGCGCGGCGTCCGGCCGCGAGAGCTCCGGATGCGAGCCGATCGCGGCTCCCGCACGGTGAGCGACGCCCCCGCGGGGACCGCCCCGAATGTCGGTCGGGAGTGGGACGATGAATCCATGCCCCCATCCGCTCCGAGCGCCGCGATGGTCGGTCGCGAGGCCGAGCTCGTCGAGGTGCGCCGACTGTTCGCCGGGGTCCGCGACGGCGTCCCCGCGGCGCTGCTCGTCGAGGGCGAGGCCGGTATCGGCAAGTCGCGCCTGGTGCGGGAGTTCGCCGCCGAGATCGCGCAGACCGCCGACGTGCACACGGGCTGGTGCCTCGACCTCGGGGCTTCGCGCACGCCGTACGGTCCGCTCACCGGCATCCTCCGCTCGATCGTCACGCACATGGGCGTCGATCGGGTGCGCGAGTCGGTCGGGGTCGGGGCCGAGGCGCTCGGCATGCTGCTCCCCGAACTCGTCGACGCCCCGACCGATCGCGAGCGCACCAGCCCCGAGCGTCTCCGCGATGCCATCGCGTCCCTGATCGAGGCGGCCGCCGAACGCGCCCCGCAGGTGCTCGTGGTCGAAGACCTGCACTGGGCCGACGAGTCGACGCTCGCGATCCTCTCCTTCCTCCTCCGTGCCCTCGGGCGCGGCCGCGTGCTGCTCCTCATCACCTGTCGCACCGACGACGTGCGCCGCGGCGATGCCGTGAGCCGCTTCATCGGCGAGGCCACGCGGGCCCGCCTGCTCGAGCGCCTCACGCTCGCCCGCCTCGACGAAGACGCCGTGCGCGAGCTGGCCGAGCAGATCACCGGGCATCCGCTCTCGGAGACGGCCCTCGACCGTATGCAGGTGCGAGCCGAAGGCGTCCCCTTCTTCGTCGAGGAGATCGCGGGCTGCGCGAACGGGCCGCTCCCCGGCGGGCTCCGCGACCTGCTGCTGGCCCGCTTCGACCGGCTCGGCGACGACGCGCAGCACGTCGTGCAGGTCGTCTCCGGTGCGGAGCGCCCGCTGTCGCATCCGCTGATCACGCGCCTCACCGACCTGCCGGAGCAGCGCCTCGACGAGGCGATCCGCGAGGCGACCCGCAGCGGCATCCTCGTCGTGGTCGACGACGACTACCGCTTCCGGCACGCCCTCCTGCGCGAAGCCGTGCACGACGATCTGCTCCCCGGCGAACGGGCGCGCCTGCATCGCTCCTACGCCGAGACGCTCGAGGCGCAGTGCGCCGGACCGGACAGCGGCGATGCCGCCGCACTCGCCTACCACTGGCAGCTCGCGCAAGACGATCGGAAGGCCCTCATCGCCGCCGCCGATGCGATGCGCCACGCGAAGGCCAGATACGCGTTCGCCAGCGCGGCGCGCTTCGGGGAGCTGGTGCTGGAACTGTGGCCGCAGGTGCCCGACGCCGCGGAGGCGGCGGGCGTCGAGCGCCTCGATCTGCTCCTCGTGCTCGGCTCGATCCTGCGCAACGCGGGCGACGGTGAGCGTGCGCTCGCCGTGGCGAACGTCGCGCTCGCCGAGGTCGACCCGGAGACCGTCGATCCGCGACTGCACGCCCGGCTCCTGCGCAACAAGGCGCTGTACCTCGTCAACCTCGGGCGGCTGGGGGCGATACCGCTGCTGCAGCAGGCGCTGGCCATCGCCGAGGAGCGTGTCGGCGACGAGGTGTTCCGCGCCGAGCTGCTGAACCAGCTCGCGAGCCGCCGCATGATCGCGGGAGACCGGGAGGAGGCGATCCGCCTCGCCGACGAGGCCGAACGCGGTGCCGCGGGGGCGTCGTCCACGGATCAGCTCTCGATCGCGGCGAACGTCCGCGGCGGCTCTCTGGCGCACCTCGGCCGGGTCGAGGAGGGCGTGCGCGAGTACGAGCGGGCGCGCGAGCTCGCGACCGGGTCGAACGCCGAGATGCGCTACCGCGTGAACTACTCCGACCTGCTCACGCTGCTCGGCCGCTACCGCGAGGCCGTCGAGGTCGCCGAGGAAGGGCTGCGTCGGGCTCGCGAGCTGCGCGTCGAACGCACCTCGGGGTCGATCATGGCGCAGAACATGGTCGTGCCCCTCCTCGAACTCGGCGAGATCGCGCGGGTCGAGGAGATGCTGTCGCGCGATTTCGTGCAGGGGACGCTCCGGGTGTTCCGGATGTACATGAGCATGACCCGCGTGCGCGTGCTGGCCTGGCGCGGCCGCTCTGCGGAGGCGGCGGATCTGCTGCGCGACTGGCTGCCCGCGTTCCAGGAGACCGGCGTCTCCGAACGGCAGATCTGGTACGACCGGGTGATGATGACGGTCGCGGTGGCCGAGAGCGAGGGCGACCTCCGCGGCGCGCTCGACTCGATCCTCGAGATGCTGCAGGACGGGCAGCCGGCCCTGCTCCATCAGCGTCGACTGCTGCTGGAGGGCGGGGCGATCATCGCCGAGCTGCGTGCCGACGGGGCCGAGGTGGCGACGGACTCCGACGCGCTGCGCGCCGCCTGGCGCGCGCAGCCCGCGCAGCTGCAGGACGATGCGTGGTCGACGATCATCGACGCCCTGCTCGACCCGCGCCCCGAGGCGATCGACCGGGCGATGCGCTGCGCGGACGGCGACGACGTGCCGGTGACCTTCCGGGTCGTCCTGCGCCTCGAGCGGGCGCGGCTGCTGGTGCAACAGGGAGATCGCGCCGCGGCGTCGGCCCTGCTCGCCGAGGCGGCCGACGCGGCCGAGGTCCTCGGCAACGCACAGCTGCAGAGCGCGGTCGCGCGGTTCGCCACGGACGCCGGTCTCGGAGCCCGCTCATCGGGCGGAGACCCCTCCGGCACCGACCCGCTCACGGCACGGGAGCGCCAGGTGCTCGAACTCATCGCCGAGGGGCTGAGCAACCGGCAGATCGGGGAGCGGCTGTTCATCAGCGTGAAGACCGTGAGCGTCCACGTGTCGGCCGTCCTGCGGAAACTCGGGGTGAGCACGCGCACCGAGGCGGCGGTTCTGCAGAAGAATCCGACGTTCCGTGCTGGCCGTCAGCCTGCCGTGGTACCGTGACAGAGCGCGCGTGTCGGATGTTCCGATTCGGCGTAGGCCGTGTAAACGGCTAAGTCAACAGAAAGTAGAAACACATGGCCACTGGCACTGTGAAATGGTTCAACGCGGAAAAGGGCTTCGGCTTCATCGCTCCCGATGACGGCTCGGACGACCTCTTCGCCCACTACTCGGCTATCGCCGGCTCCGGTTTCAAGGAGCTCCGCGAGAACCAGAAGGTCGAATTCGACGCTGAGCGTGGCCCCAAGGGCATGCAGGCGGCGAACATCCGCGCTCTCTGAGCGCGCGCTGACTTCCTGAAGCCGGTCGGATCCTCACGGATCCGACCGGTTTTTTCGTGCGGTCGTATGGCCGTCGAACGCCGCGAGGGGCTCCGTCCAGGTGCTGTCTGCGGCGATCCGACCGGTTCGAAGGCAGGAGATCGGGAGTGAGGTTGCCCTAACCTCCGTGTTAGATTAGGCCAGGCTTACCAAAGGCTGGACGCTCTTCTCGCCCGAACCTCCTCCCCCGAACGAAGGGAACGCCTGTGCGCACCTCTCGAATCCTCGCCATCGGCGCGGCCGCCGCGCTCGCCGTCGGCCTCTCCGCCTGCGCGTCCTCCGCCCCGGAGTCGACCGCGTCCACCGGCGGCAACCCCGCGTCCGACGATGCCTTCCCCGTCACCGTCGAGCACATCTACGGCGAGACCACCATCACCGAGAAGCCCGAGAGGATCGCGACCGTCGCCTGGGCGAACCACGAGGTGCCGCTGGCCCTCGGCATCGTCCCGGTCGGCATGAGCAAGGCCGCCTGGGGAGACGACGACGGCAACGGCGTGCTGCCCTGGGTCGAGGACAAGCTCGACGAGCTGGGCGCCGAGACCCCGGTGCTGTTCGACGAGACCGACGGCATCGACTACGAGGCCGTCGCCGACACCCAGCCGGACGTGATCCTCGCCGCGTACTCCGGCCTCTCCCAGGAGGAGTACGACACGCTCTCCAAGATCGCGCCGGTCGTGGCGTTCCCCGAGGTCAAGTGGGGGACCTCGCTGGACGACATGATCGAGATGGACTCCCGGGCCCTCGGCCTCGAGAAGGAGGGCGAGGCGCTGATCGATCAGCTGCACGCCGACGCCGAGAAGGCGCTCGAGGCCCACAGCGTGCTGAAGGACAAGAAGGTCCTGTTCTCGTACATCGATCCGACCGACCTGAGCCAGATCGGCTACTACACGGCGATCGACACCCGCCCGGGCTACCTGCACGACCTCGGCCTGCCGTTCCCCTCGATCGTCGAGGAGAACAAGGACAGTGACGAGTTCTACCTGACGGTCAGCTCGGAAGAGGCGCAGAAGTTCGACGACGTCGACCTGTTCATCACCTACGGCGACGAGTCGATCATCCCGCTGCTGCAGGCCGACCCGCTGCTGTCGAAGATCCCGGCCATCGCCGAGGGCCGCATCGCGGTCCTCCCGGATGCCACGCCGATCGCGGCCTCCGCGAACCCGTCGCCGCTGTCGGTGCCGTGGGGTCTCGACGACTACTTCGCGATCCTGGCTGCACCGCTCGAGAAGTGATCCCCCGTCCGCAGCAGCGGAGTGGATGACTCAGTGACCTCAGCAACCGCCATCGCACCGGGAGCCGCCGACCTGCGGCGCCCGGTGCTGGTGCGCACCCTCTGGCTCGTCGTCGGCGTGGTGGTGCTGCTCGTCCTCAGCGTGCTCTCCGTCTCGTTCGGCGTGCGCGCGGTCTCGTTCGACGACATCGTCGCGGCCCTCGGCGGTCACACCGACACGATCGCCCAGGCCGCCATCGTCAAGCGCATCCCCCGCACGGTGCTCGCGCTCCTGGTCGGCGCCGCGCTCGCGCTCTCCGGGGCGACGATGCAGGCGGTGACGCGCAATCCGATCGCCGACCCCGGCATCCTCGGCGTCTCGAACGGCGCCTCGCTCGCCGTCGTCTGCGGCATCGCGTTCTTCGGCCTCACCGACCCGTACGGGCAGATGGCGTTCGCGATCGCCGGCGCCGGGCTCGCCGCGGTCTTCGTGTACACGGTCGGCTCGCTCGGACGCGGAGGCGCGACGCCCCTCAAGCTCGCGCTCGCCGGCGCGGCCACCTCGGCCGCCTTCGCCTCGCTCATCAGCGCGGTGATGCTGCCCCGCGTCGACCTCATGCAGACGTTCCAGTCCTGGCAGATCGGCGGCGTGGGCGGCGCGGAGTGGCCGCGCATCGCGCTCACGGCTCCGTTCCTCGCGCTCGGCGCGCTGATCTGCTTCCTCTGCGCCCGCGGCATGAACTCCCTGGCCCTCGGCGACGACATGGCGAAGGGGCTCGGCGAGCACGTGCTCCGCACCCGCATGGTGTCCGCGCTGGGCGCGGTGATCCTCGCCGGCGCCGCGACGGCCATCGCCGGACCCATCGGCTTCGTCGGCCTGATCATCCCGCACGTGTGCCGGATGCTCGTCGGCACCGATCACCGCTGGCTGCTGCCGTTCTCGGCCCTCGCCGGGGCCGCGCTGCTGACCGCGAGCGACATCGTCGGCCGCGTGATCGCCCCGTCGTCTGAGGAGATCCAGGTCGGCATCATCACCGCGATCATCGGCGCCCCGTTCTTCATCTGGATCGTCCGTCGGCAGAAGGTGCGTGAGCTGTGAGCACGACCGAGCACACCCTCGATCGGGTCGACGAGCCGGCCTCCGCGCGGCTCGCCCGGATCGTGTCCGGCCGCCGATCCCGCCATCGTCGTCACGCGATCGCCACGATCGTCCTCGGCGTCCTCGTGCTCGCGCTCTTCGCCGTGGCGCTCATGGTGGGCAACACCTTCTACACGCCCGACGAGGTGATCCGCGTGATCCTGGGCCAGACCGTGCCCGGCGCCTCCTTCACGGTGGGCGACCTGCGGCTACCGCGGGCGATCCTGGCGGTCCTCACCGGCATCGGCTTCGGGATGGCGGGTGTCTGCTTCCAGACGATGCTGCGCAACCCGCTCGCCTCGCCCGACATCATCGGCATCTCGAACGGCGCCGGGGCGGCGGCGGTCTTCGGCATCGTGGTGCTGTCCGTCAACGGCCCGGTCGTGTCGGTGCTCGCGCTCGGCGGCGCGATCCTCACCGCCTTCACGATCTACCTGCTCTCGATCAAGGGCGGCTTCGCCGGCACGCGACTGATCCTGATCGGCATCGGCGTCGCGGCGATGCTGCAGAGCGTCGTCTCCTACCTGCTCTCGCGCGCTCCGAACTGGGACATCCAGACCGCCATGCAGTGGCTGACCGGAAGCCTCAACAACGCGTCCTGGGAGCGCGTGCTGCCGATGGCGATCGCCGCGGCGATCATCGTGCCGCTGATGTTGTCGCAGGGTCGTGCGCTCGGGACGCTCCAGCTGGGAGACGACTCCGCGGCCGGCCTCGGCGTGCGCGTGAACACCACGCGCCTGCTGCTCATCCTCGGCGCGGTCGCGCTGCTCGCGTTCGCGACCGCGGCGACCGGACCGATCGCGTTCGTCGCATTCATGGCCGGGCCCATCGCCGCGCGCATCACCGGCCCCGGTGCCAACCTGCTCCTGCCGTCGGCATTCGTCGGCGCCGTGCTCGTGCTCGGTGGCGATCTGATCGGCCAGTTCGCGTTCGGCACCCGCTACCCCGTCGGTGTCATCACCGGCGTGGTCGGCGCGCCCTATCTGATCTACCTCCTCATCCGCACCAACCGTTCCGGGGGTTCGCTATGACCGTCTCGCACAGCCTGTCCGCTGACGGGGTGACGCTCGCGTACGGAGACCGCACCATCATCGACGGTCTCGACCTGCAGATCGCCCCGGGCCGGATCACGACCATCGTCGGCGCGAACGGATGCGGGAAGTCGACGCTGCTGCGCTCACTGGCCCGCCTGCTCTCGCCGACCGAGGGACAGATCGTCCTCGACGGCAAGTCCGTGCACGCGCGTCCCACCAAGGAGGTCGCGCGCATCCTCGGCCTGCTGCCGCAGTCGCCGGTCGCGCCCGAGGGCATCGCGGTCGCCGACCTGGTCGGGCGCGGCCGCCATCCGCATCAGAAGATGCTCGCGCGCTGGAGCACGCACGACTACGAGGTGGTGGCCGACGCCCTCGACGCGACCGGCATCTCCGACCTCGCCGACCGCAGTGTCGACGAGCTCTCGGGCGGTCAGCGGCAGCGCGTGTGGATCGCGATGGCCCTGGCGCAGGAGACCGACATCCTGCTGCTGGACGAGCCCACCACGTTCCTCGACGTCGCGCACCAGGTCGAGGTGCTCGACCTGCTCACCGACCTGAGCGTCTCGCGCGGCACCACGATCGTCATGGTGCTGCACGACCTGAACCTGGCCGCGCGCTACGCCGACGAGCTGGTCGCCATGAAGAACGGCAGGGTGCACGCGACGGGCGCACCGCAGGATGTCGTCACCGCCGAACTCGTCCACGAGGTCTTCGGCCTCGCCAATCAGATCACCAGCGACCCGGTCTCCGGGAAGCCGATGGTCACACCCATCGGGAGGCACCATGTCCGCTGAGACGACCACGACCGAGCGTCCGACCTACATCCTCACCCGCGCCGAGGTCCGCGCCGTCGTGCGCATCTCGCCGTCGTTCGTGCGGGTGACCTTCGGCGGCGACGAGCTGTTCGAGTTCGGAACTCCCGGCGAGGTGTTCGACAGCCGCATCAAGCTCGTCTTCCCCCCGGCCTCCGGCGTGCTGCCGGAGCTCGACCGCGCCTCCGACAACTGGTGGCAGGCGTTCCTGGCGGTGCCGGAGGAGGAGCGCGGCTCCATGCGCACCTACTCCGTGCGCGAGCTGCGCGTCGACCCGGAGACCGGGACCGAGGTCGACGTCGACTTCGTGCTGCACCTGGAGCCCGGACTGACCGGTCCCGCATCTCTGTGGGCCAGCCAGGCGGCGGTCGGCCAGGAGCTCTACCTGGTCGGGCCGCGGCGAGGTGTCGAGGCCGATGCGCACGGCGGGGCCGAGTACGTGCCGGGAACCGCGTCGTCGGTGGTGCTCGCGGGCGACGAGACGGCCGCTCCGGCGATCGCCCGGATCCTGGAGGACGCTCCTCGCGACCTGCGCGGTGTCGCGTTCATCGAGGTGCCGTCGCCGGCCGACATCCTGCGCATCGACGTGCCCTCGGGTGTCGAGGTGCACTGGCTGCCCCGCGACGCCGGCGAGCCGCACGGGCTGCGACTGATCCCGGCCGTGCTCGCCCACCTCGGGGATGCCGACGCCGCGGACGAGATCCGCGTGAAGGACATCGACGGCGAGGACCTCGTGTGGGAGACGCCGGAGTACTCGGGGCTCGGTGAGGACATCGCGGCGGCCGAGGCCCCGGCCGAACGCTACTTCTGGATCGCGGGGGAGAGCGGCGTGGTCACCACGCTGCGCCGGCATCTCGTCAAGGACCTGGGCATCGACCGCGGGCAGGTCGCCTTCATGGGCTACTGGCGCCGCGGTGTCGCCATGCGCGGCTGAGGGGGAGCGGAGGGTCGGTCTGCGGGCGGATCCTGCCAGCCCCGCGGGTCCGAGTCGAGCCCGCGCAGCGCGTCGAGCAGCTCATCGTCGACCGTCACCTCGAGGAGCTCCCTGGTGGCCCGCAGGTCGTCCACCGTGCGCATGCCGATGATCGTGCGGTCGATGCGAGGATCCTCGGTGGAGAACGCGAGGGCCGCGGCGATGAGCGGGACGCCGGCTGCGGTGCAGAGCGCGGCCGCCTGCTCCGCGGTCCGGCGCACGCTCGGTGCTGCGGGGCCGTAGGCGTAGCGCTCGGTGGGCGGCGGCCAGGCGGTGAGGAACCCGCCTCCGTAAGGGGAGGCGTTCGTGACGTGCACGCCGAGCGCGTGCGCGTGGTCGAGCAGACGATCGGCGCTGCGGTCGGCCAGCGTGTAGCGGTTGTGGGTGATGAGCGCCTCGAAGAGACCGGTGTCGAGATAGCGCCGCATGAGGTCGGAGGGCCCGCCCGCGACGCCGAGGGTTCCGATGATCCCCGCTTCGCGAGCCGCGACCAGCGCGGCGACCGGACCGTCGGCGGCGAAGGCCTGCTCCCAGCTGATGTTCTCGGGGTCGTGCAGGTAGACCACCGGGAGACGGTCGAACCCGAGGCGGGTCCGGCTCTCGTCGAGGGAACGCCGCACGCGGGCGCCGGAGAAGTCCCCGGTCGTCATGTCGCGGTCCGCCTTGGTCTGGATCGTGAAGCCGTCGGGGACGATGCCGTACTCCCGGATCGCCATGCCGATCCGCTCTTCGCTGGCTCCGAAGCCGTAGTTGTTCGCGGTGTCGAGCACGCGCACGGTCGGGTCCTCGAAGAGCTCGTGCACGAGGTCGATCGACTCGGCGAGGGGAACGTCGTCTCCGACGCTCGCCGGGTTCCACTGCACCCAGCTGCCGGAGCCGGCCGCGATCTTCGACGTCGTCACCGCGATCGTCTCCCTTCGTGTGCGTCACGTGATTCCGGATGCTGGTACATTCTCGGAATGCGGTTTCCGGCGGACTGATCGTAGCCCGCCGCCGCCGCATCCGACAAGGAGAATCGATGATCCTTCCCCCGAGCCAGGCGGAGAGCGCGCGCCCGCCCGCGCAGTTCGTGATGCGACGCGGTCTCGTGACCCAGCTGTTCGCTCCCGAGCAGTTCGCGGCTCTCGGCGCTCTGCTGGACTTCGGTGATCGCCCGGTGACGCAGACCCTGGACGATCCGCGCCTCGACAAGGTCCACACGCTCATCACCGGATGGGGCTGCCCGCGGATCGGGCCGGAGGAGCTGGACCGCATGCCGGCCCTCCGTGCGATCCACCACGCGGCGGGAACGGTCAAGGAGCATCTCGACCCCGAGGTCTGGCATCGCGGGATCCGGGTGACGACCGCGGCCGCGGCGAACGCCGTGCCCGTCGCGGAGTACACGCTCGCCATGATCCTTCTCGAGGGCAAGGGCGTCGCGGCGGCCGCGGCGGCCCACCGCCGGGATCCCGCACGTGACCTCTCGCCCCTGTTCGAGGGGATCGGCAATCATCGGCGCCGCATCGGCATCCTGGGCGCATCGAAGATCGGGCGGCGGGTGATCGCGCTGCTGCGCGGCTTCGACCTCGATGTCGCGGTGAGCGATCCGTATCTGCGTGAGGATGATCCGATCCGCGAGGGCGCCCGGGTGGTCGACCTCGACGAGCTCTTCGCGAGCAGTGACATCGTGAGCGTCCACGCGCCGCTGCTCCCCGAGACCGTCGGTCTCGTGAGTCGCCGACTGCTCGGGCTGATGACCGACGGAGCGACCCTGATCAACACCGCGCGGGGTCCGATCGTGGACCATGCGGCCCTCGTCGACGAGGTGCGGGCCGGGCGGCTGCGGGCCGTGCTCGACGTCACGGATCCGGAGCCGCTCCCCGCGGGGCATGTGCTCCTCGAGTCGCCGTCGGTGATCGTCACCCCGCACATCGCGGGCGCGCTGGGCAACGAGCTCCGCCGTCTGGGGGAGTCCGTCGTCGGCGAGGTGCAGAGGGTCTCCCGCGGTGAGGACGCGGCGCACGCCGTGTCGCTCGGCGAGCTCGCGGCGATGGCGTGAGCAGCGGCTTGACAGCCATGCGACGTATCCTTATTCTCTAGGGAAAGCGCATTCCGACATCGCTTTCCCTCCGTCTACCCGAAGACATTCCCCCCATCAAAGGAGATGCACCATGAGAAGGACCCTGTTGGCCGCCGGGGCGATCGTCGCCTCTGCCGCGCTGCTCGCCGGTTGCGGCGCCGGAACCGGAACCGAGAACGAGAGCAGCGGGCCCGTCACGCTGCAGATGTGGTCGTGGGACCCGTCGATGCCCGAGATCGCGAAGGTCTGGAACGAGTCGCACCCCGACATCCAGGTCGAGGTCACCGACCCCGCCGGCGGCAACGAACTCGTCAGCCGCATCCTCACCGCGCACAAGTCCGGTGACGCCGCCGACATCGTGAAGGTCGAGTACCAGGCGCTGCCGGCACTCGTCGCGAACGGGGTCGCCGCCGACATCACCGAGTACACGAAGGACGCGGCCGACAGCTTCACGCCCGCGGCCTTCGACCAGGTGTCGTTCGACGGCAAGGTCTTCGGCCTGCCCCAGGACTTCGCGCCGCTGGTGTTCTTCTACCGGCACGACATCTTCGAGCAGTACGGCCTCACGCCGCCCACCACGTGGGACGAGTACGCCGACGTCGCCCGCAAGCTGCACGAGGCCGACCCGAGCAAGTACCTCGGCACGTTCAGCTCGGCGGACCCGGGCTGGTTCACCGGTCTCACCCAGCAGGCGGGGGCGAACTGGTGGTCCGCCGAGGGCGACACCTGGAAGGTCGCGATCGACGACGCCGACTCGGTGAAGGTCGCCGACTACTGGCAGGGTCTGATCGACGAGGGCGTCATCAAGGGCGAGCCGTTCTGGTCGCCGCAGTGGAACAAGGAGATGGACGACGGCACGTACGCCGGATGGATCTCCGGTGCCTGGGCCCCCGCCCAGTTCGGCGGCATCGCCCCCAACACCAAGGGCAAGTGGACGATGACCGCGCTTCCGGACTGGAACGCGGGCGACGCCACCACGGGCATCTGGGGCGGGTCGGCGACGGCCGTCACCACCGACTCGAAGCACCCGAAGGAGGCGGCCGCGTTCATCGACTGGTTCAACACCAGCGACGAGGCGCTCGCTCTCCAGGTCGAGAAGATCAACATCTTCCCGGCGGCCATCAACGGGCAGAAGCTCGACGCCCTGCAGACGCCTCCCGCGTACATGCCGAACCAGCCCGACTACTACTCGACGGTCGCGAAGATCTCCGAGGGGGCGCGCACGTTCGACCTCTGGGGTCCGAACGCGACGGTCACGTTCGGCGCGTACAACGACGGCTTCGCCGCGGCCATCGAATCCGGCTCGTCCTTCTCCGACGTGTTGAAGAACATGCAGGAGACCACGGTCGCCGACATGGAGAAGCTCGGCTTCACCGTCGAGAAATAGCATTTCCCGGTGGGTGGGGCGCAGTCGCCCCGCCCACCGTCCCGAGAGAAGGACAGACGTGACCACCACCACCGCCCCGCGGCGATCGAGCCGGCGGACCGAGGAAGAACCGCGCGGCCGACGTCGACAGAGGACGAACGCCGGCTTCGCACTCGCGCTGCTGACGCCTGCTCTGATCCTGCTCGCCCTCTTCACCCTCGCCCCGGCGATCTACGCGCTCATCCTCAGCCTGATGCAGCGCCGGATCTCCGGTGGACTGCTGGGCGGGGACTCGACGCTCGAGTTCGTCGGGATCGAGAACTACGTCGCCGCCTTCCTCGACTCCGAGCTGTGGGCGGGCCTCGGACGCATGCTGATCGTCGCGGGCATCGGCGTGCCGGGCACCATCATCCTCGCCGCGCTCTTCGCGCTCTGCCTGGATGCGGACCGCACCCGCCTCATCGGCGTCTGGCGGATCCTCATCTTCCTGCCCTACGCGGTCCCCGGTGTGATCGCCTCCCTGCTCTGGGGCTTCCTCTACCTTCCGGCCACCAGTCCGATCGGCGGCGAGGTCATCGACTTCTTCGGGGGGACGGAGATCTTCTTCTCCGTCGCGAACATCGCCGTCTGGGGAGTGGTCGGCTTCAACATGGTGATCATGTACACGGCCTTGCGCGGGCTGCCGCAGGAGATGTACGAGGCCGCGAAGCTCGACGGTGCCGGCGAGCTCCAGATCGCGCTGCGCATCAAGCTGCCGCTGATCCGGCCGGCGATCGTGATGTGCTCGCTCTTCTCCGTGCTCGGCGCCCTGCAGCTGTTCAACGAGCCGACGACCCTGCGCCCGCTCGCGAACGCGATCTCGTCGACCTGGGTGCCCCTGATGAAGGTCTACACCGACGCCTTCGTCAACGACGACATCCACCGCGCCGCGGCCACCTCGCTGCTGCTCGTGGTGCTCACGGTCGGGGCATCCGTCCTCGTGAACCGTGTCGGAATCCTGATCGGAAAGAAGCGATGACCGCCGTCGTGTCCAGCCCTCGGCGTCGGAGCCGCACCAACCTCTTCTCCACGATCGTCCTGTTCGTCGGCGCGCTGTACTGCGTGCTGCCGGTGCTGTGGATCGTGATCGCGGCGACCAAGAGCAGCACGGAGCTGTTCTCCACGCCCACCGCGCTCCCGTCGTTCACCGGCGGCCTGTTCGAGAACATCGCCGAGCTGCTCGCCTACCGCGACGGCATCTTCGGGCGCTGGATGCTCAACTCCGCGCTCTACGCGGGCGGCGGCGGCATCGCCTCGACGCTCATCGCCGCAGCCGCGGGGTACGCCCTCGCCAAGTACCGGTTCCGGGGGAGCACGTCGATCTTCCGGATCATCGTCGCGGCCGTGCTGCTGCCCCAGATCATGCTCGCGATCCCGCAGTACCTGCTGCTGGCGCAGTTCGGCATGACCAACAACTACTTCTCGGTGATCCTGCCGCTGCTGGTGAGTCCGTACGCGATCTACCTGTGCAAGATCTACGCCGAGGCGTCGGTGCCGAACGAGATCATGGAGGCCGCGCGCATCGACGGGGCCACGGAATGGCGCATCTTCCTGTCGACGGGTCTGCGGCTGATGTCACCCGCCCTGGTGACCGTGTTCCTGCTGCAGTTCATCGCGATCTGGAACAACTTCCTGCTGCCGTTCATCATGCTGACGGACGACTCGAAGTTCCCGCTCACTCTCGGGCTCTACGCGATGCTCCGCGCCGGCGCCTCCCAGGCCGCGCTCTACTCGCTCGTGATCACGGGTGCGGCGATCGCGATCATCCCGGTCGTCGCCCTGTTCCTGTCGCTGCAGCGGTTCTGGCGTCTCGACCTCATGTCGGGCGGTGTCAAGGCATGACCCGCCGGCGCCGCACGTCGCCCTCGGACTCAGCGGGGCGGTGTGCTCGCGCGCACCACCGGGTGGGTGGGGATGACGCGTCGGCGCAGGTCCTCGGGCGCGGCCGTGGCGCGGTGGATCGCCTCGGCGGCCACCTCGTCGAGCGGCACGTGCACGCTCGTGAGGGGCGGCACGACATCGCGCAGCGTCGTGATGTCGTCGAACCCGGCGACGCCGATCCGCCCCGGGGTCTCGATGCCGCGCTCGCGGAGGCCGTTCAGTGCGCCCAGGGCGAGGACGTCGGTCACGGCGAACACGAGATCCGCCGACGCGAGGACGTCGTCGTCGAGCGTCGCCAGGAGTTCCCGCGCGCCGTCCCAGTGGAACCCGGGCCGCAGCACGCGCGACGGCGGGATCGCGATGCCGGCCTCCGCGAAGCCGGCCGTGAAGCCGTCGATCCGCTCCTGCATGGAACGCAGCGGCAGGTCGCTCCCCAGGAGCAGCGGCGAGCGGTAGCCACGCGCCACCATCTCGACCGCGAGGCGACGAGCGCCCTCGAAGTTGTCGAAGTACACGGTCTCGAACGGCATGTCGGTGCGGCTGATCAGCACCACGCGCCCGCCGGTCTCCTGGTAGCGCAGCAGCTCGGCCTCGACGGCCGGATCGGAACGCGAGTCGGTGTAGCCGGTGCCGGCGAGGATGATCGCGCGCGGCTGCTCGCCGCGGAGCTCGCGGACCAGCTCGAGCTCGCGCTCGGTGCGGCGCGAGCTGACGGCGAGGGAGACGCGCAGGTCGATCTCCTCCGCCGCGTTCATGATCGCCGCGGTCATCGCCGAGAAGTAGGCGTCCGCGATGCCGCCCGTGATGAGGGCGATCCGGTGCGATGCGCCCCGCGCCACGGCCTGCGCCGCGATGTTCGGCGCGTAGCCGAGCTGACGCGCCGCGCCGAGCACGCGTTCGCGGTATCCGTCGTCGACGCGCCGAGCCGAGCCGTTCACGACGCGCGACGCGGTCGACTGGGAGACGCCGGCCAGGCGTGCGACGTCCGAGAGGGTGGGCGGTCGTCCGCCACGCGCATCGAGAGTCATCGTGAAGAAGACTATCGCGAACCATGCAGGAATGCGCTTTCTGCTTCTATCAGGCTTACCATTGGTAACAATCAAGACATGTGGGACAGCGCATTCCCACCCAGAGGATCTGAGGTGCTTCCATGACGTCAACGGAATCCGGATACCCGGAGATCGAGCTTCTGGTGGACGGACGGCGCATCGGCGCCGCCGACCGTGAGACGGCCGCCGTGGAGAACCCGGCGACCAGGAAGGTGATCGGGCGGGTGCCGCTCGCGACGGCGGAGGACATCGCCGATGCGCTCGCCGGCGCCGGTCGTGCCGCCGAAGCGTGGCGGGACACCTCGCCGCACCACCGCGCCGCGATCCTCATGCGTGCGGCACAGCTGCTGCGCGACCGACGCGAGCCGATCGCCCGTGCCATGACGCTCGAGAACGGCAAGCCCTACGGCGACTCGCTCGGCGAGGTCGACTACACCGCCGACATCATCGACTCCCTGGCCACCGAGGCGCCCCGCGCCTACGGGGTCGTCCTCCCCACCGCCGGAGACGAGGGGCGCACCCTGGTCGTCACCGAGCCGGTGGGTCCGGTCGCCGCCTTCACGCCGTGGAACTATCCCCTCACGGTGCCGGGGCGCAAGGTCGCCGCCGCCCTCGCCGCCGGCTGCACGGTCGTCATCAAGCCCGCGGAGGAGACCCCCGCCAGCGCCGTCGCCCTCGCGGACGCCCTCGTCGACGCCGGTCTGCCCGACGGCGTGCTGAGCATGCTGTTCGGCGACCCGGCGCAGATCTCCGAGACGCTGATCGCCTCGCCCGTCATCCGCAAGGTCTCGTTCACGGGGTCGATCGGCGTGGGCAAGCACCTCGCCCGCCTGGCCGGAGACGCGGCGAAGCCCGTGATGCTCGAGCTCGGCGGACACGCACCGGTCCTGGTCTTCGACGACGTCGACGTGGAGGAGGTCGCGCGGCAGGCCCTCGGCGCCAAGCTCCACAACACGGGGCAGTCGTGCGGGTCTCCCGTGCGCTTCTACGTGCACGAGTCGGTCCACGCGCAGTTCGTCGCCCGCTTCGGCGAGCTCCTCGCGGCCGCACGCACCGGTGACGGCTTCGACGAGGCGACGGAGATGGGACCGCTCGCGAACTCGCGCCGCTACGACGCGATGGCCCCGTTCATCGAGGACGCGGTCGAGCGCGGGGCGACGGTCGTCGCCGGCGGTTCGGGAGACGACAGCGTCGGCTACTACTGGCCGGCCACGCTCCTCGCCGACGTCCCGGACGACGCCCTCGTGATGCACGATGAGCCCTTCGGACCGATCGCGGCCACGAGCGTGTTCACCGACGAGGACGAGGTGATCGCCCGGGCGAATGCCCTCCCGTACGGCCTCGCCGCCTACGTGTTCACGAAGGATGCCGACCGGGCGCTGCGTCTGCCGCGTCGCCTGGACGTCGGGATGGTGAGCGTCAACAAGTTCGGCGTCGGCGCCCGGGACACGTTCTTCGGCGGACGCAAGGAGAGCGGCTTCGGCTCGGAGGGCGGCCCCGAAGCCGTGCACGAGTACCTGGTCAAGAAGCTGATCTCGCAGGGCTAGATCATGGTCGATGCGCTCATCCTCACGGGGACCGGACGGTACGCCGATCCGTGGCACCCGTATCCGGAGACCAGTCCGCTGCTGGCCGAGCTCGTACGCGCCGCCGGCTTCTCCCCGCGGATCGAGACCGATGTCGACGGAGCCCTGCGTCGACTCGACGACGGCGTGCGGCTGCTCGTCGTCAACGCGGGCGACCCCGAGGGTCCGGATGCCGACGATCCGACCGATGCGCAGGCGCCGGGAATCGAGCGCGAGCAACCCGTCGCGTCCCTCGCGGAGGGGGATGCCGCCCTCGCGGCCGGGCTCGAACGCGGCATCGGCATCCTCGCGGTGCACTCGGCGGCGGCGAGCCTGCGGGACTACCCGAGCTACGAGCGCGCCCTCGGCGGACGATGGGTGCGCGGTCGGTCGTGGCATCCGGACTTCGGCGCGGCGCAGGTGCGGCTGGATCCGGAGCACCCGCTCGCCACCGGGCTGCATGACTTCGCCGTCGACGACGAGCGCTACACCGACCTCCGGCTGGATGCCGAGATCGACCGGCTGGCGTGGCACGAGCACGACGGCGTGCGGCACCCGCTCGTATGGACGCGCGAGCTCGGCCCGTCGAGGGTGGTCTACGACGCGCTCGGGCACGACTCGCGCTCGTATGCGTCGGCGGGTCATCGCGAGCTGCTCGCCCGCACCCTGCGGTGGCTGCGCGAGGTCTGACCCGACGCCGAAACGGAGACGATCCGCCCGCTCGTCGGCGTGTCATCGAGTGACATGCCGACGGCGAGGCGGATCGTCTCCGTTTCAGCCGGAGCGTCGAGCGGGACTACTTCGCCAGGAAGTCCTTCAGCGCCGCGTTGACCTCGTCGGCGTGGGTCCAGAGCAGGCCGTGCGGCGCGCCGTCGACCTCGACGTAGTCGGCCGCGGGCACGGCCTGGTGGAACCGGCGGGCGGTCGCGTCGATCGGGAGGATGTTGTCCTTCGTGCCGTGCAGGATCAGGGTGGGCTTCGCTGCGGCGGCCACGGCCTCGACGTCGGCGCGGAAGTCCTCGATCCAGGACGACACGACGGCGTAGGCGGCGACGGGGGCGCTGCCGATGGCGACGTTCCAGCTGCCGGTCACGGCCTCCTCGCTGATGCGCGATCCGAGGTTCTCGTCGAGGTTGTAGAAGTTCTTGTAGAAGTCGGTGAACCAGGCGAAGCGGTCGCCCTTCGCCGCGGCCTCGATTCCGTCGAAGACCTCCTGCGGCACGCCCTCGGGGTTGTCGTCGCGCTGCACCAGGAAGGGCTCGAGCGACGCGAGGAAGGCCAGCTTGGCGACGCGCTCGTGTCCGTAGCGGCTGACGTAGCGGGCGAGCTCCCCGGTGCCCATCGAGAAGCCGACGAGCACCACGTCACGCAGGTCGAGGGTCTCGAGCACCGTGTTCAGGTCGGCGGCGAAGGTGTCGTAGTCGTACCCGGCGTTCACCTTCGAGGACTGCCCGAAGCCGCGACGGTCGTAGGTGATGACGCGGTAGCCCTGGTCGAGCAGCTCGCGCGTCTGGCGCTCCCAGCTGTGGCCGTCGAGCGGGTAGCCGTGGATCAGGACGACGGGCTGGCCGGCTCCCTGGTCTTCGTAGTAGAGCTCGATCGGGGTGCTGTTCTCGTTGCCGACGGTGATGTAGCCCATGATCCTGATCCTTTCGGTCCCGGTGAGAACGATCGTTCTCGCTCGATATGACCAACATAGAGAACGTTCGTTCTCGTGTCAAGTAAACTTCTGGGTATGACCGAAGACGAGGCTCGCGAGCGCATCCTCACCGCCGCGGAGGAGCTCTACTACCGCAAGGGGTATGCGGCTGTCGGGATGGACGAGCTGCGCCAGTCCGCCGGCGTGTCGCTGCGCCGCCTGTACTCGCTCTTCCCCGCGAAGACCGACATCGTCGCCGCCGTGCTCGCGCGCAAGCACGCCGAGTGGGAGGCGGGGCTCTCCGCCGCGGTAGCCGAGGCCGGTGACGACCCCCGCGCCCGCCTCCTCGCGGTCTACGGCTACCTCGAGAACTGGTTCTGCGCCGACGACTTCCGGGGGTGCGCGTTCATCAACGCCTTCGGGGAGCTCGGCGGGACGAATCCGGATGTCGCCGAGATCGTCCGCGCGCACAAGGCGTCCTTCCAGGAGTACATGGCCGCGCTCGTCGCCGAGACCGGTGCACCCGATGCGCTCGCGGCGCAGCTGTCGATCCTCGCGGAGGGGGCGCAGAGCACGGCCGCGATCTCCGCGGATCCCACCGTGGCCGTCCAGGCGCGCGGGGCCGCCGAGGTCCTCATCGACGCGGCGTTCGCCCGGGTCTGAGCGTGATCCGCAGCTTTCGGATTGGCTAACCTGGTTAGCGAAAGTGTTTCGCGGTGTCAACCCCGGTGCGGTTCGGCCCCTGCGCCCGTAGCGTTCGGGACATGGAATCACGGACGAGGGGCATCGCCCGGCAGAGCCTGATCATCGCGGCGGCGTCGTTCATGCTGATCGCGGCGTCCGTCGGCGCCGGGGCTTTCGGCGGGGCGTCGGTCGACGACCTTCAGGATGGTGCGCTCTCCGCGCAGGGCTCCTACCTCGCTCCCGCCGGTCCCGCATTCTCGATCTGGTCGCTGATCTACCTCGGCCTGATCGCCTACACGGTGTGGCAGGCGTTCCCGGCGCAGCGACAGGATCCGCGGCAGCAGGCCGTGGGCGGATGGATCGCCGTGTCGATGGTGCTGAACGGCCTCTGGCTCGTGACAGCCCGGTATCTCTCCCTCTGGCTGACGGTGGTCGTGATCGCGCTGCTGCTGGCGCTGCTCGCGCGGGTCATCGTGGTGCTGGGGCGCTTCCCGGCGCGCAGCATCACCGACCGCGTGCTGACCGACGGAGCGAACGGCCTGCACTTCGGCTGGGTCACGATCGCGACCGTCGCCAACACGGCCGCCTGGCTGACGCAGATCGCTCCCGACGGCTGGGCGCAGCAGGCGGACGTCTGGGCCGTCGCCGTGCTCGTCGTGGTCCTGGTGATCGGCGCCGCCGCGGCGTGGGTGACCGGCCGCCTCGCCCCTGCCCTCGCGACGGCCTGGGGCCTGGTGTGGCTCGCGGTCGGTCGCCTCACGGGGCAGCCGGAGAGCACCCCCACCGCGATCGCCGCGATCGTCGTGGCCGTGGCGCTGGTGGCCGTGGCGGTCATCGCGTCGGTGCGCCGGCGGGCTCGCGTGCGGCGCTGACACCTCGCATCGGAAGGCGCGGGGAAACAGCGCCAGCGGGTGCCGTCCGGGGCATCCGACCGCTCAGAGCACGAGGCGGTAGCCCATCCCGGTCTCGGTGAGCAGATGCGCGGGAGCGCCCGGCTCCTGTTCGAGCTTCTTGCGCAGCTGTGACATGTACAGCCGCAGGTAGCCCGAGTCGGACACCTGCTCGCTGCCCCAGATCTCCTTGAGCAGGTCCTGCCGGGTGACCAGGGCGCCGGGGTGCCGCGACAGGTGCTCCAGCATCCGCCACTCCGTCGGGGTCAGATGCACGCGCGTGCCGCCACGGGTCACGGTCTTCGTGGCGAGGTCCACCACCACGTCGCCGAACGTCACGGCCGACTCCCCGTTCGCCGGCACGGATCGACGCGAGAGCGCCCGCAGCCGGGCGAGCAGCTCGTCGACCTGGAAGGGCTTCGTCACGAAGTCGTCGGCCCCCGCGTCCAGGGCCTCGACCTTGTCGGCGGATCCCGTGCGACCGGACACCACGATGATCGGCACGTTCGTCCATCCGCGCAGCGCCTGGATCACCTCGATGCCGTCGAGCCGCGGCATCCCGAGGTCGAGCATGATGAGGTCGGGATGCGTCTGCGCGGCCGCGGCGATCGCGGCGGCACCGTCGGCGGCCACCACGACCTCGTACCCGTGGGCGGCGAGGGTGATCCGCAGCGCCCGCACCATCTGCGGGTCGTCGTCGGCGATGAGGAGCTTCACTCCGTCCCCTCCGTGTCGGTGAGCCCTGCGCCGAGCGGCAGGGAGATGACCATGGTGAGTCCGCCGCCAGGGGTGTCCTCGGGTGTCAGGGTACCGCCCATGCCCTCGGTGAAACCGCGCGACAGGGCGAGTCCGAGACCGAGCCCCGTCGTGTTGTCGGTGTCGCCGAAGCGCTGGAACGGCTGGAAGATGCGGTCCCGCCGCTCGGGTGAGACGCCCTCCCCGCGGTCGATCACCCGGATCTCCGCGTGGTCGCCGAGCGCGCTCGTGGAGATGATCACCCGGCTGCCGTCCGGGGCATGGCGATGCGCGTTGGCGAGCACGTTGACCAGCACGCGCTGCAGCAGCACGGGGTCGGCGAACACGGGCGGCAGATCGGGGTCGAGGGCGAGTTCGACGTCGGCCGGTCCGAGTCCGAGCTCGTCGACCGCAGCGAGAACGGTGCCGGCTGCGTCCATCCGCGAGGCCGAGACGGCGAGCACTCCCGCCTGCACGCGGCTGACGTCGAGCAGGTCGGTGACCAGCGTCGACAGGGTCGCGAGGCTCTCGTCGGCCGTGGCGAGCAGCTCCTCGCGATCCGAGGCCGAGAGCTCGTGGGCGCCGCGCAGCCCGCCGATCGCCGCGACGGCCGAGGCCAGCGGGCGCCGGAGGTCGTGACTCACGGCCGAGAGCAGGGCGCTGCGCACCTGGTCGGTCTCGGCGAGAGCCTCGGCCTCGCTGGCGGTCGCCCGCAGGTCGGTGTGCTCGATCGCGGCGGACAGCTGCGCGACGATCGCGTCGAGCAGTCGCCGCTCGGGTCCGGCGAGCGCCTCGCCGTTGAGCTCGAGCACCGCGCGGGGGCCTCCGCCGGGGCCGATGCCGACCGGGATCGTGGTGGCCCGGCCGTCCGCCACCGGCTCCCCATCGCTCGCGAGCACCTCGCCGTCGGGCGCGAGCAGTCGCACACCACTGAGTCCGAACGCCTCCCGGGTGCGGCTCACCAGGGCGAGCACCGCGTTGTCGCCGCGCAGCACGTTGCCGGCGACGGCGGCGAGCAGCTCGGCCTCCGCGGCGGCGCGCTGGGCGATGCGGGCGCGCCGGGCTGCCTGGTCGACGATGAGGCTCACCAGGATCGCGATCACGACGTACAGCGTGAGGGCGAGCACGTGCAGCGGGTGGGCGATCGTGATGGTGAACAGCGGGGCGACGAACAGGAAGTCGAGCGTGATCCCCGACAGCACCGCGGCGAACACCGCCGGGCGGATGCCGCCGATGAGGGCGACCACGACGACGAGGAGCTGGTAGGCGAGCACCTCGGCCGTGATCGACTCCGGACTGCGGAACGTGAACATCACCCAGGACAGCAGCGGTCCGAAGACGAGCGCGACCGCGAAGCCGAGCACCTGACGTCGCCACCCGAGCGCGCCGCCCGTCATCCGCGGCAGGGCCAGCCGTCCGCCCGCGGCGGCGTGCGTCACGATGTGCACGTCGATGTCGCCGGAGCGGCGGATCACCTCCGAGCCGATGCCGGGTCCGGTGAGCGCGGCGGTGAGTCGACCGCGTCGGCTGACGCCGATCACGAGCTGGGTGGCGTCGGCTCCCTGCGCGAACTCGACCAGGGTGGCGGGGATGTCATCGCCGACGACCTGGTGGTAGGTGCCGCCGAGCGATTCCACGAGGGCGCGCTGCGCGGCGAGTGCTCCGGGTGTCTCGTCGCGCAGTCCGTCCTGCGCCGTGACGTGCACGGCGAGCAGCTCCCCGCCGGCGGAGCGAGCGGCGATCCTCGCACCTCGCCGCAGCAGGGTCTCGCCCTCCGGCCCGCCGGTGAGCGCGACGACGACCCGCTCCCTGGCCTGCCACGTGCCCTCGATGCCCTGCTCGGCGCGGTACGTGCGCAGGGCGCTGTCGACCTCGTCGGCGAGCCAGAGCAGAGCGAGCTCGCGCAGGGCGGTCAGGTTGCCGAGCCGGAAGTAGTTCGACAGCGCGGCGTCGATCCGCTCGGCCGGATACACGAGCCCGGCGGAGAGCCGATCGCGCAGGGACTGCGGAGCGAGGTCGACCACCTCGACCTCGTCCGCGGCCCGCACCACGGCATCCGGGATCGTCTCCTGCTGCGCGATGCCCGTGATCTTCTCGACCACGGCGTTGAGCGATTCGATGTGCTGCACGTTCACCGTGGTGATCACGTCGATGCCGGCATCGAGCAGGTCGTCGACGTCCTGCCAGCGCTTCCGGTGTCGCGAGCCGGGACTGTTGGTGTGTGCGAGCTCGTCGACGAGCGCGATCTCCGGGGCGCGGGCGAGCACGGCATCGAGGTCGAGCTCGGTGAGGGCGACGCCACGGTGGTCGTCGATGCGACGGGGGACCTCGGGCAGCCCGACGGTCTGCGCCAGGGTGGCCGCGCGCTCATGCGTCTCGACGATCGCGATGACGACGTCGTGGCCCTCCTCCCGCAGCCGACGTCCTTCGGCGAGCATCTCGAACGTCTTGCCCACGCCGGGAGCCGCGCCCAGCAGGACGCGAAGGCGTCCGCGGCGCGGCTGCTCGGGTGTCGAGCGATGCGTCCGATCTGCGCTCACGCGCCCTCCCCGTCATCCAGAGCGAGGTTGAGTTCGGCGACGTTGATGCGCTCTTCGCCGAGGAATCCCAGATCCCGCCCTTGAATCCTAGACTCCACGAGGCCGCGCACCTTCTGTTCCGAGAGGCCGCGCGCCTCGGCCACGCGCGGCACCTGGAGCAGGGCATAGGCGACGCTGATGTGCGGGTCGAGGCCCGAGCCGGAGGCGGTGACCGCATCGGCGGGGACCTCGGACGGATCGACGCCCTCGCGCTCCGCGATCGCGGCCTTGCGCTCGCTGATGGCGGCGACGAGGTCGGGGTTCTCGGGGCCGAGGTTGCTGCCGCTGGAGCCGGCGCCGTCGTAGCCGTCACCGGCTGCGGAGGGCCGTGACTGGAAGTACTCGGGCAGGGCATCGCCGTCGGCATCCGTGAAGGACTGGCCGATCAGCGCGCTGCCCCGGTCGCCGGGCAGGGGCGAGCCGTTCGCCTGTCCGGGGAGCGCGAGCTGACCGATCCCGGTGACGAGGAGCGTGTACCCGACGCCGAGCACGAGGGTGAGGACGAGCATCGCGCGGATGGCGACCCCGGTGGTGCGGAGGGTGATGCGAGAGGAGGACATGTGATGCCTTTCAGAGCTGACCGGTCGTTGAGCGAGCGAAGCGAGACGAAACGCAGAGACGAAACGCAGGCCCGGTCAGAAGCCCGGGATGAGGCTGACGACGAGGTCGATGAGCTTGATGCCGATGAACGGTGCGATCACACCGCCGAGGCCGTAGATGAGCAGGTTGCGCTGCAGGATCTGGGCGGCGCTCGCCGGGCGGTACTTCACACCGCGCAGGGCGAGTGGGATGAGGAAGACGATCACGATCGCGTTGAAGATGATCGCGCTGGTGACGGCGGATGCCGGGGAGTGCAGCTGCATGATGTTCAGCGCCGCGAGGCCGGGGAAGACCCCCATGAACATCGCCGGGATGATGGCGAAGTACTTCGCGATGTCGTTCGCGAGCGAGAACGTGGTGAGTGCTCCGCGCGTGATCAGCAGTTGCTTGCCGATGCGGACGATGTCGATCAGCTTGGTCGGATCCGAGTCGAGGTCGACCATGTTGCCGGCCTCCTTCGCGGCCGAGGTGCCGGTGTTCATCGCCACGCCGACGTCGGCCTGGGCGAGGGCCGGAGCATCGTTGGTGCCGTCGCCCGTCATCGCGACCAGGCGTCCGCCCTCCTGCTCGCGGCGGATGAGGGCCAGCTTGTCCTCCGGCGTCGCCTCGGCCAGGAAGTCGTCGACGCCGGCCTCCGCGGCGATGGCCTTCGCGGTCAGCGGGTTGTCGCCGGTGATCATGACCGTGCGGATGCCCATGCTGCGCAGCTCGTCGAAGCGCTCGCGCAGGCCGTCCTTCACGATGTCCTTGAGGTGCACGACGCCGAGGACGCGTCCGTCGACGGGGCGTCTCGTCTCGCTGCGCTCGCTCGACGACCGGGCCTCGGCCGACCGGGCACCGTCCGACAGCGCATCGTCCGACCGGGCATCGTCCGACCGGGCATCGGTCGTTGAGCGAGGAGCGGAGCGACGAGACGAAACGTCCGCACCGCGAACGGCGACGACGAGGGGAGTGCCGCCGCTGGAGGCGACGGAGTCCGTGCGGGCCGTCAGCTCCGCATCCTCCGCGTCGAGCCCGAGCCAGGCCCGCACCGCGGAGCCGGCGCCCTTGCGGATCTGCGTGCCGTCCGCCAGGTCGAGTCCGCTCATGCGGGTCTGCGCCGTGAACGGGACGACCACCGCATCCTCCGGGGCGATGACCCGGATGCCGTGCGCGGCGGCGAGCTCGACGATCGAGGCGCCCTCGGGGGTCGGATCCGCGAGCGACGACAGCGCCGCGACGCGCAGCAGCTCGTCGGCGTCGATGTCGGGGAGGGGCAGCACCTCGTGCGCGCGGCGGTTGCCGTAGGTGATGGTGCCGGTCTTGTCGAGCAGCAGCGTGGTGACGTCGCCGGCGGCCTCGACCGCGCGTCCGGACATCGCGAGCACGTTGCGCTGCACGAGCCGGTCCATGCCGGCGATGCCGATGGCCGACAGCAGGGCGCCGATGGTGGTCGGGATGAGGCAGACGAGCAGGGCGATCAGCACCGGGATGCTGACGGGCGATGCGGCGTACGACGCGATCGGGTTCAGCGCGAGCACGACGACCAGGAAGATGATCGAGAGGCTGGCGAGCAGGATGTTCAGGGCGATCTCGTTGGGCGTGCGCTGACGGCTGGCGCCTTCGACGAGCGCGATCATCCGGTCGACGAAGGTCTCGCCGGGCTTCGAGGTGATGCGCACGACGATCCGGTCGGACAGCACGCGGGTGCCGCCGGTCACGGCACTGCGATCGCCGCCGGATTCGCGGATCACCGGAGCGCTCTCGCCCGTGATGGCCGACTCGTCGACGGTCGCGATGCCCGAGACGATGTCGCCGTCGCCGGGGATCAGCTCGCCGGCGGTGACGATCACGACGTCGTCGCGCTGCAGCTCGGCCGAGGAGACCTGGGTGGTCGCGGCGTGCTCGGCGGCGGCATCCGCTCCCTGGTCGTAGGCGACCACCCGCCGGGCCATGGTGCTGGTGCGGGTCTTGCGCAGGCTTGCGGCCTGGGCTTTGCCGCGGCCCTCGGCCACCGACTCGGCGACGTTCGCGAACAGGACCGTGAGCCACAGCCACGCGGCGATGCCCCACGTGAACGGTGCAGGGACCGGCGTGCCGCCGGAGTCGGCGGGGCCGCCCAGGAACGGCTCGGCGATCGCGAGCACGGTGGTGAACGCGGCGCCGACCCAGACGAGGAGCATGACGGGGTTGCGGACCAGTGCCGCCGGGTTCAGCTTGCGCAGGGCCCCGGGGAGCGCCTGCACGAGCTGTGCCCAGCCGAAGGAGCGGGGGTGCTGCGCGGGCGGCTCGGTCGTCGAGTGATCGGCGGGAGTCGAGGCGTCGGTGATGAGGGTCATGGTCAGACGAGTCCTTCAGCGAGGGGGCCCAGTGCGAGCACGGGGAAGTAGGTGAGCGCCGTCACGACGACCGTCACGGTGAGGAGGAGGCCGACGAACTGCGGCCGGTGGGTGGGCAGTGTGCCGGTGGTGGCCGGAACGCGCTCCTGCGCCGCGAACGAGCCGGCCAGTGCCAGCACGAGCACGATGGGGAGGAAGCGTCCGAGGAGCATGGCGACGCCGAGCGCGGTGTTGAACCACGGGGTGTTCGCGGTGAGTCCGGCGAACGCCGAGCCGTTGTTGTTCGCGGCCGAGGTGAACGCGTAGAGCACCTCGCTCATGCCGTGCACGCCCGGGTTCAGGATGCTGGTGGACTCCACGTCCTCCCGGATGCCGGGGATCGCGAAGCTCAGGGCGGTGCCGCCGAGGACCAGAGCCGGGACGACGAGGATGTACAGGCTCGCGAGCTTGATCTCCCGCGGCCCGATCCGCTTGCCGAGGTACTCGGGTGTGCGTCCGACGAGCAGCCCGCCCACGAAGACGGCGATGATCGCGAGCACGAGCATCCCGTAGAGACCCGAGCCGACGCCGCCGGGGGCGACCTCGCCGAGCATCATGTTCAGCATCGGCATCATGCCGCCGAGTGCCGTGTAGGAGTCGTGCATCGAGTTGACCGCGCCGGTGGAGGTGAGCGTGCTGGCGCTGCCGAACAGCGTCGAGCTCAGGATGCCGAAGCGCACCTCCTTGCCCTCCATCGCCGCGCCGGCGAGCTCGGGGGCGGTGCCGCGGCCGGCCAGCTCGAGGGCCGAGAGCGCGAACGTCGAGATGAGGAAGAGCGTGCCCATGACGGCCGCGATCGCGTAACCCTGTCGGTGGTCGCCGATCATGCGGCCGAACGTGCGGGGGAGTGCGAACGGGATGACGAGGATCAGCAGCACCTGCACCAGGTTCGTGAAGCCGGTCGGGTTCTCGAAGGGGTGCGCGGAGTTGGCGTTGAAGAAGCCGCCGCCGTTGGTGCCGAGCAGCTTGATCGCCTCCTGTGAGGCGACCGGTCCCCCCGGGATCGTCTGCGTGCCGCCCGACACCGTGGTGACATCGGTGAAGCCCGCGAAGTTCTGGATCACGCCGCCGGCCAGGAGGGCCACGGCGCCGATCAGGGCGAGCGGGAGCAGGAGACGCCCGAGACCGCGGATGAGGTCGACCCAGAAGTTCCCGATCGTCGACGAGCCGCGGCGGGCGAGTCCGCGGATCAGCGCGATCGCGATCGTGAGACCGACGGCCGCCGACACGAAGTTCTGCACCGTGAGCCCGGCGAGCTGCACGGTGTAGCCCATGGTCTGCTCCGGCGAGTAGGACTGCCAGTTGGTGTTGGCCACGAACGAGGCTGCGGTGTTGAACGCCAGCCCCTCCGGCACGGCAGGGAGCCCGAGCGACTGGGGCAGGAACGCCTGGAGTCGCTGCAGTCCGTAGACGAGCAGGACGCCGACGACCGAGAAGGCGAGCACACTGCGGGCGTAGGCGCGCCAGGTCTGCTCGGAGGATGGGTCGACGCCGATGAGTCGGTAGACGCCGCGCTCGACCCGGAGGTCGCGCGCCGAGGTGTACACGTGGGCGATGTAGTCGCCCAGGGGGCGGTAGAGGAGTACGAGCACGACCACGACGGCCGTGATCTGCAGGATGCCGAACCAGACGGACGCGTCCATCAGAACCTCTCCGGTGCGACGAGCGCGACCACGAGATAGACGACGGCGGCGACGGCGAGGGCGGCGGCCAGGATCTCGAAGACGATCATGCGCGATCCACCCCCTTCGCGACCAGGGACACGAGGGCGAACAGCGCGAGAGTCAGCGCGATGTAGATGATGTCGAGCACGGAGTCGATACAACTCCCGCACAGCGCTCGCGGCTGCCATCCTCACGCTTCCCCTACGCCTCCGGAGCGGATGCATGCGGGTTGCTCACAGCGACGGTGCTCCCGTGGCCGCCGAGCGCACCCGCCGCCACTGCGAACAGATATATCGCGAATCGTCGCACCGTCCTCGAATGAGGACATAGAGTGTTCGTGCGGAGACCGGAGGTGCATCGATGACTGCTGTCGACCTGTTCTACGACGATCTCGACGCGTGCGCTGCCGACCTCACGGAAGCGGCGACGCAGCTCCAGTTCGACGCGTCCCGTCTCCGCGGCGATGATCCGGGCGTCGGGGCTCCCCTCGGCCGGTACCAGCTGAAGGCGGAGCTGAACCGCAGGATGGATCAGCTGCACGATGCGACCGCCGGACACGGCGATGCCGGGTCGGCACTCGGCGCGGCTCTCTTCGCGATCGCGTCGGAGTACTCGGAACTCGATGAGGAGCTTTCCGGGGAGGGGGCTCCGTGATGCTGACATCACCGAGGCGGGGGTATCCCCTCGAGCGCATCGCGGGTGACGTCGGCACGATGTCGGGGTGGGTCGATCAGCTCGAGATCGTCGCCGAACACCTGAGTGCGCTGCGGGGTGCGTCGGCGCGCGGAACCGGGCTGGCGGGGATGGGGCAGGCGGTCTCGGCGGCGCGCGCCGATTCTCTCGCGATCCTGTCGGTCATCGGCCCGCACGTCGCGGTCGCACAGGTGCTCTCCGCGGTGCTGTCCACGTATGCGTTGGCTCATGACGCGCACGCGCGCGCGGCGAACGCCCTGATCGAGGAGATCGAGGACGCGCATGCGGCCTGCGAGACCCTGACTGCGGCGTCGGACGCGGCGGGTCACGGAGCGCTCGCCGCAGCACGTGGTGATGATCCGGCCGCGTCGCAGCGGGCCGAGGGCATCGCGGCCGAACGGATCGCGGATCGCCGACGGGTCGAGGAGATGCTCGACGACCTCTGGGCGCGATACGAGTTCCACTTCGGGGCGTGGGACGAGGCCTACGACGCGGCCGTTCACGGTCTGCGGATCGAGCGGGGCGCGGTGCTCACTTTCGAGTCTCGACACCTCCTGGACGACCTGCTCGCGGCCGACGTCCCGGCGGACGTGCTGAGGCTGTGGCTCGCCCATCCGGAGCTGCAGGAGGAGCTGATCGCCGCGCAACCGGCGCTCCTCGGCGGGATGGACGGACTCCCCGCCGTCGCGCGGGTGCGGGCGAACCGGCTGTGTGCGTCCGGATGGATCGATGCGGCGCAGCAGGAGCTCGACCAGGAGCCGGAAGGTTCCGAGCGGGCGGTCTTCCTCACGAGGGAGATCGCCTACCTCGGGAAGGTGCTCAGCGGCGCCGTGCAGCTGTATCTCTACGACCGCGACTTCTCCCGCATCGTCGAGGTCGTCGGCGATCTGGCCACCCCGGTGGAGCGCGTGATCACCTACGTGCCCGGGACGTTCACGAGCCTGGCGGACTTCTACGCGGGGAACGTGCAGCAGGTCGCGACATCGATGATGAAGAACATCCCCGGCACGGCCGCATTCGTGTACAAGGACGGTGCGTTCCCCGGGGAGGATGCGGAGGCCGGCGGAGCGAACATGCTCCGGATCCGCGAGGCGAACGACCACGACCGTGCGGAAGAGGCCGGTCGGCAACTGGCACGGTTCGAGGCGGGCATGCGGGTGGATCCGTCCGTGGCGACGGCCGAGCAGGACGCGATCGGGTTCAGCTGGGGGTTGGCGGATGTGACGAGTTCCGAGGTGGCGGGCGCCGAGTTCGACAAGGTCCTCTCCCTGTCCGGCGCGGGGATGCCGCCGGAGTGGAGACCGGATCCCCACACCGTGTACGCCGACTTCTCCTACCGGGACGTCCTTCAGGAGGGCCAGCAGATGGGCATCGTGTGGAACCGCAACAATCCGCGCTCACACCCCGCCTTCGAACACGGCGACTACTACGTGGGGCCGGATGACGACGTCCTCGATCGGGCCGATGGTCGCAGCCTCGGCCGTCCGACGGTCAGCCTCCCGCCCGACTACTTCCGGGTGCTGACCGAGAACCACACCCTCATCGCGACGGATGATCCGGACAACAAGGGCGCGCTGCAAGACATGCGAAGGCTGGTCCAAGAGTGACGTGGTTGGTGAGGATGGCGACTGTCGGCACCCTGGCTCTCGTGCTGGCACTGGCTGGATGCGCGCAGCCGCAGACGCAGCATCCTGAGAAGGGAGAGAGCAGCGTGACCTGGGAAGAGGCGAAGGCGGCCGCGAAAGCCAAGACCTTGGAGATCGTGGCGCTCATTCCGAGCGAGGACGTCGTCAGCGTGGATCAGCATGAGACCGGATCATTGTTCAGCTGCGATGAGAGTCGACATGCCTGGACCGGAATCACCTATGTGACGCTGGTCTCCGGCGCCGACATCGAGGCCATCACAAGAAAAGTGGAGAAGCAGCTGGCGGATCTGCTTCGTGACCGAGGTGATTTCGAGGTGACGAATCGGCGGGACATCTTCGACGATTACGCCGTCACCGCGCAGTCGACGAGTACGGCCGAGGCCTACCTCCTCGGTGCGAGTGAGCCCGGGGCGATTGCAATCGATGCGTGGTCGGTGTGCTTCACGCTTCCGGAGGGCACGTACCCCGGCGGGAGCTTCTGATCCGTGCCTGCCGTCGGCATGACCGCGGCCGCGCTGGCGGCCGACCGAGCGGGTCTATGCTCGCGAGGTGAGTGCGCGACGGGTGCGGATCAGCGCGGGGATGGTGGTCGCCCTCGCGCTCGCGGCGCTGGCCGTCGTGACGGTCGCCACGGGCCTGCTGCCGCGGGCGGATGCGGGAGCCCTCGGGCTCCGGATAGCGCCGGTCCTGGGGTTCGTCGTGGCGATCACGATCGTCGCCGAACTCGCCCGCGACGCCGCGGTGTTCGACGTCGTCTCGCAGCGGCTCGCCCGGTGGGGTCGAGGCCGCGTGCTCGCGCTGTGGGCGCTCGTCGTGGTGCTCGCCGTGGTGAGCACCGTGTTCCTGTCCCTCGACACGACGGCTGTGATCGTCACCCCGGTCGTCGTGGTCCTCGCGCAGAGCATCGGCGTCTCACCCCTGCCGTTCGCCTTGGCGACCGTCTGGCTCGCCAACACGGCATCCCTCGCGCTCCCGGTGTCGAACCTCACCAACCTGCTCGCCGCCCCCGCGATCGGCGACGGACCCGGAGCCTTCATCGCGCTGAGCTGGGCACCGACGCTCGTCGGCATCCTCGTCCCCGTCGCGATCCTGACGATCCTGCACCGGCGCACGGTGTTCGGCGCCTACGAGACACCGGTGCCGCGGCGGCCCGCCGATCCGACGCTGTTCTGGAGCGCCGCCGGCATCCTCCTCGTGCTCATGCCGCTGCTCGCCCTCACGCACGATGTGTGGATCCCGGCCACGGCGGCCGCCCTCGCACTGATGATCCTGTTCGCGGTGCGGCGACGGCGGGCCCTGCGCCTCTCGCTCGTCCCGTGGCAGGCGCTCGCGCTCGCCGCGTCGCTGTTCGTGCTGGTCGAGGCCGCGCATGCGCAGGGCCTCCTCGACTTCCTGACCTCGCCCACCGCGAACGGCGACTCTGCCGGCGACCTCTTCCGGCTGGCCGCGCTCGGGGCCGTGAGCGCCAACGCGATCAACAACCTCCCGGCATACCTCGTGCTCGAGCCGGCCGCGGGCGACCCCGTCGCGCTCATGGCCCTGCTGATCGGCGTGAACATCGCCCCGCTCGTCACCCCGTGGGCCTCGCTCGCGACGCTGCTCTGGCACCACCGGATCGTGGCCCTCGGGGTCACGATCCGGTGGAGTCGCTTCATGCTCTGGGGAGTGGTGGCCGCCGTCCCGACCGTGCTCGCCGCCGTGCTCGTCCTGATGCTCGTCTCGGGCTAGCGCTCGGAGCACGGGCAGCCGGTCAGTCGGTCAGTCGGTCGCGAGCGAATCCAGGAAGGCGCGCGTCTGGGCTGCCAGCTCGGGCGACTGCGTGTGGTGGAGGTAGTGACCGCCGTCGATCCTGACGACCTCGCCGCGGTCGACGCTCACGGCCTGGACCTCGTGCAGCTCCAGCCATCCGGGAACCTCGGCATCCTCGTCCGCCACGAACAGCAGCACGGGAAGGTCGGCGGGGAACGTCCGTCCGCTGACCGCGGCGAAGTTGGCGGGGGCGTTGTCCATCTCGTCCAGCAGGGTCGGGGCGGCCGCGTTCCTCGCGCTGAGCACCTGCATCTGCTCCTTCGTCTCGTCGTCGTCGGGCAGCCCCTCGTAGGTGTCGCCGGCGATCCCGCTCAGCACGCGGGTCAGGCCGAGAGTCGAGAGAGTGCTGATGACCGAGGTCGGGATCGGCTCGTCCCATCCGGGCTGGTCGGGCACGCTGCTGTCGATGCCCACGAAGGCCGAGACCTCGTCGGCGTAGGCGGCCGTGTAGGTGAGGGCGTAGATGCCCGAGATCGAGTGCCCCATCAGCACGTACCGGTCGACGCCGAGCTCCTGCAGCGCCGCGTGCACCTCGCGGGTGATGTTGTCGGCGGTGCGCGTGACGTCGGTCTGGTCGCTGAGTCCGGTGCCGAACGGCTCCACCGCGACGACCCGGTACGTATCCTGCAGCTCCGCGATCAGCGGCTGGAAGTCGAGAGCCGGCGCTGCCGTGCCGAGGCCGGGGAGGAGCACGATGGTCTCGTCGCCGTCACCCGCCACCACGACGTTCATGGACTTCCCGTCGACGGTCACGGATTCGCCGTAGGGGGTGAAGACGGAGGCTTCGACCTTCGTGGCGATCACGTTGCCGATCGCGGTCGCCGCTATGGCGAGGACAGGGACCGCCACGATGGCTCCGACGGTGATGAGGGCGACTTTCCAAGGCTTGCGCATGGTGCTCTTTCTGGATCACGGATCCGGGTTCCCGCATCCGTGATCCAGTCCACTTCACTCCTGCGTTCGCGGGAAGTGTCGCCCCGTCATCGTCTGCGGTGACTTGTGTCATGGACGCGGACGGCCGACCGGACTGACAGGATGGCGGCATGGGTGTTCTCTACGACTACTTCTCCGCGCCGAACGACGAGGAGGCCGCGAAGGTCCTCACGGTCGAAGGAGGTCCCGGTGCGCCGGACTCCGGGTACGACGCCGTGGCCCTCAAGGGCATCGACCCCGTCGTGCAGCTCGGCACGCTCGAGTCGCTGCTGACCGCGACCCCGTATGACGATGTGATCGACGACCCGCGCAGCGGCAGCATGCTCGCGGCGGGCGAGGACTACGAGCAGTTCGTGGTCACGCTCACCGGCTCCCTGGTGGCCGCGCTCGCGGCGGCCGACGACGCGGGTCTCGCGCAGGTGGCGGCGCCCTGGTCGCAGACCGACGAGTTCGGCGGGCACGTGTCTCCGGAGGAGCTGACGCCGGCGCTGAGAGACCTGGCCGCGCTCGCGCGCCGCGCCGAGTCGTCGGGCGCACTCGTCTACTGCTGGGTCTGCGTGTAGCTGCCCGTCACTCCGGTCCTCGCACGCGTCGCATCTCCGCCGCGAGCGCTCCATTGGTCTCCGTGAACCGCGTGGCGATGTTCTCGCGCACCTCCGGCGTCTTGTTCTGGCTGAGCTTGGCGCGCGCATCGAAACGGGTGACGCGCATCTGCAGGCCGACCGTGCCCTTCGCCGCGCGGCGGGTACCCTCCTCGTCCTCCGACAGGCTGCGGCCGTGCGGCTGCCGACTCTCGAAGTGGTCGGTCAGCCGGGCGAGCATGGCGTAGTTCTCCTCCTCGCTGAGGATCTCGGGGATGCCGTACAGGTGAGCGGTCACGTGATTCCACGTCGGCACCAGGTCGCCGGGCGCGTACAGGCTCGATGACACGTAGTCGTGCGGCCCCTGGATGATCACGAGCACCTCGTGCCGGCCGAGCTCGTGGAGCTGCTCGTCCGGTCGCCCGAAGTGACTGGCGATCACGATGTCGTCCTCGTCCTCGAGCAGCAGGGCGGGGTAGTGCGAGGCGACGAGTCCGCCGCTCGCGGGGGACACGAACGTCGCCCAGGGATTTCCGCGGATGAGGCGCTTGACCTCTTCCGGGTCGGTCATCAGGTAGCGGGGTGTGTGGCGCATCAGGACTCCTTCTTCTCGGTGGACGATCGGTTCGTTCGGCGGCGGTCGATCAGGCGGGTGCGCACGGCGAGTGCGGCGCAGGCGATCACGGCGAGTCCGCCGACAGCGGTGGCCCAGCCGATCGGCTCGTGCAGCAGCAGGGCGGCCCAGGCGATGCTCATCACGGGCTGGACGAGCTGGATCTGACTCACCTGTGCCATCGGTCCGATCGCGAGCCCGCGGTACCAGGCGAAGAAGCCGAGGAACATGCTCACCGCGGCGAGGTAGGCGAACGCGAGCCACTGCACCGGCGTCGCGGTGGGTGGCTGCTGCACGGCCGACGCCACGGTCAGCACGGTCATCAGGGGAGCGGCGACGATCAGCGCCCACGACACCGTCTGCCAGGATCCGAGTTCGCGTGCGAGCAGGCCGCCCTCCGCGTAGCCGATCGCCGCGGCGGCGACGGCACCGAACAGCAGCAGGTCGGCACCGGTGAGCGATCCGAGTCCACCGTTCTGCAGCGCGGCGAACACCACGGCGGCGACCGCTCCGAGGATCGCGAAGACCCAGAACGAGCGGGCCGGGCGTTCCCGGGTGCGGAGCACCACGGCGACCGCGGTGGCGGCGGGAAGCAGCCCGATCACGACCGCGCCGTGACTGGCCGGTGTCGCGGTCATGGCGAACGAGGTCAGCAGCGGGAAGCCGATCACGACCCCGCCGGCGACGACGGCGAGACGCCCCCACTGCGCCTTCGTGGGTGGGCTCTGACGGGTCGCGGCCAGGGCGATGCCCGCGAGGAGGGCTGCGACGACCGCGCGCCCCGACCCGATGAACAGCGGTGAGAGCCCGCCGATCGCGATGCGCGTGAACGGGAGGGTGAAGGAGAAGGCGGCGACACCGAGGAGCCCCCACCAGAGTCCCGCACGGGTTGATAGCACTGGTCGCGTCGAGGCGATAACGCTACTCTGTTCTTTCATGAGTCAGGATAGCAGTGACCGGATCGTCGCCGGGGTCCGTGCGTGGATCGCCACCGCATCCCCGGGCGCGCGGGTCCCGTCGAATCGCGCGCTCATGGCGGAGTACGGGGCGAGCCCGGTGACCGTGCAGAAGGCGATGCAGCAGCTCGTCCGGCTCGGGCTGGTCGAGTCGCGGCCCGGCGCGGGGACGTTCGTCCGTGCCGTCCCCACCGCTCGCGCGGTCGACTACGGCTGGCAGACCGCCGCGCTCGGCACCGCGCCCGCCGGACTCGCCGGCCTGTCGTCGACACAGCGCACCGTCGCACCCGACGCGATCGGACTGCACTCGGGCTATCCCGCGGTCGACCTGTTGCCGGAGCGTCTCGTGCGCCAGGCGCTCGTGCGCGCCGCACGCACCGATGCGGCGCTGACCCGCTCTCCGGCCGCCGGGCTGCCCGAACTCCAGGCGTGGTTCGCGGGTGAGCTCGCAGCCGCTGCTCCCGCCGGCGTCACCCCGGCCTCGGCGCGGGATGCCCTGATCATCTCCGGGAGTCAGAGCGGGCTGAGCTCGATCTTCCGCGCGGTCGTGGGCGTCGGCCAGCCGCTGCTGATCGAGTCGCCGACGTACTGGGGCGCGATGCTCGCGGCCGCACAGGCCGGGGTGGTCCTGGTGCCGATCCCGTCGGGCCCGCATGGACCGGACCCGGACGATGTCGAGCGCGCGTTCGTCCAGACCGGGGCTCGGGCCTTCTACGCGCAGCCGACGTTCGCCAATCCGACGGGCGCGCAGTGGCCGATCGCGACGGGCCAGGCCGTGCTCGAGACCGTGCGTCGTCACGGCGCCTTCCTGATCGAGGACGACTGGGCGCACGACCTCGGGATCGACGCCGACCCGCGTCCGATCGCCGCCTTCGACGACGACGGTCACGTCGTCTACCTGCGCTCCCTCACCAAGAGCGCCTCGCCCGCCCTGCGCGTCGCGGCCGTGATCGCCCGAGGCCCGGCCCGAGACAGGATCCTCGCCGACCGCGCGGCCGAGTCCATGTACGTGAGCGGGCTGCTGCAGGCCGCCGCGCTAGACGTGGTCACCCAGCCCGCCTGGCGCACGCACCTGCGCGGGTTCCGCGAGCATCTGCGGGTGCGTCGCGACCTGCTGATCTCGAGCCTCGCCACGCATGCTCCCGCGGCACACGTGGAGGGCGTCCCAGTGGGCGGCCTGAATCTGTGGGTGCGGCTGCCCGAGGGGACGGACGTCCTGCAGGTCGTCCGTGCGTGCGAGGTGCGCGGACTGATCATCGCGCCGGGGTCCGAGTGGTTCCCGGCGGAGCCCTCCGGCTCCTATGTGCGTCTCAACTACGCGAACGCCGACCCCGGCCGGTTCGCGGAGGCGGCCGGCATCCTCGGTGCCGTGCTCGACGGCGTCTGACGGCGCTCCGCCACGTCAGGCGAAGGCGCTTCCGAGGAGCAGGAGTATCGCCGTCGCCCCGACGATGTAGATGAGGAACATGATCGTGGAAGCGATCGTGACGCCGGCGAAGAACCGGTAGAGACGGTCCTTGCGGTCGATGCCGTCGAACGACCTCACCCATGCCGTGAAGACGATGACGAACACGGTGATGACGCCGAGGGCGATGCCGAACCCGGTGCTGAATCCCCAGATCTGCGGGAAGAGGAAGGGGAGAATTCCGGTGCGTGTGGTGGCGCCGATCGTGGCCAACACCAGCCCGACCACGTTGACGGCCGTGAGGGGCCACAGCCACCGGTACTTCGGGCGCGCGCGCTCCGTTGCACCGTGCGCGTCGTGCGGAGCAGGAGAGGGCTGCGGGCTCATCGGTCCAGCGTACGGGCCCGACCTGCCGGATCCGACTACTCCTGCGGCGGGCCGGCCGGCCGGTGGGCCCGCCGACCGTTCACGACCACGGGCCGTCCGGCACGCTCCTGGCCGGGCAGCGGGCGGGAGCGACGGCCGTAGATGAGCTCTGACGAGTCGAGCAGCCACGGCACGAGCGTGATCGACACCCCGTGCACGAGCATGAGCTGGTTGGCGAGGCGGCGGGCACGACGGTTGTGCAGGAACGACTCCCACCAGTGGCCGACGATGTACTGCGGCAGATAGACCGTCACGACCGAGGAGCCGTGCTTCTGCCGATACTGCTTGATGAACTGGGTCACGGGCTGCGCGAACGAGCGGTACGGCGACTCGACGATCACGAGCGGGATCGGCACGAGGTGGTCGGCCCACTCGCGCTGCACCTTCGCGGCGTCGTCGGCCGAGACGGCCACGTGCACGGCGAGTGTCTTGTCGTGCTTCGCGGCGATGGCGTAGTCGATGGCCTTCATCACGGGCTTCTGCAGGTGGTTCACCAGCACGATCGCCACGTCGCCGGACGCACCGAACTTGGTGGTGTCGTCGATCGCGATCTCGTGCTCGACGTCCCGGTAGTACCGCTTCACCCCCAGCATCAGGAACGCGAGGATCGGGATCGCGAAGAACACCAGATAGGCGCCGTGCGTGAACTTGGTGATCGTCACGATCACGAGCACGAGCACGGTCATCACGGCACCGGCCGAGTTGATGATGAGCCCGATCTTGGCCGAGCGGCGATCGGCCGCCGAGGCGCCGTCGATCCCCGAGCCCGCCGTGTCCTCCGCCGGTCCTCGCAGCACGCGCCGCCAGTGCCGCACCATGCCGATCTGCCCGAGCGAGAACGACACGAAGACACCGATGATGTACAGCTGGATCAGGGTGGTGAGACGGGCCTGGAAGACGATGAGCACCGCGATCGCGGCGATGCCGAGCAGGATCATGCCGTTCGAGAACACGAGGCGATCGCCGCGGGTGTTGAGCGACTTCGGGGCGTAGCCGTCGCGGGCGAGCACGGCGCCCAGCAGGGGGAAGCCGTTGAACGCGGTGTTCGCGGCGAGCAGCAGCACGCACGCGGTCGCAGCCTGCACGATGAAGAACGCGATGCTCCCCCCGCCGAACGTCGCCGCGGCGATCTGCGCCATGAGGCTCGGCTGCGGGGTGGTGCAGTCGAACCCGATCAGGTCGCAGGGGTTCTCGGCGTAGTGCACGCCGGTGATCAGCGCGAGGGCGGTGAGTCCGGCGAACAGGCAGATCGCGATCGATCCCATCAGCACCAGGGTCGACTGGGCGTTGCGCACCTTGGGTGCGCGGAAGGCGGGCACGCCGTTCGATACGGCCTCGACGCCGGTGAGGGCCGAGCATCCGCTCGAGAACGCGCGCAGGATCAGGAGGATCACGGCCGCCTGGCCGAGGCTCTCGGCCTGCACCGTGAAGTCGTGGCTCGAGGCGACGGGCGCATCGCCGAGGAAGGTGCGGATCAGGCCGGTCACGATCATGATGCCGACCGACCCGATGAACACGTAGGTCGGGATCGCGAAGACCAGGGAGGCCTCACGCACCCCGCGGAGGTTCACGACGATGATGAGGATCACGAAGCCGACCGCGAGTTCGACGCGGAAGGGGTCGAGGCCGGGGACCGCCGAGATGATGTTGTCGACACCGGAGGCGACCGACACGGCCACGGTCAGCACGTAGTCGACCAGGAGCGCGGCGGCGACGATCACACCCGGGATCTCGCCGAGGTTCTTCGACGCGACCTCGTAGTCCCCACCGCCCGACGGGTACGCCTTGATGAGCTGCCGGTAGCTGAGCACGACCACGATCAGCAGCACCACGACCGCGATGGCGACGAGCGGCGTGAACGACAGGAACGTGAGTCCGCCGATCAGCAGGATCATCACGAGTTCCTGCGGGGCGTAGGCCACGGAGCTCAGCGCATCCGACGCGAAGATCGGCAGAGCCATCCGCTTCGGGAGCAGCTGGTCGTCGACCTGCTGGCTCGTCAGCGGTTCTCCGATGAGGATGCGCTTGGCGAGCGGCGGAGCGTCCGCGCCCTCCCTGTTTTCGTCTGACACGTCCGGCGACACTACGCCTCCTGATGGCATCCTCATGCGATCCTCACGGAATCCCTACGCGTGGATGCGCCGTCCTCACGAAATCCTTACGGGCAAAGCTACACTGGCACGCTGTGGAAGATCAGGTGCTGCTCGGGTTCATCGCCATCGCGATCGGAGTGGCTTTCGGCATCCTCCTCTTCGTGCCGTTCGTGGCGATCAGCTACCGCCGGCGTGGGCGCCTCGGCCTCGGACGAACGCTGCTCTGGCTGGCGGCGCTGATCTACTTCTGGGCGATCTGGACGTACACCCTGCTTCCCCTGCCCGACCCCGACACGATCCGCTGCGTCGGGGCGATCACCGATCCGATGTCCGTGGTGCGCGACGTGCGGACGGCGCTCGCGGCCCCGGGGAATCCGCTGCGGCATCCGGCACTGCTCCAGCTGGTGTTCAACGTGCTGCTGTTCCTGCCGCTCGGGTTCTTCATCCGGGTGCTGGCCGGCCGCGGCATCCTGGTCGCGTTCGCCGCCGGGTTCGGTCTGTCGCTGCTGGTGGAGACGACGCAGCTGACCGGCGTGTGGGGGATCTATCCCTGCGCGTACCGCTTCTTCGACGTGGGCGACCTCATGACGAACACGCTCGGCGCGGTCATCGGCTGCATCCTCGCGCTGGTCGTCCCGCGGTCGCTGCGCGGTGCCCAGGCGAGTCCCGACGCCGACCGTCCGCGGCCGGTCACCCGCGGACGCCGGGCGCTCGCGATGCTGTGCGACGCGCTGGCCTACGGATTCCTCAGCGTGGGAGTCGGCGTCACGGTCCAGGTCTGGCTGGAGTACGTGGTCGACGACCGTGCGGCCGTGCTCGACGGCGGTCTCGCGTCCGCGGCGGGAACCATCGTCCCCTCGGGCGTCTTCCTGCTGCTGATCCTGGTCGGCGGACGCTCGGTCGGCGACATCGCGGTGCAGCTCCGGTACGCCGGGTCGCGTCTGCCCGCACCGTTCGCGCGCCTCCTCCGCTGGGCGGGCGGCATCGGCGGGATCAGCGCCCTCACGCTGCTCGGGGGATGGTTCGACGTCGCCTCGTCGGTCCTGATCCTCGTCGCGATCGTGCTGCTGTTCACCACCCGCTACGGGCGCGGGCTCCCCGGCATCCTCTCCGGCCAGCACCTCTCCGATGCCCGGGCGGACGCGGCTGCGGTCACGCCTCGTGCGGGCGGGGCAGGTACCACTCCGTGAACTCCGTCGCGCGACCGTCGGGTGCGAGCCGGATGATCCAGAGGTTGAGGTAGTCCCGCTCCGCCGGATACTCGGTGCGACCCTGGACCACCACGAAGCCGTCGACCTCGTGGAGGATCTCCCACGCGAACGTCCAGGTGCCCGGTTCGTCGAGGTCGTCGAGCCAGCCGGCGACGATCGCCTCTCGCCCGACGCGCGGCTCGGAGTCGGGACTCGTGAGGTAGCGGGCGTCGTGGCTGAACAGCGCCCCGATCCGCTCCGGGTCGTTCGACTGCCACGCCTCGATGTACGCCCTGGTCCAGTTCTCGCCTGCTGTCGTCATGTGCTCCGTTCTAGAGCGCCTCGGCAGCGGCGTCAACCCGTTCGTGAACCGTAGGGACAGGGAGGATCCACAGCGGTTTCCGATCACGAACCCGTAACGTCGAGGGCATGACGACCGTTCACGTCACCGAGGACACGATCAACCAGGCCCGCGAGCTGCGCGACGAGCTGCAGCGGTTCCTGCGCGAGTACGAGTTCGGGATGCGGGAGGTCGAGACGAAGATCTCGATCCTGCGCGACGAGTTCACGCACGACCACGCCTACAACCCGATCGAGCACGTGAAGAGCCGGCTCAAGTCGCCGGACAGCATCGTCGAGAAGATCGCCCGCAAGGGCATCGAGGAGCCCGACTTCGATCGCATCCGCACCGAGATCACCGACATCGCGGGCGTCCGGGTCACCTGCAGCTTCGTCGCCGACGTGTACCGCCTGTTCGACCTGCTCACCGCGCAGGACGACATCACGGTGCGCACGGTCAAGGACTACATCGCGCACCCGAAGGCCAACGGCTACAAGAGCCTGCACGCGATCATCGAGGTGCCCGTGTTCCTCTCCACCGGTGCCCTGTCGGTGCCCGTCGAGGTGCAATTCCGCACGATAGCGATGGACTTCTGGGCGAGCCTCGAGCACAAGATCTATTACAAGTTCTCGAACCAGGTGCCCTCGCACCTCGTCGACAGCCTGTCCGATGCCGCGGATGCCGCCGCCGAGCTCGACAGCCGCATGGAACGCCTGCACCGCGAGGCGCACGGCATCCCGCTGCGCCAGCTCGCGCCTCCGCCTCCTCCCGCGCCGCCGGCGATCCCGGACGCCCCCACCGATCCGCGGGTCGTCGGGGTCTAGACGGCGCGAGACCGCGCGAGATCCCGCCTCCCCCTCCACCCCTGCCGAGACATCGGAGCAGAGGGCGCGGCAGCGGGGGTGTCGACCGCAGCCGGGTGTCTCAGGAGTCAGCGCGCGAGGAGCGGCCCGAGCCCCTCAGCCTTCGGTGTCCGTCGTCGAACCGAGCTCGGAGGGGTGGGTGAGCCGCCACCACTCGGACGGCGGGTCGATGCTCCCCTCGATCACGACCGGAGCGGTGACCGTGTTCGGGCCGGCGGTCCAGCTGACGCTCCCCACGACCGTTCCATCCCGATACGTCGGCGGGGCCTTGATATCCATCGACACGACGATCGGCGTGTCCGACCACGTGAAGATCGTCGCGGTCTCTCCGATGACCAGCCGGGCGGAGGACCCCCACGGGGTCGAGATCGTGCCGACCTCCTCCCCGGATGTCGCGACGGGCACCTCATGGAAGCCGGCACGGACGCTGTCCAAGGTGGCGATCACGCCGTCGTTCACGGACTCCCGGGAAGATCCTCCGAGGACGACACCGGTCACCGCCAGCGGAGCGGAGGCACCCACGTCGAGCGTGGCGGTGTACAGCAGGCTGTACGTGCCCTCGCCCAGGGTGCCGGTCTTCAACCCCGTGATCCCGGCGGTGCCGAGGAGACCATTGGTGTTGTAGAGCTGGCCGGCGCCGGGAAGTGAGATCGACGGGATCGAGACGATCCGAGCGATCGCCGGATGCGCGGCGGCGAGCTTCCCGATCGCCAGGAGATCGGCAGCGGTGCTCGTGTTGCGAGGGCTGATGCCGGTCGGCTCGGTGATCGTGGTGCCGGTCAGCCCGTGGGCGGAGAGCCAGGTGCGCGTCGCGCCGAGGAACGCGTTCTGAGATCCGAAGATCCGGGATGACAGCGCTTCGGCGTAGTTGCTCGCGGAGGGGATCAGCATGGCGGCCAGCGCATCGTGCAGCGACATCGAGGTGCCCGTGGGCATGGGGGCGATGGTCGCGCCCTGCACGTAGTACCGGTCGTAGAGGTCGTGATCGGACTTCGTGAACGTGATCGTGGGTCCGGGGTCGTCGGCGGAGGCGAGCGGGACGGCGTCGAGGATGACCAGCGCGGTGATGAGCTTGGTGATGCTCGCGATGGGGAGGGGGTCGCCGGTGCCGCTCGTCGACCAGACTCCGCTCGCCTCCTCGCCGAGGTACGTGTCCGCGCCGGAGATGCTGATCGCGGAGGCTGCCACGGGGACGTCGGCGAGGGACGCGGCATCGACGGCCGGGGCCTGCGGCACCCGCGTGGACACGGCCGGGGGATTCACGGGAGCGGTGAGAGCCCACCCGACATATGCCCCGCACGCGGCCAGGACCAAGAAGATGCAGGCGGCGGCGATGAGGAGTCCCCGACGCCGGCGTGTCCGGCGCACCTCCGGGTCGATTCGCTCACGACGGGAGGGGAACTCCTGCTCGCGCGTCATCAGCTCCGCGAAGTCGGACAGCCCGTCCGTCGATTGATCCGGCGCCTTCAAGGACAAGGCCTCTCACCGATCGCGCCTGGCGTGAGCAACGAGTACCTCCGATGAAGGTTCACCGCTGCCTCGTGGCAGGGACCGCCCGGGGGACGATGCCTCATCATCTCGAACAGCCGACGCGTGCGGTATCGGCCATTCGGGGGACACGCTCGCGAGCGCCGTCCGACCTCTAGCCGAGGAACTCCCGCGCGGCGGCCGAGAGCGCGGTGACGCCGACCTCGATGGTCGGGTGGATCTCCGGCGCGAAGAACGGCGAGTGGTTGGTCGGGATCTCCTGCTCCAGGCGACCCGCCGCCGCGGCCTCGGCGAAGCGGGTCGGGTCGACGCCGCCCCAGAACCAGAACACCAGGGGAGCGCCGGCGTCACGGGCGAACCACGACACGTCCTCACTCCCGGTGAACATGCCGGGGTCGATGACGGATGCTTCGCCGAGGGCCCGCTGCAGCGCCGCGGTCACCCGGGTCGTGGCATCCTCATCGTTGATGGTGGCGGGGAGGGTGTGGTCGGTGCGGATCTCGGGCTCGCGCTCCGCGCCGGACGCCGTCGCCTCGGCGCGCACGATGCGCTCGACGCTCGCGAGCACCTTCTCGCGCGCCTCCTCGTTCGGGTAGCGCAGGCTCAGCTCGAGCTTCGCCTCCGCGGGGATGATGTTGTTCTTGAGCCCCGCGTGGATCGAGCCGACCGTGACGACGGCCACGCCCTGCGGGTCGATCTCGCGCGAGGCGATGGTCTGCAGGCGCATCACGGTCGCCGCGGCCATGACGACCGGGTCGATCGTGGCGTGCGGGCGGGAGCCGTGACCGCCGCGTCCGTGCAGGGTGACGGTGAGCCCGTCGGAGGCCGCCATCTGCGTGCCGCTGCGCACCCCGATGATGCCGGCGGGCAGGGGGGTGACGTGCTGGCCGAGCACCACGTCGGGCTTCGGGTAGCGGTCGAGGATGCCGTCGTCGAGCATCGCGCGCGCACCGGCGCCGTACTCCTCCGCGGGCTGGATCAGCACGACCAGGGTGCCCGACCATTGGGAGCGCTCGGCGACGAGCTTCTCCACCGCGCCGATCATCGCCGTGACGTGCATGTCGTGGCCGCAGGCGTGCATGACGGGGACGGTCGTGCCCGCGGGGTCGACGCCCTTCGCGGTGCTCGCGTACGACAGACCCGTCTGCTCCTCGACGGGGAGCGCGTCCATGTCGGCGCGCACCCAGACGACGGGCCCGTCGCCGGACTCCGTCGACGGGTTGCGCAGCACACCGACCACGCCGGTCACCCCGACGCCCTCTTCGACCTCGAGGCCGAGGTCGCGCAGATGCTGGGCGGCGATGCCCGCGGTGCGCGTCTCCTGGAACGAGAGCTCGGGGTGCTGATGCAGGTCGATGTAGAGCGCTTCGAGGTCGATCGTCATGGCCCGAGCCTAGCCCGGCGCCCTCTCGTTGCCGAGGCCTCTCCGCCCGCGGATCAGGCCGGATGCACGTAGGTCGACAGCGTCGGCCCGGGGCGCAGCACCGCGTTCACGATCGCCTGGATCGCGAACTCGCTCGCCCCGCCGAGCTCGATGGTGTCGGGGTGCAGGAGCCATTGCATCTGCAACCCGTCCATCACGGCGAGGATCGCGGCGGCGGCGTCGGCGATCGTGTCCGGATCGGACACGCCCTCCTGCACGCAGAGCTCGTGGAACGCGGCCGAGACCTCGCGACGCAGCGTCGTGTAGCGGTCCTCGAAGAAGCCCCTGGCGGGGTGGTCGTCCGTCACCGACTCGGCGGACAGCACGGTGTACGCCTGGACGATGCCCGGACGCTTCTCGTTCGCGAACGCCGTGCGCACGAGGTGCAGGAACAGCTCGGGGCCGTCGGGGATGTGCTTCTTGGCGAGACCGGCGACGTCGGACTGGTCGCGGTACGCGAGCACCTCGAGGAGCAGCTTCTGCTTGGAGCCGAAGTGGTGGAGGACCCCGGCGTGGGTGATGCCCACCTGCTCCGCGACATCCGCCAGCGTGCCGTTGGTGGATCCCTTGTTGCCGAAGATCTCGACGGCCGCCTTGAGGATCTGCTCCCGCTTGGCGAGGGTCGCCGGGCGCACGCGTACGGTCTGGTCGCTGTCTGCCACCGCGGCCTCCTCTCCATGTCGGTCTGTGGTTGCGATCTAACTTACTACTCGGTAACCTCACGAGAGCTTACTTTCTCGACAGTAAGCAAATCACGACGGCCGGCGGGCTCCCGTCCACCGGCGACACAGCACAATGACCCGTGCCCTAGGAGAAGCAATGAAGCTCAGAAAGTCTCTGATCGCCGCGACTGCGATCACCGCCCTCGGTATCTCGGCACTGGCCGGATGCTCCGCCGGAGGAGGGAACGACGACAGCGCCGGCAACGGCGCCGGCACCGCCTCCCTCACGATCGCGAAGCCCGACGGCGCCATCACCACGGAGTCCAACAACCCGTACGTCGGCGACTCCTCCGCCTCGAAGTACGGCTACGGCAAGGTGATCTTCGAGACCCTCGGACTCGTGAACCAGACCGGCGACCGCGGCGTCACCCCGTGGCTCGCCGAGAGCATCGAGTGGAACGACGACTACACCGTCCTCACCGTCGTGCCGCGCAAGGACGTCACGTGGAGCGACGGCAAGCCCTTCACCGCCGACGACATCGTCTACTCGTACGAGCTCGTCTCGACCCCCGCGCTCGACACTGCGGGCCTCCAGTTCGAGGGCGCCGAGATCGACGGCGACGCGGTCGTGCTGACCTTCGCCGAGTCGAAGTACGTCAACCAGGCCCGCGTGCTGCACGTCCCGATCGTCCCCAAGCACATCTGGGAGAACCTCGACGACCCGGCCACCGACCCCGTCAAGGGCGACGACCTGGTCGGCACCGGCCCCTACGTCCTGTCGAACTGGTCGACCGAGTCGGTCACGCTCGAGGCCCGCGACGACTACTGGGGCGGCGACCTCGCCGTGCCCGAGCTGCACTACGTCTCCTACGGTGACAACACCGCGCTGACCACGGCCCTCGCCAACGGCGACGCGGACTGGGCGCAGGCGTTCATCCCGCAGATCGAGGAGCAGTTCCTCTCGGCCGACCCCGAGCACAACAAGTTCTGGGCAGCCCCGACCACCGGCTCCGCGACGCTGTTCATGAACCTGCAGCAGAAGCCGTTCGACGACCCGGCCTTCCGTCAGGCGCTCGCCTGGGTGATCGACCGCGACGCCTACGTCGACATCGCCCGCGAAGGCGCCAGCGAGGCGGTCTGGTCGGTGACCGGTCTGTCCTCCATCCTCGAGGACGAGATCCAGCCCGAGTTCAAGGGCGAGGACTACTCGGTCGACGCCGAGAAGGCCCGCGACCTGCTCGAGACCGCCGGCTACACCTGGAAGGACGACGCGCTGATCGACCCCGACGGCGCGCCCGTCTCCTTCACCCTCTCCGTCCCCTCCGGATGGAGCGACTGGAACACCGCGCAGGAGCTGATCGCGGAGGACGTGACCGAGGCCATCGGTGCCGAGGTCAAGATCGACATGCCGGACTGGGGTGGCTGGGCCGACCCCCGCGACAACGGCACCTTCTCGGCGATCATCCACTGGCTCGAGGACAGCGGCACGGCCTACGGCCTCTACACCTCGACCATGGACCCGCGCTGGATCTCGCCCGAGGGCAAGGCCGGCTTCAACTTCGGTCGCTTCGACGACCCGGAGGCGACGGAGGCCCTGAACTCGTACGCGAACGCCTCCTCGGACGACGAGCGCACCGCGGCACTCGACACGCTGCAGACGATCTTCTCGGAAGAGGTTCCGGCGATCCCGCTCGGCGCGCACCCGCTGCTGGGCGAGTTCAACACGCGCAACTACGTCGGATGGCCCTCGGACAAGGACCCGTACGCCTCTGCTGACCCGACTCAGCAGAACATCGTGCAGATCCTGACGAAGCTGAAGCCCGCCGAGTAAGCCGCCCGCTCCTGCGGCGCGTTTCGTCTCGCTTCGCTCGCTCGACGACCGGACACCCCCGCCGGTCGTCGAGCGAGGAGCGAGGGGCGAGACGAAACGCGCCGCGAGGACGCCCCACACGAAAGACATCCCCATGCCAGACCCCCTGCTCAGCGTGCGCGACTTCTCGGTCGTGTACGACGTCGATCCGCCCGTCGAGGCGGTGAAGAACGTGACCCTCGAACTGCAGCGCGGTGAGATCCTCGGTCTCGCCGGTGAGAGCGGCTGCGGCAAGACGACGCTCGCCTACGGCGTGCAGCGTCTGCTGCGCGCACCCGCCGTCATCACGAACGGCAGCGTGACCTTCCACGACGTCACCGGCGTCGACATCGACATCAACGCGCTCGACGTGGATGCGATGCAGCGCTTCCGCTGGGACAAGGTGTCGATGGTGTTCCAGGGGGCGATGAACGCCCTGAACCCGGTCGCGACGATCGGCTCGCAGCTGGAGGACGTCTTCGAGATCCACCGTCCCGACATGAACCGCAGGCAGCGGCGTGCCGAGGCCGAGGAGCTGCTCGAGATCGTCAAGGTCGGACGCCAGCGCGTGCGCTCCTTCCCGCACGAGCTCTCCGGCGGAATGCGGCAGCGCGTCATGATCGCGATGGCCCTGGCGCTGCGCCCGCAGCTCATGGTGATGGACGAGCCGACCACGGCGCTCGACGTGCTGGTGCAGCGCGAGATCCTGAAGCAGATCTCGCAGCTGCGGCACGAGTTCGGCTTCTCGGTGATCTTCATCACCCACGACCTCCCTCTCCTCCTGGAGATCAGCGACCGGATCGCGATCATGCGCGAGGGCGAGATCATCGAGCTCGCCAGCGCCGAGCACATCTGGACGCAGCCCGAGCACGAGTACACGAAGACGCTGCTGTCCTCGTTCCCCCGCCTGACCGGGGAGAGAGGGGTGCTGGTGCGATGACCACCCTCGAATTCCGCAACGTCACGAAGGCGTACAACGTCCGCGGGGCCGGCCAGATCAAGGCCCTCGACGACGTGAGCTTCACCCTGACCTCGGGTCAGACGATCGGCCTGGTCGGGCAGTCCGGCAGCGGCAAGTCCACGATCGCGAAGATCCTCACCCAGCTCGAGGCCCCGACCAGCGGCGAGGTGCTGCTCGACGGCAAGCCCATCCCGCGTCGCGGCAAGGGCCTGCGCAAGTACCGTCAGCAGCTGCGCATGGTGTTCCAGGACCCGTTCGCCTCGCTCAACCCGTACCACTCGATCCGGTACCACGTGGAGCGCCCGATCCGTCTCGACAACGTGGTGCCCAAGAAGGAGACCGAGGATGAGGTCCGGCGGCTCCTCGAGCGCGTGCGCCTGGATGCGGATGCCGTGATCGACCGTCGCCCGCACGAGCTGTCCGGTGGGCAGCGGCAGCGTGTCGCGATCGCGCGCGCCCTGGCCTCGCGTCCCTCGCTCCTCGTCGCCGACGAGCCGGTCTCGATGCTCGACGTCTCGATCCGCCTCGGCGTTCTGAACCTGCTCGCCGACCTGCAGCGCGAGGAGGGGCTCGGCGTGCTCTACATCACCCACGACCTCGCCACCGCCCGTCACTTCAGCGACGAGATCATGGTCCTCAACCAGGGCCGCGTCGTGGAGTACGGCGCCGCCGACGACGTCATCCTCAACCCGCAGGACCCGTACACACGAGAGCTGCGAGCCGCTTCCCCCGACCCGGACAAGCACTTCGCGTCGGCGACTCCGACGGGAGGTGCCCTGTGAGCACCGCGTTCCCCCAGCTCGACGACAACGACCTCGTCGCCCGCGACGCGCTCGAGGTCGGCACCACCGCGACCACCGCCGAACGCGGGCGCCGGAAGTTCCCGTGGCGCTTCTTCGCCGGCCGCGCGGGCTTCTACCTGTTCACGCTGTGGGCGGCCATCACGATCAACTTCTTCCTGCCGCGCCTCATGAAGGGCGACGCGGTCAGCTCGTATCTCGCGCGCAACCGCAACGTCAGCCCCGAGGCGGCCGATGCCCTGCGCATCCTGCTCGGCATCGACACCGACAAGTCGCTCTGGCAGCAGTACATCGAGTACTGGGGGATGCTGCTGCGCGGCGACCTCGGCATCTCGACGCTGCACGGCCTGCGCCCGGTCGCCGAGGTGCTCGCCTCGGCGCTGCCCTGGACGCTCGGACTCGTCGGCATCGCGACCATCATCTCGTTCGCGATCGGCACGGTCGCCGGCGCCATCGTCGGCTGGAAGCGCGGCAGCAAGCTCGACGCGATCATCCCCGTGACGACCTTCTTCAACACGATCCCGTACTTCTGGCTCGGCCTCATCGCGATCGCGATCTTCTCGTCGACCCTGAAGTGGTTCCCCTCCTCGCACGCCTACGACAAGGGGCAGTCCCCGGAGTGGAGCTTCGACTTCATCGGCCAGGTGATCATGCACGGCACCCTGCCGGCGCTGACCATCGTGGTCGCCTCGCTCGGCGGCTGGGTCCTCGGCATGCGCAACATGATGCTCACCGTCCTCGACGACGACTACATCACGGTCGCGCAGGCCAAGGGCATGCCCAACAAGCGGGTGCTGTGGGGCTACGCCGCCCGCAACGCGGTGCTGCCGCAGATCCAGAGCTTCGCGCTGTCGATCGGCTTCATCGTCGGCGGCACGATCGTGATGGAGATGGTGTTCAGCTACCCGGGCGTCGGAAAGCTCCTGCTCGACGCGACCAACGCCAAGGACTTCGCCCTGATGCAGGGCGTGTTCCTGGTGATCACGCTGTCCGTGCTCGTGGCCAACATCCTCGCCGATGTGGTCTACGCCTACCTCGATCCGCGCACGCGCCAGATGGAGTCCTGACATGACTGTTCCCACCACCGCAGCGAGCACCGCTCCCGACGGATCGGCCGTCGTCTCCGGCATGCCCGAGACCGCGACCCTGCGCACGTCGCCGGCCGGCGAGCCGCCGCGCAAGACCTTCTGGTCGCAGCTCGGCCAGGCGTTCGCGATGTTCCGCAACCCCAAGTCGGTCGCGGGCCTCATCATCCTCGGCGTCTTCGTGCTCATCGCGATCCTCGCACCGTGGATCGCCCCGTACGGACCGACCCAGAAGGACCGCACGGCGCTCCGGCAGCCGCCCTCCTGGGAGCACTGGCTGGGCACGACGCACATGGGCGAAGACGTCCTGAGCCAGATCATCTTCGGCACCCGCGGCGTGATCGTGGTCGGCTTCCTCGCCGCGTTCATCGCCACGATCATCGCGATCACGATCGGCGTGATCGCCGGCTACGTGCGCGGCTGGAAGAGCGAGTCGCTGTCGGCACTGACGAACGTGTTCCTGGTGATCCCCGGGATCCCGCTGATCATCATCATCGCCTCGCAGTTCGAGAACCCGCCGCTCATCGTGATCGCGGCGGTGCTCGGGATCACCGGCTGGGCGTGGGGTGCGCGTGTGCTGCGCGCCCAGACCATGTCGCTGCGCAACCGCGACTTCATCCAGGCCGCGCGCGCCAACGGCGAGCCGCTGCGTCGCATCATCACCGTCGAGATGCTGCCGAACCTCATGGCGCTCATCGCGTCGAGCTTCGTCGGCACCGTGACCGCCGCCATCCTCGGACTCACCACTCTGGCGTTCATCGGCGTGATCCCGGTGAGCAACCTGAACTGGGGCACCATCCTGTTCTGGGCGCAGCAGAACGGCGCCTTCCCGCGTTTGTGGTGGTGGTACGTGCCTGCGGGCCTCTGCATCGCCATCATCGGCGTCGCCCTCTCGCTCATCAACTTCGGCATCGACGAGTACGTCAACCCGCGCCTGCGCTCGGCCGGGGAGCGGGCCAGGGCGATGAAGAAGAAGGGGCTGAACGTGAACGACGCCGTCACGGTCGTCCGCAGCGTGCCGCTGCCGAAGAAGACCCCCGATCCCGTAGCCTCGACGGCTTCCGACTCCTCGACGACCTCGACCCAGAACACGAAGTGATGACCTCTCAGACCCTGACCACGGTTCTTCCCTACCAGGACCCCGCCCTCTCGATCCCCGAGCGCGTGGCCGACCTCCTCGGACGCATGACCCTCGAGGAGAAGGTCGGGCAGATGCTTCAGCTCGACGCCCGCGACGACCTCGATGACCACATCGGACGTCGTCACGCGGGGTCGATCCTGCACACCTCGCCGGAGCGCATCATCCGCGCCAACGAGCTCACCGCCCAGACCCGCCTGCGCATCCCGCTGCTGGTCGGGGAGGACTGCATCCACGGGCACTCGTTCTGGCCGGGTGCGACGATCTACCCGACCCAGCTGGGCATGGCCGCGTCGTGGGATGCGGATCTGCTCGAGCGCGTGGCCCGCGCGACGGCGGAGGAAGTCGCCATCACCGGCATCCACTGGACCTTCTCGCCGGTGCTGTGCATCGCCCGCGACCTGCGCTGGGGCCGCATCAGCGAGACGTTCGGCGAAGACCCGTTCCTGATCGGCGAGCTCGCGTCCGCGATGGTGCGCGGCTACCAGGGCGAAGGGCTGGAAGACCCCACGGCCATCCTCGCGACGGCGAAGCACTTCGCCGGCTACTCCGAGACGCAGGGCGGACGCGACGCCAGCGAGGCCGACATCTCGCGCCGCAAGCTGCGCTCGTGGTTCCTGCCGCCGTTCGAGCGCGTCGCCCGTGAGGGATGCCGCACCTTCATGCTCGGCTACCAGACCACCGACGGTGTGCCGATCACGACGAACGACTGGCTGCTCAGCGATGTGCTGCGCGGCGAGTGGGGCTACACCGGCACGCTCATCACCGACTGGGACAACGTCGGTCGGATGGTGTGGGAGCAGCGGATCCAGCCCGACATCACGCACGCCGCCGCGGCGGCGGTGCGAGCCGGCAACGACATGATCATGACGACGCCGTCGTTCTACGAGGGCGCCCTGGATGCCGTCGCCAAGGGCATGCTCGCGGAGGACGCCTTCGACGAGGCCGCCGCCCGCATCCTGACGCTGAAGTTCGAGCTCGGACTCTTCGAGAACCCGCGCCTGCCGGGAGCGGAGCTGGATGCCGTCGTCGGCAGTGCCGCGCACGCGGAGCTGAACCTGGAGACGGCCCGCCGCTCGATCGTGCTGCTCGAGAACGACGGTGTGCTGCCGCTCGACCCCGCTGCGGCGCTGAAGGTGGCCGTGGTGGGACCGCTCGCCGATGACGCGCAGACGCAGCTCGGCGACTGGGCGGGCGGATCCGGGCAGGCCGGGTGGCTCGACGGTCAGCCGCGCGAGATGATCACGACCGTGCTCGACGGCCTGCAGGGCATCGACGGCTGGAGCGTCACGCACGCCCGCGGCGCCGACATCCTCACGCTGGAGGAAGACCCGCAGGGTCCGTTCTTCCCGGACAAGCAGCCGCGTCCGCCCGTCGTGAAGCCGTGCGCCCCGGACGCCGAGCTGATCGCCGAGGCCGTGGCCGCAGCTTCCGACTCCGACGTCGTGGTGGCCGTCGTCGGCGACCGGATCGAGCTCGTCGGCGAAGGGCGCTCGACCGCGACGCTCGAGCTCATCGGCGGGCAGAACGCTCTGATCGACGCGCTCATCGCGACCGGCAAGCCCGTCGTCGTGGTCCTGCTCGCCTCCAAGCCGCTCGTGCTCCCGGCATCCGCCTCGCAGGCCGCCGCCGTGATCTGGGCGGCGAACCCGGGCATGCAGGGTGGGCGCGCGATCGCCGAGATCGTCGCCGGTGCGGTCGAGCCCTCCGGTCGCCTGCCCATCTCGTTCGCGCGCCACGTGGGCCAGCAGCCGACGTACTACAACCAGATCCGCGGACAGCACGGCGACCGGTACGCCGACCTCACGCAGTCGCCCGCCTGGGCGTTCGGCGAGGGGCTGTCGTACACGACGATCGAGTACTCCGACCTGGAGCTGGAGTCCCTCGAGCTCGGCCGCGACGACACGATCGTCGGACACGTCACGGTCGCGAACACCGGCACGCGCCCGGCCCGCGAGACCGTGCAGGTGTACGTGCGGGACTCCGTGACGAGCGTGAGCTGGACGGACAAGGAGCTCAAGGCCTATCGCCAGGTGGACCTCGCCCCGGGGGAGTCCGCCCGTGTGCGCGTGGAGCTCCCGGTCGCGGACTGCACCATCGTCGACGCGGCGGGCGACCGCATCATCGAGGCGGGCGACTTCGAGCTGCTGGTCGGCCCGAGCTCGCGCGACGAGGTGCTGCTCTCCGCCGACTTCTCCGTCGCCTGACCGCGTCCGCTTCCGCACCGAGACCCACGTCCGTCGCCGATACCCCGCCGCCCATGTGCGGCGCGGGTCCCGGGGTGACGTGGGTCTCGGCGTCGACGGGCGGGGTCAGTCCTGCAAGCGCTGGGGGCCGGAGCCCTGGGTGCCGAGCGCGTCGTCGGGGTTGAGCAGGCCGCACGCCTTCATCGACAGGCAGCCGCAGCCGATGCATCCGGTGAGTTCGCGTTCGAGCCGCTCGATCCCTTCGCGCCGCTTCTCCAGCTCTCGCTTCCACCGGCGCGAGGCCCGCTGCCAGTCGGCATGGCTCGGGGTCTCGGTCAGCGGCACGTCCGCGAAGGCGGTCTGCACGTCGGACAGCGGGATGCCGAGGCGCTTGGCGACGGTGATGAGCGAGACCCGCCGCAGCATGTGCCGCGCGTAGCGGCGCTGATTGCCGGGCGTGCGGGTGGAGGCGATGAGCCCGAGGGTCTCGTAGAAGTGCAGGGCGGAGGCGGCGACACCGGTGCGCCGGGTCATCTCGCCGATCGTCAGAGCTTCGTCGGGTGCGTGCGGACTCATCCGGCTGCCTTTCCCTCGATTTGACTTCAAGTGTACTTGAGGTTTTACGGTGGACGAGTGGCTCAGGAATGGGCCGATCGACCGAACGAGGACAGCGTGACCCGAACGAAGACCCCGCGATGACCTATGTGATCGCCCTGCCGTGCGTCGATGTGAAGGACAAGGCCTGCATCGACGAGTGCCCCGTCGACTGCATCTACGAGGGTGAACGGTCGTTGTACATCCACCCGGACGAGTGCGTCGACTGCGGCGCCTGCGAGCCGGTGTGCCCGGTCGAGGCCATCTACTACGAGGACGACCTGCCCGACGAGTGGCAGGACTACTACAAGGCGAACGTCGAGTTCTTCGACGAGCTCGGATCCCCGGGAGGCGCAGCCAAGACGGGGATGCTCACGTTCGACCACCCGATCATCGCGGCGCTCGCACCGCAGGGGGAGCACGCATGACCGTCCACGAACCGCGCATCGCCATCGTCGGGGCGGGACCCGCCGGCATCTACGCCGCCGACATCCTCCTCGGGCTCGCGCCGACCGCATCGATCGACCTGTTCGAGAAGCTGCCGGCTCCCTACGGGCTCGTGCGCTACGGCGTCGCTCCCGACCATCCGCGCATCCGCAAGATCACGGATGCGCTGCACGACGTGCTCGTGAACCCGCGCATCCGGCTGCGCTGCAACGTCGAGATCGGCGTCGACATCGCGATCGACGAGCTCCGTGCAGCGTATGACGGCGTGATCGTCGCGACCGGTGCCGACCTCGACGTCAGCCTCGACATCCCCGGCATCGACCTGCCCGGCTCCTTCGGCGCGGCCGACTTCGTCGCCTGGTACGACGGGCATCCCGATGTGTCGCGCACCTGGCCGCTCGCGGCCGAGTCGGTCGCCGTGCTCGGGGCGGGGAACGTCGCGCTCGACGTCACGAGGATCCTCGCCAAGCACGCCTCGCAGCTGACCCACACCGACACCCCGGACGCGGTGCTCGACCAACTCGCCGCCAGCCCGCTGCGCGACGTGCACCTGTTCGCACGCCGGGGACCCGCCGATGTGCGCTTCTCCGCGCTGGAGCTGCGGGAGCTCGCCGAGCAGGACGACGTCGACGTGATCGTCGACCCGGACGAACTCGCCCTGGACGAGCACGCCGAGCGGATGATCGCGCAGTTCTCGCAGCGCCGCATCATCGTGCGCACCCTGACCGAATGGGCGGCCCTCGATCCCGCGAGCCGCACGGCCTCACGCCGCATCCACCTGCACCTGCGGCAGCGCCCGGTGCGCCTGCTGGGCACGGACCGGGTGACCGGCATCGAGATGGAGTGCACGGCCTCCGACGAGCTGGGCCGCATGGTCGGCACCGGCGAGCTGCTGCGCTACGACGTCGGAGCGGTCTACCGGGCTGTCGGATACCGTTCCACCCCGGTTCCGGGGATGCCGTTCGACGCCGATCTCGGCGTCGTCCCGCACGCGGAGGGCCGGGTCCTCGATGCTGCGGGCGCACCCATCCCGCGGCTGTACGCGACGGGCTGGATCAAGCGCGGACCGGTCGGCCTGATCGGCTCGACGAAGTCGGATGCGGCGCAGACCGTCCACCACCTCGTCGACGACCTCGAGGCCGTCGACGGCGCGGGGAGCGATGCCGATCCGTCCGCACGCCTCGCGCACGAGATCGACCTCGACGGCTGGCTGCGCATCGACGCGGCCGAGCGCGGGGCGGGGGCCGCGCGCGGGCGCGAGCGCACCAAGATCGTCGAGCGCGGAGAGATGCTCGAACACGCGAAGCAGGAGCAGATGACGGAGGCCGGCCGATGACCGCGACACCAGTACCCACCACCGTCGGCGAGGGGCTCAAGGACGCGTTCCGCACGCACCCCGCCGGCGTCGCCATCATCACGGCATCGACACCCGACGGTCCGGTCGGACTCACCGCGTCGAGCGTCGCGTCGGTGGCGGTCGACCCCGCCGCGATCGTGTTCTCGGTCACGAGGGCGACCGGTTCCGCCGGCGCGATCCTCGGGGCGGCCACGTTCGTCGTGCACCTCATCGACGACGAGCACTCCGCCCTCGCGCAGAGCTTCGCGGTCAGCGGCTCGGAGCGCTTCACGCCCGATCAGGGCTGGTCGACGCTGCCGACCGGCGAGCCGCATCTCCCGGAGGCCCGGGTCGCGCTGCGCTGCCGCACCCTCCAGACGGTGCCGGTCGGCTCGTCGACCGTGGTGATCGCCGAGGTGCTCGAGGTGCTGCCCGGTGAGCCGGGCCGTCCGCTCGTCTACCTCGACCGTCGCTTCCACGCCCTTCCGCACGACACCCACCACTGAAAGGAAGACGTCATGTCCACTCTCTACACGCTCCCCGAGCTCCCCTACGACTACTCGGCGCTGGAGCCGCACATCTCCGGCAAGATCATGGAGCTGCACCACTCCAAGCACCACCAGGCCTACGTGACGGGCGCGAACACGGCCCTCGAGCAGCTCGCGACGGCCCGCAGCGCCGGTGACCTCGCGAACGTCAACAAGCTCGAGAAGGACCTCGCGTTCAACCTCGGCGGCCACATCAACCACTCGGTGTTCTGGCAGAACCTCTCGCCCGAGGGCGGCGGGGCTCCCGAGGGCGAGCTCGAGGCCGCGCTCGTCGACGCGTTCGGTTCGATCGATGCCTTCCGCGCGCACTTCACCGCCACCGCGCTGGGCGTGCAGGGATCGGGCTGGGCCGTCCTCGCCTGGGACAGCGTGGGCGCCCGCCCCGTGATCTTCCAGCTGTTCGACCAGCAGGGCAACGCGCCCCTGGGCGTCACCCCGCTGCTGCAGCTCGACGTCTGGGAGCACGCGTACTACCTCGACTACCTCAACGTGCGCGCCGACTACGTCAAGGCGTTCTGGAACCTCGTGAACTGGCCCGACGTGCAGCGCCGCTTCGAGGCCGCCCGCACCGCGACCCAGGGCCTCATCGTCGCGAGCTGACGCTCCGGGCGATCGCCCGTCTCCGCGCTACAGGAAGCGGGCGGTCGTCCCTCGTACGTTCAGCTCGTAGGGCAGGGCCGAGGGGATGTGCACGGCATCCGGGGCGGTGAGCTTCGCCAGCACCGCATCCGCCGCGCGTTCCCCCTGCCCGAGCGGGAACTGGTCGACAGTCGTGAGGCGGAAGAACTCGCCGAGCTCGTGGCCGTCGATGCCCACGATCGACAGCTCCTCCGGCACGCTGAAGCCGAGGTCGCGTGCGGCGAGGAGAGCCCCGATCGCCATCTCGTCCGACGCGGCGAACACCGCGGTCGGCCGGGGGCCCGGTCGTCCGAGCAGCTGCTTGGCTGCCCGATAGCCGCCCTCGACCGTGAAGTCCGCCGGCTCCAGGAAGGCGTGATCGAGCGGGATGCCGGCCTTCGCCAGGGCCCTCTCGAAGCCCAGGCGGCGGTTGGTCGGGATGTGGAAGTCGATGTCGAACTCGGGGTTGGCGCCGATGTGCGCGATGTCGGTGTGGCCGAGGCTGATCAGGTGCTCGGTCGCCAGCTGCGCCACCGCCACGTCGTCGACCGTGAGGGTGTCGAGCTTCGGGTTCGGGCCGCCGATCGCGATCACGGGGAGCCCGAGGTCGAGCAGGTGCTGCGTCTCGTCCTCGTCGAGCTCGATCGACACGGCGATCACGGCGTCCACGCGCTGTCGGCGCAGGAAGGTGTCGAACACATGCCGGCGCACGTCCTTGTCGGCGGTGATGTTGTAGAGCGTGATGTCGTAGCCCGCCCGCATGAGCGCGGCCGAGACGCCGGACAGCACCGTGCTGAAGAACCACCGGTCGAGGAACGGGACGACGACCCCGATGTTGCGGGTGCGTCCGGACGCGAGGCTCGATGCGCGCGAGGAGACCACGTAGCCGAGGGACTGGGCCGCGGCCTGCACCCGCTCCCTCGCGGACTCGGACACGTGGCCGCGGCCGCTGAGCGCGCGCGAGACGGTCGCGGTGGAGACCCCGGCGAGCCGGGCGACCTCATCGATGCTGGCCATGTGTTCCTCTGAGAAGTCGTTCCGGTCGCGGTTCCCGTCGTCTCACGATGGGCGAGGGACGGGATCCGCGACCGGAACGCGGTGTTCGGCGGGTCAGACCGTGGTGTACCAGACGGCGGTGTCGACCGGGATCGACGAGCCGTCGAACGGCTGGCTCTTCAGCATCACGCTCGCGTCGGCCGGCAGCTCGATCGGCTCGGTGCCGAGGTTCGCGACCACGTGCACGTCGCCGCGGCGGAAGGCCACTGCGTCGGCTCCGGCATCCTCCCAGATGAGCGAGCCCAAGCCGAAGCCGTGCTCGCGACGGGCGGCGAGCAGGCGCTTGTACAGCGCGAGCGTCGAGCCCGGGTCGACCTCCTCGACGTCGCGGGCGTAGGTCGCCCACTCCGCCGGCTGGGGCAGCCACGACAGACCGGTCTCGTTGAAGCCGAAGGCCGGAGCCTCCGCCTCCCAGGGGAGCGGCACGCGGCATCCGTCGCGCCCGTAGCGCTCGCCGTTCGTGCGGAACCAGGTCGGGTCCTGACGGAACTCGTCCGGGATCTCCATGGCCTCGGGAAGTCCGAGCTCCTCGCCCTGGTACAGGTACGACGAGCCGGGGAGGGCCAGCATCAGCGTGGTCGCGGCGCGGGCGCGGGCCAGGCCGATCGCCGTGTCGGGCTTGTCCGGGGTGTTCGGGCCGATGCCCTCGCCCTGCGGGTTGTCGGCCGTGAGCGCCAGGCGCGAGGCGTGGCGCACCACGTCGTGGTTCGACAGCACCCACGTGCTCGGGGCGCCGACCGCGCCGAAGTCGTCGAGGGACTCGCGGATGACGTCGCCGAGTGCCTTCGCGTTCCACGGCGTGAGCAGGTACGGGAAGTTGAAGGTCTGGTGCATCTCGTCCGGACGCACCCAGAGGGCGGTCTGCTTCAGCGTCGGCATCCAGGCCTCGCCGCACAGCGCGCGGTCGCCGTCGTACTCCGCGAGGATCTTGTGCCAGTCACGGTAGATGTCGTGCACGCCATCCTGACCCCAGTACGGCACGTTCTGCTCGCCGCCGCCCATCGAGTCGGCGTCGGCCGGAGGCGTGTAGTCGGGCAGGCCGTCGGCCTTGATCATGCCGTGGGCGACGTCGACGCGGAAGCCGTCGACACCGCGGTCGAGCCAGAAGCGCAGGATGGAGCGGAACTCCTCGCGCACCTCCTCGTTGGTCCAGTCGAAGTCGGGCTGCGTGGCGTCGAAGATGTGCAGGTACCACTGGCCGGGGGTGCCGTCGGCCTCGGTGATGCGCTCCCACATGCCACCGCCGAACACGGACTGCCAGTTGTTCGGCGGGAGCTCGCCGTTCTCGCCCTTGCCGTCGCGGAAGATGTAGCGCGCACGCTCGGGGCTGCCCGGCGCGGCCTTGAGGGCCTCCTGGAACCAGACGTGCTGGTCGGACGAGTGGTTCGGGACCAGGTCGACGACCACGCGGATGTCGCGCGCGTGCGCGGCCGCGAGCATGTCGTCGAAGTCGGCCAGTGTGCCGAACAGCGGGTCGACGTCGCGGTAGTCCGCGACGTCGTAGCCGGCGTCGCGCTGCGGGCTGGTCATGAAGGGGCTCAGCCAGATCGCGTCGACGCCGAGCTCCTGGAGGGAGTCGAGTCGACTGGTGATCCCCGGCAGGTCGCCGATGCCGTCGCCCGAGGCGTCGGCGAAGGAACGGGGGTAGATCTGGTAGATGACGGCGCTGCGCCACCACTCGGAACCGGGGGCTGCGATCTGCTCAAGCTGTGCCATGCGAACAGGCTACTGCAAACGCTTACATTCTTGCCAGAGCGGCAATCGAATCGGTTCGACACGGAGGCCCGGGAGTATGGTGAGGCATCCGATGAGTGGAGGCTGTCATGGTTCCCGAGATCAACTACTGGGCGGTGCTGCTGGCGACCGCGTCGAGCATGATCGTCGGCTCGGTCTGGTACGCGCCCAAGGTGTTCGGCACGCGGTGGTCGAAGCTCGCGAACGTCGACATGGACCGCCCGGCGGCGACGGCGATGTGGCCCATCATCACCACGGTCATCGTCAGCTTCATCACGGCCTGGGTCCTGGCCGGGGCCTCGTCGATCGCCTGGCACTTCTACGGCGGATCGTACTTCTGGGGCGCGATCGTCACGGCCGTCACGCTCTGGGCCGGATTCACGGCCGCGCGCTTCATCACGCACGACGCGTTCGAGGGGCGCTCCACCCGCCTGACCACGCTGAACATCGCGCACGAGCTGGTCACGGTGGTGGTCATGGCCCTGATCATCGGGGTGTGGCCGCCGGCCCTGGGCTAGGTCGTCGCCGAACGCATCGTCGTCGCCGAACGCTGCATCGTCCTCGCCGAACGCTGCATCGTTTTCGCCGAACGGCAGGGCGATCCTAGACTTTCGCCGCTTCCCCGGGGTGTGCGCACGCGCCAGGCTTCTTCTGTGACCTCTTGGTCGCCCGCGGACCGCCTCGCCGGACCGCGGTTCCGTCCGAGGAGCCCTGATGCCCGTTTCGTCGCGCCGACCCGTGCCGTGGATGGTGGCCGCTGCGCTCGTCGCCGCCGCCGTGCTCGCCGGTGCGGCTCCCGCCGCGCTGGGCGTCGGCGCCGCGGCGGATGATCCGGCCGAGGCGGACTCCCTCGACCCGACGCGGTCGGTCGCCCTGGCCTACGAGTTCCTGGATGCGCGGGTCGACGAGTTCTGCGACGGCGCCGGGCACTGCCTTCCGCGCAGCTACGAGGGCGGGTTCTTCACGACCTCGAGCTGGGACTTCACGCCCTCCTTCGTCTATGACGACGCGCTGGTGGTCATCGCGTACACAGCCCGCGGCCTCCCGGACGACATCCGGCGCGCGCGGGCGATCGGCGACACGCTGCTCTTCGTGCAGGACAACGATCCGATCGGCGACGGCCGCACCCGCGCGTCCTACGAACCGCACGGCATCCGTCAGGGTCGGGTCGAGATCACCGGGCCGGGCACGTTCACGGGGAACCAGGCCTGGGTCGGGTTGGCCCTCGCGCGGCTCGCTCATGCGACCGGCGACTCCCGCTACCTCGACGGTGCGCTGCGCGTCGGGCAGTGGATCCAGGACAACACGGCCGACACCGTCCGGGCCCCGTACGGCTACACCGGCGGCCAGATCGAGGACGGCACCTCGCTGACCTGGAAGTCGACCGAGCACAACAGCGACGTGTCCGGGTTCTTCACGCAGTTGGCGCAGCTCACCGACGATCCGGTGTGGGCGGAGCGGGCGGCCGTCGCCGCTGGATTCGTCGCGGCGATGCAGAGTGCCGACGGGCACGTGAACACCGGTACGGGCCTCGACGGGGCGACGATCAACACCCGCCCCATCCCGCTGGACGCGCAGACGTGGAGTTACCTCGCCACCGGTGATCCGCGCTACGGGGCGGCCCTGGACTGGACCCTCGGGAACCTGATCGCGACCGATGGCCCCTACACGGGACCGTCGATCAGCGAGGTCGACGTGTCGAAGGCCTGGTTCGAGGGCAGCGGGCACCTTGCTCTCGCCCTCCGGCTGCGCGACGGGGCGGGGGGTGCCGACCGGGCCGAGTCGCTGCTCAGCAGCATCCGTCTGGCGCAGCGCGATGCCGCGAACGGTGACGGCAAGGGCATCGTCGCGACCTCGAACGACGGCCTCGACTCCGGCTTCGGAGACCTCTACTACGCGAGTCTGCACACCGGCGCCACGGCCTGGTACCTGCTCGCGGCGGCGGGGGACAACCCCTTCGACCTCCCGGCCGACTGACGCCGCGGGTTACGCGGCGACGCGGGCGACCGCGGCGATGGCGCTCGTGAAGAAATCGAGTCCGTCGACACCGCTGCGCATGGCGGACGCGGTGTCGGGGCCGAAGCCCGGCTCGGTGGCGTGCTCGGGGTGCGGCATCAGGCCGACCACGTTGCCCGCCTCGTTCGTGAGACCCGCGATGTCGCGGAGGGAGCCGTTCGGGTTCACGCCCGCGTACCGGAAGGCCACGAGGCCCTCGCCCTCGATGCGGTCGAGGGTCTGCTCGTCGGCGATGTAGCCGCCGTCGGCGTTCTTGAGCGGGATGACGATCTCCTGGCCGGTGCGGAAGGCGTTGGTCCAGGCGGTGTCGGAGTTCTCGACCGTGAGCTTCTGGTCGCGACGCACGAAGTGCTGATGGTTGTTGCGGATCAGCCCGCCGGGGAGCAGGTGCGCCTCGACCAGCATCTGGAAGCCGTTGCAGATGCCGAGCACGGGCATGCCCTTGGCCGCAGCATCCTTGACCTCGTTCATGATCGGCGAGAGCGCGGCGATCGCGCCGGCGCGCAGGTAGTCGCCGTAGCTGAAGCCACCGGGGAGGACGAGTGCGTCGACGCCCTCGAGGTCGTGCGAGCCGTGCCACAGGGCGACGGGCTCGGCGCCGGCGATGCGGACGGCGCGCTGCGCGTCGCGGTCGTCGAGCGAGCCGGGGAAGGTGATGACGCCGATGCGAGCGGTCACTCCGCGACCTCGATGCCGACGACATCCTCGATCACGGAGTTGGAGAGCACCTCGTCGGCGATGCGCTGGGCCTCGGCGAGAACCTCGTCGGTGACCTCGCCCTCGACGGTGAGCTCGAAGCGCTTGCCGATGCGGACGTCGGTGAAGCCCTCGACACCGAGACGGGCGAAGGCGCCGGAGACGGCCTTCCCCTGCGGGTCGAGCAGTTCGGGCTTGGGCATGACGTCGACGACGATGGTGGGCATGACGGCTCCAAGAGTCGCGGGCGGACGGGCGCCACCAGTCTACTGCCCCCGGCCCCGCGCTCCTCCCCGGCGTCCCGGTGCCGGCCCCGGCCGCCGAGTGCACGGCTTGCTGCCGAGCGCACGGCCGGTACGCGCGCGGATGCCGTGCACTCGTCGAGTACCCGTGCACTCGACGGAGGTGACGAAGGAGGGGGGAGAGGAAGGAGGGGGGTCAGGCGGAGTGGAAGACGGTGTGGAGGTCGCCGACGGCTTCGCGGCCGCCCAGGCCGTCGATCTCGAAGAGCACCGAGATGCCGATGACGTGGCTGCCGAGGCGCTCGACGAGTTCCCGTCCGGCGGCGAGCGTCCCGCCGGTGGCGAGCACGTCGTCGATCAGCAGCACGCGGGAGCCGGCGGGCAGGTCGTCGTGCATCTCGATCGTGGCGGTGCCGTACTCCAGGGCGTAGTCGACGGATGCCGCGGGGCGCGGCAGCTTGCCGGCCTTGCGGATCGGGATGAGCCCCACTCCTGCGGCGATGGCGGCGGCGCTGGCGAGGATGAAACCGCGGGCCTCGATGCCGGCGATCACGTCGAACTGGCCGGCGAAGGGCTCGATGATGGCCTCGGTCGTCACCCGCAGTGCCTCGGCATCGGCGAGGAGCGGCGTGATGTCGCGGAAGATGATGCCCGGCGCCGGGTAGTCCGGCACGTTGCGGATCAGGGCTTCGGCGCGGACGAGGGCAGGGGAGAGCGTGGCTTCGGGCACTGCCCAAGGGTACCTCCCGCCAGCATGGCTTGACACCGTGGGAGCGCTCCCATAGAGTGACTGCTCAGTTCGTGGGAGCGCTCCCACGACGCCCCGACGCATCACACACCGCGCGACCACCACAAAGGAGTGAACTGTGAACACACGTGCCCGCCACCGGATCCTCGTGACCGCCGCCCTGGCATCCGTCTCCGCCCTCGCCCTGGCCGGCTGCTCCGGCAGCACCGACGATTCCGCAGGAGGAAGCGCCGACGAGGATGTCACGCTGACCGTCACCACGTTCGGCACCTTCGGCTACGACGACCTCTACAAGGAGTACGAGAAGGCGCATCCGAACGTGAAGATCGAGGCGACCAACATCGACACGGGTGGCAACGCCCGCACCGATGCGTTCACCAAGATCGCCGCCGGATCCGGCCTCAGCGACGTCGTCGCGATCGAGGAGGGCTGGCTCGGGGCCATCATGGACGTCTCCGACACCTTCGTGGACCTCCGCGACTACGGCATCGAAGACCGCAAGGACGACTGGGTCGACTGGAAGTACGGCCAGGCGACCGATGCCGAGGGCCGCGTGATCGGCTACGGCACCGACATCGGCCCGAGCGGCATCTGCTACAACGGCGCCGCGTTCGAGGCGGCCGGACTCCCGAGCGACCGCGAGTCGGTGGCCGAGCTCCTCAACGGCGACTGGGAGAACTACTTCCAGGTCGGCGCCGACTACACCGCGAAGACCGGCAAGGCCTGGTACGACCACTCCGGCTTCGTCTGGAACGCCATGGTCAACCAGCTCGACGAGGGGTACTACACCGCCGACGGGAAGCTGAACGTCGAGGACAACGCCGAGCTCAAGGAGCGCTTCGAGCTGCTGGGCGCTGCGACCGAGGGCGGCCAGTCCGCCGCCCAGACCGCCTGGGACTGGAACGGCGGCAAGTCGTTCGTCGACGGCACCTTCGCGACCTTCGTGTGCCCGGGCTGGATGCTCGGCGTCGTGCAGGGGCAGGTCGAGGCCGGCGGCGGCGACGCTTCCACCGGCTGGGACTTCGCCGACGTGTTCCCCGGTGGCGCGGCCAACTGGGGCGGCGCGTTCCTGTCGATCCCGGAGTCCTCGCAGCACAAGAAGGCGGCTGCTGAGCTCGCCGACTGGCTGACGCAGCCCGAGCAGCAGGTGAAGCAGTCCGCCGCGGCGGGCAACTTCCCGTCGACGATCAAGGCGCAGGAGACGCTCGCCGCCGACGCGACGCCGAACCCGTTCTTCAACGACGCTCCGACCGGTGCGATCCTCGCCGAGCGCGCCAAGGGCGTCGTGGCGCAGTTCAAGGGCGCCGACGACTCGGTCATCCAGGAGAACGTCTTCGGGCCGGCTCTCAGTAGCCTCGACCGCGGTGAGACCGACACGCAGGGCTCCTGGGATCAGGCGATCAAGCTCCTGAACGAGCTCGTCGACTGACCCCCTGCGGGCGTCTCGTCCCGCTCGGCTCCACCGCGCTCGCCCGACGACCGGTACTCACACCGGTTGCCGGGCGGGCGCAGCGAGATGAAACGCGCACCCGCACTTCCAAAGGACACCCCATGACACTCACCGCCCCGCCCGCGGAACGCCGCGAGACGGCATCCGCGCAGAAGGATGCTCCGCCGAAGCGCTCCTGGCGCCACCGGGTCTCCCGGTTCGACCAGAACGCCTCGCCGTACTTCTACATCTCGCCGTTCTTCCTGCTGTTCGGGCTGGTCGGCCTGTTCCCGCTGCTCTACACCGTCTGGGTGGCGGTTCACGAGTGGGACCTGCTCAAGGGCGAGGGCGAGTTCGTCGGGGTCGGCAACTTCGTGGAGATCCTCGGCGACTCCATGTTCTGGAACTCGATCGGCAACACCCTGAGCATCTTCCTGCTCTCCGCGATCCCGCAGCTGGCCGTGGCCCTCGTGATCGCCTACCTCCTCGACCGCGGGCTGCGCGCACCCACCTTCTGGCGGATGAGCGTGCTGATCCCGTTCGTGGTCACCCCGGTCGCGGTCGCCATCATCTTCTCGAGCATCTTCAACGAGGCCGACGGCCTGGCCAACAACCTGCTCAACCTCATCGGCATCGCCGACCAGGAGTGGAAGCACAACACCGCACTGTCGCACATCGCGATCGCCGTCATGGTGAACTTCCGGTGGACGGGCTACAACGCCCTGATCCTGCTGGCCGCGATGCAGGCCGTGCCGCGCGACCTCTACGAATCGGCCGCGCTCGACGGGGCCGGCGCCGCACGCCGCTTCTTCTCGATCACCATCCCCACGATCCGCCCGACGCTGATCTTCGTGATCATCACCGCGACGATCGGCGGCCTGCAGATCTTCGCCGAGCCGCGCCTGTTCGACGTGTCGACCGCGGGCGGCATCGGCGGCAGCGACCGACAGTTCCAGACGACGGTGCTGTTCCTCTGGGAGCTCGCCTTCTTCCGACGGAACCTCGGGGAGGCATCCGCCGTCGCCATCCTGCTCTTCCTGCTGATCGTCGGAATCGGCGTGATCAACTTCCTGATCTCCCGGCGCATCTCCACCGGAGACGCCCCCAAGAACCGCGCGGCCCGTCGCCGCGCGCGCACGGACGCCGCGGCCGCGACGAGCGCCGCCGCCGCCGGAACGACGATCGCCACCACAACCGAGGAGAACGCGCGATGACCGCCACGCAGGCGCTGAGCGTCCCCGAGAAGATCCGTCGTCGCCGCGGTGCAGCCGGCGGAACCGCCGGCATCGGCAGCCGCCCCGGCTTCCTCACCTACGGGCTGCTCGCCGCCTTCATCATCGGCAGCGTGTATCCGCTGTGGTGGTCGGTCGTGGTCGCCAGCGGCACGAACGCGACCCGCGGCGAGACGCTGCCGCTGATCCCCGGCGGCAACTTCCTCGCCAACGCGGCCAAGGTGTTCGATGCGATCCCCTTCTGGCTCGCCCTCGGCAACTCGTTCCTGATCTCGGGCATCATCACCCTCTCGGTCGTCACGTTCTCGACGCTCGCGGGCTACGCGTTCGCGAAGCTCCGCTTCAAGGGCCGCGACGGGCTGATGATCTTCGTGATCGCGACCATGGCGATCCCGACGCAGCTGGGCATCATCCCGCTGTTCATGCTGATGCGCGAGCTCGGCTGGACCGGTTCGATCGGGGCGGTCATCGTGCCGACGCTCGTCACCGCGTTCGGCGTCTTCTTCATGCGGCAGTATCTGGTGGACGTCATCCCGGACGAGCTGATCGAGGCCGCCCGCATGGACGGTGCCAATCAGTTCCGCACGTTCCTGACCGTCGGACTCCCCGCGGCGCGGCCGGCCATGGCGATCCTCGGACTCTTCACCTTCATGACGGCGTGGACCGACTACCTGTGGCCGCTGATCGTGCTCTCCCCGCAGAACCCGACCCTGCAGACGGCGCTCAGCCAGCTGCAGTCGGGGTACTACATCGACTACTCGATCGTGCTCGCCGGTGCGGTGCTCGCGACCCTTCCGCTGCTCGTGCTCTTCGTGGTCGCGGGTCGCCAGCTGGTCAGTGGCATCATGGCGGGCGCGGTGAAAGGATGACCCCTATGACCCGCTCCTTCCCCGAGAACTTCCTCTTCGGCGCCGCGACCGCGGCGTACCAGATCGAGGGGGCGGCCTTCGAGGACGGGCGCACCGCATCCATCTGGGACGCGTTCGCCCGCGTGCCCGGCGCGGTGATCAACGGCGACAACGGCGATGTGGCGTGTGATCACTATCACCGTCACAGCGAGGACGTCGCGCTGATGACCGAGCTCGGCCTGCAGACGTACCGCTTCTCGACCTCGTGGTCGCGCGTGCGTCCCGACGGCGGAGCCGTGAACCCCGCCGGGGTCGACTTCTACGAGCGACTGGTCGACGAGCTGCTCGCCGCCGACATCCTGCCCTGGCTGACGCTGTACCACTGGGACATGCCGCAGGCGCTGCAGGAAGTCGGGGGCTGGACGAACCGCGACACGGTGGACCGCTTCCTGGAGTACGCGGGCACCATGCACGACGCCCTGGGCGACCGGGTGAACGTGTGGACCACGCTGAACGAGCCGTGGTGCTCGTCGTTCCTCTCCTACACGGCCGGGGAGCACGCACCCGGTCACACCAGCATCGCGGAGGGGCTGCTCGCCTCGCACCACCTGCTGCTCGCGCACGGGAAGACGGTGCAGGAGCTGCGCGGGCGTGACGCCTCGCTCAACCTCGGCATCACCCTGAACCACACCGTCGCCGACCCGGCCGACCCGCAGAACGCGGCCGACGTCGACGCCGCCCGTCGGGTGGACGGACAGTTCAACCGCTGGTTCCTCGACCCGATCTACCGCGGCAGCTACCCCGCCGACATCGTGGAGGACATCCGCGCGGTCGATGCGGACGCGGTGGCGCAGTTCGAGGCCGCGGTCCGCGACGGCGACCTCGACACGATCGCGCAGCGCATCGACACGCAGGGCGTGAACTACTACCACGGCGACTTCGTCTCGGGCACGGCACCGGCCGAGCCCCCGGTCTCCGGCGGCCCCGCGACTCAGCGTCAGGGTCGCAGCCCGTACCCGTCGAGCGACGGCATCCATTCGGTCGAGCGCGGCCTGCCCCGCACCGCGCAGAACTGGGAGGTGCAGCCCGAGGGTCTCACCCGGGTGCTGCAGCGGGTCTGGACCGAGTACGCCGAGCCGGCGGGCACCGTCCTCTCCATGACCGAGAACGGTGCCGCGTATGACGACGTGGCGGTGGTCGAAGACGGCGAGACCCGCGTGCACGACGCCGACCGCACCGAGTTCCTCCGACGGCACCTGGATGCGGTGCTCGACGCCGCGGAGTCGGGGGTGGACGTCCGCGGCTACTTCTACTGGTCGATGTTCGACAACTACGAGTGGGCCTGGGGCTACGACAAGCGCTTCGGCATCGTCCGTGTCGATTACGACACCCAGGAGCGCACGCTGAAGGACTCGGGCCGGGAGTACGCCCGCATCATCGCCGCCCGCGAGCTCTGATCGGGCCCTCGCAGGTCGGGGTTAGTCTGGCCGGATGACGCGTGTGTGGCTCACCCCGTGGGAGTGGGCATGCTGCGGGGATCCGTTCGAGATCGGCGATCGGGTCGACTTCGGCATCCGGTCGCGTGATCCGGAGGTCCTGGTCGACGAGCTGGGGGCGGAGCTGACCGGCACCGTCGATGCGCTGGAGTCGCACCACGACGAGGAGTACGTGGATCGGGTGCGCGGCAGGGTCGTGGCCGTGCACGAGATCACGCACGAGGTGGTCGAGCGCAGGTTCGAATACTTCGTCGATCCGTTCGCCCGGGCCCGGCCGTCCGACGACCGGCGGCGTCCGGACGGGGTGCCTGCGGGAGCACGGGTCCCGCGACAGGGAGTCCGCATCGAACGGGTACCCGATTCGACCCGACGGGCATCTGTCCGGGGAGTGCCGCTCCCGGTCGTCGAGGACCACGGACCATCTGTGCCGTCCGACGGTGTCGAGGAGCGGCACCGTCGACGGACCGGATGGCTCGTCGACGTCGAGGAGACCCCACCCGGCACCGGAATCGCGTGACGGGTCGCAGGGAAGGCCGGATGCGATCATTTGCGCGACTCGGAGCGAGACGGTCGGTGCTGACCGCCGCGACCAGTGAGAATAGGGCGATGGAAGAGTGCGAACGATGATGTCGCCCCGAGCGACCATCGAAGAGGTGGCGTCCGCTGCGGGCGTCTCCCGATCGACGGTGTCGCGGGTCGTGAACGGGTCGACGGCCGTGAGCCCGGAGGCGCTCGCCGCCGTCCGCACCGCGATCGACGAGCTGAACTACGTGCCCAACCGGGCGGCCCGATCGCTGGCTTCACGGCAGACGCACGCCATCGCCCTCATCATCCCCGAGGACACCACGCGCTTCTTCGGCGATCCGTTCTTCGCGGCCATCGTCGCCGGCATCACGGGCGCGCTCGGCGGCTCGGACTACCTCCTCAACCTGCTCATCGCCAGCGACGACCCCGGCGACAAGATGACCAGCTTCGTGCGCAACGGCGGCGTCGACGGTGCGCTGATCGTGTCGCACCACACCAGCGACGCGTTCATCGACCGCATCGCGGATGCCGTGCCCGTCGTCTACGGCGGACGTCCGGTGCGCCGCCGCGAAGGGGACTACGTGGTCGACGTCGACAACGTCGCGGGAGCGAAGACCGCGACACGTCGGCTGGTCGACATCGGTCGGACGCGCATCGCGACGATCTCCGGTCCCCTGACCATGGTCGCCTCGGACGACCGCGTGTGGGGGTTCCGGGCTGCGTTGGCGGATGCCGGCCTCACCCCGTACGCGGAGGAGGAGGGCGACTACAGCGAGGCGAGCGGAGCGGACGCCGCACGACGACTCCTCGACGGCGGGCGTCCGGATGCGATCTTCGTGGCCAGCGACCTGATGGCGCGCGGCGCCCTGACGGCGCTGCGCGCGGCGGGCGTCCGGGTGCCGGAGGACATCGCCCTGGTCGGCTTCGACGACTCCTCCGTGGCCCTGACCACCGACCCGCCGCTGACCACGATGCGGCAGCCGATGTACGCGCAGGGCGAGGCGATGGCCGGTGTCCTGCTCGCGCGTCTGGCGGGCGAGGACCCTGCGCGCACGACCATCCTTCCGACCGAGCTCGTGGTGCGCGCCTCCGCGTGAGCGATACCTCCGCGTGAGCGGGGGAGGAACACGGATGCGGCCCTGGCGCCCCCTCCGGGCCAGGGACGCACCCGTGCGTCTGGATCGCACGGCAACCGAGTCCGATGGACCCGGGCTGTGCGCGGCTGAGCGGGTCAGCCGAAGATCGATGCGAGCAGATCACCGCCGAACAGGGAGAACGCGGTGAGCCCCGCCGACAGCAGCAGCACTGCGGCCGTCCCGGCGACGGCGAAGACCGAGATCCCGCGACCGCCGAGGCGCTGGCCGCGCAGCCCCACGGCCACGCCCGCGCGGCCGGCGAGCTCGCCGGCGTCGTCGTCGCGGTACAGCTCCGTGCGCGCGGCGAAGCGGCGGTGGAACTCCTCGGCGAGGGTGAGGGCTGCCGCCATGGTGTCCGCACGGTCGAAACGGGTGCCGGACGGCAGGTACACGTAGAGGCGGTCGGAGACGAGTTCGATCTCCGCCCCGGAGCCGAGGTCGAGCACGCGGGCCGTCAGGTCGGGCGTGAAGATGTAGAGCGCGTCCTGCTGATACCCCTCGGGGACGAGGAGCCGGAAGGTCTTCGCGAAGTCCCCCTCCAGTTCCAGGCGTGCGGCTCCGCGACCGAGGCCGAGCGTGGGGATGATGCTGTGCTTCCGGTTCGCGAGAACGATGTGCGGCACGGCCGACGGCAGCGGCAGCTCGATGAAGGCGAAGGGGCGCTGGATGGTGGCGCGCTGCTCCCCGCGCGACACCGAGTGGTGCACGCCGAGCTCGAACGGCATCCGCTCGTCGTCGCAGGCGACGACCGCCCGCTCGCGCCCGCGCACGACCCGGGCGAACGCGGCTCCGGGGCGACGGGTCTGCTCGAGCGTGTCGGCGTACGCCCATCCGTTCTGCCAGGCGAAGGCCGCGACCTTGACCCGTCTGCTCAACCCGACCGCCCACCAGACGAAACCCACGGCGGCGAGCAGTGTGTATCCGATCACGAACGCCCCGAGGATCGGCGCGACCGTCAGGATGTCGCCGCGTCCGAGGAACCACAGTCCGGCCAGCATCGCCGCCGCGAACAGCAGGACCGCCACCAGGACCACGAGGAACCGGCGATGCGGCGGCATCCCGCAGATGCGCTCGTAGGTGAGGATGTCGCGCAGTCCCGCGCTGCGCCGCAGCGGTTCCAGGTCGACGGTTACAGGCTCCACGGCAGCGATGCCCACGGGCCGTTGCGCTTCTCGGTCGCCGCGGCCTTGAAGTCGGACCACCCGTCGCCGAACTTCTCGAAGGACTTCTCGTCGACGTTCCCGTCGGACCAGTGCATGACCCGACCCACGATGTAGCTCAGCCCGAAGTCGGCCCACGAGGTGAAGGCCGGGCGGGCTTCGACGTTGATCCGATGGATGATCTCGCGTGCCTCGGCGACGTCGGCGTGTCCGAGTGCGACGCCCCAGGTCGTCATGGCCACGGCCTGCCCGAGCGCATAGCCGTCGAGTGTGCGCACGAAGAGGCCGGGGGTGACGATGTCCTTGCCGACGCGCTTGCGCACCTCCGACTCGGAGTACTCGATCGAGGTGACGAAGGTGCGTGCGTCGCGCTTGTCGCCGCCCTCCTGCACGATCGCGGCGAGCCACTCCTTCGCCTTGGGGGTGCGTCCGAGGCGGTCGGCGAGGTCGGCGCGCACGGCGAGGTAGAGCACCCACACCTCGCGACGACGGCGAACGGTCGTCAGACGCTCGATGTTGTCGAGCCACTCCTGCCGGGTGTGCACGCCCCACTGGTCGACGAGCACCTTCTTCTCGCGGTCGCCGAGGAGCGAGGCGGTCGGGTCGTTCCAGTGGCCGGAGGGGAGGTTCACGATCTGCAGGAAGCCGAGGGCGATCTCATCGGCCTCGACGCCGGTCGTGGCGTGCTCCGGGGAGGCCTTGACCTTGGCGGCCGGGAGGATCCAGATCACGAGGAAGAACAGCACCACGGCACCGACGATCGCCCACGCCCACCACTGGCTGATGAGCCACTCGAGGATCGAGGTGATGCTGTTGAAGTCGACGCTCGCGAAAGAGTGCATGGGTGCTCCAGGGAGGGGGTGAATCCGTGTCCGTTCATAGATTGAACGACTATTCAGTGAGTAATCTATACGGCAGGGGGGCGATTCGAAAAGCACGCGGGGTGAACTCAGGAGGTGGATGCCGCATGGCTCGCTCCGACGAGCAGAACCGTCTCGCCCGTGAACGCGCGCGAGAGAATCTCCTGCAGGCGGCGATCGCGACCTTCGCCGAGCGCGGGGTCGCCGGAGCCAGCATCGCCGAGATCACGAAGCGCGCCGGGGTCGCCCAGGGGCTCGTGAACTATCACTTCGGCGGCAAGGATCAGCTCGTCGCCGCCGTCATCGATCGCTGGTTCGAGACCGTGCTGGGCTTCGCCCGCGTGGAGGGGACCCCGGACGAGATGCTCGCGGCGGTGATCGACGGGGCCCTCACGGCGACCGCCTACGCGATCCCGCTGCAGCGGGCCGTGCTGGCCATGCAGCAGCAGCCCGCCACGCATCGACTGTTCGCCGAGTCCGAAGCGCGGCACGAAGCAGGAGCGACCGCCGCGGAGGATGCCGTGCGCGACCTGTTCCGCGCGCGGGGCGCCGACGATCCCGCCCTCGAAGAGGTCATGCTCCGCAGCACGCTCGAGGGCGTCTTCGTGAAGTTCGCCGTGTTCGGCGACACGTACCCGCTCGAGGAGGCGCGGCGCTGGATGCACCGCCGCTACGGGCTGCCCGAACCCGCGTCCCCGATCGCCCCGCCGGCTCCGCTCCGCGAGGGAGAGCCGCGCCCGCGGGCGACGGCCGCGCTGAACCCGGAGCAGTAGTCCCCGGCGTCGGCTCCGTCAGGCGTGGCCCATGCGCGCGAACGCGCCCAGCACGCTGCGCTCGGATGCCGTGAGGTAGCGCTCGAGCTCCTCGGCGGCCGCCTCCGGTCCCCGTTCGAGCAGAGCGGTGAGCACCGCCCGGTTCCGGCGGACGAAGGGCTCGTGCAGCGATCGCGGCTCGTCGATCTCGAGGAACACCAGCCGCAGCTCGGCCGCGACGTCGCGGTAGGTGCGGGCGAGGCGTGCGCTGTCGGCGAGAGCGACGATCGCATCGTGGAAGGCCATGTTCGCGCTGCCGATCCGTCGCCAGTCCTCGTGCGGCAGCTGCTCCTCCGCCTCGGCGAGGGCATCGCGCATCAGCTGCACGGCGGGGTGCTCGGGTTCCGACTGGCGCAGCGCCGCGCACTCGATCACGCGGCGCGCGCGGTAGATGTCGATCACGTCGGCGATGGTCGGCGAGGCGACCGAGACTCCGCGGTGCGGGATGTGCTCGACGAGACCCTGCTCGGCGAGCACGCGGAAGGCTTCGCGGAGGGTGTTGCGCGACACGTCGAACTGCTCGGCGAGTGCCGACTCCGACAGGCGCGACCCGGGCGCGAAGTCGCCGTCGATGATGCGCTGACGGAGCACATCGGCGAGCGGGCCCTGCTGGTTCATGCCTTCATCGTAGGGCGCGGCATGCGTGGATCGTGGGCAGTCGGGCCGCAGGAATCACACGAAGGCAACGTCGCTGTAGCACGACGGAAACATGATTGTTGAACAATCGAGCGCAATCCGTTCTACACTGGGCGTCTATCGACACCCACCAACGACGATGGGAATCCCCCCGCATGTCAGAGCAGACCACCGCCTCCCTCTCTCCGGAAGACGAAGCCCGCCTCGCGAGCGTCAAGAAGCGCGCCGGGCGCAGTGCCGTCATCGGTGCGATCTTCCTCATGGCCACCAGCGCCATCGGCCCCGGCTTCATCACCCAGACCGCGACCTTCACCGCGGCGATGGGGGCGGCCTTCGCGTTCGCGATCCTCATCTCGATCCTCGTCGACATCGCGGTGCAGCTGAACATCTGGCGCATGATCACGTCGTCCGGCAAGCGTGCCGGCGAACTCGCCAACAGCGCCATCCCCTTCTCGGGGCACCTGATCGCCGTGCTCGTCGTCATCGGCGGCCTGGCCTTCAACATCGGCAACATCGCCGGTGGCGGTCTGGGCCTCAACGCCCTGCTCGGCATCGACGCGAAGCTCGGCGGCATCGTCACCGCGGTCCTCGCGATCATCATCTTCCTGGTGAAGAAGGCCGGCCCCGTGATGGACATCGTGCTCGTCGTGCTCGGCATCGGCATGATCGTGATGACCGTGGTCGTGGCCGTCATCGCGCAGCCGCCGATCGGCGAAGCCCTGCGGCAGACCTTCGTGCCCGACGAGCTGAACTTCGCCACCATCACCACGATCGTCGGCGGAACGGTCGGCGGATACATCACCTACTCCGGCGCCCACCGCTACCTCGATTCCGGCCACGTCGGTCCGGAGCACGCCGGTCCCGTGATGCGCGCGGCCACCAACGGCATCCTCGTCACCGGGGTCATGCGCTACGTGCTGTTCCTCGCGATCCTCGGCGTCGTGGCCTCGGGCGTCACGCTCGACCTGTCGGGCCAGGGTGCGAACCCGGCCGGTCAGGCGTTCGGCGCGGTGCTCGGCGACGCCGGACTCCGCATCTTCGGCGCGATCTTCTGGGCCGCCGCGATCAGCTCGGTCATCGGTGCGGCGTACACCTCGGCCACGTTCCTCTCCACCTTCACCAAGAAGCTCAAGGGCGGATGGCCGCTGCAGCTCGCAACCGTCGCCTTCATCGTCGTGTCGCTGATCGTGTACCTGTCGATCGGCACGGCTCCGGCCGCGATCCTCGTCTTCGTCGGCGGCTTCAACGGCCTGATCCTGCCGATCGGCCTCACGGTGTTCATGTACATCGGCTGGTTCCGCCGCGACCTGCTCGGCTCGAAGAAGTACCCGATGTGGCTGCTCGTCGCCGGTACGCTCGTGACGCTGCTCACCTGGTACATGGGGATCGTCTCGGTCGGTCCCATCTTCGCCTTCCTCGGAATCGGAGCGTGATCGCATGACATCGATCGACCTGAACTCGGACCTCGGCGAGAACGTCGCCGACCGGATCGTCAGCGACGACGAGAGCATGCTCCGCCTCGTCACCAGTGCGAACGTGTCGTGCGGCTTCCACGCCGGCAGCCCGGAGGGCATCCGCGAGACCCTCGCGGCCGCCGTCCAGGGCGGTGTCGTGATCGGCGCGCACCCCGGCTACCGCGACTACGAGAACTTCGGACGCACGAAGGTCGACATCGACTCGGCCACGCTGCAGGCGCACGTCGAGTACCAGCTCGGTGCGCTGATGGGCCTCGCGGCCGCGGTCGGCGGACGGGTCGCGTACGTCAAGCCGCACGGGGCGCTGTACAACACGATCGCGCGGGATGAACGGCAGTCGAAGGACGTGGTGGCGGCGATCCGCGCGATCGACCCGAGCCTGGTGCTGCTGGGACTGTCCGGCGGTGTCGTGCTCGACGTCGCCGAGCGTGCCGGTCTCACGGTCGCCGCGGAGGCCTTCGCCGACCGGGCGTACCAGCCCGACGGACAGCTCGTGTCGCGCACCGAGGAGGGGGCCGTGCTGCACGACCCGGCCGCGGTGGCCGAGCGCATGGTGCGCCTCGCCTCCGACGGTGTGATCCGTGCCATCGACGGCACCGACGTGCCCGTGGTCGCGCAGTCGATCTGCGTGCACGGCGACAGCCCGGGGTCGGTGGCCATGGCCGCGGAGACCAAGCGGATGCTGCAGGACGCGGGCATCACGATCGCTCCGTTCGCGGGTTCGCGATGACGGATCCGGAGCGCCTGGTCTGATGCGCATCCTCACGGCATCCGATCGTGCTCTCCTCGTGGAGGCATCCGACCTCGATGAGGCGATGCGTTTGAACCTCGCGTGGGAGGGCGTGCCCGGCATCGTCGAGCGCATCCCGGGTGCCCGCACCGTGCTGGTGCGTTTCGATCCGCTCCGCGTCTCGGCCGTCGATCTCGCCGCCGTGCTGGCCTCGACCGAGATCGACGCCGCGCACCTGCCCGGCAGCGGTGAGGTCACCGTGCCCGTGCGGTACGACGGCGAAGACCTCGACGAGGCGGCATCCTTGCTCGGCGTCTCGGCGGAGGAGCTGGTGAATCGGCACCTCGCCGCGGACTGGCGGGTCGCGTTCTCCGGATTCGCCCCGGGCTTCGGGTACGTCGTGAGCAGCGACCCCCTCTTCGATGTGCCGCGCCGCTCATCGCCGCGCACCCGCGTGCCCGCCGGATCGGTCGCGCTCGCCGGGCAGTTCACCGGGGTGTACCCGCGCGAGAGCCCCGGCGGGTGGCAGCTCATCGGGAGGACGGATGCGGTGATGTGGGACATCGACCGCGATCCGCCCGCGCTGTTGTCTCCGGGGACCGCGGTGCGGTTCGAGCGCGTGCGCGAGGCGGCTCGGCTCGATGCGGGAGGCTTCGTCCGAAACGGAGACGATCCGCCGCACGCCCGGCCTGTCGAGGAGCAACCCGCCGCAGCCGGCACGGATGGTCTAGGTTCCGGCACGGATGCCGCCGTCGAGGTCGTCCGTTCGTCGCTGCAGCTGCTGGTGCAGGATGCCGGGCGGCCGGGCTATGCGGCGCTCGGGGTCTCCGCGTCCGGAGTGGCCGACCGTCGGGCGATGCGTGATGCGAACCGCGCGGTCGGCAACGCGGCCACCGCCGCGGTGCTGGAGAGCGTCGGGGGAGCCGTGCTCCGATTCCGGGGCGCTGGAGTGGCCGCGGTCACGGGCGCATCCGGCTCGCTCGCCCTGACCGAGGTCGACGGCAGCGTCCGCCCCGTCCCGCACGGCGAGCCCTTCGCGACGGTCGACGGCGACGAGCTGACACTGGGTCACCCGGAGCGGGGACTGCGATACGTCGTCGCCGTGCGCGGGGGGCTGGACGCGGTGCCCGCGCTGGGCAGCCGTGCGGCGGACACCCTCGCCGGACTCGGCCCCGAGAAGCTCGTGGCAGGTGCCGTCATCCCGGTCGGCGGGATGGCTGTGCGTTCTGTCGAGCCGGATGCCGTGCCGCGTGAGCTGCCGGCCCCCGGAGATGTCGTGGACCTCGAGATCACCCTCGGTCCGCGTGACGACTGGTTCACGGCGGCCGCGCTCGACACCCTGACCGCTCAGGAGTGGACGGTCACACCGCGGTCCGATCGCGTCGGCATCCGTCTGCAGGGCGATGTCCCGCTGGAGCGCGCCCTCCGGGGCGAACTGCCGAGCGAGGGTGCGGTCACCGGGGCGATCCAGGTGCCGCCGGACGGGCAGCCGGTCCTGTTCCTGCCCGACCATCCGCTCACCGGGGGATACCCCATCATCGGTGCGCTCACGGATCGCAGCCTCGACCTCGCAGGTCAGCTGGCGCCGGGTGTGCGTCTTCGTCTCATCGTCAAGGAGTCCTCATGACCACCGTGCTGATCGCGAATCGCGGGGAGATCGCGGTGCGCGTCATCCGCGCCTGCACCGAAGCCGGGTATACGTCGGTCGCGGTCTACGCGGACCAGGATGCGGATGCCCTGCACGTGCGTCTGGCCGACGAAGCCGTGGGGCTCGGGGGATCGACCGCGGCGGAGACGTACCTCTCCGTCGAGGCGCTGCTGGATGCCGCGCGCCGGTCGGGCGCGGATGCGGTGCACCCCGGCTACGGTTTCCTGTCGGAGAGCGCCGCCTTCGCGCGGGCCGTGGAGGGGGCGGGACTGGTCTGGATCGGTCCGACGCCCGAGAGCATCGACGCCCTCGGCGACAAGATGACCGCACGCCGGATCGCCCAGCGCGTGGGCGCACCGCTCGCCGCCGGCACCGATGAGCCGTTGGCCGGGCCGGAGGAGGCGGTGGCGTTCGCGGAGCAGCACGGACTGCCGATCGCGATCAAGGCGGCTTTCGGCGGTGGCGGACGCGGGCTCAAGGTCGTGCGGGAGCTGTCCGACGTGGCCGAGGCCTTCGACGCGGCCACCCGGGAGGCGATCGCCGCCTTCGGTCGGGGCGAGTGCTTCGTGGAGCGCTTCCTGGAGAGCCCGCGGCACATCGAGGTGCAGGTGCTCGGCGACGGTCGTGGCGGTGTCGTGGTGGTCGGCGACCGCGACTGCTCGATGCAGCGGCGCAATCAGAAGCTCATCGAGGAGGCTCCGGCGCCGGGGCTCTCCGCCGAGCAGCGGACGCGGTTCCACGAGGCGGCGCGGTCTATCTGCGCCGAGGTGGACTACCGCGGGGCCGGAACGGTCGAGTTCCTCCTCGCGGCCGACGGCACCATCTCCTTCCTCGAGGTGAACACGCGGCTCCAGGTGGAGCACCCCGTCACGGAGGAGGTCACCGGGACCGACCTGGTGCGCGAGCAGTTCCGGATCGCGTTCGGCGAGGGGCCGTCGATCGCGGAGACGCCGACGCCGGTGGGGCACGCCTTCGAGTTCCGGATCAATGCCGAGGACCCCGGTCGCGGCTTCCTGCCCAGCCCCGGACGCGTCGAGCGGTTGCGGATCCCCGGCGGCCCGGGCGTGCGGTGGGACAGCGGCATCGACGAGGGGGACGTCGTGCAGCCGGCCTTCGACTCGATGATCGCCAAGCTGATCGTGCATGCCGATTCCCGGGATGCGGCTCTCGTCCGCGCTCGCCGGGCGCTGCGGGAGCTCGCGGTCGAGGGGCCGGCGACGGTCATCCCGTTCGATCTGCTCGCGCTCGACGACGAGGCGTTCGCGACGGAGACCTTCGCGGTGCACACGCAGTGGATCGAGAGCGCGCTGCTGCCGAAGCTCGAATCGCAGTCGCGGCCCGCGGCGGTGCCGGATGCCGCGCTGCAGCGCTTCCCCGTGGAGATCGACGGACGTCGCGTCGTGCTCGGCCTGCCGGCCGGTCTGCTGGCGGGACTCGGACGGCCGGTGGATGCTGCGCCGACCTCGCCCGCGTCCGATCCGACCGCGCTGCGCTCGCCGGTGCCGGGCACGCTCGTGCGCTGGCTGGTCGACGACGGCGCCGAGGTCGCGGAGGGAGACCCGGTCGCGGTCCTCGATGCGATGAAGATGGAGACCACCGTGACGGCGCATCGCCCCGGCGCCCTTTCGCAGCGGGCCGAGCTCTCCGCGACGGTCGCGGCCGACGGGGTGCTCGCGGTCATCGACTGAGCGCTGCGGTGCGGAGACGCACCGCGGGAGACGGAGAGACCCCGGACGCCTCGAGTGAGGCATCCGGGGTCTTCGTCGTCGTGCGGCGCGACTTACTCGGGGTCGCCGCCGAGCGGGCCGACCGCCTCGAGCGGCCGCGGGTCGTCGGCGCCCGTCTTGCGGGCGCGGGCGATGAGGTTGCCCAGGTGGTAGATGAGCAGGGCCGCGACCGTGCCGAGCACGATGCCGCCGAAGGCGAAGTCGCCGAGCTGCATCGAGAAGCCGGCGATGCCGATCACGAGCGAGACGGCGGCCGTGTACTGGTTGACCGGACGCGAGAAGTCGACGCGGCTGTCGACCCAGATCTTGATGCCGATGATGCCGATGAGGCCGTACAGCGCGGTGGTGGCGCCACCGAGGACGCCGGCGGGGATCGAGTTGAACACCTCGCCGACCTTCGGGGAGAACGCCAGGAGGATCGCGAACAGGCCGGCGACCCAGTAGACGGCGGTCGAGTAGACGCGGGTGGCGGCCATGACGCCGATGTTCTCGCCGTACGTCGTGGTTCCCGATCCGCCGAAGCCACCGGCGATGGTCGTCGCAACGCCGTCCGCGATCAGGGCGCGGCCGGTGTGCTTGTTGATCGAGGGGTCCTCGGTCATGGTCGCGACACCGCGCACGTGGCCGACGTTCTCGGCGATCAGCACGAGCACGACGGGGAGGAACATCGCGATGGTCGACCAGGTGCCCGGTTCGATGAAGTCCGGGAGCTGGAAGTGCGGCAGGCCGATCCACGGCGCCTCGGAGATCAGCTCGGCCGGGGTCTTGCCGCCGCGCAGCGCGTTGGGGACATCGAACGACCCGGTGAAGGCGGCGTAGATGAAGCCGACCGCGACGCCGAGGAAGATCGAGATGCGCCCCAGGAAGCCGCGGAACAGCACGGCGAACAGGATGATCGCGACCAGCGTGATGGTAGCGGTGACCGGGTCGAGGGAGAAGTTGCTCCATGCCGTCGGCGCGAGGTTGAAGCCGATGAGGGCGACGATCGCGCCGGCGACCACCGGGGGCATCAGGGCGTCGACCCAGCGGAGGCCGGCGAATTGCACCACGAGGCCCACGACCACCAGGAGGAGGCCGACTGCGACGACGCCGGCGAGTGCCGATCCGGTGCCGCCCGCCGCGACCGCGGCCGTGATCGGGGCGATGAAGGCGAACGACGAGCCGAGGTAGCTGGGCAGCTGGTTCTTCGTGATGAGCAGGAAGATCAGCGTGCCCAGGCCGCTGAAGAGCAGCGTGGTCGAGACGGGGAAGCCCGTCAGGGTCGGCACGAGGAACGTGGCACCGAACATCGCGACGACGTGCTGTGCACCGATCGCGATCGTGGCGGGCCAGCTCAGTCGCTCTTCGGGGGTGACGACGGCGCCGGGCTCGACCGTGCGGCCGTTTCCGTGCAGCTTCCACAGGGCCATGCGGGCTCCTCAGGGTTCGGGGGGGGATGTCGGGAGTGCTGGAGCAACACTACCGATTCCTGTATGTTCCCTGAGCGCCTGATCGGCGCGAGAGGAGGTGTCAGGCGCCGAGGCGGTCGATCAGCTCGCGGTAGCGGTCGGCGGTGCGCGCGACGATGTCGTCGGGAAGCAGTGGCGGCTCGCCCTGCTTGTCCCAGTTCGCGGCCATCCAGTCGCGCACGATCTGCTTGTCGAAGCTCGCCATCCGCTCGCTCGGGGTGGTGCCGGTGCGCCAGGCCTCGGCGTCCCAGTAGCGCGAGGAGTCGCTCGTGAGCACTTCGTCGGCCAGGCGCAGGGTGCCCTCGGCATCCGTCCCGAACTCGAACTTGGTGTCGGCGAGGATCAGGCCCTTCTCCTCGGCGATCGCTGCCGCACGCGCATAGATCGCGAGCGAGGTGTCGCGCAGCTCGGCCGCACGATCGGCACCGACCAGCTCGACGGCGCGCTCGAACGTGATGTTCTCGTCGTGCTCGCCCATCGGCGCCTTGTAGGCGGGGGTGAACAGCGGTTCCGGGAGGCGGTCGCCGTTCTGGAGGCCTTCGGGGAGCGGGATGCCGCATACCGTGCCGCTCTCCTGGTACTCGACCCAGCCGGAGCCCGTGATGTAGCCGCGCACGACGCACTCGATCGGCAGCATCTCCAGAGACTGCGCCAGCATGGCGCGGTCGGCGACCGCATCCGGCAGCTCGCCCTCGGCGATGTGGTTGGGGAAGTCGGAGAGCTGCGCGAACCACCAGCGGCTCAGGCGCGTGAGCAGGGCCCCCTTGTCGGTGATGCCGGGGGAGAGCACGAAGTCGAAGGCGCTCACGCGGTCGGATGCCACGACGAGGATGCGCGTGTCCACCGGATCCTCCGAGGCGTACAGGTCGCGGACCTTGCCCGAGTAGATGTGTCGCCAGCCGGGGATGCTCAGTGCCGTGCCTTCAGAAGGTGTGCTCACCCGCCCATTATCCCGGTTCCCTCGGCCCCAGATGTCTACGGCCGTGGGTCGCGCCACCGGTGTCGGGGCGGGTGTCTAGCGTGGAGGCGTGACTGCTGACATCTTCACCGACCGGCTCCGGCTTTCGCGGGCGACCCCGTCCGACCTCGACGCGGTCTTCGCTATCCAGAACGATCCGCGGGTGTGGACGCACTTCCCGAGTCTTCGACACACCGACCCTGCGACGACTCTCGACATGATGGAGCGCTGGGAGCGCAGCTGGGAGCAGGCGGGGCTCGGATCCTGGGTCGCGCGTCTGCGTGACACGGGGGAGATCATCGGCAACGGCGGATGCACGCTGCTGCGCGGTGAGGTGTGGAACGTCGGATACCGGATCGCGTCCGACCATCACGGACACGGGTATGCGACCGAGCTGGCGCGCGCCGGAATCGAGCAGGCACGGATCGTCGCCCCCGATCGACCGGTCATCGCGTACCTCGTGGAGCACAACCGGGCGTCGGCGCACGTCGCGGAGAAGGTGGGCCTCGAACTCGTGCATCGGGCGCCGGACGTCGGCAACCCCGATCCCGCGGTGATGAGGCTCGTGTACGCGGATCGACCGCTCACCACGACGCAACTCGCGGCCGCTCTCGGTTGACGCCTGAGCGACCGCTCGGGGTCGGTCTTGTCGCTGTCCGCCGTCAGGCGTATAGTCCACATGGACTATTTGAGGTGGGACATGAAGAAAGACGCCGTCGACCGGCTCACTCCGATGGGGGTGATGGTGCTCGCGCTGCTGCGCGAGGGGGACATGCACCCCTATGAGATGGTCCGTCTCATGCGCGCCCGACACGACGATCGGCTGCTCACGATCACCAACGGCACGCTCTACCACACGGTCTCCCGGCTGCATCGGGCGGGCCTGATCGACGAGCTCGGCATCGATCGTGAGGGCAACCGTCCGGAGCGGACGACCTACGCCCTGACCGAAGCCGGCCGGGATGCGGTCGTGACCTGGGTGCAGCGCGAGCTGCCTCGCATCGATCGCCCGGCCGACTTCCGCATCGCGCTCGCCGAGGCGCACAACCTCGAGCGCGAGGAGGCCATCGACCTCCTGCGCGCGCGGCGCGGTGCCCTCGTCGATGACCACGCACGACATCGGGACGGCCTGCTCGGAGCCAGGAAGAAGGGCGTCCCCGAGCAGGTGCTCGTCGAGATCGAACGCCAGGAGGCCCTGTTGGAGGCCGAGCTGCTCTGGCTCGACTCCCTGCTCGACCGCCTCGACACCGAATCCCTGCCGTGGGGTCCCACGGCATTCCAGAACTCAGATCGCTACCGCGCTCAGCGAAAGGCCGCACAGCAATGACAGATTCCACCCGCGACGGAGACCGCCCGCCGGTGTCCGCGCCCGCCACGTCCGGTCCGTCGACCGGCACCTACTCCGTCGGCCACAAGCCGAAGAGCCCCTGGCCCGCTCTCTGGGCACTCGTCATCGGCTTCTTCATGATCCTCGTCGACACCACGATCGTCTCGGTCGCGAACCCGGCCATCAAGGCCGCGCTCGACCCGAACACGAACAACCTCGACAACGTCGTGTGGGTCACGAGCGCCTATCTGCTCGCCTACGCCGTGCCGCTGCTGATCACCGGGCGCCTCGGTGACCGCTTCGGGCCGAAGAACATCTACCTCATCGGTCTCGCCATCTTCACGCTCGCCTCGCTCTGGTGCGGACTGTCGAACTCGCTCGAGGGCCTGATCGTCGCGCGAGCCGTGCAGGGTCTCGGTGCGGCATTCATGACCCCGCAGACCATGGCCGTGATCACCCGCACCTTCCCGCCCGAGCGCCGTGGCGCCGCGATGGGACTCTGGGGTGCGACCGCCGGTGTCGCGACCCTCGTCGGTCCGCTCGTCGGCGGACTGCTCGTGGACGGCTTCGGCTGGGAGTGGATCTTCTTCGTGAACATCCCGGTCGGCATCGTCGCCTTCGTGCTCGCGTGGCGCCTGGTCCCCCGGCTCGCCACGCACCCGCACCGGTTCGACATCGTGGGCGTGGTGCTGAGCGCCGTGGCCCTGTTCCTCATCGTGTTCGGGCTCCAGGAGGGCGAGAAGTACGACTGGGGTGTGATCTGGGGCCCCATCTCCGTGTGGAGCCTGATCATCGTCGGCCTCGTGGTCCTCGGGCTGTTCATCCTGCAGCAGGCGAAGACGCGCAGCGAGCCGCTGGTGCCGCTCGAGCTGTTCCGCGACCGCAACTTCTCGGGAGCGAACGTGGCGATCGCCGCGGTCGGCTTCACCGTGACGAGCATGTCGCTGCCGATGATGTTCTTCCTGCAGACCGCGCGTGGCCTCACACCCACCGAGGCGGCGCTGCTGCTGATCCCGATGGCGGTGCTCTCGGGCGTGCTCGCTCCGGCCGCCGGGAAGCTGCTCGACCGGGTGGACCCCCGCATCATCCTCATCCCGGGTCTCCTCTGCGTGGCCGGCGCGCTCGTCTGGTACTCGGCGCTGATCAACATGGACACCCCGATCTGGATGTTCCTGCTGCCGTCCGCGCTGATGGGCATCGGCAACGCCGGCATGTGGGGGCCGCTCGCCACCACCGCCACGCGCAAGCTCCCGCCGCGTCAGGCAGGCGCCGGCGCCGGCATCTACAACACCACTCGCACCATCGGCTCCGTCATCGGCTCGGCATCCATCGCCGCGTTCATGCAGTCGCGCCTCGAGGCGAACCTGCCCGGGCTCGCGGATGCGCCGGCGGGGATCTCGACCGGTGGATCGCTGCCGCCGCAGGTGGCCGACGGCTTCGCCGCCGGCATGGCGCAGTCGATCCTGCTGCCCGCGTGCGTCATGGTGATCGCGCTGATCGCGTCGCTGTTCCTCGGGCGTTACGACAAGACGGAGGCGCCGGCGGCCCCGGTGGCCGCGACCACGGAGTAGCAGCGACTCATCCTCCACGACGGGTCCGGGAGGTGCGCATTCCGCACCTCCCGGACCCGTCGGCTTTTCCCGCGCCGAGGTGGGCGCATCGGCTGCCAGCGTCGCCCCGTGCCGACGGTCATGCGGATTCGTGGATACCGCTACTTCTTCTACAGCGACGAAGGATCGGAGCCCCCGCATGTGCACGTCGAACGCGCGTATTTGCCTCTGAGCATGGGTCGTGATCTCATCGAGCGATGACGATCGCACTCGCTCGACCGACCATCGACCTCTTCGACTCCTGGGCCGCCGCCGTGGCCGAGTTCGAGGGCGGACACATCGACGGCGGCGGCTACGAGCAGGGATTCGTCCCCGACCGTGCGGCGGGCGAGGCCTTCGTCGAGAAGGCGGAGCTGTACGCGACGCCCGGCGCGGTGCTGCCGGACGGGCACGTCGCCTGCGACCACTACTGGATCACCGAGGGTGACCAGGTCGTCGGCTTCCTCTCCTTCCGCCGCGAGCTCAACGACTACCTGCGCCGCTTCGGCGGCCACATCGGCTACTCCGTGATCCCGTCGCGACGCCGGGAGGGCATCGTGCGTGAGGCGCTCCGCCTCATGCTGCGCTCCGCGCGGGCCGAGGGCTATGAGCGCGTCATGCTCACCTGCGACGACGACAACTTCGGATCGATCCGCACGATCGAGGGCGCCGGCGGTGAGCTGGAAGACGTGATCGATGCCCCGGAGGCAGGGCAGCCGCGCGTCCGCCAGTACTGGATCGAGCTCTCGCCGGCCTGACGCCCCGACCTCGACGCGGGGGGCCTCCGATCGCCCGCGCGCACCCCCTTCCTGCGGCCGCTGAGCCCGGCCCCGGGCGTGGGGGCGCGCGGCGTGGCGACTAGGGTGGATGCTCGGCGATCGTCCGGTCGCTGCTGTCGACCCGAGGAGCACACGTCGTGATCCGATATCCATCCGCCGCGGCGGGCCGCCTGCGCCGATCGGTGCGCACCGCCGGCGCCGCCGCGCTCGTCGCCTTCGTCGCCGTCGGCGCACTGCTCGCCGGAGCCGCTCCCGCGACCGCCGCGAACGACGGTGAGAAGTACGTCATCGGCACCGACACCACGTTCGCGCCGTTCGAGTTCACCGACGCGAAGGGCGACCTCGTCGGCATCGACATGGATCTGCTCCGTGCGATCGCGAAGGACCAGGGGTTCGAGGTCGAGATCCGCCAGCTCGGATTCGACGCCGCCGTGCAGGCGCTGCAGTCGAACCAGGTCGACGCGGTCATGGCGGGCATGTCCATCACCGAGGAGCGCGAGAAGACCTTCGACTTCAGCGAGCCCTACTTCACCAGCGGCATCCAGCTGGGCGTGCTCGAGTCGAGCGACATCCAGTCTCTCGACGACCTCGACGGCAAGGCCGTCGCCGTCAAGACCGGCACGCAGGGCCAGACCTTCGCTGACGAGAACAAGGACGAGTACGGCTTCAAGGTCACTCCGTACCAGGACACGACCGATATGGTCGACGCCGTGAAGGCCGGCCAGGCGGTCGGCTACTTCGAGGACTTCCCGGTGCTGGCCTACGGCATCCAGCAGGGCTCCGGTTTCCGCCTCATCGGCGAGCCCGAGCTGGGCGGCGAGTACGGCTTCGCGGTCAACAAGGGGAAGAACCCCGAGCTGATCGAGATGTTCAACGCGGGACTCGAGAACCTGAAGGCCTCGGGCGAGTACGACAAGATCGTCGACACCTATCTCTCCGGCGGCGAGAAGTCCGCGCAGCCGACCGACATCTTCTCGGTCGCGGTGCAGTACTGGCCGGCGCTGATGGAGGGTCTGTGGCTCACGATCCTCGCGACGATCGTCGCGATCGTGGCCGCGTTCATCCTGGGCCTCGTCTTCGGGTTCGGTCGGGTGTCGAAGTTCGCACCGTTCCGCTGGATCGCCACCGCGTACGTCTACGTCTTCCGCGGCACCCCGATCCTCATCCAGGCGTTCTTCGTGTTCTTCGCGATCCCGCAGCTGTTCCCCGGCCTGACGTTCAACCCGTTCGTCGCCGGCGCGATCACGCTCTCGCTCAACACGGGCGCGTACATGACCGAGATCATCCGCGGAGGCATCCAGGCGGTCGATCCCGGCCAGGCCGAGGCCTCGCGCTCGCTGGGTCTCGGGCACTGGAAGACGATGCAGAAGGTCGTGCTCCCGCAGGCGTTCCGCATCATGATCCCGTCGTTCGTGAACCAGGGCATCATCACCCTCAAGGACACGTCGCTCATCAGCGTCATCGGCCTGGCGGAGCTGACGTTCGTCTCGCGCCAGATCATCGCCTCGACGTACCTGTCGGCGCAGGTGCTGACGATCGTCGCCATCATCTACTTCGTCGTGATCACGCTGCTGACGCTGCTCGCGAACCGCCTGGAGAGGACGTTCAACGCATGAGCAAGATCGTGGTGCAGGACCTGCACAAGTCGTTCGGCGACAACGAGGTGCTCAAGGGCATCAACCTGGCCGTGGAGGACGGCGAGGTCGTCGCGGTCATCGGTCCCTCAGGGTCGGGCAAGTCGACCCTGCTGCGCTGCCTCAACAAGCTCGAGGAGCCGACGTCGGGGCACGTCATCATCGACGGCGTCGACCTCACCGACAAGAGCGTCAAGCTCGACGAGGTGCGTCAGCGCATCGGCATGGTGTTCCAGCACTTCAACCTGTTCCCGCACATGACCGTGCTCGAGAACATCACCCTCGCTCCGGTCGAGCTCGGCAAGCTGTCGAAGGCCGAGGCCCGCGAGCGAGCGCTGGCGCTGCTGGAGCGCGTCGGTCTCTCGGAGAAGGCGGATGCGAAGCCGGCATCCCTCTCCGGTGGTCAGAAGCAGCGCGTGGCGATCGCCCGTGCGCTCGCGATGGACCCCGAGATCATGCTGTTCGACGAGGCGACCAGTGCGCTCGACCCCGAGATGGTCGGCGAGGTGCTGCAGGTCATCCGTGACCTGGCCTCGGGCGGTATGACGATGGTGCTGGTGACGCACGAGATGGGCTTCGCCCGCGAGGTCTCCGGTCGCACGGTGTTCATGGACGGCGGCGTCGTGGTCGAGGAGGCCCCGCCCGCCGAGCTCTTCGGCAACCCCAAGAACGAGCGCCTGAAGGACTTCCTCTCCAAGGTGCTCTGAGGTCGCGCTTCGCGCTGCTTGCCTCCGCGTCGACTTCCCGTGTACTCGCCGAGTGCACGGGAAGTTTGCGTTGAGAGGCCGTGCATTCGACAGCTTCCGGTTCACTCGGCGCCGACGCGGCTACTCGCGGACGGGGACGGGGGCGGGGGCGAGGTGGCGACGGATGGTCGCGCTCACCAGGGCCGCCACGGCGCACAGCCCGGCGGCGGCGAACCACGCGAACGTGTACTGGCCGGTGTGGTCGCGGACGATCCCGGCCAGGACCGAGGCGATGCCGGCGCCGATCTGGTGCGCGGCGAACACCCAGCCGAACACGAGCGGACCCTTGTCGCCGAAGACCTCGCGGCACAGCGCGATCGTCGGCGGCACGGTCGCGACCCAATCGAGCCCGTAGATCACGATGAAGACGATGATGCTCGGCTGCACCTCGGCCGAGAGCAGGCTCGGCAGGAACAGCAGACTCACCCCGCGCAGCGCGTAGTAGGCGGCGAGCAGGATGCGCGGGTTCACGCGGTCGGTCAGCCATCCCGAGAACACGGTCCCGACGATGTCGAAGATGCCGACGACGGCGAGGAGCCCGGCGGCGGTCGTGGTCGCCATCCCGTGGTCGTGCGCGCTCGGGATGAAATGCGTGCCGATGAGTCCGTTGGTGGTCGCCCCGCAGATCGCGAATCCGATCGCCAGCGCCCAGAAGGTCTTGGTGCGCGCGGCCTCGCGCAGTGTGGTCAGCGCGAGCTTCGCAGCTCCCCAGGCGGTGCCCCTCGGAGCGGGGGCCGCGGCCACGACGGGAGCGGTCTCGCCGTAGCGGGCGACGCCGAGGTCGCTCGGCCGGTTGCGCAGGAAGATCCAGACGAGTGGCGCGACAGCGAGCGCGCCGCCAGCGATGATGAGCGAGGCCCCGCGCCATCCGATGTCCTCCGCGGCGGCCGCGATCACCGGGAGGAAGATCAGCTGGCCGGTCGCGCTGCCCGCGGTGAGCACGCCCGAGACCAGACCACGCCGGGTGGCGAACCAGGTGTCGGTGATGGTCGCGGCGAACACCAGCGCCATCGATCCGGTGCCGAGTCCGATCAGGACTCCCCAGGTCAGGATGAGCTGGCCGGGAGTCGCCACGAACACGCTCAGCGCCGCGCCCGCCCCGATCACGAAGAGCGCGACCACCGTGACCGCGCGGATGCCGAAGCGCTGCATGAGGGCGGCGGCGAACGGGGCGATGAGGCCGTAGAGCAGGAGGTTGATCGAGACCGCGAGCGAGAGCTCTGCCGTGCTCCAGCCGAACTCCTGCTCGAGCGGGACCATGAGCACGCCGGGTGCTGCACGGAAACCCGCGGCGCCGATGAGCGCGATGAGGGCCACGAGGGCCACCGTCCAGGCGGGGTGGAAGCGGCGCTGCCGCGTGGCCACGGGTTCCTCGAGCGGTCCGTCGAGTGATTCGGCGGTCATGCCGCGCCCCCGGTGAGAAGGGCGAAGGGCTCCCCGCCCATGCTGCGTCGCGCCCAGCGGGTGCTGTCGGCGTCGAGCGGTGCCGCGCAGGTCGTGCACCAGTCGACCGAGCCCGAGACCTTGCCGCACCGGCCGCAGCTCACCGTCAGCCCCCAGGGCCCATCGGGGTCGGTGAGGCGGGCGAACTGCGCGTAGGCGTGCAGGATCGGGAGAGTCTGGCGTCCGGCATCCGTCAGTCGGTATCCGCTGCGCGCATCGTCGGGGTCTTCGCGGGCGATGAGGTCGGCCTCTCCCATCGCGGTCAGGCGCCGGGAGAGCACCGAGTCGGCCGCGCCGGTGGCGTCGCGCAACTGATCGAAGTGCGAGCGACCGGAGAAGAGCTCACGCAGGATGAGCAGCACCCACGGGTCGGCGAGCACGTCGGCGGTGCGGGCGATCGGGCAGGTCGTAGAGGACCAGTCGGAGCGAAGCGGCATCCGCCAACTTTCTTGAAGAAAGTCGCCCGTGTCAATCGCGGATCCGCACGTTGGCAGGATTCCTGTCCGCATTCGGCCGAATTCGCGCGTTCGTGTTCTTGCCCCGGGCGCCGCTGTCGAGTGCACGTGATGTCGCCGGGTGCACGGGGTATCCGCGTCGAGAAGCCGTGCACTCGTCGAGAAGCCGTGCTCTCGGCGCGGTGGCGCGCGTGCACTCGGCGAGGACGCGCGGCGGCGCGGGCGGGGCGGGCGGGGTTACTCGGCGACGCGGGCGGCGATGTCGGTGCGGTAGTGGGAGCCGTCGAGGCGGATGCGGCCGATCGCCTCATACGCACGGTCGCGGGCGGTGCGGAAGTCGGAGGCGACGGCGACCACGTTCAGCACCCGGCCGCCCGTGGCGATGGGCGATCCGCCGGGAGCATCGGGACTCGCGGTCGCGGCGTGCACGAGGCGGACGCCCTCGACGGCGGCGGCATCCGCGAGGCCCTCGATCGGGCGACCGGTCTGCGGCGCCTCGGGGTAGCCCTCGCTGGCCAGGACGACCGTGATGGCCACGTCGTCGCTGAACACGGGCTCGGGCTGGTCCTCGAGCGTGCCGGATGCCGCGGCGAACAACAGCTCGGACAGCGGGGTGACCAGTCGCGGCAGCACGATCTGCGTCTCGGGGTCTCCGAAGCGTGCGTTGAACTCGATCACGCGCACGCCGGCCGGGGTGAGGATCAGGCCGGCGTAGAGGAGTCCGATGAACGGGGTGCCCTCGGTGTCGAGCTGGCGCACCACGGGAAGTGCCACGTCACGGGTGACCTCTTCGACGAAGGCCTGCTCGCTGCCGAACTGCTCGGCGAGCCACGGCAGCGGCGAGTACGCGCCCATGCCACCCGTGTTGGGTCCGGCGTCGCCGTCGAGCGCGCGCTTGAAGTCCTGTGCGGGGCTGAGCGCGCGCACGGTGTCGCCGTCGCTCAGGAAGAACAGTGAGACCTCGGGGCCGGAGAGGAACTCCTCGATCAGCACGGCGCCGACCGGCAGGTACTGCTCGGCGTGGGCGAGAGCCTCGGAGCGGTCGGACGTGACGATGACGCCCTTGCCCGCCGCGAGGCCGTCGGCCTTGACCACGTACGGGGCGCCGAGGTCGTCGAACGCGGCCTCGACCTCCGCGGTGCTCGCGGCGCGGACGGCGCGACCGGTCGGCACGCCGGCGGCGTCCATGACCCGCTTCGCGAACGACTTCGAGCCCTCCAGCTGTGCCGCAGCCTTGCCCGGTCCGAACACCGGGATGCCGCGGACGCGGAGCGCGTCGGCGACCCCGGCGACGAGCGGGGCCTCGGGCCCGATGACGACCAGGTCGATCGCGTGCTCGTGGGCGAACGTCGTCACGGCGCCGCCGTCGAGCGGGTCGACCGAGACGGGGGTCGCATCCTGTGCGATGCCGGCGTTGCCGGGAGCGACGAAGATCTCGTGCTCCGTCTGCTCGGCCCGCAGGGCGAGGATGATCGCGTGCTCACGGGCACCGGAACCGAGGACGAGAATCTTCACCCGTCCAGACTACCGAGGACCGCGGCTCGGGTTTCGGCGGGATGACATGCGGGCACACGCGGGTGTCAGAGGGTGACCGGGCGCTCCACGGTCGCATCCCACGGCACGGTCCACCCGGCGGCGTCGAAGAGGGCGTCGAGGACCATCGCGGTGAAGCCCCAGACGATGGTGCCGTCGACGTCGAACGCCGGCCCGCGGAAGGTGTGGCCCATCCGGGTGATCGTCGAGGTGAACCGGGTGTCCGGGTCGAGCAGCTGCGCGACGGGTACGCGGAAGACCTCGACCGTCTCGGCGTGGTCGACCGCGACGACCCGCGAGGGCGACCGCCACCAGGCGAGCACCGGGGTGACCAGGTGGTTGCTCGCGGCCAGGGGGATCACGGGCAGTGTGGCCAGCACCTCGACGCCGCTCGGGTCGAGACCCGTCTCCTCCTCGGCTTCGCGCAGGGCCGTGTCGACGACGTCGACGTCCTCCGGCTCGACCCGGCCTCCGGGGAACGACACCTGTCCCGGATGCGAGGAGAGTGTGGGAGCGCGTCGCTGCAGCAGCACGTCGAGATCGCGCGCGACGGCGGCGTCCGCCGTCGGGGCGGGGGTGTGATCCAGCACCCCGAACAGGATGAGCACGGCGGCATCGTGGGCGTTCTGCGGATCCGCGAGGGGAGGGATCCGGACGCCCCAGGAGTGGTCGGCCACGGCGGCGAGCAGATCGGCGCGGGCGCCCTGGGGATGCATGCTCATGGGTCTGAGCATAGGACTCGTCCCCGGTGGACGGGCCGGAGGCCGGACCCGTCCCGGAGGTAGGCTCGCGGCATGAGGAGATGGCGAGGCCTGGTGCTCGGCGCGGTGCTGCTGACGGTGCTGAGCGGATGCAGCGCGACGCCCGAGGTCGACCCCGACGCCGTGCAGGAGTGGATGGCGACGCAGGATTCCACCGCGGTTCCCGGTTCTCTCGCGGGGATGACGGGACTCGCCTCCGCCCTCTCGGACTCCGTCGGCGAGGGTGGCGTCGCCGTGTCGTTCGCCGAGCCACACCCCGTCTCGACCGTGCTGTTCGCGTGCTTCGGCCCGGAGACGATGAGCGCCGACGTCACGCTGGCTCGCGTCGATGCCGACGATGCGACGACGACCCAGACGATCCGCACCGATGACCTGATCTGCGACGGCGAGCCGCAGGGGATCGAGATGACGAGCGACGCGGCGACCACGGTCACCACGAAAGGTCTGAGCACGGATGCGGTGGGTGCCTGGTCGGCTGTCGTCATGGGTGAGGGCTGAGCTGTGGCCAGGAAGATCGACATCGTCGACGGGCGGTCGGCCCTCGACGCCGTGCGCGCGGCGAACGGCGCGGGGGACAAGCCGGCGCGCACCGATCTCGCCACCGCGGTGCGCTACCTGCTGCAGCTCCTCGACGAGAAGGCTCCGGGCAACAGCGTCGAGGTGCGGGTGCCGCCGTTCGGTGCCGTGCAGGTGATCCAGGGGCCGCGGCACACCCGCGGCACTCCGCCGAACGTCGTCGAGATGGATGCCGCGACCTGGATCGCCGTCGCCACCGGGGTCGAGCCGTGGGCGGAGGCGGCCGCGTCGGGACGCATCCACGCGTCGGGCACCCGCGCCGACCTCGCCGACGTCCTGCCCCTGCGTCCGTAACCCCGCCCGCCGGAGGTCCGCCGCCGGGCGTCCGTCGTCAGACGCGGTCGTGGAGGGTGACGTGGTAGCCGTCGGGGTCGGCGAACGTGAAGGTCCGGCCGAAGGGTCCGTCGATCGGGTCTGTGATGATCGGGTGCCCGTCCGCGAGCAGGGCATCGTGAATGTTCTGCGGATCCGTGGCGTGCAGCCAGATGGCGGCACCGATCCCGGGCTGGGCGACCGAGCTGAGATCGGTGCCGGGGGCGATGTCGCGGATCGCGAAGGCGATCGGCGTGGTCTCGAAGACGACGGCGTGCGGCGGTCCGGCCGGCGAACGCACGAGGCCGAGGTATCGCTCGTAGAATGCCTGGGAGACCGAGAGATCGCGGACCTGGAGGGACAGGAAGTCGGGGCCGGTGACGGGCATGATGCGCTCCTTCGTTGTGTGTCAGTTTTCTGACACGCTCGACCTTATGTCAGAATGCTGACATGAGTCAAGACGGAGGCGGCATCCACCTGGAAACTTCGCTGGGCTACCTGCTGAAGGAGGCGTCGAGCGCTCTCCGCACGGCGATGGAGGAGGTGCTGCGCCCGCTCGGGATGACGGTGACGCACTATTCGTGCCTCGAGCTGCTCGCGCAGCGGCCCGGGCTGTCGAACTCGGAACTCGCACGCGGAGCGTTCGTCACTCGGCAGTCGATGAATGTGCTGCTCCAGACGCTGGAGCGGGACGGGTTCGTGACCAGGCCGGCGGAGGCGCCGGTCGGGAAGGCCCTTCCCGCGCGCCTCACCCCCCGCGGACGGCAGAGTCTGGCGACCGCCAGTGCGGCCGTGCGCGCTGTCGAGGTCCGGATGCTCTCGGGCATGACCGAGAGCGAGCAGGCGGGCGCGCTGCGGAGCCTGAGGAGCATGATCCACTCCCTGCGCGACGGCGGCCGCGAGGACTAGCCCGGATCGCGGCCGCGTCAGCGCCGAGCGACCACCAGCGGGACCCCGGTCGTCGGGTGCGGGAACACGTCGACGGCCTGCCCGTAGACCTGCTCGATCCGCTCGGCCGTGAGCACCTCCGCCGCCGTGCCCGTCGCCGACACCCGGCCGTCGGCGAGCAGCGTGACCCGGTCGGCGTGCGCGAGCGCGGCGTTGAGGTCGTGCAGCACGATCGCCACCGCGATCCCGGCATCCGCACGACCGCGGATCAGTCGCATGACGTCTTCGTGATGCTTGAGGTCGAGCGCCGCAGTGGGTTCGTCGAGGAGCAGGATGCCGGTGCTCTGGGCGATCACCCGGGCGAGGGCGACGCGTGCGCGCTCGCCGCCGGAGAGGGACGGGACCGCGCGAGCTCCGAGTGCGGTGACCTCGGTCTGCGCCATCGCGGACGCCACCAGGTCGTCGTCCTCCTCGGCGGCGGGGGTCCGGGCCCACGGCGTGCGCCCCATGCGCACGACCTGCTCGGCGCTGAAGGGGAACGTGACGGTGTTCTCCTGCAGGAGCACGGCGCGCTGCTGGGCGAGGGTGCGCGGCTTGACCCGGTCGATCGATCCGCCGTCGATCTCGACGGCTCCCGCCTGCGCGGTCACGTCGCCGGCGAGCACGCCGAACAGGGTGGACTTGCCGGCGCCGTTGGGGCCGACGAGCGCGTGGATCTCTCCGGCGTGGATCTCGATGGACGCGTCGTCGAGGATCGTCCGTCCTTCGCCGACGCGCACGGTGAGCCCCGCCCCGCGGAGCCGGACGCTCATGCCCATCCTCCCGAGCGGCGACGTGTGCGCACGAGCAGCCAGAGGAAGAAGGGCCCGCCCACGAGAGAGGTGATCATGCCGATCGGCAGGTCGGCGAGCGGGACGGCCGTGCGCGCCACGAGGTCGGCGACGGCGATGAGCAGCGCGCCGCCCAGGGCCGAGGCGATCACGAGCGGCAGATGCGCCGGGCCGATCATCATGCGCATGAGGTGCGGCACGACGAGCCCCGCGAATCCGATGATCCCGGCGAAGGCGACGGCCGCGCACACCAGGAGGGCGACCGTCACGATGACGACGATCCGCAGCAGCTCGACGTTGACGCCCAGGTGTCGGGCGGTGCGCTCGCCGAGGGCGAAGAGATCGAGACCGGGAGCCACGATCAGCGCGACGACGACGCCGATGAGGACCAGGGGCGCGACGAGCTGGATGTTCGACCACAGGGCGCCGTTCAGCGAGCCCAACTGCCAGAACACGATCTGCTCGCGGGTCGACGTGGTGCCGAGGAACGTGAAGAAGGCCATGCCGGCGCCGGCGATCGCATTGATCGCGATGCCCGTGAGCAGCAGGGTCACGACCTCGGTGCGTCCGCCGGATCGGCTGATGAAGTACACCGAGAACACCGCGACGAGTCCGCCGAGGAAGGCGAAGGCGGGCGTGGTCCACATCCCGAAGGTCGCGAGTCCGAACGTGATGCTCGCCGCGGCGCCGAGAGCGGCACCCGAGGAGACGCCGACGACACCGGCATCCGCCAGCGGGTTGCCGAAGATCGCCTGCATGAGGACGCCCGAGACGGCCAGGGCGGCGCCGACGAGCAGCCCGAGCACGATGCGCGGCATCCGCAGGTTGAAGATCACGCCGTAGTCGGTGGCGGCCGTCGGCGCCCATGCGGTGTCGACGCCGATGCCTCGCAGCAGCACGCCGACGAGCGCCGTGGGGGAGAGGTCGTACTGCCCGCTCGTGATGGAGATGACGCAGGTGACCATCAGGGCGATGACCAGGCCGACCGTCACGAGCGCGAACCGCAGCCCCCGGTGCCTCGTCGGTGTCGGGGTGACGACCTCGCCGGTCACTTCGCCGGCTCGGGGGCGTACAGGGCGCGGGCGAGAGCGCCGATGACGTCGGCCGTGCGCGGGCCGAAGCTCAGGATCTCGGCGTCGGCCATGTCGATCACACGACGGTTGGCCCCGGCCGGGGTCTCGGCGACGGCCGGGATCCGTTCGATGAGCCCGTCGATGCCGCCGACCGACTCGAGTCCGTCGGTCATCATCACGAGCACGTCCGGGCGCGCGGCGACGAGGGCCTCCGCGGTCATCGGCTTCATGCCCTCCCAGCCGATCTCGGCCGCGACGTCCACGCCGCCGACCGCGTCGATGAGCGAGTCCGCCCCCGAGTCCTCGCCGAAGATGTAGTACACGTTGGCGCTGCCTCGCACGTAGAGGAAGAGCATCCGTGCCCGGTCGGCCTCATCCGCGGGCACGACCTCGGCGATCTCCGCGAGCGTCTCGTCGACCGAGGCGTCGAGACGCTCGATGAGCGCCTTCCCGCGGCTGGGCACGCCGAGCGCGGTCGCGATCTCGGTCACCAGCTCGTCCGTGGTGTCGAGCCGGCGGTCGCCGGAGATCACGACGACCGCGATGCCGGCGTCGCGGAGCTGCTGCCGCACCTCCTTCGGGCCGATGGTCGTGTCCGTCAGGACCACGGTCGGGGCGAGCTCGAGGATGGCTTCGGCGTTGAGCGTGTGGCCGGTCTTCGTGACGACGGGAAGATCCTCGGTCCCGGCGAACACGGTGGAGGAGTCGCGGCCGACGACCTGGTCGCCCAGGCCGAGCGCGAAGACCGTCGAGGCGATCGTGCCGGAGATGTCGATGGGGAGGATGCGGTCGACATCGGTGATCTCGATCTCGCGGCCCTCGCTGTCGGTCACGTCCACCGGCAGCTGCGGAGCGGTGTCGTCGTCGACGGGCACGATCGCGTGGCTCGACAGGCAGGCGGTGGAGGGGCCCTGGTATCCGCGCACGTCGTCGATGAGGTCCAGCGACGCGAGCGGGGTGGTGGCCTGCGGGCAGGTGTCCTCCGCGGCGGCGGGAGGTGCGGCGGTGGCTCCCGGCTCTGCGCAGGCGGTGAGGCCGACGGCGAGAGCGGCGACGAAGACGAGGGCGAGAACGCGACGCATTAGGCAAGGCTATCCTAAAACTTGACGTGCGCCGATCCGCACCTCTACGCTCTGGATTGGTGGCTTGCTTAGCTAAGCCTAACCAAAACCCTACCTTCGCCCGACTGCATTGCGGCACCGCCGGCACGCGTGCTCTTCAGCGTGCCCGGAGCCGTGGAGAATCGTGAACGCCACAGCCACAGCATCCACAGGGGGCGCACGCATACGCGTGCTGCTCGCCGCCTTCGTCTCCTTCCTCCTCATCGCCGCCGGTGCGGTGATCGTCCCGCCCGCGCACGCCGCGGGCGCCTCGATCGCGACCACCGTCGCCTCCGCCGGGGCATCCGGCGTGAGCGTGCAGGTGCAGGCGAACGGGCTGCCCGATGTCGAGGGCGCGTACGCGGCTCTCATCGTGAAGGGCACCGAGTCCGGACTCAGCGGCAACGGCGGCTACGCGGCATTCGTGATGCCGACGGTCGCCGGAGGGGCGAGCACGTTCACCCTCGACGCGCAGGCCGGCTCGCTGGACAGGACGAAGGCGTACGAGGTTCTGGTCTGGCAGAAGCACTCGAACCCGAGCGAGACCACGATCTACGGCCGCGGCGACGTCGCCGTGTCGGCCGGTCAGTGGGATGCCGTGTTCGGACCGCTCCCGACCGAACCGGGCGAGACGGACCCCGGCACCGACCCCGGCGAGACCGACCCCGGCACGGACCCGGGCGAGACCGATCCCGGAACCGACCCGGGTGAGACCGATCCCGGAACCGACCCGGGTGAGACCGATCCCGGCACGGACCCGGGTGAGACCACCCCGACCACCCCGTCGATCGCGGTGTTCCTGGCCGACGGCACCACGCCCGCGGCTGGCTCCGCTCTCAAGGCCGGCGACAAGGTCGTCGTGAAGGGCTCGGGTTACGACCCGGCGGCGAACCTCGGGACCGAGGGCCGCGGCGTGCCGATCCCGAAGCATCTGCCGCAGGGCACGTATGTCGTGTTCGGCAACTTCGCCTCGGCGTGGCAGCCGTCCACCGGTGCCGCATCGGCGACCCGCTCCGTCGGATCGCAGGTCTGGGCGCTCTCCGAGGGCGTGCTGAACCAGGTTCCCGCGCAGTACCAGGGCGCGATCCGCTCGCAGTGGGTCGACATCGCCGCGGACGGCACGTTCCAGGCGACCCTCACCCTGAAGGATGCCGCCGCGGCCCCGGGCGCGTACGGCGTCTACACGTACGCGGCCGGCGGTGTGGTCAACGCCGCCCAGGAGCGCAGCGTCGCCCTGAACTACACCGAGACCGCTGTCGCCTCCGCGGCCGTGAAGTCCGCGACCGCGAAGGACGGGCTCACCGTCACCGCTTCCGGTTCGAAGCTGGGTGCCATCACGGGCGCGTACGTCGCGGTGATCGAGAAGGGCACCGAGGCGGACGTGACCGGCAGCGGCGGGTTCCTCGCGATGCAGTACGTGCGACCGATCTCCGGGGGCGCGTTCAGCGTCGACCTGACGGCTGCGGCCGACAAGCTCGACCGCACGAAGGCCTACGAGGTCATCGTGTGGAAGCAGCACACGAACCCCGACGCGAGCACGATCTACGCCCGTTCGACGATCACCATCACCGACGCGCAGTGGGAGACCCTGCAGCCCGCGCCGCTCACCCCGTCGATCGACGTGTTCCTGGCCGACGGCACGACCCCGGCCGGAGCGACGGCTCTCAAGGCCGGCGACAAGGTCGTCGTGAAGGGCTCGGGCTACGACCCCACGGCCAATGTCGGCGGACGCGGGGTTCCGATCCCGAAGGACCTCCCGCAGGGCACGTATGTCGTCTTCGGCAACTTCGCCTCGGCATGGCAGCCGTCCACCGGTGCCGCGTCGTCGACCCGGTCGGTGGCGGCGCAGGTGTGGGCGCTCTCCGAGGGCGTGCTGAACCAGGTTCCCGCGCAGTATCAGGGTGCGATCCGCTCGCAGTGGGTCGACATCGCCGCGGACGGCACGTTCCAGGCGACTCTCACCCTGAAGGACGCGGCCGCGGCCCCGGGTGCCTACGGCGTCTACACCTACGCGGCCGGCGGTGTGGTCAACGCCGCGCAGGAGCGCAGCGTCACCCTGAACTACGGCAACGCCGCGGGCCTCACGGCCACGGTGAAGGCGGCGACGGCGAAGGACGGTCTGACCGTCACGGCGGAGGCGTCGAAGCTCGGCGCGATCACCGGTGCGTACGCCGCCCTGATCGAGAAGGGCACCGAGGCGGACGTGACCGCCGGCGGCGGCTTCCTCGCGATGCAGTACGTGCAGAAGATCACCGACGGCGCGTTCAGCGTCGACCTGACGGCTGCGGCCGACAAGCTCGACCGCACGAAGTCGTACGAGGTGATCGTGTGGAAGCAGCACACGATGCCCGCCGCGGACACCATCTACGCCCGTTCGACCGTGCCGGTCAGCGAAGAGCAGTGGAACGCGATCCTCCCGGAGGGTCCGGCGCTCGGGGCGACCGTGAAGACGGCGACGGCGAAGGACGGTCTGACCGTCACGGCGGCGGCCTCGAAGCTCGGTGACATCCCCGGCGCGTACGTCGCGCTGATCGAGAAGGGCACCGAGGGGGAGGTGACCGCCGGTGGCGGGTTCCTCGCGATGCAGTACGTGCAGAAGGTCACCTTCGGCGCCTTCGCGGTCGACCTCACGGCGGCGGCGAAGAACCTCGACCGCACGAAGTCGTACGAGGTGATCGTGTGGAAGCAGCACACGACGCCGGACGCCGACACCATCTACGCCCGTGGCGACGTGACGATCACGGACGCCCAGTGGCGCGCGCTGTTCGGCGAGAAGCCCACGGACCCGAAGCCGCCGACGAAGCCGACGACCCCGCCGGCGAGCGTTCCCGGTGGCTCCCTCCGCTGGGCGATCTCCTCCTCGTTCGTGAACTACGTCACGGGCGGCATCGCGCAGGGATCGATCGCGGTCTCCGACGGGGCGACCCGATCGGGCGGACAGTTCCAGTTCGGACAGACGGTCGGCGGCGACTACGACCGGGCGACCGGCCTGGGCAGCGTCGTGTACCGCGGGTCGGTGCGGTTCACCGGACACCACGGTGTGCTCGACGTCACGGTCTCGAACCCGCAGATCCGCATCAACTCGACGGGCGCCGCGACCCTGTACGTGACGAGCGGCGGCGCCCAGGTGCCGTTCGCGACGCTCGACCTCTCGCGGTCCGCGCGCATCACGGCCAACGGCGCGGTGACGTACACCGCCGCTCCCGCGTCGCTGACGGCCGCCGGACGCGACAGGGTCCTGGCGGGCTACTCGACCGATCTCAACCCGGTCACGTTCACGATCGGCTCCGTCGCGGCGGCACCGGCCGGGACGACGGGCACGGTGGCTGCGGCCGTCGTGAAGCCCAAGACGACCCTGCCGGCCACCCCGCCGGCATCCGAGGGCATCGACATCGACGCGGACAACCTCGCGGCGCTCGAGTCCGGGCAGTCGGCGACGATCTCCGCCCCGGGCTTCCAGGCCGGCGAGGAGGGCATCAAGGTCGTCGTGTACTCGACGCCCGTGCTGCTCGGAACCGTGACCGCGGACTCCGCGGGTGTCGCGACCTGGTCGGGAACGCTCCCCGCGGGCCTCGAGGACGGCGCGCACACGCTGACCCTGCAGGGATCGGTCGACCGCGGTCTGACGTTCACGCTGAACCGCGCGCAGACTCTGATCGGGGCCTGCACGGTGGAGGGCGCCACGCTCAAGTGGGGCTATAAGGAGTCGTTCCGCACCTACATCGAGGGCATCGCGAAGGGCGGCTGGACGCTGACCGACGTGGCCTACGAGTACCCGGACTACGTGTGGGAGAACGGCACCGGATCGTTCGACGACAAGGCCCTCACCGGCCTCGTCTCCTTCGGCGGGAGCATCACGTTCACGGGCCATGACGGTGCGCTGAACACGACCCTCGCGAATGCCGGCGTCGAGCTCGCCGGCGACAAGGGCTACCTCGTGTTCGACGTGACCGGCACCACGCAGGGCGGCGAGAGCATCGACCAGAAGGGTGTCCGCCTCGCGGAGTTCGCCCTCGGAGACGCCGCGGTCGTCGACGGGAAGCTCACGCTCGACGCGATCCCGGCCACGTTGACCGACGCGGGAGCGGCCGCGTTCGGCACCTACGCCGCCGGCGAGGCGCTCGACCCGGTCACGGCGGTCATCCCGGTGAACGCCGACTGCGGCGTCGCCGAGGAGAAGCCGGATGCCGAGCCGGAGGTCGCCGCGGCGGTCACCGCCGAGACCGAGCCGGCGGAGTCCGAGGGTGCGCCGGTGTGGCCGTGGATCGTGGGCGGGCTGGTGGTCGTGGCGCTCGTGGCGACCGGCGGCGTGCTGATCGCGCGTCGCAACCGGAAGGACGAGACGGCCGAGACGACGACCGAGGTCTGAGTCGAGGCACATGACGAACGGCCCTTCCCGCGGCGGACGCGGGAAGGGCCGTTCCTCGTCCGCCGTCCGGACCCCGGTGCACGGCACCGCCCGGCGGTGGGACAATGGAGGCATGGCCCCCACCGATTCCCACCAGACCGTCGAAGCGACCGTGCGCCGTGTGCCGCGGTACGGCGTGCTCATGGGCATCGGCGTCGTGGTCGGCGTCATCGCGGCCGGCATCCTCACCTGGATCGGCAGCTACGAGGAGTCCCAGGCGCTCGACGTCGTCTACCCTCCCGGACAGGTCTTCGGCTTCCTGCTGCTGTGGACCGTGCCGATCGGCCTCGCCCTCGGCGGCGTCGTCGGGCTCATCCTCGAGCGGATCGCGCGCCGGCACGACCGCGTCGTGCGGGTCGACCGCGAGACCGTCGTCGACGACGAGGACTGACCGCTACGCCAGCTCGGCGATCACCGGACGGATCGCGGCGTCGAACGCCACGACATCGCGGCGGAGGCCGTCGGTCACCGCGACCGTGAGCGCCCCGATCCACCAGATGCCGCGCTGCGAGAACGGCAGCACCTGCACGTTCAGCTCGAACGAATGCGCGCGGCGGCCGACCTCCCGCTCGAACTCGGCGATCGCGCTGGCGTAGGCGCGATACGCGTCGCCGCCGGTGTGACTCTTCATCGAGCTCACGTAGCGGTCGTGCGCGGCGTGGGCGTAGAGCAGGGCGGATGTCGCCTGCGGGGCGATGGCCGCGGCGAGCTCTTCCGCCCCGGTCGCCGGCAGGGCCACGAGCGTGTCGAACCCGTCGATGAGCTCCAGCGGGACGTCGGAGGGATGCGCCCGCGGCTCGACCGTCATGTCCCAGTACTCGCGCCACTGCGCCTCGACAGCGGGGGAGGCGTCCGTCGCATCCGGCGCTCGCACGGCCAGCTCCCGCAGCGAGGGGAGATCCTCCGGAGCGCGGATCCCGAGACGCTGCCGCAGCGCGAGCGCGACGAGCACCGGAACGCTCGCGTCTTCGCGGATGAGCCACTGGGGCTTGTCGGCCATGGCCCCATCGTAGGCGGCTCGGGGCCCCGGATCCGAGGACCGTCTTCGCGGAGAGTCGGGGCGACTCTGGGCGGTAGGCTGGAGGCGTGGCTGCCTCCCCCACCAATCCCTATTCCGAAGCCGGCGTCGACACCGCTGCAGGTGATCTCGCCGTCGAGCTGATGAAGTCTTCCGTGCGCGCGACGCACGGACCCGAAGTGCTCGGAGGTGTCGGCGGCTTCGCCGGCCTCTTCGACGCCAGCGCGCTGCGCGACTTCCGTCGTCCGCTGCTCGCGACCAGCACCGACGGCGTCGGCACCAAGGTCGCGATCGCGCAGGCGATCGACAAGCACGACACGATCGGCCAGGATCTGGTCGGCATGGTCGTCGACGACATCGTCGTGGTGGGCGCGAAGCCGCTCTTCATGACCGACTACATCGCGTGCGGCAAGGTCGTCCCCGAGCGCATCGCCGACATCGTGCGCGGCATCGCCCAGGCGTGCTCGGCCACCGGCACCGCGCTGGTCGGGGGCGAGACCGCGGAGCACCCGGGTCTGCTCGGCCCGCGCGACTACGACGTGGCCGGTGCCGCGACCGGTGTGGTCGAGGCCGACGCCATCCTCGGTGCAGAGCTCGTGCAGGACGGTGACGCGGTGATCGCGGTCTCCTCCAGCGGGCTGCACTCCAACGGCTACTCCCTCGTGCGTCACATCGTGACCCGCGCCGGCATCGGGTACGGCGACAACGCCGCCGACTTCGGCACGACCTGGGGCGAGGCCCTCCTCGAGCCGACGCGCCTCTACACGCTTCCGCTGCTGCGTCTGATCGACCAGCTCGGCGGCGGTGTGCACTCGCTCAGCCACGTCACCGGCGGAGGCATCGCGGCGAACCTCGCCCGCGTGCTCCCGCAGGGCAGCTGGGTCGACGTCGACCGCAGCACCTGGTCGCCCAGTCCGGTCTTCCGCGTGCTCAGCGACATCGCCGGTTCCACGCTGGAGTCCGCCGAGGGCACCTGGAACCTCGGCATCGGCTTCCTCGCCGTGGTCGCCGCGGAGAAGAAGGATGCCGCGATCGCGGCACTGAACGCCGAGGGCATGCCCTCGTGGCAGGTCGGGACCGTCGGCTTCGGGCCGCGTCCGGCCGGCGAATTCGAGCAGGGCGCCAAGGGCGTCGACGGTGGAGCGGTGCGCCTGGTCGGCGCCTACGCGGACGGAGCGAAGTAAGAGCCCATGTGCGGCATCGTCGGAATGGTGGGCTCTGCCCCGGTCAATCAGGACATCTACGACGCACTCCTGCTGCTGCAGCATCGCGGCCAGGATGCGACGGGCATCGCCACCGCTGAGGCGAACGGCGTCATGCACAACGCCAAGGCGCAGGGCATGGTGCGCGAGGCGTTCCGGACTCGCGACATGCGGGCGCTGCTCGGCAACGTGGGTCTCGGTCACGTGCGGTACGCCACGAAGGGCACCGCTTCGAACGAGGAGGAGATGCAGCCGTTCTACGTGAACGCGCCCTACGGCATCATCCTCATCCACAACGGCAACCTCACCAACACGCGTGAGCTCACGGCCGACATGGCCAAGCGCGACCGTCGCCATCTCAACTCCTCGAGCGACACCGAGCTGCTGCTCAACGTGCTCGCCGGCGAGCTGCAGAACACGACCTCGACCGTCGACCTCGACCCCGAGCGGGTCTTCGAGGCCGTGGCCCGCACGCATGAGCGCATCGAGGGCGCCTACGCCGTGATCGCGGTCATCGCCGGCTACGGACTGCTCGCCTTCCGCGACCCGTTCGGCATCCGCCCGCTGATCCTCGGTCGTCGCCCGTCCACGGTGCCCGGAGCCGAGGGTCGCGACGAGTGGGTCGTCGCGAGCGAGTCGCTCGTGCTCGAGAACGGCGACTACGAGGTCGTGCGCGAGGTCGAGCCCGGCGAGGCCATCTTCATCACCAACGACGGAGAGCTGCACTCCAAGCAGTGCGCCACGGCGGCGACGCTCGCGCCCTGCGCGTTCGAGTACGTCTACCTCGCCCGCCCCGACTCGGTCATGAACGGCATCTCGGTGTACGAGTCGCGCCTGCGCATGGGCGACCGTCTCGCCGACACGATCGCCAAGCACGTGCCGATGGACAAGATCGACGTGGTCATGCCGATCCCGGACTCGTCGCGCCCCGCCGCGATGGAGGTCGCCCGCAAGCTCGGCATCGAGTACCGCGAGGGCTTCTACAAGAACCGCTACGTCGGCCGCACCTTCATCATGCCGGGGCAGGCCGTGCGCAAGAAGAGCGTTCGTCAGAAGCTCAACGCCATGTCGACCGAGTTCCAGGGCAAGAACGTGCTCCTGATCGACGACTCGATCGTGCGCGGCACGACCTCCAAGGAGATCATCCAGATGGCGCGGGATGCCGGCGCCGCCTCGGTGACCTTCGCCTCCGCGGCCCCGCCCGTGCGGCACCCGCACGTCTACGGCATCAACATGCCGTCGCGCCACGAGCTGATCGCCCACGGCCGGACGATCCCCGAGATCGCCGAGGAGCTCGGCTGCGACCACCTGGTCTACCAGGAGGTCGAAGACCTCAAGGCCGCGATCATCGAGGGATCGGTGCTCACCGATCTCGACATGAGCTGCTTCGACGGCCGGTACGTGACCGGCACCGTCTCGGATGAGTACCTCGCCTGGGTGGAGGGGTCGCAGACCTCATGACGATGCCGAGCGCACGACCGCTGTGGCACGGTCGGGCTCTCGCACTCGTCGGGATCGTCCTGGTGGCGTTCTCGCTGCGGTCGGCGGTCGCCTCCCTGTCGCCGGTCATCGACCACGTCGCCGAGGACTTCCCGGTGTCGCCGGTCGTGGTCGGTCTGATCGGTGCCGCACCGCCCATCTGCTTCGCGCTGTTCGGCCTGCTCACCCCGCTGTTCGAGCGCCGCTTCGGGCTGGAGCGGATGGCGGTCGCCGCGATCACATTGATGGCCCTCGGCCTGCTGCTGCGCGGCTTCGCGGTGGATTCGACCAGTCTGCTGGCCGCGACCGTGGTCGTGTTCGCGGGCGTCGGATCGGGCAACGTGCTGCTCCCGCCGCTCGTGAAGAAGTACTTCCCCGATCGGCTCGGGGTCATGATGACCATCTACTCGACGACGATGGCGGTCTCGACCTTCCTCCCGCCGCTCGTCGCCGTGCCGGTGGCCGACTCGCTCGGCTGGCGCGTGTCGCTCGGGATGTGGGGCATCGTCGCGGGCATCGCGCTGGTCCCGTGGGTGGCGATGCTGCTGAAGAACGGCTCGCGAGCGGGCGAGCCGATGAAGACCGAGCTCCTCGTCCCCGATCCGACCGACGGCGTCAACGACATGCAGGACGCGGTGGCCGTCGCGACCGGCCCCATCTCGACCACGCCGGCGAACCGCCGGTACTTCGCCCGGCTGTGGCGGCTGCCTCTCGCCTGGGCGCTCGCCGTCGTCTTCGGGGCGTCGTCGACCATGGCCTACGTCTCCTTCGCCTGGATGCCGACCATGCTCGTCGACATCGGCGGCGTGACCCCGGCGACGGCGGGCTTCCTGCTCTCGCTGTTCGCGCTGATCGGTCTGCCGTGCTCGCTGCTCGTGCCGATCCTCGTCGTGCGCTTCCAGGCGACCCGTCCGCTCTTCTTCGTGGCGGTCGGTGGCGGACTGGTCGGTCTCGCCGGGCTGCTGCTCGCGCCGACCGTCGCGCTGCCCCTGTGGGTGAGCATCTTCGGTCTCACGGCCATCATGTTCCCGCTGAGCCTGGTGCTGCTCAGCATCCGGGCCCGCACACCCGAGAGCGCCGTCGCGCTGAGCGGATTCGTGCAGAGCATCGGCTATGCCATCGCCGCGACCTTCCCCCTGCTGATCGGACTCCTGCACGAGACGACCGCGGGGTGGCAGGTGCCGCTCCTCGTCATCGCGGGTGTGCTGATTGTCGCGATCCCCGCCGGCATCGTCGCTGGTCGGCGCCGCACGGTCGAGGACGAGTGGGAGCACCGGCACGGTCGCTGGTGAGTCCGCGAGGCGAGCCCGCGATCGCATGACCCCGCCGGTGCCCCGTCGTCTCAGTCGGCCATGCGTTCCCCGGCAGGGGAGAGCACCCACCAGATGCCGCCGACACCCTGCCCGTTGACGTCGCCGGCCGCGGCGTCGCCCGCGAAGTAGTAGAGCGGCCAGCCGTTGAGGGTGACCTGCTGGGAGCCGTCCGCCGTGGTGATGGTGCCGACCTCGCCGGTCACGCCCTGCGCCGCGGGCGCGTCGCCCTCGGTGGTCAGCGGCGGCCAGTTGGTGAGGCACTCGCCGGTGCAGGAGCTCTCGCCCGAGCCCTGCGTGTCGGTGTCGAACATGTAGAGCGTCTTCCCGTCGGCGTCGACGACGATCTTGCCGAGCGTCGAGTCGGCGACCATCAGCGTGGTGGCGCCGGATGCCGCGCTCTCACTGGGCGCGCTGGACTCGGACGACTGTCCGTAGGCCCCGCCCGAGCCGCCGGAGCCTCCGCCGGGCGATGAGCATCCGGCGACGGCGAACGTCAGGAGCAGGGCGGCGACCGCCGCGGTCTTCGAGACTCTCGAGAGCATGGTGAAACCTCCTGTGCAGGACCGCGGGTGCGGTCAGGGGGTACACGACAGGCGGCGGTGAAAGGTTCAGGGCGCGTCGACGGATGACCGCATGAGCACCTCGCCGGAGTCGACCGAGCGGATCTCGACCGTGGAGATGTCCGACGCCGGGAGCTCGGTACCGGCGCTCAGGCGCGCGGTGGTGCCCGGATGCGCCCGCCACGTCGACAGCACGCTCTCGGTGCCGTCCTGCGCCACCACGACCAGCGCGTACGCCCAGCCGTCCGCCGGAGCATGACCTCCGGCGCCGTATGCGCACGTCATGTCGATCCGGGTGCCCCAGGCGACGTCGGTGAGGCCGACGGTGGCGGTGAGCGGGGCGTCGATCAGCTGTTCCAGGGCGACCGTCGTCGTCGGCGGACGGAGCTGGGCCGACACGAGCGGCACGGCCACGACGGCGACGACGATCGCCGCAGCGGCCGCGGTACCGGCGACCCACGCCCGACGGCGGCGGCGGGCGCGCTCGGCGGCGAGGGAGAGCACGTGCGCGCGGTGCTCGGGTGCCGGAGCCTCGGCATCCGTCGCCCGCAGGAGCGATTCCGCCCGCTCGGGTGCCACCCGGGAGAGGAGGCCCGGCATCGGCGCCACCTCCGCGATGGCGGCACGGCACTCGGCGCACTGCGAGAGGTGCGCTTCGAACTCGGCGCGGTCGGCGGCGCTGAGGGCTCCGAGGACGTACGCGGCATCCCACTCGGCGTATCGCGTGTGGTCGGCGTTCATCGCGTCACTCCCTTCTCCTGCAGTCCGAGTCGCAGCGCGCGGAGGCCGTAGTGCAGCCTCGACTTGACGGTCCCCTCGGGGACCGTCAGCTCCGCGGAGATCTCGGCGACCGTGAGGCCCCGGTAGTACGCGCGGATGACGACGTCTCGGTGGGCTTCGGAGAGCGCCGCGAGCGCCTCCTCGATCAGGATCGCGTCGAAGATCGCGTCGGTGGCGTCGCGCACGGCGGACTCCGGCGGCTCGTCCATCGCGACCTCCCGGCGATGGTGGGCGCTCCGCGCCTCGTCGACGACCAGATGCCGGGCGACCGTGTACATCCAGGAACGCGTGGACTCCGGATCGTCGGCGAGGATGCGCGGGGTCCGCCAGGCACGCAGCAGGGTCTCCTGGACGACGTCATCCGCTCCCGCCCGATCTCCGGTGAGGTGCACGACGTAGCGCCAGATCGGCGCCGCATGCGCGTCGTAGAGCGCGCCGAGACGTGCCGCGTCATCCCTCGGCATCCGCCACCTCCTTCGGTTCCTCTCCGGAGACACGAGACAGGCGGGCGGAAGGTTCATCTGAACCCTCGACGCGTCGATCCCGTGTCCTGAGTATGGACCTCTTCGAGATCGCCGGGCTCCCCCTGCATCCGCTCATCGTGCACGCGGTGGTCATCCTCGTGCCGCTCACGGCGCTGGCGTTGATCCTGGGCGCGTTCCTCCCCGCGGCGCGGAAGAGGCTCGGCATCGTGACGCCGCTCGCCGCCCTCGTGGTGCTCGTGCTCGTGCCCATCACCATGCTCGCGGGTGAGGCCCTGGCGGAGCGGGTCGGTCCGGTGCCGGCGGTGGTCCATCACGCCGACCTCGGTCGACTGCTGTGGCCGTGGACGCTCGCGATGTTCCTGGTCGCGGCGGCGCAGTGGTGCTGGTACCGATTCGGCGAGGGGCCGCGCCGGGCGGCGCGGTGGATCGTCGCCGTGCTCGCGGTCGTCAGCGGCGTGGGCAGCACGGTGATGGTCGTGCTGATCGGCGAGGCCGGTGCCCGGGCGGTCTGGGGCGGATGAGGGCTAGCGCGCCGAGCGCGGCGGTGCGGTGGACGAGCGCACGATGAGCTGCGGATCGGTCGACGGCACCTCCCCGACGGCCTCCTGTCCCTCGATCTGGGCGATGAGACGGAGTGCGGCCGCACGGCCCATGGCCTCGAACGGCTGCCGGACGGTCGTGAGTGCGGGGGAGGCGTAGGCGGCGAGAGCGATGTCGTCGACGCTCACCACGGAGACGTCCTCGGGAACACTGCGCCCGGCCTCGTGCAGCGCGCGGATCAGTCCGAACGCCATCTCGTCGCTGCTGACGAACACGGCCGTCGCCTCGGGGATCGCCGCGATGGTGCGACCGGCGCGGTAGCCGGACTCGGGGGTCCAGTCGGCGGGGATCACCGGCGGGGGGACGATGCCCCGGTCGCGGAGCGTCTGCTCCCACGCCTCGCTGCGCTGCTGCGTCTCGGTCCAGTACTCGTCGCCCGAGACGTGCCACACGGTCGGGTGCCCGAGGTCGAGGAGGTGCTCGACGGCGAGACGGGCGATCGCGCGCTGATCCACGGCGAGCGGCGCGTCCTCGTCGAGGGAGGTGCGCTCGCTGCGGGTCGCAGGCGTGCGCTCGGTGCGCGCGCGCATCGCCGGGCTCTCGAGCTCGACCGGGACGCCGAGGATGATGCCCTCCGCCCCCTGACGTTCGAGTCGGTCGAAGGCCTCCAGGAAGGCCTCGACGGACGCGTGGTCGGCGACCGCGGCCGTCGACACGGTGTAGCCGTTCGCAGCGGCCGCCTGCTGGATGCCGACGCCGAGGGCCGCCGACGAGTACCGGTCGGTGGAGACGACGATCACGCCCAGCACCCGGGTGCGCCCGGAGGCGAGCGACGCGGCGGCGGCGTGCACGCGGTAGCCGAGCTCCTCCACGGCCGCGAGGACGCGCCGGGCGGTGTCGGGGCGCACGTTGTCCTGCCCGGACATGACGCGGGAGACGGTCTGCGTGGAGACACCGGCTAGCTGGGCGACGTCGACCTGGCTGGGGGCGCGGTCGTCTCTCGGGCGGCGAGGTGACATGTGGTCAATGGTAGCGATCAATCGGCGGAAAACCAGGAGGCGGCGAGAAGTGTGATGCGATAATGTGAACGCAAACACTCGTGCTTGGAGCGCTATGCCTGACCTTCTCGCCTCGGCTCTCGACGGCTCTTCCGCCGCTACCGGAGCCCCGGCCGCCGCGTCGTCGATCGGCGCGCCCACCCTGATCTGGCGCGACGGAGAGATCCTTCGCGACGGCGTCTCCCACCGCATCCTCGCGGGGTCGATCCACTACTTCCGGGTGCATCCCGACCAGTGGGAGGATCGCCTCCGTCGACTCGCCGCGATGGGCGCGAACACGGTCGACACATATGTCGCGTGGAACTTCCACGAGCGCGTCGAGGGCGACGTGCGCTTCGACGGATGGCGCGACATCGAGCGCTTCGTCCGTCTCGCCGGCGACATCGGTCTGGACGTGTTCCTCCGACCCAGCCCCTACATCTGCGCCGAGTGGTCCAACGGCGGCCTCCCGTCCTGGCTCTCCGGCCGGGTCGCGGCGCTGCGCACCAGCGACCCCGACTTCCTCGCGGCGGTCGACGCCTGGTACGACGAGCTGATCCCCCGACTCGTCCCGCTGCAGGCCTCCCACGGCGGACCGATCGTCGCGATCCAGATCGAGAACGAGTACGGCTCCTTCGGGAGTGACGCCGCCTACCTCGCGCACCTGCGGGAGGGTCTCCGTCGCCGCGGGATGGTCGAGATGCTCACGACCGCCGACGGCATCACCGGCGACATGATCGAGCACGGCAGCGTTCCCGGCGCGATGGCCACCTTCACCTTCGGGACCGGGGTCGCGAGGGCCGTGGAGCTGCGCCGCGAGGGCGACGCGCTGATGTGCAGCGAACTCTGGGGCGGCTGGTTCGACCACTGGGGTGAGCGCCACCACGTGCGCTCCGCCGCGAGCACCGGGGGCACGATCGCGGAACTGCTGGCGGCGGGCGGGTCGGTGAGCCTCTACATGGCGCACGGAGGGACGAACTTCGGTCTCTGGAACGGCGCGAACCACGACCAGGTGCTGCAGCCGACGGTCACCAGCTACGACTCGGATGCACCGATCGGCGAGGACGGAACGCTCAACGAGAAGTTCCACGCGCTCCGCGCCCTGTTCGCGCCCTTCCATGCCGCCGAGCTTCCGGCTGTTCCCGCTGCTCCGCGGCGGCAGGGTGCGGCGACCGCGCCTCTCGAGCCTCGGGCCGCTCTGCTGGAGCTGATCGCGACCCTTCCCGTGACCGGCGACGTCTCGCCGAGGCCGCGCACGTTCGAGGCGCTCGGCGCCGAAGACGGCCTGGTCGCCTACGAGGCGGACGTGTCGTTCCCCGCCGACGCGATGCTCACGATCGACGGACTGCACGACCGCGCCGTCGTGTTCCTCGACCGGCAGAAGCTCGGGGTCCTGGAGCGGGACGGCGAGACGTCGCTGGCGCTGCCGGTCGACGGTGGAGCGGGTCGACTCACGATCGTCGTCGAGAGCCTCGGGCGCATCAACTACGGCCCGTACACCGGCGAGGGCAAGGGCATCATGCGCGGCGTGATGATCGGACGTCGACTGGTCAACGGATGGACGCATCGCCTCGTGCCGCAGGATGCTCCCGTGCCGGTTCCGGGTGGGTCCGCGGATGCCTCCGACGGCGTCGCCGTCGCCTCCTTCGGCATCGCGGAACCGCTCGACGCCTGGCTCGCCTTCCCCGGCGGGTCGAAGGGGATGGTCTGGCTGAACGGCTTCCTCCTCGGCCGGTACTGGAAGGTCGGGCCGCAGGAGACGCTCTACGCGCCGGCGCCGCTGTGGAGGGTCGGCCGCAACGAGATCGTGGTCCTCGACACCGATCGCCTCGGGTCGACCGTCGAGATCCGCGAGGAGCCGTCCTTCGGCGACACCGAGGAGTTCATCGGCTCCTGATCCGGAGCGTACAGAGAGCCGTCCCGCATGTGTGTGCGGGGCGGCTCTCGTCGTCTGTGCGTGGGCGACTTTCGGCCAATGTTTGCGCTCGCGCGCCGATAGTGCTTGATATATCGTCCTCGTTCCTCATATTGTGATAGCGCAAACATCGCCGGAGATCGTCGATGATCACCTGCGACGCATCGGGGCGTCAGTGCTCCCGGGCGTCGCTCCGACCGAGAGGCAAGACGTGTCGAAACCCTCCCGACCGCCCCGCGCTGCCGTCGCCCTCAGCTCCGTGCTGGCGACGGCGCTCGCATTCGGCGGCATGCTCGCCCAGGTGCCATCCGCCCAGGCCGCGGATCTGATCCCGGTGCCCAAGACCGACTACCGCCTGCACGCGGTGTCGAGCGAGTCGGACCCCTATCCGGCTCCTCCGTCTCTCGACGGCACGGCCCTCGGGGCGTTCGACGGCGACTTCGCGACCCAGTGGACGTCGCGGTACGCGGCCAGCGCCCCGTTCCCGCACTGGATCGTCGTGGATCTGCAGCGGTCGCTTTCGGTGAAGGCCCTCGACTACTCGGTGAAGAGAGGGCAGGGAGTCGCCGCCAAGACCGTCGAGGTGTATGTGACGGACGACGCCGATGTCGCGCGGAACTCTCCCGCTGACGGCGGGTGGGGTGCGGCCGCGGGAACGGCGACGTTGCACGCGCCGACCGCGAACGACGAGAAGCAGCGCATCACGCTCGACACCGCGAAGGATGGTCGCTACGTGGCCCTGCTCGTGATCGACGCGCAGGGGACCACCGGCGGCGGGGCCGGCGAGATCGAGGTCCTCTCCGACGAGCAGCTGCCTCCCATCGTCACCGAGCCCGAGGTTCCCGACACCGACGAGACCGTCGAGATCGCCGACGGCGGCACGACCGCCGTCGTCTCGACGGAGTTCCCCCGCATCGCGGCGTATCGCCTCGGGAGCGAGAGCATCGGCGGTCAGCGCACCTCGGCGAAGACCTGGTCGGTGAACGGGGCCACCTACGCGTCGGAGACCACGTCGACGGCTTCGGCCACCGGCGTGGACTACGTGTCGAAGCTGACCGGGATCGACGTCACCGTGCGCAGCAGCATCCGCGTCGCGAAAGACGGAACCATCGGGTTCGAGGTCACGGCCGTCGACGGAACCGCGACCGTGACCACGCTCGGTCTCCCGGACAACGCCTTCCTCTCGGCGAGCGCCGCGGATGCCGGGTCGGCACTCGACCGCACCGTGATCAGCCCCGACAGCACGAAGAACGCCGACGAGCACATCGCCGTGAACGCGTCGACGGCGACCGGACAGAAGGGGGCGGCCTTCGCCTTCCTCGGCAACGGCGCGCTCGTCGGCAGCGTGATCACCAACGCGACGACCCAGGCATCCGGGGGCACCGCCTCCTGGAACACGCGCCTGACCACGCGGGTGACCGAGGCGGCGGGACGCACGGCGGAGATCGGTTCCAGCGCGTGGCTGATCCATCCGACCACCGCCGTGGACAGCCGGGTGACCACGTACGCCCTGCCGAAGGTCACGGTTCTCCTCGCCGCCGATCGGAACGGCGACGACTCGGTCGACTGGCAGGACGCGGCGATCCGGTACCGCGAAGTCGACACCCCGCGTCTCGGCGCCGATCGGGTGGCCGAGCGCGTGGTCAGCCGTATCCCCTTCAACTTCGCCTCCAGCGCCACGAACTACTTCGACCTGGTGCTCGACAACACCAAGCGGATCGCGAACCAGACCGACGGTCTCGGACAGTGGGTGCTCAACAAGGGCTACGGCAGCGAGGGCCACGACTCGGCGAACACCGACTACGGCGGGAACTACAACGAGCGCGCCGGCGGCCTCTCCGACCTCAACAACCTCGTCGACGAGGGCGCGAAGCTCAACGCCGACATGAGCGTGCACGTCAACGCCACGGAGATGTACCCGCAGGCGAACGCGTTCGACTCCGCGATCATCGACGGTGCCGCCCCCTACAAGCCGGGGTGGAACTGGCTCGACCAGTCGTACTACATCAACCAGCAGGCCGACCTCGGCACCGGGCGGGTGCTCGATCGCTTCCAGCAGCTGCGCGACGAGGTGCCCGGCCTCAGCGGCGTCTACATCGACGTGTACTACTCCAACGGCTGGGTCGCCGAGGAGCTCGCGGACGAGCTGAACGGCATGGACCTCGAGGTCGCGACCGAGTGGGGCGACAAGTTCGTCGACAGCACGGTCTGGTCGCACTGGCCGAACGACCTGGCGTACGGCGGCAAGGACAACAAGGGCATCAACTCCACCATGGTGCGCTTCATCCAGAACGGGCAGGCCGATGTCTGGAACGACGACGCCCTGCTCGGACAGCAGCGGCTGATCGACGCCGAGGGCTGGGTCGGCAACCGCAACTGGGACGGCTTCGTCGACAACATCTGGAAGCAGAGCCTGCCCACCAAGTTCCTCCAGCACTTCGACCTGCTCACGTACCGGGCAGGCGCCGAAGCGACGCTGACGGATGACGTGGCGGTGCGCATGGACGGGAGCACCAGAGTCGTCACGATGGACGGGGCGACGGTGCTGCGCGGCGACTCGTACCTGCTGCCGTGGCAGTCGCTGGAATCGAATGAGGACTCCGGCTCGCCGGTCGACGCCGACAAGATGTACTTCTACTCCGCAACGGGAGGCGAGAAGACGTTCGGTCTCACCGACGCCTTCCGCGGCAACACCGCCTTCGACGTCTTCGAGCTCGGTGACCAGGGGCGCGTCAAGGTCGGCACGGCCGACGCGACCGGCGGCGACCTCACGCTCAGCGGCGACAAGGGCACGGCCTATGTCGTGGTGCCGCAGGGCGGCGCCCAGCGCGCAGCCGTCGAGTACCACGACGCCGGCCTCGACGACCCGGGGTTCAACTCCGGTTCGCTCGATGTGTGGAACCCCCGGGGCGATGTGACGATCGAGCGCACCGACCTCGGCAGCGCGAAGAACGAATCGCGCGGCGACAACATCGCCGTGTTCGGTGCAGCCGCGTCGTCGATCTCCCAGCGGGTGACCGGGCTGGAGCCGGGCGAGCGATACGCCTTCTCCGCACAGGTGCAGATCGATCCGACCGCGACCCGCGACGTGAGCGTCTCGGTCGACACCGGCTCAGGTGCCGCCACCCGCACGTGGAACCTCTCCCCGACGTACAACTACATGCGCGCCGATTCCAAGGCGGGCCAGTACTACCAGCGCGGTTCGACCTCGTTCCTGGCTCCGGCATCGGGCGAGGTCACCGTGTCGATCGGTGCGGTCGCGGGGGAGGCGAAGGTCCGCATCGACAACGCCCGTGTCATGGCCGACACCACGACGCCGTCCGCGGCCGGCACGGTGTACTCGAACGACTTCGAGGGCGACGAGGCGGGCTGGGGGCCGTTCGTGAAGGGTGACGCCAACGGCATCGACGACCCGCGCACGAGCATCTCCCGTCGTCACGACCCGTACGCGAGCAGTAACTGGCGCAACACCGCCAAGCCGTTCGATGCGGGGCCGCTGGCCGGGCTCGCGGTGGACACGACGCTGACCGGCGACCACTCGCTCATGTCGCACTCCGAGAACAACGGGGTCGTCTACCGCACCGATCCGACGCTCGTCCCGCTGCAGGCCGGGCACTCCTACCGCATCGGCTTCGACTACCAGGTCGGCGCGAGCGGGGCGTACCGCTGGCTCACCGGGACGGATGCCGTTGCGGGTGGCAAGGTCACCTCGACCACGCTCAGCCGCACCGGGATCACGCAGGCGCTGGAGACGGCCGAGTTCTCGCAGGACGTGATCGTCGGTTGCGGCGACTACACCTGGGTCGGACTCGAGCGGGTCGGCGGACCGGACGTGGACTTCGTGTTGGACGACTTCACCGTCACCGACCTCGGCCCCACGACCGGCGGCACGCCCTGCGCGACCGTCTCCGGCGAAGCAGGCGTCCTGAGCCCGGGTGCGCAGACCGCGTTCACGACCACCTTCACCAACAGCGAGTCCCTCGCCGTCGAGAACATCGGCGTGCAGCTCGAGGTGCCGGAGGGGTATGTGGTCGAGGTCGCCGACGGCTCGTCGAACCTGTTCGCTGAGGTCGCGGCCGGTGACAGCGTGAAGACCACCTGGCTGGTCACCGCGCCCGCGGCGGCCGCCGGCTCGACCGTCGGGATCGGGATCGCCGCGACGTACCTCGCGGACTGCGATGTGCGCACGGTCACCACGACGCAGGAGGTGTCGGTGTCGAAGCGAGCCCGCATCCCCAACGCGCAGATCTCCGCAGCGGCGAGCTCCGAGGAGACGTCGGGCGAAGACGGCGCGGCCGCGAACATGCTCGACGGCAACGCCGGCACGTTCTGGCACAGCCGGTGGAGTTCGGCCGCCACGTCGTATCCGCACGTGCTGACGTTCGACCTCGGTGCGGCCGAGCAGGTCGACGGCATCTCGTACCTGCGCCGCGGCGCCAACCAGAACGGGCCGATCAAGGGATACGAGGTCGCGGTGTCGACCGACGGACAGGCGTACACACCCGTCGCCTCGGGCGAGTGGAAGAACGTCGCCGAGTGGCAGGACGTGGACTTCGCGGAGACCACGGCTCGCTACATCCGGGTCACCGCCACGTCGTCGATCTCGGGCACGCAGTTCGCCGCCGTCGCCGAGATGGCCGTGTACGGCTCGTCGGCAGCGCGGGGCGGGCATGCCGCCGAGAAGCGTCCGGCCGATGACCTGAGCGCATGCAACCCGGAGATCGACCCGAAGCTCGGGCTCGATGCCGACTCGGTGCGCGCCGGGGAGACGGTGGGCATGGCGCTCACCGGCTTCGCGCCGCGATCGACCGTCTCGGTGTGGCTCGACGACGTCAAGCTGACGGATGCCGCGGTCGACGCGAAGGGTGCCTTGACCACACGTCTGCTGATCCCGGCGAACGCCTCGGTGGGGAAGCATCGCGTGATCGTGCAGGATGCGTCGAACGCCGAACTCGCCAGCGCACCGTTGAAGGTCAAGAAGGCGAAGCCGGGGAAGAAGGCGACCGTCACGGCATCCATCGGCTCGGTCGCCGCCGGGTCGAGCGTGACCGTGCAGCTGAGCGGATTCGAGCCTGACGCGCTGGTGCAGCTGTGGCTGCACTCCGAGCCGGTGCGCCTCGGTGAGGTGACCGTCTCGGCCGACGGCGATGCCGTGGCGACCGTCACGATCCCGGCGGCGACGCCGGCGGGTGCGCATGCGCTCGTCGCGACGGACGCCCTGGGCGTCGAGCTGGCGAGGGGCGACCTCGCGGTCACGGCGGCGCCCGGGACCGGGAGCGGGGGAGACCTCGCGACGACCGGCGTCGACGGAGCCGTCTGGGCAGGGGCGGCGCTCGCGGCCCTGGCCGCGATGGGCCTCGGCCTGACCCTGTGGATGCGGAGACGCCGCCACAGCTGACCCGCTGACGCAGAACGGCCCGGAGGATCCTCCTCCGGGCCGTTCCGCGTCCCCCGCCCCACCCGCGTCCCCCGCGCTGCTGTCGAGTGCACGGGACCTCGCCGAGTGCACGGGTTGTCTCCGTGTGCGTGCCGTGCACTCGTCGACACCCCGTGCACTCGCGGAGCTTCGTGCCCGGAGCTTCGTGCGCCCGGGCTCCGGTGGCGCGGGGTATGCCCGTGAGGCTGCCGGGCGTCTTCACTGTCGTCGAGAGCACGACACCTCGGCGAACGCACGGCTGGTCCCCGTGATTGTCCCGTGCACTCGCGGACACCCCGTGCACTCGCGGAGCCTCGGGCCCAGAGCCCCGTGCGCTCATGCCCAGAGCCCCGTGCGCTCGCGGACACCCCGTGCACTCGCGGACGCCCCGCACGCAGACGTCCGCCCTCGGCGGAGTGCCGAGGGCGGACGCGGGGCCGGCGGGGGCCGGCGGGTGTGGGGTGGGAGGAGGAGCGGGTCAGCCCTTCACGGCGCCGGCGGCGAGGCCGGAGCGCCAGTACTTCTGCAGGGCGAAGAACAGCAGAACGAGCGGGATAACCCCGAGCAGGGCACCGAGCATCACCGCGCCCTTGTCCGGGGCGAAGTAGCTCACCATGCCGTAGAGCCCGAGGGTCACGGGCTTCAGATCCTGACTCGAGATCATCATGAGCGGGAGCAGGAAGTTGTTCCACGTCGCCACGAAGATGAACAGGAAGATGGTCACCATCGCGGGACCCAGCAGGCGCATCACGATCGTGAAGAAGATGCGGGCCTCGCCGGCTCCGTCGATGCGGGCGGCCTCGAGCAGCTCGGTCGGGACGGATGACTGCGCGTAGACCATGCCGAGGAAGACGCCGAACGGCGATACCGCCGAGGGGATGATGATCGCCCAGACGGTGTTCGTCAGTCCGAGGGCCTGGAACTCGATGTACAGCGGGACGGTCAGCAGTGCCACGGGGAGCAGGAGGCCGGCCATGATGACGCCCACCGCGATGCGCTTGCCGGGGAAGGCGAATTTCGCGATCGCGTAGCCCGCCATCACGGCGAACAGGGTGCCGATGACGCCGGCGCTCACGGAGTACAGCATCGAGTTGCCGACCCACCGCCAGAACAGCCCCTGGGTCCAGTTCATCAGGCTGTCGTAGTTGGTGTCGAGGTTCCAGCCGGCGAACCAGAAGCCGAAGGTCGAGGTGAGATCGGTGTTGTTCTTCGTCGAGGCGACGATGAGCCAGTACACCGGCACCAGGAAGTACAGCGTCGCGACGACGAGCGCGATGATGCCGAACGCACGCGTGACCGGGGTCGGGGCGATCGAGGGCGGCGGAGCATCCGCGTCGGGCGTCCGGCGGGGGCGTCGACGTGTCGATGCCTCGGTGGTGATGAGGCGCGTGGTGGTCATGCGTCGCCCTTCCGGCGCTGCAGCAGCGCGTACACGATCGCGAGCACACCCGCGATCAGAGCCATGAGCAGGGAGTAGGCGGATGCCGGGCCGCTGCCGGACGGCGAGATCTCGCCCATCATCGTGTTGTAGGTGAGCATCATGGGCGTGAAGTCCTTGCCCATCCACGAGTTCGCTGCCTGCAGCACCACCGGCTCGTTGAAGAGCTGGATCGTGCCGATGATCGACAGCAGCACCGCGAGGAGAGCGGCGCCCCGCACCAGCGGCACCTTGATCCGCATCGAGATCTGGAAGCCGGATGCTCCGTCGAGGCGCGCCGCCTCGTAGAGGTCGCGCGGAACCGCCTGCAGCGCCGACAGGAAGATGAGCATGTTGTAGCCCGTGTAGGTCCACGTGGTCATGTTCGCCATCGAGAAGAGGATCGTGCCCGGTGCCATGAAGTCGGTGCCCTCGGGGAGGAACGGGAGGAAGGGCGAGACCTCCGGCGTGTAGAGGTAGAGCCACATCATCGCCGCGATGATGCCGGGGACGGCATACGGCAGGAAGAAGGAGAGTCGGAACAGCGTGGGGCGGCGCACGATGAACGAGTCGAGAAGCAGGGCGAGTCCGAGGGCGACGAGGATCATCACGGGGATCTGCAGGGCGGCATAGAGGACGACGCGTCCCATGCCGGTCCAGAAGGCGCCGTTCGTCGCGGCGGTGACGAAGTTCTCAAGCCCGACGAACGTGTCGACGAGTTCTCCGCCGCCGTACAGTCCGTCGCCGGAGGGGACCTGAGCGAAGAACGACGATCGGATCGACACGATGATCGGCACCAGGAAGACCAGGACGAAGAGCACGGCGAACGGCGTCATGAACAGCCAGCCGGTGAGGCCCTCGCGTCGGGTGCCGAACCGGCGTCTGCGGGTCGGATCCGCGGGGATGCGCGGGGCCGGCGCCGGTGCCGTGCCTCGCGTCTCGGTCACTGTGACCATGGTGTCGCCTCTCGCTGTCAAGACGACGGCGGAGTGCACGATTGCGCGTGCACTCCGCCGTCGATCATCTGATGATGTCCGCTCGTCGACTCACTTCGCGACCGGCAGGCCGAGGTCCTTCAGGGAGGCGACGGCCGTGTCCTGGGCGGTGGTGAAGATGTCGGCGACCTTCGCGGTGCCGGCGACCGCCGCGGCGGCGGTCTCGTTCATCTTCGACAGCGTCGAGAAGCCGGGAGCGTACGGGAAGTCCGGGTTGAGGTTCTCCGTCGCCGTCCCGAGCTCCGCGAGCACGTCCTGGCCGCCGAACTGGCGGAGCATCTTCTCGGGGGTCTTCACGTCGCCCTTGGCGGCGACGACGAGGCCCTGCGACGCGAGGTCGTCGACCTGGGTGTTGAACCAGTCGTTGAACTCCATGGCTTCGGCGGGGTGCTCGCAGCCCTTCATCACCGAGACACCCGAGCCGCCGTCGGGACCGCTCATGGCGCCGGCGCCGAAGTCGGCGAGCTGGGCGACGCGCCACTGGCCCTCGGCCGGAGTGCCGTCGAGCGAGTCGAGGAGGAATCCGGCCTCCCATGCCGCGCCGACATGGCCGATGAGGCTGCCGTCGTTGAGCGCGGCCGTGAAGCCCTCGCCCCAGCGCTCGGTCGCGAGGGTCTGCTTGCCGTCGAGGAGGCCCTGCCAGAATGCGGCGACGCGCTCGGAGCCTGCGCCCTCCGCGTCGACCTTCCACTCGTCGCCCGCCGTGCTGAACCAGGTGTCGCCGGCCGCAGCGGACTGAGCGGAGAGCCAGTTCTGCGCCTCGTCGGGCGTGAAGGCCGTCACGTACTTGCCGGCGGCGGCCGCCGTGGCGGAGTCGGCGGTCAGGTCGTCGAGGGTCTTCGGGGCGTCGAGGCCCAGCGCCGTGAACTCGGCCTCGTTGTAGAAGTAGACGAGGGGGCCGGTATCCTGCGGGAGGCCCACGATCGCGTCGCCCACCTTCATGCCGCTGAACGCTCCGGCCGAGAAGTCGTCCTCGTACTTCTTGGCCTCGTCCGCGACGTCCTGCAGCAGTCCCTTGACGAACAGCTGCGGCACCTCCGAGTAGCCGGTCTGTGCGAGGCAGGGTCCGTTGCCGGCCTTCACGTCGGTCTCGAGCTTGAGGATCATGTCGCTCGACTTGCCGTCGAACTTCGTCGCCTTCACCTGGATGTCGGGGTGGTCGGCGTTCCAGCGGTCGACGATCTCGGACGCGGGCGTCATCCCCTCGCCGTCGGGGAGACGGTGCAGGTACTCGATCGTGATGGGTTCGCCGTCGGTTCCGCTGGCACCGCTGCCACCGGAATCGTCGGATGAGCAGGCCGCGAGGCCGAAGGCCGACACCGCTCCCACCGCGACGATCGCGGCGGTGCGGGTGAAGCGAGGGGTGATTGCCATGCTGTTCTCCTCTTTGAGGTCATGTTCTGCGGATCGTCCAGCGGGGTCTGGTGCCGAGGCGCCGTCGATCACATGCACATCAAATCACAGAATGTTTGCGCTCACAACTGGGAAATGAGGTTCAAAACACTTCAATTCAACACCATTGAGGGAGCGCTGACATAGTCTGTTCCCCACGCGTCGACCACGGATCCGTGGCCGTGCCGCGATCGCCCGGAGAGGACCACCCGCCGATGCCGCTCCGTCCGCTCGTCCTGATGAACGACTGGGTCTCCCCGATGCTGCCGGGGGCGCTGATCGATGCCGCGCTCCGCGACGGATACGACGGTGTCGAGCTCTGGTGGCCGTCGGATGAGCCTGCCCGGCGTGAGCTCGGGGCGGCCGTCCGGGAGACGGGTGCGGCCGTCTCCGTGCTCGTCGGGAGTGCCGCAGTCGATCCGACCGGGCATCGCCGGGAGCTCGAGCTGCAGCTGGAGGGAGTCCGGGCCGCGGGCATCGACCCCCTGCACGTCACCCTGCATGCCGGACGGGATCACTGGAGCGGGCGAGAGCTCGACGCGCTCGCGGAATGGGTGGTGGGCGAGCGCGAGCGGACGAGGCTGGACATCCTCGTCGAGACGCATCGCGCGCGGATGCTGCCCACGGCGCATTCCTCGGCTCGACTGCTCGCGCGGCATCCGGGACTCCGTCTGACGCTCGATGCCTCGCACTGGGTCGTCTCCGCCGAGTCGCTGCTGCAGGATCAGACCGAGGCGGTCGCGCTGGCGATCAGCCGCACCGACCACATCCACGCGCGCTTCGGCCATCCGCAGTCTCCGCAGATCGACGAGCCGCGCGATCCTCGGTGGGCGCCGGCGGTCGAGGCGCACCTCGCGTGGTGGGACCGAGTCGTGGACCGGCAGCGGGAGGAGGGGCGACGACCCACGTTCCTCGCCGAGTTCGGACCGGCCGATTACGCGACGATCGATCCCCGGACAGGACGGTCCCTCGTCGATCCCGCCGAGCTCAACCGGTGGATCAAAGACCTGATCCGAGAGCGGTACGCCGACCGAGGATGACCACCCGACGCACCCGAACGGCTCTTCTCGACCTCCGTCCGGGCGCGACGAAACACCCGCACGTCGTGCGGGTGTGACGAACCGATCAGGCGGTCAGGCCTTTTCTAGTTCGTCCTCGTCTTCGTCGGCATAGTCATCGGCCCACTTGTCGACGTATGCGTCTTCGTCGGTCGGGTGACCTAGCTCGCGCTCGAGAGCGGAGTAGTTCACCGACGGACTGTACGCCTTGAGTTCGCGGGCGATCTTGGTGTGTTTCGCCTTCTGACGGCCACGGCCCATGCGCGAGACCCCCTCACGAGTTAAGCTGCGGGCGGTGAGGCCCGAGGCATTTCACGACACCGGCCTGAAGCCGGTAAGAGTAGCATTCAGAATAGCACGCGGGTAAGACCCTCTGGCTGAGGCCAGGCTGGTGAAGGGAACGATCTTCATGACCGACAGCACCTCCACTCCGTCCGATGAAGCCGCACAGAACGCGGCGCTGCAGAAGGCCGTCATCGTCGGCATGCAGTTGGACCAGGATCGACACGTGATCGACGAGGCCGTCCGCTACGCGCGACTGCTCGGCGCGCCGCTCGTGGTCGCCCATGTCGACGTCACGCGATTCGTGACCTACGAGGATCCGGACGGCTACGTGCACTCCGCTCCGATCGACATCAACTTCGATGCCGGCGCGGCGGAGTTCGAGGCCGTCGAGGCGGCGGCCGCAAAGCTGCTCGAGGGGACCGACGTCACGTGGACCGCTCGCCAGCTCGTCGGCGACCCCGCCCTGGCGATCAAGCAGCTCGCCACCAAGCTCGACGCGCAGCTGATCGTCGTCGGCACGCGCAAGCGCGGTATCGGCGAATCGATCAGGGAGTTCTTCACCGGCTCGGTGGCGGCGCGGTTGGCGCACCGTCAGCATCGCTCGGTCCTCGTGGTCCCGCTCGGCGAGTCCGTGCCGGACGAGCAGAAGGAGATCTGGCCGGAGTAGCGGCAACCGCTCTCAGGCACGAGAAGAGGCCCCGTCGACTGTTCGCCGACGGGGCCTCTTCTCGTGCGCTCACCGCATCTGGATGATGATGCCGTGTCTCCGCGCGGCGGGTGCGGGGAGCGGAGTGGCCGGTCCCGCGCCCCTGTCCTGTGCCGCCGATGGGCTGACGTGCGCGGAACCGGATGGGGCTTCGCCCTCCCGCCGCGGAGGTGCCGCGGCGGGAGTCGGGGTGGTCATGACCCGGCGTTGCTCAGGGCGACCGTCACTCCGCGAGCCGCGGTGTCGAGCGCCGTCTCGAGTTCGGTGACCACGGACGGCGACAGCGTGCCGCCCTTCGCGAGGTGGGTGCGCAGGTCGGTGCGCACGCGGGCACGGAATGCGTTGATGACGGCATCCGCCCGGTGCATCTCCTCGCGGCTGACGAGGCGCGAGTCGTCGGTCGCCGAGCGCGGCCGGTTCTTCGCCGCCGTGCGCTCGCCCTTCTCGGCCGCGGCGAGATCGGCCCGCAGACTCTTCATCGCGTCCTGGACGCTCTGTCGGACCTCGCTCGCGATCAGTCGCACGGAATCCGTGAGCCCCGCCTCGATGCCGGCGAGGTCGCCCTCACGCGATGCGAGTTCGGCGCGTCCGGCCTCGGTGATCGCGTAGATCGTGGTGCGGCCGTCGACGGTCTTGCTGACCAGGCCCTCCTCCTCGAGCTTCGCGAGCCGCGGGTAGATGGTGCCGGCGCTCGGGGTGTAGGTGCCGCCCGTGCGATCGGTCAGGGACTGGATGATCCCGTAGCCGTGCTGCGGCGCCTCGGCGAGCAGGGACAGCAGGTAGAGGCGGAGGTCGCCGTGGGAGAAGACTGCCGGGCTCATGCTTCCCACTCCGCGTCTTCGGTGATCGATGCCGGCGTGCGGCGGAGAACCGTGACCCCACCCGAGACGGAGTTGGCGCGCAGGTCGACGAACCGACCCGCGAGCTCGCCGGTCGTGCCGGTGTAGTTGCTGGGACCAGACGTGCTGCGCTCGACACCGTCGATGAGCAGACGTCCGCTCAGCGACCGGATGACGTAGTTCGCCGCGAGGGACTCGTCGAGGCGCACCGTGGTGCCGCCCGAGACCGAGTTGATGTTGATCGTGTTCACGTCGCCCGCGGCGTCCACCAGGGTGGAGCCGGAGACGATGTCGACGGTCGCTCGGCGCACCGCGCCCGTGACGGCCACGTCGCCCGAGACGCTGTTCGCGCTGATCGAGCCGGTGAGGCCGCGCACCTGCACGTCGCCCGAGACGGAGTTGACCGTGAGGTCGCCGATCAGCGTGTCGACGATGATGTCGCCGGACACGGTGTTGAGGCGGGCGTCGTTGCGGAGGCCCGAGACCAGCGCGCCGGCGCTGACGACGCCGAGGTTCAGAGCGATCGAGCGGGGGACCGCGACGCTCACCTCGGCACGGGGGCCGCCGGAGCCGAAGTTGCGGAACACCTCGAGGAAGTTGTCCCAGCCCAGCTGCGGGTGGTCGATCTCGACCTCGCCGTCGCGGGACTCGATGCGGAGGTCCTTGGTGGTGACGCCGTGCACCTCGATGCGGATGCCCGGTTCGTCGTGGGCGATGATGTCCACCTGTCCGCCGACCAGGCCCACCTTGAGGCGGCTGACGGACTCGATGTCGATGACGCGTTCCTCGCCCGGGGCGATGAGCCACTTCTCGGTCATGTGTGCTTCTCCTGTGTCGATGGTCACGATATATCGTGTGTCGCAAGCGTAACACGATATATCTCGATGTTGTCAAGAGGTGCGGTCGAGATACGCGAAGAGGCGCCCCGGCTGTAGGCGGGACGCCTCTTCTCGTATCTCGGACTCCGATTCAGATCGGGACCACCGGCGAGTACTCCGCGGCCACGGTGACCGTGTTGTTCCCGGTGTCCGGGTCGGGCGAACCCGCCGGTGCCACGAGCGTGACCGTGTAGGGCTGTGCGTCTGTGACCCACACGCCGTTGTTGATCGTGGCGAACGTGATGAGAAGGGGTTCCGTCGTGCCGTTCGCGGGGATCCCGAGCGGGAGGGTGAACGTCGCCGTCGCCACGTTTCCGTCGATGGTCACCGGGGTGCGGGGAGCGTTGATTCCGTCCATGGTCGCGCTCGGGTCGCCGAGCAGGCGGGAGTCGAACGTCACGATCAGGGTCGCCCCCGCGGGTGTGCGCTCGGTGCCGATGGTGGTCACGTCGAATCCCGGCGGGATCGTCAGGACGTAGGCCTCCGTCGCGCCGGGGTCATTGGCGCCGATGGTGGTCCCGCCGGTCCGGGCGGTGAGCAGCAGGTCGCCCGTCGTGCTGGCGGCCGCGAGTGGCGTGGCGGCGGCGACCGCGACGACCGGCAGGGACCACGCGGTGGCCTTCAGCACGGTGCGGCGGCTCGGCCCGTTCGAGGATGGGCGGACTGTGTCGGACATGTTTTCGCTCCTCCGGTGGGGGTGCCCCGATTCCCCCCGGGGCGTGTGTCTACAGGCTAGACGAGCGATGACGGATGCGCAGGAAAATCCGCGCGCTTGACCTTGACGCGACGTCAACTTCTAGAGTCGACAACACGACAGCACGACAACAGAGAGGAGGACGCGGTGGCGAATCGTGACTGGTCCATCCAGGAGATCGCGCGCCTCGCGGGCACGACGAGCCGGACGCTGCGTCACTACGACGACATCGGACTGCTGCCGCCCTCGCGCATCGCGCACAACGGGTACCGCCACTACGACGAGGCCGCACTCGTACGGCTGCAGCGGATCCTCCTCCTGCGGGAGCTCGGACTCGGACTGCCGCAGATCGCGGAGGTCCTCGACCGGGAGCGCGGTGAGGCATCCGCCCTCGAGACCCACCTCGCGCTGCTGCGCGAGGAGCAGACCAGGCTGGCGCGGCAGATCGCGTCGGTCGAATCGACCATCACCGCATTGAGAGGAGGTGAGAATCTCATGGCAGAGAACATGTTCGACGGCTTCGACCACACCCGGTACAGGGAGGAGGTCGAGGACCGTTGGGGCAAGAAGGCCTACGCCGACAGCGACCGCTGGTGGCGGGGGATGACGGATGCGGAGCGCGCCGATTGGCAGCAGCGCGTGTCCGACCTCGGACGCGACTGGATCGCTGCGGCGGAGAGCGGCATCGACCCGGCATCCGCCGCGGCTCAGGATGTCGCGCGACGCCACGTCGAGTGGCTGACCGGCATCCCGGGCACACCGGCGGCCGTCCCCGGTGGCGACGTCAAGGCGTACGTGATCGGGCTCGGTGAGATGTACGTCGCGGATCCGCGCTTCGGCGCGAACTACGCGACGTCGTCCGGCGGCACCCACGGCGCGGAGTTCGTCCGCGACGCGCTCCGCGTGTATGCGGAGGGGAACCTGTAGTCGCGGGGGCGTTTCGTCTCGTCGCTGCGCTCCTCGCTCAACGACCGGGCAGCTCTCGGTCGTTGAGCGAGCGGAGCGAGACGAAACGCGCCTCCGGTCGCACGCGCGGGCGTAGTGTCGTGCCATGGCCCACCGTCGGGAGCGCAGGAACGCCGCGCCGCTGTTCGCCGCCGCGGCCACGGCCTACGCCGTGAACTGTGGGCTCGGCACCGCCGTCGCCGCGCGCCTGATCGACACGAGCTCCTTCCGGTGGTTGCATCACGCGCTGTACATCGCGACGTGTGCGACCACCGCCGCCGCTGTCATCGGGGGCTGGACGCGCGGCGCAGGAACCTCCGGCCGCCGTGCCGCGCTCGCCCTGCTGCCGGCCGCCGCGCCCCTCGCCGCGATTCCGTACCTCGGCAGCCACGGCCGCCGGCATCCGCTCACGGCGCTCGCCGCCGCCCCCTTCATCGTCGCGGGGGCCATCCTCGCACGCCGTCCCGCCGACCGGAAGTGACCGCATGGAACTGCTCGATGCCATCCGCCGCCGCAAGACCACGAACGGGCCGTTCCTGCCCGACCCGGTGTCGGAGGAGCACCAGCGCATCCTCCTCGAGGCCGCGGGCCGCGCACCCTCGCAGCTGAACAGTCAGCCCTGGCGGTTCGTCGTGATCGAGAGTCGCGACACCATCGAGACGATCGCGCGCATCTCCGGCGAGAGCATGACCGAGGCGATGTCGAACGGCACGTTCTTCGAGCGGTACAAGCCCTACTTCCGTTTCAGTCAGGCCGAGATGGACGAGAAGCGCAGCGGGATGCTGTTCGACAAGCTGCCCGCAGCCCTCCGGCCGTTCACGAGCCAGGTGTTCACCAAGCGCGGCCAGACGCTGATGAACACGTTCGGGGTGCCGAAGACCCTCGGTGCCGAGAACCGGAAGCTCGTCGCCGGGTCACCGCTGCTGCTCGGCGTCATGCTCGACCGCAGCGAGTACCGACCCGGGCAGCTCTCGTCGTTCTACTCGGTGTTCAGTATGGGTGCGGCGATGGAGAACGTCTGGCTGACGACCGTCGAGCTCGGCATGGGCATCCAGTTCATCTCGTTCCCGATGGAGGTGCCGGGGCGCTGGGACGAGATCGTGCAGCTCCTGCGGGTGCCGGACGACCTCGAGCTCATGGCCGTGTACCGCCTGGGCTACCTGCCGCCCGAGCAGCGCCGCCCGGCGATCGACTGGTCGAGCAGTCAGCGCCGTCTCGCCTCGCAGTACGTCTTCCGCGAGAACGGCGACACCCCTCAGCAGGGGTGGGACGCCCCGCTCGGCGGCTAGTCCGGGCGCCCGTCGCGGGGCAGCGGGCGGAGATCGCGCAGTGCCGGGCCCTCCAGGCGCGTGCCGTCGGGGGCGAAGCGCGACGCGTGCAGCGGGCAGTCCCACGTGCACTCGGCGTCGTTCCAATCCAGCACGCCGCCGAGGTGCGTGCACACCGCGCTGACCGCACGGGTGACACCGTCGACGGTCGAGACGCCGACCGGGCGGCCGGCACGGTTGGCCACCACGCCGGCGCCCTCCTCGGGACGGGGAACCGGGACCGCCCGGGACTCCGCCTCGGTCCACCCCGAAGCGAGCGCCGCGGCGACCTTGCCCCCTTCCACGGCGCCGCGGCCGAGGTCGGCGGGCACGGTCAGGCGCGTGCCGATCGTCGTCATCCATCTGGGGCGTTCACGTCGCGGCGTGCTGAGGATCTCGGCGGTCAGGCGCAGGGCGGCCGCCGGGGCGTTGGAGAGCCCCCACTTGGCGTAGCCGGTGGCGAAGCGGATGCGGCCGAGACCCCGCGGCATCGCCCCGACGAACGGGATGAGGTTGTGCGACTCATAGTCCTGCGCCGACCAGCGGTGCGTCTCCTCGGCGTCGGGGAACCAGCGTCTGGTCCAGGAGACGAGGTCGTCGACCGCGGCCGCCTCGCTCTCCGAGCGTCCGACCGGATGGCCGTTGCCCCCGACGATGAGCTGCGCGGTGCCGCCGGGGCCATCCGCCTCCGACACCGGACGGATCGACCTCGTCGGTCCGTCGACGGAGAGGAAGGTGCCTTCGATCGCGTCGCCGGGCACCCGGAACGAGACGCAGTACGAGCGCTGCCCGTGGGTCTTCGTGAAGTAGAGGCCGCGGTCGGTGATCGGCGTTCCGGTGGCCAGCACGATGTGCGGGGCGAACAGCGGGCCGTCCGCGGTCTCCACACGCGCCTCGGGGAGCGCGTGCACCCCCGTGACGCGGATTCCGGTGTGCAGCGTTCCGCCCGACGTCAGCAGCTCGCCGGCCAGGGCCCGCGTGACGCGCACCGGGTCGATCGCGACCTGGTCGTCGAGCACCACCGCGCCGGCGTTCGGGAACGGCGACTCCTCGACCTCTCTCGATGAGAGGATGCGCGTCGGCAGCCCCGCCTCCCGTGCCGCGTCGTGCTGCGCCCGCACGGCGTCGAGTCCGTCGGCGGTCTGCGCGTAGGAGTGGTCGGCATGCCGCGTGTAGGGCACGCCCGCCGTGTCGGCGAACCCCGTCAGCCAGTCCATGCCCTCGCGGTTCGCGTCGACGTACGCCCGCACGAGCGAGGCGGGGTGGTGTCGGCGGATCACGGCGAGACGCTGCCCCTGCAGGAGTGACAGCTTGCCGGTGTTGCCGCCCGTCGCGAGCTCGGCGACCTCCCCCGCATCGATCACCGCGACGTCGAGGCCCGCGCGGGTGAGCATGACCGCCGTGCTCAGGCCGGTGATGCCGGCCCCGACGACGATGACGTCATGCCGGGCACCGGGCTCGAAGGGCGCGCCGACCGGCTCGTCCTGGGGGATCTTCCACAGGGGTCTCATGACGGCAGTCAACGCCCCGCTCGATCGCGCGCCCACCGCCTTGACATTCGCGTGCCGCGCTGGCACGGACGGATACAGTGGCAGGCGTGAAGCTGCGCCGCGTCCTCCTCGTCGCCCTCGGCGGCACGATCGGCACGGCGGCACGGCTCGGACTGGGGCTCCTGCTGCCCGACGCGGGCGGCATCCCGGTCGCGGTGCTCGTCGCGAACATCGTCGGCGCTCTGCTGATCGGCATCCTCGCCGCGCGTCTGCCCGCATCGACCGACCTCCGACTGCTGCTCGGCACCGGCGTGCTCGGAGGTTTCACCACCTACAGCGCCTTCATGACCGGGACCGTCGCGCTCTGGACGGACGCCCCGCTGCTCGCCGTCGCCTATGCGGTGGGCAGCCTGGTGCTCGGTCTCGCCGCCGCGGCGCTGGGTCTTCGTCTCGGTCGGCCGCGCGCCGGAGCGGCCGCGTGAACCCGCTCCTGTTCCTCGGCGCGGCGCTCGCCGGGGGAGTGGGCGCCGTCCTGCGGTACCTCGTGGACCTCGGAGTGGCGCGCCTGGCCGGACGCCGCTTCCCCTGGGGCATCCTGCTCGTGAACCTCACCGGCTCGTTCGCCCTCGGCGTCGTCACCACCGCGCTGCCGGATGAGGCGTTCCTCCTGGGCGCGGGACTCCTCGGCGGGTACACGACGTTCAGCACCGCCATGCTCGACACGGTCGCCCTGTGGCGTGACGGCGAGCGTCCCGCGGCAGCGTTCAACGCGATCGGGATGCTGCTGCTCGGGCTGCTGGCGGCGGTCCTCGGGCTCGCGCTGGGCGCCGCGCTCTGAGCCGCTCCCAGCGTCCTCACAATCCGGAAATGTACAAACGTACATGTACAGATGTCCCGGGGGTGCTCGATGGTGGATGGATCGCGTCGACGACGTGACCCTGAGGCGCGCCGTCGGGAGATCGTGACCGCCGCCGCCGAGCTCATCGTCGAAGTGGGCGCCGAGGCCGTCACCCACCGCATGGTCGCCGCTCGCGCGGGAGTCCCTCTCGGCGCGACCACCCAGTACTTCGACACGCTCGACGACCTCCGCACCGCGGCTTTCCGAGCGCTCGCGGAGGAGGTCGACACGCGCCTCGACGGCGTCCGTCAGATCATCACCGAACGCGGTGACACCCCCGACGTGATCGCCGCCCTCGTGTTCGAGAGCCTGCACGACGCGCATGCGGTCCAGGCCGACCGCGCCGTGGTCACCGCAGCCGTGCACGACCCGCGTCTGCGCGAGCTCGCCCGCCACCTGTCGGATCGTCTCGTCGAACTGCTCGAGCCGACCTATGGCGAAGACCGTGCCCGAGCGGCGATGATCTTCATCGACGGCGTCATGTGGAACGTGCACATCCGCGACGACCGTCTTGCACGGTCCTTCATCGAGTCCGCACTGGCGCGGATCCTCGGAGACTCCGTCTCCACTCCCTCCGCAGCGACAGCCACACCCTGACACCGAGGAAACCGCCTTGTCGAAACTCGCCATCCTGAGCCTGAAGAACCGTGCGCTCATCGCCCTGATCACCATCGTCGCGGCGGTGTTCGGCGGGCTCGCGCTCACGAACCTCAAGCAGGAGCTCATCCCCTCGCTCGAGCTGCCCGCCCTCGTCGTCATGACGACCTACCCCGGCGCATCGCCCGAGGTGGTCGAGAACGACGTGTCGACACCCGTCGAGGCGGCGATCCAGGGCGTGCCCGGGCTCGAGTCGACCACCGCGACCAGCACCACCAACGCGTCGATCGTGCAGGCGATGTTCGCCTACGGCACCAACCTCGCCACCGCCGAGCAGAAGATCCAGCAGGCGATCAACCGCATCTCCTCCCAGCTGCCCGAGGATGTGAGTCCGCAGGTGCTCTCGGTGTCGATCGACGACTTCCCGGTGATCCAGGTCGCGGTGACCGGATTCGAGGACGCCGACAACGCGCAGGCCGAGCTGGAGTCCGTCGCGATTCCCGAGCTCGAAGACGTCGACGGCGTCAACGCCGCAGAGATCGTCGGCGGCGTGGGCCAGCGCATCAGCATCACGCCCGACACCGCGAAGCTCGCGGCGGCAGGGCAGAGCTCGCAGGCGATCAGCACGGCCCTGCAGCAGAACGGCACCCTGTTCCCCGGTGGCGACATCACCGCGGACGGCCAGACGCTCACGGTGCAGACCGGTGCGAAGATCACCTCGGTCAAGGAGATCGCGGCGCTCCCGCTGGTCGGAACCGACGTCACCATCGGCGATGTCGCCACGGTCGTGCAGGAGTCCGATCCCGTCACGTCGATCTCCCGGGTCGACGGCAAGGACGCGCTCTCGATCTCGATCACGAAGCTCCCTGCCGCGAACACGGTCGAGGTGTCGAACGGCGTCATCGCCGCGCTCGACGAGATCGGCAAGGCGTTCCCCGACGCCGAGTTCACGGTGATCTTCGACCAGGCGCCGTTCATCGTGCAGTCGATCGAGACGCTCGCGACCGAGGGCCTGCTCGGCCTGGTGTTCGCGGTGATCATCATCCTGATCTTCCTGATGTCGATCCGATCGACCCTCGTCACGGCGATCTCGATCCCGACCAGCGTGCTCATCACGTTCATCGGGTTGCAGGCGTTCGGATACTCCCTCAACGTGCTCACACTCGGCGCGCTCACGATCGCGATCGGTCGAGTCGTCGACGACTCGATCGTCGTGATCGAGAACATCAAGCGTCACTACGTCGGCGATGCCGACAAGGGCGATGCGATCCGCCTCGCCGTGCGCGAGGTCGCCATGGCCATCACGGCATCCACGATCACGACGGTCGCGGTGTTCCTGCCGATCGTCTTCGTCGGCGACATGGTCGGTGAACTGTTCCGGCCGTTCGCCATGACCGTGACCATCGCGATGGTCGCCTCGCTCCTGGTCGCCCTCACCATCGTCCCGGTGCTCGCCTACTGGTTCCTCAAGCCGGGCAAGGAGCTCGTCGACGAGCACGGCAACGTCATCGACCCGGAGCACCCGGATGCGCCGCCGACGCAGCTGCAGCGCGTCTACCGGCCGATCCTCGGATGGACGCTGAAGCACTCCGGCCTCACCGTGATCCTCGCCGTCGTCGTGCTCGGCGCCACGCTGGCCGCTGCCCCGCTCATGAAGATCAACTTCCTCAGCGACTCCGGTCAGAACACCATGACCGTCACGCAGGACCTCGGTCCCACCGCGAGCCTCCAGGCGAAGTCGGATGCCGCGGTCTCCGTGGAGGACGCGCTGCTGGACATCGACGGCATCGAGCACGTGCAGGCCTCGATCGGATCGAGCGGCTCCGCGCTGCGCGATGCGTTCTCGGGCGGTGCCGGTATCACCTACTCCGTTCTCACGGACGGCGACGCCGACCAGGAGAAGCTCCGTGCCGACGTGCAGGACGCGATCGACGGCCTCGGCGACGACGTGGGCGAGGTGTCGGTCGCGGCCTCCGCGGGCTTCGGCTCCAGCGACATCGAGATCACGGTCACGGCCTCGAACGCCGACGACCTGCAGACCGCGACGAGCAGCCTCGTCAAGGAGCTGGACGGTCGTGCGGGCGTCGGTCAGGTCACGGACAACCTCGCCGCCGCGCTGCCGTACATCGCCGTCGTGGTCGACCGTGAGGCGGCCGCGCAGCGCGGTCTCTCCGAGGTCGCGGTCGGCTCGATCGTCTCGAACACCATGCGCCCGCAGCAGGCCGGATCCGTCGAGATCGACGACACCGCGCTGACCGTCTACATCGTGTCGCCGAACCCGCCGACCACGGTCGACGCGCTGAAGCAGCTCGCGATCCCGACGCCGACCGGCATCGTGCAGCTGCAGGACATCGCGACCGTCGAGCAGCAGAACGGCCCGACCTCGATCACCACCGAGCAGGGTCGCCGCACCTCGACGATCACGGTGCCCCCGGCATCCGACAACCTTGCCACCGCCACGCAGTCGGTGAACGAGGCGCTCGCCGCGGTGGATCTGCCCGACGGTGCGTCCGCCGAGGTCGGCGGCGTCGCGTCGCAGCAGGCGGACTCGTTCTCCCAGCTCGGCCTCGCGATGCTCGCGGCGATCCTGATCGTCTACGTGGTGATGGTGGCGACGTTCAAGTCGCTGCGTCAGCCGCTGCTGCTGCTCGTGTCGGTGCCGTTCGCGGCGACCGGGGCGATCCTCCTGCAGATCGTCACGGGTGTGCCGCTGGGCGTCGCCTCGCTGATCGGTGTGCTGATGCTCATCGGCATCGTGGTGACGAACGCGATCGTGCTCGTCGACCTCGTGAACCAGTATCGGGAGAAGGGTCTGTCGACCATCGAGGCGGTGAAGGCCGGTGGGGAGAAGCGTCTGCGACCGATCCTCATGACCGCGCTGGCGACGATCTTCGCGCTGACCCCGATGGCGCTCGGCATCACCGGGCACGGCGGGTTCATCTCGCAGCCGCTCGCGATCGTCGTGATCGGCGGTCTGATCTCCTCGACCGTGCTGACGCTCATCGTGCTGCCGACGCTCTACAACCTCGTCGAGGGTGCCAAGGAGCGGCGACGTGCCCGCAAGGCGGGTGGCTCGGACGCCGAGGGGGCTCCGAAGCCGGATGCGCCGGTCGGACCGGACGTCTCCGGTGCTGCCGTCGCCTCCGCTCAGCCCGTGCTGGTGGACGCGTCGGGCCTGCCGCACGCCCCGCAGCTGACGCGGCGCGAGATGCGCGAGCGCGGGGAGTAGCCGCACAGGCGGACAGCTCCTGCGCTCGGTCGTCGAGCGAGCGGAGCGAGACGAAACGTGGTGCCCGTGTTCGCGGGGGCGCCACGTTTCGTCTCGTCGCTGCGGTCCTCGCTCAACGAGCGGGGATGAACGTGATGCCCCAGTGCAGGGTCCAGGTCTCGTCGGGGGCGAGGCGGCGGATGCCGAGGCCGCTGTTGAAGGCATCGGCGGGCGCGGTCATCGGCTCGATCGCGACCGCGAGGGGCTGCCCGGGGTACGCGGGCGTGGTGTACACCTGCACGTAGTCGAAGCCCTCGCCCTGCCACAGGGTCACGCGCCGACCGTCGGGCGCGGTGAGCGAGTGGCGCACGCGCCCGTCGGTGTCGCGGGCGAGGTCCGTGAAGCCGGTGTCGAGGGTCACGTCTCCGAGGCGGACCCCGTCGCGCAGCGCCGCCTCGACCGGGCGGGTGCCGGTCGGCAGCATCCGCTCATCTGTGACGAACGCCGTCTCGGCGGGAACCCGCAGCACGAGGTCGTGCGGATCGACGTCGCCGATCGTCACGAACGGGTGGGTGCCGAGGGCGACGGGGGCCGGAGCGGTCGAACGGTTGGTGAGCTCGTGCGTCACCTCGATGCCGTCGGCGGTGAGCGCGTAGGTCACGCTCGTCTCGATCAGGTACGGGTAGCCGGTCTGCGGCACGATCGTCGCGCGCAGCACCGCCTCCGTGTCGGTGTGCGACACCTCGTATGCCGTGAACCGCAGCAGGCCGTGGCTGGCGTTGTTCAGCTTCGGCTCGGTGATCGCGAGCGTGCGCGAGGTGCCGTCGTCGTCCCAGCGCCCGTCCCGCACCCGGTTCGGCCACGGGGCGAGGATCACGCCGGAGCAGGCCGGAGTCGGCTGGTCGAGGGGGTAGGGCGGCACGAGGTCGACACCGCCGACGCGCAGCGACCGCAGGGATGCGCCGACCTGGGCGATCTGCGCGGTGGCATCGCCGAGCTGGAGGTGGATCTGGGCGCCGGTGGGGGAAGCGGTACTCACCTCGTCATCGTACGGCCACCCCTGCGTCGGCACTCTCTCAGGTGTCTCGGGTAGTATCGGACGGTCGGCTTCGGACACCCGCGCATTGGCGTGGACGTTTTCTGTGTATGAAGTGTGAGTCCAGGGGCCGATGGTGAGCGTCGCTCGACGCTAATCAACCATCACATGAATGGCCCCGGCCGCTGACAGTCCGGAACCCCGCTGGTCGAGTCCGACCACGCGCAGGGTGCTCGCGCGTGCGCGCGGCGCTGTTCTCGTGCGAGAACACAGGAAGAAAACGCAATGCCGAAGAACAAGAAGCCCCGCGGCGGACGCCCCTCCGCGAATTTCGAGCCGCGCTACGGCGCGAAGAAGACCTCCTTCCACGACCGTCACAACGGTGCTCCGGCCCGTGACGGCGCGCGCGACGAGCGCGGTGGACGCGCGGATGCCGGCGACCGCCGCACCGCGTCCGCCGGCGGCTACGACCGTCGTCCCGGTAGCCGCAGCGCCGGCCACCGCGGCTACCGCCCGGCCGAGGCCGAGTCCGGTGCGCCCAAGCAGCGCTGGGGTGCGTCGGAGCGCGCCGGCCGCGACGAGGCCCGGGGCATCCGCAACCGCGCGGAGTCCGGACGTCGCGAGGCCCCGCACCACCGCAACGACGAGCGCTCCGAGCGTCCCCGGTACAACGACCGGCCCAGCGGCGGCGGCCGCTTCGACGACCGTCCCCGCCGGGATGACCGTGGCGGACAGCGCCCGACCGGTCCCGGCACCTACCGCGACGAGCGCGGCGGCGACCGCCCCCGGTACAACAACGATCGCGGCGCCGGCACCCAGCGCCAGGGCTTCCGCGACAACGACCACCGCGACGGTGGACGTCCGGTTCGTGACGATCGGCGTGGTGCCGAGCGTCCCCGGTACAACAGCGACCGTGGCGCCGAGCGCCCTCGGTACAACAGCGACCGTGGCGCCGAGCGTCCCCGGTTCGACCGCGACGAGCGTCCGCGTCGTGACGACCGCGGCGGCGACCGCACCCGGTCGAACGATCGCGGGACCGAGCGCCCCGAGCGCTCCTACGACGCCGACCGCGCACGCCGGGCTTTCGACCGCGACCGCACGCAGCGTTCGTATGAGGGCGGCCGCGACGAGCGTTCGCGTCCGTCGACCGGTGGCGCGTACCGCACCGAGCGTCCGCGCCCGCTGACCTCCGACACCCGCGGGCGTCCGGCGCGCAACGAGCGCCCGAGCCGCAATGACTGGAACGCCACCAGCCGTCCTGAGTCGACCGGTGCGAAGTTCACCCCGGGCGACGACGTCGTGCACGAGCGCCTCGAGGCGAAGTCCGTCGCGGCTGTCGAGGTCGACGGTGTGACCTTCGGCGACCTGGGCCTCGGCTCGAACATCGTCGAGACCCTCGTCGGCATGGGCGCGGCCACGCCGTTCCCGATCCAGGCCGCCAGCATCCCCGCCGTCCTCGCCGGACGTGACGTCCTCGCCCGCGGCCGCACCGGCTCGGGCAAGACCATCGCCTTCGGCGCTCCGCTCGTCGAGCGCGTGCTGCAGTCGCAGGCCGGCAAGCGCCGTGAGTTCGGACGGTCGCCGCGCGCGATCATCCTCGCTCCGACGCGTGAGCTCGCGCTGCAGATCGACCGCACGATCCAGCCGATCGCCCGCAGCGTCGGCCTGTTCACCACGCAGATCTACGGTGGTGTGCCGCAGGGCCGCCAGGTGGGCGCGCTCAAGAAGGGCGTCGACATCGTGATCGGTACGCCCGGTCGCGTCGAGGACCTCATCAACCAGGGCAAGCTCGACCTCTCCGACTGCCGCATCGCGGTGCTCGACGAGGCCGACCACATGTGCGAGCTCGGGTTCGTCGAGCCGGTGCAGCGCATCCTGCGTCACACCGCCGACGGCAGCCAGAAGCTGCTGTTCTCGGCCACGCTCGACCGTGAGGTCGCGGCTCTCGTCGACGAGTTCCTCGTCGACCCGGCCGTCTACGAGGTCGCCGGTGAGGACCAGGAGTCCAGCACGATCGAGCACCGCGTGCTCGTGATCGAGCACCGTGACAAGGCCGACATCCTCACGTCGCTCGTCGACCGTGCCGGCAAGACGCTGGTCTTCGCCCGCACCCGTGCCTACGCCGACATGCTGGCCGAGCAGTTCGACGACGCGGGCATCCCCGCCGTCTCGCTGCACGGTGACCTGAACCAGGCCAAGCGAACGCGCAACCTGGAGCGTCTGACCTCTGGTCGCGTGAACGTGCTCGTCGCCACGGATGTCGCCGCCCGCGGCATCCACGTCGACGACATCGACCTGGTCGTCCAGGCCGACGCTCCCGACGAGTACAAGACGTACCTGCACCGTTCGGGCCGTACCGGCCGCGCCGGTCGCTCGGGTCGTGTCGTCACGCTGATCACGCGTCAGCGTCAGCGTCGCATGACCGAGCTGCTCGACCGCGCCGAGATCGACGCGCCGTTCGAGAACGCGCGCCTCGACGACGACATCATCGAGGAGATCGCCGGTCGCGTGCCGACCGCCGCCGACCTCACGGCCTGATCCTCTCCGACGCAAAGGCCCCGTCCCGCATCCGCGGGGCGGGGCCTTTGCGTCCCCGCCCCGCGCCTCCCCACCTTGCCGGCCTCCACCTTCCGCTCCGGCGTCGCCGAGTGCACGGGATGCTCGCGAGTGCACGGCTTATGCGCGCGAAGAAGTCGTGCGTTCGGCGAGACCCCGTGCACTCGACGACACGGGAGTGAGGGGTCGCGTGACGGGGGCGCGGCCGTGGGCCGAGTGCACGGGACGCCCGCGAGCGGAGCTCCTCCTGCTTCGCCGAGTGCACCGGATGCTCGCGAGTGCACGGGTCATGCGCGCGAAGAAGTCGCGCGTTCGGCGAGAACCCGTGCACTCGACGGGCCGGGAGGGGAAGGAGGGCGCGGAGGGGGACGCGGACGCGAGTGCGAGTGGGGGTCAGGCCAGCTCGTGTGTGTGCACGGCGGAGGTGAGGTTCGTGCCGTTGAGGTCGAGGTAGATCACGCTCTCGGTCACGGTGAGGGTCATGGTGTTGCGGCGTTCGATCAGGGCCGCCGCGGAGTCGATGAACCCGGGGTCGAAGCTGTACACGCGGATGTCCTCGCGGCGATGGATGCGCTTGTCCGTCCACGGCGCCATCACCTTGGCGGGATCGCGGTGGGTGTACACGACCGTGCGCTCGGCGAGCCTGCTGCCGTAGTGGAGCCGCTCGGCGTCGGGCGCTCCGATCTCGACCCACGCGGTGATCAGTCCGGTGAGGTCGCGCACGAGCACCGCCGGCTCCTCGGTCGACGAGATGCTGCCGCCGAATGCGATGCCCTCGGCGAACTCGAGCCCGTACGCCAGCACGCGGGTGAGCATGTAGGCGTCGGTCTCGGACGGATGCCGGGCGACGCGCAGCGAGTAGTCCTCGTAAACGCCGCGATCGGTGTCAGCGAGCTGCACCTCGAAAGTGTGGATGGTGGAACCGATCGCCATGCTCCCGAGCCTACGCGGCCGGGGGAGTCGGTCCGACCGGAGGCTGCCTCGCGGGTTCAGAACAGCATCGGCTGCGGCGCGGGCGTGGCGGTCGCCGTCACGGGCGACGGGGTGAACGCCGGTCGGTCGCGCCGCGGGTAGTCGTCTTCGTGGCGGCCGTCGAGTCCGTGCATGCGGATGAGTGGGCGCGCGCGCTTCGCCAGCCACTGCCGGTACGCCTTCGGCGCTTCGGCGGAGACGCCGGGGTAGAGCCCGCGGTACGAGGAGACGAGGTCGGGCCGGTGCGCTTCGAGCCATTGGAAGAACCACGGTTTGACGCCGGCGCGGAGGTGCAGCGCTCCGTAGATGACACTGCGGGCCCCGGCCTCCTTGATGCGCAGGAGGGCGCTGTCGATCGCCTCGAGCGAGTCGGTCATGTGCGGCATGATCGGCATGAGGAAGACCGTGACGCGGAATCCCGCATCGGACAGCGCGCGCACGGTGTCGAGGCGGGCCTGCGTCGTCGGGGCTCCCGGTTCGATGGTCTTCTGCAGGTCGTCGTCGTACATCGCGATCGACATCTGCACGTCGACGGGGACCCGCTGCGCGGCCTTCACGAGCAGCGGGATGTCGCGGCGGATCAGCGTGCCCTTGGTGAGGATCGACATCGGCGTGCCGGATGCGGCGAGTGTCTGGATGATGCCGGGCATGAGCTTGTACCGACCCTCGGCCCGCTGGTACGGGTCGGTGTTGGTGCCGAGTGCGACGGTCTCGTGCTGCCAGCTCCCCTTCCGCAGCTCCCGCTCCAGCACCTCGACCACGTTCACCTTGACGACGATCTGCGAGTCGAAGTCGGCGCCTCCGTCGAGGTCGAGGTACTCGTGCGTCCCACGGGCGAAGCAGTACACGCACGCATGGCTGCATCCGCGATAGGGGTTGATCGTCCAGGCGAACGGCATCCGCGAGGCGCCGGGCACGTGGTTCAGGGCCGACCGCGACAGCACCTCGTGGAAAGTCATGCCGGCGAACTCGGGCGTGGTGACCGAGCGCAGCACGCTCGACCGGTCTTCGAGTCCGGGCAGCGCGGCGGCATCCGTCTCGCCGAGTTTCTGTCCTTGCCACCGCATGCATCCATTCGAACAGAAGGACGAGCTTAACGCAAGCGACTGTGCGACCTATCTTCGAATGAGAAGATGGACCAATGCCCTTCACGCCGCACGCTCAGCATGCGGCTCCGCGGTCCCCGATCCGCGGGCCCGCACTGCCGATCGGCGTCGCCGTGACCGCGCTCGGGATGCTGCTCTCGATCGCATCCGTCCCGGCGACGTCGCCGGATGTCCCCGCCATGCCGGAGCCGGTCGCGGTCATGCAGGTGCCGACCGTGCAGGTGGGGGCCACGACCGCCGCCGACCCGTGTGCGGAGCCGACCGTGCAGCAGTCCCTCGCGAGCGGCGACGACGCGGCGACGATCGCGGGCTTCGGGGGCGGCGCGCGCTTCCGCGAGGCCGTGGTCGCCGGCAATGCGCCGTGCATCTCGCTCCGGGATCCGGCGCGTCTCTGGGTCGTCGTGAACAAGTCCCTGCCGCTCCGGCCGCCGGAGTTCGAGCCGTCCGATCTCGACTCGGTGCCGCTGCAGATGACGACCCCGTCCGGCCGGGTGCGGGTCGACGTGGCGGCGGCGGTGGGGGCGATGGCCGACGCGGCGGCGGACGCGGGTGTCGGGCGCATCGGTGCGAACAACGGCTACCGGTCCTACGGCTTGCAGGTGACGACGTACGACTCCCATGTGAGATCGCAGGGCCAGGAGGATGCGGATGCCGGGTCGGCGCGCCCCGGTCACAGCGAGCATCAGACCGGTCTCGCTCTCGACGTGGTCGCGTGCGGCGCGGGCTGCGGCGGGCTCGACGGGTTCGGCGGGACCTCGCAGAGCGACTGGGTCGCGGCGCACGCATGGGAGTACGGATTCATCGTGCGGTACGAGCAGGTCGGCACACCGGTCACCGGCTACGCGCCGGAGCCGTGGCATCTCCGCTACGTCGGCGTCGACCTCGCCGCGGCGTATCACGACGGCGGGTTCCACACCCTCGAGGAGTTCTTCGGTCTGCCGGCGGCACCCGACTACGTCCACTGACAGCGGTCGGTCGTCGCGTCCGTCAGTCGGCGGGTCGTCTCTCGGCGGCTCGTTCCGCGGTGGGTCGTTCCGCGGTGGCGGCGCGCTGCGGGACGGGCGACATGACCACGAGGAAGAACGCGGCGATCGGCCCGAAGGCCAGCGTCAGCACGAACCAGGCCAGAGCCGAGCGATTGCGCGTGCGGGCATATCCGCCCGCGAGGAGGGCGACGGTCGTCCACATCGCCGAGATGTACGGCCACACTTCCTGCATACGCGGAGCCTACCTGCGGCCGGTCGCGCACGCATCGGAGGAAACGTGGAACGGCTGTTCTGCGGCATCCGACAACCGCGGTACCCAGTGTCAAGACTTATGGGATGCATTCTCACAACGTCCTGTCCGGGCCGCGTTCTGCGCCGTAGAATCACCGGAGCAACGATGCACGACACGTTCAGGAGGACGGCATGGAACGCGACATCTACGACGAGGACCACGAGGCATTCCGGGACCTGGTCAAGGACTTCGTCAAGCGCCACGTGACGAACGAGGCGATCGAGAGGTGGGACGCCGACGGAGAGGTCGACCGCGCCACGATGCTCGCCGCGGGCGAGGCGGGGATCATCGGACTCTCGGTCCCCGAGGAGTTCGGCGGCGCCGGGATGCTCCAGGACTACCGCTTCCGCGCGATCGTGAACGAAGAGGTCATCGCGGCCGGTGCCGGGTCGCTTGCGGGCGCCTTCGGCATCCAGGACGATCTCGCCGTGCCGTACCTCGTGCACATGGGTACGCAGGAGCAGAAGGAGAAGTGGCTGCCCCGCATGGCCACCGGCGAGGTGGTCGGCGCTCTCGCGATGACCGAGCCCGGGGCCGGCAGCGACCTGCGCGGCATCAAGACCACCGGCAAGAAGGCCGACGGCGGCTACATCGTCAACGGCGCCAAGACGTTCATCTCATCGGGCAAGACCGCCGACCTGGTCGTCACCTTCGTCAAGACCGGTGAGGGCAACCGACCCGACGCGTTCAGCCTGGTGCTGATCGAGAACGGCATGGAGGGCTTCGATCACGGCAAGAAGCTCAACAAGATGGGCTTCCACGGGCACGACACCGCCGAGCTCTCGTTCAGCGACGTCTTCGTGCCCGAGGAGAACCTCATCGGCGGCAAGGAGGGCATGGGCTTCATCCAGCTCATGATGAACCTGCCGCTCGAGCGCCTGTCGATCGGCGTCGCCGGCGCCGCGGCTGCACAGGCCGCCCTCGACTGGACCGTGTCGTACACCAAGGACCGCGAGGCGTTCGGCGAGCGGATCATCGACTTCCAGAACACCCGCTTCAAGATCGCCGACATGGCCACCACGGTCGACGCGCTCTGGGCGTACATCGATCGCGCGCTGCTCGCCTACTCGCAGGGCAAGCTGTCGGCCGAGGAGGCCGCGAAGGTCAAGTTCTGGGCGACGGAGCGCGAGTGGGAGGTGCTCGACACCGGTGTGCAGCTGCACGGCGGCTACGGGTACATCACCGAGTACCCGATCGCCCGCGCCTTCCTCGACGCCCGCGTGCACCGCATCTACGGCGGCACGAACGAGATCATGCGCGAGATCGTCGGACGGCAGATCGCCGGCAAGCGCTGACCTCTCGTCGCGCGAAGAGGCCCCGGATGCCGCATCCGGGGCCTCTTCGCGTTTCCGGGCGAATCGTGTCGGGGCATGGACAGGGGTGCTGCCGCCGGGTTGAATCGGGGCATGACGCACTCGCTGGAGCGGATCCTGGATGACCACGTCGCTCGGGGCACCGCGCCGGGGATCGTCGGTGTGCTCGGCGCCCCGGGCGGGCGGGTCGAGATCGTCACGGCCGGTGACCTGCGGGCGGACGCGATCGTGCGCATCCAGTCGATGACGAAGCCGATCCTCGCGGTCGCCGCACTGCGCCTCGTGCGGGACGGGCGCCTCGGTCTGGACGATGCGATCGAGCGATGGCTGCCCGAGCTCGCGGACCGTCGGGTGCTGCGCTCGCCGGATGCGGCGCTAGATGACGTCGAGGTGGCGAAGACGCCGATCACGCTGCGGCATCTGCTCACCAACACCTCGGGGTACGGCGTACAGGTGGCACCGTCGCCGCTCGCGGAGGCGATGATCGCGAACCGGACGGCTGCGGGACAGGAGCCGGTGGCGATGGGAGCCCAGGAGTGGCTGGCCGCGCTCGCCGCGTTGCCGCTCGCCTTCGAACCCGGCACCGGATGGCGGTACCACCACTCCTTCGGCATCCTCGGCATCCTGCTCTCGCGGGTGGTCGACGGTTCGCTGGAGGAGCATCTCCAGCGGGACCTCTTCAGGCCTCTCGGCATGGTCGACACCGGATACACGGTGCCGGTGGCGAAGGCGCATCGCCTCCCTGCGGCGTATCGCCACGAGGAGGGGGCGCTGGTCGAGGTGGAGCCTGCGGCGGGAGGATTCTCGGTCGCCCCGGCGCCGTTCGATCTCAGCCACTCGGAGCTCGTGTCGACCGCTGCCGACTATGCGGCCTTCGCCGGGATGCTCGCCGCGGGCGGTCGGCATGACGGGCAGGTGTTCCTCGAGCCGGAGCTGCTCGAGCTGATGCGCACCGACCAGGTCCCGTCGAGCGCGAAGACCGAGGACAGCTTCTTCCCGGGGTTCTGGGAGGGGACGGGCTGGGGCTTCGGCGTCGCGATGGAGACCGAGGGTGAGAGCGCCGGGCGCTACGGGTGGTCCGGCGGGCAGGGGACGGACTTCTGGATCGATCGGGATGGCTCGTTCGGGATCGTGCTGAGTCAGGTGGAGATGGGGCCCGAGGTCATGGGGTTGTTCGCGGATACGCGGTGAGACGGGCGCCGGGGTGCCTCTCGGTGGGGGAAGTGCGCTTCGTGGATAAGTGCGAATGTTGTGTGTTTGTGCAGGAGGAGTGACGTGTTGATTTCGTGCAGAATTCCGGGATGGAATCGCGCAAAGCTTCGAAGGTAACGTGTTACTCCGGTTAGAATGAAGCATGTCCACTTTGACCGGGTTGAACGAGGCGATGAGTCGCCTCACGACCGCGTGGTCGGGTGCGGAAGATGCCGCCGATCTGTCTCGTGCGCAGTTGATCGCGGTCACGGATGCGATCGGGGTGGTGCAGCGCCGTCTCGGTGCCGTGCAGGTCGCGGTCGCCGGGAGGATCGCAGAGGAGTCCCGTCCTGCGTTGGGGGCGGAGAGTCTCGCGAAGCAGCAGGGGTTTCGCAGCCCGGCGAAGCTGATCGCCGCGACCACCGGGGTGTCGACAGGTGATGCGTCGCGATTGGTGCGCGTGGGAGAGGCCACCGCGCCCCGGGCGGATCTGCTCGGCGTGGTGTTGCCGGCGAAGTATCCCGTGGTGCGCGAGGCGTTGGACTCGGGGAGGTTGAGCGCCCAGGCGGCGGCGGTGATCATCGCGCTGTTGGAACGATGCCGGGTGGCCGCGGGAGCGGAGCGCATCGCCGAGGGGGAGCGGACGCTGGTCGAGAAGGCAGCGGGGCTGGCGCTCGATGACGTGCGCAAGCTCGTGGTGCGGGCGGAGGCCTGGCTGGACCCGGACGGGGTCGAATCGCGTGAGGAGGAGCGGCGGGGGAAGCGTGCGCTGTCACTGTTCGAGCGGGATGGGATGGTGCATCTGAATGCGGTGCTCGATGTCGAGTCCGCGGCGCCGGTGGTGACCGCGATCCGGGGGTTCGTGACCGCGGCGTTCGCGGCGCGGAAGGACGGTCCTGACGCGGATGCTCCGGATGCGGATCGGCGGACGGTGCCGATGATCCAGGCTGATGCGTTGGCGGTGTTCTGTGCGCACGTGCTGGGGTGTGAGCGGCGGGTTCCGGTTGCGGGGGCGACGGTCGTGGTGCGGGTGCGGGTGGAAGATCTGGAGGCCGGTACCGGGTCGGCGACGATCGACGGGGTCGATCAGCCGGTCAGCGTCGGGGCGGTGCGGCGGATGGCGGCCGGGGGTGGGGTCATCCCGTGTGTCCTCGGCGGGGACAGTGAGGTTCTCGATTGGGGCCGGGAGAAGCGGTTGTTCACTCGGGCGCAGCGGTTGGCGTTGGTGGAGCGTGATGGGGGGGTGCGCGATGTGCGGGTTGCCGCCGGAGATGACGAAGGCGCATCACCTCCGGTGGTGGAGACGCGACCGTGGTCCGACGGATCTGTCCAACGGGGTGCTGCTGTGCGAGACGTGCCACCATCGCATCCACGACAACGGGTGGGAGATCCGCATCGATGCCGGGGCGCCCGGTGGTCGCGGTGTTCCCGGTGTTCCCGGTGGTGCCGGCGGTCCCGCGCGGGTCTGGTTCCTCCCTCCGTCGTATGTCGACCCCGCTCGCACCCCGCGACTCGGCGGCCGCGCGCGCTTCGACATCGCCGCCTGACGGTGTGATCTGGTGGCGTGGTGCGAGCGCGTGATCTGACAATGCGGCCTGACAACGCGGCCTGGCGGTGTGGTCTGAGGGCGCGGCGTGGCGGCGTGGTCTGAGAGCGCGTCGTCTGGTGGCGTGGACTGACGGCGCGGCCGTGGTCGGCCGCGGAGCGCAGAGCGCGCAACACAGAACACAGAACACAGAGCACAGTGCACAGAGCGCCGAGCGCGGAGCGAGGGGCCTCTGCTCAGACGTCAGATCGCGGAGATCGGGGATCGGTCGCAGAACTCGGAGTTCTCGCTCATTGACGCCGAAGGGTTCGGGGCCGTGGCGCGCGTCCGCCGACACCGGCCTTCCGGAGGCGATCGGCGATGAGGATGCCGAGGGCCGTGGCACCGACACAGCTCGCCATGGTGATGACGAAGAACAACACCTGCACGGGGAGGGTGAAATCGCCGAGGTTGAACGACGCCCAGGCGAGCGCGGGATACACGACGCCGGCGACCACGGCGCCGAGGTAATGCATCCAAGTGCCCCAGTAGCGCCAGAGAACGAACAGGAATGCCAGCTCGGTGAAGGCCGCCCACCACAGATTCGTCGCCACGCTCCGGAACCCGTACCCCGAGAACGGCACGATCACCAGCCCGGCGAGCAGCCCGACCAGCAAGCCGACCAGCGGTCGCCTCAACAGACGCAGGGCGATGACCGAAGGCAACAACCAGAGTCCCGCCAGCGCGACGCTCACGAAAGGCAACCCGGGGAACAGGATCGTCGACACCCAGTTCGCCGGCGCGAGGAGCAACCCGCCCGCTACACCGAGCGCCGCGCACGTCAGCAGGATCGCCGTCGGGAAACGGAACCGTCGCCCAGCCGTCGAAGCCGGCGCGGCGGCGTCGGAATGAGGGACGTCGGGGCGAGGGACGTCGGAGCGAGGGACGTCGCCCACTGCATCCGTGCCGCTCATGCCAGCGGCTCCGCAGCAGCCTCGCGGGCGGCCTTCGAGGCGGGCGAGGCAGCGCCGATCTTCCAGTATCCGCAGAAGCTCACGTCGTTCTTGTCCACACCGCGCTCACCGACGAGGTGCTTGCGGACCCCGGAGGCGAGCGCCTGCTCGCCCGCCGCGTAGGCGTGGAACGGCGCATCGGGCAGAGCCGTACGAGCCAGCGTCTCCAGGGCGAGGGTTCCGGGGGCGGAAGCATGGGGCCGCACGATCCACACGACCTCGATGCCGGACGGATGCGGGAACTCGAGCGCATCCTCCTCACTCGGCACCTCGATGATCGCCGTGCCGACCGCACTCGCCGGCAGAGACGCGCAGATCGAGGCGATCGCCGGCAGAGCCGTCTCATCACCCACGAGCACGACACGGTCGATACCGCGCTGCGGGTTGAAGGTGAGTCCCTCATCGATGATCAGCACGTGTTCGCCCGGACGGCAGGTCTCGGCCCAGCGCGATGCCGGGCCGGCCGTGCCGTCGGCGGCAGAGCCGTGCAGCACGAAGTCCACATCGATCTCTGCGCCCGCATCCGCCGTGGCCGGACGGTGAGCCCGCACGCTGTAGTTGCGCATCACCGGGCGCTCGCCGTCGGGGATGCGCAGGAACTTCAGATAGCCGAACATCTTGTTGGCCTTCGCCGGCACCCGATCCAGCCCGGCGTCACCGCCGATCGGCAGGAACAGTCTGAACCACTGGTCGAAGCCCATCGGCCGGAACTTCTCGATCTCGCCGCCGCCCAGCGTCACGCGGATCCAGTGGGCGGACAATCGCACGGTCCGCAGCACCGTGAGCTGAATGAGCTCCGTCGTCTCGGGCTTGACCATCTTGCTGAATGCCATCGGGCGCCTTTCAGGGAAGCTGCCAGGGGAAGAACACGACGAAGATGGCGGCCGAGGCCAGCAACGTCGCCACGGTGAAGACGGTGTCCCGCGTGCGGAACGGGACCAGGTGTCGCTCGGTGCGCGTCGCGTGCGCGCCGAAAGCCCGGGAGTCCATCGCCAGCGCGACGCGTTCGGCATGACGGATGGCGCCCGCGAGCAGCGGCACGATGTAGCCCCAGCCGCGAGCGATGCGTGCGAACGGGCCGCGGCCGCCGTGGTACCCGCGCACCCGATGGGCCGCCCGGATGACCGCGAGCTCGTGACCGAACCGTGGGACGAAGCGGAACGCCGCCAGCGCGGTGTAGCCGATGCGGTAGGGCACCCGCAGCTGCTGCACGGTCGCCCGCACGAGGTCCGGGCCGCTCGTCGTGAGTCCGCCGATGAGCGCCAGGGCGACGATCGAGCCGAGTCGCAGAGCGGTCGCGAACCCGATCAGGAGCGCGCCGCCGTAGAGCGTCCAGTCGCCGATCCGCACGACAGGAGCGGTGTCGGCGACGAGTCCGGCATCCACCCACAGTGAGAAGCCGACACCGATCAGCACCATGCCGGCCGGGAGGGCGAGCAGCAGCAGGGCGAGCAGCCTGCCGGTGAGGCGGGTGCCGACCAGGATCAGGGCGTAGGCGAGCACGAGGAAGGCGGCCGGCGTCGCGAGATCCCGCACGAACACGAGCAGCACCATCGCCGGGGCGAAGCCCGCCACCTTCGCGAGCGGGTTCAGGGCGTAGAGGAACTGTCGGCGAGAGGTCGCCGTCATCCGGGCGTAGGGATCGAAGGCGACGGTGCTCACGGCGACACCCCGAGACCGGCGGAGGCGAGCACCCGCTGCAGTGCCGGCAGGCGGAGCCCCGCATCGGCGAACAGCTGCGCATCCTGGAACAGCTCGGCGGTCGGGCCGACCGCTCGCACGCGGCCGTCCGCGAGGATCACGACGTGGGAGGTGTGCTCCGCGACGAGCTGCAGGTCGTGCGTCACGATCACGATCGTCGTGCCCTCGGCGCGCAGGCCGGCGAGCAGGTCGAGGAGCTCGGCGGCCCGCGCCCTGTCCTGCCCGAACGTGGGCTCGTCGAGCGCCAGCACGCGCGGGCGGGTGATCAGCGCCGTGCCCACGGAAAGCCGCCGCTTCTCGCCACCGGACAGCAAGAACGGGTGCACGTCCTTCTTGTGCTCGAGTCCGAACCGCGCCAGCATCTCGTCGACGCGCGTCGCGATCTCGTCCTCGGGCACGCGCCGCAGCCGGAGCCCGTGCGCCAGCTCGTCGAAGACCGTGTGCGCGATGAACTGATGCTCCGGGTTCTGGAACACGAAGCCGATGCGGGCAGCGAGGTCGCGTGGGGAGGCGGTCCCGGGATCGATGCCGTCCACGACGACCTGGCCCCGCGGCGGCGGCACCACGCCGGCCAGCGCCTGGATCAGCGTCGTCTTGCCCGCACCGTTCGCGCCGACGATGGCGGTGAGGCTGCCGGGCTCGAGGTCGAGATCGATCCCGTGCAGGATCTCGGTGCGCCGCCGTCGGACGGTCAGCCCGCGTGCGCGGATGATCGGCTCGGGGCGTTTCGTCTCGCCGCTGCGCTCCTCGCTCAACGACCGGGCGTCCCTGCTCGCCCCCACCCCGGTCGTCGAGCGCGCAGAGTGGATCGTGGCGTCGGAGCGCGCAGAGTGAGACGAGACGTCGGAGGGCACGGAGGGAGACGAGACGTCCGCACGGGCGAGGGCACCCGCGAGCTCATCCGGCGTCAGCGGCAGCACGTCGAACGCATGACCCTGCTCGCGCAGCCGCAGCGCGGCGAGCGTCGCCCCGGGCAGCCAGACTCCCATCCCGAGCAGCTCGTCCGCATGGTCGCGGATGACCTCGGCGGCGGGCCCGTCGAACGCGACCCGGCCCTCGCGGTCGAGCACGATGGTGCGCGTCACGAAGGCCATGGCTGCATCGAGGTTGTGCTCCACCAGGAGGATGGCACGGTCCCCGGCGTGCACGACATCTGCGAGAGCCGCGTAGACGTCGTCGATGCCCTGCGGGTCGAGGTTCGCGGTCGGCTCGTCGAGCACGATCAGCGGCGAACCCATGGCGAGGGCGCACCCGATAGCGAGGCGCTGTCGTCCGCCGCCGGAGAGATGGTCCGGGTTGTCGTCGCGACGCTCCCAGAGCCCGACCCGGCGCAGCGCCTCCTCGACCCTGCTCTGCACCACGTCGAGGGGGAGCAGCAGGTTCTCGGGGCCGAACGCCACCTCGTCGTACACCGTTCCCGTGACGATCTGCGCATCCGGGTCCTGGAACACCATCGCGACATGGGTGCTCAGCGTCGCCGTCTGCGCGCTCGCCGTGTCGATGCCCCCGGCCTCGACCGTGCCGTCCATGCTCGCCGACAGCGCATGCGGGATCAGCCCGTTGAGGGCGAGGGTGAGCGTCGACTTGCCGGAGCCGGACGGGCCGAGCAGCAGCACGACCTCGCCGGGGTGGATGTCGAACGTGACATCGCGGGGCGAGGGGTGCGCGGCATCGGCGTGGGTGAGGGAGAGCTCACGCACGCGGAGCAGGGGCGCGGATGGGCGCACGGCGGAGTCCCGGGTCGGCGGATCGTACCCGTCTAACTTAGCTGAGCCTTACCTGAATCGCCATCGAGCCGTCATCGACCAACCGTCGCCCGGCAATCGACCCGCCGGTGACGCGCACGAGCGTCAGCGTCGAGCGACTCCGGCCTTGCGCAGAGCCGTGCCGATGGCGAGGCCGACCGCCGTCCAGGCGATGGGGCCGAGCACCGAGATCGCGAGGTAGAGGATCTGCGCCCATAGCGGCATGACGGAGAGATGCGCAGCGAAGAACACGATCACCGCGACGAAGACGCCGATCACCGCGGCGGAGATGAAGAAGCGCCACGGCCCCCAGGCGCGGTAGCGGGTGAGTGCCGCGACGCCCTCCTGGATGAGGCCGAACAGCAGCGCCGTACCGATGAACCGCAGCGCCCAGGCCGGGTTGAAGGCACTCGCGATCAGCGCGGCGAAGACGTGCGTGATCAGCGCGACGAGCGGGAGGCGCAGCACCTCCTGCGCGATGATGCCGGGCAGGACGTGCGAGCCGAGCAGGAGCCCGTAGAGGAACAGCAGTGGACTCGCCAGCAGCACCGGAGTCAGCCATCCGGCGATACCGGCGAGGATGCCGGTCGCGACTCCGATCGCCGCGCAGACGAGCAGTACTCGGGTCGACAGGACGGAGGTACGGGCCACCTCTCCAGCTTACTGTCGACCTATCGGGAGGCAGGCCGTGGATAACCCTGGCCGATCGGCGAAGCGGTACTGACCGATCGACCAGATCTCGGACCGATCGGCGAGGGCAGGACTATGTTGGCCGCGGTGTGGCAACGAGGTCGCACCGTGATCATCGGGAGCACGACATGGGTCGAACACCCCTCCGGATGGCAGCAGCCACCACCCTGGCCACGCTGTTCATCGCATCGACGGCCACCACCGGTTACGCGGCGACGGAGGAGGTGACGCATCCCGTCCCCGTCGCAGGCACCCCCGGGCACTACATCGTGGTCATGAAGGCCGACCCCCTCGCCAGCTACGAGGGCGACGTGAAGGGGCTGAAGGCGACGAAGCCGGCCGAGGGTGAGCAGCTCGAGACGCAGTCGCAGGAGTCGCAGCGGTACGTGGAGCACCTTCAGACCGAGCAGACCGACCTCGCCGGACAGATCGGCGTCACGCCGGACACCACCTACCAGGTCGTGCTGAACGGCTTCAGCGCCGACCTCACCGGCGCCCAGGTCGACACGCTGCGTGCGTCCAAGGAGGTCCTCGGCGTCTATCCCGACGAGATCCGCCACCCCGATGCGCAGACCTCGACCTCCTACCTCGGACTCGGAGACGACCGCAAGGGTCGCGGCGGCGTCTGGCAGCAGACCGGTGGAGTCGACAAGGCCGGAGAGGGCGTCGTGGTGGGCGTGATCGACACCGGCATCGCCCCCGAGCACCCGTCGTTCGAGGGCAAGAAGCTCAAGAAGCAGAAGAAGCAGCACAGCCGACACAAGGGCGGCCAGCCCTACACCGACGGCACGTACGTCTACTTCGACAAGTCCGACGGCGGCCAGTTCCGCTCCACGATGGTCGAGGGCCAGGACTGGGACAAGCGCGCCTACTCGTCCAAGCTGATCGGCGGCCAGTACTTCTTCGCGGGAGCCGCGGCCGCGGGCTTCGACTTCCAGTACGACTACCTCTCGCCGCGTGACGGCGACGGCCACGGCTCGCACACCGCGAGCACGGCGGCCGGCAACTTCAAGGTCAAGGCGGCCGTCGAGGGCGTCGACTTCGGAACGATCTCCGGCGTCGCACCGGCGTCCAAGGTCGCCGCGTACAAGGCCTGCTACGTCGGACCCGACGTGATCATCACGGAGGACGACATCTGCGCGCTGAGCGACCTCGTCGCCGCGATCGACCAGGCCGTCGCCGACGGCGTCGACGTGATCAACTACTCGATCGGCGGGGGTGCGGCGAGCACCGTGATGTCGCCGGAAGACCTGGCGTTCTTCAACGCCGCGGCCGCGGGCGTCTTCGTCGCCACCAGCGCCGGCAACGACGGTCCCGACCCGGTCACGGCCGACCACGCCTCGCCCTGGTACACGACCGTCGCGGCATCCACCATCCCGACCTGGGAAGGCACGGTGCAGTTCCCCGGCTTCGCGCAGGCCGGAGCCTCGGTGAGCGTGCCGTTCGGCAAGAAGGTCACCGGGCCGTCGATCGCGGCGGCGGATGCTGCGGCGGCGGGTGCCGCCGACGCGCAGCTCTGCCTGCCGGGGACACTCGACCCGGCGAAGGTCGCGGGACACATCGTGGTCTGCGATCGCGGCAACAACGCGCGTGCCGAGAAGTCGCAGGTCGTGAAGGACGCCGGCGGCAAGGGCATGGTCCTGGTGAACGTGCCGGGCGGGGCCGACTCGCTCGACAACGACTTCCACGCCGTCCCGACGGTGCACCTGGCCGCCGCGCACCGTGCGGCCGTGCTCGCCTACGTGCAGGGCGGCGTCGACCGTCCGATCACGCTCGTCGGTGCGAACACCACGGGCGTCACCACTCCCACGCCGCAGATCGCGGGCTTCTCGAGCCGCGGACCGATGCTGGCCGACGGCAGCGATGTGCTGAAGCCGGATGTCGCGGCGCCCGGCGTCGCGATCCTCGCGGCGACGAACAACGCCCCGGGGGAGAAGCCGACCTTCGGCATCCTCTCCGGCACGTCGATGGCCTCCCCGCACGTCGCGGGTCTGGGCGCGCTGTACCTCGGCGAGCACCCGAAGGCGACGCCCGCGGAGATCCGATCGGCGATGATGACCACCGCGTACGACACGGTGCTCCCGGACGGGTCGAAGAACACGGATCCGTTCGAGCAGGGCGCGGGGCAGGTCGATCCGAAGCGGTACCTGAACCCGGGCCTCCTCTACCTCAACGGGGTGAAGGACTGGGCGGCGTTCCTCGACGGGAAGGGCCTGTCGGACTTCCCGGGCATCGACCCCATCGACGGCAGCGACCTGAACCAGGCGTCGATCTCGATCGGCTCGCTGGCCAGCGCGCAGACCGTCACCCGTGCGGTCACCTCGACCGAGAAGGGCGTCTTCACCGCGAAGGCCGCCGTGCCCGGCGTGAACGTGAAGGTCACGCCATCGCAGCTGACGTTCGACAAGCCGGGGCAGACGAAGACCTTCACGGTCACGTTCGACAACTCCAGCGCACCCGTCGAGCAGTGGGCCACCGGTTCGCTGACCTGGAAGAGCAAGAAGAACACGGTGCGCTCCCCGATCGCGGTGTTCCCGGTGACGGCGGATGCCCCGGCCGAGGTGTCGGGCAGCGGCGTCGACGGCAGCATCCCGGTGCAGATCACCCCCGGTCTCGACGGCGATCTGGCGCTCGACCTCTCGGGTCTCACGCCGTTCGAGCTGCTCACCGACCCGGACAACCCGGTCGCGGGGCACTCGGGCGACGAGAACTCGGGCGACGCGAACAAGGACGTGGCGTGGATCGTCGACGTACCCGAGGGCACCACGCTCTCGCGGTTCGACCTCGACTCGTCGGATGACGAGGGCAGCGACCTCGACCTCACGGTGTACCGCGTCGTGAGCCCGGACGACCTGCAGTACTACCAGCGGTGGCAGTCGGCGACCGGTTCGGCGGATGAGCAGGTCACGATCCCCGCGCCGACCCCCGGGACGTACCTCGTGGTGGCGAACGTGTACTCGACGACGGGACCGATGACGTGGGACATGACCCACGCCGACGTGCAGCCCGACGGAGCGGGCGCGTTCACCGCGACGCCGAACCCGATCGCCGCGGTCCGCGGTGTGAATACGAGCTACGAGCTCAGCTGGTCCGGACTCACCGCCGGTACTCGCTACCTCGGGCTCGTGCAGTACGGCGACTCGGCGGTCCGCACCGTGGTGACGGTCGACGTCCCCGCGGCGAAGGCTCCCGCGACGAAGGCCCCGGCGACGAAGGCACCGGAGACGAAGGCGCCGGAGACCCCGGCACCGGAGACCCCGGCACCCGAGACGAAGGCACCCGAGACGAAGGCCCCGGAGACGAAGGCACCGGAGACGGGCGCTCCGGAGACGCCGGCGCCGGGAGGGGAGAAGCGGGAGTAGGCCGAACCGTTTCGTCTCGCTTCGCTCGCTCAACGACCGGGTCCTCCCTCCCGGTCGTTGAACGGGTCGGTGTCCTCCCTCCCGGCCGTTGAGCGCGTCGGCGGGTCCTCCCTCCCGGTCGTTGAGTGCGTCGGGGTGTCCTCCCTCCGGCCGTTGAGCGGGTCGGCGGGTCCTCCCTCCCGGTCGTCGAGCGGGTCGGGCTGTTCCCTCCCGGTCGTCGAGCGAGGGAGCGCAGCGAGGGAGACGAGACGTCCGTTCATCGCGCGATCGGCGCCGCTCGTCGCAGCATCCGCTCCGGCGCCGTCGTCCGGGGCACGGTTTTCCTAGCGTGGGGGAACGCAATGTCGCGTATCCCGAGGAGAACCGCCATGACTTCACCTTCGTCGCGCCGCCGCGACGGCGCCGGACTCGCCGACGACGAACCCGTCATCGTCACCGACCCGAAGCTCCCCCCTGTCGCCCTCACCGATGACCACCACGTGAAGGCGAACCGCTGGACCTGGCCGAAGATCCTGATCTGGTCGGCGATCGCCCTGCTGGGTGCCGTCGCCTGGACCATGCTCGCCATCGTCCGCGGCGAGACCGTGAACGCGATCTGGTTCGTGTTCGCCGCGGTCTGCACGTACCTGATCGGCTACCGCTTCTATTCGAAGGTGATCGAGAAGTACATCACCCGCCCCGACGACCGCCGGGCGACCCCCGCCGAGGTGAAGCAGGACGGCAAGGACTACGTCCCCACCGACAGGCGCGTGCTCTACGGCCACCACTTCGCCGCCATCGCCGGTGCCGGTCCGCTCGTCGGCCCCGTGCTCGCCGCGCAGATGGGCTACCTCCCCGGCACGATCTGGATCATCGTGGGCGTCGTGCTCGCCGGTGCCGTGCAGGACTACACGGTGCTCTTCTTCTCCATGCGCCGCGGAGGCCGCACGATCGGCCAGATGGCCCGTCAGGAACTCGGCAAGATCGGTGGCACCGCCGCGATCATCGCCTCGCTGCTGATCATGCTGATCATCGTCGCGATCCTCGCCCTCGTCGTCGTCAACGCGCTCGGCGAGAGCCCCTGGGGCGTGTTCTCGGTCGCGATGACCATCCCGATCGCCCTCTTCATGGGCGTGTACCTGCGCTACCTGCGCCCCGGCAAGGTCACCGAGGTCTCGATCATCGGCTTCGTGCTGCTGATGGCCGCGATCATCGCCGGTGGCTGGGTCGCCGGCACCGACTGGGGCCAGGCGATCTTCCACCTCGACCGCACCACGATCGCGTGGGGCATCATCATCTACGGCTTCATCGCCGCGGTGCTCCCGGTCTGGCTGCTGCTCGCTCCGCGCGACTACCTGTCGACCTTCATGAAGATCGGTGTGATCGTGATGCTCGCCGGCGCCATCGTCCTGGTGCGCCCCGAGATCACCGTTCCCGCGGTCAGCATCTTCGGCGAGAACGGCATGGGACCGGTGTTCGCCGGTCCGCTCTTCCCCTTCCTGTTCGTCACCATCGCGTGCGGGGCGCTGTCCGGGTTCCATGCTCTGATCGCCTCCGGCACGACCCCGAAGCTCATCGAGAAGGAGCGCCAGACGCGCTTCATCGGCTACGGCGGCATGCTCATGGAGTCGTTCGTCGCGATCATGGCGCTGGTCGCCGCGATCTCGATCGACCAGGGCATCTACTTCGCGATGAACGCCCCGACGGCGGCGACGGGAGGCACGGTCGAAGGGGCCGTCGCCTTCGTGAACTCGCTGGGCCTGACGGGGGTGAACCTCACGCCCGAGATGCTCACCGGCACGGCCACGCTGGTCGGTGAGGAGTCGATCGTGTCCCGCACGGGCGGGGCTCCGACCCTCGCGCTCGGCCTCGCGCACATCATGCAGCAGGCGCTCGGCGGCCAGGCGCTCATGGCGTTCTGGTACCACTTCGCGATCATGTTCGAGGCGCTGTTCATCCTCACCGCGGTGGATGCCGGCACGCGTGTCGCCCGCTTCATGCTGCAGGACTCGATCGGTGCCTGGTTCCCGAAGTTCCGCGACGTCTCGTGGCGTCCCGGCGTCTGGATCTGCACCGCGATCATGGTGGCCGGCTGGGGAGCGATCCTCATCCTCGGCGTCACCGACCCGCTCGGCGGCATCAACACCTTCTTCCCGCTGTTCGGCATCGCCAACCAGCTGCTCGCCGCGATCGCGCTCGCCGTGGTGCTGGCGATCGTCGCCAAGCGCGGCCGGAGCTACGTCAAGTGGCTGTGGATCATCGCGCTGCCGCTCGCGTTCACCGCGGTCGTCACGATCACGGCGTCGCTGTACAAGATCGCCTCCCCGGTTCCGGCCATCGGCTACTGGGCGAACCACTTCCGCTACGTCGCCGCCCGCGACAGCGGAGACACCTCGCTCGGCGAACCGGAGGTGCTCGACGCGGTCATCCGCAACACGGCCGTGCAGGGCACGCTGTCGATCATCTTCGTCACCCTCGCGATCATCGTGATGGTGATGGCCGTGATCGTCACGATCAAGGCCATCCGCAACGGCGGTGGGGAGAACACCGAGGACACGCCCGTCGCCTCGCGCCGGTTCGCTCCGGCCGGGTTCCTGCCGAGCGCCGAGGAGCGCGAGCTCGAGAAGCAGTGGGAGCCGATCCTCGCCGACGACCGCAAGGCGTCGACCCACTGAGATGGCCGACACCATGAGTCGGACGGATGCCGCGACCACCCTCCTGCGGACGCTCCTGAGCGCCGCGGGCCGGGCGGGTCGCGGCATCCGCTGGTACATCACGAATCTGATGGGCGACAGCGCCTATGCGACGTACGTCGCCCATCAGCGTCGCCAGCATCCGGAGGAGGAGCCGTTGACCGAGCGGCAGTTCTGGCGGCAGCGGATGGACGATCAGGATCGCAACCCCGGTGCCCGCTGCTGCTGAGAGCGGGTGGGGCAGTGCCTAGGCTGAGGCCATGACCGACGTCGTTCTCGCCGCAGGGCTGGGCGTGCTCGGCGGGATCGTCCTCACGGTGCTCCTGCTGCTCGCACGCCGACTCGCCCGCGGAGCCGCCGACCTCGGCAGCGAGGCGGAGCAGGGAGCGCTCACGGCGCTGCACCAGGCGAGCCTCGCGGCTCCTCACCTGCGCGCGGGGCTCGCCGGGCCGGACGTGGTCAAGGCCGCCCGACACCTGCGGGTGCTGCTCGGCAGTGCGGCGGTCGCGATCGTGAGCGCCGACGACACGGTGGCGTTCGACGGCCCCTCCGACGGGCTGGAGGCCTCCGCGCTCCGCATCGCCACGCAGGTCAGGGCATCGGGGAGACGGCAGGTGTTCCCGGCGCCGGGAAGGGACCACGGGCTGGGAGCCGTCGGGGCTCCGATCCTCGCCGACGGCCGGGTGGTCGGTGTGGTGGTCGCGTTCGCGGCCCCGGTGCGCGCCGCCCTCGTGCGCGCGGCCGAGGAGGTGGCCGACTGGTGCGCCGCCCAGGTCGAGCTCGGCGGGCTCGATGCATCGCGGACCCAGCTGGCCGAGGCCGAGCTGCGGTCGCTGCGGGCGCAGATCTCACCGCACTTCATCTACAACGCCCTCACGGCGATCGCCTCGTTCATCCTCACCGACCCCGCCCGCGCTCGGGAGCTGGTGCTCGAGTTCGCCGACTTCACGCGGTACTCGTTCCGTCGCCAGGGCGAGTTCACGACGCTCGCCGACGAGCTGGGCAGCATCCACTCCTATCTCGAGCTGGAGCGCGCCCGTTTCGGCGACCGGCTGCGCGTCACGCTGCAGATCGCCCCGGAGACCCTGGCGACCGTCATCCCCTTCCTCTCGGTGCAGCCGCTGGTGGAGAACGCGGTCCGTCACGGGCTCGAGCCGGGCGAGGGCGGCGGCGAGATCCGCATCGCCTCGCGCGACGACGGCACCCACACCGAGATCACCGTCGAGGACGACGGCGTCGGCATGGACCCCGACGGTCTGCGGGCCACGCTCACGGCCGGCGACGACGGCGTGCACGTCGGCCTCCGCAACGTCGACACCCGGCTCCGTCAGCTCTACGGCGCCGACGGCGGACTGGTCGTCGAGACGAACACCGGCGCGGGTACCCTGGTGCGCATGCGGGTCCCGAAATCCCAGCCGCAGCACGATCCGGACAACGACTGACGATCATGACGAACAGCGCGCCCCTGATCGACGTCCTCGTCGCGGATGACGAGCGTCCCGCCCTGGATGAGCTCGTGCACCTGCTGCGCACCGACGCCCGCATCGGCGAGATCCTCACCGCATCGTCGGGTGCCGATGCGCTGCGGCTGCTGTCGGAGCGGGCGGTGCGGATCGCGTTCCTCGACATCCACATGCCGGGACTCACCGGGACCGAGCTCGCGAGGGCGCTGCTGACCCTCGCCGATCCGCCGGCCGTCGTGTTCGTGACGGCCGATGAAGCCAAGGCGGTCGAGGCGTTCGAGCTGCGCGCCGTGGACTACCTGCTCAAGCCCGTGCGGACGGAGCGGCTGCGGCAGGCCGTCGACCGGGTGGTCGAGCTCGGCGACACCGCGGCCTCCGGCGACGACGAGATGCTGCCGGTCACGGTCGGATCCACCGTGCGGTTCGTGCGTCGCAGCGACGTGCGGTGGATCCAGGCGCAGGGGGACTACTCGCGGCTGCACACCGGCGACGGCACGGGGCACCTGGTGCGCATCCCGATCTCCGAGCTCGAGGCGCGATGGGCGGATGCCGGATTCCTGCGCATCCATCGCTCCTGGCTCGTGCGCACCACGGCGGTGACCGAGGCCCGGCTCTCCGGCCCCGAGCCCGCCGTCTCGATCGGCGGCGCCCCGCTCCCGGTCAGTCGTCGCCTGGTCCCGGCCGTGCGCGACGCGCTGCTGCGCGGCGAGGGCGCGGGATGACCGAGATCCCGAAGCGCGTGCGCGTGACGGCCGACCTCCCCGATCGGCGGCCGGCGACCTTCACGCGCGGTATCGCGCTGCCCGGAGCCCCCGTGGACGAGGCGGACGCCGTCTACGCGCGGGCGCTCATGCGCAGCCAGCTCCGGCTCGCACTGGGGACGGTCGCGGGGTTCGTGGTCGTGGTCATCGCGCTGACACTGGCGATCGCGCTCATCCCGGAGATCGGCCGGGTGCTGGTGTGGGGACTGCCGCTGTCCTGGCTGCTGCAGGCGTACGCGTTCTATCCGATCATCGTGGTGTTCGCGGTGCTCTACGTGCGCACGGCCGCGCGCAACGAGCGGCGGTACCGGGCGCTCCGGGATCGCGAATGAACGCGGTGCTCGACCTGATCGGGGTCGCGCTCGTCGTCGTCGCGACGCTCCTGATCGGCGTCTACGGGCTGCGCATCTCGCGCACCACGGGAGACTTCTTCGTCGCCTCGCGCACCGTGCGGCCGGTGTGGAACGCCTCCGCGATCAGCGGCGAGTACCTCTCGGCGGGGACCTTCCTCGGCCTGTCCGGGCTCGTGCTGCTCGACGGCGCCCGCGGATTCTGGTTCCCGATCGGCTATGCCGCCGGCTATCTGCTGGTCCTGGCGTTCGTGGCGGCACCGCTCCGCCGCAGCGGCGCGTACACGATCCCCGACTTCATCGAGGCCCGGCTGGAGTCGACGTCTGCCCGGCGCGTGACCAGCCTCGCGGTGCTGGTGATCGGCTGGCTGTACATCGTGCCGCAGCTGCACGGCGCCGGGATCACCCTGCTCGTCGTCGCGGGGCTCCCCGAATGGGTGGGGGCCGTGACCGTCGCGGTGCTGGTGGCTGCCGCCGTCGCCGCCGGCGGCATGCGCGCCATCACCTACGTGCAGGCGTTCCAGTACTGGCTCAAGCTCACCGCGCTCCTGGTGCCGGTGGTGTTCATCGCGTTCGCGCTCAGCGGGGGACCGCACGACTTCGACCCCGCGCTGGTGTTCCCCGCCGAGGCCGGACCCTCGGGGTTCGACGCGTACGAGACGGCATCCCTGCTGCTCGCGCTGCTGCTGGGCACCATGGGACTCCCGCACGTCCTCGTGCGGTTCTACACGAGCCCGACCGGGGTCTCGGCTCGGCGCACCACCGTGATCGTGATCGGCATGGTCAGCGCGTTCTACGCCGTGTCGAGCACCATGGGCCTGCTGGCCCGCATCGCCGCCCCCGACCTCGCCGTCCCCGGCATCGCCGACACGGTGGTCCTGCTGCTGCCCTCGCGGGTCTTCCCCGGGGCGTTCGGCGAGCTGCTGACCGCGCTGATCGTCGCCGGGGCCTTCGCCGCGTTCCTCGCGACCTCGGCCGGACTCGTGGTGTCGCTCGCGGGCGTGATCAGCCAGGACGTGTTCTCCGGCTCGGTGCGGTCGTTCCGTCTGTCGGCCGTGCTCTGCGCGCTGGTGCCCCTCGCGGTGGCGCTGCTCACGGCACCGGCCGGTCTCGGGTCGAGTGTCGGCGTGGTGTTCGTGGTGGCGGCGTCGACGCTGTCGCCGGTCGTACTGCTCGGGGTGTGGTGGCGCGGGCTCACCGCCCGCGGGGCCGTCGCCGGGATGCTGTCGGGCGGGATCGCCGCGGGACTCGCGCTGCTGGTGCATGCGGCGGTCGGGGGCGTCGGGGTCGCGGCGCCGTATCTCGCGCAGCCCGCCGCGTGGACCATCCCCCTCGCCACGGCGGTCACGGTCGTCGTCTCGATCCTCGACCCGCGGGGGCCGTCGCCGCGTACGGAGCGCTTCCTCGCCCGGGTGCACACGCCCGAGCGCGGCTGAGTCGTCTCGCCCCCGTCCCCGGCATCCCCGTTCTCGTCGCACTTTCTGTCGCTCGGAGCGCGCCTCAGCGACAGAAAGTGCGACGGGAGCAGACGCGGGTCAGCGGGTCAGGGCTGGGGGGAGCGCAGCCACCACGCCGGCCACCAGCCGTCGGGGAGACGCCCGAGGACGGCCGCGGCGTCGTCCAGCCCCGTCGCCGGGAGCGACCGGTCGGGTTCTCCGCCGCCCGACCGCCTGCCACCACCCGGAGTGCGCAGCTCGGTGTGCAGCCAGCGCCGCTGTCCGACGGGGAAGACCTCCCTCAGCCCTCCGGCGGCGATCGCGAGCAGGGTCTCCTCGAGGTGGTCGGCCACGGACTCCGCAGTCTCGTCGCACGCGTCGCAGGTGCAGCTGGGAGCGATGTCCCGGAACAGCGCTCCGGCCTCGATGCCGATGGAGTCGGCCGTCGCCGTGAGCGTGATGCTCGCTCCGGTCGCGGGGCGCAGGCGCCAGACGCGCGCGCCCGTTTCGTCGGACCGTCGGTCGACGTCGACGTCGTACCAGGTCTCGAGATGGTCGACCAGGGCAGCGACGACGGACATCACCGGGGCGAAGCGCTCCGGATGCGACACCCGCGAGTAGGCGTCATCCGGAGGCGAACCGCCGGACCAGCGGGACCCGTACTCGATCACCCGGCCGGCCTCGTCGACGAACTCGGGGACCGCGAGCGCCGGGCGCGTGAACGGCACCGGGGCGACGACGAAGTCGATCTCGACCTCCTCGCGCGCGAGGGCGTCGAGCTCTTCGGCGTCGCGGTCCGCCTGCGGCCAGGACGCGAGCGTCTCATCGAACGACTCTCGCCGCTCCGGATGCTCCACGATCGTCCGCAGCAGACCGGCGACCGGGATCGACATCATCGAGGTGCCCACTTCCGGTTCACTCGCCATGTGCCACCGCGCCGCCGGATGCGCCAGAGCGATCGCATTCCCCAGGAACCGTGCCGCGGCCTCCCTCGTCTCGGCAGCATCGAGGAGTTCGGGGTGCGCAGCGACGAAGTCCCACAGTGCGCCGAGGTCGGCGGCGAGGGCGGCGGGGTCCGCGCCGGTCTCGCGCACGAAGGCCACGAAAGGTTCGAAGCCCTCCACGAACCGCGCGGGCGGGACCGGCTCGGGACTCGGCCAGATCATCATGGCGGATGCCCTGGCATCCGGCATCGGCGCGAGCGCGCCGGGGAAGAGGCCTGACGTCGACATCGGGTTCAGAGCTTTCGGCTGCGGGGCATGAGCCGCACGTCGGGGAGCGGAGGGGCGGGGATGCGCACGTCATGCCCGGCCACGATGCCGAAGCGGTCGGACGCCGACTCCCATTCCTCGCGCGCGGCCACGATCTCGTCATGCGTGCGACCGGCGAAGTTCCACCACATCACGATGTCGTCCTCGAAGGGCTCGCCGCCGAGCAGGAACAGCAGTGCGCCCGCGTCGCTCGACACCTCGACCGCATCGCGGGAATCGCCGAGATAGAGCAGCCCGTTGCGATCGAGCGGATGCTGCGCCACCTCGGCATCGCCTTCGACGAGCATCAGCGCGTGCTCCCAGTCGGAGCGCAGCGGCAGACGCACGCGCGAACCCGGCGCGAGCACGATCTCGGCGCCGACGATCGGGGTGTGCACCGTGGCGGGTGAGCGCACGCCCGCGAACTCTCCGAGCACGATCGTGGCCTCGGCATCCGTCCCCTCGTCGGCCGGAAGGGGGAGGGTCGGCAGATCGGTGTGCCGCTCGAACCCGGGAGCACCGTGGCGGGCGGAATCCGGGAGCACGACCCAGAACTGCAGCGCGTCGAGGGGGATCGGCTCGTCGCCGATCGAATACTCCGAGTGCGAGATCCCGTCGCCCGCGGTCATCAGGTTCAGCTGCCCGCGGCGCAGATCGGCGTCGCTGCCGAGCGAGTCGCGGTGGCGGACCCCCCGACCAGCGGCCAGGTCACGGTCTGGAGCCCGATGTGCGGATGCGGCTCCACCCGCATCTTCGTGTCGGCCGGCCCGAACCGGTCGAGGAAGCACCAGGCGCCGATGGTCGGCAGGTTGCGGTGCGGGAGAGCGCGCAGCACGTTCATGCCGCGCACCCCGCCGAGCGGCACCTCGCGCGGCTCCAGGATGAGACGGTGCTGCCCGATCATTCCGCGCGGCCCGTCGGGTCTTCGCCGGCGGAACCTCCGTGGCTCGCGGCCGGCTTCGGCCAGCGGATCTCGACGCCGGGGATCTCGTGCGTCTCGAGGTACGTGGCGATGTACGGGCACAGCGGGACGATCGCCTCACCGCGGCCGACGGCATCCGTCAGCGCGGCGGACGCCAGCTTCCCGGCGAGCCCCTGCCCCTGGAACGCCGGGTCGATCTCGGTGTGGAGAAAGCGGATGGATCCGGGGCGGAGGTCGAAGGCTGCGAAGCCCGCGAGCACGTCTCCCGAGCGGATCTCGTAGCGCGAGTCTTCGTCGTCGCGGGTCACGGTGATTTCGGGCATCGGCTTCTCCTTCGGACGGGATGCCTCCAACCTACGCCCGCGTGCGGACGGCGGGGCGGCTACGGAACCGGCAGTGCGATGTGGCTCACCTGATGTGCGATCGCCGCCCCGATGAGCACGAGCGCGATCCCGCCGGCGGGGAGCCACCAGGTGCTCCGTCCGCGGCGGAGGCGGATGAGCCCGAGCACGAAGACGGCGAGGAGCACCACGGCGTCGAACACGAGGAATGCCTGCACCGTGTTCCACTGCAACGTGTAGTCGCACTGATCCGGACCGCATCCGGCGACGCTGAGCGACGTGAGGAAGATGTCTGCGGCGAAGAAGAGCGCCACGAGGATGTGGATCACCAGCAGCACGACCGCGCCGCCTGTATCCGTCGCCCTCGTCCGTTCGCCGCTCACGCCGCCCACTCTAGGCGGGCGGCGTGAGTGGCCGGGAGGTCCGGTCAGCCGACGGTCTCCCGCACGGCGGTCCCGTGCACGTCTTCCCGACTCTTCTTGGGGAAGAGGAAGGTCAGGGCGAGGAAGGCGATCAGCCGCGGTCCCACGACTCCGACCGAGCTGGGGCACCGTGTCGAGATCTCGACCGCCGCCATGACCCTCGTCCTCAACCGGCTCGAGGATCGCGGGCACGTGCGTCGGGACCGGCGCGTCGAAGCGCGGCGCGCGGTGTGGTCGCGGGACGCTCTGGGTTTTCGCCGGAAGAGCCACTCGCCTGTGGATGAGGTGCCGCCCGCGTCGGCGGGGGTCGTTACGCTGGAGGGATGCCGCAGACTCCCCGTGACCCGTACGCGGATCTGCCGTACGCCGACGAGCCCTACGACGACGGCTGGGAGTCCTCCGCTCCGCCGGAGCCCATGGACTGGGAGCCGCAGGGCGCCGGCTACGAGCCGCCGCTCGACTGGGGGCAGGGGCCGGTCACGCCGGTGACCTCGCCGTCTGCCGCCGCCGCCGCGGCACCGACCACCCGCCGGGCGACGCCGAGCCGTTATCCGACCGCGCGCGAGGCGCTGCACACGGTCTTCGGCTACGAGGAGTTCCGCGGCGACCAGGCCGACATCGTCGAGCAGGTCATCGCGGGCGGAGACGCGGTCGTGCTGATGCCGACCGGTGGCGGAAAGAGCATCACGTACCAGGTGCCGGCGCTCGTGCGCGAGGGCACCGGGCTGGTGATCAGTCCGCTCATCGCGCTCATGCACGACCAGGTCGACGCGCTGCGGGCGAACGGCGTCAACGCCGCGTACCTCAACTCCACGCAGGCGATCGACGAGCGCCGCGAGGTCGAGCGCGCCTACCTCGCCGGTGAGCTCGACCTCATCTACGTCGCCCCCGAGCGGCTCTCCAACGCCCAGACCACCGCCCTGCTGCAGCGCGGCACCCTCAGCGTGATCGCGATCGACGAGGCGCACTGCGTGTCGCAGTGGGGTCACGACTTCCGGCCCGACTACCTGGCCCTCGGCGACCTGGGCGAGCGGTTCCCCGGCGTTCCGCGCATGGCCCTCACCGCTACCGCGACCGCGGCGACGCACAAGGAGATCACCGAGCGGCTGCGGCTCGACGGCTCCCAGGGGCGTGCGGAGGCGAAGCACTTCGTCGCGAGCTTCGACCGCCCGAACATCCAGTACCGCATCGTGCCCAAGGTCGATCCGCGCAAGCAGCTGGTGGCGTTCATCAAGTCGCAGACTCCGGCGAGCGACGACGGCGCGCAGCCGGCGGGGATCGTCTACGCGCTCAGCCGCAAGTCGGTCGAGCAGACGGCGACCTATCTCGCTGCCCAGGGTCTCGACGCGCTGCCGTACCACGCGGGCCTGCCCGCCGAGGTGCGTGCGGCCAATCAGGCCCGCTTCCTCCGGGAAGACGGCGTGGTCATGGTCGCCACCATCGCGTTCGGCATGGGCATCGACAAGCCCGACGTGCGCTTCGTCGCGCACATCGACCTGCCGAAGTCGGTCGAGGGGTACTACCAGGAGACGGGGCGTGCGGGTCGCGACGGCGAGCCGTCCGTGGCCTGGATGGCGTACGGGCTCGGCGACGTCGTGCAGCAGCGCCGCCTGATCGACCAGAGCCCCGGCGACCGCACGTTCAAGATGCGGATGGGCCAGCACCTCGACGCCATGCTCGCGCTGTGCGAGACGGTCGAGTGCCGCCGTCAGAACCTGCTCGGCTACTTCGGGCAGGACTCGCAGCCGTGCGGCAACTGCGACACGTGCCTCGACGACACCGAGACGTTCGACGGCCTCGTCCCGGCGCAGAAGCTCCTCTCGACGATCGTGCGACTCACGCGCGAGCGCAATCAGGCGTTCGGCGCCGGGCACCTGATCGACATCCTCCGCGGCGCGTCGACGGAGCGCATCCGGCAGCAGGGGCACGACAAGCTCGCGACCTACGGCATCGGCAGCGACCTCTCAGACCAGGACTGGCGCAGCGTCGTGCGGCAGCTCCTCGCCCGCGGCATCCTGGTCGCGCAGGGCGACTACGGCACGCTCGCGCCGGGGGAGCAGGCCGCCGGAGTGCTGCGCGGCGAGACCGCCGTGCCGCTGCGCAAGGACACGATCGGGCGTCCGACCTCGTCGTCCCGCGCCCGCAAGGCCAGTGCGGCCGATGCCCTGGATGCCGGAGACCGTGGCCTGTTCGAGGCGCTGCGTGCCTGGCGGGCGGAGACGGCCCGCGAGCAGGGCGTCCCCGCGTACATCGTGTTCGGGGATGCGACGCTGCGCGCCCTCGCGGAGCATCGCCCGGCGTCCCTCGCCGACCTCGAGGGCATCACCGGCATCGGCGAGAAGAAGCGCCAGGCGTACGGCGAGGGCGTGCTGGCGGTCATCGCCGCGTCCTGACCCGACGCCGCGACCCGACGCAGCGGCCTGCCCGACCCGACGCCGCGACCCGACGCAGCGGCCTGCCCGACCCGACGCCGCGTCCTGACTCGACGCCGCGTCCTGACCCGCCGCGAGCCGTTCGGCCAGGCGTGAGCGGCCTGACCCGATGCGGCCGCTGCCGGTCAGCGCGCGGGCAGCACGTCGTCGAGGTGCGCACGCAGGTGGGCGGCGACGTCGACGGCGGAGCGGTCGTACAGCCACTGGTACTGCAGGCCGTCCCACAGGGCGATCAGCCAGACGGCTTCGTGCGCGGGGTCGCGGTGCTCCGGGAGATCCCCGTCCACCTGGGCGAGGCGGAACAGCTCGGTGAAGTATTCCAGGGCGTTCGCGAATCGTGACGCGAAGTAGTCATGCGCCGGATGCACGGCGGGGACCGCCTCGCAGGAGAGCACGGCGTACACCTCGATCAGTCCCGGTTCGTCGCGGGCGCTGAGCTCGGCCCCGTCGGGGATCCCGCGGAGCAGCTCTCCGGCGGAGGCGGCACCGCTGAATCCCTGATTCGCGTCGATGGCGCTGTCGCGCTCGGTGAGGACGGCGCTGAGCAGCACCTCCTTCGACGGATAGTGGTGCAGCAGCGTCGACTTCGACACCCCGACCGCCGCGGCGATGTCCTTGAGACTGGTGTCGCCGTAGCCGTCGCGGGCGAAGAGACGCATCGCGTCGGCGAGGATCCGGGCGCGACGACGTCGTCCGACCGCGTAACCGGGGTCGGTCTCGGGAGCGACGGTGGTGCGCAGCGCGGGGAGAGGACCCGCGGGTTCGGAGCCGTCGGCATCGGAGCCGTCATCCGGATCCCGCCACGCGAGCGGCAGCGCCCACAGGTTCTCGCGCTCCTCGAGCATCTCCACCACATCGACCTGGTCCGGCAGATACTGCGAGAGCAGCTGCAGGCCGTCCCAGCCCGCGGTGTGCCGCACGGTCTCGCCGGCGACATCGCGGTCCGCGGCGATCACCCCGTGGTGCTTCGCGTCCTCCAGGACGTCGCCGCTCAGCGCGCGCAGTCGGCAGTACCGCTCGCGCATCCGCTCGTGTGCGGGGTGGTCGGGGGCCGAGGCCTCCCCCGTGAGCGCGGCGAACAGCTCGAGGTAGCCGGGAGTGCGCGCGTTGCGCTCGGCGAGGGCGGCGAACACCAGCTCCCCGGGTTCGGATGCCGCCGCGATGCCGCTGAACACGGCTTCGTTCTCGGCTTCGAGTCCGGCGACCACCTCGGCGAGCAGGTCGTCCTTGGAGGCGAAGTGCCCGAGGAGGCCGGGGTGGCTGACGGATGCGGCGGCCGCGATGTCGCGCAGCGACGTGGAGCGGTACCCGTTGGTGACGAAGAGGTCGTGCGCGGCGGACAGGATGCGCTGTCGGGTGGCGGCGGCACGGGCGTGCCGCGAGCCGATCATCGTCGTCATCGCATCCTCCTCCCGCATCCTATCCTCGCTCATTACCACGCGGTCGACTTTCACTTACCAAACGGTCGAGTTTGATGTATCGTCATCCCAGAACCGCGTCGCCCGAAGACGTGCGGTGAATCGAAAGGACTGTCATGACAGAGCTGTCATCCGCCGCCACTGCGGCCGCGGTCGGCACCACCGGGTTCAAGGCCCCCGGCACCACGCCCCCGAAGACCCCGCGCGGCTACACGCCCGGCCTCGCTGCCGTGAACTTCGGCGTCTACCTCGCCCTGCTCACGCCGGTCATGGTGTCGATGGCCTTCAAGATCCAGCACATCGATCCCGTGAACACCGAGGGCAGCCTCGGTCTGGTCATGAGCATCGGTGCGGCGTTCGCCCTCATCGCGAACCCGCTCGTGGGTCGGCTCTCCGACCGCACCACGTCCCGGTGGGGCATGCGGCGTCCGTGGATCCTCGGCGGCGCCATCGTGGGACTCGGCGGATTCGCCATCATCGGCGTCGCCACCTCCGTCTGGATGGTGCTGCTCGCCTGGTGCCTCGTGCAGGCGTCGATGAACGCGGTGCTCGCCGCCGCCAACGCCACCCTGCCCGACCAGGTGCCGGTGTCCAGTCGCGGCAAGGTCTCCGGCATCATCGGCATCACCACGCCCATCGGCATCCTCGCCGGCAGCTTCATCGTCAACTTCCTCCCCGGTGACTTCGAGCGCTTCCTCGTTCCGGCCGTGATCGCCCTCATCCTGGTGATCGTGTTCGTGCTGACCCTCAAGGACCGCCGCCTCACGGAGAAGCCCGCCGACCGGTTCACGGTCGGCACGTTCTTCGGCTCCTTCGTCTTCAACCCGCGCAAGCACCCGGACTTCGGCTGGACCTGGCTGACCAAGTTCTTCGTGATGTTCGGCTACGCCGGCATCGCCACCTACCTCCCGCTGTACCTCATCACCAAGTTCGGCCTCGACGAGCAGGGCGCCGTCGGCACGATCCTCCTGGCCAACCTCGCCTCGATGGCGGCCATGGCGATCTCCTCGCCGCTCGGCGGGTTCCTGTCCGACCGGATCGGCAAGCGTCGTCCCTTCGTCGCGATCGCCGGCGTGGTCATGGTGGTCGGCCTCGTGATCCTCGCGATCGCCCCCGATGTGACGACCGTGATCATCGCGCAGGCGATCATCGGCCTCGGCGCCGGATCCTTCCTCTCGGTCGACCTCGCGCTCGCCACCGAGGTGCTGCCCAACCCGGCGGACACCGCCAAGGACCTCGGTGTGCTGAACATCGCCAACGCCCTGCCGCAGTCGATCGCCCCCGCCATCGCCCCGGCCATCATCGCCATCGGCGCGGCCACGCCGCTCGGCGGCTACACCACCTGGTACCTGTTCGGCGCGCTCGTCGCACTGGCCGGTGCCGTGCTCGTCTATCGCATCAAGGGAGTCAAGTGACCATGCCCGAGACCACCACCGCACGCCCCTGGCTGGACGCCGACCTGCCCGTCGACGAGCGGGTCCAGCTGCTCCTCGACGCGATGTCCGTCGAGGAGAAGGCCGGGCTCTTCTTCCACACGATGATCGCGATCGGCGACCTCGACGAGGCCGACCCCACGTTCGCGTCGCCCTCCGCGCGCGAGTTCCTCGAGAGCAAGCGGATGACGCACTTCAACCTGCTCGGCGCGGCGCCGACCGGTCGGGAGATCGCGGCCTGGCACAACGCGCTGCAGCGGCTCGCGGCATCCACCGGCCTCGGCATCCCCGTGACGCTCTCGACCGACCCGCGGCACTCGTTCAGCGAGAACCCCGGTGCCTCCATCCTGGCCGGCCCCTTCTCGCAGTGGCCGGAGACGCTCGGTCTCGCCGCGACGCGCGACGAGGAGCTCGTCGAGCGCTTCGCCGACATCGCGCGGCAGGAGTACACGGCGGTCGGACTGCGCGTCGCGCTGCACCCGCAGGTCGACCTCGCGACCGAGCCGCGGTGGGCGCGGCAGACGGCGACCTTCGGTGAGGATGCGGAGCTCTCCGGCAGGCTCGGAGCGGCGTACATCCGCGGCTTCCAGGGAGAGTCGTTCGGGCCGGGGTCGGTGTCGACCATGACCAAGCACTTCCCGGGCGGCGGACCGCAGAAGGACGGCGAGGACCCGCACTTCCCGTACGGTCGCGAGCAGGTCTACCCGGGCGGCGAGTTCGAGCTGCACCTGAAGCCGTTCGAGGACGCGCTCGCCGCCGGCACCCGGCAGATGATGCCCTACTACGGCATGCCCGTCGGCACCGAGTACGAGGAGGTCGGCTTCGGCTTCAACAAGTCGGTCATCACCGGGCTGCTGCGCGAGCGCTACGGCTTCGACGGCCTGGTCTGCACCGACTGGGGCCTGATCAGCGACTCGGAGATCTTCGGGCAGCCGTTCCCGGCCCGCGCATGGGGCGTGGAGGACCTCACCCCGCGCGAGCGGATGAAGAAGGTGCTGGATGCCGGAGCGGACCAGTTCGGCGGCGAGGCCAACCCCGAGCTGCTGCTCGAGCTGATCGCCGACGGCGAGATCAGTGAGGAGCGCCTCGACGTCTCCGCCCGACGCATCCTGCGCGAGAAGTTCGAGCTCGGACTGTTCGAGAACCCGTTCGTGGACGAGGATGCGGCGGACGAGATCGTCGGCCGCGCCGACTTCCGCGCAGCGGGGGAGGACGCTCAGCGCGCCTCGATCACCGTGCTCGCGAACGACGGCGTGCTGCCGTTCGCGCGGGGAGTGAAGCTCTACGTCGAGGGCATCGATGCGGCGGTCGCGGCGTCGTTCGGTCAGATCGTCGAGACGCCCGGTGAGGCCGACCTCGCGGTCATCCGCCTCCAGGCGCCGTTCGAGGAGCGCGCGACGATGTTCGAGAACTTCTTCCACGCGGGGTCGCTCGACTTCTCCGACGAGGTCGTGGCGCACGTGCGCGAGGTCGCCGCCGCCGTGCCGACCGTGGTCGACGTGCTCGCGGATCGCCCGCCGATCCTCACGTCGATCGCGGAGGCCGCGGCCGCGGTGACCGTGAACTGGGGAGCGTCGGGAGCTGCGCTCCTCGATGTGCTCAGCGGCGCCGTGCCGGCGAGGGGCACGCTGCCCTTCGACCTGCCTCGCTCGATGGCTGCGGTCGAGGCCTCCCGCCCCGACGTGCCGTTCGACACCGCCGACCCGCTCTTCCGCTTCGGGCACGGGCTGTCGCTCTGAGTCGCGGCTGAGCCGGTGGGGCGTTTCGCGGCGAGGCGGAACGCCCTCACCTGTCGCGAGGCGACAATGCCCCACCTGTCGCGAGGCGACAATGCCCGAGGGGGACGTGCCGCCGATCCGTTGGAGGAAGCGCACAGCGGAGTTCGTGCGTGTTTGTCGCAGACCTACCATGGAGCCATCCCTACTTCCTGGAGGAATGCCATGGTCGACGCCGCCGTCCGTCCTTCGACGACATCCGCTGAATCGCACGAGATCGCGGCTCCGCCGCAGATCGACGTCGCGCGTGTGAACGAGGCCCTGATGGGCACGTGGGGCGACGTCCGTCGCCAGGCACGCGAGATGATCAAGGACTCCGCGTTCTGGCGCAAGGACGAGCTGGGCAAGGACGAGCACCGCGAGCGCGTGCTCAGCCAGCTGCACCTCCTCGTCGAGAACAAGGCCGTGCACCGCGCGTTCCCCAAGTCGCTCGGCGGCGAGGAGAACAACGGCGCGAACATCGCCGGCTTCGAGGAGCTCGTGGTCGCCGACCCCAGCCTGCAGATCAAGTCCGGTGTGCAGTGGGGGCTGTTCGGCTCGGCGATCCTGCAGCTCGGCACGAAGGAGCACCACGAGAAGTGGCTGCCCGGGGTGATGGATCTCTCCATCCCCGGTGCCTTCGCGATGACCGAGATCGGACACGGCTCGGACGTGGCGGCCGTCGGCACGACCGCGACCTACGACCCGGAGACCGAGGAGTTCGTCATCAACACCCCGTTCCGGGGAGCGACGAAGGAGTACCTCGGCAACGCGGCCCTGCACGGCGTCGCGGCGACCGTCTTCGCGCAGCTGATCACGAACGGCGTCAACCACGGCGTGCACTGCTTCTATGTGCCGCTGCGCGGTGAGGACGGCGTCGACCTTCCCGGCATCGGCCGCGAGGACGACGGGCTCAAGGGCGGACTCAACGGCATCGACAACGGACGCCTCTCGTTCGACCACGTGCGCGTTCCCCGCACCAACCTGCTCAACCGCTACGGCGACGTCGCCGCGGACGGCACCTACTCCAGCGCGATCGACAGCCCCGGCCGTCGCTTCTTCACGATGCTCGGCACCCTGGTCCAGGGGCGCGTGTCCCTCGACGGTGCGGCATCGTGGGCTTCCGCGCTCGGCCTCCACATCGCGATCACCTACGCCACGCAGCGTCGTCAGTTCGACGGAGCGGACGGGCAGGAGGTCGTGCTCATGGACTACGGCAAGCACCAGCGCCGTCTGCTCCCGCGCCTCGCGACCACCTACGCCCACATCTTCGCGCACGACGAGTTCCTGCAGAAGTTCGACGGCGTCTTCTCCGGTCGCACCGACACCCCGGCCGACCGTGAGGACCTCGAGACCCTCGCGGCCGCGCTGAAGCCGCTGTCCACCTGGCACGCGCTCGACACGCTGCAGGAGGCCCGCGAGGCCACCGGCGGCGCAGGGTTCATGTTCGAGAACCGTCTCGTCGGCCTCCGGCAGGACCTCGACATCTATGTCACGTTCGAGGGCGACAACAACGTGCTGCTGCAGCTCGTCGGCAAGCGTCTGCTGACCGACTACGCCAAGCAGTTCCAGGGCAAGGACGCGGCGGCGCTCGCCAAGTTCGCCGTCGGGATGACCGCGGGAAAGGTGTTCCACGGCGCCGGACTCCGACAGCTCGGTCAGGCCGTCTCCGACTTCGGTCAGGTGGCGCGATCGGTCGAGCGCGGGCTCCGGGAGGAGCAGCAGCACGACCTGCTGGCCGGCCGTGTGCAGCAGATGGTGGCCGACATCGCCGGCCGTCTGCGTCCGGGAGCGAAGGACAAGGCGCTCGGCGCTCGGCTGTTCAACGAGAACCAGGCCGAGCTGATCGAAGCCGCGCGTGCGCACGGAGAGCTGCTGCAGTGGGAGGCGTTCACCGACGCCGTGCACCAGATCGACGACGCCGACACCAAGAAGGTGCTCACGTGGCTGCGCGACCTGTTCGGTCTGCAGCTCATCGAGAAGCACCTGGCCTGGCACCTGATCCACGGACGCCTGTCGACCCAGCGCGCCGCGGCCGTGTCGAGCTACATCGACCGCCTGTGCGCGCGGCTGCGCCCGTACGCCCTCGACCTGGTGGACGCGTTCGGGTACGAGCCCGAGCACGTGCGCGCACCCATCGCGAGCGGCCTGGAGAAGCAGCGCCAGGACGAGGCCCGCGCGTACTACGCCGACCTCGCCGCGACGGGGAAGGCCCCGATCCAGGAGAAGGCGCTGAAGCAGAAGCGCTGACCGCTCGTCTCACCGCTCAGGAATCCCGCTCCCGCGTCGTCGGGGGCGGGATCTCTGCGTGTGCGGCCTGCTCCGATGTGGAGCGCCCTGATCAGGACGAGGTCCACCCGTGGAGGTCGACGCCGCGCTCGGCAGCCAGCGCCTGCAGCTTCTCCGCCGCATCGGTCTCGACGCAGAGGCAGGCCCGCAGCCCGGACTCCTCCTCCCGGAGCAGGTAGTGGCTGGTGGTGTCGGTCAGCTGCTCGCCGTCGGCATCGCGGAACAGCCACCGCACCCGCACCAGCACCAGCCGCTCGGACAGGGTGTTCGCGTCGAGAAGCTCGTGGCCGACGGATGCCAGCCCGAGCTCGCGGTACAGCGGATAGGACTGCTTCAGCCCGACGATCATCGCCTCGCGGGACTCGAGCACGCCCGACACGTGGTCGTCGGCGATCATGCCCGGCGTCGACCACAGGTCCGCGGCCGCCTCGGCGTCGAATGCGGTGAGCGAGGCGGCGTAGCGCGCGAGGTACTCGTCGATCCGTTCGGTGGGGATCCGTTCGGTGGGGATGCTCATGGTCCGAGCGTACGGATCGAGGTGCTGCCCGGCAGGGGGCTTGACGGATCGGGGGAGCGTCCCTCAGGACCCGGAGGCCGGGGGAGACGAGGGTGGTGCGGGAAGGGGCGCGGGCGGTGGCGCGGGCGGTGCGGCCGTGGGCGGATACGGCAGGACCGGCGGGGCGGTCAGGAACGGTGCTGTGCCCGGCTCCGGCGAACCCGCTCCCGGGTGCGGCTGCGGCTGCGGCTGCGGAAACGGATACGGCTGGGGTGCGGCCGCGGACGGGGCCGGATATGCCGCCGGAGGCATATGCTCCGCGCCCACCGCGGGAGACGACGACTGCCTCCGCACGCGCACCAGCACGAACGTGAAGGTGACGTAGATCAGGGCCGTGGCGGTTCCCGCACCGAGGAGCACGAGTGTCAGCAGTGTGTGGGTGCCTTGCATCGGAAGGGCGGAGAAGAGCCGGAGGAACACGGTCGGCACGAAGACGAGGACGCTCCCCACGAGTGCCGCCAGGGCCGGGAGCAGCAGCGCGAAGGCGGACCACCGCGTCGCCAGGATCCCCGCGACGATGAGCAGCGTTCCGAGCAGGACGCCGACCGCGGCTTCGGGGATGAGGCCTCCTCCGTCCTGCTGGTAGGCGATGAGCCGTCCGTGCCCGAGGCCCCAGGACGCCAGCAGCGCCCCGGTCAGGAGCAGCACGGGCGCGGCGATGGCCCCCACGGTGACGGGTCCGGGTCCCGGGCGCGCGGGGCGGCGGCGCACGATCGCGAGGACGACGCCCATCGTGCCGAGCGCCGGGAGCAGGAACAGCGGCAACCCGTAGGCCAGACCCTCGACCCACTCGCGGGGAAGGACGCCCGGGCCGAGCCGGAAGGTCTCGAGCACGAGCGGCGGGAACAGCGCGCACGCGAGCGGGAACAGGGCGAGCACCCCGACGGCGATGAGTCCTGCGGAGCTCCAGATGCCCGTCAGCACGACGAGGAGGAGGAGCAGGACGCCGACGACCTGGAGCACGATCGGCATCGCGAACCGGACGGTGTCGACCTCCGCCATCGCGTACTGCGCGTAGGTGAACACCCAGGTGCTGCCGCCGGTGGCGATCAGCCCCACGGCGAACGGGGTGACGACGACGGCGATGAGGATGGTGATCAGTCGCGCGGGCAGGATGGATCGACGCATGGTGACTTCCCCCTCCGGAGTCATGCGCCTCACCCTACCGGCGCCCCTCGCGACGGAAGAGGCGGAAGTGGTGCGTAGGGTGGACCGAGCCCCCGGAAGAAGGAGTCCCCGTGACCCGCGTCAACGCCTACGCCGCACCGAGCGAAGCGGCCCCGCTGGAGAAGACCGTCATCGAGCGGCGCGCGCTCGGTCCGCACGACGTGCTGATCGACATCGCCTTCGCCGGCATCTGCCACTCCGACATCCACACCGTGCGCGGCGACTGGGGCCCGCAGCAGTACCCGCTCGCTCCGGGCCACGAGATCACCGGGACGGTCGCCGCGGTCGGCGAGGCCGTGACCCGGCACGCGGTCGGCGACCGGGTCGGCGTCGGCTGCCTGGTGAACTCGTGCGGCGAGTGCCGCAACTGCCGCCGTGATCAGGAGCAGTTCTGCACCGGAGGTCGCGTCCTCACCTACGGCGACACGGATCGTGACGGCACCGTCACGCAGGGCGGCTACTCCGAGCAGGTCGTCGTCACCGAGGGGTTCGTGCTGCGCATCCCCGACGGCCTCGCGCTCGACGCCGCTGCGCCGCTGCTGTGCGCCGGCATCACGACCTACTCGCCGCTGCGGCACTGGAACGTCGGGCCGGGGTCGCGCGTCGCCGTGGTCGGGCTCGGCGGACTGGGTCACATGGGCGTGCAGATCGCGCACGCGCTGGGCGCCGAGGTGACCGTGCTCTCGCAGACGCTGAGCAAGAAGGACGACGGGCTGCGGCTCGGCGCCGACGACTACCGAGCGACGAGCGATCCGGCGACCTTCCGCGAGCTGCGCAGCTCGTTCGACGTGATCCTCAACACCGTGAGCGCGGTGATCGATCTGCGCGCGTACCTCGGGCTGCTCGACATCGACGGCACGATGGTCTGCGTCGGCGCCCCGGCGGAACCGCTCTCCGTCGGCGTGATGTCGCTGATCGGCGGGCGCCGCTCGCTCGCCGGGTCGAACATCGGCGGCATCCGCGAGACGCAGGAGATGCTCGACTTCTGCGCCGAGCACGGCATCGCCGCCGAGATCGAGGTGATCCCGGCGTCCGACATCAACACCGCCTACGAGCGCGTGCTCGCCTCCGACGTGCGGTACCGCTTCGTGATCGACGCGGCCACCCTCGCCGACTGACGCCACCCTCGCCGGCCGACGTCGGTGGCGGCGGATACGTTGGGGAGATGATCTCTCTCCTCACGGGCCCGGACGCCCGCGACCGCTGCGCCTGGGTGGGCGACGACGACGAGTACCGTCGCTATCACGACGAGGAGTGGGGCACCGCGCTGCACGGCGACCGCGCGCTGTTCGAGAAGATGGCGCTGGAGGGCTTTCAGGCGGGACTCTCCTGGATCACCATCCTGCGCAAGCGCCCGCGGTTCCGGGAGGTGTTCGCGGGCTTCGAGCCCGAGATCGTCTCCGAGTTCGGCGAGGACGACGTCGAGCGGCTGATGGCGGATGCGGGCATCATCCGCAACCGCGCCAAGATCGAGGCGACCATCGGCAACGCCCGCATCGTGCGGGGCATGGCCGACGGCGAGCTCGATGAGCTGATGTGGTCGTTCGCCCCACCGGCATCCGCCACTCGGCCGGCCTCCTTCGACGAGGTCCCGGCGGTCACGGCGGAGTCGACGGCGCTGAGCAAGGAACTGCGCCGTCGCGGGTTCCGGTTCGTGGGGCCGACCACCATGTACGCCCTGATGCAGTCCGCCGGGATGGTCGACGATCACATCGCCGGGTGCTGGCGCGCCTGATCGGAGCCGATGGGGAGTTGTCCCCATCGAGTGGTATTCCGCGACGCGGTTAGGATGAACGGGTGCTCCGTGGCCCGTCGGGTCCGCGTATGAGTAATCGGAGAGTGTCACCCTGGGGGGGAACCGGGAATGAAGGCGTTGTCATGGATGCGCGAGCGACCCAAGGCACTGGCATCCGCTGCCGGTGTCACGGTCGGCGTCATCGCCATCACCACCATGGCCTTCACCTATGAGGGGTTCCCGACCACCAAGGTCGACCTGAACGACGGCGGCGTCTGGATCACGAAGACGTCGAGCCTGCTCGTCGGGCACTTCAACAACGAATCCACCATCCTCGACGGCGGTCTGCGCACCACGAGCGAGAACTACGACATCCTCCAGGAAGCCTCCAACGTCCTCGTCGTCGATCAGAGCGCATCGACCGTGACGGCGATCGACCCCGCGCGGGTGTCGCTCGGAGACTCCACGATCATCCCCGCGACCGCGAAGGTGGCGCTGGGCGCCAGCACGGCCGCGATCCTCGACGAGAAGTCCGGCGACCTCTGGGTCGTGCCGGTGAAGGGCATCGCCTCCTTCGAGATCGAGGCGGCCGAGCCGATCGCCGAGCTGGGGAAGGACGCCGACGTCACGGTGGCCGACGACGGCACGGTGTTCGGCCTCTCCGGAGAGCGTGGCGAGGTCGTGACCGTGCCGGTCGACAACGAGGGGACGCCCGGCGATTCCTCGAGCGCCAGCGTCGGCGACCTCGACCTGTCGAAGCGTCCGACGATCACCGCCGTGGGCCGCACGCCCGTCGTGCTGGACGCCGCCGCGGGCGTCGTCACGACTCCCGGCGGCTTCCGCACCGAGGTCGGCGGCGCGGCGGATGCCCTGCTGCAGCAGGCCTCCGCCGCCACCGACGCGGTCGCCCTCGCCACGCCCTCGGCGCTGGTCCGGGTGCCCCTCGACGGCAGTGAGCCGGAGGAGACCTCCGCCGGGAGCGCGGGCACCGCAGCCGCACCGGTCTGGCTGCGCGGCTGCACCTACGGCGCGTGGGCGGGGTCGGCGACCTTCATCCGCGAGTGCCCCGGCGACTCCAACGACGTGAACGCTCCGATCGACGGCGCCGAGGATTCCACGAGCCTCACCTTCCGCGTCAATCGCGACGTGATCATCCTCAACGACGCCGTCGGCGGAGCCGCCTGGATGGCCAACGAGAGCCTGCAGCGCGTCGACAACTGGAACGACCTCACGCCGCCCGAGGGCGAGACCGAGAACGAGGAGGACTCGACCGAGGAGACCGTCGAGACCACCCTCCCGGAGCGCAGCGAGGAGAACACCCCGCCGATCGCGGAGGACGACTCCTACGGCGTGCGCCCCGGTGCGACGACCCTGCTCCCCGTGCTCGACAACGACAACGACCCCGACGGCGACGTGCTCGTCGCGGCGCTCGCCGAGGCCCAGCCGTCCATCGGCACGGTGCAACCGATCAACAACGGCGGAGCGCTGCAGATCGCTGTCGAAGAGAAGGCGACCGGCACCGCCAGCTTCACCTATGAGGTCGACGACGGACGCAAGGGCAAGGACACCGCGGTCGTCACCCTCGCCGTGCACGACTGGAACGAGAACGCGGCCCCCACGCCGAAGCGGAAGACCTCCCTCGCGGTCGAGACCGGCGGCACGATCTCGTACAACATCCTCCCGGACTGGATCGACCCCGACGGCGACGACATCTACCTCAAGGAGGTGATCGCAGCCCCCGGCGACGAGGTCGACTTCAGCAAGGACGGGCAGATCACCTACAAGGCGACCGCGAGCCTGCAGGGGCGCAAGGACGTGCAGGTCACCGTCGCGGACGCGTTCGGGAAGCTCGGCAGCTCGACGATCGCGCTCGATGTCCGCCCGCAGGGCTCGACGAACCCGAAGACCAACGCCGATCACGTGATCACGAAGGCCGGCGAGCAGGTCACCGTCGCCCCGACCGCGAACGACACCAGCACCTCTCGCGAGCCGCTGCGTCTGAGTCGCGTGCTGGACACCCCGGGTGCGACGATCGTCCCGAACACGCCCAACAAGACCTTCACCTTCATGGCGGAGAAGCCCGGCGTCTACTACGTGCAGTACCAGGTCACGACCGGCCCGAAGAACGGCGAGGGCCTCGTCCGCGTCGACGTGATGGCCGAGTCGGAGACCGATCTGCCCCCCGTCGCCGTGCGCGACGTCGCCCTGCTGCCGACCGGCGGCGACGTGCTCCTCGGCGTGCTCAACAACGACACCGACCCCGCCGGCGGGATCCTCGTCGTGCAGTCGGTGTCCATCGAGCCGAACAGCGGCATCTCGGTGTCGGTGCTCAACCACGAGACGCTGCGCATCACCGATCAGGGAGCGCTCGAGGACCAGGTGCGCATCAAGTACCGCATCTCGAACGGCTCCAAGTCGGCCGAGGGCGAGGTCGTGGTGATCCCGATCCCGGCGCCGGAGAAGCTTCTGCAGCCGGTCGCGAATCCCGATACCGCGACCGTCCGCGCCGGCGACGTCGTGACGATCCCGGTGCTCGACAACGACACGCACCCGAGCGACGACGTCATGCACGTCGAGCCCGAGCTCATCGAGCCCTTCGTCGACCCCGAGGACGGCGAGGCGTTCGTCTCTCAGGACACGGTGCGCTTCAAGGCCGGCCCCGAGGCGAAGACGGTGTACCTCACATACGAGGTCTCCGACTCCCGCCAGCAGAAGGCGGCAGGCTACGTCACGATCCAGATCCTGCCCGTCGACGCCGAGAACAACGCGGCCCCGCGGCCGCAGGACCTCGTCGCCCGCGCCCTGGCCGGCAGCGAGGTGAACATCGCGGTGCCGCTCGACGGCATCGACACCGACGGCGACTCGGTCGAGCTCGTCGGCCTCGAGTCGAGCCCGAGCAAGGGGCGCGTCACGACGGGCCCGAACTACTTCACCTACGAGGCCGCCGACGGCGCGAGCGGCGTCGACGTGTTCAAGTACCGCGTGCGCGACCGTCTCGGCAAGGAGGGCGTCGCCACGATCCGCGTCGGCATCGCCCCCGCCGAGCAGATCAACCAGGCGCCGTACGCCGTGAAGGACGCCGTGGTCGTGCGACCGGGGCGCGAGATCGCGGTTCCCGTCCTCGCGAACGACTCGGACCCCGAGGGTGACAAGATCATGCTGGTCGAGGACGGCCTCGAGCTGCCGGAGGGCCTGGAGGCGCGCGTCTCCGGCGATCGGGTGATCGTCACGGCTCCGAACGGACCGACGGAGACGTCGCTGCAGTACACCGTGGCGGATGCTCGCGGGGCCACCGCCACTGCGACCCTGCAGATCACGGTGGACGAGGACGTGCCGTTGCAGGCGCCGATCGCGCGCGACGACCGGTTGCTGCCCGCCGACCTCAAGGACGGCGGTCTGACCGCCGACCTCGACATCCTGGCCAACGACGAGGACCCCGACGGGACCAAGGACCGTCTCGACGTCGAGGTGGGCGCCGGCGGCACACGGCTCGAGAACGGAAAGGTGCGCGTCACCGTCACCGACGAGCTGCAGCTGATCCGATACACCCTCACCGACCGTGACGACCTGCAGGCCTCGGCGTTCATCTTCGTCCCCTCGCGGTCCGATCTGCGCCCGACGCTCACGTCGACGAAGCCGCTCGAGGTGGTCAGCGGCGAGACCGAGACCCTCCCGCTCTCGGAGTACGTCACGGTCGCCGGCGGCGGCGACGTGGTCATCACCGAGAAGGCCAAGATCAGCGCGAACCATGCTGACGGGTCCGATCTGCTCAAGGACGCGAAGACGCTCGTCTACACCTCGGCCGCGGGATTCTTCGGGCCGGATGCGCTCACGTTCGAGGTCACCGACGGCGACGGGCCGGATGATCCGGAAGGCCGCAAGGCCACCCTGAGCATCCCGATCAACGTCCTTCCGCCGGAGAACCAGCAGCCGACGTTCGTGCAGGGTCAGGTCGAGGTCGCCCCGGGCGATCCGGCGACCTCGCTCGATCTCGCGGCGCTCACCGACGATCCCGACCCCGAGGACGAGGGGAAGCACGAGTACCGGCTCCTCGGCGGCGAGGAGAAGGGCGTCTCAGCGCGGATCGACGACGGTGACAAGCTGATCGTCGAGGCGGCGTCCAACGCCAAGAAGGGCACGACCGTCGCGCTGAAGCTGCGCATCTCCGACGGCACGACCGAGCCGATCGAAGGTACCGTCGCCGTGGTCGTCACGGCGTCGACGCGACCGATGCCCGCCGCGAACACCGATACGGTCTCGCAGGCGGACGCGGGCAAGACGATCGTCGTTCCGGCCCTCGCCAACGACTTCAACCCGTTCCCCGAGACACCTCTGAAGATCGTGTCGGCCGTGGCGGAGTCCGGCGTCGGCGATGTCGAGTTCACCTCCGATCAGGTCACGATCACCCCGGGCAAGTCGTTCGTGGGGACGCTGGTCGTCCGCTACCGCATCCAGGATGCGACGGAGGACGTCGATCGCGAGGTCAACGGCCAGATCGTCGTCACCGTGCAGGACGTGCCGGACGCCCCCGGGGTACCGACGATCGCGAGTGTGCAGGACCGCACGGTCGTCGTCTCGTTCTCGGCGCCGTCGAACAACGGTGCGGAGATCACGAAGTACACCGTGAAGTCGGTGGGTGGCAACCCGTATTCCAAGGAGTGCCAGTCCACGACCTGCACGCTCGACGGCCTCACCAACAACGTCGAGTACACGTTCCAGGTGACCGCGACCAACCGCGTCGGCGAATCGAAGCCGTCCGGTCTGTCGGCTCCCGCGCGTCCGGACGCACGTCCGGACACCCCGAACCCGCCGTCGCTCAAGTTCGGCGACAAGTCGCTCCAGGTGGCGTGGGTCACCCCGACGACGCCCGGTTCGCCGGTCGACCGGTACACGCTCGAGATCTCGCCCGCGCCGCCCTCCGGCATCACCCAGAAGGAGGTCACGGGCAACTCCATCACATGGGAGGGACTCGAGAACGGCTCCGACTACCAGGTCCGGGTGCAGGCGCACAACAGGGCGCCCGACCCCTCCAGCTGGAGTGGCTGGTCGGCTTCCGAGATCCCGGCGGGGCCCCCGCTCGCTCCCGCGGCTCCCATCACGGCCGAGCTCTCGCCGGTGGGCAACCAGGCGCAGATGCAGGTGAGTTGGACCGCGCCGGACAAAAACGGCGACGCGATCCGCGGGTACCGACTCGAGGTGCTGCGCGGCGGCCAGGTCGTGCGCACCATCACCCCCGGTCCCGAGGCCACGAGCCAGGCGGTGGTCGTCGAGACGTCGGAGACCGCGTACACCTACCGCATCCAGGCATACAACAAGGCCGGGTGGGGCGACATGAGCGCCCCGTCCGCACCACGGCGCGGCGTCATCGCACCGGGGGCGCCGACGAGCCTGAAGGTCACCCGGGAAGCGGATCGCGCACTGGTCATCGACTACCGTGCGGGATCGAGCGGCGGCGCGAAGTCCGGCGAGATCACCTACCAGTACCGGCTCGACGGCGGCGGCTGGAACATGGTCCCGGGCAACAAGACCATCGGCGGGCTCACGAACGGTCACGACTACACCGTGGAGGTGCGCGCGGTCGCGAACGTCGACGGCTCGACGTATGCCGGTGCCGTGTCGAACGCCGCGAGGGGCAACCCCTACGGGAAGCCGTCTCCTCCCGCGGTGAGTGCGGAGTCGCTCGCGAGCCAGGTGCGCCTGAACTGGAATGCCGGCAACTCGCCCAACGGGCGCAACATCGACACTGTTCAGGTCAGCATCGACGGGGGCGGCTGGCAGGGTGTCGCGGCGTCGGGTCACGTCGATGTGGGCAGCTACAGCGAGTACCACACGATCAAGGCGCGTGCGCGGGACACGACGGGCGTCTGGTCGGATGAGAGCGGCACCGCCGGAAACACCGCGCAGGCGAAGCCGCAGCCGCGCTGGTGGGCCTCGCAGGGAGTCGACTCCCGCAACTGCAGTCCCGACACGTGCTACTACCTGAACCTGAACACGGCGAACGTGCCGGCGGGCACGTACATGATCCGCTGCCTCGACAACGGACAGCCGTACCGCTCGTCGTCCGGCCAGGTCTCGACCTACAACCGCTACAACGTGCCCGCCAACGGCACGATCCAGCTCTCCTGCTGGCACGGCGGAATGGGCAGGACCCTGCAGGCCGACATCCAGGGAATCGGCGCGTCCGAAGGCACCAGCTGGCCGTAGTAGCCGCCGCTCCCGCTACACGAACTCCCTCACGACAAGGAACCCCACACTCATGACAATGACCCCCGAGCAGGCCGCCTGGTTCCAGGGCACCTTCCAGCGACTGGTCGAGAACGTCGACAAGGCGGTGCAGGGCAAGAAGGAGATCGTCGGGCTGGTCCTGGCGTCGATGCTCGCCGAGGGGCACGTGCTCCTTGAGGATGCTCCGGGCACCGGCAAGACGAGCCTCGCCAAGGCGCTCGCGGCGACCGTGCAGGGCACGAGCGCGCGCATCCAGTTCACGCCCGACCTGCTGCCGTCCGACGTCACGGGTGTGACGATCTACGACCAGCAGTCGCACCGGTTCGAGTTCCACAAGGGCCCGATCTTCGCGTCGATCGTGCTGGCCGACGAGATCAACCGCGCCTCGCCGAAGACGCAGTCGGCGCTGCTCGAGGTCATGGAGGAGTCGCGCGTCACGGTCGACGGCGTCACGCACGAGGCCGGTCGCCCCTTCCTCGTCATCGCCACGCAGAACCCGATCGAGCAGGCGGGAACCTACAAGCTGCCCGAGGCCCAGCTCGACCGCTTCCTGATCAAGACGTCGATCGGCTACCCCGACCTCGCGGTCACGGAGAGCATCCTGGCCGGGGCCTCCGACCGCAACCCGTCCGCCGGTCTCTCCGCCATCATCACGACGAGCGCCGTCGCCGATATGGCCGACCTGGCCGCCACCGTGCACGTCGAGCCGGCCGTGCTCCGCTACGTGGCGGAGCTGGCCGAGGCGACCCGTGAGGACGGCGCGATCCGTCTGGGCGTCTCGGTGCGTGGAGCGATCGCCATGATCCGCATCGCCAAGGTGTGGGCCGCGGCGCAGGGCCGTCACTTCGTGCTTCCCGACGACATCAAGGCCCTCGCACGCCCGGTGTGGCAGCATCGTCTGCTGCTCGACGCCGAGGCCGAGTTCGCCGGCACGAGCAGCGACGTCGTGATCGCCCGCGTGGTGGACGGCGTCGCAGCTCCTCAGGCGCGAGCGGCGGCCTGATGACGACGGAGGCCCTTCAGGCGACGCCGCCGCAGACGGAGCGCGACGCCGGATGGCGTGACATCGCGGCCGTCCTGGGTGCGCGCGCACTGACGCGCCTCCGGAAGATCTCCTCCGCGATCCGGCCCCTGGCCTGGGTGCTCATGGCGATCTCGGTGGGCTTCTGGGTGCTCGGGCAGATCGCCGGGTGGTCGGAGTTCACGGTCGCCGCGGTGGTGATCGCGATCGCCGTCGCCCTGTGCGCGCTGTTCCTGATCGGACGCACCGCCTACGACGTCTCGCTCGACCTCGCCCGCACCCGCGTGGTGGTGGGGGAGCGCGCTGTCGGCGCTCTCACCCTCGCGAACCGCGGCACCAGGGCGATCCTGCCCTCGCGCGTGGTGCTCCCCGTCGGCTCCGGCCGCGGAGAGTTCGGGATCCAGCGGCTCGCGCCGGGGGACGAGGCGGAGGAGCTCTTCGCCATCCCCACCCAGAAGCGCGCCGTGGTGAAGGTCGGACCGGTGAGCGTCGTCCGCGGCGACCCGCTCGGTCTCTTCGAGCGGGCGCACCGCCGTGACGAGCCGGTCGACCTCTTCGTGCACCCGCGCACGGTGCTGTTCGACGGCCAGTCCCTCGGCTACCTCCGCGACCTCGAAGGGCTCCCGGCCGCCGACCTCTCCCGCGACGACGTGTCCTTCCACGCCCTGCTGGAGTATCAGCCGGGCGACGACCTGCGCCACGTGCACTGGCGCTCGACCGCCCGCACCGGCACCATGATGGTCCGCCAGTACGAGGAGACCCGCCGCTCGCACTTCGTGATCGGGCTGTCACGCTCCCTCTCCGATTACGCCACCGCCGACGACTTCGAGTTGGGCATCTCGGCCGCCGGCTCGATCGGTCTCCGGGCGATCCGCGACTCGCAGCGCGTCGACGTGCGGGTGCAGGGCCGCGAGCTGCCCGCCGGCACCGGCAAGCAGCTGCTCGACTCCCTCGCGGCCGTCGAGAACAGCAAACCGAGGGAGGGCGGCATCGCCGAGCTCGCCGGGATCGTCGCGGCCACGATGCCGCTGGCGAGCGTGGTCGTGCTCGTGTGCGGATCACGGGTGCGCTCGGACGATCTGCGCCTCGCATGCTCCCGCCTGCCGTTCGGCGCGAAGGTGCTCGCCGTCGTGGCCGACACCTCGGCCTCCGCGCCGACCCTGCGCCGCATCGGCGATGCCGACGTCGTCACGATCGGCGCGCTCGAACAGATTCCGCTCGCCCTGCAGAAGGTGCTCGCATGACCGCGCCCTCCACCACCGCGTCCGTAGCCCTGCCGCTGCGGCGCTGGATCCTCGATCTCGGAGCCAGCGCGCTGCTCGTGCTCACCGCGCTCATCGGCTTCTGGCCGACCTTCGCCGGCCCGTCCTTCCTCCCGGCCGTGATCGGCGGGATCGTGATCGGCCTCGCGATCGCGACCGTCGCGGTCTGGCGGCGCTGGGGAGTCCTGATCATCGCCGGCCTCACGGTCGCGGCCTACTTCGTCTTCGGCGGCGCGCTCGCCCTGCCGCAGACCTCGATCCTCGGATTCATCCCCTCGCTGGAGACGCTGCAGAAGCTCGCGCTGGGAACGGTGACGGCCTGGAAGCAGATGCTCACCACGGTCGCGCCGGTCGCGGCGGCCGACGGACACCTCCTGGTCCCGTTCCTCCTCGCCCTCGTGGCCTCGACGGTCACGGCCTCCCTCGCCCTGCGCCTGCCGCACGTCGCCTGGGCGCTGCTGCCCGCGGGCGTGCTGCTGATGCTCGTCATCGCGCTCGGCACGCCGGAGCCCGCCTTCCCGCTCGTGCAGGGCCTCGTGTTCGCGGTGGTCAGCATGACCTGGCTCGCCCTCCGGCAGCTGTGGGCACCGCAGAACATGGCGGTCTCGGTGAGCGAGGTCGATCCCTCCCGAGCGGCGCACATGCGCACGCGGCGGCTGCTGGCCGGTGCCGCCGTGCTGGCGATCGCAGCCGGGGCGGGGGTGGCGACCAGCGCGGTCGCGACACCGGCGCAGCCGCGGCACGTGTTCCGTGACGTCATCATCCCGCCGTTCGACATCCGCGACTACCCGAGTCCGCTCCAGGCCTTCCGCAAGAACGTGCGCGATGAGGCCGACGAGACGCTCTTCACCGTGCAGGGCCTGCCCAAGGGGGCGCGCATCCGCACGGCCGTGATGGACCAGTTCGACGGCATGGTCTACAACGTCACCGACGGCGGCCCCACGTCATCGAGCGCGTTCGCTCCGCTGCGCTCGAACATGGCGCCGGAGACCGAGGGCATCCCCGTCACGCTCAAGATCCAGATCGACGACTACCGCGGCGTCTGGATGCCCACGGCCGGCGAGCTGTCGGAGATCCGCTTCGGGGGAGACCGTGCCGAGGACCTGCGTCGCGGGACGTACGTGAACACGTCCACCGGGACGGCCGTGGCCACGCCGAAGCTGACCGCGGGCGACGAGTACGCGGTCGATGCGGTGATGCCGAACGTGCCTGACGACGAGCAGCTCGCGGACGTGCCCTTCGGCCGGGTGTCGATGCCGAAGCCGAGCAACGTGCCGGAGGAGCTCACCTCGTTGGCCGCGGAGACCGTGGCCGGCACCGAGACGCCGATCGAGCAGGTGCGGGCTCTGGAGACGTTCCTCTCCGAGGGCGGCTTCTTCAGCCACGGGCTGGAGGGCGAGGTGCTCTCGCGTGCCGGACACACCGCCGAGCGCATCTCGACGCTCGTCGGAGCGGACCAGATGATCGGCGACGACGAGCAGTACGCGGTGGCCATGGCGCTGCTCGCCGGGCAGATCGACATCCCCGCCCGCGTCGTCCTGGGGTACTACCCCGACGAGGAGCAGGCCGGTGAGGCCGTGTTCACCGCGACCGGTGACAACGTGCACGCCTGGGTCGAGGTCAACTTCGAGGGGATCGGGTGGGTCACCTTCAACCCGACCCCGCCTGAGGACCAGGTTCCCAACGACCAGAACACGAAGCCGCGTGTCGACCCGAAGCCGCAGGTGCTGCAGCCGCCGCCCCCGCCGCAGGAGCCCGTCGACCTGCCGCCGACGCTCCCCGACGACCGCGAGTCCGAGGACGAGAGCCTCAACCTCGCCGGCATCATCGGCGCGATCCTCCTGATCGGCGGCATCTCGCTCGCCGTGATCGCCGTGCTCGCGTCCCCGTTCATCGTGATCGGCGCGTGGAAGGCGTCGAGGCGCCGTTCCCGTCGGGCCGCCGCCCGCACCTCCGACCGCATCAGCGGCGGCTGGGACGAGCTGACCGACCGGGCGATCGACTACGGCGCCCCGCTCGCGCCCGGCGGCACCCGGACCGAGGAGGCCGCGGTCGTCGCCTCCTCGCTCACGGTCCCGCAGGTGACGGCTCTCGCCGAGCGCGCCGACGCCGAGGTGTTCGGACCGGCGGAGCCGACGGCGCAGGACGTCGACGTCTTCTGGCGCGAGGTCGATGAGATCGTCGGCGGGCTCGGGAAGGAGGCCGGCTTCTGGAAGCGCACCAAGGCGCGACTGAGCATGCGGTCCCTTCTGGGCGGCACGGCCATCTCGAGCGGGCTCCAGAACCTGAGAGACGCGGCGACCGCGCGCGTTCGCCGCGAACCTGGCACCATCAAGAGCAGCCCCGGCACGACGCCCCCGTCCTCCGAGAGTGAGACCCCATGACGCAGCCCGCGCTCGATCAGATCGCGCCGATCTCCCGTCGCGCGGTCGCCTACGTCATCGACGCCCTCATCGCCGGGGGACTGAGCTTCCTCCTCATCGGCGGTCTGGTCGTCGCCGCCACGCTCTCCGGCGGACTCGAGGCGTCCATCGCCACCCTGCTCATCGGCGGCCCGATCGTGGGCCTCGTGCTCCTGGCCTGGTTCGTCGTCTACACGGTCATGCAGGCGGGCGCGGGCTCGATCGGCATGCGGGCGCAGGGGCTCCGCCTGGCCTCCGCGGCCGACGGCGCCCCGCTCGGTTTCGGCCGCACGCTGCTGCGCAACATCATCTTCGGCCTCGCCGGAGCCATCGTGGTCGGCTACTTCAGCCCGCTGTTCGACGGCTCCGGCCGCTTCCAGGGCTGGCACGACAAGGTCGCCGGGTCGTTGATGCTCGACGCGCGGGTGACGGCACCCACCGGGGCATCCGCGGCCGCCCCCGCCGTTCCGATCCCCGGCATCGCCGCGCCCCCGGCCGCTCCCGCGGTGCCCGGGATCCCGCAGCCGGTGGCGGCTCCGGCGGCCCCCCCGGCTCCGGTAGCCCCGGCTCCGGCAGCCCCCGTGACACAGCCGGCTCCCGCGTCGGCGCCCATCCCGCCGCGACCGGCAGCACCCGCCGCGCCCGTCGCCGACCAGGGGTCGCTGATCGCGTTCGTCCCCGGCATCACCCAGGACTCTCCGGCGCGGACCGCCGCGGCCCCGGCGACGGACCCCGAGCTCGACGAGACCATCCAGCAGCATCCCGCGGCGCCCGCGGCTCCGGTCGCGTCGCCTCCCGCCCCGCCCGCTCCGGTCGCCGCTGCACCCGCCGCTCCGCCTGCGCCGCCGACTCCGCCCACCGTCGTCGCGCCGCCCGCCCCGCCCGCCCCGCCTGCGCCCGCGGCCCCGGCCCAGCCGGAACCTGAGCGACTGGCGCCCGCCGCCGACGAGGACGACCTCGAGGACACGCGGATCAGCGTGCCGGGACACCGTCTGGTCTTCACCTGGGACGACGGCACTCGGGTCTCGGTCTCGCGACGGACGCTGTTCGGCCGCAACCCCGCACCCGAAGAGGGCGCGATCCTCGTCCCGGTGCGCGACGAGACCCTTTCGCTCTCCAAGACGCACTTCGAGGCGGCCGCCGAGACCTCGGGCGGATGGGTGCTCGACCGGCACTCCACGAACGGCATGACCATCGTCCGCGACGGGCAGCGGATCGCGTGCCCCGCCGGACAGCGCGTCCCGGTGCGTCTGGGAGACGCCATCGAGATCGGCGACCGCATCGTCACGATCGGCGGCTACGCATGAGGCCCGGGCTGGTCGTCGCGACCGGGTCGGCCACGCACCCGGGACTGCGTCGAGCCCTGAACGAGGACGCGCACCTCGCGTCGGCACCCGTGTTCCTGGTCGCCGACGGCATGGGCGGGCACGAGGCGGGGGAGCGCGCGAGTGCCGCCGTGATCGCGGAGTTCGCGGGATACATCGGGCGTCCGGCACTCGGTCTCGACGACGTCCGCCACGCGCTGTCCGTCTCGCGCGACCGGGTCGAGGAGCTGTCGACCTCGGGCAACGGGCGTGCCGGGACGACGCTGAGCGGCGTCGTCATCGCCTCCGTGGACGGCATGGGCTACTGGCTCGCCGTGAACATCGGGGATTCTCGGACCTATCGTCTCGCGGACGGCGAGCTGGAGCAGATCAGCGTCGACCACTCCGTGGTGCAGGAGCTGATCGAGTCCGGCGAGCTCACGCCGGAGGACGCCCTGGGCGACCGCCGCCGCAACATCATCACCCGGGCCATCGGCGCGAGCAGCACGGGGGACGCCGACTACTGGATGTTCCCCGCCGAGCTCGGCGACCGGATCCTGGTGTGCTCGGACGGACTGACGTCGGAGGTGGGCGACGCCCGCATCCGCGAGATCCTCACCTCCGAGCCCGACCCCCAGGTGGCCGCCGACGTCCTCACCGACGACGCGGTCAGCGCGGGTGGGCGGGACAACATCACCGTCATCGTCGTGGATGCCGTCTCCGTCGCGTCGCGGCCGGGCACGCTGATGTCCACCGACGACCGGGACATCGACCTGGACACGCGTCCACGGGAAGCCGCAGCAGGAGGGGTTCGCTGATGCAGACCATCTACCGACCGGGACACTGGTACCTGATCGTCATCCCCGGCGCACTCGTCGCCCTGCCGCCCGACATCCCCGGCGATGTGGTCGCACGGCTGTGGGAGCGGCTGCCGGAGGAGAAGACCCTCGCGACGGTCGTCGACGTCCTCACCGCGCACGTCGGCGGCTCCTTCACCTCGCTGCCCTCGTTCGTCGCCGCGGTCGCCGAGGGCGCGGACGTGCGCATCGCCCTGCGCGGCGGCGTCACCGCGCAGGTGACCACCGCGACCGAATCCTTCGAGCTCTCCGGCGCCGAGGTCACGACCTGGAACGAGCGCTTCCTCGGCGGTGCGACGGCGTTCGAGATCACCGTCGAGACCACGGACGAGGCGGACGGCCTCCCCGTGCAGGGCGGCATCGTGCGGGCATCCGCCGCGAGTGCCGAGCTCGAGCCGAGCGACGCCGAGCCGCTCACCGCCGCACTCGGCCCGGCGCCCGTCGTGGGCTCGGCCGTTCCGGAGGCGCCCGCTGCCCCGGAGGCGCCCGCTGCCCCGGAGGCGCCCGCTGCCCCGGAGCCCGTCGCGCCGCCGGAGCCCGTGATCGAGCCGGAGCCGGAGCCGGAGCCGGAGCCGCTCCCGGTCATCGAAGACGCGTCGCTGTCTCCGACGGAGGTCACGCTCGCTCCGCCGGTCGACGACGACTTCGATCAGCTCTGGGGCGCCACCGTGCACTCCGCGGGCGCGGCGGCCACCCCTCCGGTGGTGGCACCGGTCGCGGCGACAGGCGACCATGACGGGGCCACCGTCTCGGCCGCCGAGCTCCGCGCGCTGCGCCAGCAGCCGCCGGTCTCGAACGACGCGCCGACGGAGGTGCTCGACGTCGCCCCGGCACCGGCTGCGGCATCCGGCGGTCGCATCCGACTCTCCACGGGGCAGGTCGCTCCTCTCGATCGCACCGTGATCATCGGGCGCCGTCCGCGGTCGACGCGGGCCAGCGGCGCGAACCTCCCGCACCTGATCGCGGTCGACAGCCCTCAGCAGGACATCTCGCGCAGCCACCTCGAGGTCAGGCCGGAGGGCGACACGGTCGTGGTCGTCGACCTGCACACCACGAACGGGTCCACGCTGCTCCGTCCCGGCGCCGATCCGGTCCGACTGCACCCCGGAGAGACGACGCTCGTGCTCTCCGGCGATGTGGTCGATCTCGGCGACGGTGTGACCGTCGCGTTCGAGGATCTCCCGTGAGTCGTCGCCCGTCACCGCCGCCGGAGCTCCCCGGCTTCACGTATGTGGAGCCCCTGGGCACCGGCGGATTCGCCGACGTCTTCCTTTACGAGCAGGAGATGCCGCGTCGTCGTGTCGCGGTGAAGGTGCTGCTCGCCGACCGCATCTCCAGCGGGGCCGCGCAGGAGTTCGCCGACGAGGCGAACGTGATGGCGATGCTGTCGACGCATCCCGCGATCGTCACGATCTACCAGGCGGGTGTCGCCGGCGACGGCCGCCCCTACCTGGTGATGGAGTACTGCCCGCGGCCCAACCTCCAGCTCCGCGCGCGGAAGGACGCGTTCTCGGTCGCCGAGGCGCTGCGCGTCGGCGTGCAGGTCGCCGGAGCGGTCGAGACGGCGCACCGCGCGGGCGTGCTGCACCGCGACATCAAGCCCGCCAACATCCTCGTCACCGAGTACAACCGACCGGCGCTCACCGACTTCGGCATCGCGTCGACGACGGGGGCGACCGGCGAGGCGTCCGGCATGTCCATCCCGTGGTCGCCACCGGAGTCCTTCGCCGAGCCGCCGCAGAGCGGGCCGCGCACCGACGTGTGGGCACTCGGGGCGACGCTGTACACGCTGCTCGCCGGACGGTCGCCTTTCGAGCGACCCGGGGAGCGGAACTCGAGCGCCGACCTCATCGAGCGCATCGAGCGCGCCGCGCTCCCGTCGCTGGGCAGGCCGGACTCGCCGGAGAGCCTCCAGCGACTCCTCGAGCGCTCGATGGCGAAGAACCCGGACGACCGCTTCCCGAGCGCCGTGGCGTTCGCGCGGGCGCTGCAGAAGGTGCAGATCGAGCTGTCCCATTCGGTGACGCCGATCGACATCGTCGACGATCACCCTCCGGCGGAGGACCTCGACGACGACGGCGACGGACTCACCCGGGTGCGGGAGATCGTCAGCATCGATCCCGACATCGCCGCGTTCACCCGCCCGTCGGCGACGACGCAGCGCAAGGAGCCGGCCGGGCCGCTGTCGGAGATGCCGCGTTTCGAGAGGCCGGTCGTCGAGGAGGCGGTCGAGCAGACGCAGCTGCGCATGCCGACGGCTGCCGCTCCGATCGCGACCCCGGATGTCGACGACCGCACGATCGTCCGGGCGCCCCAGGTGGTCGCCCCGGAGGCGGCATCGCCGTCCCTCGCTCCGGCACCGCTGCCGCAGGCCGCACCGAGCGCGCCCGCGGCCCCCGTCGAGCCCGCCACGCCCCGCCGTCGCAAGGGTCTGTGGATCACGCTCGCCGCAGCCGGCGTCGTGCTCGTGGTCGGCGGCATCGTCGGGATGAACCTCCTCGTGGCCGGGATCACGCCCGAGCCGGAGGACACGGCCGAGGCGGTCGACCCGCAGGACGTGCGCTCGGATGTCGTGCCGAAGGTCACCGAGATCGCCGGCACGCGGGACGGCGATCGGGTCGTGTTCACCTGGACGAATCCCGATCCGCTGGAGGGCGACTCGTACATCTGGTCGCAGGTCGCGGTGTCCGGCGAGGTCGATCCGCAGCAGACACCGGATCCCACCGCGACGATCACGGGGGCGGGGTCGGGAACGGTCTGCGTCGACGTGATGCTGCGCCGCGACGACGGCCGCGCATCCGAGACGGTGCGGGGGTGTGTGGAATGAGCGGCACAGCGGGCGTGACCGTCGAGTTCGCGGGCGAGTACTTCCCCATCGCGCGGGGCGGCAGATTCATCGTGGGGCGCGAGGGCGACCTGGAGCTCGACGACAACCTGTTCCTGCACCGTCACTTCCTGGAGATCACCGACGCCGACGGGCTGTGGTGGCTGTCCAACGTCGGCACGCGGCTCACGGCGACCGTGACCGACTCCGCCGGCGGTGTGCAGGCCTGGCTGGCGCCGGGGGCCCGGCTGCCGCTGGTGTTCGAGAAGACGACGGTTGTGTTCAGCGCGGGGCCGACGACGTACGAGCTTACGCTGCATGCGGCCGAGCCGGCGTTCCGGGCGACCCGGCGCGAGCACGACGACGGCGGCGCCTCGACGATCGGAGACGTGCCCCTCACGCTCAGCCAGAAGCTGCTCATCCTCGCGCTCGCGGAGCCGCAGCTGCGCCGGGACGGCACCGGCATGAGCGAGATCCCGACCTCGGCGAAGGCTGCGGAACGGCTCGGATGGACGGTCACCCGGTTCAACCGCAAGCTCGACAACGTGTGCGACAAGTTCGACCGGATCGGCGTGCCCGGGATGCGCGGCGGACAGCGCAGCTTCGCGACCAACCGGCGGGCGCGGCTGGTCGAGCACGTGATCGCCTCCCGCCTGGTCGGCAAGAGCGACCTGCCCCTGCTGGACACTCCGCACGCCGTCGATGACGCCGAAGGGGACCAGGAGTGATCTGGGAGATCGACGACGGTGTCGCGGAGATCGAGGGTCTCGACGCGCACGGGCGTCCGGACCCCGCCTATGCGGAAGCGCTCGGGCTGCGTGCCGCGGGCCGCGGAGCCCGCGCGCTGGCGGCCCTGCTGGAGTGGGTCCTCGCCGTCCTGATCGCCCTGCCCGCCCTGATCGCGCTGACCCCGGTGCTCGCGCAGGCGCTGTCCGGGAAGCTCGACGCGGCGGAGTTCTTCGCGCGCGGCGACCTCGTCTGGCTCATCGTGGCGGCGGCCGTCTCGCAGGGCCTGATGACCGCCTACATCGTCGTCCAGCTCGTGCTGCACGGGCGCAAGGGCATCACACTCGGCAAGGCCGTCTTCGGCATCCGCTCCGTCAACGTCCGCACCCTCGAGCGCCCCGGCTTCTGGCGCGGTGCGGTGGTGCGCTACCTGGTCGCCATGGCCTCGTTCCTCGTGCCGCTGATCGGCCCGGTGCTCGTGGTCATGCTCTCCCCGCTCTTCGACGTCGAACGGCGCGGACGCGGATGGCTCGATCTCGCGGCCGCGACCTGGTTCGTCGACGTGCGCCAGGGCCTCAACCCCTACGACTCGAAGCGGATGCGCATCGCCCGCAAGCGCGTGAAGACGCCGGAGCACGAGGAGAAGGCGCCGCTGCCGTCGCTCGCGACGCCGGTCGACCGGGATGCCCCGGCGGAATACGTCCCCAGCGCGCGGCTCTCCGGCGGGGTGATCGGCGCGCATCGCTCCGCGTCCGCCCCGACGGCGGACCAGCCGGAGGCCCCGGCACCCGGCGCGATGGTGTCTGCGGTGCCGCCCTCGCTGGCCACCGGCGCTCCGGCTCCGGCATTCGTCCCGCCGGTCCCGGTGGCAGCCCCGGTTGCCCCGGCGGCCCAGCCGACAGCGGCACCGACGCCCGCGCCTGCCGCCCCGGCGTCCGCGCCTGCGGATCCGGTGCCCGCCCCGCAGGCCGCTCCCGCGCCCGCCGCCCCCGCACCCGCCGCCCCCGCACCCGTCGCCCCGGTCGCCGTTCCTGCACCCGCACCCGTCGCCCCGGCATCCGCGGTCGCTCCGGCCGCCGCCCCCGAGGCACCGGCCGCCCCCACGGCCCCGCCCGCGGGCGTGCGGGCGATCATCGTGCTCGACTCGGGAGAGCGCATCGAGGTGCGCGGGACGACGCTGTTCGGACGCTCCCCGGCCGCCGCGGCCGGAGAGAGCGCGGCCCAGCTGGTGCCGGTGTTCGACGAGACGCGTTCGATCTCCAAGACGCACCTCGCCGTGATGCCGGCGCGACGCGGCGTCTTCGTCGTCGACCGTGCGTCGACGAACGGCAGCTCCGTCGTCCGCGGCGGGGCCGAGACCGTGCTGACGGCCGGGCAGCCGGCCGAGCTGCAGACGGGGGACACGGTGCGCTTCGGCGATCGCTCCCTCGTGGTGGAGTGGGTATGACCCTGAGCAGTGAGATGCGCCCTCGGCGCGGTGAGGACGAGCGATGAGAGTCAAGCTGACCCTGCGTCGACCCGCAGCACCCCTGACCGACGTGGTCGTGATGGCGGACTCGACCGCGACCATCGCCGATGTCGCGCGGCAGATCGCCACGACGGATCCCGCGCGCAGCATCGCCGCGGGGCCGTCGGACGTGCTCACGCTCTCGGTGGCCCCGCCCACCAGCGAGCAGCTCACGATGCTCAACCCCGACCTGCTCGTCGGGGATGCCCCGATCGGCTCCGGCTTCCTCGCCGAGGTCATCAACGTCGGGCCGAACCACGCCTCCGTGGGTGGTGCCGGTGCGCGGCCGGCCGCCGTCCTCACGGTCGTCGCCGGACCGGCGGCCGGTCAGGAGTTCCCCTTGCCGATCGGCCACTTCCTGATCGGTCGGGATGGGGCGAACGACATCACGATCGCGGATCCGCTGGTGTCGAAGAGGCATGCGCGGATCGAGGTCGCGGCGACGTTCGTCGAGCTCGTCGACCTGAACTCCGCGAACGGCATCCTCGTCGACGGCGGCCTCGTGCAGCGTCTCCGGGTCATCCCCGGGCAGACCTTCGCGCTCGGCGACTGCGAGTTCGTCGTGCACATGGTGAGCGACTTCGACGGTTCGGCCTCCGGCGATCCGGTGCTCGAGCGCGGTGGGGCGCTGCTGTTCAACCGCAGCCCCCGTGTCGAGGAGCGGTTCGCGGGGGAAGACCTCGACGAGCCGCGCTACCCGCGCGATCAGGTGCAGCGGCTCTTCCCGTGGCCGATGCTGGTGGCGCCGATCCTGCTCGGACTCTCGATCTACGCGATGAGCGGGAACCCCCGATCGCTGCTCATCGTCTTCATGTCGCCGCTGATGATGCTCGGCAACTTCATCTCCCAGAAGACCAACCTCGGTCAGCGCCTGCGCAAGGAGGAGGAGTCGTTCGAGGAGCAGTTCGAGCGGCTCGAGGAGAAGCTGTACCACGCGCACCCCCGCGAGCGAGAGGTCCGTCACAACGAGGTCCCCGCCGTCGCGGTCGTGTTCGACGAGGCGATGCGGCTCGGTCCGCTGCTGTGGACGCGCCGCCCCGAGCACTGGAACTTCCTCTCGCTGCGGCTCGGCGTGTGCGAGGACGAGTCGCGCACCCGGATCAAGCGCACCGAGACCCCGGAGGCGCTGGTCGAGTACGTGGAGCGCGTCGACCGCCTCGAAGAGCGCTACAAGATGATCCCCGACGTGCCGATCCTGGAATCGCTGCAGAGCGTGGGGTCGATCGGCGTCGCCGGGCCGACGTCGCTGGCGAGTGACGCCCTGCGCGGCATCGCGGTGCAGCTCTTCGGCATGCACTCGCCGAACGAGCTGGTCACGGTCGCGCTCACGGAGCCGGGATGGGCGAACGAGCTCGACTGGCTGAAGTGGCTTCCGCACACGTCCAGCGAGCGCAGCCCGTTCAAGGACGTGTCGCTCGCCGACTCCGCGTCCACGGGTGCCGCCCTGCTCAGCGGTCTCGAGGAGATCGTGCTGCGGCGCTCGCGCGAGGCGAAGTCGCAGCGACCTCCCTATGGTGAGGACTGGGACCCGATGCTGTACGGGACCGACGTCAAGCGCGCCGCCGAGGACGCCACGTTCCCCGGGCAGACCGCGATCCTCGTGATCGTGACCAACGACGCACCGGTGGACCGGGCGCGGCTGACGCAGATCCTCGAGCGCGGTGCCGACGTGGGTGTCTACGGGCTGTTCGTCGCTCCGGTCGTCGCGGCGCTCCCCGCCGCCTGCCGCACGTTCGTCGATGTCAGCGCCGGCCTCGACCGGGCGACCGTCGGCACGGTCCGCAGCGGTGTGGGCTACCGTGACGTGCAGGTCGAGGGCGTGTCCCATTCGTACATGACGATGTTCGCGAAGCGCCTGGCCCCGGTGGTGGATTCCAGCACCGTGATCGAGGACTCGTCCGACATCCCGAACTCCGTGATGTTCCTCTCCCTCGTCGGCACCGACCTCGCCGAGGACCCCCACGCGGTGATCGACCGCTGGCGGCAGAACAACACCATCATCGACCGCTCCGGCGCGCCCCAGTCGCGGCTGAAGAAGGCGGGCAACCTGCGCGCCATCATCGGACAGTCGCAGACCGATGCGATGACGCTCGACCTGCGCACGCAAGGCCCCCACGCTCTCGTCGGCGGCACCACCGGAGCCGGCAAGAGCGAGTTCCTGCAGGCGTGGGTGCTCGGCATGGCCGCCGCGCACAGCCCCGACCGGGTCACGTTCCTGTTCGTCGACTACAAGGGCGGCTCCGCCTTCGCGGACTGCGTCGACCTGCCGCACACCGTGGGGCTCGTGACCGACCTGAGCCCGCACCTCGTGCGCCGTGCCCTGACCAGCCTGCGGGCCGAGCTGCACCACCGCGAGCACCTCTTCAACCGCAAGAAGGCGAAGGACCTCCTCGAGCTCGAGAAGCGCCGCGACCCGGAGACGCCGCCCGCGCTCGTGCTCGTGATCGACGAGTTCGCGGCGCTCGCCGGAGAGGTCCCCGAGTTCGTGGACGGCGTGGTCGACATCGCGCAGCGCGGTCGCTCCCTCGGCATCCACCTGATCATGGCGACGCAGCGCCCCGCCGGCGTCATCAAGGACAACCTGCGCGCGAACACGAATCTGCGCGTCGCCCTCCGCATGGCGGACGAGTCGGATTCCAAGGACGTCGTGGACGACCCCGTGGCCGCCTCCTTCCCGCCGTCGCTCCCGGGTCGTGGCATCGCCAAGACCGGACCCGGTCGCCTCGTGCCGTTCCAGTCCGCCTACGCGGGCGGCTGGACCACGGAGGAGGCGCAGGCCGCCGAGGTCAAGGTCGCCGAGCTGCGGTTCGGCTCGATCCAGACCTGGGAGTCCGAGCAGGCTCCGGAGTCGGACTCGCACGACGAGGATCTCGGCCCCAACGACCAGAAGCGCATCGTGGCGACGCTCGTGAACGCGTCGCGACTGGCCCGTATCCCGGCGCCTCGACGTCCGTGGCTCGACGACCTGGAGGGCGCGGTCGACCTGCGCGACCTCCCCGTCCTCGGCGACGGACAGGTGCTGCTCGGCAAGATGGACGTCCCGGAGCGCCAGCTCCAGGAGCCGGCCTATTTCGTGCCGGACAAGGACGGCTCGCTCCTCGTCTACGGGACGAGTGGATCAGGCAAGTCCACGGTGCTGCGGACGCTCGCGATCGCCGCCGGATTCGATCCGACGCGCTCGAACGTCGAGGTCTACGGTCTCGACTTCGGTTCCGGCTCGCTCAAGAGCCTGGAGGTGCTGCCGCACGTCGGATCGATCATCTCCGGTGATGACGCGGAGCGCGTGCAGCGCATCCTGCGCTCGCTCGCCAGGGTCCTCGACGACCGGGGCAAGCGGTTCAGCGCGGCCAACGCGTCGAGCCTCACGGAGTACCGCGAGATCACCGGCAAGGACGAGCCGCGCATCCTCTTCCTGATCGACGGATTCCCGCAGTTCCGCGGCGAGTGGGAGTCGACGACGGCGCGGATGCCGTTCTACCAGACCTTCATGCGCATCCTCGGCGAGGGCCGCCCGCTCGGCGTGCACGTGATCGCGAGTGCCGATCGCTCGGGCTCCGTGCCCACGGCGGTCAGTGCCAACGTCTCGCGTCGCGTCGTCCTGCGCCTCGCCGACGAGGCGGGCTACGCGATGCTCAACGCCGCCAAGGATGTGCTCGACGAGCGCTCGGCCCCCGGGCGCGCGATCGTCGACGGCCTGGAGACGCAGATCGCCACGCTCGGCGGCACGCCGAACGTGGCCGAGCAGACCAAGCTCCTGGAGCGTCTCGCGGCGGAGCTCCGTGCCGGAGGTGCGCGCGAGGTCGCCGAGATCGGCGCCCTGCCGACGCGGCTCGCGGTGCGCGACCTCCCGGACCGCATCGGGGAGTTCCCGGTGCTGGGCGTCGCGGAGGACACCCTGGCCCCACGCGAGTTCGATCCGGTCGGGACCTTCGTCGTCGCGGGACCGCCGCTCTCCGGAAAGACCACCGCCCTCAAGGGGATCATCACGTCGGTGCGCCGGCTCGACCCCGAGGTCCGGCTGTTCCACTTCGGCGGCCGGCGCGCGCAGCTCAAGGGCTACGTCGACTGGACCCGGAGCGCGGTCACGCCGGAGGACGCCAAGGAGCTCGCGAAGGAGCTTGCCGAGATCATCGCCGACGAGTCCCTGTCGATGCGGGTGCTCGTCGTCGTCGAGGATGTGCCGCAGTTCGCCGACAGCCCCGCGGAGCGCGAGATGAAGGCGCTGTTCCAGGCGATCAACCGCAGCGATCATCTGCTGGTGGGGGATGCCGACGTCACGCAGGTGACGAGCGGTTTCGGGTTCATCGGCGACTTCAAGGCCGGACGGAAGGGCATCATCCTGAAGCCCGACGCCTTCGATGGCGACGCGATCTTCAAGGTGCCGTTCCCCAAGGTCAAGCGCACCGACTTCCCCGAGGGGCGAGGGATCTTCGTCCAGGCGGGTCGTCAGGTCACCGTGCAGCTGCCGCTCGTCGAGGGCGACACCTGGGCGCCCGTTCGCTGAGCACCGGCGCCCGGGCACCGCACCGGAGGGAAGGATGAGCGATGACCTCTGACGCGGTCGGCGATCTCGAACGTCGCGTCCTGGACGCGAACGCTCCGCTTGCCGCCGTGCATGGCGCGTCGGTGTCCGCGGGGCAGGTCCGCATGCGGGAGCTGGCGGCGCGGATCGCCTTCCCCGCCTGGCCGGGGGCCACGTCGGCTTCAGCGCTGAAGCGCGCGGCCCAGGAGGCGGAGATCACCGCCGTCCTCGAGGAGTATGCGACGTCGGCGCGCAGCCTGATCCGTCCCGCCGATCAGGAACGCTGGCAGGCTCTGGTCGCGGAGAGGCAGCGGAGGAGCGGTGAGGGTGTTCTCGCCGACCTCCTCGGGCGCAGCGTCGTGGGCGCGTCCCTGCTGCGGGAGGAGCTGGGCTTTCGCGGCTCCCAGCGCCGAGGCGTCTCGTGCGTGTGCGGCTACGCCGTGGACGGCATCCTCCCCGCCCGACTGTGTGATGAATGCGAGGAGCTGCTGCTGCGACGGTGGGTGGCGGAGGAACGGCGGCTGCTGCGGGGCATGCCTGCCTACGCCGAGGAGGTCGCGCTGGTGATCGGGAAGGTCGCCCAGCGGCAGACCAGAATCTTCCAGACCCGCGGTGACGACCTCGACTCCGAAGCCCTCGGCGCGCGCAAGTCCGGCGGCCGGCAGATCGCTCGTCTGGCGCGGAGGCATCGCGAAGACCTCGCAGGGCTCGACCTGCGGCGGTGGTCGAGCTTCATCGAGCCGCTCTCGCACGCCTCGACCACCTACGTGCGGCTCACGCTCGGGAAGGTGCACAAGCGCGGTCTCGGTGCCGCGGCGCTGACCGAGCTCGCCGTGCGGTCGAACGACGAGGGCATGAAGGCGTACCTCCGGACCGTGGAGAAGGAGAAGCGCCGCAGGTGGCGAGTGTGATCGCCGTACCTCGGCCCTGAGGGGGATGGGGAGTTGTCCCCATCGACGGTGTGGGGTGGGGTTCCGTAGTGTGGGGTGTATTCGGGCCGGAGGGGTCCGGTTCTCTCGATTTCCGGAGGTGTGGACGATGGCCGATTTCGGTGCGTCTTATGCAGAGATGGAGCAGGTGGCGTCGTCGCTGTCGCAGGCTCGTGATGACATTCAGGGTCAGCTGGACACGCTGAAGGGTCAGGTGGACACCCTGCTGGGTGAGGACTTCAAGACGCAGCACGCGTCGGGGAAGTTCGGTGAGGGCTACACGGAGCTCACGACGGGTCTGAAGACCGCTGTCGACGGCATCAACGACATGTCCGAGTCGCTGCTCGGCATGATGCGCGCGATCCAGGACCTGGACCAGCAGCTCGCCGGCAGCTGACACGCAGTATCGGGAGGGGTCGACGGTTCGCCGTCGGCCCCTTTTCCCTTCGCGGTGTCCCTGACTGCAGGCGGACATCGATGGGCAGTTCTCCCCATCGGCACGAGGTCCGATGCCGGATAGGGTCGAAACGCATACCGGGGGGTGGACATGGCAGACGTCGAGATCGACAAGCAGGCGCTCGAAGGCGCGATCGTGCAGATCGGTTCGGCGATCGGCGAATACGTCACCTACGCGAACGACATCGCCGCTCGCGATACGGGGGTCGGCAATCCGGTCGGACGCACGGGGCTGCGGGTGATGCTCGAGAACGCGCTGGGCCAGGCGATGCTCGAGGCGCGCGCGCAGCACCTCGCGAGCATCGGGATCTCCGACCGCCTGATGCGCATCAACGAGTCGTTCGAGGACCTCGACGTGTCGCTGAGCAGCGGATGGGACATCGACTATGTCGCTGACTTCGCCTAACCGCGGATGGGTGCTCGAGAAGATCGAGTACGACAGCGGACAGCTCGAAGGCATCCACGCCGATCTCGGCACGCTCGGCGATGCCGGGGGCAACGCGCAGATCGTCCTGCGCAACATCGACGGCGGGCTGGAGGGGAGCGGCCAGAGCATCACCCTCGTGCAGAGCGAATCCGGCACGCTCGCGAACCGGATGAATCCGACCATCGCGACCCTCGGCCGCATCGCCGACGTCGTCCGGGCCTACGGCGAGGCCGTCGCGGTGCATGCCAAGGCCGCGAACGACCTGATCGACGACATCGAGGCCGCGCACACGGCGAACCAGGCCGCGATCGCCGACCTCGACACCGCGGAGCCGTCGCAGCGACAGTGCACCCCCGACGACGATGCCAGTACACGGGCGACCGCGGAGCAGGACGTCACCGACGCGGAGAGTTCCCTCGCGGCGACCCGCAGCGCCCTCCAGGACCTCTGGGAGAGCTGGGAAGCCGCGTATGCGCTCTGGGACGACGCGTATGGCGCCGCCGTGGCCGGGCTCGTCCGATCGGACGGCACCACGCTCAGCGACGCGACCCTGTCGGCGATCGATGCTCTCGCCAACGTCGACACCCCGGCCGAGGTGACGGAGATCTGGGACAGCCTCACGGACGCACAGCGGGATGCGCTCCGCCGGACGTACCCGGAGTTCATCGGGAACCTCGAGGGCGTTCCGTACCTCGACCGCATGCTCGCCAACAAGGCGGCATACGACAAGATCGTCGAGGCCGGCCCTTACGGCGAGCCGCTCGACACGCAGTTCGCCACACTCGGCCTCGAATTGACGGACTTCGACGGTCAGCTGCTGATGTTCAACCCCTTCGAGCAGCCGCAGGCCACCGCGGCGGTCATGTACGGCGTGAGCATCTCGGACGAGAACGGGGATCCGATCGATCCGATGGAAGGGATCACGAACGTCAACGTCCTCGTCGGAGGGATGTTCTCGAGCCTGGAGGATCTCGAGGCCTGGGGGGAAAGCGCACGCAACCTGAACAGGTACGCCGACGATTACGGAACGGATGCCGGGGTGCGCTCGGCGACCATCGCCTGGTACGGGTACGACTCGCCGAACCTCCTCACCGAGCACACGATGGGCAGCGCGACGGAGGGGGCCGCGACGCTCAGCGCGACGCTCAGGGGTCTCGACAACGAAGTGTCGTCGAGCGTCACGACCTCGGTCATCGGTCACTCGTACGGCAGCACGACCGCTTTCCTCGCGGTGGGTGGATCATCCGACAACCTCGGCGTCGACAACCTGATCGCGGTGGGTTCGGCGGGCGTGCCGGACGGGTACCACCAGAGTTGGACCGGCGACGATGCCATGGACTACTCCGGTACACAGATCTACGCATCGCGGGCACCGGGTGACCTGGTGGCGCGCTATGGCGAACACAGCTCGTTCGGGCACGGGACCAACCCCGAGGAGCTGCCGGGAGCGATCAGCTTCGAGAGCGACGGCGGAACGGTGCCGAAGCTCGATGGCGGAACCGAGAACGGACTCGGAACTCCCGGCCACGCGTCCCATGATGGCGGTAACACCATCTGGGGCTGGTGGGAGCAGGACAACGGCTACCTCGCGAGAGACTCGGAGTCGTTCCGTAACATTGCCAATATCGTGGCCAACGGCGAACCGTTGTGATGCGCAGGGCGACGTTGAGGCAGGCGGAGGAACAGGGATGAAGAAGCGCTGGCAGACCATTGCGGCGACAGCGGTGTTGGCGCTCGCCCTCACCGGATGCGCGAACGAAGGAGACGGCATGGCTACGCCCACAGGCGATGAGCTGGTGGCTCAGGCCGAGCAGCACTACCTCGACTACCGAGGCGTGACGAACGACATCCAGGCCCTGATCTTCGATGGGCCCTGGCCGGTGGAGGTCGGGTCCTTCGGAATGCAGCCGTCGGGGGCCGGCTGCCCGGACGGCTCGTACAAGTTCGACCTCGCGAGATCGACGCAGGTGGATCCCGCCCAGCATGCGGCCCTGAGCGAGTCGGTGCGGGAGCACCTCATCGAAGAGGGCTACGACGTCGAGGGACAGGACCTCGGGTCGGGTGAGGCGAAGTCGACGGACGTGATCGTGCGGAAGCAGGGTGACTTCTCGTTGCTGATGGTGACGTTCATCGCGAACGGGTCCGTGTCGGTCACGGCGACGACCAAGTGCTGGCCGGGCGACCGCATCGAGCTCAGCGACCTGATGTTCGGGGGAGCCACGCTCTCCGAGGGGTACCTGCCGCGCGAGGAGTCGCCGAGCGATCCGCTGTTCTTCGGTGTGACGCCGGGTGAGCCGGCCTTCGGCCCGACGCCGAAGCCCACCGCGACGCCGTAGCGAGAGTCCGGCGGAGCCGCAGCCGGTGGTGCCCGATCCGCCGAAGGCTCCCTACGGGGGTGGAGTTCCCGCCTCGCCTCTCAGCGTGCCGCCGCGTCGGCGAGGTGCCGGGCGTTGTGGTTGAGCACCTTCACGATGATGCCGTGGCGCCGCAGCTCGGCGACCGTGCGCGCACCCTCGTCGGAGTCACGGCCGAGGGCGTTGATGTTCGCGACGACCAGGACGTCTCCGTGCTTCAGTGTGGAGATGAGGCGGGCGAGACGGTCGTTCCAGCTCTCCAGGATGTCGGGCGCCGGGTGGCGGAAGCCCTCGATCGGCACGCCGAACCGGGTGAGGTCATCCCGCTGCTCGACGACCGACGGCATGCCCTCGCGGGAGACGACGAGTCCGACCAGGCGGGAGTCGTCCGGGCGCGCGGTCCAGAAGTTGCGGTTCTGCTGCAGCTCGGTGAAGCACTTCGGGCACGCTGCGGCGTCGTGCGGCAGGTGCAGGGGGCTCGTGAGAGCCTCCTCGACGGTAGCCGTCACCTTCGTGGGATCAATCGTCTCGCTCATCGCGCACCTCCGCCTCCATTCTGCCCTGCCGGAGGCCCGAGCGGGGACCCTTCAGAGCATCCCGAGCGACCGGACCGCCTCACGCTCCTCGACGAGCTCGGCCACCGAGGCGTCGATGCGGGCTCGCGCCCAGTCGCTCAGCTCCAGCCCTTCCACGATCCGCCACTCGCCGTCGATCGAGCGCACCGGGAACGACGAGATCAGGCCCTCGGGCACGCCGTACTCGCCGTGGGAGACGACGCCGGCCGAGGTCCAGTCGTCCGTGCCCTGCACCCAGTCGCGCACGTGGTCGATCGTCGCGCTCGCGGCCGACGCCACGGACGAGGATCCGCGCACCTCGATGATCTCGGCCCCGCGCTTCGCGACCCGCGGGATGAAGGTGCCCTCGAGCCAGGCCGGCACGTCGCCGACGATCTGCGCGAGCGCCTCGCCGACCGGCTCCCCGCCGACGGTCGCGTGCGAGATGTCGGGGAACTGCGTGGCCGAGTGATTGCCCCAGATGGGAACCCGGCGGACGGTGTGCACCGGGGCGCCGAGGGTCTGTGCGAGCTGTGCTCGGGCCCGGTTCTCGTCGAGGCGGGTCAGGGCCGTGAACCGCTCGGCGGGCACGCCGTCGGCGGAGGCCGCGGCGATCAGCGCGTTCGTGTTGGCGGGGTTGCCGACCACGGTGATGCGCACGCCGGACGCGGCGTTCGCCGCGATCGCCGCGCCCTGGGGGCCGAAGATCCCGGCGTTGGCGGCGAGCAGATCTGCGCGCTCCATGCCCGGTCCGCGCGGGCGGGCGCCGACGAGCAGAGCCAGGTCCGTGCCGTCGAAGCCCACGGCCGCGTCATCCGTCACCTCGACGTGCTCGAGCAGGCCGAACGCGCCGTCCTGCAGCTCGAGGGCCGCACCCTCCGCGGCCCCGAGCCCCTGCGGGATCTCCAGCAGCCGGAGCCGCACCTTCTCCTCCGGGCCGAGCAGGTCGCCCGCGGCGATCCGGAACAGCAGTGCGTAGCCGATCTGTCCGCCGGCGCCGGTGATGGTGATCGTGGTCGTCATGCCCCGAGCCTACGTCCGTTCGGCAGGCCCTCGCTCGGAGTAATCTCGACCCATGACCTTCAATCCCGATGCCGACATCTCGGGCAACACCACGCGTCGACGTGGACGCAACGCGGCTGTGGCGGGCGGCGTCGGCGTCGGCGTGCTCGGCATCATCGCGCTCATCGCCGGACCGCTGCTGGGTATCGACCTGACCGGCTTCCTCGGCGGTGGTACGCCGAACGGGGGCAACGAGCCGGCCGGCGGATCGGCCATCGAGAACTGCGAGACCGGGGCGCAGGCGAATGCCGACGTCGACTGCCGCATGGCGGGCGCGCAGGTCGCGCTCGACGCCTTCTGGACCGACAACGTCGACGGCTATCGCAAGCCCGGCTTCATCGTGGTCGACGGCTCGACGAGCACCGCCTGTGGGACGGCATCCAACGCCGTCGGCCCCTTCTACTGCCCCGGCGACGAGACGGTCTACATCGACCCGACGTTCTTCCAGCTCATGCAGCAGCAGTTCGGGGCATCCGCCGGCAACCTCGCGCAGCTGTACATCGTCGGTCACGAGTGGGGCCACCACATCCAATGGATCACCGGTGTCATGGACGATTATCCGAACAACGGGACGGGTCCTGGCAGCAACGGCGTGCGCACCGAGCTGCAGGCCGATTGCTACGCCGGTGCCTGGATCGGACGGATCTCGGAGGAGAAGGACAAGAACGGCGTCCCCTACCTGCAGCCGACCACCGAGGCGCAGCGCATCGATGCTCTGAATGCGGCATTCGTGGTCGGAGACGACCACATCCAGGAGCAGTCCGGATTCTCGAACCCGGAGAGCTGGACGCACGGCTCCAGCGAACAACGTCAGCGCTGGTTCGCCGAGGGATACCAGGGCGGACTGGACGTCTGCGAGCAGACGCTGACTCTCCGCGCCGACCAGCTGGATCCGTGATCCGGTCGGGCACCCGCTACCGTTGACGAAGAAGTCACGCACGACCGGCTGGGGGGCCGATGACGAAGAATCTGGATGCACTGTATCCGCCGATCGAACCGCACGAGACGGGCGAGCTGCTCGTCGGTGACGGTCACCGCGTCTACTGGGAGGTCAGCGGCAACCCGGACGGTAAGCCGGTGGTGTTCCTGCACGGCGGTCCCGGCAGCGGCACCTCGCCGTGGCAGCGGCAGTACTTCGACCCCGACGTCTACCGGATCGTGCTGCTCGACCAGCGCGGCTGCGGGAAGAGCACGCCGCACGCGGGCGAGCCGGACGCCGACCTCCGCCACATCACGACGGCGCACCTGATCGCCGACATCGAACTGCTGCGCAGGAACCTCGGCGTCGAGAAGTGGCAGGTGTTCGGCGGGTCCTGGGGGAGCGCCCTCGCCCTCGCCTACGCGCAGGCGCATCCGGATGCCGTGACCGAGCTCGTCCTGCGCGGCATCTTCACGCTGCGTCGTGCGGAGCTCGAGTGGTTCTACGAGGGCGGCGCGGCCGCGCTGTTCCCCGACCTCTGGGAGAGCTTCCTCGCGCCGATCCCCGTGCTCGAGCGCTCGCGCATGATCGAGGCCTACCACCGTCGCCTGTTCGACCCCGACCCCGAGGTGCACGTCCCCGCGGCGATCGCCTGGTCGACGTGGGAGGCGGCGACGGTCACGCTGACGCCGAACGCCGCGCAGATCGCCGCGATGTCCGACCCCCGTTCCGCCACCGCGTTCGCCCGCATCGAGAACCACTTCTTCGTCCATCGCGGGTGGTGGGAGGAAGGGCAGCTGATCGCGGGGGTGGACGCCATCCGTCACATCCCCACCGTCATCGTGCAGGGCCGCCACGACGTGTGCACCCCGATGATGACCGCGTGGGACCTGCACCGGGCCTGGCCCGAAGCCGAGTTCGTCGTGGTCGACGACGCGGGCCACGCGGCCACGGAGCCGGGCACGCAGAAGGCGCTCCGCGCCGCGACCGACCGCTTCGCCCGCTGAGGACGTTTCGTCTCGGTCGCTGCGCTCCCTCGCTCGATGACAGAGCGTTCGTTGAGCGAGCGGAGCGAGACGAAACGCCTCGACCCGGGCCTCAGGCCTGCAGCGCCTTCGTCAGCGTCTTGAGGAGACCCACGATGTTGCCGTCCACCCGGTAGCGGGTCAGCCCCTCGCTCACGGCGGCACCCGTGCGCGCGGACACGAACCACGGCGGCTTCGGCAGGATCGTCACTCGTCCGCCGCCGTTCGCGATCGGGAGCGACCGCGGGAAGGGACGGAACGGGCCGCGGAGCACGGAGCGTTCGACCCCGTCCAGCAGCAGGGCGTTGTGCACCACGCCGATGCCGCTGCCCACATCCTCGATCGTGCTGCCGGGGAACGCGCCCCAGGTGAGGGTCGGGGTGATGAACCCGAAGGCCGTCCACCCGTTGATCGCGATGGACCCGTAGTGCAGGTCTGCGATCGCCCGCTCGAACCCCGTGCCGAGCGCCTTCTCGGTCGCGGGGTCGATCAGCAGATTCGCGCCGAGCGTGCCCTGGAGCCGCTCGTTCGCGTGGGCCACCGCGGCGTCCAGGAACTCCTGTCCGGTTCCCGGGACGGTGACGACGCCCAGCACCGGTGCGAAGTACTCGGTGGTCTCCAGGGCGGTCGGGTCGTCGTCGGCATCGATCTCGACGAGCACGCGGTCGCCCAGCACCAGCGCATCGGGGTAGGCCTCGGTCGCGAGATCCATCCGCGCGGGGGATCCCGGGTACCAGATCGGTCGCTCCGGGGCGTTCGCGTACGCGCGTCGCAGGGCGGCACGGAACGCGTCGGCCTGGTCCCAGTCGGACGACATGATGACGACCTGGCCCGCGATGCAGTTGTGCCCGCAGTTCTGCAGGCGCATCGTGGCGATGTGCTCCGCCTGGTAGGTGAGGTCGGCGTCGGTCCACGCGCCGGGCACCACGATGATGGGGGAGACGCCGCCGAGCTCGGCTGTGATCGGCTTCTTCAGCTGTGGGCGGTTCTCCCGACGACGGCGCTTCGTCGCGGCCGCGCCCGTGCCCTTCGACGGACCCCAGACGATGGTGTCGAACGTCGCCGCCGAGCCGGTGATGTGCACGTGCACGAGCCCCGGGTGCCCGGTGAGGTAGGCACCGGCGGCGGGTCCGCCGCGCGCGATGCGCAGGAATCCGGGCTCGATGAGCGGGGCGAGCGCGCGCTTGTACACCGGCACCAGGGGGTCCTGCGTGGGGTTCACCTTGAGCAGCGCGGTGCGGTTGTGGGCGAGCAGCTCGTAGAGCACGTCGAGCACCGGGATCGAGGTGACGTTGCCCGCGCCGAGCACGAGACCGACGCCGCCCGAGGAGGCGGGGGTGCGCTGCGCGAGCCCGGCGGAGGCGCGTGCGGCGTTGGGGGTGATACCCGGTTCGAGCCACACCTCGCCCGTGAAGCCGGACAGCAGGAACTTGTCGATCCCGGTCAGGGGGAAGGCGTGCACCCGTGTCCGCCCGCCCGGGGCGCGGTCGATCGTGATGCCGTCGAGCGGGTTGGTGCCGTTCGCGAGGCGGGTGAGCGTCTCGATGTACGCGTCGAGGGCGCCGAGCACGCTGTACGGTCCGCTCAGCCATTCCTCGCCGCGCAGCGGATGCTTCGCGTCGAGGCCCTTCGATGCCGCAGCGGTGTGGGCCCAGTCCTCCGCGGTCGCTGCCACGCTCGTGCGCACCGCGCGCAGCAGGGTCACCCGCTGGGCGACGGTGAGCGCCGCCCACGTGCGCGCTCCGACCTGAAGGTCGTCGACCGCGGCGTCGAGACGTTCGCGTTCGCCTTCGCCGAGCTCGGACGCCACCTCCTTCGGCACGCTCTTCGAGGTCGTGGCGGGGGTGGCGGCTGTGCTCGCAGAAGTCATCGACGTCTCCTTCGGACGGGATCCCAGCTTAGGCGTCGGAGGTGACGACGGCGTCGATGTCCTCGCGGCGCAGACGGTAGTGACGGAGGGTGAGCAGGCTGGCCGCCATCAGCACCGCGGGCAGCACGCTGAAGCTGAGCACGATGCCCGCGATCGCGGCTTCCGGCTGGGCGACCGACGCTCCCGCGACGGTCGACACATAGCCGGTCGCCGCGAGCGTGAGGGACACCGCCGTCGCACCGAGCGCGAAGCCGACGGTCTCGCCCGCGGTCCAGATGCCGGTGAACGTGCCCGCCTGACCGGGTCCGCTGGTGCGCTCGTCGTGCGAGATGACGTCGGGCAGCATCGCCATGGGCAGGGACTGGAGCCCGGCGTACGCGATGCCGGCCACGGCGACCGAGGCGTAGATCCAGGCTCCGGGACTCCAGACGGCGAACACGAGGGAGGCTGCGGCCGCGGTGAAGAGCACGCTGGCCATCGCGAACGCCCGCTCCTTGCCGACGCGTCGGGCGATGACCGTCCACCCCGGGGTCGCGAGCAGCGCGGGGCCGACGAGGGCGACGAACACGAAGGTCACCGCATCCTCGGAGCGCAGCACCCAGGTCGCCACGTACTGCGCGCCGGCGAGCATCGTCCCCGTCGCGAGGGCCTGCAGCACGAAGGTGCCCAGCAGGGCGCGGAACGGCTGGCTGCGCCCCAGCGCCCGGAAGCCGGACATGTACTGGTCGCGCCAGGTGGACGAGGGCGTCGCCACCGGGAGGGCGGACGCGGTGCGCCGGGAGGCGACATCCGCCGTCCGGGAGGCGATGAGCATCCCGATCCCGATCACCAGACCGGAGGCGATCCCCATCAGGAGGTAGCCCATGACGGGGTCGTCGCCGGCGTTGCGCAGCGCCGGTCCGCCGGCGCCGAAGAGGAGGATCGCCGCCGTGAGGACGACGACGCGCCATCCCAGCAGACGCGTCCGCTCGTCGTAGCTGCCGGTCAGCTCGGCCGGCAGCGCGACGTACGGCACCTGGAACAGGCTGAACGCGGTGGCGGTCGCGAGGAAGGCGAGCAGCACGCTGATCGCCCCCGCGACCGGTCCCCACGAGGGAGGCACGGCGAAGGTGAGCGCGAAGAACAGCGGCAGCGCGAGCGCGCCGGTGACCATGAACCCTCGGCGGGACCCGGTGCGGGCCAGCTGGCGGTCCGAGGCGGCGCCGATCAGGGGATCGATGAGCACGTCCCAGATCTTCGCGGCGGTGACGATGAGTCCGGCGGCGAGGGCCGCGACACCGAGGTTGTCGGTGAGGAAGTACGTCAGCACCAACCCGGGCAGGGTGGCGTAGCCGCCGGTGCCGAGCGATCCGATCGCATACAGGACGATCGTGCGCGGGGACAGGCGGGCGGATGCTCGTTCGGGCCGAGCCTCAGTGCTCATCGCGCCAGTGTATCCGCGCGATGACCCGGGATCAGATCAGCGAGAGCTCGCGCAGCTTCGACTCGACGTCGGCGTTCGACGGCTCGACGTGGTGCGAGGCATCCGGGTAGACGACGACCGGGATGTTCGTGCGACCCGAGATCTCCTTCGCGACGTCCGCCGCGGTGGGCTCGGCGACCAGATCGACGTAGGTGTACTCGACGCCGAGCTCATCGAGCTGCTTCTTGGTGCGGATGCAGTCGCGGCACCAGTCGGCGCCGAACATCGTGATGGTGTCGGAAGCGGGAGCAGTCATGCATCCAGCCTAAGGCCGTCTGCATGGGCTGGCGCTGAGAGCGGTCCGGCCGGTCAGCGCCCGGTGCGGCAGTGCCTCGGTAGGGGAGGCGTCGGTCGCTGCCGACCCTTGATAAGTAAGGTTACCCTTACCTATACTGAGTGCCATGAGCAGCGCATGCGAGCACCTGGAGGATCCCGACTGGGACAGCATCGAAGGTGCCGTGCTCATCGCCGGCGATGCGGCCGATGCCGGCTTCATCGCGAGCATCGCCGCGCGACTCCCGTGGGACGCGCAGGGCGTCGTGATCCTGGAGGCCGCGGCGCGCATCCAGTTCCGCCACATCGACGTCCCGGAGGGGGTGTCGGTGCGCTGGCTGGTGCGCGGTGACGGCATCCGCGCGCACACCCGCGGCGAGCGGCTGGCGAACGCCGTGCACGCCTGGTGCGTCGAGTGGACGTGCACCGAGCCGCCGTCGCAGTGGACCGTCTGGCTCGGACCGCACACCCCGCCGCACGTGGCGCGGATGGCGCGCAGTCTGCTCGGCGTCGCGAACTGACCGACGGTCGCGGGTCAGCGGGTCGCGGCGACCGCGGGGACGTTCGCACTCGCGGTGATCGCATCGAGCGCGCGACGCAGCGACGAGCTCGACGTGTGTGCCGTGTACGGGAAGTACACGACCTCGACGCCGACCTCGGCGAACTCGCGCTCCAGGCGCAGGCCCTTGTCGGTGCCGCGCCAGTCGTCGCCCTTGAAGAAGTGCGTGAACTGGACGTCGCGCCACGAGTCCATCTTCGACGGCGTCGTCTCGACGTAGACGTCGTCGACGAACGAGATGTGCTTCACGATCTCCGCACGCTCCGCCGTCGGGATGACGGGCTCGATGCCCTTCACCTGGCGCAGCATCTCGTCGCTGACGACGCCCGCGATCAGAATGTCGCAGTGCTGCTTGGCGTGACGAAGTAGATTCAGATGCCCGACGTGAAACAGGTCGAAAGCACCAACGGCATAGCCGATACGCGTCCCCATGATCTCCCCAGATCAGTGATTCCCCAGTAAGCGGATCCCCATCCGCTCAGCGACTCCCACAGCCGCAGTTCGGAAGTCTAGCAGGTACGGGTTTCCTTCTGCATAGGAACCCGTGGAACGATGGAGGCCGCGCACGAGGTGCGCGCGGAACAGGGGGCGCAAGTGGGGGCACCGGTCACGGTCATCGTGCCGACGTTCAACGAGCGCGACAACGTCGCGGAGCTCGTCGCTCGCACCACCGCCGCGCTCGCCGGGTGGGACGCGGAGATCCTCTTCGTCGACGACAGCACCGACGACACGGCCGCGGAGGTGGCCCGCGTCGCGGTCGACGCCTCTCTGCCCGTACGCGTCATCCACCGCACCGAGAACACCGGGGGATTGGGCGGTGCCGTGGTCGTCGGGCTCGAGGCCGCGGCGTCCGACCTCTGCATCGTGATGGACGGCGACCTGCAGCATCCGCCCGAGCTCCTGCCCGTCCTGCTCGAGCGCCATGCCGCGGGCGACGCCGACGTCGTGGCGGCCTCCCGCTACATCGGCGGGGGCGACACCAGCGGTCTCGGCACGGCCATGCGCTTCGGCGTCTCACGGGCGGCGACGTGGCTGACCCGGGCGATGTTCCCGATCCGCCTCGCGCGCAGCACCGACCCGATGACCGGCTTCTTCCTCGTGGACCGCGGCCGGCTCGACCTCTCCGTGCTCAAGCCGCAGGGCTTCAAGATCCTCCTCGAGATCCTCGCGCGCAACGACGTGCGCATCGCCGAGGTGCCGATGGAGTTCGCCGAGCGCCGGCACGGCACGTCCAAGGCGAGCCTGCGGCAGGGCGGGACGTTCATCGCGCACCTCGCCCGGCTCCGCTTCGGCAAGATGTCGCTGTTCGCCCTGATCGGGGTGATCGGCGCGGTCGCGAACCTGGGGATCATGTGGGGTCTCACCGTCGCCGGGGTGCCCTACGTGTGGGCGGCCATCATCGGCGCCGAGGTCACCATCATCGGCAACTTCCTGCTGCAGGAGCGCTTCGTGTTCGCCGACATGCGGACCGACGCCCGCGGGCTCGGCATCCGCTTCGCCAGCTCCTTCGCGTTCAACAACGTCGAGGCGGCGCTGCGGATCCCGGTGATGGCCCTGATGGTCGAGACCTGGCACATCTCCAGCGTGCTCGCGACGGCGCTGTCCCTGATCGTGGCGTTCTTCGCCCGGTTCCTGTTCCATTCGCTCGTCGTCTACGCGCCCCAGCGGCGCCGGAAGGGCGAGGCAGCGGTGTCCGAGCCGTCGACCGACACGGCGGCGCAGCGCGTGATCCGCGCGATCGACGTCGAGGCGATGAAGCCGGGCGAGCTCTAGGGCTTCGCGGCGAGATACGCCTCGAGCGCGGCATCCGCGTCGCGAGGGGTCCATCCCGTCGCCTGGATGCGGCTCAGGTCCAGCACGCTGTTGAGCGGACGCGGGGCGATCGGACCCGCCTGGTCGGCGAAGTACTCCGCCGTCGTCACGTCGGTCACCGCAGCCGGGTCGTGCCCGGTCAGACGGTAGACGGCGCGGGCGATGTCGGCCCAGGAGTGGGATGCGCCCGCGCCGGTCACGTTGTACACGCCGAAGGGCGCGGCGCTCGAGAGCAGATGCGCGATGGCCGAGGCGAGGTCCTCCGTGAAGGTCAGGCGCCCGATCTGGTCGCCGACCACCCGGGGGGCGATGCCGCGTTCCGCGAGCGACGCCATGGTGCGCACGAAGTTCCGGCCCTCGCCGATGACCCAGGACGTGCGGACGATGTAGTGGCGCGGCACCGTCGTGATGACGGCGTCTCCCGCGGCCTTGGTCTGCCCGTAGACGCCGAGCGGCCGCACCGGGTCGGCCTCGGTGTACGGGCTCTCCTTGCCGCCGTCGAAGACGTAGTCGCTGGACACGTGCACGAGGGTGATGCCGTTCTCGGTGGCGATGCGGGCGAGCGCCGCGACGCCGGTCACGTTGGCGGCCCACGCGTTCTCGCGCCCCTCGGGGGTCTCCGCGAGGTCGACGGCCGTGTACGCGGCCGCGTTGACGATCGCCCCGTAGTCGCGCCAGCGGCGGGCGGACGGCAGGTCGGCGGCGCGCAGATCGAGGGTCTCCCTCGTCGTGTACTCGACGTGATCCGCATCGCCGAGCAGCTCTCGCAGTGCGAGTCCGAGCTGTCCCGCGGCGCCCAGCACGAGCACCTTCCGCGGGCCGATCGGCGTCACGTCGGCGAGCCGGGGGTGGGCGAGGTCCTTCGCGGACACCTCGACCTCCGCGAGCGGGATGGGCCAGGCGATGGCCGCGGTCTCGTCCGCGAGGTTCAGGAACGAGTACTCCGCGTCGGGTGACCAGTGGTCGTTGACCAGGTAGGTGTAGGCGGTGTCGGCCTCGAGCGTCTGGTACGAGTTGCCGACGCCGCGCGGCACGAGGATCGCCCGGGACGGATCGATCTCGGTCGTGAAGACCGTGCCGAACGTGTCACCCTCGCGCAGGTCGACCCAGGCGCCGAAGATCTTCCCGGTCGCGACCGAGACCCACTTGTCCCAGGGCTCGGCGTGGATGCCGCGCGTGGTGCCGACCGCGTCGTTGAACGAGATGTTGTTCTGCACCGGGCCGAAGTCCGGGAGGCCGGCGGCGACCATCTTCTCGCGCTGCCAGTTCTCCTTGAACCAGCCGCGCGAGTCGCCGTGCACCGGCAGGTCCACGACGAGCAGACCGGGGATCGGCGTCTCGGTGACCGTGAGCGCCTTGCCGAACTCCGTCATCACTGCCCCTTGGCGGCGTAGAAGGACTCGGTGGCGTCCTTGGCCGGCGCCCACCAGGCCTCGTTGTCGCGGTACCACTCGATGGTGGAGGCGAGGCCCGACTCGAAGTCGGAGAACTGCGGCGCCCAGCCCAGCTCGGTGCGCAGCTTCGTGGAGTCGATCGCGTAGCGCAGGTCGTGGCCCGCCCGGTCGGTCACGTGGTCGTAGGCGTCCGCGGGCTGCCCCATCTGCGTGAGGATGAGCTCGACGACCGACTTGTTGTCCTTCTCGCCGTCGGCGCCGATCAGGTACGTCTCACCGATCTCGCCCTTCTCGAGGATGGTCAGCACCGCGGAGGAGTGATCGTCCGCGTGGATCCAGTCCCGCACGTTCTGGCCGGCGCCGTAGAGCTTCGGGCGGATGCCGCGCAGCACGTTCGTGATCTGCCGCGGGATGAACTTCTCGACGTGCTGGTACGGACCGTAGTTGTTCGAGCAGTTCGAGAGAGTGGCCTGGACCCCGAAGGACCGCACCCAGGCGCGCACGAGGAGGTCGCTGCCGGCCTTGGTCGACGAGTACGGCGACGACGGGTTGTACGGCGTCTGCTCGGTGAACCGCTGCGGGTCGTCGAGCTCCAGGTCGCCGTAGACCTCGTCGGTCGAGATGTGGTGGAAGCGACGGTCGTGCCGACGCGCGGCCTCCAGCAGCGTGTACGTGCCGATGATGTTCGTGTCGAGGAACGGCCGCGGGTCGTGCAGCGAGTTGTCGTTGTGCGATTCGGCCGCGTAGTGCACCACCGCATCGACCTTAGCGAACAGGGCGTCGACGAGCTCGGGGTCGGCGATGTCGCCCTCGACGAAGGCGACCCGATCCGCGGGGAGCCCGGCGAGCGATGCGCGGTTGCCCGCGTAGGTGAGCTTGTCGAGCACGGTCACGTGCGCGTCGGTGTGGTCCACGACGTGGTGCACGAAGTTCGATCCGATGAAGCCGGCGCCGCCGGTCACGAGCAGACGGGTCATCACTTGCCTCGTTCCAGGAGTTCGAGCAGGTACGAGCCGTACCCCGACTTCACGAGAGCCTCGGCGCGCACGCGCAGCTCGTCGTCGTCGAGGAAGCCCTGCCGCCAGGCGACCTCCTCCGGTACGCCGATCTTCATGCCGGTGCGCCGTTCCATCGTGCGGACGTAGTCGGCGGCATCCGTCATCTGGTCGAACGTCCCGGTGTCGAGCCAGGCCGTGCCACGGGGGAGGACCTCGACCTGGAGCTTGCCGCGCTCCAGGTACTCGCGGTTCACGTCGGTGATCTCGTATTCGCCGCGCGCGCTCGGAGCGAGATCGCGGGCGATGTCGATCACGTCGTTGTCGTAGAAGTACAGCCCGGGCACCGCGTAGTTGCTCTGCGGAGCCGTCGGCTTCTCCTCCAGCGACACCGCCTGGCCCTCGTCGTCGAACGCCACGACGCCGTACGCCTCGGGCTCGGCGACCCAGTAGGCGAAGACCGCGCCGCCGTCGATGTCGGCGAAGCGCTTGAGCTGCGTGCCGAGGCCGGGTCCGTAGAGGAGGTTGTCGCCGAGCACCAGCGCGACGCTGTCGTCGCCGATGAAGTCCGCGCCGATCGTGAACGCCTGGGCGAGCCCGTCCGGCGACTCCTGCTGCGCGAAGGTGAGCGAGATGCCGAACTGCGAGCCGTCTCCGAGCAGGCGCTCGAAATGGGCGGCGTCGTGCGGGGTCGTGATGACCAGGATCTCCCGGATGCCCGCGAGCATGAGCGTCGACAGCGGGTAGTAGACCATCGGCTTGTCGTACACCGGGATCAGCTGCTTCGAGACTCCCAGCGTGATCGGATGCAGTCGCGTGCCCGAACCGCCCGCCAGAATGATGCCCTTCATGATCCCCCTCGTGATACGTCGCTGTCCGTGGTGGCGTCACAGAAGGGACGGCCATCCCCTGCCGTCCGACGACCCCCACAGTCGTAGGGACGACTCTACCGGGTCGCATCCCGCGGGTGTGAGGGCCGCCGGAAACTCTCTCTTGTCAGGACCGCGCCCGAGGTCCATAGTTGGCTCGTGGAATCCGAGGGTGGTGCCTCGTTGTCTCTCACCTGGGCGCATCGTGCCGAGCAGTCGGCGCACGCCTGGGAGCAGAGTCACGCCAGGGGAGAGGTCCCGAGCATCTGGCCGTACGGACTGGATGCGCTGCGCGAGCATGCCGCGGTCGAGGTGATCGATCTCCCCGCCCCCGGTCGTGTCGCGCGGGCGCGGGCACGGCTGGCTCTGGGGCCACGTCCCGTCGACGGCCTCGCGCTCACCTGGGACGAGAACACCGCCTATCGCCTGCAGACCCTCCACCCGCGCGCGCACTTCGCCACCGGGGTGATCTGGCTGACGGACCTGGCCGGCGCCGGCGCACCCCCGACCCGCCTGATCTCGATGCTGAGCGGGGCCGACTCCGTCTGGGTGCTCAGCGAGGCGCAGATCGTGCCGCTCCGGCAGGTGGTGGGCGCCCGGGGGGCGCAGGTCTTCGCGGTGCCCTTCGGCATCGACAGCGAGTTCTTCGGGACGCGTCCGTACCCGGATCGCGCGCGTGTGGTGAGCGTCGGCAACGACAGGGACCGCGATCCGGCCACCCTCTACGCCGCGCTCGCCCGGGTGCTCGCCGTGCGTCCGGACACCGAGGTGATCGTGCAGACGACCTCCGACCTCGCGCCGCCCGAGGGCGTGCGGGTGATCCGCCACATGCCGCACGCGGAGCTGCGCGAGCTGTACGCGACCGCGAGCGTCGTCGTGACCTCGACCCGGCCGAACCTGCACGCCTCGGGCATGACGGTCGCGCTCGAAGCGCTCGCGACCGGCCGGCCGGTCGTCGTCACCGCGACCCCCGGAATGGATCAGTACGTGAGCGAGGGGCGCACCGGACACCTGGTTCCACCGGGAGAGCCGGGGGAGCTCGCCGCCGCCCTGCTGGGCCTGCTGGCCGATCCGACGCGCGCGGCCGAGCTCGGGCGGAACGGCCGCGTCGAGGTGGAGCGCCACTTCACGACGCAGATCATGGTCGCGGCCCTGGTCCAGGGCCTGCGGCAGCGGGTGTGAGAGTCGACGCGACCTAGCGCTTCGCGCCGCGCTTGACCCGCACCGCCTCCCGGAACGCGTCGGCATGAGCCCGACCGGCGTCGGCCCAGTCGCGGCGTGAGAGGTCGGGTGAGCCGGTGAGCACCGTCGCGGCACGCCACGCCTCGACGACCGTCGGCGCGTCGAGGTCTCCGTCATACATGAGCACCCAGTCCTGGCCGACCTCGCGTCCGAGGGCCTCGTTCGCCTCGTTGCGGGGCACGAGCACGGGGCGGTCCATGGACAGGGCGGCGAGGACGCTGCCCGAGTTGTGCATGAAGCGGTAGGCCAGCACGATGAGGTCGGACGACGTCGCGAGCTGGACGAGTTCCGCATCGCTGAGGAAGTCGAGGTGGAGGTCGACGCCGGGAAGATCCGCGGTCCGCTCCCGGAGGTCGTCGCCGAGCTCGGGGGTGGAGGGTCGCCCGCCGATCCGCAGGCTCAGCGCCGGTTCGGTCGCCACCGCCTCCGCATAGGCGTCGATGAACCCCTCCAGGCCCTTGTACCGGCGGATCCCGCCGAACGAGCCGAGCTGCCCGCGCACGCGCTCGGCGGAGGGGAACTTGGCGTACCAGCCCCGGTAGTCGCCGTGCAGGATCAGGCTGTGCGGCGTTCCGGCAGGGAGCGGAGTCGTCTCGTTGATGACGATCCGGTAGTCGGTGTGACGGTCGATGAAACGCAGCAGCCAGAGCCGCGGCGCGTTGTCGTCGGGGAGCTCGATGTTGTGCACCGTCCGCACCACGGCGATCCGTCGGGACAGGCGGTGCCGGAACACGAGCGCCGTCGTGAGGAGGAACTTCCCCGTGGACTTCCACCAGGTGGAGCCGTGCAGCTTCGCCTCCGGCCAGTGCCAATGGAAGGCGTCGTACCGGCCGAACAGCGCCGTCCCCCAGGAGAAGCGCAGGCGGGTGAGCCCCTCGGTGGAGCCCAGCGCCTCGTCGAGCATCTTGTTGTACGGGTTCGTCGTCGGGCGCGGTGCGCCGAGCGACTGCATCACGCGGATGCTCGAAGCGGGATCGGTCATGGTCGTGTCATCCTCCGATGGGCGACGGTACTCGTCGTAGCGACGGCCGAGGGCGGCCGCGATCGTGCCACGGCCCCGATGGACGAGACGCGTTCCTCTGGCGTGATGGGTGATGTTCGAGGTCAGCGCGCCGAAGGCCCGCCGCAGTCCGCCGACGATGATCCGGGCGATGCCGCCCACCAGTGCGCGCACCCGGAGCAGCCCGCGACGGAACCTCCCGTCGGTCAGCTGCAGTTGGATCCGGGTGCCGGCGTTGGCCGAGCTGAACGCGCGCTGCGCCGCCCACGCCCGGCTGAGCCGCGCGGCGACGACGAGGTCTTCCGTCTCGGACTCGTTGCACCACACGATCCGGCCGCCTTGCCGCGCCAGCTGTCGGGAGAAGAGCGTGTCCTCCCCGCCGCCCAGGCCGAGTGACAGATCGAAGCGGAGCCCGAGCCGGCGGATGGCGCGCAGATCGAGCAGCAGGTTCCCCGCCGCAGCGACCTGCAGCACGGTGCCGGTCTGGCGGGGCGGTCGGCGGAAGGTGCCCGAGGCGAGCAGCCAGGGGTCGACGTCGTCGTCGAACACGGAGATGACGCGACCCATCACGGCGTCGGCGCCGTACTCGCGCCAGACCGAGACGAGTGCGGAGAGCCAGGCCTCCCGCGGGATCTCGTCGTCGTCGATGAACGCGACGAGGTCGCGGTCGGCGCACTCGTCCAGGATGCGGTTGCGCGCCGCGGCGATGCCCGGCGTCTGCTCGACCACGTAGCGGACCGGCAGGTCGGTGCCCGTCGCCACCTCTCGCGCCGAGCCCTCCGGGTCGTTGTCCACGACGAGCACGTCGATCTCGATGCCGAGGTCGGCGCACTCCGCGATGCGCGCGGGCAGCGTGCGCAGCAGCGCGTCGAGGAGTTCCGGCCGGCGGTACGTGGGCACGCCGATCGTCACAGCGATCACATCGCTCGATTCCGGTCCCCTGGTCATCCGCCCCCATCCCCATGGCAGTCGTGCGCCTCGACTCCGACGCCGGCTCATCGTATCGTGAACCCGATGCCGGTCTCCGGAGGCACCTCTCGCGTATAGTCGTTCTCCTGGGAGTCGACGCCGGTCGCGACTCCGGGGAATTCGACCGGCGACCCGAAGCGATCCGTGACCCGGATCCGGGGGGAGGATCGCGTGTCAATCGTGCACGGGCGGTTTGCCGTGGTGGTCGTGAACTACGCCTCCACCGGCCTGCTGCGGCGCAATCTGGTGACCGTCGAGCGTGAAGCGCGGACGATCGATCCGGACGCGATCGTGATCGTGGTCGACAACTGGTCCGGCGCGCAGGAGCGTCGCGCCGTCGGCGACGTCGCGAAGGAGCACGGGTGGCTGCTGGTCGAGCCCGACACGAACTCGGGGTTCGGCGGCGGCGTGAACATCGGCGTGACGCGCGCGCTCGCCGAGGGGGCGACCGACGTCCTCGTCATCAACCCGGATGCGCACATCGACGGCGACTCGCTCCGCCTGCTCGCCGCCGCGACCGCTGATTCGCGCACCACCCTGGCCTCTCCCGTCATCGCCGACTCCGAAGGACGCACCTGGTTCGCCGGCATCGACCTCCTCCTCGACGACGGCACGATGCGTGCGCGTCGCAAGCGCGTCGCCGGTGACGCGCAGCCGTTCGAGCCCTGGCTGAGCGGGGCCTGCCTGTGGATCACCCGCGAGCTGTGGGAGCTCTCCGGCGGGTTCGACGACGACTACTTCCTGTACTGGGAGGACGTCGACTTCTCCCGGAGGGTCGTGGCGGCCGGGGGTGAGCTCGCGCTCGTCGAGGACGCTCGGGCGGTGCACGACGAGGGCGGCACCCAGCGGGTCGAGCCCGAGGCGTCGCGCGCGAAATCCGAGGGCTACTACTACTACAACATCCGCAACCGGATGCTCTTCGCCGTGCGTCATCTCGACGACGCGGCCGTGCAGCGGTGGCGGCGCTCGATCCCGCGCACCGCCCGCGAGGTGATCCTCCGCGGCGGACGCCGGCAGCTCATCCAGTCGCCTGCCCCGATCCGCGCGTACCTCCGCGGCGTGCGCGAGGCGCGGCGGATCGCCAGGGCTCACGGGACGGACCAGAAGGGCAGGAAATGGTCGTAGACGCATATCACCGTCTCGCGCGGGCGCAGAAGGGGCATGCCCGGGGGGCGCCCGCGTACTCCGTCTACGTGAATCGGCGGATCGGGCGGGTCCTCGCCGCCGTGGCGTACCGGATCGGCCTCACGCCGAATCAGGTCTCGATCATCAGCGCCGTGCACTCCTTCGTGGCGATCGGCCTCATCGCGTTCGGTCCGGTGAACGTGCCGATGGGCATCCTGATCGCGGTGCTGCTCGTGCTCGGCTACGCCTGGGACTCGGCGGACGGGCAGGTCGCCCGACTGCGCGGGGGCGGGAGCGCGCAGGGCGAATGGCTCGATCATTTCATCGACACGCTCAAGATCGCCTCGCTGCACCTGGCGGTGCTGATCGGCCTCTACCGCGTCCTCCCGGAGACGCCGCTGCTCCTGCTGATCCCGATCGTGTTCAGCATCGTGGCCACGACGACGTTCTCGGGCATGCTCCTCAACGACCTGCTCAAGGGCAAGCACGCGGTCGCGTCGACGCACGAGCGCGGCGGTGGCACGCTCCTGCGCTCGCTCGTCCTCCTGCCCACCGACTTCGGCCTGGTGTGCCTGGTCTTCGTGCTGTGGGGCTGGGCCCCGGCGTTCCTCGTCGGCTACGGCGCTCTCTGCGCCGCGGCGGTCCTGTTCCTCGCGCTCGCCGCGGTGAAGTGGTTCCGTGAGATCGGAAGGCTGGGTGCCGACGCATGACCGGCGAGAAGATCCTCGTGGTGTGCGCCGCCAACGTCTGCCGCTCGCCGCTCGCCGAGCTCGCGCTGCGGCGGGGTCTCGGGGCGGACTCCACGATCCAGGTCGACAGTGCCGGCATCCGCGCGACCGCCGGGGATCCGATCTGCACCCTCGTCGCGTCCGTCCATGAAGACGAGGAGTGGCGCGCGCAGGCGCAGACGCATCGCGCCAAGCCCGTCACGCTCGAACTCATCGAGCAGTCGAGCATCGTCCTCGCCGCTTCGCGCGACATCCGCGGCGACCTGGTGCGGCTCGCCCCGCGATCACGGGACTGGATGTTCACGATCAAGGAGGCGGCTCATCTGGGCGCCGGCTTCTCCTCGTCGGCACCGGACCGGGTGGCGGAGTACGTCGCGCATCTCGACCGTGCGCGGTCTCGGGCCGTGCCGCTGGTCGGCTCCGACAGCGCCGGTGGTCGATTCCGGCGGCTCCTCGGGATCCGCGACTCCGGCGACCCCGCCAGCATCGCCGACCGGCACGGAAGCCGCGGCCACCGCGACACCATCAGCGAGGTGGAAGCCGCGGTCGCCACGATCCTGGCCCAGCTCGGCGGGCAGCGTCGGCACGCATCCTGAGCGGGGTCTTGTGGATTCCCGCCCTGCGCACTACCATTAGCCGACGCCGCGTTCTGCGTGGTTGAAGGGGAATACCGAGGCCGAGGGGGCCTCGGCGGGGATTCTGGCTTGTGGGGAGCTGCAGTGTTCAACGTTTCATCATGCCGTTCTGGGGACGGCTCTTCGCGCAGACGTGGCGCGATGTTCATCGCGCCTCTGGTCGCGCTCGCACTCCTGACGGCAGGCTGCACCGCAGCCCCTGAGGCCTCGGAGTCTCCTGCGCCCGAGGGCACCAGCACGACCGACTGGACGGCACCCGCCGACCCGGAGGCCGAAGGGCCCACCGAGGCGCCGGCACTGACCGAGGAGAGCGGGAAGCTCGCGGAGCCGATCACCCTCTCCACCGACATGGTCGTCACGATCGACAAGATCGCGACCACGACCATCAAGCCGCAGACGCCCGGCGAGTACGCGGGCTCCGCGGTCGTCGTCACGATCTCGGTGGCCAACGACTCGAAGCGGGCGCAGAGCGTCGACTCGGCCGTGGTCAACCTCGTCACCGATGACGGTGACATCGGCGTCGCCACGACCGCCGGTGGGAACGATCCCCTCTCGGGGGAGCTCGCCGCGGGCTCCGAGGCGACGGGGACCTACGTCTTCATGCTCGACCCGACGAAGGGGCGCTCGGTGAAGATCAGCGTCAACTACGCCGCAGGAGAGCCGGTCGCGACCTTCGCCGGCCAGCTGTCCTGACACACGCTTTTCGCATCTCGCTGTAATCGGCAAAGCAACACACTCACACTTTCGAAGAAGAAAACTGGCGGCTGGGGAGTCACTATGGGGAACACATCGACCTCGAGGCGGGCGCTGAGCGCTCTCGCCTCCGTCGTGACGGCGGCGTTGCTCGTCGCGGGCATGACGACGTTGGGCGCGCAGGCGGCATCGGCGGACGTGCCGTCGACGCCACCGCCGCTGCTGCAGCGTGACGAGAACGTCGTCACGTCGGATCCGATTCCGACGGTGCAGATCGACAACGGCTATGTCTGGTCGCAGACCGTCATCGGCTCGACCGTGTACGCGGTGGGCAAGTTCGACAACGCCCGTGCGCCCCTGGCGGTGCCGGGAACGAGCCTGACGGCCCGCTCCAACGTGCTCGCCTACGACATCAACACCGGACAGCTGCTGTCGTTCGCGCCGCAGGTCAACGGTGTCATCAAGGCCGTCGCGGCCTCGCCCGACGGCAGCCGCATCTACATCGGCGGATCCTTCAACTCGGTCAACGGCCAGACGCGCTGGAACTTCGCGGCTCTCGACGCCGTCACCGGTCAGCTCGTCCCCGGATTCTCTCCGTCGATCGGCGGCAGCGGCGTCTACGCCCTCGCCACCTCCGGATCGAGCGTCTACGTGGGCGGCCTGTTCACCCAGGGCAACGCCACGGCACGGAAGAACCTGGCGGCGTTCAGCGCCACCAACGGCGCACTGCTGAGCTGGGCACCGCAGACCGACCTCCAGGTCGACGCGATGGTCATGGACCCTGCCGGACAGAACGTCATCGCCGCCGGGCGCTTCTCGCAGGTGAACGGTGACCTGACCATGCGCGGCACCGCCGCCCTGGACAAGACGACCGGTGCCCTCGACACCGCCTGGGCACTGCCGCAGACGGTCAAGAACGGGTCGAACACCGGTGCCAACTCGGGCAAGGCGGGCATCTTCGGCCTGGCCGCCGACTCCACGGCCGTCTACGGCACCGGCTGGGTGTACGCCGACGCCGCGACCGGAAACCTCGAGGGGACGTTCGCTGCCGAGGCCGGCACCGGACAGGTCCGCTGGATCGCCGACTGCCTCGGCGACCACTACGGCGTGTACTCGACCGGCAAGGTCGTCTACACGACGAGCCACACGCATGCCTGCGGGACGATGAGCCTGCACCCCGAGCAGAACCCGCGCACGCACCGCTACTCCGAGGCGTACACGGCCGATGCTCGCGGCTCGCTGGGCAACCAGCCCGCGGCCGGTGGCACGTACAAGAACTGGGCGGGCACGCCCGCACCGTCGCCCTACGCCTGGACGCCCGACTGGGCCGTCGGCGTGACGACGGGAATGGGCCAGGCCGGACTCTCCATCACCGGAGCCGGCAACATGATCTCGATCGGCGGCGAGTTCCGCTCCGTGAACAACGGACGCTTCGAGGGACTCGTGCGCTTCTCGACGAACCCTCCCGGCGGAGCCAAGGACGGCCCGCGCCTGTCCGCGGCGAACTGGACCGGCACCGCGCAGTCGTTCATCCCCGGCCGGGTCCGGGTCTCGATCCCGGCGAACTGGGACCGTGACGACCTCACGCTCACGTATGAGCTGCGCCGCACCGGCACGGCCACCCCGGTCGCCACGACGACGGCCAAGGGCACCTGGTGGAACCGCCCGGCGGTCATCCTGGAAGACAAGACGGCACCTCCCGGCTCGCAGCAGGAGTACACGGTCGTCGCGAAGGACGGGAACGGCAACAGCGTCAGCAGTCAGGCCATGACGGCGACGGTGACCGCGGGAGCCGTCTCGAGCTACGTCAACGCCGTCTCGGCCGACGAGCCGCAGCTGTACTACCCGCTGGGTACTGCGGCCCAGGACTGGGCCGGCGCGAACACCCCCGTGTTCGGATCGGGCGTCACGTCGTCGACCTCCGGCGTCGAGAACACCGCCACCGGTGCCTCGACGTTCACCGGAACCACCACGGGGCGTGTCTCCACGACGGACAAGGTCGCGGCTCCCGAGGAGTTCTCGACGGAGCTCTGGTTCAAGACGAACACCACGACCGGCGGCAAGCTGATCGGCTACGGCGCTGCGGCGACCGGAGACTCGACCAGCTATGACCGGCACCTCTACATGACGAACAACGGTCGGCTCGTCTTCGGCACCTACAACGGGAGCACGCAGACGATCCAGAACAACACCGCTCTCAACAACAACGCCTGGCACCACGCTGTGGCGACGCAGAGCGCGGCGGGTATGAAGCTCTACGTCGACGGCGAACTCGTCGCCTCCGACGCGGGCGCGACCACGGCGGAGAACTACGTCGGGTACTGGCGCATCGGCGGGGACAACCTCACCAGCTGGCCCTCGGCGCCGAGCTCCAAGTACTTCAAGGGAGCGCTCGATGAGGTCGCGGTCTACCCGTACGCACTGACGCAGACCCAGGTGCAGACGCACTACGGCATCGGCAAGGGCTTCCAGGCCCCGACGGCGTCGTTCACCGCGACGGCGACCGACCTCGACGTGGCCTTCGACGCGAGCGCCTCCGCTCCGGCGGGTTCCGCCACCATCGCCGGCTACCGCTGGGACTTCGGTGACGACTCGGGCACGGGCACGGGCAAGACGGTCTCGCACACCTACGCGGCGACCGGCACCTACACGGCTCGGCTCACGGTCACGGACAGCAATGGGCTGGCCACGACGGTCGAGAAGCCGGTCGTGGTGCAGGCGGCGAACGTGCTGCCGACCGCCTCGTTCGAGCTGACCGGCACCGGTCTGTCGGTCTCCGCCGACGCCTCGGCGTCCACCGACTCCGACGGCACCATCGCCTCGTACGCGTGGAACTGGGGCGACGGATCGACCTCGACGGGTCAGGTCGCGAACCACGTGTACGCGACGCCGGGCACCCGCACGGTGACCCTGACCGTCACCGACAACCGGGGCGGGACCGCGTCGACCACGCGGCAGGCCGCCGCGACCCATGCGGACCCTGTCGCGGCCTTCACCTCGACCGCGTCCGGTCTGAGCGTGAGCGTCTCGGGCTCCGGCTCGAGCGCATCCGACGGCGCGACGCTGTCCTACTCCTGGAACTGGGGCGACGGCACTCCCGCCGGAACGGGCGTCACCGCCGGCCACACCTACGCGCAGGCCGGAGCACACGACATCACCCTCACGGTGACCGACAGCCTCGGCGGCTCGGCGACGGTCACGAAGTCCGTGACCGTCCAGGCACAGGTGTTCGCCGCGTCCGATGCTTTCGGTCGCGTCGTGTCGAGCGGCTGGGGCGCGGCTGATGTCGGCGGCACCTGGGCGCCGATGAGCGGCTCGGCCGCCGTCACCTCCGTCGGAGACGGCGTGGGCAAGGTGAACCTGACTCCGGGCGAGACCCGGGAGATGCTCCTGCAGGGAACGTCTCTCCTCGACACCTCGGCGCGCATCAGCTACACGCTGTCCGCCGGTCCGTCGACGGGCGTCGCCTACGAGGGACTGGGCGCACGTCGTTCCGGCTCGAACGGCTACCGCGCACTGGCGTGGCACCGTGCGGACGGGACCACGTGGCTCGTGATCCACCGCAACGGCACGGCGATCGCCAGCACGGCGGTCTCCGGCCTGACCTGGACCGCGGGGAGCACGTTCAACCTCCTGATGGAGACGACCGGCTCCGGCACCACGACGATCCGCGCCAAGCTGTGGGCGGGCGGGGCAGCAGAGCCCGCCACCTGGCAGCTGTCCACCACGGACGCGACGCCGGCCCTGCAGGTCGCGGGGGCACCGACGGTGTTCTCCTACCGTGCCGGCAGTGCGACCGGGACCAACATCGCGAGCTTCGACGACTTCTCCGTGAAGAACCTCGGCGCCGCGGCACCGGATCCCGATCCTCAGCCCGAGCCCGAGCCCGAGCCCACCAACGTCGCACCGACGGCGGCGTTCACGGCCACGGCGACCGCGCTGACGGTCAACGTCGACGGAAGCGCGTCGACCGATTCCGACGGGACCATCGCCTCCTACGCGTGGAACTTCGGCGACGGGACGACGGGCACCGGAGCGACGGCTACGCGCACCTACACGGCGGCGGGCACCTACACCGTGTCGCTGACCGTGAAGGACAACAAGGGTGCGACGCACACCGCGACCAAGCAGGTCACGGTCACGGCGCCTCCGGTCGATCCGGACCCGGACCCGAACCCCGCTCCGCTCGCGGGCGATGAGTTCGACCGCACCGCCGGTCCCGGTTGGGGCAGCGCGGTCACGGGTGGCGCATGGACGATCGCCGGTGGGTCGCAGGCGGCCGCCACCGTCGCCGACGGCCAGGGCAAGCTGGCCCTGATCGCGGGGGACACCCGGCACGCCACGCTCAACACCACCTCGATCGCCGATGCGGTGCTCGAGACGCAGTTCCGTGTCGACCAGGCACCGGCGGCGGGAGGCGCGTACATCGGCGTCATCGCGCGACAGTCCGCCGCGGGGAAGTACTTCGTCCGCGCCTGGCTGCGTCCTGACGGCACCGTCTGGCTCGTGGCGCACCGCGAGGGAACCGTGCTGCTCACGCAGGCCGTGCCCGGTCTCACCTGGTCGGCGAACACCTCCTACAACCTGAAGGTGTCCGTCACCGGAACGTCCTCGGCGACCCTGTCGGCGAAGTTCTGGGCGACGGGTGGCACCGAGCCGGCGAACTGGCAGCTCAACGCCACGGATGCGACGCCCCTGGGCGCCGGTGCCGTCGGCCTGAGCGGCAACCGGTCGGGGAGCTCGACCGCGGCACTGGGCGTCTCTTTCGATTCGTTCCGCGTCACCGCGCCCCAGTAAGATCCAGACGCATGGCCACTGCTGTTCCGATCGCGCTCCTCGCCGTCGGAGGAATCGCAGCAGTGGCCATCGTCGTGTTCGTCCTCCGACTGCTGCCGCGGGCCGCATTCGTGGTGTGGGCCTGCGTGCTCTTCTTCATCCCGCTCTGGGTGGGCGTGAACATCGGCTTCTACTGGGCTGCGATCACGCTGCTCACCGCGCTGATGATCCTCGTCAACTGGTCCGTCGTACCGCTTCGGGCCGCCGACGCCTGGGTCGCGGTGTTCATCCTGGTCGTGGTCGGCCTGTACGGCTTCGGCTCCGTCGACCTCCCGTCCCTCGTCGCGGCGCTGCTCGAATGGGTGATCCCGTACATCTGGGGGCGGGTCGTGCTCGCGCGGGTCGCGCCCGAATGGGTGACGTCGACGATCGCGGTCGTCGCCATCGTGGCGGCGACCCTCGCCGTCGTCGAGTTCTTCACCTCGTTCAACCCGTTCGTGCTCATCCCGGGTTCCGGCGTCGTCTACGACACCTGGAGTCCGCTGCAGGAGCGCGGGGGCGTGTTGCGCGTGGAAGGGGCGTTCGGACACTCGATCGCGCTGGGCGCGGCCCTGGCGATGTCGTCCGCGTTCGTCGTCGCCACCAAGTGGAGGCTGCTGCCCAAGATCAGCGGCATCGTGATCATCGCGGTCGCCACGGTGCTCACCTTCAGCCGTGTGGGACTTCTCACGCTCGTCCTCACGCTCGTGCTCTCGACGTTCCTGATCGTGGGCGTCTCCACGCGGTTCCGGGTGACCGTGGCGCTTGCCGGCGTCATCGGCACGGCCATCGTCATCCCGATCATCGACACCGTCTTCGGCGCCGCAGGGGAGGAGGCCGGCGGCAGCGCGGACTATCGCACCGATCTGCTGGTGCTCCTCGAACAGGTGCAGTTGTTCGGCAACCCGGGCGACTGGCATTCGCTGGTCTCCGGCGACTACTACCTGGGCTACTTCGCCCGCTCCGTCGACAACGCCCTGGTCCTCACCCTGCTCCGCTACGGCTACGTGCCGACGCTGCTGATCATGGCGGCGGTGGTGTGCGCGGCGGTGATGGCGTGGAAGCGCTCGACGCGGAGTCCGGCATCGCTCGCGGTCGTCGGACAGCTCCCGAGCCTCGTCGTCGTCGCGCTGATCACGCAATACAGCATGTTCCTCTGGTTCTGCGTGGGGCTGGCCATCACGTGGGCGAGGGACTCGGACGCCCTTCGCGGGGCGCCCGGCGCGTCGTCGGAGGTCGGATCCGGGTGGTCGGAGGGCGTGCGGATGCCCCTCGGGACGTCACCGCCGCAACCATCGTCGTGAGGGTGCCGAAACGGTGATTCCTCTAGTATCGAAGTCTCAGGGGGAATGGGGAGTCATGGGCGAGAGCCGGGTCAGTCTGCGCGTCATAGCCAGTTCGCTGCGGAAGTTCTGGTGGCTGATCGTGCTGTCGGCGGTCCTCGGCGCGGCGGGTTCCTACGGGTACGCCTCGCTGCAGACGCCGTTGTTCCAGGCGACCACCTCGCTCTACTTCGCGCTCAATCAGGGCACCAGCGCCTCCGACCTCAACCAGGGTTCGGTGTATACGCAGAGCCAGATGCTCTCGTTCGCCCAGCTCGCCACGAGCTCGCGCGTGCTCGAGCCGGTCATCGAAGAGCTCGGCCTCGACACCACGCCGCGTGCGCTCGCCCGCGACATCGAGGTCTCGATCCCGCAGAGCACGGTCACCCTGCGCATCACCGGGATCACCGATGACGCCGAGGCGGCGGCCGAGCTGGCGAATGCGGTCGCGGATCAGCTCATCGTCGTGGTGAAGGATGTGGCTCCGAAGGATCCGCAGGGCGAGTCCACCATCACGGCCCAGGTGATCGACGACGCGGTCGTGCCCGAGTTCCAGTTCACGCCGAGCAAGCCGCGCGACGCGCTCCTCGGCGGCTTCCTCGGAGGCGTCCTGGGGCTCGCGGTGGCGGTGCTGATCGGTGTGCTCGACACGCGTGTGCGCAACGAGGAGGCTCTGACCCAGGCGGGTGGAGACCCCGTGCTCGGTGTCGTCTCGAAGTCGCCGCTGCTCGCGACGCGGGGGATCGCCGTCTCGCAGGAGCCGCTCGGACACACCTCGGAGGAGTTCCGCCGCATCCGCTCGGCGCTCGCCTATGCGAACGTGTCGTCCCGCGTGAAGGTTCTGCTGGTCACATCGGGCATGCCCGCGGAGGGCAAGTCGACGATCTCGGTGAACCTCGCGATGACGCTCGCCGGACTCCGCAACTCCGTCCTCCTGATCGATGCCGACATGCGGCGCCCGCGCGCGCACGAGCATGCGGGTATCGACGGCTCGATCGGACTCACGAGCGTGCTGCTGGACGAGGTGGACTTCGAGGTCGCCAAGCACAGCGTCGCCGACAGCACCCTCGACATCCTGCCCGCCGGGACCGTGCCGCCGAACCCGGCGGAGCTGCTCACCTCCTCGCGCATGGCTCAGCTGCTCGACTTCGCCGCCGCCGAGTACGACTACGTGGTGATCGACTCGCCTCCGACGCTGAGCGTCGCCGATGCGAACCTCTTCGCCACGCAGACCGACGGCGTGATCCTCGTCGTGGACGCGACCAAGACGCGTCGCGCCGCGCTGGCGAAGAGCATCAAGTCGCTCGAGTCGGGCGGTGCCCGCATCCTCGGGACGGTGCTCAACCGTGCGCGTCCCGACCGTCATCGCAGCGAGTACTACAGCGACTGAGCCCCCGCGGCGCGCGGCGTGAGCGGCGGACGGAGCGAGTGCTCCATATCGGTATTTGCGTCGTACAGGTTTGTCTTGCCCGGATACCCGGGTTAGTCTTCATGAGTTGCGAGGGGGGCTCGCTCTTTGCCGCCGGGGTTTAAACTGCGGCGAAGGTGCTGGTTGATCGTAGAATCTCCCCAGAAGACGGTGACATCGTGTCCTTTCCGTTCCTCCCCCGCGCGTCATCTCGTATGACCGCTCTTCCGCCGCGGCGTCGCCGCGTCCGAACCACCGCCGGTGCACTCGCCGCGGTCCTCGCCGCGACCGCGGTGCTGACGGCGTTCCCGGCCTCCGCTCTCGCGGACAGCCCGCGCGCCTCGGCGCAACCGACAGGCGGCGCGCAGCCGGCAGCCGCCGTGCGATCGGCCGCCGCGACGTCGACGTCGGTCATCGACGACAAGATGGAGCGCGCCGTCCGCTCGGGATGGGGATCCTCGCCCGTCGGCGCCTGGCGCGTGGTCGAAGGCACCTCGAGCGTCTCGGGCGGCAAAGCCCAGCTCGCGAGCCGCAAGCCCGGGATCACGGCCAGGGCGACGGCAGACGGTGTCAGCGCCGCCGACGTGAACAGCCGGTTCGCCGTCACCGTGCCGACCCTCCCGAAGGGTGGTCCGCTCTACCTGGCCCAGGCCGTGCGCGTGTCGGGCAAGGACTCCTACGGCGTGCGGCTGCGCGTGCATCCGGACGGCTCGGCATACGTGTCGGTCGTCCGCCTCACAGACCTCACCGGCGTCAAGAGCCTCGCCGAACGCCGGCTCCCGCTCACGGTGAAGAACGGCACGACACTGAACGTGGCGCTCAGCGTCACCGGCACGAACCCCGTCGCCCTTTCGGCGAAGGCCTGGGCCGCGGGGGCCGCGGAGCCGGGTGCCTGGCAGGTGTCGTACTCGGATGCGTCCGCCTCGCGGCTCCAGGCCCGTGGCGGCTACGCGTTCGCGCTCTACACGTCTTCGGGGGCGAAGGCGGCTGTTCCGGTCCGGATCGACAACGTGCTCGCCACGACTCCGGTGGTCACGCCCCCGGCGCCGAAGCCGACGCCCACACCGACGCCCACACCGGTGCCGACGCCGACGCCGACGCCTACGCCGACTCCTGCTCCGGTGCCGACACCCACTCCGACTCCGACGCCGACGCCGACTCCGGCGCCGACGCCGACGCCCCCGACCGTGCCGGTTCCGCCGACCACCCCCGAAGGCGTGCGCGGTACCCCCGGTGCCGGAGCGCCCGGCTCACTGTCCTACCCGGCACCGGCGACGGCCGTCTACGCGGCGCCCGGAGGATACGACGGAGCGACCGGAACCCAGAACTCTCCGGTCAAGACCGTCGCGGCCGCGCTGCGGCTCGTGCCGAACGGCGGAACGATCGTGCTCCGCGGGGGCACGTATCACGAGGAGATCATCGTCCCGGCGCAGAAGCGCGTCACGATCCAGCCGGCGCCCAACGAGGCGGTTTGGCTCGACGGGACGAAGGTCGTCACGGGCTGGCAGGCATCGGGGAAGACCTGGGTCGTCAGCGGGTGGACCACGGCGCTCGACTCGAGCCCGACGTACACCCAGGGCGCGCCGGACAACACCCAGGCCGAGTGGCGCTTCGTCGACCCCGCCTATCCCATGGCGGCGCATCCTGATCAGGTGTGGATCGCCGGCGCCCAGCTGCGCCAGGTCGGGTCCGCGGCGCAGGTGACGACCGGCACCTTCTTCGTCGACACCGCGGGGAAGCGCCTCGTCATCGGAACGGATCCCAAGGGCAAGACGGTCGAGGCGAGCGTGCTCACGCAGGCGCTGTCGATCCGGTCGGCCGGCAGTGAGGTCCGTGGGATCGGCGTCCGCCGCTACGCGACCAGCGTTCCTCAGATGGGAACAGTGATCGCTGCCGCGGCGAACATCTCCCTGACCGACGTCACGATCCGCGACAACTCGACGACGGGCTTCTACTCCTGGGCTCCCGGCACCTCGTTGACCCGGGTCTCGTTGATCGGCAACGGTCTGCTCGGCGGCGGTGCCTCGCAGGCCGACGGCCTCAAGGTCACGAAGATGCTCTCCACCGGCAACAACTCCGAGCGCTTCAACCACTCGCCCGTGTCCGGTGCCTTCAAGGTCACGAGGACGCAGCGGGTGACGGTCACCGACAGCGCGTTCACCGGCAACTACGGACGTGGTCCCTGGTTCGACGAGTCGGTGGTGGACATCGCGTTCACGGGCAACGACGTCATCGGCAACGCCGGCCACGGCCTGCTCGTCGAGCTGTCCGAGCGTGCCGTCGTGGCCGACAACATCATCGCGCGCAACGGTGACTTCGGACTCTTCGTGCTCAATTCCGGAAACGTCAAGATCTGGAACAACACCTTCGTCGGCAATGCGAATCGCAACATCAGCATCGGGCAGGACGCTCGCCGTGCCTCCGACCCGAACGCGGCCGGTCACGACCCGCGGACGCGGTATGCACCGCTGGCGCCGTGGATCGTCCGCAACGTCGTGATGTCGAACAACGTCATGGCGGAGAGCGCCGGCAACTGCCTGGTCTGCGTGCAGGACTACTCGCTGCAGTACACCGGCTCGCAGATGGTGTCGAGCGTCAACGGAAACCTCTACCACCGGACCGCGGCCGGCACCCCGAGATGGTTCTCGGCGTGGTCGAAGGGCGCGGTCTCGAGAGATCCTGCGGTGACCGACACCCTGGCCGCCTTCGCCGCCTCGACCGGGCAGGACCGGCGGTCCCGGTTCGCGGAGGGGACGAGCGTGGTCACCGGTGCGTACGCCCTGCAGCCTGCGTATCGCGCGGTTCAGGCGTCCGTGGCGGTCCCGGTGCCGACGGATGTCGCTTCGGTATCGCGACTCCCCGGTAACAGCGCGACCCTGGGGGCCCTGCCACGGTGACGATGTAGGTATGGGTTCACTTCTCGCTGTCGGCGCCCGCGCGCTGACGATGGTCATCGCGCTGGTCTGTGGCGTTCTCACGACCCGGATGATCATCGGCGGCGCGGGCGTCGACAGCTTCGCCCTCTACACGCTGCTCACCACCATCCCCTCGCTGCTCACCTTCACCGACCTCGGCAGCGGGGCGGTGCTGGTCAATGCGGTGGCGACGAGTGACGATGTGCGCACCGATGAGAAGCTGCGCTACCAGCTGACCTCGGTCGGGCGCGTGCTCCTCATGTTCGCGACGACCGCGATGGCGATCAACACGATCCTCGTGCTCACGGGCGCCTGGGAACTGGTCTTCGGAGAGGCGGGCGGACGGCCGGGTGCGTCGCTGGCGGCGTTCTACTGCGTGACGATCTTCTGCCTCGGGATCCCGCTCGGGATCTGGGCGCGCATCATGCTCGGGCAGCGCCGGAACCACATCGTGATCCTGCTGCAGGGGCTCATCTCACCGCTCACCCTGGCCGGCGTCTGGCTGATCCTCACGTTCGGCGGCGACGACCTGCACTCCTTCGTGGCCGTGGCGTCGTTCGCGGCCTCGTTCCTGGTGTCGGTGCTGGGCGTGCTCATCACGGCCCGCACCACCTCCCCGTTGATCCCGGCGGCCGCCCGGATGGTCCTGCGTCCTCGTCGCTATCCCGGTGTGCGCGTGATGGATGTCGGCTGGCCGATGCTGGCGCAGATGGTCACCTATCCCATCGCCGTCGGCTCGCAGCGTTACGTGATCGCGCAGCTCGGCGGACCGGCCGACGTGGCCGAGTACGGCGTGGCGGGGCAGGTCTTCTTCGCGCTGAACGGCCTCGTCATGGCGGGCGGGCTCGCGCTCTGGCCGCACTTCGCGCGGATGCGACACGACGGTGGACTCCGCCGCGGACCGTTCCTGCTGTCCGCCCTGTTCGCCGCCGCCATCGCGATCGCGACGGTGATGGTGTGGCTGGTCGGTCCGTGGCTGTTCGGGTTCATCACTCAGGGCGAGCTGACCGTCCGTCCGACCACGATCTTCGCCTTCGGGCTGATGATCATGATGACCGCGGCCGTGTATCCCCTCGGCATGTTCATCATGGACAAGCCGGGCATCCGGTTCCAGGTCATCCCGACGCTCAGCATGGCGGCGGTGGGGATCGTGCTGTCGTTCGTCCTGACACCGGTGCTCGGCATCGCCGGTCCCCTGATCGGAGTCGCCTTCGCGCTCGTCGTGTGCCAGCTGATCCCGTTCTCGATCTACATCGTGCGACATCGCTCGCGCCTCACGGCCGGAAGCCGCGAATCGGTCGCGCAGGCCGGCGACGGCGGCGCGTAGGCGGCGGCCGTCAGCTCAGGACGTGTGCCGTGATGCTCGACCGGTACACAGCCGGAGCGTGGCGGCGAAGCGCCTCGGCACGGCTGTCGGCGACGGTCGAGACCATCTCGTCCCACCGGGTGTCGATGTCGGTGAGCGCGGCCGCGATCGAATCCGGGTCTCCGGGCGTGATGAGCTGCGCGGTCGCGTAGCCGCCGGCCGCCTCGCGCAGCCCGCTGCTGTCGCTCGCGATCACGGGACGCAGTGCGAGGATGCCCTCGACGGCGGTGTTCCCGAACGGCTCGTCGACGCGTGAGGGCACGACGAGCACGTCGGCCTCGGCGAGGAACGGCCAGATGTCCGGATGGAATCCCGCGAAGTCGACCGGGACCCCGGCCTCCGCGGCCTGCTGGCGCAGGTCACGCTCGAACCACTCGTACCCTTCGAAGACGGCGCCGAGGAGGGTGACGTCGACCGGGCGTCCGGCCGCGTGCATCCGAGATGCGGCGTCGATCACGAGGTCGGGGCCCTTGCGCGGCGAGAGGCGTCCGACGTAGAGCACGCGGAGCGCACGCTCGACGCGCGGTCGCGGGGCCAGGGGATGCGGCGGTGACGCGACCCCGTTGTAGACGACGTGCGAGCGGCGGGCGAGAGCGGGGAGCGCGGCGCGGATCGTGTCGAGGCTGAAACGACTGTTCACCAGCGTGCGGTGGGAGGCGAGGTGGGGGGAGTAGAGGATGCCGTTGACGAGGCGGTTGCCCGACGCCTCGGCCTCGTGGACGTGGCTCACCGAGCGCGTGCGCCGCAGCCGCGCGACGAGCGGCCACTGCGGGATGATGATCGTCGAGACGTAGACGACGTCGGGACGCAGCCGTCCGATCAGTCGCCACGCGGCGCCGAGACCGCGGAAGGTGTCGCGGAAGAGACGCGGAAGCCCGCGCGGTGTCAGCAGGACCTTGCGCAGGACGAGCATCGGGACGATGACGACCTCGGCGCCGGCCGCGACGAGTTCCTGGACGAGGAGTCCGGAACTCGGCAGAGCGACCACGACGCGGGCGCCCGTCTCGACGAGGCCGATGGCGCTCTCCAGGAGCATCCGGTCGGAGCCGAACAGCTCCGCACCGGGATGCACGAGGAGTACCGTCTGCCGTGACGTGTCGTTGCTCACGGCGCAGCCGATCCGGCAGGTGCGGGAGCCCAGTCGGTTGTCCGGCGCCGAGCGCGCCGGGCGCCCGGATGGATGGTCGAGCGCTCCGCGAGCCGTCGGGCCAGAGCTTCGTACTCGTCGGCGACGTCGTCCCAGCGGAAGCGCGTGCGTGCGAGTTCCTGCACGGTCGTCGCGAAGGAGGCGGTCCGCTCCGGGTCGGCCTCCGCGGCCATGACGTGCGCGGCGACGTCATCCGCATCGGAGAAGAACCAGCCGTTGCCGTCGAGCACCTCGCGGTTGAAGGGCACATCGAACCCGATCACGGCGGTCCCGGCACCCATGGCACGGAGCAGAGAGGGGTTGGTGCCCCCGACCGAGTGGCCGTGCAGGTAGGTCAGTGCGTTCGCGTACAGGGCGTCGAGGAGCTCCTGGTCGTAGACCCCGCCGACCAGCCGGATCCGGTCGTCGCTGTCGGCCACGCGCTGGATCTCCTGGGTGTACCCGGCGCTGTAGGGCGCGGAGCCGACCACCACGAGCGGCAGCTTCGCGTCGCTGGCGTGATAGCCCTGCACGATCTCGAGCACGTGGTTCTCGGGCTCGAACCGGGCCACCACCACGTGGTACCCGCCGGGCGTGAGGTCCATCTCGGCGACGCCGCGTGCGGGCAGCTCATCGAGGATCGGGGCGCCGTAGCGGATGAGCTCCGTCGGCACGTCGAACTGGTGGCGGTAGTAGTCGGCGATGCCGGGTGCGTCCGCGATCAGCGCGTCGGCCGTGCGCACGCCGAACTGCTCCGCCCAGCGGTAGTACGCCTTGCCGCGCGGTCCCCACTTCGAGCGCCGCCACTCGAGGCCGTCCATGTGCAGCGCGACGGGCGCGCGGCGCATCCGGAGCAGTGGCAGGAACGGCGAGTTGGCGGCGTTGAAGACGAAGGTGGCATCGGGTCGCCGTCGGAACATGAGATGCAGTGCCGACAACCCGGTGTGCGAGAGCGTCTCGACCTGCTTGATCGGCACCGCGGGGAGGTGCACGACCCGCATGCCGAGGTACTCCTTCTCGCGCCGCTCCGAACCGCGGGTGTACACGACGACGTCGTGGCCGCGGTCCGCCAGTCGGCGACCGACCTCCTCGACGGCGGTCTCGAAACCGCCATAGGCCGCGGGCACTCCTCGGGTCCCCACCATCGCGATGGTGAGGCGGTTCGAATTGCTCATCCGATCAGTATGCCCCGCTGGGCTGCACCATGACCTTGGCGGTGCGCCACATGATCTGCAGATCGTTCATGACCGACCAGTTCTCGACGTACCGCAGGTCGAGGCGCACGCTCTCGTCCCACGAGAGGTCGCTGCGACCGGAGACCTGCCACAGACCGGTGATCCCGGGCTTGATGTAGAGGCGACGGAACACGGTGCCGTCGTAGGCGGTGACCTCGGTGGGCAGCGGCGGGCGCGGCCCCACGACGCTCATGTCGCCGATGAGGACGTTCCAGAACTGCGGCAGCTCATCCAGCGAGAGCTTGCGCAGGACCCTGCCCACACGAGTGACGCGCGGGTCGTCCTTCATCTTGAAGAGGAGGCCGGCTCCCTCGTTCTGCGCCTTGAGGGTGGCGAGCTGCTGCTCGGCATCCGTCTTCATGGAGCGGAACTTGACCATCTTGAAGCGGCGTCCGTCGCGGCCGACACGCTCCTGGAAGAAGAAGACCGGACCGGGCGAGTCGAGCTTGATCAGCAGCGCGAGCACGGGTGCCAGCAGGCCGATCGGGATCAGCGCGAGCGTGGCGACCGCGACGTCGAGGGCGCGCTTGAGGAGGTGCTGGCCACCCTCGTAGGTCGGGATCTGCACCTGGATCAGGGGCAGGCCCTCGACCGGCGCGAAGGAGATGCGGGGGCCGGCGACATCGGTGAGTCGGCTCGAGAGCACGAGCTCGGCAGCGGTCCCCTCCAGCTGCCAGCTGAGCTGCTTCACGAACTCCGGCTCACCCTCGGGCCGGCTCGCCACGATGATCGTGTCGGCGCCGACCTCGGCGGCGACCGACGACACGGAGTTCACGTTCCCCAGAACCGGGAACCTCGTGTCGTCGATCTCGATGTCGCGTGCATTGCCGTCGAGGAGAGTCGCTCCGACCACCTGGTAGCCGGAAGCGCCGATCGGATGCAGCGTGCGGACGACGTACTCCACGTCGTCCCGATTGCCCACGACGAGCGTCCGAGAGGCGAATCGCCCCTGCGAACGCTGCGTCTGCAACCAGTGGCGCCACAACCACCTGGTCACCAGAAGCGTCAGAACACCGAGCGGCAGCCCCAGCAGCAGCATCAGTTGCATCGACTTCCATGCGAGCAGCACCGCCACGATGGCGATGATCCCGAAGGCGAGCCCCGAGGCGTGGACCACGCCTCGGTACTCGGTGGCACTCGCGCGGAACAGCGCGGCGTCCCGCGTGTGCAGCGCACTGAGCATGAGGTACCACAGCGCGGCGAGGGGGACACCGTCGCGGAGGACCTCGAGCCCGGAGACGCCGGTGGCCAGCTGGATCGTCGCGGTCAGGCCGACGGCGAACAGGATGACAGCTGCATCCGTGATCCGCAGTCGCATCCGATAGCGACGCTCCCACTGACGGCGTCTTTCCAGCGTCGCCGAGGCACGCGGTGTGACCACCGTGCGCGTCACCGACTTGGTGGCTCGCGGAGCGGCGACCGGCACGAAGCCCGTACGAGTGATGCTCAGGGCATCCTCGACGGAAGTCATGCCGAGGCTCCTTGAGCCGTGAATGTACGCAGATATCCCCAGTGCGTCATCAGATTTCCCCAGATTCCCCAGACCATGAACCCCACGTTCACGGCATCCGTCTGCGTCCCGACCCCTCGGGTCCTGCTGAAACTCTCCGTGATTCCCACATCGCGGAGTGCGTTTTTCGCCGTCCCACACGGCGGTCGCTGACAGCAGGCACTGCAGACTTCTCTCACTGTAGCGGAACATGGCCGCCATCGGAAGGTAATTCTGTCGAATGGACGAATCCGCTCTCCTCCTCGCGCCGCGCGAGCGCTATCCTTTCGCGGTGACCGCGAACTCAGACGCTCCGCGCTTCCGGCTCCATCGGATGCTGCCGCGCGATCCCGCCCAGCCGCATCGCACAGCGAGCACCCTCGAGCTGTTCTTCGACCTCGTGTTCGTCGTCGCCGTGAGCATCGCCTCCGCCCAGCTGCATGACGCGCTGCGCGAGGGCGAGTTCCTGCACGGCATCACCTCCTACGCGATGCTGTTCTTCGCGATCTGGTGGGCCTGGATGAACTTCACGTGGTTCGCGACCTCGTTCGACACGGACGACTGGCTCTACCGCGTCACCACGTTCGTGCAGATGGGCGGCGTCCTCGTGTTCGCCGCCGGCATCCCGAGCGCGTTCGACGAGGGCGACTTCACGATCCCCGTCATCGGCTACGTCGTCATGCGCATCGCCATGGTCGCGCAATGGCTGCGGGCGTCCCGGACCGCGGGGCCGCTGCGCTCGGCCACCCTTCGCTACGCATTCGGCATCGCGGCGGTCCAGGTGCTGTGGATCCTGTTCCTCCTGATCCCGACCGGACCGCTGCAGTTCGTCGCCTTCGCGGTGTTCGCGCTGATCGAGATCGCCGTGCCCGTCTTCGCCGAGTACCGCAGGCAGACGCCCTGGCACCCACACCACATCACGGAGCGCTACGGGCTGTTCACCCTCATCGTCCTCGGCGAGAGCCTGCTGGCGTCGGCGAACGCGATCGTGGACGCGCTGGACGAGGTCGAGGCGCTCGGGCCGCTGGTCGCGATCGCCGTCCTCACGCTCGTGGTCACCGCCTCGCTGTGGTGGATCTACTTCTGGCCGCCGCATCACCGCGCCATCACGAGCTTCGGCCGCTCCCTCCGCTACGGCTACACCCACTACTTCGTGTTCGCCGCAGCCGCCGCCTTCTCGGCGGGGATCGAGGTCGAGCTCGACGTGCTCACGGGGGAGAGCCACCTCTCCAACATCGCGGCGTCGTTCACCGTCACGGTCCCGATCGCGATCTTCCTGATCGGGATCTGGTGGATCGCCATCCGCGAGAACGCCGATCGGGTGGTGAACACGGTGGTCCCGATCGGTGCGCTCCTGGTGCTCCTCGATCCGGTGCTCCCGGTGCCCGTCACGCTCACGGCGCTGATCCTCGTCGGGATCGTCGTGGTCCTGGTGATCCGGCCTCCGCTGCCGCAGGCGGACATAGACAAGACATAGCGCAGGCAGAGAATGCTGATCGGAAGCTTCGCGAGCATGGTGGCCGGACACCAGCCGCCCGCCGAAGGAGCCAGATCATGAGCATTCCCGAACCGACCCAGACGCCCGACGGCCCCATGTACGAGGGGCGACTGCTCGACCGCGCCGACGAGGAGGTCGTCGATCAGGGCGCGGCGTTCGACATCCGCACCCTGATGAGTCGGCGCGGAGTGCTGGGGCTGGCCGGCGTCGGTCTCGGCACCGTGGTGCTGGCCGCCTGCGCGCCCGCGGCGTCCGGTGGGTCGACGAGCACGCCGACGCCGAGCGCGACATCCGGTTCGACGGCCTCGGGGGCGACGGTCGCCGAGATCCCCGACGAGACCGCAGGGCCCTATCCGGGCGACGGATCGAACGGGCCCGATGTGCTGGAGGATTCCGGGATCGTCCGCCAGGACATCCGGTCGTCGATCGACGGTGGCGCGACGGCCGAGGGCGTTCCTCTCTCCTTCGAACTGCAGATCCTCGACCTCGCGAACGGGGGAGTCCCCTTCGCCGGAGTGGCGGTGTACGCCTGGCACTGCACCGCCCAGGGCGAATACTCCCTCTACTCATCCGGCCTGGAGGACGTCACCTATCTCCGCGGCGTGCAGGTGGCGGATGCTCGGGGCCGGGTGTCGTTCACCTCCATCTTCCCCGGGTGCTATTCGGGTCGCTGGCCGCACATCCACTTCGAGGTCTATCCGGACGTCTCGTCGATCACCGACTCGACCACCGCGATCGCGACGTCGCAGCTGGCGCTTCCCGAGGCCGCCTGCACCGCGGTCTACGCGGAGAAGGCCTACGACGGGTCGTCGCAGAACCTCTCCCGGATCACGCTCGCCACCGACAACGTCTTCGGCGACGACGCCGGTGCGCTGCAGGTGGCGACGGTCACCGGAGACGTGTCCGCGGGCTACGCGGCCACCATGGTCGTGGGCGTGGACACGACGACGGCACCCGTCGCCGGCGCGGCGCCGGGCGGAGGGCAGGGGGGACCGGGCGAGGGCGGGCAACCGCCGGCGGGCTGAGCGGGAAGACGCGGATTCGGGCGCTGGGTCTGCGGTCTGCTATGCTGATGACGCAGCGTGTGTGCTTCGCCCCTCTCGGCCGCCACGTCGCCACTGATCAGGGCCATCACGGACCGCGAACATCGATGCGTGCGGAATCCGCCCTCGATCTCACATCTTGCGGAGCGCCGACGCGTGTCCGCCACACAGCAATGAGCATCACCATGAGTACGACCACCTTTCCCCCTTCCGATCCGTTGACCTGGAAGCAGGCCGACACCGACGTTCACGTCGCGACCCGCGGCGGCGAATTCGCCGGCTTCGTCGAGTTCGACGGCACCACGCACCTCGTGCGCGACAACCACGGCACCGAGCTCGGCACGTTCGACGCGCTCGACGACGCCTTCCGCGCTCTCGAAGAGGCGCACGAGCCGGCCCGCCGCGGACCGGCATTCCCGCCGATCCTTCCGCGCGCCTGGCGCCGGATGGCGCGTCGCGCCCGCGCCTGACGGCTCGTCAGCCCGCCTGCTCCTCCGGCCAGGTCTCCGGGATGCCGCCGTCCGGTGTCGCCGGAGTCACACCCTGCCAGGGCGTGATGATCTCCCAGCCGGTCGCGCGCTTGCGCAGGAAGAAGACGAGTTCGTCCTCGTCCTGCATCTCGGCCATCGCATCGGTCGTGTCCCCGCAGCTTCGGGGAAGCGAGGTGACCACGATCTCCGCGTCACCGTCACCCTCGAGCCAGTCGTCGACCTCGACGTTCCACGTCGTGGCGGGGATGTCCATGTACGACGTCGTGCCCGCCTGATCGGCGATGTGCCCGCGCGCGACGGCGTCGGCCTCCGAGGCCGCATCCGCCGGCGCGTCGAAGAACACCCAGTCGATGCACGTCTGCGATGTCGTCAGGCTCGTGCACGACAGGAGCGGCACCGTCAGCGCAGCGAGTCCGATCGTCGACGCGGCGGTGCGGGCGAGGAGGCGGTTCATGCAGGGATCATCGCACATCGGGGCGAAGAGGACACGGCGGGAACCGCAGCCGGACCCCCCTTTTCATGCACACGCGCAGCCGCGCGTCAAGGGTCGACGATGTATTCCCGAAGGCGCATGGGGCCGGGGCTACTGTGAGGTAAGCGTTGGGCAATCGCCTTGGGCTTTCACAGCTCAAGGGCTCCGATCGTCAGGAGAAGATCATCTCCATCACACAGATCGAACCGACCGCGGCAACGCTGGGTCCGATTCGCCAGACGTACTCCGGCAACGCGGACTTCCCTCCCATGGCCAAGGCGTACAAGCAGGTGTCGCAGGTCGTCAAGGAGATGGGTCTGCTCCAGCGTGCCCAGTGGTTCTACGTCTTCGTCGCCGCCGGCATCGCCGTCGCCCTCGGTGGCCTCATCACCGGGTTCATCCTGCTCGGCGACAGCTGGTTCCAGCTGCTCATCGCCGCGGGCCTCGGCATCGTCCTGACCCAGATCGCGTTCCTCGGGCACGAGGCCGCGCACCGTCAGATCCTGACCACCGGGCCGGCGAACTTCAAGCTCGCCCGCATCGTGATCGCCAGCATCGGCATGAGCTACTCGTGGTGGGACTCCAAGCACACCAAGCACCACGGCAACCCGAACCAGGTCGGCAAGGACCCCGACATCGAGGTCGACACGATCTCGTTCCTCGAGGAGGACGCCGCGAAGGCGAAGGGTCTGATCAAGCTGATCACCCGCAAGCAGGGCTGGCTCTTCTTCCCCCTGCTCACGCTCGAGGGACTGAACCTCCACTTCCTCGGCCTGAAGTACCTGCTGACGACGAAGAACGTCAAGGGGCGCTGGATCGAGCTCAGCATCATCGCGCTGCGGTTCGCCCTCATCCTCGTGCCCGTGTTCATGATGCTCCCGCTCGGAATGGCCTTCGCCTTCATGGGCGTGCAGTTCGCGGTGTTCGGCGTCTACATGGGAGCCGCGTTCGCCCCGAACCACAAGGGCATGCCGATCATCGAGCCCGGCGCCCGTCTCGACTTCTTCACCAAGCAGGTCCGCACCTCCCGCAACATCAGCGGCGGATGGTGGACGACCTGGCTCATGGGCGGCTTGAACTACCAGGTGGAGCACCACCTCTTCCCGAGCATGCCGCGACCGTACCTGTCCAAGGCGCGCGAGATCGTCCGCGACTACTGCGCGGCGAACGACGTGCCGTACACCGAGGCCAGCCTGGGCCGCTCGTACATGATCGTGATCGAGTACCTGAACCGGGTGGGACTCTCCGCCGGCGCCGATCCGTTCGACTGCCCGGCAGTGGCGCAGTTCGGTCGGGCGTAGCCCCAGACTTCACCGGGCCCGATCAGCCCGGGAAACACAGAGGCGCGAGCAGGAATCCCTGCTCGCGCCTCTGTCGTCGGTGCGGTCCTACTTGGACTTCTTCTTCGTCTCGACCACGTCGATGGTGATCTTCTCGAGGGGACGGTCGTCGTCCAGCTCGTCGTCGAGAACCTCGTCGCCGAGGAACGTCTCCGCGGGTGCCTCGTCGGCCGGTGCCTCGGCGGTCTCCGACGGTGCGACCGCCGCGAACTCCGTCGGCAGCGAGTCGTCGGAGAAGATGCCGTCGGGGCGGATGAGCTCCTTGACCTCGGCCATGAAGCTCGTGAGCTGCTGCTGCTGCCAGCGCAGCTGCCGCGTACGGTCCTCGGCGTCGTGCAGCACGGCCGTGGTGTGACCGGTGACCGAATCGACGATCTTCTGCGCCTTCGCACGAGCACGCTCGAGGGTCTCGCGAGCACGGACCTGCGCCTCGGCCTCGATGGCCTGCGCCTGGGAGCGGGTCAGGCGCTCGTAGTCCTCTGCGCGCGCCGAGATGCGCTGGGCGTGCTCGAGGGATGCGGCGACCTGCTCGTTGGCGTCGTTGGTGATGCGCTCGGCGTGCGCCACGGCCTGGTTGTGCAGCACGAGGAACTCCTGCTGCGCGTCGTCCTGCCGGCGGGTGAGGGTCTCCTCGAACTCCAGCACACGCGCGTTCATGTCGCGCACCTCGCGCTCGGCGTCCGCCCGCAGCTGGGTGGTCTCGCGCGTGACGAGGGAGCGCAGCGCGGCCGCGCCCTTCTCGGCCTCGGTGCGGATCGCGGTCGCCTCCTGCGCGGCCTGGTTGACCTTCTCGGTCGCGTGCGCGGCCTCGCGCTCGATGCGCGCCTCGTGCGCGGTGTACTCGGTGTCCATCTTGAGGCGCACCTGGTCGGCGTCGCGCTGCGCCTGGGCGGTGATCCGCTCGGCGTCGGCGTCGGCCTCGGCGCGCTGCGCGGTGACCTCCTCGCGGGCGGACGTCATCAGGCGATCGGCCTGGACCGCGGCGTTCTGGATGAGGACGTTCGCCTGCTCCTCGGCGACACGCAGGATCGCCTCGAACTGCTGACGCGACGGAGCCTCTTCGCCGTCTGCCTGCGGCGCGTCGACGAGCTCGGAGGTGAGGGTCGCGACCTGCTGCTCGGCGTCGGAGGCCTTGGCGTTCGCGGCGGTCAGCTCGCTCTCGAGCGCTTCCCGGGCCTTGCGCTCCTCTTCCCGCACCGCTTCGACGGCCTCCTCTTCGCGCGCCTGAGCCTCGGCGACATCGGCAGCGGCCTGCTTGAGCTGGTTGCGGAGGGTCGCGAGTGCGGCGTCGACCTCGCCCTTGTCGTAGCCGCGGAAGCCGACGGTGAACGCGCCCGTGCCCGCGCCCTGCTGGTCGCGAGGCGGGGTCTCGATCAGCTGGTCGAAGAAGTCCGGCGAGCGCTCGCCGTCGCGGTCGGCGGATCCGGAGGAATCGCTCATGTGGTTCATGCCTTTCTGGCGTGGCCACACGGCGGAGCTGCGGCTCCATCCCGATGGACGGGATCGTGCGACCGGAGGAGGTCGTCTGGGCTCACGCCACGACCGTGACCCGGCGGAGGGCCGGCCAGGCGAGGCGCGCCTCTCAGCCTAGTTGCGTCGGCGGGATCCTGCGCGTCCGGTTTTCGGTGCGTGGGCGGCAGGTGTCCCGTCGCGGGGGATCAGGCGTCGCGCTCCCAGCGGGCGTTGCGGTCATCGAGGAGCGGGCCCCGCCGATACCCGATCGTCGCGCCGTCGCCGACGGTCACCCCGTGTGCGTCGGCGATCGAGGCCACGCGGGATCGCAGATCCGTCCAGGGCTGCGCCGTCTGCGGGAAGCCCAGGTACTCGCGGAACGTCTCGACCTGCATCCGCGTGCCCTCCGGATCGGCCACGAGGCGGACGATCGTGTCATCCGGTTCGGCGAAGCGGATGCCGTAGCCGCCGTCCTCGCGGATCGTGCACTCTTCGCGCGCCGTCACCGTCGCCGACGCCAGGATCTCCCGCGCGAGCGGCTCCGGGGCGTGGATGACGAGCGGGGTGCCGAGCACGTCGAGCGTCTCGGCGAGTCGCGCGGCGGCGTACCTGTTCCCCGTGTGCTCGCCGTCCTGTGCGGCGCGGCGCTTCGACCGGCTCCTCAGGAGAGGGCCGCCGATGATCAGCGCGAGGATCAGCAGACCGAGCAGGAGATAGAGGGGAAGGTCCACGGCGAACGCGGCGCCCGTCAGCGCAGCGGGATCAGATGGTCGAGGACGAGCTCGCCGGTCGCGTTGAGCGACTGCATCATCTCGGCGATCAGTCGTGCGTCGATCGGAGGGTTCTCGGCGGCGTCGAAGCCGAACTGCAGGGGGATCGCGGGGTGGATCCACACGGTCGCGCGCTGGTCGATGCCGCTGTCGACGGGACGCCAGGTCATCATGAAGCTCTCCTGGCGGCGGAGCTTGGTGGCGATCACGATCTTCAGGTGTGCGAGCGTCACATCCTCGATCAGGATCGGGTCGGACGTCCCGTCGTACCTGAGTCTTCCCATGCTTGCACGCTACACCCGGCGCGGACCCTGCCTCTTCCGGAGCCGTCGCGCAACCCCCTCTGCATCCGCGGGACGGGTCGATAGCGTCGCAGGAGGATACGGAGGAAGAAGACGAGCGGAGGGCAGGATGCAGACCATGGTGCGCGCGCGGATCGCACTCAACGAAGCAGAGTTCTTCCTGGCTCAGGGCCAGGACGTCGCGGATCTCCGACGGCGGATCGAGGAGGCGATGCACTCCGGCGGGCGGTTCGTGGACTTCGTCGTGGTCGGCAATCGTGCGATCAGCGTCCTCATCGCCTCGGCCACCCAGGTCGTGATCTCGGTCGAGACCGTGGACTTCGACGCCAGGGACACCGGCGACGACGCGATGCCGTACGGCGGGGAGTTCGACCTGCTCTGACGCGGCGATCCGACGCGGATCCGCCGCGCCCTCGGAGGTGCACGCGGACGCACGTCGCGGCACTGGTACGGTGACGACGGAGGGCACACGCCCCTGGGGCCGCCGAACGAAAGAGAACCTTCGAGATGAAGCGACCGTCCCGCGTGCGCCTCGGCCGCATCGGGATCGCCGCCGTGCTCGCGGTCGCGATCGGCGCACTCGCGCCCCTGCTCTCGTCGAGCACCCCGGCGGTCGCCGCCACGGACGGCCGGATGGTCTATCCGGCTTCCGGCAACATCCAGTCCAAGGTCGGCGACGGCTGTCGCAACAACTACCGCGCACACGACGGCATCGACATCTCGGGCCAGGGTGGAACCCCGATCCTCGCGGCCTACGACGGCGTGATCAAGTCGCGGACGGTCAACAGCGGCTACGGGAACTACACCGACGTCGAGCACCCGGGCGGATACGTCACCCGGTACGCCCACATGGCATCGCCCGGGACCTATGCGCCGGGGACCAGGGTCGTCCGGGGGCAGCAGATCGGCGTGGTCGGCAACACGGGCAACTCGCCGGCGTACCACCTGCACTTCGAGGTGCGGCTGAACGGGACCGTCTACACCGCGGTGAACAACGGCTTCACGTGTCTCTCGAACATCACGCGCGGCGGGACGATCCCCATGCTCTTCCCCGGTCTCGGCTCCGGGCCGGCACCGTCGGTGGGCGCGGCCGACTACACCGGTGACGGCAAGGCGGACCTGCTGGTCGTCGCGGGGAACGGCGACCTCCGGCTCCGCGCCGGGACGGGGACCGGCGGCTTCCAGGCTCCGACGACGCTCTTGTCGGGCTGGGGCAGCACACGGCGCCACGTGACCCACACCGACTTCAACGGTGATGGGAAGGCGGACATCCTCGTGGCGCGTCAGGACGGCGCCCTGGAGTTCTACGCGGGGACCGGGAACGGCAAGCTCGCCCGCGCGACGACTCCGGGCGCAGGCTGGTACGGCATGCTCCACGTGGTCTCGGGTGCGGACTACACGGGTGACGGGCGCCAGGATGTTCTCGGTGTCTCTCCGGGAGGGGTGCTGACGATCTACCGCGGCAACGGTGCGGGTGGGTTCAGCACCCCGAACATCACGGTCGGCACGGGCTGGCAAGGTTTCCACTTCCTCATCGGCGGGGACTTCGACAACGACGGCCGCGGCGACATCATCGCGGTCGCGGACACCGGGACCCTCTACTTCTACCCCGGGACGAGCGGCGGCTTCGCCGCTCGTCGAGTCGTCGGCGAGGGGTGGCAGGAGATGACCGCTCTCACCGGCGGCGTCGACTACAACGGCGACGGCCGCGCCGACCTGCTCGCACGGACCCCGTCCGGCCAGCTCTACCTGTATCCGGGCAACGGCAACGGCACGTTCGGAACCCGGTCGCTGGTCAGCGCGGACTGGGCCGACCACCTCGCCATCGAGTAGCCGTTCCCGAGGCGCGGTCGCGCCGAGGGAGCGCGGTGCGCGGGGCGTATCGTGGGCCCATGGCAGACCCCACGTTCGAGGAGATCGCCGCGGCACTCTCCGCGGGACCGCCGGAAGCGTTCGTCTCCTCCCGCAAGGCCCGGGCCGAGGAATCCGGGAGTCCCGAGCTCGCGTCGCGGATCCTCGCGCTCCGCAAACCGTCGATCGCCGCCTGGGTCCTCAACGTCTTCGCTCAGGAGCGCGCGGCACAGCTGGGGGAGGCGCTGCAGCTGGCGGCAGAGCTGCGTGAGGCGCAGGACGATCTGGACGCGCGAGCCCTGGCGAAGCTGGGACGCGAGCGGCGTGCCTTGACCCGCCGTCTCGCCGAGGGCGCGGCCGAGCTGGCGAGATCCCGAGGGGAGCGCATCACGTCCGCGACGGTCGAGGCCGTCGAGCAGAGCATCTCCGCGGCGTTCTTCGATCAGGACGCCGCCGCCGCGGTCGCCTCCGGCCGACTGGTGCGGGCGCTCGAGGCGGGGGCGACATCGGACGACGTGCGCGATGCCATCGCGGGAGAGCTGCCGGGGTGGGAGCCCGTGCCGCAGCGCCCGCCGGATGAGCTTCAGGCACGACGGGTCCGCCGTGAAGCCGAACGCCGACTGGCTGCGGCGGAGAAGGAGCAGGCGTCCGCGAAGAAGGAACTCGGGAAGCGCGATGCCGAGCTGGAGACGCTGCAGGAGCGCACGGAGGCGCTGTCCGAGAGGGTGACCGCCCTCGAGGAGGAGCTTGCCAAGGTGCGGGAGGAGTCATCGCGCGTGCAGCACGACCTGCCGCGGGCGAGGGAGACGCGCGCCACGGCGGCGGAGCAGGCGGATGCCGCTGCCGATGCGGTGGCGGAGGCGCGGCGGGCGCTGGAGGAGCTCTAGACGCCCGGGCCATAGCCGGCCGCGTACGGCCTCAGGCCTCAGCTCGAGCGATGCCGGAGGCGCCCCGGGAGGAAGGGGAGGATCGGTGCGCGGTACTCGAGGGCGCCGGCATCCTCGGGGCGGAGGGTGATCTCCGCGCTCCCGAAGCGCCAGAGCCGGTTGAACAGGAACACGCCGATGGTCACGGCGCGATCGGCCGGGACCTGCCAGGTGCCCGCACCCCACTGCGTCGGCTGGCCGCGTCCGCCGATCACGAGCGTCGGTCGGATGCCGCCGTAGAGCGCGAGGGGCGGCTTGCGCAGCAGGAGGTCGATGCGTCGGGTCGCGTCGTCAGCGGTCACCGCCCGAGTCTACTTCGGGAGCTTCGGGCTCCCGTGCCGGTGGTGTACGCCTCCCAGGTGCCGAGGGAACCGGGGGCCGCGGACGCGAGGGGAGGTCCGCAGCACCCCGGCCGTCACGCTCGGTACGAGACGATCTCCGCGGCCAGCGCGGCCAGGGACTCGCCGGCGAGGGAGGGGTAGAACAGCCCCTCGATGCGGTCGATCGACTCCGGCAGTCGGGTGCCGAACCCGCCTGCTCCCGATGCGGCCCCGCAGAGAGCGCCGACGAACGCGGGGACGCTGTCGGACTCACGGGCGAACAGTGCCGCGAGCGGGAGCGCGGTCTCCGCCCGACCCTGTGCGGCGCGCAGGAGCAGGAACGCCAGGGGGAGTGTCTCCGCCGCCGTGCCGGGCTGGCTGTACAGGCGCGGGCTCAGCGCCGTCAGGATGCGCGGCAGGTCGAGGAAGACGTCGACGGGGCCGAGGTCCGCGGCGGTGCGGAACCCCGCAGCGAGCCAGGAGTCCTCCGGCGCCTCGTGCACCGCGAGGTCGAGAGCGTCGTCGATCGAACGACCGGCGGCCAGCTCGGCGACCGCGACCGCCATGGCCGCAGCTGCCCACACACCGTCCCTGCCGTGCGTGATCGATGCCCAGCGGGTCGCCTCGCGGGCCGCGCTCGCCGGGTCGCCCGCGTGCAGGAGCCCGTGGACCACGCCGGACGGGACGGCACTGTCGGAGGCGTCGGCGGGGTTGTCGCTCCCGGTGACCGGGGGCACGTCGCCGCGCTGCGCGTTCACGATCGCCGAGCGCTCGGCGATGCCGGACCAGACGTCGTCGGCCAGCGCGTGACGACGCCACTCGGCGAACAGCGCATCGGGGTCGTCCGGATCCGCGCTCAACGCGGCGCGGGCGGCGAGCACGGCGGCCTCGGTGTCGTCGGTCGGCATGAGCCGCGTGCCGTCCACGGTGATGGCGTCGAAGGGGATGAGCGGCTTCGCGACCTGCGCGCGGTCGAGGTCGGCGGACCCGAGCCACATCCGCGAGCGCACCCAGGGGGAGCGCACCGTGCGGTGGTAGTCGGCGGGCAGGCCGATCGCGTCGCCGACGGCGAGGCCGAGGAGCGCGCCGTGGACGCGGTCGAGACGATCAGGAGACATCGATGAGCCCTTCGTCGGAGCGTCGCGTGCGGTCGGAGGGGAGGGAGGCGTCGTGCAGACGGTCCGCCAGGTCGAGCAGGTCGGTGCCGGCGGTGGCGAGGATGCAGCGGCCGTGCACCTCCAGCACCTGCGCGGTCCACTCGGGCGGGAAGGCGTCGAACCCGCACATCGCGCCGGTCAGTGCTCCGTTGATCGCCGCGATCGTGTCCGAGTCGCGGCCGATGTTCACGGAGGCGATCAGGGCGTCCTGGAAGTCGCCGCGCGCGGCCTCGAACAGCCCCATGGCCAGGGCGACGGCCTCGGGCGCCGCGTCCGCCCAGGGGTAGTGGAAGAGCGAGATCTCCTCGTAGAGCTCCGCCATCGCGCCTTCCGCCGAGGAATGGGTCGCCCCGATCCGCACGGCGCGCTGCACGAGGCGGGCGGTCCAGGAATCGACCGGAAGCGCGGCGATGACGGCGTCGCGCACCTCTTCGTACGAGGTGGTGACGAGGGCGGTGGCGACACCGGCGGCGATCGCCTCCGCCGCATAGATCCCGTCGTAGGCGTGGCTGACGCGCGCGTCGATCCGCGCGAGGCGTCGGGCTTCGAGCGGGTCGCCGCTCGCGAAGATGCCGATCGGGGCGACGCGCATCGCCGCGCCGTCGCTCCAGCGCTCGTAGTTGCGCATGCCGGATGCCGGCGGGTTCACGCCGTGCGCGAGATTCGCGATGGCGACCATCTCGCTGAAGCCGGCGCCGTAGAAGCCGCCGCGCTGCTCGGCGACGGCCTCGCTCCACGCGGCGGCGACCTTCTCGGAGGTGAGCGCGCTGCCGTGCGCGAGGATCGCCGTGGCGGTGAGGACCGCGTACTCCGTGTCGTCGGTACCCGCGGCATCGGGCGCGAGGGACGCCACCCGGCCGAACTCCTCGTGGATCTGCTGGATGGTCATGCCCTCGGTGGGGGCGCCCATCGCATCGCCGATGGCCAGACCGACCAGCGCCCCCCGGGCGCGGTCACGGCTCACGCGAATCCAAATCGTTTTGCGTTCATGCTTGCCACTATAGGCGAACGAACTTCTCCGTTGTTGCCTGAGATTGCAGAAATGTTTTGACATCCTCCGGGGAATGGATCATGCTGATCTCGCGGTGAACGCAAAACGTTATGAGTCTCAAGGAGGTGGCGTCGATGGCACCAGAGGTAGGCATCGCAGAAGTCGCACGGGCAGCCGGCGTCAGTGTCTCGACCGTCTCCCAGGTCCTCAGCGGCAACCGTCCGGTGAGCGAGGCCACGCGCCGCAAGGTGACGGCGGCCATCGAGAACCTCGACTATCGGCCCCACCCCGGCGCGCGCAGTCTCCGGAGCCGTCGGACCGAGTCGATCGCCCTCCTCGTCCCCGACATCACCAACCCCTTCTACCCCCTCGTCGCGGTCGGGATGCAGGACATCCTGATGCCCGCCGGATATCTGCTCTCGGTGGTGGATGCGGGCAGCCAGACCGGGAGCGGCCACCTGCTGCGCCACGTGCTCGAGCGCCGGTTCGACGGCGTCGCGCTGCACGCGGACGGACTGTCCGAGAACGATCGTCGCCGCATCACCGACTCGCAGACGCGTGTGGTGGCCCTCGGCAGCGACATCGAGATCGAAGGCAGCGACTACGTCGAGTCCGACGACGTCGGCGGTTTCGCGACGGTCGTTGCCCACCTCCTCAGCACCGGGCGCCGCGCCATCGGCTTCATCGCCGGTGAGGAAGTGGCCGACCCCACGAAGCTCCGCGTCCGCGGCTTCCGGGAGGCGTTCGCCGCCGCCGGTCTGTCGGTCGCGGAATCCGACATCGTCTTCACCTCGTTCACCCGCGAGGGCGGCCATGCCGGCGTCGAGGCGCTCTATGCGCGGAGGACCGACTGGGACGCGATCGTGTGCGCCAACGACCTCATCGCGATCGGCGCCATGGAGTCGCTGCGCGAGCGCGGCATCCGCATCCCCGACGACGTCGCGGTGAGCGGCTACGACGACATCGAAGCCGCCGCCCTCGTCCACCCCAGCCTCACGACGGTGGAGAACCCCGCCCGCGAGATCGGGCGCACGGCCGCGCGACTGCTCCTCTCCCGTCTCTCCGGCGACAACGCCGACGGCCCGACTCAGCACATCACCCTGGCGACCCGACTCGTCGTGCGCGAGTCGACCGCCTCCGTACCCGAAACCCGCACGAAAGGCATGCAATGACAAAGAAGTTCACGCGCTGGAGCGCCGTCGTGGCGATGACCGCCGCCGGTGCTCTCCTCGCCGGATGCGCATCCTCCGGCACGCCCTCGGACACGGTGACCTACTGGAGCGCCTTCATCTCGAAGGACACCGAGCGCTACTACCAGGAGCACTACGTCGACGCCTTCAACAAGGCCTCCGACGACGCGCAGGTGAAGATGGAGGTCAAGCAGCTGCAGAACCTCGGGTCTCTCACCGACACCGCCGTCTCCGCGGGCCGCGGTGCCGACGTGGTGTACTCGGCCGGACCGTCGAGCGCCCTCGGATTCGCCGCCGCGGACCGCATCGACTCGCTCGACGACTATTCGGCGGAGTACGGGTGGGAGGACATGCTCCAGCCCTGGGCGTATGAGGCGAGCAAGGTCGACGGCGAGCTCACCTCGGTGCCCGTCGAGTACGGCTCCATCGTGCTGTACTACAACCCCGGCGTGTTCGAGGAGCACGGCTGGACCGTCCCGACCACGCGCGCGGAGTTCGAGAAGGTCGCGCAGGAGGCCCAGGACGCGGGGATCATGCCCATCGGCGCGGGCAACAGCGGCTACCAGGCGCAGAGCGAGTGGTACCTCTCGGCGTTCCTCAACATGGCCGTCGGCCCGCAGAAGCTCTACGAGGCGCTGACCGGAGAGGCGAAGTTCACCGACCCCGAGTTCGTCGACGCGATCGCCCTCTTCCAGGACCAGATCGACAAGAAGTGGTGGGGCGGCGGCAAGGACCGCTGGTTCACGAACACCGACACCGACATGCTCACCGGTCTCGCCGATGGCAGCATCGCGATGTACATCACCGGCACCTGGGCGTTCGGCGACGCGGAGTCGTACTTCGGCGAGGCGGCCGGCAACGATCAGGAATGGGACTGGGCACCGCTGCCGTCGCTCAGCGATGACGTCGCGCCCGGGGTGTACCCGATGGCGATCGGCACGTCGCTCTCGGTGAACTCGGCCTCGAAGAACAAGGACGGCGCCGCGGCGTACATCGACTCGGTGATCAACGATCCGGCGAAGTCCTACGACTACCTCGCCGCGACCGGTCAGAACCCGCCGCCGCTGGTGGATTTCTCCACGATGCCCGCCGAGGTCGACGAGCGCGCCGCACGTCTGTACACGGATGCCCCGGAGAGCGGCAACCTCGGCTACGCGAGCTGGACCTTCTTCCCCGCTGCGACCGACACGTACCTGTGGTCGGAGTTCGACAAGGTGATCCTGGGCGACATGACGCCGAAGGACTACCTCGCCGGCCTGCAGAAGACGTTCGACAAAGAGCTGAGCGCCGGCAAGGTCGTCACGCCGTTCGCTCCGTCCGCCGACTGATGACGACGGCGACGCACACCCCGGGGGCGGCCAGGCGCCGCCCCCGGGTCCGCCGTACCCGAGTGGCGGCGTGGCTCTTCATCTCGCCGCTCGCGATCGTGAGCTTGCTCGTCATCGGCGGGCCGGGCGTCGCCTCCCTCGTCTTCTCCTTCACCGACTGGGACGGCCTCGGCGCCGCCTCGTTCATCGGGATCGACAACTACATCGAGCTGTTCCAGAGTCCCGCCGTGCTCTCGGCGATCTGGCACAACCTGATCTGGACGCTCTTCTTCCTGGTCGTGCCCATCACGATGGCGCTGCTCGGGGCGTTCCTGCTGTCCCGCATCCGTCGCGGTCAGGCGGTCTTCCGGGTCCTGTACTTCATCCCCTACGTGCTGGCGACGATCGTCTCGGCGACCATCTGGCGCCAGATCCTCAGCCCCACGGCGGGAATCGGCCCGGCACTTTCGTCCTTCGGGCTCGACTGGCTGGCCGACGTGAACTTCCTCGGCGATCCGTCACTCGCTCTCGGCGCGGTCGCGTTCGTCAACAACTGGCAGTGGTGGGGCTTCCTGCTCGTGCTGTTCGTGGCGGCGATGCAGGGTGTGAACCCCGCGCTCTACGAGGCGGCACGGCTCGACGGAGCGAACGCGTGGCAGGAGTTCTGGCACATCACGCTGCCGGGCATCCGTCCGACGTTCATGTTCCTGGTGCTCATGACCGTGATCTGGTCGTTCCTGGTCTTCGACTACGTGTACATCCTCACGCAGGGCGGGCCGGCCGGTTCCACCGACGTGCTCGCGACGGTGCTGTACCGCACCGCGTTCGCGGAGCAGCGCGCCGGGTACGCCTCCGCGATGGCGATGCTGCTGTCGGTCATCAGCGCGGTCGTGGTCGGCGGATACCTCTTCCTCCGCAAGAAGCTCGATTGGGACGTGTGATCATGACGACAGGCATCGACCTCCCGCGCACCGGGAGCACACGTCGCGAGGCCTCGGCACGGCGCCGGGGCGAGACCGCACGTCGCGACCCCCGGAGGCCGCGGCCGCTGAGCTGGCTCGTGCTCATCGTGCTCGCGGTGTACGCCGCGGGTCCGCTCGTGGTGTTCCTCTTCAATGCGCTGAAGACCCCGGCGGAGATCAGTCGCTCCCCGATCGGCGTTCCGACCGAGTGGCGCTGGGACAACTTCGTGCAGGCGTTCACGGATGCCGACATGGGTCAGGGCCTGCTGAACAGCTTCCTGATCTCGGTCAGCACCGCGGCCGGCGTGTGCGTCATCGCGAGCATGGCCGCGTACTCGATGACGCGTCTCGACCTGCCGGGCAAGGGGGCGTGGATCCTCTACATCCTGGTGTCGACGTCCCTCCCGATCCAGCTGTTCCTGGTGCCGCTGCTGTCGCTGTGGTCGACGCTCGGCCTCTACAACAGCCAGTTCGGGCTCATCGTCATCTACTGGGCGGTGTACTCGCCGTTCGCGACGATGCTCCTGCGCGCGTTCCTCCTCACCATCCCCAAGGAGTACGAGGAGGCGGCGCGTCTCGACGGTGCGGGGGAGTGGCGTCTGTTCTCGCGCGTGATGGTGCCGATGATCTGGCCGGGCATCCTCACCGTCGCCCTCGTCTCCGGGCTGCAGGCGTACAACGAGTTCCTGCTCGCGGTGACGTTCATCCAGGACAGCGACAAGCTTCCTGTGGCCCTGTCGCTGTTCTCCTTCCAGCAGTCGCAGTCGCCGAACTGGGCTCTCGTGAGCGCGGCCGGCCTCATCATGGCCATCCCGGTTATCGTGGTGTTCCTGCTGCTGCAGCGGAAGTTCATCGAGGGATACACCCAGGGAGGGCTGGCGAACTGATGGCACGGATCACGGTGGTCGGGAGCGCGAACGTCGACCTCGTGGTCGGCGTGCGCTCCATCCCGTCGCCGGGGGAGACCGTGCTCGGCGGCGGACTCGTGCGGCATCCGGGCGGCAAGGGCGCGAATCAGGCCGTCGCCGCCGCGCTCCAGGGCGCGGAGGTCGATCTCCTGGTGGCGGTCGGCGACGACGACGAAGGCCGCTATCTGACCGACCGGATCGGTGCGGCGGGCGTCGACGTGTCCCGCCTGCAGGTCGTCTCCGACCGACCGACCGGCACGGCACTGATCACCGTGAGCGACGACGGAGAGAACGCGATCGTCGTCTCGCCCGGCGCCAATGCGGAGCTGCAGGTCGCGGAGCTCCGGGGTGACATCGTCAGCGTGAGCTGCGAGATCTCGACCGGCGCGGTGCGACAGGCGCTCGAAGCCGGGCGAGCGGCGGGCGCGATGACCGTGCTGAATCCCTCCCCGATGCCCGACGAGCCGACCGCGCTGATGCCCCTGGTCGATCTGGTCGTGCTCAACCATCACGAGGTCGAGCAGCTCGCCGGCGTGTCCGTCGCCGATGTCGACGCCCTCGTCGCGCGGCTGGGAGAGATCGGATGCCGGGCCGCGGTGATCACGCGCGGCTCTCGGGGATCTCTCGTGCTCGAGAACCTCGACGGCCCGGCGCCCCGCGTGAGCGTCGTCGACGCCTTCGCTGTCACCGCCGTCGATACGACCGGGTGCGGCGATGCCTTCACCGGGGCGATGGTCGCGTCTCTGGCCGCAGGTGCGTCGTTGGTCGTGGCCTGCCAGTCCGCATCGGCGGTCGCCGCGATCGCCGCGACCCGGCCGGGTGCCCAGAGCTCCTACCCGACGGCGGATGAGGTCGAAAGCTTCCGTGCGCAGTCCGCTGCGCGTCGCTCCGCGTAGGAGGGCTCAGGAAGCGGTCCGGTACCTGAACGGCTCCCACCGGGCAAAGCAAAACCCCCGCCATGTAGAAGCTAGGCGAGGGTTTCTGGGCTGATTGTAATGATCAGCCGTGTGGCTCCGACCGGCATCGATCCGGTGACCTTTCGATTTTCAGTCGAACGCTCTACCAACTGAGCTACAGAGCCGCGCGACTGGCGAACCTGTCGCGTCCTAGACGAAGAGCCCTCTCCGAAGAAAGAGCTCGTCGCACGGAGCGACCCTGACGGGACTTGAACCCGCGACCTCCGCCGTGACAGGGCGGCACGCTAACCAACTGCGCTACAGGGCCATACTTGTTTTCAATTGTACCGGAAGGTGTGACCCCAACGGGATTCGAACCCGTGCTACCGCCGTGAAAGGGCGGCGTCCTAGGCCGCTAAACGATGGGGCCGAGTCAGTCCCGGGGGACTTCCTTGCCGACGCTCAAGCATAAGGGATGATTCGGGCAAATCGCGAATCGAGGGCGCGGCGCCTACCCCCGGGCGTGTTTCGGGAGGACGATGGAGTGATCACGAGTGTCGCCATGGACCCCCGATCCGCCCTGGTGCGGATGTGAAAGTTGTTGTTAGTGTGGCATTTGTGAAACCGGCGGAAGGGGCCGTGTGAACGACGACCAGAACACTCTGGATGCTGCGGTTGCCGCGGCTTCAGACGATTGCGGCTGCGCGCCCAGCCCGGCGGAGAGCCGTGCCTTCAGCAAGGAAGGCGTCAGCAGGCGCGGTGCTCTCGGCATCGGCGTGCTCAGCGTCGTCGCGCTCAGCGCCTTCGGCATCTCCAACGGCGTCTCCGCCGCCTACGCGGCCTCGTACCCGAGCTGGGACGACGTGCAGCGCGCGAAGCGCAGCGAGGCGGCCAAGTCGGCAGAGGTCTCCCGCATCGAGGGGCTCATCCAGTCGCTGACCCAGAAGGTCGCCGAGACCCAGGCGGCCGCGAAGGCGGCGTCCGAGGAGTTCTACGACGCCCAGCAGAAGTTCTTCGCCGCGGCCACCCAGGCGGACAGCCTCCAGGCGAAGGCCGACGAGCAGTCCGCGAAGGCGGACGAGTCCGCGAAGAAGGCCGGACAGGTCGCCGCACAGCTCTACCGCAACGGCGGTGACGACACCTCGCTCGAGCTGTTCTTCACCGGTTCCGCGAACAACGCCGACGAGCTGCTGGCTCGGCTCGGCACCATGGACAAGCTCTTCGAGTACAACCAGTCGGTGTACGACGACGCTGTCGCCGCTCGGAACTCCGCGCAGTCGCTCAGCGACCAGGCCGTGGTCGCCCGCGATGAGCGCGACCGGCTGCAGAAGATCGCCGAGGAGAAGATGGTCGTCGCGCAGCAGGCTGCCGACGCCGCCCAGGCCGCGCTCGACGAGCAGTCGGCGAACCTCGCCACGATGCAGGCGCAGCTCGCCGCTCTCAAGGATGCGACCGCCAAGACGGTCGAAGGCTACAAGGCCGGCGTCATCCTCGCGGAGAAGCGGCGCAAGGAGCGCGAAGCACGCGAGGCCGCAGCAGCCGCAGCCGGCAACGGCGGCGGTGGAGGCGGCGGTGGCGGAGGCGGCGGAGGAGGCTCCCAGGGAACGGGCGGCTGGTGCCGTCCTCACGGCGGCGGCAAGAGCTCGGGCTACGGGCCTCGCTCGCAGCAGTGCGGCCCCCAGGGATGCTCGTCCAGCTTCCACTACGGCACCGACTTCGCGAACGGCTGCGGTGCGGCGATCTACGCCGCGCAGTCCGGCACGGTCGACTACGCGGGCTACAACGGCGGCTACGGCAACTACATCCGCATCCAGCACGGCGGCGGCATCGGCACCGGCTACGCGCACATCCGCGACGGCGGCATCCAGGTGCGTTCGGGCCAGTGGGTCCGCTCCGGCCAGATCATCGCCTACGCGGGGAACACCGGTCGCTCGTTCGGCTGCCATCTGCACTTCGAGGTCTACGTGAACGGCAGCGCCGTCAACCCGGTGCAGTTCCTCGGCCGGCACGGCGTCTCCGCCTGAGCCGCGAGTTCACGACGCACGACACAACGAAAGACCCCCGGGCCGCTCTGCGGAACCGGGGGTCTTGTCTTATCGCTCAGCGGGTCAGTGGCCCTGCTCGCCGAAACGGACGATCGCCTCGTCGAGGATGCGCTGCGCCTCGGCGGCGTCGCCCCACTCGTCGACCTTGACCCACTTGTTGGGCTCGAGGTCCTTGTAGTGCTCGAAGAAGTGCGAGATCTCCTTCTTCGTGTACTCGGCGATGTCGTCGATGTCCTGGATGTGAGCCCAGCGCGGGTCCTTCGACAGCACGGCGACCAGCTTGTCGTCTCCGCCGGCCTCGTCGCTCATCTTGAGCACGGCCACGGGACGGACCTCGACGACGACGCCCGGGTAGATGGCGTGGTCGAGGAGCACCAGCACGTCGAGCGGGTCGCCGTCCTCGCCGAGCGTGTTGTCGAAGTAGCCGTAGTCGGCCGGGTAGCCGAACGTCGTGTAGAGCACGCGGTCGAGGTGCACTCGCCCGGTCTCGTGGTCGACCTCGTACTTCACGCGGCTGCCGCGCGGGATCTCGATGACGGCGTCGTGTGCGCCCATGCGTGTGCTCCTCAGGAAAAGTTCGGTTGGATGCCGCGGACTAGCCTACCCGCGGCGCTCCCACACCCGCGGGCAGTGACCGCTCAGGTTCCGCTGTCGACCGTCGGCTCCGGGGTGCTGTCGCGCTTCCGGAGGAGGCGGTTGATCAGGCGGCTCGCCGGGCCGCTCAGCACGAGGAGGAACAGGCCGGCATACCCGTTGGGCGATGCGGCGACCGCGATCGCCAGCGCGCCGGAGAACAGGACGATCGCGGCCAGGTCGCCGATCGCCCCGGCGCGGATCGTGGAGGCCGACACCGTCCCGAGCTCGCGGTGACGTGACAGGTAGAGCCACCCGGCGAGCGTAGTGACCTGGGTCATGATCAACGTGCCGATGTAGACCACGGCCTGGAGCGGGTCGGTGTCCATCTGCCCGATCATCGCGGTGGGGACCGGCAGCCAGACGATGGTTGCCATCCACGCGACATTGATCCACAGCAGCGGCGGGGTGATCCACTCCACGTCGCGATACTGCCGGTGGTGCCCCATCCAGAACGTCGCGATGAGCAGGAAGCTGAGCCCGAAGCTGAGCAGCTGGCCCGAGTGCTCGTCCAGGAACTCGGCCGTGCTCATGTGGCCGGACGCCGCCTCGGAGACGGACTCCATCAGCGGGAGGATCAGCAGCGTCATGGCGATCGCGACGACGGCGTCGACGAACGCCTTGAATCTCTCGGTTCGGAACGGCCTCGAGCGCGGGTCATCGGTCACGGCGTCAGGATAGACCCGACCGCCGGCTCGTCGCACTCGCGAGACAGCGGGGGACGGGACGGTGCCCTAGCGTGGAACCGTGCCGTCTCTCTCCCCCGCCATCGCCGAGATCCGCCTCGCCGTGCGCACCGCGCTCGCCGACCTGCCCGACGGGGCGACCGTGATCGTCGCGCTCTCCGGGGGAGCCGACTCCCTCGCGCTCGCCGCGGCCACGGCGTTCGAAGCGCCGAAGCTCGGTCTCCGGACGGCGTCGCTGACCGTCGACCACGGCCTGCAGCACGACTCCGCCGAGGTCGCCTCCCGAGCGGCGCGGGCGGCCACCGCGCTCGGCCTCGACGCGCTGATCGTGCGCGTCGACGTGACGGGGGAGGGCGGCCCGGAGGCCGCTGCCCGTGACGCCCGCTACGGGGTGCTGCGCGATGCGGCGGCGGACGTGCGCGCGGCCGCGGTGCTGCTCGGCCACACTCTCGACGACCAGGCCGAGACCGTGCTCCTCGGACTCGCCCGCGGATCGGGGGCCGCCAGCCTGCAGGGCATGGCCCCGGTCCGCGAGGACGACGACGGCGTGCGCTGGATCCGTCCGCTGCTGGGCGTGCGTCGCGAGACCACCCGTGCGTTCTGCGCCGCCTCCGAGCTCGAGGTCTGGGACGACCCCCACAACGTCGAGGACCGCTTCGCCCGGGTGCGCGCCCGGGAGCGCGTGCTCCCGGTGCTCGAGGCCGAGCTGGGTCCGGGCATCGCCGAGGCGCTCGCCCGCACGGCCGAGCAGCTGCGGGAAGACGCGGAGGCCTTCGACGAGATGATCCACGAGACGATCGAGGACATCGTCGAGCACGCCGAGGCGGGGATCTCCGTCAGCGTGGCGGCGCTCGCCGCGAACCCGGCGGCGCTGCGCAACCGCATCATCCGCCTCGTCGTCGACAGCGAGTTCGGAGTGAGTCTCACGCGGACGCAGACCATCGAGGTCGCCCGCCTGGTCACCGACTGGAGCGGTCAGGGGCCGATCGACCTGCCCGGCTGCTCGGCCGTGCGCCAGGGCGGGCGCATCGTCTTCACCGCGTCCGCTCGCTGACCGCGTTTCGTCTCGGGCGCCTCCGGCGTCCTCGCTCGACGACCGGGGCCTCCGGCCGTCGAGCGAGCGCAGCGAGACGAAACGCCTTCGCCGGGTGCTGCCCAACCCGATCGTTGAGCGAGCGCAGCGAGACGAAACGCCTTCGCCGGAACCTCTTACTTCTTGCCGCCGAACAGGCCGCCGAGGATGCCGCCCAGATCGATGCCGCCGCCCGAGCCGCCGCTGTTGCCGCCGCCGAGCAGTCCGCCGATCACGTCGCCGATACCGCCGCCGGAGCTGCCTTTGCTGTTGCCGCCGCCGAGGATGCCTCCGATGAGGTCGCCGATGCCGCCGGAGCTCTCCGCGCCGGCATCCGCCTTCGCGGTCTTGTCCTTGTTCGCGTTCGCGATCAGGCCCATCACGATGGGAGCCAGGATCGGGAGGAGCTTGCCGAAGTCGATGCCGGGGGTCGCCTTCGACTCGGTGAGTTCCTTCGTGACCTCCGTCTTCTTCGAACCGAGGATGTGCGAGACGATCTTGTCGCCGTCGGCCTGATCGATCTCGTCGACCTTCGACGCGCCGCCGGTGCCGACGTGCTTCTTCAGCGCGGCCTGGATCGCGGCGGAGCCCTCGTCGGACTGAGCGTTCTTCGCGAGTCCGCCGAGGAGGACGGCGCCGCCCTGCTCGACCGCGACCTTCGCCTCGTCCCGCGAGACACCCAGCTTCTCCGCGATGTCGTCGATCGGCACCTGGTTGAGGATGTCGTCAAGAGCCATGGTGAATCCTTCCGTCGGGGGCGTCCGCCCGCATCTCCGCTCACAGTAGTGCGGATGCCGCGGGATGGGGAGATCCCCTGCCGATACTCGAACCTGGACCCGAGCATCGGATCGCGTCGCCTAAAATCGATCCATGCGCGCCGCGGAAATCCAGGACGACCTCACCAGCATCCTCGTCACAGAGGAGGAGATCCTGGCCAAGCTCGATGAGCTCGCGGCCCAGGTCGCCAAGGACTACGAGGGCAAGGACCTCGTCCTCGTCGGCGTGCTCAAGGGCGCCGTGATGGTGATGGCCGACTTCGCGCGGGCGCTGCCGTTCCACGCCCCGATGGACTGGATGGCCGTCTCGAGCTACGGCGCCAGCACCAAGTCGAGCGGTGTCGTGCAGATCCGCAAGGACCTCGACACCGACCTGAACGGCAAGCACGTCCTGATCGTCGAGGACGTCATCGACTCGGGCCTCACTCTGAGCTGGCTGCTGGAGAACTTCGGATCCCGCGGTGCCGAGTCGATCGAGGTGCTCGCCCTGCTGCGCAAGCCCGAGGCGGCGAAGGTCGTCATCGACTGCAAGTACGTGGGCTTCGACATCCCCACCGACTTCGTCGTCGGATACGGCCTCGACTACGACGAGCGCTACCGCAACCTGCGCGACGTGGCCGTGCTCGCGCCGCACGTCTACAGCTGACGCTTCGACGCACGGTACGCCGTGGGTGAACGCACAGCGACCCCCTAGGGCGCGCGCGATACGCTGATCCGATCATGGATGTGAAGAAGCTCACCCGGAATCCGCTGATCTACGTCGCGCTGATCGGCGTGCTTCTCTTCGGCGGATTCCTGCTGATCTCGAATCTGGGTGCGCCCAAGCAGATCACGACCCAGGAGGGCCTCAAGCTCCTCTCCGGCACGACGGTCACCGAGGTCGTGAACACCGACGGCGACCAGCGCGTCGACATGACGCTCTCGAAGCCGTTCAAGGATTCCGAGAACGTGCAGTTCTACTACGTCGACGCCCGCGCCGACGAGGTGGTCACCGCGATCAACGACGCGGCGCCGAAGGACGGCTTCAACGACGCCGTCCCGCGCGCCACCTGGTTCGACGGCTTCCTCTCGCTCCTCCTCCCGCTCGTGCTGCTCGGCCTCCTGTTCTGGTGGCTCCTGTCCTCCATGCAGGGCGGCGGCGGCAAGGTCATGCAGTTCGGCAAGTCCAAGGCCAAGCTCGTCAACAAGGAGACCCCGACCGTCACCTTCGCCGACGTCGCCGGTGCCGACGAGGCGATCGAAGAGCTCCACGAGATCAAGGAGTTCCTGCAGGATCCGGCCAAGTTCCAGGCCATCGGCGCCCGTATCCCGAAGGGCGTGCTCCTGTACGGCCCTCCCGGAACCGGCAAGACGCTCCTCGCCCGCGCCGTCGCCGGCGAAGCGGGAGCCCCGTTCTACTCGATCTCCGGATCGGACTTCGTCGAGATGTTCGTCGGCGTCGGAGCCTCCCGCGTGCGCGACCTCTTCGGTCAGGCCAAGGAGAACGCTCCGGCCATCATCTTCATCGACGAGATCGACGCCGTCGGCCGCCACCGCGGTGCCGGCATGGGCGGCGGAAACGACGAGCGCGAGCAGACCCTCAACCAGATGCTGGTCGAGATGGACGGCTTCGACCCGAACGCGAACGTCATCGTGATCGCGGCGACCAACCGTCCCGACATCCTCGACCCCGCGCTGCTGCGTCCCGGCCGCTTCGACCGCCAGATCGGCGTCGACGCCCCCGACCTCAAGGGCCGCCAGCGGATCCTCGAGGTGCACAGCAAGGGCAAGCCGCTCTCGAAGAACGTCGACCTCGAGGTCGTCGCCCGCAAGACTCCGGGCTTCACCGGCGCCGACCTGGCGAACGTGCTGAACGAGGCCGCCCTCCTCACCGCGCGCTCGAACGCGCAGCTGGTGGACAACCGCGCCCTCGACGAGGCCATCGACCGCGTGATCGCCGGCCCGCAGCGCCGCACCCGTGTGATGCGCGACAAGGAGAAGCTCATCACCGCGTACCACGAGGGCGGACACGCGCTCGCGGCGGCGGCCATGAACTACACCGACCCGGTGACCAAGATCACGATCCTGCCCCGCGGCAAGGCCCTCGGCTACACGATGGTGCTGCCGCTGGACGACAAGTACTCGGTCACCCGCAACGAGCTCCAGGACCAGCTGACCTACGCCATGGGCGGCCGCGTCGCCGAGGAGATCGTGTTCCACGACCCGACCACCGGCGCCTCGAACGACATCGAGAAGGCGACCTCGATCGCCCGCAAGATGGTCATCGAGTACGGCATGACCACGCAGGTCGGCCCGGTCAAGCTCGGCTCCGAGGGCGGCGACATGTTCGTCGCACGCGACATGGGCCGAGGCCGCGAGTACTCCGAGAAGGTCGCCGAGCGGGTGGACGCCGAGGTGCGCGCCCTGATCGAGCAGGCCCACAACGAGGCGTACGAGGTCATCAGCGCGAACCGCGACATCCTCGACAAGCTCGCTCTGGCGCTGCTCGAGGAGGAGACCCTCGACCACAACCAGATCGCCGAGATCTTCACCGAGGTGAAGAAGCTTCCGGAGCGTCCGCTCTGGCTGTCGAGCGAAGCCCGTCCGGTGTCGGAGCGTCCTCCCATCGAGGTGCCGAAGAAGGACGTGTCGCTCGCGGCCTCCGTCGAGGCTCCGGCCGGCGCACCGCGCACGCAGCAGGGATCGGCGGGCGCCGGTCACCCGCGACCCGCGACGGCGTGACGTGACCGTCGACAGGCAGCGCGTCGAGCGGCTGACCAGGGAGCTGCTCGAGGCGATCGGCGAGGACCCGGATCGACCGGGGCTCAAGCAGACGCCGTCGAGGATGGGTGAGCTGTACTCGGAGTTCTTCTCCGGCGTCGGCGAAGACCCCGCGGCCCCGCTCGCGCACACGATCAGTGTCGCGCGCGGTCCGGCACCCGACACTCTGCCCTCTGGTGCGGTGCTCCTCCGCGACATCCGCTTCCGCTCCGTGTGCGAGCATCACCTGCTGCCCTTCGCCGGGCATGCGCACATCGCGTATCTGCCGGGCGAGCAGGTCGTGGGTCTCGGAGCGCTCGTGCGCGTCGTCGAGATCCTCGCCGCGCGTCCGCAGGTGCAGGAGCGTCTCGGCGAGCAGATCGCCGACACGATCGCGGAGCACCTCGACACCCGCGGTGTGCTCGTCGTCCTCGATGCCAGCCACGGGTGCGTGACGATGCGGGGCGGACGGCAGACGGAAGCCTCCACGCTCACGATCGCCGCACGCGGGGAGTACACGGATGCCGTCGCCAGGGCCGAGCTCATCACGCTGATCGGCGCCTCGATGAGCTCCGGCGCCTCGGGATCCGGTTCGGGAACCCCGCGTCGATGACCGGCATCTGGGGCATCGTCAACGTCACCCCCGACTCGTTCAGCGACGGCGGCCGCTACTTCGACGTCGACCGGGCCGTCGCGCACGGTCTGCAGCTGCGCGCGGACGGTGCGACGGTGCTCGACGTGGGCGGAGAGTCGACACGGCCCGGAGCGGAGCGCGTCGGGACCGCGGTCGAGCAGCAGCGCGTGATCCCCGTGATCGAGCAGCTCACCGCCGCGGGAGTGCCGGTCAGCATCGACACCCTCAGCGCCGCCACGGCCGCCGCCGCCGTGCGTGCGGGCGCGAGGATCGTCAACGACGTGTCTGGCGGTCTCGCCGACCCCGAGATGCGGGCGGCCGTCGCCGAATCCGGCGCCGACTTCGCGATCGGGCACTGGCGGGGATTCTCCGCGGACATGTATGCGAACGCCGAGTATCGACGGGTCGCGCGTGAGGTCGCGGGCGAGCTCCAGGAGCGCATGGGCGAGGCCGCGGCGTCGGGGATCGCCCCGTCACGGCTCATCGTCGACCCGGGTGTGGGCTTCGCCAAGGCTGGGGCGCAGAACTGGGATGTGCTGCGCGGGCTCGACGAGATCCTCGCACTCGGACCACGGGTGCTCATCGGCACCTCCCGCAAGCGATTCCTGGCGGAGACACTGCGCCAGGAGACCGGACCGGACGACGAGGTCTCCGAGGCGCGCCGCGACCTCGCCACCGCCGTGACCAGCGCCCTCGCCGCGCGTGCCGGGGTGTGGGCTGTGCGAGTGCACGACGTCGCCGCGACCCGCGACGCGCTCGCGATCGCGCACGCCTGGGCCGGGTGAACTCCGACCCCGCCGACGGCGGGCGTCCCCCGTACGCTAGAGGAATGGATTTCCTCGACGAGATCGTCCTCACCGGGCTGACCGTGTTCGGCCGCCACGGCGTGTACACGCGCGAGCGGGAGGAGGGGCAGGAGTTCACGATCGACCTCCGTCTGCGGTTGTCGCTGGAGCAGGCCGCCGCCTCCGACGAGGTGGGCGACACCGTCCACTACGGAGAGCTGGCGGAGAAGGTGGCCGCCGTCGTGGCGGGCGAGCCGGTGAACCTGATCGAGACGCTCGCCGAGCGGATCGCGGACGTGGCGCTGGCCGACGCGCGGGTGCAGAACGTGAGCGTCACGGTGCACAAGCCGCACGCTCCGATCGCGCTGAGCTTCTCCGACGTGTCGGTCACCGTGCACCGCAGCCGCAGCTCCGATGCCCTGGAGGACATCACCGTATGAGCCGCGACCTCGCGAAAGCGCCCGAGTTCCCGCCTCCCCGCCCCGCACGGCCGGAGAGCGTGGCCGTCGTCGCGCTCGGTGCGAACCTCGGCGACCGCTCGGCGACCATCCGCGGTGCCGCCGAGCGGATCGCCCGCCTCCCGCTGGTCAGCGATGTGCGCCTCTCCCGTCTCTTCGAGACCGTCGCTCTCCGCCTCGACGGGCCGGATCCGGACGCGCCCGGCTATGTGAATGCGGTCGCGCTGGTCACCACGCGGCTCGCGCCCGGGATCCTCCTCGGGATGCTGCACGCCATCGAGGACGAGAACGGCCGGGAACGCCGGGAGCGCTGGGGCGACCGCACCCTCGACCTCGACCTCATCGCGTACGGCGACGTGGTCTCGGACGACCCTCAGCTGCAGCTGCCGCACCCGCGCGCCGGGGAGCGGCTCTTCGTGCTCGACCCCTGGCTGGACCTCGACCCGGACGCCGAGCTGCAGGGTCGCGGAAGAGTGGCCGATCTCGCGGCGGAGCTGCATGCGCGGGGCGAGGGATGAGGCGCACCTCCGCGGGGGTCCTCGTCGTCCTCGCGCTGCTCGCGGGCGGCGGCGGCTTCCTGCTCGATCATCTGCTCACGGCGGCAGGGCGGGTCACGTTCACCCCGTCGCTCCTCCTGCCGGTGCTGCTCCTGCTCATCGCCGCGGCATCGCTCGGCGTCGCGTGGCCGGTGCGGCGCAGCGTACGGTCCGGTGTCCGCATCGATCCCTTCCGCGCGCTCAGGGCGGCTACGCTCGCCCGGGCCTCCAGCCTGCTGGGCGCGATCATGGCGGGTTTCGGCGCCGGACTGCTGACGTTCCTCCTGTCGCGGCCCGTCGTTCCACAGGTAGGGTCGACTGTGGCCATGCTGGCCCTCATCGGCAGCGCGATCGTCCTCGTGATCGCCGCGCTCATCGCCGAACAGTTCTGCACCCTGCCGAAGGATCCTGATGACTCAGAACCCAGAGACCGCGCCCCTGAACCCGGCGGAGGGCACTGACCTCGACGCCCTCGACCAGGGGACGTACACGCAGCTGCGCACGGCCCGGAACGAGGCGCGGCTGGAGCTCGACGGCACGTGGCACCAGATCTCGCCGCGCTACGTCGTCTCGCAGATCCTGCAGAACGTGATCTTCCTCGTGCTCGTCGCGGCCGCCGCCGTGGTGCTGAGCCTCGTGCTCGACCAGCAGTGGGTGTGGATCCCCGCCGGCGTCATCCTGCTCATCACGGTGTTCGCGCTCATCATCCTTCCCCGCCAGGCGAAGGCGATCGGCTACATGCTGCGCGTCGACGACATCGTCTTCCGCAAGGGCATCCTGTGGCAGCGCATGATCGCGGTCCCGTACGGTCGCATGCAGCTGGTGGACATCACGCAGGGCCCGCTCGACCGCGCGTTCGGCATCGCCCAGCTCAAGATGGTCACGGCGGCGGCCACGACCGGAGTGCAGATCCCCGGCCTCACCCAGGAGGCGGCGGAGGCGCTGCGCGACACCCTCATCCACGTCGCCGAGACCCGTCGGATCGGCCTGTGAGCGAGCCGCAGCCCCCTCTCGCGCCGAGCGCGCAGCCCGCGACCGGCGAGCCGCCGACGACGCTCGCGAACGGCGAGTGGCACCGGATGCATCCGCTCACCCCGCTGTTCAAGGGCGGGCTCGCGCTGATCATCATCGCCGGCATCGTGATCGCGAACATGCGCGATCGCCTCATCGCCTGGGCCGTCGACCTCTTCACACCCGAAGAGGCGCACTATGACAACTACGGCGGAGCGGATCCCGTCGACTGGGTGCTCTCCAACAACCTGATCCTCGTCGCGCTGCTCAGCGTGCTGGGACTCGTGATCGTGCTGGTGCTGATCTTCTGGTTCATCTGGCGTTTCCAGCAGTTCCGGATCACCGGGGACCACGTCGAGGTCCGCAAGGGACTGATCTTCCGCTCGCACCGACGGGCACCGCTCGACCGGGTGCAGGGCGTCAATCTGACCCGGCCGTTCCCGGCGCGCATCATCGGCCTCGCCAAGCTCGAGGTCGTCGGCGCGGGCAACGACGCGAACGTCGAGCTCGAGTATCTCGCGACCCCGCGCGCCGAGTCGGTGCGGGCGGACATCCTGCGACTCGCCTCGGGTGCCCGCGCGGCACGTCACGCGGCCTTGAACCCCCAGGCGGCAGGAACGCCGGCAGCGCCGACATCCGCTCGCGCGCAGCTCGTCGGATCGATGAACGCGGGCGTCAACGGGCTCATCACCGGCGTCGACCTCGCTGACGTGGTGCCGGAGAGCGTCGTCAAGATCCCCACGGGGCGTCTGGTCGGCTCGCAGCTCATCTCCGGCTTCCTGTGGTTCGTGTTCTTCGGCGCGATCTTCGCGATCGCGATGGGCAGCGCGCTGATCGGCATGCTGGCCGACGGCATCTCGGACGGCGGGGTCGTGATCCTCGGGCTCGGCCTCGGCATGGGGGTGCCGATGGTCGTCGCCGTCGTCGGTATCACCTGGGCGCAGATCTCGAAGTCGCTCCGCTACTCCATCGCGCCGACCCCCGACGGCGTGCGCATCACCTACGGTCTGCTCACCACCGTGACCGAGACGCTCCCGCCGGGACGCATCTTCGCGGTCGAGGTGTCGCAGTCGCTGCTGTGGCGCCCGTTCGGATGGTGGACGATCAAGATCAACCGGATGAGCGGCAAGAGCGCGGCCCAGCAGTCGTCGGGAAGCGGTCAGCAGTTCAACGTGGTGCTGCCCGTCGGCAAGCGGGCCGACGTCGAGCGCGTCCTCGCACTCGTGCTTCCGGACGTGCCCGCGGAGAGCATCCCGCAGCTCTGGGAGCAGGGCGTCGTCGGGCCGACCGACAGCGACCCGTATCGCACGATGCCCCGGCGGGCGTGGTGGCGGCGTCCCTTCTCGTGGAAGCGCCACGGCTACTCCGTGGCCGACTTCGGGCTGCTGCTGCGTCGCGGGATCGTGTGGCGCAAGCTCGCGGTCTTCCCGCTCGCACGTCTGCAGGGCGTCTCCCTCAACCAGGGACCGATCGATCGCGCGCAGCGCGTCTCGGGCGCGCAGGTGCACACGGTTCCCGGGCCCATCACCGGGTACCTCTCCGGGCTCGAGCGCGCCGATGCGCTCGCGCTGCTCGACGATGTCAGCCGCGCCGCTGCTGAGGCGGCCTCCCGCGACACGAGCCACCGGTGGAGCGAGCATGCGACCCCGGCGCCGGCTGCGCCCCCGGTCGCTCCGCCGCCCTACACCGGACCGCCGCCGGTCTTCCCGAGCCCCAGGCAGTCGGCTCCGCCGGCACCTCCGGTGGGGTCTCCCACGCCTCCTGTGACGCCGCCTCCCGTGATGCCGCCTCCCGCGATGGCGCCTCCCGCGGCGCCTCCGGTCGCCCCGACGGCCCCTCCTGCGCCCCCGGCACCTCCGGCTCCTCCGGCACCTCCGGAGAGTTCTCCGGTCGCACCGCCCGCGGCGCCGGTGCTTCCGGCACCGCCCGCACCGCCGGTGGCTTCTCCGGTGCCACCGGTGGCACCTCCGGTTCCGCCGGTGCTCCCGCCGCCCGCACCGCCCGCCCAGACGGGGGAGTGATGGTGGCGCGTGACGGGCGTCTCGGCGTCGGCATCATCGGCGCGGGACGCGTCGGTCCGATCGTCGGGGCGGCACTCGGCGGCGCGGGCCACGCGGTGATCGGCATCACGAGCGGGTCCGATGACGAACGGGCGTCCGCCGTGCTGCCCGACGTCCCGGTGCTCGACGCGCTGGAGGTCGTGCGCCGCGCCGAGCTCGTGATCATCGCGGTCCCGACGGAGCAGCTGCCGTCGCTGGTCGCCGGCATCGCCGAGGTGGGCGGCTGGCAGATCGGGCAGCTCGTGCTGCACACCGATCCCGCATACGGCATCGAGGTGCTGCGTCCGGCGGCCGAGCGTGGGGCGATCCCCCTCGCCGTACACCCCGCGATCACCTTCACCGGGACATCGATCGACCTGCGGCAGTTGCAGGCCGGTTTCGCGGCCGTGACCGCCCCCGCCGCCGTCCTGCCGATCGCGCAGGCGCTCGCGGTGGAGATGGGATGCGAGCCGGTGGTGATCGCCGAGGCCGACCGCCCCGCTTACGCGGATGCCATCGCGACGGCCACCGAGTTCTCCCGGTCGATCATCGGCCAGTCGACTGCTCGGCTGCGCGAGATCGGGGTGGAGAACCCCGGCGGGTACCTTTCCGCGCTCGTCCAGTCGACCGTCGAGCGGGCGCTGCGCGAGGCGTCGGACGCTCCGCCGCTGATCTGACCACGGCGCTGCGCGGCGGCGGCTCGACCTCAGCGACCGCCCGAGAAGCCGCCGCCTCCGCCGCCTCCGGAGAACCCGCCGCCGTACGAACCTCCGGCGCTCGAGCTGCTCGACGAGGGGGCCGAGTAGGTCGCCGCGGACTGCGACGAGGCCATGAACGACGCGAGCTGCACGCGAAGGGCGAAGGACGTGGGATCACCGATCCACGAGGCGCCACGCTGCTCGGCGGTGTAGGCCCGCTCGAGCACGTCGCCCCACTCGCTCTCCATGCCGAACAGGATCGCGTAGGGGAGGAGCCGTTCGTACACGTGGATGACGTCGGCGCTGCCATCCTGGCGCCGCTCGGCGCCGCTGTACGACTGCAGCATGCGCAGGCGGTCGGCGTCGGCCACTCGGATGAACTCCTTCACTCCCTGCAGGTACTCGTAGGTGCGTGCCCCCTCGGCGGTGAGCACCGTGTGCTTCGAGAAGCCGTAGATGCTCGAGAGCAGCACGAGGAACGCGACGATGGAGGCCACGACGAGTGCGGGGGTCGCGGAGAGGCGTCCGCTGGTCGCGCTCCAGATCGCGAACACGAGGGTGATGACGGCGACGCCGACCGCACTCCACTGCAGGATCACGGCTCCGCGGCTGCGCACCTTCTCGGTGAGTCCGCGGGCGGCTGCCGCCGTGACGCCGGCCTGCTGCAGGGCGGTCATACGCGCGACGAAGACCTCGTCGGCCGCAGGCACATCGACCACACCCTCGGCGTCGGCTCCCTCGAAGAGCGCTTCCATCGCCTCGGCATCGAGCTCGTCCGGTGCGGTGGTGCCGGCGATACGACGCAGGCGGGGTTCCTCGGCCTCCGTCCCTTCCTCGATGCGCAGGGCCCCGCGCACGGCGAGGTGCACGATCTCGGCCGGGACGACGTCCTTGGCTCCGGGGACCACGGCTGCCGCGATCAGCGGAGGCAGCGAATCCGGCACGTCGTACTGCGCGACGACGATCCCGGTGGCCACCCGTCGCCTGCGGGCGAACGCGGATACGGCCACCCAGCTGCCGACCGAGAGACCTGCGGCCCCGACGGCGGCGACGATCGGCGCGACGTCGGCCACCGGATCGGGCGTGCGGGCGAGCGGCTGGGCGACCGTGCCCCGCTCGAACCCGATGGCCACGGTGACGCCGTCGCCGGCCGGTCGCTCCCCGGACTGGACGCCGAAGACCGTGGCCCGGCCGTCGGTCTGAGGACCCCGCAGCTCGCACTCGGTCCGAGAATTCGATGGTCCGGTGTAGCAGCGCGTCGAGCCCGTGAGCGCCGCGCCCAGCTCCTCGTCGAACGCGATGTCGGCGCGGAACCGCTCGATGGGCTGCGTGCTCTCGAGGGGGAGGAGGTTCCAGTAGAACTCGTCCACCGCGGGAGTCGACGAACCGGCGGGCGGGGAGGTGGCGAGGATCACATCGCGCATCTCGTACTCGATCACGTAGGTGGTGAGCCCGTGCACGTAGTTGTCGTCGTCGCCCGTGAGCACGTACAGCAGCCCGTCCTCCTCGTCGGTCTCGTAGGACACCTCCTTCCCGTCGTCGTCGGTCACGGAGAGGACCCGCGTCTCGGTGCTCGCCCCCTCGTACGAGGTCGCGAGCCCGCGCACGATGCCGTGATTCTGGTCGGTCTCGGGGAAACGGGCCACCAGGGTCTCGGTCACGTGCATCCGGGAGCGGCCCTCGTCGTCGAGGCCGATCTCGTAGAGGGCGTCCCACGAGGCATACGAGAAGTCGTTCGTGTCGTTCATGTCGCTCGATGCCGCGAGCTGCTGCCGTGGAGCGCCGGCGGAAGGGCTCCCGTCGGCGGCTGCCGATGCGGCGGCCGGCATGGCCACGGTGACGACGGCGAGGGAGAGGGCGGCGAGCGCGCGGAGGATCCGTGTGGGGGCCATTCTTCGAGGCTACCCAGCCCGCGCCGAAGAGCGGCAAGCCGCCTCGGTAAACTGGGAGGGACTTCCAAGGAGCCCCGCACATGACTGACGCGTCCGCCGCGCCCGAATCGGCCTCGACCGACCCTTCCCTCGAAGAGGACGTCCACGAGCAGAAGGCCGTGCGCCTCGCCAAGCGCGAGCGCCTGATCGAGAAGCGGACGGACGCCGGTGGTGGGGCGTTCCCCGTCTCCGTGCCCGTCACGCACACCATCCCTGCCCTGCGCGCCGAGTACGGCGAGCTCGAGGCCGGCGCCGAGACCGGTGTGGTCGTCGGCGTCGCGGGACGCGTGGTGTTCAGCCGCAACACCGGCAAGCTCTGCTTCGCGACGCTGCAGGCCGGGGACGGCTCGCGCATCCAGGCGATGATCTCCCTGGCGAACGTCGGCGAGGAGTCTCTCGCCGATTGGAAGGAGTACGTCGACCTCGGTGACCACGTCTTCGTGCACGGAGAGGTCATCTCCAGCCGCCGCGGTGAGCTGTCGATCATGGCCGACGGGTGGGAGATCGCCTCGAAAGCGATCCTGCCGCTCCCGAACGCCTACTCCGAGCTCAGCGAGGAGGGCCGCGTCCGCAGCCGCTACCTCGATCTCATCGTTCGCGAGCAGGCCCGCACCACGGTCCGCGCACGCGCCGCGGTGAACGCGAGCCTGCGTTCGACCTTCACGAGCCACGACTACCTCGAGGTCGAGACCCCCATGCTGCAGGTGCAGCACGGGGGTGCGTCCGCCCGCCCGTTCGTGACGCACTCGAACGCCTTCGACACCGAGCTCTACCTCCGGATCGCGCCCGAGCTGTACCTCAAGCGTGCGGTCGTGGGCGGCATCGAGCGGGTCTACGAGATCAACCGGAACTTCCGCAACGAGGGCGCCGACTCCACGCACAGCCCCGAGTTCGCGATGCTCGAGGCTTACCAGGCGTACGGCGACTACAACCAGATGGCCGCGCTCACGCAGGAGCTCGTGCAGAACGCCGCCATCGCGGTCTCGGGCTCCACGACCGTGACCTGGGCCGACGGCACCGACTACGACCTCGGTGGCGAGTGGGACCGCATCTCGATGTACGAGTCGCTCTCGGCCGCCTCCGGTCGGACCGTCACTCCGCAGGACTCGGTCGAGGACCTCATCGCCTTCGCCGAGGCCAACGATGTCGACCTGCCGCCGCAGGCGACCCACGGCAAGCTCGTCGAGGAGCTGTGGGAGCACTTCGTGAAGGGTGACCTGGTCCGCCCGACGTTCGTGATGGACTTCCCCGTCGACACGTCGCCCCTGGTCCGCGAGCACCGCTCGATCGCGGGGGTCGTGGAGAAGTGGGACCTGTACATCCGCGGGTTCGAGCTGGCGACCGGGTACTCCGAGCTCGTCGACCCGGTGATCCAGCGCGAGCGCTTCCTCGAGCAGTCGAAGCTCGCCGCGCGAGGAGACGTCGAGGCGATGCCCGTCGACGACGAGTTCCTGCGGGCGCTCGAGCACGGCATGCCGCCGTCCGGTGGGATGGGCATGGGGATCGACCGTCTGCTGATGGCGATCACCGGCCTGGGGATCCGCGAGACCATCCTGTTCCCGCTCGTCAAGTAGCGCGCGGGGCCCGGCGCTCATTCCGCCGGGGTCCTGTGGAAGGCCCAGTCCGGCAGCATCGCGCCGCCGATCATCGTCTCCAGCAAGACGGCGAGGGAGTACTGCGGGTCGATCTCGCGCACGAGTCCGAGATAGTGGCCGGCATGCGTGGCGCGCCCCTGCGCCCACGACAACCACGCCGCCGCGGTCAGCGGTGCCGGTCGCGAGGCGCGCGGCGCCCGTGCCGCCGCCTCGCGGACGACGGCGAGGGCGAGCCGGAGGCGGTCGAGGTCGGGAGCGGGCCCCTGCCCCAGGAACACCCGCCCGACCTCGTCGGGGATCGTCTCGCCGGACGCGGCGAACGTCGTCTGAGCCTCCAGCGCGCGGATGCCACCCGCGAGATCGGTGGCCCACTGCGCAATCGCGACGTCGCGCAGCAGCGGTTGTGCCAGACACCACAGCAGCGTGGCGGTCGCGAAAGGGGGAAGCGCGTCCGGCGCCGCCAGCACGGACTCGAAGAACGCAGGGATGTCTTCGAGCAGCACCAGAGCAGCGATCAGCTGCGGATTCTCCCGCCCGGTCAGGCGTCCGGTGCCGTCCCGGTCGAGCAGCGCGCCGAGTTCGAGGGACGCTCTGCCCACGCGTTCCTTCTCGGCGAGGTCGACCGGAGGGAGCCCGACCCCTGCGGACTGGTCTCCCGCGACGTCGCCGACGGCCGAAGCCTCCGGCGGCGTGCGGATCTGCGTGAGGGAGCGGAGTTCCGGGGACTCGTCGATGTAGCTCGACCATCCCGAGGGCGTCACGCAGAGCGCATCGACCACGCGGAGCCCGGCATCCTCCGCGCAGCCCAGCAGCTCGTCGACCGCCACGGCGTGCGGAAGCACGAGCCCGTCCCTCGTCGCCTCCGCCTCGAGGTCGGTGTAGACCACGGCGGCCACGGCATCGGTCCCCGAGACGCGGGCCACCAGGCCGACCGCCGCATCGGCATAGGCTTCGAGGTCGGTTCCCTCGTGCGGCAGATCGAGGCGCATCGCTCCCTCCGTGCGCGTACCTCGGAAGGGGAGCAGGGCGATGCTGCGTCGGGGCGTGAAGCCGGCGAGGGAGGGGACGATGCCGAGGAATGCGGCGGAGTCGGTGGCTCGAAGCACTGTTGTCATCCCGAGAGTGTCCCCGCTGGGCGAGGCGGCGCGGGGCGAAAGAGCCGCCTGTGGACGCAGATCCTGGGAGCCGGCGAATGTGCATGAAGAGTGGCGGGCGTACCATGGGGGGATGGAGAACTTCTGGCTTGCCGCGGCATGGTCGCTCCTGCCGACCGTCGGAGTGAGCCTCGTGTTCGTCTTCGTGCTCCGTGGCATCCTGCGGTTCGACCGCACCGAGCGCAAGGTCCACGCGCAGATCGAGGCCGAAGAGCGTGCAGCGCGCGGCCTCCCGCCGCGCTCCTGAGTCCGACCCATCCGCTACTGTGAAGCCAAGCGCACCGGTTCCGGTGCGCTCGGATGTGATGGTCACTGCGGTGGCGAGGGGACACGATGACTGCGGAGACCTGGGGATGGTGGATCGCCACCTTCCTGCTGGTGCTCGACATCATCATCCGCGTCACGGCCATCATCGTCATCCCGCGCAATCGCCGTCCCACGGCGGCGATGGCCTGGCTCCTCGCGGTCTTCTTCATCCCGTTCGTCGGCGTCTTCCTCTTCCTGCTGATCGGCAACCCGCGCCTTCCACGGGCACGGCGACGCAAGCAGGACCAGATCAACGAGTACATCGCGGAGACGAGCGAGCACCTGCACTTCGGGACGCTGCGACCGAACGCCCCGGACTGGTTCGGGCCGATCGTGCAGATGAACCAGAAGCTCGGAGCGCTCCCGCTCTCGGGTGACAACGGCGCCCACCTGATCTCCGACTACCAGGAGTCGCTCGACGAGATGGCCGAGGCCATCCGCACGGCGCAGGACTACGTGCACGTCGAGTTCTACATCCTCCAGTCGGACACCTCGACCGACAACTTCTTCCGTGCGCTGGAAGAGGTCTCGGCGCGCGGCGTCGAGGTGCGCGTGCTCCTCGACCACTGGGCGAACCGTGGCAAGCCACGCTACAAGCAGACCATCGCCCGGCTCAACGGGATGGGGGCGGACTGGCACCTGATGCTCCCGGTGCAGCCGCTCAAGGGCAAGATGCAGCGCCCCGATCTGCGCAACCACCGCAAGCTCCTCGTCGTCGACGGCAACATCGCCTTCCTCGGCTCGCAGAACATCACGGACTCGACGTACAACCTGCCGAAGAACATCAAGCGCGGTCTGCACTGGGTCGACCTCATGGTCCGGCTCGACGGTCCGGTGGTGCTCAGCGTGAACGCGATCTTCGTCGCCGACTGGTACAGCGAGACGGACACCGTGCTGGAGGGCATCGACATCGCCCATGCGAACATCGGCTCGGGCGATCTCGACTGCCAGGTCGTGCCGTCGGGACCGGGGTTCGAGGTCGAGAACAACCTGCGCCTCTTCCTCGGTCTGCTCTACGCGGCGAAGAAGAAGATCATGATCGTCAGCCCGTACTTCGTCCCCGACGAGGCCCTGCTGCTCGCTGTCACCGCCGCCGTCGACCGTGGCGTGCAGGTCGAGCTGTTCGTCTCGGAAGAGGGCGACCAGGCGATGGTCTATCACGCCCAGCGCAGCTACTACGAGGTGCTCCTCAAGGCCGGGGTGCGCATCTGGATGTACCGGAAGCCGTACATCCTGCACACCAAGACGCTGACGATCGACGACGGTGTCGCGGTCATCGGATCGAGCAACATGGATATGCGCTCCTTCGGTCTGAACCTCGAGGTGTCGATGCTGGTGCGCGGCGAGGAGTTCGTCGCCGAGATGCGCGAGGTCGAGGACAAGTACCGCTCGCTCAGCCGGGAACTGACCCTGGAGGAGTGGATGGAGCAGCCGTTGCGGTCGACCGTCCTCGACAACCTCGCCCGCCTCACCTCCGCCCTGCAGTAGCGACCGTCGGCTTTCCCGGCGATCTCCGTGCGGGCTACCCTGTGAGCATGACCTCTGCGCTCCGTCCCCTCGCCTCCGTCGTCGGTCTCTTCGCCGCCGCGCTCCTCGTCGCGGGATGCACCGCCGGACCGGGATCGGAGACGCCGACCAGCTCGCCCGCCCCCAGCGCCGACAGCGTCGACGACCAGAACGACATCGAAGCGGCGCTGCTCGATGACGGCCGCATGTTCGCCGTCATCACCCTCGGCTCGTCCACCTGTGTGCCGCAGGTCGACCAGGTCACCGCGGACGGTCAGACCGTGACCGTCACGCTCGTGGACCCCGACGAATCGCAGCCGTGCACGAAGGATCTCGCGCCGCGGGCCAGCATCGGCGCGCTGCCGGAGGGCGTGGACCCGAAGTCCGACATCACCCTGAACGTGACGTACGGCGACCTCACCGACGACGTCGATCTCGACGGCGACCCCGCAGCCACCGGCACGCCCGGAACAACGACCGAGTTCCAGCCGTCGGCCGGCTGGTTCGACGACGGCGGTCTGGTGCTGCTCACCTGGGGCTCCTCGAGCTGTGCCCCTGTGCTCGAGTCCCTCGAGGGCTCCGGCAACGCGGGCACGGCGACGTTCGTCACCGACGAGGGCCAGGTCTGCACGATGGACATGGCGCCGCGCGCGACGCTGCTCACCTTCGGCGACGACGTCGTGGACGACGACGGCCCCTTCACGCTGACCCTCGTCGGCGGCGGTCTCGACGGCACGGTCGAGGTCCGCTGACCCGCGGAGCAGGCGCCGGGATCAGATCATCGTCACCGGGTGACCGGCCGGCAGCGCGAGCAGCAGGGCGCCGGGGCCGGCCCAGCAGGTGATGCGCACGGCCGTACCGAACTCGTCGCCGTCGAGCTCGATCGGGATCGGACCGGGGGCGGCTGCTTCGGCGGCGACGCCGTGGAAGTAGTGCACCGAGGCGTTCTTGCCGCGGCGTTCGAGCACGCGACGCCCTGCGCGGAATCTCCGCAGCACCGAGTTGTCCCACCAGATCTTGCGCCACACCGCGAACCAGCCGAGCACCCCGGTGGGCTGGATGACGGCGATGTCGAGTGCGGCGTCGGTGATCGACGCGTCGGGGATCAGCGCGATGCCGGCGGGCAGCGTGCCGCAGTTCGCGAACAGCAGGCTGTACGCCCGGTGCGAGTGCAGGCGCCCCTCGTCGATCTGGTAGACGGCACGGAACGGCTTCGCCCGCGGAAGCGATCGTGCAGCCCCGTCGACATAGGCGATCCAGCCGACGGACTTCTTCAGATCGGGGCGCGTGTTCGCGATCATGTCGGCATCGAGCCCCATGCCGGCGAGAACCACGAAAGCGTGCTCCGCCTCCTCACCGTCCTCTCGCGTCAGACGGGCCCAGCCGATGTCGATCGGATGGCGGAAGTCGCCGAGGGCCGCCCGGATCATCTCGGCCGGGTCGCCGAGCGGCAGTCCGAGGTTCCGCGCGAGCAGGTTGCCCGTGCCGCTGGGCAGGATCGCGAGCGGGACTCCGGTGTTCGCGATCGCCTCCGACACGGCGCGGACCGTGCCGTCGCCACCCGCGACCAGCACGACGTCGACGCCGCGGGCGAGCGCCTGCGCGGTCGCACCCTGCCCCGCATCCTCGACGGTCGTCGGGTAAAATGCGGGGTGTTCCCATCCGGCTTCACGCGAGAGATCGCGGACCCGGGAGCGCAGATGCTTGCCGTCGACCTTGATCGGGTTGTAGATGAGTGCCGCCTGTCGCTGAACGGGGGCGGGGGTGGTCATGGCGCTACTCTAAACCGGGATTCGCTCGGGTCGCCTCATCCGGATCGGACGCTTCATCATGCGGGGATGAGGAGAACAGCACGATGAACGACGTCCCCGACAGCACCGCACGCGCGGTGCTCTCCGAAATGATCGGTTCGGAGCCCGACCGGCTCCGCCGCCGCAGCATCTCGCTGGGCGTGCCGTTCCGCGATGCGGAGGATGCGGCGCAGACGTCTCTGTTGCGCGCCTGGCGGTCCATCGCCCACCTGGAGACGCCGGAACCCGGGCGCATGTGCTCGTGGCTGGACGCCATCGCCCGGAACGTCGCGATCGACCTCGCCCGCCAGCGGGCCCGCCGACCGGAGGCGGAGCTCGACGACGACACCGCCGGAGAGCAGCCGAGCGTGGAGTCCGCCGTGGAGATCCGCGTCTTCCTCGACAGCGCGCTCACCGCGGTGCACTCGCTGCCGGAGACGCTCCGGGAGGCGTTGCTGCTGAGCGTCGTCGAAGGACTCTCCGCGGAGGAGGTGGCGACGCGCCTCGGGATCGAGCCCGCGGCCGCCCGCCAGCGCATCTCCCGCGCGCGCAAGGCGTTGAAGGAATGTCGCCGCACGGACATGGGGGAAGGCTGAGGGAGGTCGGACAGCTGCCCGACCTCCCCGGAGGCGTCGCTCAGACGGTGCCGAACGGGTTGTCGACGACGTAGCGCCAGCCGTGCTCGTCGTCGTACACCGCGACATCGGCCGTGGTGCCGGCGAGGGCGATCTCGGACCCGTCGGGACCGGTGCCGGTGATCGTCCAGTCCGCGATCGCGAGGCCGGTGCCCGCGCTCTCGAAGACGTGGCGGACCGTCATCGAGATCGGCAGGTTCAGCCCGAGGAACTGCTCGAGCGCACCCCGCACCGCCTCGACGCCCGTGACGGGGGTGCCCGGCGCGGGGACGAAGACCACGTCCGGGGTGTTCAGGGCCATCAGGCCGTCGAGGTCGCGGGCGTTGAACCGCTCCGCGAAGGCCAGGTTCAGCTGGTCGAGGGAGGTCACACTGGTGCTCATGGGTTTCCTTTTCTGAAGGTCGACGGAGTGCCGGCCGTTGCAGAGGAAGACGATGCAGCCGCGGAAGTGTGACATCCCTTCTTCGCCTTCTCGTCGATCGGCGTCCCGGGGCGTTCACCGTAGACTTGGTGGATGATCGACCTCGCACTCCTCCGCGACAATCCGGAGATCGTCCGCCGCTCGCAGGCTGCTCGTGGAAACGACCAGAGCACCGTCGACGTCGCACTCGAGGCCGATCGATCGCGCCGCGCGGCTCTCTCCGCGTTCGAGGAGCTGCGCGCCGAGCAGAACGCCTTCGGCAAGCAGGTCGCGAAGGCGCCCAAGGACGAGAAGGCCGCGCTCGTGGCGCAGGCGAAGGACCTCGCCGAGCGCGTGAAGCAGGCGCAGCACGCGGCGAACGAGGCTGCGGAAGCGGCATCCGCCGCGCTCGCCCGCATCGAGAACGTCGTGATCGACGGCGTTCCGGCCGGTGGGGAAGCCGACTTCGTCGAACTGCGCCGCGTCGGAGACGTGCCCGCCTTCGACTTCGAGCCGAAGGATCACCTCGAGCTCGGGGAGCTCCTCGGAGCCATCGACATGGAGCGCGGGGCCAAGGTGTCCGGCGCCCGCTTCTACTTCCTGCGCGGCATCGGGGCGCGTCTCGAGATCGCCCTCATGAACCTCGCCCTCGACAAGGCCCTGCAGAACGGCTTCGTGCCGCTGATCACGCCGACGCTCGTGCGCCCCGAGATCATGCAGGGCACGGGCTTCCTCGGCGAGCACGCCGACGAGGTCTACCACCTCGACAAGGACGACGACCTCTACCTCGTCGGCACCAGCGAGGTCGCGCTCGCCGGGTACCACAAGGACGAGATCGTCGACCTCGCCGACGGCGCCCTCCGTTACGCCGGCTGGTCGACCTGCTACCGCCGTGAGGCCGGGTCGCACGGCAAGGACACCCGCGGCATCATCCGCGTGCACCAGTTCAACAAGCTCGAGATGTTCGTCTACACGACCGCGGAGGAAGCCGAAGCCGAGCACCTGCGCCTCGTCGCGCTGCAGGAGGAGATGCTCACCTCGCTCGGTCTCGCCTACCGCGTGATCGACGTCGCCGCCGGCGACCTGGGGTCGAGCGCCGCCCGCAAGTACGACATCGAGGCCTGGGTCCCCACCCAGGGCGCGTTCCGCGAGCTCACCTCGACCTCGAACTGCACGACCTACCAGGCGCGCCGCCTGGACGTGCGGCATCGCCCGGCCGTCGACCCGGCCGACACCGCCGCATCGGGGACGGCGAAGACGCAGCACGTCGCGACGCTGAACGGCACCCTGGCGACCACGCGCTGGATCGTCGCGCTGCTCGAGACGCACCAGCAGGCGGACGGCTCGGTGCGCGTGCCCGAGGTGCTGCGCCCGTACCTCGGCGGTCTCGAAGTGATCCAGCCCCTCGCCGACGGGCGGGCTGCACGGTGACGGCACCCTGGCTGGTCGGCCTCGACGTCGACGGCACGATCCTCCTGCAGGACGAGACCATGAGCCCCGGCGTGCCCGAGGCCATCGCGCGGGTGCGCGACGCCGGTCACATCGTCACGATCGCGACCGGACGCAGCTGGATGGCGACGCGGCGCTACGTCGAGGAGCTCGGGCTGACCGCGGACTACGTGGTGTGCTCCAACGGTGCGGTGACGATGCGACGCGTGGGTGACGAGTGGGAGCGCTGGAACGTCGAGACCTTCGACCCGACGCCCGTGCTCGGCCTGCTGCGCGACCGACTGCCCGAAGCCCGGTACATGGTCGAGCTCGCTTCGGGGCAGCGACTGTTCACCGAGCAGCTCGACGACTGGACCCTGGACGGCGGTCGACAGGTCGACTTCGACGAGCTCGGCGCCCTGCCCGTCTCGCGCATCGTGGTCGTCTCCCCGGGGCACGACGAAGACGACTTCCACCGTCTGGTGGCGGATGCGGGTCTCAACGAGGTGTCGTACGCGATCGGCTGGACGGCCTGGCTCGACATCGCGCCGCAGGGCGTCGACAAGGGCACCGCCCTGGAGCAGGTGCGCGTCGAGCTCGGTCTCGATGAGGAGCGCATCCTCGTCGCCGGGGACGGCCGGAACGACATCGGGATGTTCGGCTGGGCGCGCTCGCTCGGCGGACGGGCCGTGGCGATGGGCCAGGCTCCCGACGAGGTGAAGGATGCCGCCGGCGAGGTCACCGCCGACGTCGAGGATGGCGGTCTGGCACAGGCGCTGGACACGCTTCCAGCACCTGCCCAGGTCAGCGCAGGAGAATAGAACTCGGCTAGACTCACGCCTTGTCGACAGATGCGTCTGTCGAGGAGGGTTGTCCGAGCGGCCGATGGAGCTGGTCTTGAAAACCAGTGGGCAGAGATGTCTCGTGGGTTCGAATCCCACACCCTCCGCATGCTGAGCACGGTGACCCCGCACCGGCGCTGAATCCGAAAGGGCCCGAGTGAGCGACAACACCCGACGCCGCCGCACCATCGCCCGACACGGTCAGCTGGGCACCCCGAACACGGTCAGCCAGCTGCTGAAGTTCATCGCGATCGGTCTGGCCGTCGTCCTCGTGAGCGGGTTCGGCGTCGGGCTGTACATCTACTACGACCTCACCAGCACCGTGTCCGCGAACGCCGTCGAGCTCGAGGGCCAGCAGGCGGTGCCCCCGGACATCGGGGAGTACAAGGGCGGGTTCAATCTCGTCCTCACCGGTGTGGACACGTGCGAGGAGAAGTACAAGGATCTCTTCGGGGATCGCTGCACCGGGAGCGATTCCGAGGGCACGCTCAACGACGTGAACCTGCTCGTGCACGTGTCCCAGGAGCCGCGTCGGATCACCGTCGTCAGCTTCCCGCGCGACCTGATGATCCCGATCCCGGAGTGCACCGACGACGAGGGCAACAACCACTCGGCGATGAACAAGCAGCCGCTCAACGTGGCGTACACGGACGGCGGTCTGAACTGCGTCGTCAAGACGATCTCGGAGCTCACCGACCAGGAGGTCCAGTTCGCGGCCTCCGTCACGTTCGGCGGCGTGATCGAGATCACCAACGCCATCGGCGGCGTCGACGTGTGTCTCGCCTCCCCCATCAAGGACCGCTACACCGGCCTCGACATGAGCGCGGGCACGCACACGATCCGCGGCCTGGAGGCGCTGCAGTTCCTCCGCACCCGTCACGGCGTCGGAGACGGCAGCGACCTCGGCCGCATCGGCAACCAGCAGCAGTACATGTCCAGCCTCGCCCGCAAGATGATCAGCGGAGAGGTGCTCGGCAACGTGCCGGTCATGCTCAAGCTCGCGAACACGGCGCTCAACAACCTCGAGGCGAGCACCTCGCTGGCGAACAACCCGATGACGCTCGTGCAGATCGCCCTCGCGGTGAAGTCGGTGCCGTTCGAGGACATCGTCTTCGTGCAGTACCCGACCGGAACCGACCCCGACGACCGCAACAAGGTGGTCCCGAACTACGACGCCGCCACGGCGCTGTGGGACGCGATCGAGGCCAACGCCCAACTGCAGATCACGCACCAGAACAACGGCAACGACGGTGTGGTCGTCAAGGAGCCGACGACGCCGACGACGGAGGCGACACCGGATCCCACGGCGACGCCGGACAACGTGGTCGCTCTCCCGGACTCGATCAAGGGAAACTCCGCGGCTCAGGAGACCTGCTCCAACGGCAACGGCTGAGCCCTCGCCCCTCGGTGCGCAATCCGTTTGCGCGTTCTTGCAAGAACTTGCGCGTAAGCTGACCCCATGTCGAAGCGACTCGCCGAGGTGGCGCGCAAGGTCGGTGTGAGTGAAGCCACGGTCAGCCGTGTGCTCAACGACAAGCCGGGAGTCTCCGATGCCACGCGGCAGGCGGTGCTGACGGCCCTCGACGTGCTCGGCTACGAGCGGCCGACGAAGCTGCGCGGCGAGCGGGCCCGTCTGGTGGGGCTGGTGCTCCCCGAGCTGCAGAACCCGATCTTCCCCGCCCTCGCCGAGATCGTCGGCGGCGCGCTCACCCAGAACGGCTACACGCCGCTGCTCTGCACGCAGAACGCGGGCGGCGTGACGGAGTCGGACTACGTCGACCTCCTCCTCGCGCAGCAGGTCTCCGGAGTGATCTTCCTCGGTGGGAACTACACGCAGGCGGATGCCGCGCACGAGCACTACGAGCGGCTGCGCCAGGTGAACCTGCCGACCGTGCTCGTGAACGCCCGCGTGCCCGAGCTGCAGTTCGCGACGGTCTCGACCGACGACGCGGCCGCGGCCGAGCAGGCGGTGCTGCACGTGCATCAGCTCGGACATCGGCGCATCGGGCTGCTGCTGGGGCCGGACGATCACGTCCCGTCGCAGCGCAAGCTCGAGTCCGCGCGTCGTCTGCTCGAGCAGCTCGGCGAGCCGCTCCCGGACGAGATCGTGGTACGCGGCATGTACTCGCTCGAATCGGGGCAGGCGGGCGCAGCACGCCTCTTCGCCGCCGGAGCCACGGCGATCGTGTGCGCGAGCGACCCGATGGCACTCGGCGCCGTGCGCGCCGCGCGCCGAGCGGGGCTGTCCGTGCCGGGCGACGTGAGCATCGTCGGGTTCGACGACTCGGCGCTGATGAGCTGCACCGAGCCGCCGCTGACCACGGTGCGGCAGCCGATCGAGTCGATGGGTCGTGCCGTGATCGCGCTGCTGCTCGCGCAGATCGCCGGCACCTCCCGGCCGAGCGATGAGCTGCTCTTCGAGCCCGAGTTGGTGCTCCGGGCTTCGACGGGTCCACTGGCCTGACCGGAGGCGCTCCGGCGCCACCACGGGCTCTTTTGCGCGCCCGCAAGTCATCGCAAATTTCCAACAATCTGTTTAGTTCTTGCGTGAAGCACGCGGAAAAGCTACATTCGACTCATCGCCACCGACGACGAGGAGTTCCGTGGACACTGAAGTTCTGCGCAGCGCGGCACCTGCCCGCACCCTGACCATGCCCGTGGGCGAGGGGTGGTGGCGCACGGCCGTCATCTACCAGGTGTACGTGCGCAGCTTCGCGGACGGCAACGGCGACGGCATCGGCGATCTCGCGGGTGTGCGCTCGCGCCTCGGCTACCTCAAGAGCCTCGGGGTCGATGCGCTCTGGTTCACGCCGTGGTACCAGAGCCCGCTCGCCGACGGCGGCTACGACGTGCAGGACTACCGGCGGATCGACCCGCGCTTCGGCACGCTCGAAGAGGCCGAGCAGCTGATCGCGGAGGCGCTCGAGCTCGGCATCCGCACGATCGTCGACATCGTGCCGAACCACATCTCCGACCAGCACGAATGGTTCCAGCAGGCGCTGGCCGCGGGCCCGGGCAGCGCCGAACGCGAGCGCTTCTGGTTCCACCCCGGTCGTGGCGCCGACGGATCCGGGATCCCCACCAACTGGGTCTCCAGCTTCCAGGGCGAGACGTGGACGCGCACGCAGAACCCCGACGGGACACCCGGTGAGTGGTACCTGCACCTGTTCACCCCCGAGCAGCCCGACCTCAACTGGAACCACGCCGACGTGCGCCGCGAGCACGAAGACGTCCTGCGGTTCTGGTTCGACCGCGGCGTCGCGGGCGTCCGCATCGACTCCGCCGCGCTCCCGGTCAAGGACCCGGCTCTGCCCGACCTCCCCGCCGGCAGCGCTCCGACGGTCGGGCACCCGCACATCGACCGCGACGAGCTGCACGACATCTACCGGGACTGGCGCGCGGTCGCCGACGAGTACGACGGCGAGCGGGTGCTCGTCGGCGAGGTCTGGCTCGACGACGCCGAGCGCTTCGCCCGCTACCTGCGGCCGGGGGAGATGCACACCGCCTTCAACTTCGGGTTCATGACGCAGCCGTGGAGCGCGCAGGCGATGCGCGACTCCATCACCCGCACGCTCGCCGAGCACGAGCCCGTCGGAGCCCCGGCCACGTGGGTGCTCTCCAACCACGACGTGACCCGTCCGGCGACACGCTACGGGCAGGCGGACTCCTCGTTCGCCTTCGAGCGCAAGCGCTTCGGCACCGCGACCGACGTCGAACGGGGATCCCGCCGCGCACGGGCCGCGGCCCTGCTCGTGGCCGCCCTCCCCGGAAGCCTCTACATCTACCAGGGCGACGAGCTCGGACTCCCCGAGGTCGAGCTTCCGCTCGACGTGATCGAGGATCCGATGCACTTCCGCTCCGGCGGCGTCGACCCCGGACGGGACGGATGCCGGGTGCCGCTGCCATGGGCGGGGGAGGCGAGCCCCTACGGCTTCGGCGGGACACCCTGGCTCCCGCAGCCCGCCGACTGGGCGGCGCTCGCGGTCGAGGCGCAGGACGCCCACCCCGGCTCGACACTGAACCTCTATCGTGCGGCGATCGCCCTGCGCCGACGCATCGACGACCTCGCCGGAAGCGACCTCGAGTGGCTCGAGCTGGGAGCCGACGTCCTCGCGTTCCGGCGCGGCGACGGCACCGTCAGCATCACCAACCTCGGCGCGGTGCCGGTCCCGCTGCCCGCGCACCATGAGGTCCTGCTCGCCAGCACGCTCCTCGACGGCGGCGCACTGCCCCCCGACTCCACAGCCTGGCTCGCCCTCCGAGCCGTTTCCGGGCGCTCCCCGCGAGCGCAGAAGTAGCCCTGCACCACCCGATCAGCACCACATGGAAGGACAGACAATGAAGTCACCAACGAAAGCCCTGGTCGCCGGGGTCGCCGTGCTCGCCACGGTCGGCGCCCTCGCCGGCTGCACGTCGAGCGGCGATGACAGCGCCGACGGCAAGACCGAGCTGCGCGTCGCCACGTTCCCGCCGGGAGCCGACGCGGCGGCCTACGAGGCGTTCGCCGCCCAGGAGAAGCAGTTCGAGAAGGAGAACCCCGACATCGACATCATCGGTGTCGAGTACGAGTGGGAGGGCCCGACCTTCGCGGTGCAGCTCGCCGGCGGCAGCCTGCCCGACGTGTTCACCGTGCCGTTCACCGACTCCAAGACGCTGCTCGAGAACGGGCAGCTGATGGACGTGACCGACGCCATCGAGAAGCTCGGGTACACCGACAAGTTCAACCCGATCATCCTCGACGGGGTCACCGGCTCCGACGGGAAGATCTACGGGTTCCCGCGCCAGGCCTACGCGGCAGCGCTGCACTACAACCGCGACCTGTTCGAGGCGGCGGGGCTCGACCCCGACAACCCGCCGCAGACGTGGGACGAGATCCGCACGGCCGCGAAGGCGATCACGGACGCGACGGGCAAGGCCGGCTACGCGCAGATGGCGATCAACAACACGGGCGGGTGGCAGCTCACCTCGCAGACCGTGGCGCGCGGCGGTCGCACGCAGACCGACAACGGCGACGGCACGGCCGAGTCGACGATCGACAACGACGCCACCAAGGCCGCGCTGCAGTTCCTGCACGACGTGAAGTGGGAGGACAAGTCCTTCGGCTCCAAGGTCGACCTCGACTGGGGCACGATCAACCAGGAGTTCGCGGCCGGCAACATCGGCATGTACACGTCGGGTTCCGACATCTACACCGCACTGGTGCGCGACTTCGGCATGGACTCGTCGATCTACGGCATGACCGTCGTGCCGATGGACGGCGACGACCCCGGCACGCTCGGCGGCGGTGACATCGCGGTGATCAGCCCGACCGTCGACGAGGCCACCAAGGCGGCGGCCGTCACCTGGATCGACTGGTACTACATGCAGAAGCTGATGGACAAGGACGCCGCCGTCCTCGACGCCAAGACCCTGAACGAGTCGGGTCAGGCCGTCGGCACGCCGCTGCTCCCGGTGCTCAGCCGCGAGCTGTACGACGAGTCGCAGGAGTGGATCGCCGACTACATCAACGTCCCGGTCGAGCAGATGGCGCCGTTCAGCGACCGCATCTGGGACCAGACGCCGGTGGGCGAGCCGAAGGTGAAGACCCAGGAGGTCTACGCGCTCCTCGACACCGTGGTGCAGAAGGTGCTCACCGATCAGAACGCCGACATCGACGCTCTGCTCGCCCAGGCGCAGACCGATGCGCAGGCGAAGCTCGACGAGTAAACACTTCATGACGATGACGCTCTCCGAGCAGCGGGCGGCGGTGGAGGACTCTCCGCCGCCCGCTGTGCGCCGTTCCCGCCGCCGCTCACCGCTCACGTGGTTCCGCGGCGGCGGGCTCGCGAACCTCCTGTTCGTGCTCCCCATGCTGTTCGTGTTCGTGTTCTTCTCCTGGTCGCCGATCGTGCAGTCGGTGATCATGAGCCTGCAGAAGACGAACCTGATCGTCTCCGAGTGGGTCGGATTCGACAACTACCTCGCCGTGATCGGCGACCCCGAGCTCGGCCGCGCCGTGATCAACACGCTGTGGTTCGCCGTGCTCGCCCTCCTCTTCGGGTTCCCGCTGCCGCTGCTGATGGCCGTGCTGATGAGCGAGGTGCGTCGCGGCAAGGGCATCTACTCCGCGCTCGCGTACCTCCCGGTCGTGATCCCGCCCGTGGTCGCGGTGCTGCTGTGGAAGTTCTTCTACAGCGCCGACCCGTCCGGTGTGTTCAACACGGTGCTCGGATTCGTCGGCATCCCCCCGCAGCCGTGGATCCAGGACGCCGTGCAGGCCATGCCCTCGCTCGTGCTCGAGGCCACCTGGGCGGGTGCAGGAGGATCGATCATCATCTACCTCGCGGCCCTCCTCGGCGTCCCGCCCGAGCTGTACGACGCGGCGGAGGTCGACGGCGCCGGCATCTGGAAGAAGGTCTGGCACGTCACGCTGCCGCAGCTGCGCGGCATCCTCTTCATCATGCTGATCCTGCAGGTCATCGCGACCGCGCAGGTCTTCCTCGAACCGTTCCTGTTCACCGGCGGCGGCCCTGCCGGCGCGACCAAGACCGTGCTGCTATACATCTACGACAAGGCCTTCCGCAACAGTCTGGGCGGCGACTACGGCGAGGCGACGGCCGTCTCGGTGCTGCTCGCGATCGTCCTCGCCCTGCTCTCCTGGCTGTACTTCAAGCTGACCGACCGTTGGAGCACGACGTGAGCCTCACCACCCGCCTCTCGACCCGTGCCGCGGAGAAGGCGGCAGAGAAGGCCGCCGACAGCGTCGGGGACCGCACGGTCATCTCGGATTCGGAGCGTCGGCGCCCCGGCATCCGCGTCGGGATGTCGGTCACGCACGTCTTCCTCACGGTCGGCCTGGTGGTCGCCGGACTCGGACCGATCCTGTGGCTGGCGAAGTCGGCCGTGACGCCGACGCAGGACACCCTGCAGCAGCCGTTCGCGCTGTGGCCGAACGGGATCGACTGGGAGAACCTGTCGACCGCGTGGAACGACATCCACATCGACCAGTACTTCTTCAACACGGTGATCATCGCGCTCGGCGCCTGGTTCGTCCAGCTGCTCATCGCGACGACCGGGGGCTATGCGCTCTCGGTGCTGAAGCCGCGGTACGCGCCGATCCTGAACGCCCTGGTGCTGGCGACGCTGTTCATCCCCGGCATCGTGCTGCTCGTGCCGCTGTATCTGACGATCGTTCACCCGCCGCTGCTGGGGAACGTGAGCCTGCTCAACAACTACCTCGCGGTCTGGCTGCCGATGGGTGCGAACGCGTTCAACATCCTGCTGGTCAAGCGGTTCTTCGACAGTCTGCCGCGTGAGGTGTTCGAGGCGGCACGGACGGACGGCGCCGGTCCGTTCCGGCTGTTCTGGTCGATCGTGCTCCCGATGTCGAAGCCGATCCTCGGTGTGGTGTCGGTGTTCGCGATCATCGCGGCGTGGAAGGACTACCTCTGGCCGATGCTGGTGCTGCCGGATCCGTCCGTGCAGCCGCTGTCGGTGCGCCTCCCCGCCGTGCAGTCGCAGACCGAGCTCGACGTGTTCCTGGCGGCGCTGGCGATCGCGACGCTCATCCCGATCGCGATGTTCCTGATCTTCCAGTCGGTGTTCCTGCGCTCGGCCGGGCTCGGGGGCGCGGTCAAGGGCTAGGGCGCGACGACGCTCGCGCTCCTCGACGGGACCCATCGCCGCGACGCCCGCGGCGGTGGGTCTCGCCGCGACTCAGACCTGCGGGGTGGGTGGCGCTGCGGGGTGCAGGGCGTCGATGAGAGCCGCCATGATGCCGGCCATGTCGACGGTCGGGTCGATCATCCACTGCAGCTGGAGTCCGTCGGATGCGGCCTGGATCACTCGGGCGAGGGTGTCGGGGTCGAGGGCGGAACGTCGATCCTCGGTGCCGAAGTTCTCGACGATGGATCCGCGGAGGCGTTCGCTGCGGTCCAGGAAGTAGCTGTGGGCTGGATGCTCGGGGTCGGCCGCGTCCACCGAGAGGCGGGAGAAGAGGGCGACGAGTCCCGGGACCTCGGTGTTGTGGCGGATCACGTCGATGAACGCGGTTCTGGCCTCGGTGTCGGTGAGGCCGGCGGGGTCGAGGCCGTCGTGCTCGTCGCGCTTGCGGAGGACCTCGGTGAAGAGTTCCTCCTTCGAGCCGAAGTAGTGCAGCAGTGCGGCCGGGGTCACGCCGACCACCTCGGCGATCTCCTTGAGGGAGGCGTTCTGGTAACCCTTGCGCCCGATCACGTCGAGCGCGCTCTCCAGGATCTCCTCGCGTCGCGCGACACCCTTCGCGTATGAACCTCGTCGAGCCATGCTTCGAGACTAATCCTGAATGACGTTTGAAATCTAATACTGAAGGGCATAAGGTTTTCGCAAGGACATCGGCGTCGCCCGCGAAAGGATCACAATGACCGAGAACTCGGCTTCCGACCTCACCCTCGAGGAGAAGGCGTCGCTCACCAGCGGTGCGGACTTCTGGACCACGAAGGCCATCGACCGTGTGGGCATCCCCTCGGTGATGATGACCGATGGACCGCACGGTCTGCGCAAGCAGTCCGGCAGCTCCGACCACCTCGGCCTCGCCGACAGCGTCCCCGCGACGTGCTTCCCACCCGCCGTCGGCATCGGCTCCTCCTTCGACCCGGAGATCATCGAGCGCGTGGGTGCCGCGATCGGGGTGGAGGCTGCGATCGAGAACGTCGCCGTCGTCCTCGGCCCCGGCATCAACATCAAGCGCTCGCCGCTGTGCGGACGCAACTTCGAGTACTTCTCGGAGGACCCGATCGTCTCTGGCATCCTCGGTGCCGCCTCGGTGCGCGGCATCCAGTCGAAGGGTGTCGGCACCTCGCTCAAGCACTTCGCCGCGAACAACCAGGAGTTCGACCGCATGCGCGCGAGCTCCGACGTCGACCCCCGCCCGCTGCGCGAGATCTACCTGCGCGGATTCGAGCGCGTCGTGAAGGACGCATCGCCGTGGACGGTCATGTGCTCGTACAACAAGCTCAACGGGGTGTGGACCTCGGAGGACCCGTGGCTGCTCACCAGCGTGCTGCGCGACGACTGGGGCTTCGAGGGCCTCGTCGTCTCCGACTGGGGCGCCGTGAACGACCGCGTCGCCGGCGTCGCCGCAGGACTCGACCTCGAGATGCCCGCATCGGGTGGGCGCACGGATGCCCAGCTCGTCGCGGCCGTGCGCGCCGGGACGCTCGAGGAGAGCGTGCTCGACACGGCGGCTTCCCGGGCCATCGAGCTCGTGCGCAAGGCCGGCGAGCGTCCGGCCGTCGACGGACCGCTCGACATCGATGCGCACCATGCGCTCGCTCGTGAGGCGGCCGGCCGGTCGATCGTGCTGCTGAAGAACGAGGGAGCGCTGCTGCCGCTCGCCGCCGACCAGAAGATCGCCGTGATCGGCGCGTTCGCGACCGAGCCGCGCTTCCAGGGGGCGGGCTCCTCGCTGATCAACCCCACCCGGGTCGACAAGGCTCTCGACGAGCTGCGCGCCGTCGGCGGCGAGAACGTCACCTACGCGGCGGGCTTCGCGGTCGACGGTGGAACCATCGCGACCTCCGGTCGCACCGCGAACGACCTGCGGACGGAGGCCGTCGGCGTCGCCGGCGCGGCGGACGTGGCTGTGCTGTTCCTCGGTCTGCCGGCCGCGGAGGAGTCGGAGGGCTTCGACCGCGTTCACATCGACCTCCCCGCCGATCAGCTCGCCGTGCTCGACGCGGTGCTCGAGGTGAACCCGCGGGTCGTCGTCGTGCTGTCGAACGGCGGCGTCGTGGCTCTGCCCTTCGCCGACCGCGTGCCCGCGATCATCGAGAGCTGGCTGCTCGGTCAGGCCGGCGGCGGCGCCGTGGCCGACGTTCTCTACGGTGCGGTGAACCCCTCGGGCAAGCTCACGGAGACCGTGCCCGTGCGACTTTCGGACAACCCCTCCTTCGGCAACTTCCCCGGTGAGTTCGGGCACGTCCGCTACGGCGAGGGGCTGCTGGTCGGCTACCGCTGGTACGACGCGAAGGGCCTCGACGTGACGTTCCCGTTCGGGCACGGCCTCTCCTACACGACGTTCGCGTACGGCCCCGCGACGGCCGAGGTCGGGGCGGACGGCGACATCGTTGTGCGCGTCGACATCACCAACACCGGCGACCGCGACGGCCGCGAGGTCGTGCAGGTCTACACCGCCCTCGAGTCGTCGATCGTGCAGCGGGCTCCGCGCGAGCTCAAGGCGTTCGCGTCCGTCGCGCTCGCCGCGGGGGAGACTCGCACGGTCGAGCTCGTCGTGCGCCGGGAGGACCTCGCGTACTGGGACATCCGTGTCGACCGCTGGGTCGTCGAGGGTGGCGCCTACACGGTCGACGTGGCGGCCTCCAGCCGTGACATCCGCGCGACGGTCTCGGTCGAGCTCAGCGGTGACGAGGTGCACCAGGAGCTGACCATGAACTCCTCGATCGGCGACCTGATCTCGCACCCGATCGCCGGTCCCGTCGTGCAGCAGGCGCTCGGCGGGCTGATGGCCGGGCTCGGCGGCGACGCCGCCGGGGCCTCGATGATGGCGAACGACGAGGCGATGCAGAAGATGATGGCGTCGTTCCCGATCGGACGTCTCGCCGGATTCCCCGGGCTCCCGGTGGACTTCGAGCAGATCGAGCAGCTGGTGGCCGCGGCGAACGCGGGCGGTCCCGCCGCCGGCTGACCGCGTACGGCACCTCGAAGTCGGACCCACGCCCATCGCCGGGCCCACCGTGATGCACGTCCGTCACGGCGGGCACCGGCGATGGCCGTGGGCCTCGATGAGCGTCAGGCGCGGGGGTCGAAGCGCGTGGGGGTGTGCGTCGCGGCGACGAGGGCGCGCAGCTCCTCCAGCGTCGCCGGCGCCGCGCCGAGAGCGCGCGCCTGGATGAGCACGTTGCCCAGGGCCGTCGCCTCGACGGGACCGGCCAGCACGGGGAGTCCGGTCCGATCGGCGGTGGCCTGGCAGAGCAGTCGGTTGAGAGACCCTCCGCCGACGAGGTGGATGCTGTCGAGTCCACGCCCGGACAGCTCGGCCGCGGAGCGGACGGCACGCGCGAAGGCGTCCGCGATCGACTCGATGATGCTCCGCGCGAATGCGGGCCTCTCGGACGGTGCCGCCTCGCCGAGCAGCGCCGCGATCCGCGCCGGCATGTCGCCGGGGGCGCTGAGCGTCGGGTCGTCGGCGTCGAACACCGGCACCTCGTCCGAGACCGCGGATGCCGCGGCCAGCAGCTCCGGCAGGTCGATGTCCGCGCCGTCCTCGGCCTCCCAGGCCCGCACGGTCTCGCTGAGCAGCCAGAGGCCCGTGACGTTGTGCAGGAACCGGAACCGGCCGTCGACGCCGAGCTCGTGGGTGAAGTCCGCCTCGCGGGCGGCATCCGTCAGCACCGGCTCGGCCAGCTCCACGCCGACCAGGCCCCAGGTGCCGCAGGAGATGTACGCCGAGTGCGGGCTCGAGAGCGGAGCGGCCACGACGGCGGATGCGGTGTCGTGCGAGCCGACCGCGATCACCGGCAGCTCCTTGCCGATGCGTGCGACGAGGTCGGGGCGAAGCGTGCCGATGGTCGTGCCTGGGTCGACGAGTGGCGGCAGGATGCTCGTCGGGGTGCCGAGACGATCGGCCAGGGCCGTGTCCCACTCGCCGTCCGCGACACCGAGCAGGCCGGTGGTCGAGGCGTTCGTGCGCTCGGCCACGGCGGACCCGGTGAGCAGGAACGCGATGAGGTCGGGGATCAGGAGAGCGGTGTCGGCCTCGGCGAGCCGTGCATCGACCCGGTACTGGTACAGGGTGTTGAACGGCAGGAACTGCAGGCCGTTTCGCTGATACAGCTCCGCGAACGGGGCGAGCGCATGCACCTCGGCGACGCCGCGCGTCGTGCGGTCGTCGCGGTAGTGGAACGGCTCCGCGAGGAGCTCGCCGTCCCGCAGCAGACCGTAGTCGACAGCCCAGGAATCGATCCCGATGCTCTCGATGCCCGGCTCGCGCCGCACCGCCTCGGCGAGGCCCTCGACGACGTGCGCGTACAGGGCCTCGAAGTCCCAGTGCAGTCCGTCCTCGCGTTCGACGGGTCCATTGGGGAACCGTGACACCAGCTCGAGGTCGAGCCGGTCGTCGCCGATCCGCCCGATCATGACGCGGCCGCTGGTCGCCCCGAGGTCGACGGCCGCGACCGCGCGGAGGGTCATCGCAGGAAGGCCGCGGCGACGCCCGAGTCCACCGGGATGTGCAGGCCGGTGGTGCGGCTGAGCTCGGGACCGGTCAGCACGTACACGGCGTCGGCGACGTTCTCGGGGACGACCTCGCGCTTCAGGATCGTGCGGTTCGCGTAGAACTGCCCGAGGTCCTCTTCTGCGACGCCGTAGGTCGCGGCGCGATTCGCGCCCCACCCGGAGGCGAAGATGCCGGAGCCGCGCACGACACCGTCGGGGTTGATGCCGTTGACCCGGATGCCGAACTCGCCGAGCTCGACCGCCAGCAGCCGCACCTGGTGGGCCTGGTCGGCCTTGGTCGCGGAGTAGGCGATGTTGTTCGGGCCGGCGAAGACGGAGTTCTTCGACGAGATGTAGATGATGTCGCCGCCGAGCTTCTGGTCGATGAGCACGCGGGCGGCGGCCTTCGACACGAGGAACGAGCCCTTGGCCATGACGTCGTGCTGCAGATCCCAGTCCTTCTCCGTGGTCTCCAGCAGGGGCTTCGACAGGGAGAGCCCGGCGTTGTTGACAACGAGGTCGACACCGCCGAACGCGAGCACCGCCTCATTCAGGGCGGCCTGGACGGCATCGGCATCCGCGACGTTCGCGGCGACGCCGATCGCGACGTCCGTGTTCCCGAGCTCGGCGGCCGCGGCCTGCGCCTTCTCGAGATCGAGGTCGGCGATCACGACGCAGGCCCCCTCCGCGGCGAGACGCGTGGCGATGGCCTTGCCGATGCCCGAAGCGGCGCCGGTGACGAAGGCGATGCGGCCCTGGTGCGACTTCGGCTTCGGCATCCGCTGCAGCTTCGCCTCCTCCAGCGCCCAGTACTCGATGCGGAACTTCTCGGCATCCGAGATCGGCGCGTAGGTCGACAGGGACTCGGCGCCGCGCATCACGTTGATCGCGTTGACGTAGAACTCGCCGGCGACGCGAGCGGTCTGCTTGTTGGCGCCGTAGGAGAACATGCCCACGCCGGGGACCAGCACGATGAGCGGATCGGCGCCGCGGATCGCGGGGGAGTCGGCCGTCGCGTGGGCGTCGTAGTAGGCCTGGTAGTCGGCGCGGTACTGCTCGTGCAGCTCGTGCAGGCGCGCGGTCTGCTCCTCGACGGAGGCGGTGGCCGGCAGGTCGAGGAGGAGCGGCTTGACCTTGGTGCGCAGGAAGTGGTCGGGGCAGCTGGTGCCGAGGGCGGCGAGGGCCGGAGCCTTCTCCGACGCGAGGAAGTCGAGCACGACGTCGGCGTCGGTGAAGTGACCGACCATCGGCTTGTCCGTGGAGGCGATGCCGCGGACGGTGCCGGCGAGGGCCGCCGCACGCTCCCGACGCTCGGAGGCGGGCAGCGCCTGGAATCCGGAACGGACGCCGCCGAACGGCTCGGTAGTGCCGTGCTCGGCGATGTACGCGGCCGCGGTGTCGATGATCCAGAGGGAGTGCGCCTCGGCGTCCTCGGAGGTGTCGCCCCACGCGGTGATGCCGTGCCCGCCCAGGATGCAGCCGATCGCCTGCGGGTTCTTCCGCTTGATCTCGGCGATGTCGAGTCCGAGCTGGAAGCCGGGACGACGCCAGGGCACCCAGACCACCTTCTCGCCGAAGATCGTCGCCGTGAGCGCTTCGCCATCGGCCGCGGTCGCGATCGCGATGCCGGAGTCGGGGTGCAGGTGATCGACGTGCGCCGCATCGACCAGGCCGTGCATGGCGGTGTCGATCGACGGGGCGGCTCCCCCCTTGCCGTGCAGGCAGTAGTCGAACGCGGCGACCATCTCGTCTTCCCGGTCGAGCCCGGGGTAGACGTCGACGAGCGCGCGCATGCGGTCGAGGCGGAGCACGGCCAGGCCGCTCTCGGTCAGGGTCCCGAGGTCGCCGCCCGAGCCCTTGACCCACATCAGCTCGACGGGCTGACCGGTCACCGGGTCGGTCGCGGTGCCCTTGGCGGAGGTGTTCCCGCCGGCGTAGTTGGTGTTCTTCGGATCGGCGCCCAGGCGGTTGCTCCGCGCGATCAGAGCGGCAGCGGTGGGGTTCGTCATGATTCCTCGGTTCGTTTCAGCGGGGGCGGGAGAGCGTGCGGGGCGGGGGCGCTCAGGCGCCCCAGCCGGCCTGCACGCCGCCCACGCGGTCGGCGGCGATCTGCTGCTGGTATCCGGATGCGGCGTAGGCGGCCATCGGGTCGGCGGCGAGCCCGCGCGACTCGCGCCATTCGGCGAGGGCCGGGCGCACGTCGGTGTAGAAGGCGTCCATGAAGACGGCGTTGGCGGCGAGCACGTCGCCCGACTTCTGCGCCGCGGTGAGGGCGTCGTGATCGACGAGCAGTGCGCGGGCGGTCATCTCCTGCACGTTCAGCACCGAGCGGATCTGACCGGGGATCTTGTCCTCGACGTTGTGGCACTGGTCGAGCATGAACGCCACGTCGGGGTTGTTCAGGCCGCCGCCGCGGATGACCTCGAAGAGGATGCGGAACAGCTGGAACGGGTCGGCGGCGCCCACGATCAGGTCGTCGTCGGCGTAGAAGCGCGAGTTGAAGTCGAACGACCCGAGCTTGCCGAGACGCAGCAGCTGCATCACGATGAACTCGATGTTGGTGCCGGGCGCGTGGTGGCCCGTGTCGAGGCACACCATCGCCTTGTCGCCCAGGGCACTCACCTGGGCGTAGGAGGTGCCCCAGTCCGGAACGTCGGTGTGGTAGAAAGCGGGCTCGAAGAACTTGTACTCGAGCACGAGGCGCTGGTCGTCGCCGAGGCGCGCGTAGATCTTCTGCAGCGACTCCTGCAGGCGGTCCTGCCGGCCGCGCAGATCCGCCTGGCCGGGGTAGTTGGAGCCCTCGGCCAGCCAGATCTTCAGGTCGCGGCTGCCGGTCGCGTCCATGACGTCGATGCAGGCGAGGTGGTGGTCGATGGCCTTCTGCCGGATGGCGGCATCCTCGTGCGTGAGGGCGCCGAACTTGTAGTCGTCGTCCTGGAAGGTGTTGGAGTTCACCGTGCCGAGCTCGACTCCGAGGTCTTCGGCGTGCGCGCGCAGGTCGTCGTACGAGTCGACCAGGTCCCACGGGATGTGCAGCGCCACCTTGGGTGCGAGCGCCGTGTACTTGTGGACCTGTGCCGCGTCGGCGATCTTCTCCCACGGGTCGCGCGGGGTGCCGGGGGTGCCGAACACCTTGAACCGGGTGCCGGAGTTGCCGAAGGCCCAGCTGGGCAGCTCGATGCCCTGCTGCTCGAGGATGGCGAGGTTCTCGGAGGAGAGGATGCTCACGATGCACTGCTTTCGTTGTCGATGACGGGAGTGGTGCGCTCGCCGACGGCGGCGAGCTGGTCTTCGAGGTGGAACACCTCGGTGAGAGGTGCGGCCGCCTGGTCGGGGCGCCCGTCGAGGCCGAGGAAGAACCGGCTCATCTCCGCCTCCCAGCGCGCGGCGACGGGGGAGGCGGCGAGGTAGGCCTGGGCGGCGGTGTCGTCATCGGTCTCGTAGTAGCCGAAGAGGGTTCCGCCCGCGCCGAGGAAGAGCGAGTAGTTGCGTCGCCCGGAGGCGGCGATCTCCGCGAGCATCTCGGGACGAACCGGGGAGTGCCGCGCGAGGTACTCGTCGAGCAGCTCGGGACGGACCTGCAGCTGAAAGCCGACGCGCGTCATACGTGGGTCCTTTCGATGTCCGGTCGGCGCTCGAGAGCGCCGACCGGACGGGGCGACTCAGAAGTCGAAGTCGCCGATGTTGTCGGCGTTGAACTCGAACGGGTCGCCGAGCAGGACGACGCCGTCGGCGCCGACCGTGTACGTGCCGAGGTCGCCCGCCTCGAAGGTGTCGCCCTCTTCGCCGGTGATGTCACCCGCGATGAGAGCCTGGGCGGCGAACGCCGCGAGGTAGCCGAGATCAGCCGGGTTCCAGAGAGCGAAAGCCGTGACGGTGCCGTCCTCGACGTACTCGCGCATCTGGTTCGGGGTGCCGAGTCCGGTGAGCGCGACCTTGCCCTTGAAGTCCGACGTCGAGAGGTAGCGCGCGGCCGCAGCGATGCCGACCGTGGTGGGCGAGATGATGCCCTTCAGATCGGGGTGCGTCTGCAGCAGTGCTGCCGTCTTGTCGAAGGACGTCTGGTCGTCGTCGTCGCCGTAGACCGTCTCGACGATCGTGATGTCCGGGTACTCGCTCGCGACGTACTCCTTCATCAGGTCGATCCAGGCGTTCTGGTTGGTGGCGTTCGCGGAAGCCGACAGTACCGCGATCTCGCCGGCACCGCCGATCTGCTTGGCGATCAGGTCGACCTGCACCTTCGCGATGCCCTCGGAGTCGGCCTGGTTGATGAACAGGTCGCGGCATTCGGGATTCGTGTCGGAGTCGAAGGTGACGACCTTGACGCCGGCGTCGCGGGCCTCGTTGAGGGCGTCGCAGATGGCCTTCGGGTCGTTCGCCGAGACGACGAGCGCACCGACGCCCTGCTGCGTGGCCGTGTTGATGTAGCTGACCTGGGCATCCGGGGTGGCCTCCGCCGGACCGACCTCGGAGAACGTTCCTCCGAACTCCTCGACGGCCTTCTTGCCGCCTTCGCTCGAGGTGTCGAAGTACGGGTTGCCGAGGTTCTTCGGCAGGAAGGTGATCGCGAGGTTGGAGCCGTCGCCACCCGAGTCGCCGCTTCCGCTGTCGCTCGAGGCGGTGCATCCGGTGAGGGCGACCGCCGCCGCCACCGCGAGGGCGGCGAAGGCGGTCACACGCTTGCGTGCAAACGTCATTGTTCGTTCCTTTCGTCGGAGAGTGCCGCGGGTGCGGCGTCCATCGGTGTCATGGAGCTGTGGTTGCGACACCGGAGGGGGTTCTGCCCGGTCGGCGGCGCGTCTTCTGCAGCCAGGCCAGGAAGCTTGCGGCCACCACCGAGATCACGAGGAGCGTCCCGGTGATGATGTTGATGACGTCGGAGGTGACGTTCACGAGGCGCAGCGCGCTGGCGAGCGACCCGATGAGGAGCGCGGCGGCGATGACGCCGTAGATCTTGCCCCGTCCGCCGAAGACCGAGACTCCGCCGAGCACCACGGCTGCGATCACCTGGAGCTCGAGGCCGGTCGCGTTGTCGCCACGGGCACTGCCGTATCGGAGGGTGTAGAAGATGCCGGCGAAGGCGGCGACCACTCCGGAGAGGACGAAGAGAGTGAACTTCGTGCGCTCGACGTTCACGCCCGAGAAGTGCGCCGCATCCTTCGACAGGCCCACCGCGTACACGCCGCGGCCGAAGGGTGTGAAGTGCAGCAGCACGACGAACACCACCACGAGGAGCAGGAAGGGGAGAGTGATGACCGGGATCGGCGTTCCCGTGAACTTCGCCTTGGCGAGATCGGTCCAGAACTCGGGGAAGTCGGTGACGGCCGTGGTGCCGAGCAACCCGACCGCGAGCCCGCGGAAGAGGGCCAGGGTGCCGATCGTCACCGCGAGCGAGGGAAGACCGACGACGGTGACCAGGAACCCGTTGAACGCGCCGCCGACGATGCCGACGGCGAGCGCGGCGAGCGCGGCGATCTCGAACGGCATCCCACCCTGCACGAGCGCGCCCGTCACGACGCTCGAGAGCCCGACCATGCTGCCGACGGAGAGATCGATCTCGCCCGTGATCATGATGAGCGTCATCGGGAGCGCGATGAGGAGGATGGGGGCGATGTCGAGCACCAGGTAGGTGAAGGTGATCGGCTGGCCGAAGCCGCGGATGCTGCTCGCCGCGACAGCGGCGACGACGAGGAGGAGCCCGACGATCGCGGCTTCGCGCGTGAGGAGCACGCGCCGCCAGAGCGGCTTCTCGAAGTCGCGGATCACGCGGGTGCTCGCGGTGGTGGTCGCGGTGGTCATGATTCGTCCCTCGCCTCGATGAGCCGCCGTTTCTGCCGCACCGCGAGCACGCGGTCGAGCACGATGGCGCCGATGATGAGCAGGCCGACCACGGCACGTTGCCAGAAGTCGGGGATGCCGAGGATCGGCAGTGCGCGGTTGATGGTCAGCAGGAGCACGGCGCCGATCGCCGCTCCCCAGACCGATCCGATTCCGCCGGTGATCGCGACGCCCCCGATGACCGCGGCCCCGACGGCGTCGAGCTCCCAGCCGGCTCCGGCCTGCGAGTTGATGGTGCCGTAGCGGGCGGCGTAGAACACACCGGCGAGCCCGGCCAGTGCACCCGACAGGATGAAGGCGGTGAGGACGCGCCGGGTGACGCGCAGGCCGTAGAGCTCGGCAGCGGCGGGATCGGAGCCGATCGCGTAGTACTCGCGACCACCTCGCGTGTTCTTCATGTACCAGGCCGCCGCCGCGAGCACGACGAGCGCGACGATCGCGAGGATCGGGATGCCCACGATTTGTCCGGTGCCGAGAGCGAGGAAGTCCTTCGGCATGTCGGAGGCGTTCACGCGATCGCTGCCGGTCCACAGCACGTTGATCCCGCGATACGCGTACAGCGTGCCGAGGGTGATCACCATCGCCGGGACTTTCGCGAACGCCACGAGGGCGCCGTTCACGAGTCCGAGCAGGGCGCCGAAGACGACCGCGGCGATCACGACGAGGACGATCGGGATGCCGGGGATGTCGATGAACAGTCGACCGGTCAGGTAGGCGGTGAGCCCCATCACGGAGCCGACCGAGAGATCGACGTTCCGGGTGATGAGGACGATCGCCTGCCCGACGGCGACGAGGACCAGGATCGACGGCGTCAGCAGCAGGTCGCGCCAGCCATCCGGGCTGAACAGGAATTTCGGGTTGTTCAATGTCGCGGCGGTGATCACCAGGACGAGCGCGAGCAGGATCCCGAACTCACGGGCTCTGCCCAGGCCGGAGACCCGCTTCGTGAGTGCGGAGACGGGGATGGCGGTGGTCACGAGGAGAGCTCCGATGCGTGCGTCGCGGCGAACATGACGTTCTCGGAGGTGGCCTCCGAGCGAGTGATCTCGGCGGTGATGCGGCCCTCCCGCATCACGAGCACACGGTCGGCCATGCCGAGGACCTCCGGGAGCTCCGACGAGATCATGAGGATTCCCATGCCCTGACCGGCGAGTTCCGAGAGCAGGCGATGCACCTCCGACTTGGTGCCGACGTCGATTCCCCGCGTCGGCTCATCGATGAGGAGCACCTGCGGCTGCGTGGCGAGCCATTTCGCGAGGACCACCTTCTGCTGGTTCCCGCCCGAGAGCGTGGCTGCGACGGTGTCGAGGGCGTGTGTCTTCACCTCGAGTCGACTCGCCCATTCCCGGGCGGAGCGGTTCTCGACCGCGGTGGTGATCAGTCCGAGCTTCGCGAGGCACCGGCGGATGGCGAGAGTGATGTTGCCGCCGACTCCCGCCTCGATCACGAGGCCCTGTCTGCGGCGGTCCTCGGGCACGAGCGCGAGTCCCGCGCGCATCGCCTCGACAGGTCGCCGACCGGGGATGCGGCGGCCCTTCATGCGCACGACGCCCTGCCGGTACCCGTCGACACCGAACACGGCGCGGGCGACCTCGCTGCGTCCGGCGCCGACGAGGCCGGCCAGCCCGACGATCTCGCCGGAGCGGACGGTGAAGGAGATGTCATGGAAGATGCCGGGGCTCGTGAGTCCCTCGACCTCGAGCAGCGGCTCGCCGATCGTCGTCTCCTGCTTCGGGAAGAGCTCGGTCACCTCGCGGCCGACCATCTGATGGACGATCTCGTCGACGGTCGTCGTGGCGATCGAACTCGTCGAGATGTAGGCGCCGTCCCGCATCACCGTGACCACGTCGCACAGGTCGAAGACCTCGTCGAAGCGGTGGGAGATGAAGATGAGTCCGCGGCCCTCATCGCGCAGGCTCCGAGCGATCGCGAAGAGACGTTCGACCTCGACACCGGAGAGGGCGGCGGTCGGCTCGTCCATGATCAGCAGGCTCGCGTCCAAGGAGACCGCCTTGGCGATCTCGATCACCTGCTGGTCGGCGATCGACAACCCCTCGGCGGGGCGATCGGGGTCGATTCCGACACCCAGCCGCGTGAACAGGCGCTCGACCTCGTGCCGCATGGCCTTGCGGTCGATCCGTCCGAAACGGTTGGTGGGCTGACGGCCCATGAAGATGTTCTCGGTGACGGAGAGGTCGGGGAACAGCGTGGGCTCCTGGTAGATGACGGCGACGCCGGCGGCCTTGGACTGCGCCGTGGAGGTGAAATCCACCTCTTCGCCCCGCAGGCGGAAGTCTCCGGCGTCCCGTTGGTAGAGGCCGGCCACGATCTTGACGAGCGTCGACTTCCCGGCGCCGTTCTCTCCGACGAGGGCGTGGATCGAACCGGCGTCCACGGAGATGGTGGCGGAGCGGAGGGCGACCACTGCACCGAAGGCCTTCGTGACGGCGGAGAGTTCCAGCACCGGGGTCGATGAAGGTGAGGTCATCATTTCTCTCTTCGTTGAGGGACTGAATCGTTTCAAACCCTTTCGGCATCGACAGTATGGCATGTGTTGACGGCTGTCAAGGCGGCATGAGAGTCTGAGGAAACGCGCCTCGCATGATTCGTTTCAGGGGCGGACGGCGACGGACGGGGGACGCAGTGGCTGCCAGTGTGAAGGAAGTCGCCGAAGACGCCGGAGTCTCCGTCGGCACGGTGTCGAACGTGCTCAACCGCCCGGAGAAGGTCGCCCCGCGGACGGTGGCCAGGGTGCAGGCGTCGATCGCCCGTCTGGGCTTCGTGCGCAACGATGCGGCGCGTCAGCTCCGCGCCGGTCGGAGTCGGACGATCGGGCTCGTCGTGCTCGACATCCGCAACCCGTTCTTCGCCGAGATCATCCGCGGCGCCGAGGAGCGCGCCGACGAGTACGGACTCGCCGTGCTGGTGGCCAACAGCGATGAGAAGCAGCAACGGGAGGCGATGCACCTGGACCTGTTCGAGGAGCAGCGCGTGACCGGGGTGCTGGTCACGCCCGTCACCGAGTCGCTGCCCCGCCTCGCACAGATGCAGGAGCGCGGGACGCCGGCCGTACTGGTCGACCGGGAGTCGCAGGACGGCCGGTTCGGCTCCGTCGCCGTCGACGACGTCGAGGGCGGTCGCATCGCGGTCGAGCACCTGCTCGCGATCGGTCGTCGTCGCATCACGTTCGTCGGTGGACCGGTCGCCCTGCGGCAGGTGTCGGATCGCCTCGGGGGTGCGCAGGCGGCCGCCGGCGCAGCGGGCATCGGCGTGGAGTTCCTGTCGACGGGAGCGCTCACCGTGGAGGAGGGGCGGCGCGCGGGTGTGCAGATCCTCGCTCGCGAACGGGGCGATCGTCCGGACGCGATCTTCGCGGCGAACGACCTGCTGGCTCTCGGACTGCTGCAGAGTCTCGTGATGACCGGGGATGCGCGCGTGCCGGAGGACATCGCTCTGATCGGATACGACGACATCGACTTCGCCGCAGCGGCCGTCATCCCGCTGAGTTCCGTGCGTCAACCGGCAGCCCTCATCGGGTCGACAGCCGTCGATCTGCTGCTCCGTCGACAGGGACAGGATCCGCAGCCGCGCGAGCACGTCCTGTTCCGTCCGGAGCTCGTCACGAGGGCGTCGACGATCGGCAGCTGAGGCGGCTCCTCCGCGGCCGTGGTTCTCAGCGCGGCAGCGGAACGGTCCTCGAGTGCGTACCGTGGCCGAGCTCCTCCGGCGGGGCGCCGGGCAGATCGAGCTCGGCGGTCGCGCCGACGGGGACGACGAGGTCGACGCGCAGGTCGTTCCCCTCGATGCGCCACGCGATCGAGGCCTCCCCGTAGGGAGTGCGCTGCGTCGCCGAGGCGTGCGTGAGCCCGCCACCCGGCCGTGGCGCGAACCGGATACGGCGGTAGCCCGGTTCGGCGGGGGCGAGTCCGGCCACCGTCCGGTGCAGCCAGTCGGCCACCGCCCCCAGTGCGTAGTGGTTGAACGACGTCATGGTCCCCGGGTTGACGGTGCCGTCCGGGAGCATCGCGTCCCACCGCTCCCAGATCGTGGTCGCGCCCTGCACCACCTGGTACAGCCACGACGGACAGTCCTGCTCCAGCAACAGGTCGTAGGCGGTGTCGGTGTGGCCGGTCACGGAGAGCGCGTCGCTGACGAGCGGCGTGCCGACGAAGCCGGTCGCGATGCGGTTGCCGGCGGCGCGCACGAGCTCGGCGAGGCGTGCGCCGGCCTGTGCGCGCTGTGTCTCATCCGCGAGCAGGTCGAACGTGATGGCCAGGGCGTACGCGGTCTGCGCATCCGATGTCATCGTGCCGTCGGCCCGCACGTACGCGCCGCGGAACGCGGCGGCCACCTCGTCGGCGAGGGTGCCGTAGTGCGCGGCTTCGGCGGCGCGGCCGAGCACCTTCGCCATGTCGGCGACCGCGCGGGCCGATCGTGCGAAGTAGGCCGTGGCGACGAGGTAGCGATCGGTGCGCGCGTCGGCGGGGTCCTGAGGCGGAGCGGCGGGATCGAGCCAGTCGCCCAGCTGGAAACCCTCGTTCCACAGGCGATCGGGGCCGGCGAGGGCGTCGATCCGGTCGACCCAGCGCCGTGCGCTCTCGAACTGCGCGGCCAGGACGCCCTCGTCGCCGAAGCGCTGGTACAGGGTCCACGGCAGCAGGGTCGCGACGTCGCCCCACGCGGCGCCGGGGCGGGCCGGGGACCATGTCTTGTGCGACGGGATCACCGGTACGAACCACGGCACCGTGCCGTCGGGCAGCTGGTCCGCCTCGAGGTCGCGGAGCCAACCGGACAGCATCCCCGAGACGTCGAACAGCGTCGAGGCCGTCGGTCCGAACACCTGGATGTCGCCCGTCCAGCCCACGCGCTCATCACGCTGCGGGCAGTCGGTGGGGATGTCGACGAAGTTGCCCCGCATGCCCCACACGACGTTGCGGTGCAGCTGCTCGACCAGCGGGTCGGAACACGTGAACCAGCCGGTGCGCTCGAGGTCGGTGTGCAGCACGCGGGCTGTGAGCGCGCCGGCGGCCGCATCCGCATCGAGGTCGCCCGGCCAGCCGGAGACCTCGGCGTATCGGAAGCCGTGGAACGTGAACCGCGGCTCCCACTCCTCGCCGTCGGGGCGGCCGGCGAGCGTGTAGTTGTCCGTCGAGCGGGCGCTGCGCAGCGGGCGGGTGTAGATCTCGCCCTCCTGCAGCACCTCCGCGGTGCGCAGTGTGACCGTCGATCCGCTCGGTCCGGTGACCCGGATGCGGATGCGTCCGACGAGGTTCTGCCCGAAGTCGAGGATGCGGGCGCCGCTCGGCGAGGTCAGCACCGCGACGGGCGCGACCTCCTCGGTCACCCGCACCGGCGGGGCGGTGGGGGCGACCAGGGTGCGCGGGTCCCGCTCGCGCACGGCGACCGGCAGCCACCCGGTGTCGTCGAACGAGCCGGTCGACCAGTCGGGCACCTCCCGCCGCGCGTCGTGGTCCTCGCCGTCGTAGATCCCGGATCGGAGGATCGGGGAGAGCGACGCTTTCCAGGTGCCGTCGGTCGCGACCGTGTCGCGGCGTCCGTCGGCGTAGGTGATCTCCAGCTGCCCGAGGAACGACAGGTCGCTGCCGAAGACGTTGCGGAATCCGCCGCGCCAGCCGAGCCGGCCGCGGTACCAGCCGTCGCCGAGCCAGGCGCCGAGAGCGTTCTGGCCCGGGAGGAGCAGGTCGGTCACGTCGTAGGTGTAGAAGCGCAGGCGCTCGCGATAGACCGTCCAGCCGGGGGAGAGCGTGTCGGATCCGACGCGGACGCCGTTGATCTCCGCCTCGTACAGGCCGTGCGCGGTGGCGTAGAGCCGGGCTCGGACGATCTCGCCGTCGACGCGGAACCCCCTGCGCACCAGGGTGGGGCGGCGATCGTCGCTCTCCGGGTCCTCGTCGAGATCGGCGCCGACGGGGCGCGCCGACCAGTCGTCCGCGCGCAGGAGGCCGGCTTCGAGCGTCGTGGCGGGGCTCGGAGCCGACCACGCCCCGTCGTCGCCCTGCACCGCGATGCGCACGGTGACGCGTTCGCGCGAGTCGAGGGCGCGGCCCGGCCAGGGCACCAGCACCTGCGAGGGAGAGGTGACCTCGACGGTCTCCTCTCCCTCGGCGCGGGTGAGCGTGACGGCGTAGCGCTGCTGGCGCCAGTCGGCGGGAGCGTCGGACAGGGTCCAGCTCAGGCGCGGGCGGGATTCGCCGATGCCGAGCGGTTCGCGGTGGTGCTCGATGCGGGGCGCGGAGACGGTCGTCATGCTCCTCATCCTCGCTGATGGAGATGTCCGGGATCCGTCCGTAGTCGGACTGCCCGGCGATCAGGTCGTGGCAGCCTCGCTGTGCCGTCGGCGCAGGTCGGTGGCGCTCGGTATCCCTCGCGAGAAGAGGAGGGACAGGAGGCTGATGAGGATCAGCCCGAAGAAGGCGATGCGCAGCGACGACAGCTGGGAATCGCGGTAGACCGTCGCGAGGGTGTCGGCATCCGCGTCGCTCAGCCCGGCCTTCTCCGCGATCGCGGCCACGTCGGCGGCGGGGACGATCGTGACGCCGTGCTCGGTGGCCGCGGCCACGGTCGTCTTCGTGCCGTCCGGCAGGTCGCTCGCCGCGACGCCCGATGCGAAGGAGGTCGACAGCGCGCCGATGAGGATCGAGCCGATCAGCGCGGTGCCCAGCGACGAGCCGAGGTTCTGGAACACGCCCTGCAGGCCGCCCACCTCGCTCGTCTCCTTCTCCGTCACGCTCGACATGTTCACGTTCCCGAGCTGCGAGGCGAGCAGACCGAGCGCGGCGCCGGACAGGAACATCCCGGTGGCGAAGAGTCCGCTGCGCAGGTCGCTCGTGGCCGAGCCGAGCAGGATCAGAGCGCTCACGACGAGGATCAGCTGTCCGATGCGCACGATCGTCCGCGGCGAGGCGCGGCGCGAGAGCCGGGTGCCCACGATCGAGAACAGCACCAGCGCGATCGACAGCGGGAAGATCCGGATGCCGGTCTCCAGCGCGTCGAGGCCGAGCGTCATCTGCAGGTAGACCGGCACCATGAAGAACAGCCCGGCGGTCACCGTGTACTGGGCGCCCAGCACCGACAGTCCGCTGCGCAGCGCCGTGATCGAGAACATCCCGACGTGCACGAGCGGCGGGCGACCGGCGCGTTCCAGATGGCGCTGTCGGGAGAGGAACAGGGCGAGCAGGGCGACACCGACCACGATGAACCAGGCGGCGGGGGAGATGCCGAGCGGGGTGATCGTGACGCCGCCGATGACGGGCGGATTCAGCGGCAGGACCCATCCCCAGATCTTGCTCTGCAGCATCCCGAACACCACGGCCACGAGTCCGACGGAGGAGAGGGCGACGCTGAGGACGTCGATGCGGATGGGCTGTCGCGGCGTGGGGTCGGTGATGATCCGGGCGCACAGCACCACGCCGATCATGATGGCCACCTCGGCGACGAACACGTAGCGCCAGTCGAAGTACGTCGTCACGTACCCGCCGATCAGCGGCCCCGCGGCGACGGCGGCGCCGGAGACCGCCCCGATGATCGCGAAGGCCGTGATGCGCTCGCGCCCGCGGTAGTTGTCGGCGACGAGGGCCGCGATCGCGGGGATGACGAGCACCGCCCCGAGGCCCTCGATGACCGACCAGCCGAGGAAGAGGAACTGCACGTTCGGGCTCAGCGCCGTGATCAGCGACCCCGCGGCGTAGATGCAGGAGCCGATCACGAACGCTCGGCGACGACCCCATACGTCGCCCAGCTTCGCGCCCAGGAGCATGAACGCGGCCATCGTGAGGGTGTAGAACGTGATCGCGCCCTGCATGGCGGCCATCGTGGTGTCGAGGTCGGTCACCACGGTCGAGATCGACACGTTCATCACGGTGCCGTCCAGGACCATCACGAACTGGGCGGATCCGAGCACGGCGATGACGCTCCATCTCTTCATGACGGCTCCTTCAAGGCTGCGGATGATGCGGGTCCGGATGATGCGGGTGCGGTGCGTGCGCTCGTGCCGCGCATGATGCGGGCGACGGCGGTGATGAGGAAGAGCTGGCCGGTGATGGCCTCGGCGACCGCGACCGCCTGCGGACCCGCGCCGGTCGGGACGAGATTGCCGTAGCCGGTGGTGGTGAGCGTCGTGAACGAGAAGAAGAGCTGGTTGGCGAGCGAGTCGTCGTCCGCCCCGTCGAACATCGGCACCGACGACACGAGGGAGAACAGGTTGAAGACGAAGGTGAAGAAGAGGCCGACCAGCACATAGGCGGTGATGGCGGCCAGCAGGGCCTCGAGGTTGAGTCCGCGGCGCGTGACCTGGTGCGTGATGATCGTGGCCGGGGCGACCAGCAGCGCGATCATCGACGCCGTCGAGAAGACGATGTCGAGCGCGTGGCCGCTCGCCCCCACGAGCGCCGCCACGATGGTGGCGAGTCCGGCCGCCGACAGGATCACCCACGCGATGCGCTGCACCAGCGGTCGCGTCCCGGTGACGTGGAACACCACGGCGACCGTCACCAGGATCACGAGGAACGCCCACGGGCTCGGGTTCGTGCCGCGTTGCGCGGCGCACAGCGCATACGACACGACGAGGAGCACGAGGACGATCGCATACCCGGATGCCCCGCCGAGGATGCCGTCGGGGCGTCTGCTGCGCACGCGGGAAGACCTGTCTCGGCGGGGAGCGCTCACCGTCCCGGCTCCTCGGGGACCATCGATGGCAGACGTCCGGATGCGAGCGCCTCGCGGAGTGCCGCGTGGTCGCGGTCGTTCTGTTCGGCGTAGGTGTCGGCGAAGGCGCAGACCGCCTCGTCGAAGGCGCGACCGCGGCCGAGGTAGCCGGCGACCTCCAGGCGATCCCCGCTCCTGGCGTGCGCACGGGCGAGAGTCTCGCCGCAGATGCGCGCGTAGAGTGCGGCGCCGCGCGGAGTCATCGCATCCGGGTCGATCCCGCCCTTCCAGTCGTGGAGCTGGCGGACGTAGAAGTCGCGCGTGATGCCGTCGGCGCCGGTCACCCGCTGCCATCCCAGGAAGATGTCGCTGGCCGCCTGCATGAGCCGCTGCCCGCGCACGACGCGTTCCCCCTCTCCCGCGTGCTCTCCGGCGCCGAGGAACCGTTCGAGCACCGACGGCTGGGCCGTCTTGGCCTGCAGCAGCAGCGGGTCGTCGTCGTTGCGTCCGCTGAGGAGGATGACCCAGGCGCGGGTGCCCACGCTGCCGATCCCGCCGACCGTCCTCGCCATGTGCCGGTAGCGGTACTCGGAGATCGGATGCCGGTCGCCGGGCAGGGTCACCCGGTACGCGGCGAGGAGCTCGCGCATGGTGCCCACCTCGTCCGGCACACCGTCGCCGTCGGGAAGCAGGTCTTCGACCGGGGTCACCAGCGGCGGGTTCGGGATGATGCGCAGCTGGCCGTCGACGACGCGGACGAGTCGCGCGAACGACCGCATCCGATCGCGCTTGCGGGCCTTCTTCAGCGCGGCGTCGAGCCGTAGGACGGTCTCGTCGTCGGCCTGCCGTCGATCCCGCTCCGCCCGGACCCGTCGCCGCGCGCTCTCGGCGTCGAACCGGTCGTACCAGGCGTCGAGGACGGGGGAGTCGGCGGCGCGGCGCATCGCTCTCCGGTACCCGCGGACCGAGGCGCGGACGCAGGCGCGGATCTCCTCGGCCGAGAAGCCGCGATGGCGTCCGGCCACGGCGAAGCTCGTCGCGAGCCGCTTCAGATCCCACTCGAACGGCCCGGGAAAGGTCTCGTCGAAGTCGTTCATGTCGAAGATCATCCGGCGCTCCGGGGTGCCGAACAGCCCGAAGTTCGACAGGTGCGCATCCCCGCACAGCTGCACGGTGATCCCGGTGTGCGGCATCGTGGCGAGGTCGGATGCCATCAGCAGGGCGGCTCCGCGGTAGAAGGCGAAGGGGGATGCCGCCATCCGCTCGTACCGCAGCGGGACGATGTCGAGGTCCCGCGTGGTGGCCTGCCCCTCCAGGAGGGCGATCGGGTCCGGACGGCCCGGGCCGGGATCCCACGGTCCCTGCTGCGAGCGGGGTGCACGAGCACGGGCGTCGCGGCCGTGGCTCCGTCTCGTGACGAATTCGGGCGCCACGGCGTCCGGAGCCCGGAAGTCGTCGCTCGCGTCGGCGTTCTCGCGTCTCACCATGTCGCACCTCGCACCCGTGTGTCGACGGCGCGGGAGCCGGAGGGCCGGAGGAGGTTCCCCGGGCCGGGTGCGGGCGGCGTCGCACCGTCATCGTCGCACTGCCCGACGGCGACGGGGCGACCGTGTCACCCTTTCGGGGCGATGCACCCGCGTGGCGGTGGGTGCGCTCAGGCGGGGGAGGGCGTGCCGCGTTTCGCGCTCGCGCCGCGCATGATCCGTGCGACGGCCGTGATCAGGAACAACTGGCCGGTGATGCCCTCCGCGATGGCGATCGCCTGCCCGCCCGTTCCGACCGGGACCAGGTTGCCGTACCCCGTCGTGGTGAGGGCCGTGAAGGAGAAGAAGAGCTGGTTGCCGAGGGAGTCGAGGCTCTTCTCGCCGAACATCGGGGTCGGCGAGATCTGCGACATCAGGTTGTAGACGAACGCGAAGAACATCCCGACGAGGATGTACGCCGTGATGGCCGCCAGCAGTGCCTCCAGGTCGAGCCCGCGGCGGGTGACCTGATGGATGATGATCGCACCGGGCGCGACCAGCAACGCGATCATCGATGCGGCGGACAGCGGGATCGCCAGCACCGGGCCGTCGATGCCGAACGCGGTGGCGATGATCGCGGCGGCACCCGCGACGGACAGCACCACCCACGACACGCGCTGCACCAGGCGCCGTGCCCTGGTCACGTGGAACACGATCGCGACCGTCGCCAGCATCGCGAGGAACGCCCACGGGCTCGGGTCGGTGCTGGGCTGCGTGGCGCACAGCCCGTAGGAGACGATGAGCAGGGCGAGGACGATCGCGTAGCCGACGCCGCGGTCATCCCAGGAGCGGCGGATCCGGGCGGTGTCGTGATCCGCATTCCTCGTGTCTGGGCGGGGCATGGCTGGTCCTCTTCCGCGCGGTGGACGGCGACGTCCACGATGTGCGGCCAGTATCCCAGCGCCGGTGCGCATCCCCGGTCAGTGCGGGTGCGCGTCGGTCAGAAGGGGGTCGTCCCTCTCGGTTCGTCTCTGCTCTCCCGACCCGTTATGATGGCTAGGTGCATCCGTGCTTTCGGGTCGGATGCCTGGAGACGTCGCATAGTCCGGCCGAGTGCACCACCCTGCTAAGGTGGAGTCCCCTCACGGGGACCAGGGGTTCAAATCCCCTCGTCTCCGCACTTGTTTCAGCTGGTCATAGCTGATTTCCGCGTGGCCCCGAGAGGGCTTTCCCACGCCCCGACCGCTGCGGTGTCGACACACACGAGAAACCTCCGGTCGATGCCGCTGGGGACGGTCGTCGATCCGGAGGTTCTCGCTGCTCGGGCCGGTCATCGAGCTCCGGCGAGCAGCAGCGCGTGCAGGTCATGGCCTCCGCGTGTGGGGATGCGTGGCTCGCTGGACGCGCTGGTCGGTCACAGCTTCTCGGGCCGGGGAGCGGTCCACGTGCCGTCGAGGACCGACGGCCGCGGACGGTAGAGCCGCAGCACGTAGTTCCAGCCCGGCATGATCGGAAGGGCGTTCGCGATGCCGTCGAGCTGCACGCCGAAGCGGATCGTCACTCCGCCGTCCTCGTCCCTGACCGCGGTGAGGCTGTTGATGCTGTTCACGCCGACGCTGTTCTCCTCGAAGAAGCCGGCGGCGTTGTACAGCGACACCGACCAGAAGGCGTCGACCGGCACGTCGACGAGCCGGAGCCGGTACTCGTCGACGGGGAGGTCCTCGTCCACGCTGATGTACGTCGCCTCGTACTCGGGGAGGCCGCCCCAGCCGGATGCCGTGCCGAGGAGGTGCCGGATCGGGTCGACCTCCTCCACCGTGCCGAACGCGTGGTCGTACTTGCTGACCCCGCGGGCCAGCGCGAGGAGCGCGTCGCGGGTCTCCGTCTGGGACTGCTCGTCGTACTCGGGAAGCGGATACGGCCCCGAGCCGCCGCCCGTGATGGCCAGGGCGTTCTGCAGCCGGTTCACCTCCGCGACGTCGTCGGGGTTCTGCGGGTCGACGAGGATGCGCACGATGAGCGCCGCGTGATCGGTGCCGACGAAGTCGCGCGTGAGGCGGTGCTCACCCGGTTCGCGCAGGATGATCGGACCGTAGTGGTCCTGGTTGATGACCCACACCGAGATGTAGCGCTCACCGGTGTCCGGCAGCGTGACGGTCACGCCGTCGCGCACATCGATGATCGCGCTGCTGTAGAGCGTGTCGCGGTTCTGCCGGATGATGGGCTGATCGTCGAGCGGCTTCAGCTCGTAGGTGTGGTTCCACGCACCCACCCCGGTGCCGGCGGAGAGTCGGGAGAACATCAGGTCTGTCTCCGCCCTGTTGAAGTTCAGGACGTTGACCGGGATCGCGGACATGGGGGTTCCTTTCGAGGGGTGGGGACGAGGCGACGGCGCGGGTGCGTTCAGAGGGAGCCGATGCCCTTGCCGAGCATGAGGACGCCGATGACGGCGAGCAGCACAGTCGTGATCACGGCGTTCTCCCTCGCGAGCCACCGGTGGAAGGCTTCCATCGGCGCGCGCAGCCGATCGGCGGAGAGCGTGAACGCGACGACGGGGATCACGACGGTGGAGACGGCGCAGGCGATGAAGACGGCCGCGGCGACCGCGGTGGACGCGGTGGAGAGGCCCGCGCTGCCGACGATGAAGCCCGCACTGGCGGCGATCAGCAGGTTCTTGGGGCGGGGGAGCGAGAGCAGCAGCCCCAGCCCGAGCGCGCGCCCGAACGTGAACGAGTCGACCGCCGACATCCACTTCGGCAGCGTCGGATCCTCGCCGGGAGCGGGTCGTCCGCGCCACTGCTTCACCGCGAGCAGGAGCAGGAGCGCCGCCAGGACGAACTGCACGACCGCTCGCACCGCGTTCGGGCCGCTGCTGTCGGCGGGAACCGGGAGGACGCCCGCGAGGATCACGAACACGGCGACGGGTACGGCGACCCCGACGCACCAGCCGATGAGGAACCCGGGACCGGTGCGTCCGGCATTCGGGGAGAGCAGCATCAGGATGATCGCGACGATCGTCAACGGACTGATGGCGATCGCGAGCGTCAGGGGAAGCGTCTCCCCGATCACCGAACCCAGCATGCTCTCGTCCCTCTCGACCGACGGCACCCCGGTGACGGCTCCCGTGTCGTCGGGAAGCGCCGGCCCCATCCCCGCCATGCTTGCGGATGCAAGACGTCGGGAACGGGCGTCTCATCCTCCAGGGATGAGTTCTCGTCCGTCGGGTCAGGCGGTGTCGTGTCAGGCGGGGGCGTCGACCGAGCGCGCGGTGCCGATCGGCTCGACGTCCGTGCTCTCGTCGGCGATGCCGAAGCGGATCAGGGCGCGCGGGTCGGCGCGGTAGTCGGGCGGAGCGGTGTCCAGCGCGCTCGCCTCGAGCAGGGTGAAGTCGGCCGACGTCCCGATCAGGCGCAGCGTTCCCACCGGGAGGCAGTCGGCGATCAGCTGGAATTCCGAGTCCAGCTGGCGCAGCGTCGCACCGGTGATCGACCAGGCCGTGAACTCGTTGGCGGTCCGCGTGCTGATCCAGTTCTGCTGGGCGATCCCCGTCACGCGCAGCAGGGCGGTGTTCCCCCGCAGGCGTGGCGATTGCCGCAGCTCCAGGAGCACGCCCGCCGTCCCGCCCAGGACGTCGACGACGATCCGGGTGATCTGGGCGCCGATCAGCGCATCCGCATGGAGGAAGGGATTCTCCGCTTCCGGCAGCTCCGGGAGCGCGCGGGGGATACCGATGAGCAGGTCATGCACCTTCACGTCGATCTTTCTCCCCAGCTATCCCCACACAAAACGATATGTGATCCCCGTTCACAAACTCTGAATGCCGAGTGTGAACAGGGAGATCTCGGAACGGATGACCCCTCCGGCCGACCGCATCGGACCAGAATGATCGGGTGTGCTCCGCTGCGGTCCGGACACGATGGCAGGGAAAGGAGGACCCCATGATCGGCACGCTCAACGCCGTGGTGGATCTGGTCGCGGCCACGCCACCGGATGAGGAGATCGACGTCGCCGCGTTCGCTCGCGCGCACGGGACGACGGAGTATCACCTGCGCCGGATGTTCTCGGCCCTCGCGGGGATGCCGCTCTCGGAGTACGTGCGCCGTCGCCGGATGACGCACGCCGGGGCCGAGCTCGCCGCGGGCGCGACCAGTCTGCTCGACGTCGCCGTCCGTCACGGCTACGGCTCGGTCGAGGCGTTCGGTCGCGCGTTCCGTGCGGTGCACGGGATCAGTCCGGCCGACGCGCGCCGAGAAGGGGGTCCTCTCCGCACACAACCCACGCTCCGGTTCCGCCTGAGCGTCGAAGGGAGCACTCCGATGGACGTCACCATCACCCACCTGCCCGCAACGGTCCTCGCCGGTCACGCCGTCGAGGTCCCGCTCCTCCATGAGGGCGTCAACCCGCACATCCAGGCGCACATCGCCGCGATCCCGCCGGAGGGGCATGCGCGCCTCAAGGCTCTCGGGAACGCCGAGCCCTCCGGAATCCTCGCCGTCACGGCGGACATCGAGCCCGATGCGCCGGAGGGGACGCTGCTGACATATCTGCACGGCGTCGCGCTGCAGGTCGCCACCCCGGTTCCGGACGACCTCGACGTCATCCGGCTCGACGACGGCACCTGGGCGGTCTTCGCCGCCCGCGGCCCGTTCCCCCAGACGCTGCAGGACCTGTGGGCGGCGACCGCGACCGAGTGGTTCCCGTCCAATCCCTGGCGGCTCCGCCCGGGTCCTTCGATCGTCCGCTACCTCGAGTTCACGGGCGACTTCGCCTCGTGCGAGCTGTGGCTGCCGATCGAGCAGAGCTGACGGCGGACACGGCACGGGACGGGCACGCCGCCCGTTCCGTGTCCGACCCCCGTGCCACACTGGCCGCACGACCGAGGGAGGCACGTATGGCGGCGATCGACCCGAAGAAGACGCTCGACGCGTACCGGGCGAAGCGGGGCGAGTTCCGCATCGTCGAGGTGCCGCCGATGACCTACCTGATGGTCGACGGGGCGGGGGATCCGAACACCTCGACGCTCTTCTCGGAAGCCGTGTCGGCCCTGTTCCCCCTCGCGTACACGCTGAAGTTCGCGAGTCGACGTGAGCTCGGGATCGACACCGTGGTGATGCCCCTCGAAGGGCTCTGGCACGCGCCGGACATGGATGCGTTCACCTCCCGTCGCGACAAGCAGGCCTGGTTGTGGACCCTCATGATCATGGTCGGCGACCACATCACCGCGCCGATGTTGGCCGACGCCGTGGAGGTGGTCGCGCACAAGGCCACCTCGAAGAAGGAGCCGGTGCCGGCGCTGGAAGCCGTGCGTCTGGAGACGCTCGACGAGGGCACCAGCGTGCAGACCCTCCACGTCGGTCCGTTCGACGACGAGGGCCCCGTGCTCGACGATCTCCATCACCGCTTCATCCCCGACCGCGGGTTGCGCATGCGGGGGACCCATCACGAGATCTACCTGAGCGACCTGCGTCGTACCGACCCGGCGAAGCTGCGCACCATCCTCCGGCAGCCGGTGGTGCCGGCCGTCTGACCGGTGGGTGCCGGGAAATCAAGCCCCTCGGCGCAGCCCGGCCTCGACGGATACGCTTCATCGATGAGCACGGTCAAGCACGCCGCCCGGGTCGCCAAGGGGTCCTCCGCCTTCCGACGGATCGCCCGCGCCGGGTTCGTCGTCCTCGGACTGATCCACGTGATCATCGGCTCGATCGCCATCTCGATCGCCGCGGGCGCGTCCGGAGACGCCGACCAGGACGGCGCGATGGAGCAGATCCGACAGAACCCCGTCGGCGGTCTGCTCCTCCTGCTCGTCGCCGTCGGTCTCCTCGCGCTGGCCGTCTGGCAGATCGCGAGCGCCTTCCTCGCCACCGACCCCGCCGAGACCAAGAAGTGGGGACAGCGCATCAAGCTCTTCGGCATCGCCCTCGCCTACCTCGTGGTCGCGGGCATGGCGTTCATCTACGCGCTGGGCGGCAACGCCGACTCCGAGACAGCGTCGAAGACACTGAGCGCCGTGGTCCTGGCCGCTCCCGGGGGCGTGGTGCTGCTCGTCATCATCGGCCTCTCCGTGGTCGGCGTCGGCGTGGGCTTCGTGGTCGGCGGGTTCACACGCGGGTTCGAGAAGCTGCTCGATCTGCCCTCGGGCGTCGCCCGCCGGGGCATCGTCACGCTCGGCATCGTCGGCTACTTCGGCAAGGGCATCGCCGTGGCCGTGACCGGGGTGCTGTTCGTCGTGGCCGCGGTGACACAGGACCCCGAGAAGGGCGCGGGGCTCGACGCCGCTCTGCACAGCCTGCTCGAGCTGCCCCTCGGCGGTCTCGTCCTGGGAGCGGTCGGCGCAGGCTTCGCGGTCTACGGCGTCTTCTGCATCGCGCGAGCCCGGTTCGCCCGCATGTGATCACGGAGCTCGGCGCCGCTCACGCGCTCGCCGGCTTCTCGCTCCACACCAGCAGGAACGCGCCGAGGGCGATCATGAGGCCGCCGCCGGTCGCGCCCACCGCCTCGATCCGTCGCGGCGAACGCCCGAACCAATCGCGGGCGGCACTCGCGAGGAACACCCACACCGCATCGCAGGCCACACCGATCGTGACGACGATGGCCCCGAGCACGAAGAGCTGCACGGGGACCGACCCCGAATGCAGATCGACGAACTGCGGCAGGATCGCCAGGAAGAACGCGATCGACTTCGGGTTCGTCACGCCGACGACGAACCCCTCGACGAGCAGTCGGACCCCGGAGCGCTTCGTCGGTGCGGAGACGATCGCGCGGGCGGCATCCTTCCGATGACGGATCGCCTGGATGCCGAGGAAGATCAGGTAGCCGGCGCCGAGAACCTTGACGATCGTGAACAGCACGATCGACTGCGCGATCACCGTGCCCACGCCGAGCGCGACCGCGACGACGAGCACGATCGAGCCGACGGCGGTGCCGAGGATGCTGAGGAAGCCACCCAGGCGGCCGAGGGCCATCGCCCGGCCGATCGTGAACAGCACGGTCGGCCCCGGGATCACCACCATGATGAAGGCCGCGATCACGAAGGTCGTGAGGGTCTCAGCGCTGAACATGGTGCGAGCCTAGGGGTGCGCGGGCGGGCGGCGCGAGCACCCCTCGACCCGATGTCAGCCCTGGCCCCAGAAGCGGTCCTCCGCCTCCTGGTCCTCGCTCATCAGCCAGACCTCGACGATGCGGCCCTCGGCCACGCGGAAGACGTCGACGCCGTGCTGGTCGAGGTCGTCGTGCCCGGGGCGCTGTGCACGGAAGCGGACGGTCGCCGAGACCAGGTCGCCGCTCTCGGTCGCCGACTCGGTCTCGAGCGCGAACGTGCCACCGCTCAGCTCCATGAAGCGGCCGAGGTGCGCGAGGATCGCGTCCGGTCCGACGTGGTCGCCCGACACCTGGTTCTCGCCCGGCTGGTGCCAGACGGCAGCCGGATGGAAGGTCGCCGCCAGCGCCTCCATGTCTCCTGCGGCCATGGCCGCACCGTACTGTCCTACGACGTCGATCGCCGACATGATGCTCCTCCTGAAGGGTCGGTACTGTGGGCATCCAGCGTCTCGACCGGGACGCGGTTACTTCAACGTCACCGGACGGAGCGGCGCATGTCGAGCGAGTGGACGGTCTTCTCTGCGAAATGCCCCTCCCGTGCATCGCTGGCCCGGATCGCCAACAAGTGGACGGCCATGATCGTCGTGCTCCTGCACGAGCAGCCGCTGCGTTTCGGGGAGCTGCACCAGCGGGTGGACGGGATCACGAAGAAGGTGCTCGTCGACACCCTCCGTGCTCTGGAACGCGACGGCATGCTGGAGCGCGCCGTCGGCACGGACGGTCACTCCCGCTATGTGCTCACTCCGCTCGGGCGCACGCTGCACGAACCGCTCCAGGCGCTGCAGATCTGGGCCGAGTCGCATGTCGACGACGTCCGCGACGCGCAGGACCGCTACGACGAGGTCGCCGACGAGAAGATGCTCGACGGTCGCTGAGCGGTCGGGCCCACCCGTGCTCCACAGGTGGGAAACTGGAACGATGAGCGTTTCTTCCGGTGTCGACGTGATCGCCCCTCTCAGCGAGACCGAGGTGCGGCGGATCCGCGAGGACTTCCCGATCCTGCACACGCAGGTGCAGGGGCATCCGCTCACCTATCTCGACTCCGGCGCGACGTCGCAGCGGCCGACCGCCGTGCTCGACGCCGAACGCGCGTTCGCGACCACCCTGAACGCCGCGGTGCACCGCGGGGCGCACACCCTGGCGGCGGAGGCGACCGAGCTGTTCGAGGATGCTCGTAGCACCCTGGCCCGCTTCGTGGGGGCGCACGACGACGAGATCGTCTGGACGTCGAACGCGACCGAGGCGATCAACCTCGTCGCGTACTCGCTGTCGAACGCCTCGCTCGGACGCGGGGGAGCGGTGGCCGATCGGCTGCGACTCCGGGAGGGCGACGAGATCGTCACGACCGAGATGGAGCACCACGCGAACCTCATCCCGTGGCAGGAGCTCGCCGCCCGCACGGGCGCGACCCTGAAGGTCATCCCCCTCGACGACGACGGCGCGCTGCGGCTCGACATCGCCGCCGAGATGATCGGCGAGCGGACGAGGCTCGTGGCGTTCACGCACGTCTCCAACGTGCTCGGTGTGATCAATCCCGTCGAGCAGCTGGTCGCGCTCGCCCGCCAGGTCGGCGCACTCACCCTTCTCGACGCGTGCCAGTCGGCCCCGCACCTGCCGCTCGACGTGCGTGCACTGGGTGTCGACTTCGCCGTGCTCTCCGGCCACAAGATGCTCGGACCCACGGGCATCGGCGCGCTCTACGGTCGCCGCGAGATCCTGGCGGCCATGCCGCCGTTCCTCACCGGCGGCTCGATGATCACCACGGTCACCACCACCGAGGCCGAGTACCTCCCGCCGCCGCAGCGGTTCGAGGCGGGCACGCAGCGTGTGTCGCAGGCGATCGCGCTCGCCGCGGCCGTGGACTACCTGAGCGAGGTCGGCATGTCCCGCATCGCCGCGCATGAGGCCGCCTTCGGTCGTCGCCTCGTCGAGGGCCTGAGTGCGATCGACGGGGTGCGGGTGCTCGGCGCCGGCATCGACCTGCCGCGCGTCGGGCTCGCGAGCTTCGACGTGGCCGGCATCCACTCCCACGACGTGGGGCAGTTCCTCGACGACCTCGGCATCGCCGTGCGGGTCGGTCACCACTGCGCGCAGCCGCTGCACCGGCGCCTGGGCGTGACCTCGTCGACCAGGGCGAGCACATACCTGTACACGACGGACGCCGAGGTGGAGGCCGTGATCGACGGCGTCGCCGGGGCGATCGACTTCTTCCGGAGGGGCGCATGAGCGACCTGCAGAACCTGTACCAGGAGCTGATCCTCGACCACTCGCGCACCCCGCACGGATACGGGCTGCGCGAGGAGATCCCCGCGCAGTCGCATCAGCTCAACCCCACCTGCGGAGACGAGATCACCCTGCAGGTGCACCGCGGCGCCGACGGCAGCGTCGAGGCGATCGCGTGGGAGGGGCATGGGTGCGCGATCTCCCAGGCCTCGGCCTCGCTGCTCGCCGAGCTCGCCGAGGGGCTGAGCGTCGACGACCTCGAGGTCCGCATCGCGGCGTTCCGCGAGGCGATGCGCTCGCGCGGGAAGATCGAGCCCGATGAGGAGCTTCTCGGCGATGCGGCGGCCCTCGGCGGGGTCTCGAAGTATGTCGCGCGGGTCAAGTGCGCCATGCTCGCCTGGGTCGCCGCGGAAGACGCCCTCACCCGCAGCTGAGTCGTCGACGGCCGCTCGACGCGCGGCGTCTTCACGGGAATAGTCGCGTCCGGCGGACGTTGGGCCGTACATGACAACTCTCGGAATCATCGGTGCAGGACACATCGGCAGCCAGATCGCACGCGTGGCGCTGGCCAACGGGTACGACGTGGTGATCGCCAACTCACGCGGGCCGGAGACCCTGGCAGGCCTGGTCGCCGACCTCGGACCGCGCGCGAAGGCCGCGACGGCGGAGGATGCGGCCGCCGCTGCCGACATCGCCGTCGTCACCGTTCCCCTGCGCGCGATCGGCGAACTGCCCGCCGCGCAGCTCGCCGGCAAGATCGTCCTCGACACGAACAACTACTACTTCGAGCGCGACGGGCGCATCGAGGCGCTCGACAAGGGCGAGACCACCACGTCGGAGCTGGTGCAGCGTGCGCTCCCCGGCGCGAAGATCGCGAAGGCGTTCAACCACATCTACGCCTCCGAGATCACGAGCGACGGCACGCCGGCAGGAACCGCGGATCGTCGGGCCCTGGCCACGGCCGGAGACGACGCCGAGGCCGTCGCGTTCGCCACGCGGTTCTATGACGAGGCCGGCTTCGACACCGTCAACGTCGGGCCGCTCAGCGAGTCGTGGCGGGTGGAGCGGGACCGTCCGGCCTACGTGGTGCGGCAGAACGCGGAGGAGCTCACGGCGAACCTCGCGATCGCGAACCGCCTGCCCTGAGAGGTCGTCCGGGACAGGGCGACGGGCGTCCGCGCCTCGTCGCCCTGCTCCGGATCTCCCGAGTGCCTGGGCGTCTTGGGATACCAAAAGTTGAGGAACCACCGTCGGAGTGCGAGAATGCCCAGATGGCGGGGGCTATGGGGAGAAGCGGCGAACTCGAGTCGGTGCGGGTCACGCGCATCCTGCGTGACGACATCGTCCTCGGACGTCGTGTGCCGGGGTCGCGTCTCGTCGAGCGCGACATCGCCGCGGAGCTGAACGTGTCGCGGCTCCCCGTTCGCGAAGCCATCCGCACACTCGTCGCGGAGGGCGTCGTCGTCGCCCGCCCTCGCACCTGGGCCGTCGTCCGAGAGTTCACCGATCGCGACATCCAGGATTTCGCCGAAGTGCGGGAGGCCATCGAGACGCTGATCTTCGTCTTCGCGGCCGAGCGGCACGACGAGGACGGCATCGCCCGCATCCGTGCGGCCTACGAGCGCGAGCTCGCCGCAGCGGATGCCGACGACTCGGAGGCCGCCCGGATCGCGGCCGCGGAGTTCCACGAGATCGCCGTCGAGCTCGCTGCGAACGAGATGCTCGGCGAGCTCATCGCGGTGTTCCTCACCCGACTGCGCTGGCTGTTCGGCCAGCATGACGATCTGCTCGCGATGGCGGACGAGCACCGCATCATCCTCGAGGCGATGACCGCGCGGGACACGGTCGCGCTGCGCCGGATCGTCCCCGCGCACCTGGCGAGTGGGCAGGCCGCGGCCCAGCGGCGCCTCGCGAAGGCCACCGACCTGGTCGTCTGAACCGCGCCGCCGCCGTCCGCACGTATTCGGGGACGACAGCGACGTCTCCGGTTGTATATTGGTGCGATCGGAGTCGGTCCGGAAACGTTGCGCTGTCCTGGGGAGCGAGATGCGGAATCTTGCTGTCGCGGTCGGATGCCTGCTGGTTCTCGGCGGAGTCGCGCTCGTCGTGATCGCCGATCAGGAACGTCAGGCGGCCGTCACCGCCGTCAAAGCGGAGATCGTGCGCGTCGAGCATGCGCTGGCGGAGTCGCGCGGCGACAACCGCGAGCTCGCGGAGAAGCTCACCGCACTGCGCTCGGAGATCGCCGAGCAGGATGCCGAGATCGCGGACACGACGGGGTTCCTGAAGTGATGCGCCGGGTCATGGCCGTCACCGTCGCCGCGATGATGGTGCTCTCCGCCGGGGTGTACGCGCGCACGGCTGCGCTCGATCAGGAGCGGACGGCGGCCGTGGCGGAACTCGGTGCGCTGCGGCAGCAGTCGCACCAGACGGCCCAGCGCACCGACTACCTCGCGGGGGCCGTCGAACGCGCCGAGCAGGACTCCGAGGATCGGGCGTCGGTGCTCGCGGTCCGCCCGGCGTTCGTGACCGAGGTCGCCGCACTGGCCAAGGCGCTCGAGGGCGCCCAGGGCATGGTCGACACGTCCGCGCACCGCGCGGCGGCGCTGTCCGCCCAGCAGACCGTCCTCGCCGAGAAGTCGGACCCCGACACGGTGACGGCCGCGACCGCCACCGTCCACGCGCTCACGGAGAAGGTCGGCACCGAGGTCGCCACGTGGCAGGCGGCGCAGAGCTCCGGCCCCGCGGGCCCGGCCTGGACGACGAGCGGACCGGGCGGGTACGCGCGGGTGCGTGCCGCGCTCGACCGGGTCGGCGGCGGGGGAGTCGGACTGTACGAGTCCTCGTCGTGCGCGGGCGGGAACGCTCCGGCGTGCGCCAACAGCAACGGCTACATCAAGTACCGCGCCGACATCGTGAACTGGAGCTCGGGGCGGTTGAACTGGGCGATGGCGCACGAGCTCGCGCACATCTATCAGTTCCGCGTGTGGGGCGCCCTCACGTCGTCCGGGGCATACGGTTTGCTGTTCGGCAACGACCCCGAGTTCCTCGCCAACTGCATGGCCGTGGTCCGCGGCTATCCGGGCTCGGTCGGCTGCAACGGCGAGCAGCAGGCCTGGGCATCCGGCATCTGGGTCGGCGCGGTCCGCTGATCCCCTCCGCCCGGTCCGTCCCTCAGGTGGCCGGTGTGGTGGTGTCGATGGCCTCGCGCAGCGGGCGTCGCATCACGCGCCAGTACGACGACGGGGCGATGCGGGTGAGGACGTCTATGAGCCGGGCCTCCCGTCCGACCATGGTGCGCGCGGCCCGTCGCTCGGTCGCCCGCACGATGCGCGCCGCGGCGTCCGCCGGCTCCGTGTGGTACATCGCGGCCTGCGCGGAGGCTGCCCGCGCGGCGACCGCGGGATCGATCGCGGCCGCGTACCGACCGTGCAGGATGATCCCGGTGCGCACGCCCGCGGGGTAGACGGCGCCCACGCTGACCGAGGTGCCCTCCAGCTCGTGCCGCAGCGCCTCGGAGAACGCCCGCACCGCGTACTTGCTCATCGCGTAGGGGATCCGCCCGGCCGGCGCCGCGAGGGCGTAGACGCTGGCCAGGTGTGTGATGTGCGCGGCCGGTGCGGCGCGGAGGGCGGGCAGCAGCGCCTTGGTGATCGAGACGGTGCCCCAGAGGTTCACGTCGGTCAGCCAGCGCATCTCCTCCATCGTGAGCTGATCGAGGTCGCCCAGCATCGAGGATCCGGCGCACGTGATCAGGGCGCTGATCCGCGGGTGCGCCGCCGTGATCTCGTCCGCCGCAGCGAACACCGCCTCGTCGTCGCGGAGGTCGACGACGTGCGTGGTCACGCGGGTGTCGCGGAGTTCCGCGGCCACGGTCGCGAGCGCCTCGCCGTCGTGATCGAGCAGGGCGAGGTGCGCGCCGCGTGCCGCCAGGAGTCGCGCGATGTCGGCGCCCATGCCGTTCGCGGCGCCGGTGATCACGGTGGTGCTGCCGGCGAGGTCGAGGTGTTTCATGCGTCTCCTGCGGGGCGTGATCCGGGTGCGAACCCGCGGATGTCGGAGGGGTGGGGCAAGCTGATTCCGAACCATTCTGGCCGACACCGGGCCGCAGTGATACCGGTACGCTCAAGGAGAGGAGGTACCGGTGGGACGGACAGCGGATGCCATCGCCGAAGGCGTCGCGATCGCGACCGCTGCCGCGCGCCTCGCCGTGAAGAATCACATCCTCATCGGCACCATCGCCGAAGACGGGGTCTTCGACATGGATCGGTACATCGACGACGCGCGTGAGGCGCTGCGTGCGATGGCCGAGGAGTCGGAAGAGGCCGCCGCCACCGTGACCGCCCTGCGCAAGCGCGCCCGGGGCCGGCATTCCGATCCGGTGGGCACGCACGACTACCGCGACCGTGATGTTCGCAACCTCCGTCGCCGGGCCAAGCAGTCCACCGGTGTGGCCGTGCGCCTGCGCGAGATCATGCAGGACCGGCAGCGTCTGGCCGAGATCGTCGAGGAGGCGAGGGACGCGGCCTGGGCCGACGTGCGCCACAACCTCGATCGCCGACTGCGGGTGGAGGGCATGCGCCCCGATCAGGACCCCGACTACGGACGCATGCGCGAAGCCCGCATGCAGGCGCTGCGACTCGTCGATCTGCAGGCTCTCTCCTCGGAGCAGAGAGCGAAGGCGAAGCGCCGGAAGAAGCAGCAGAAAGCCGAGACGGCGAGCGACTGAGGCCTCGTTTCGCTTTCGCGTCGGGACTGTTGTAGGCTGTTCCACGGCCCGCTGAGCGGGCTGGGCGCCCGTAGCTCAATGGATAGAGCATCTGACTACGGATCAGAAGGTTAGGGGTTCGAGTCCCTTCGGGCGCACACTGTGTTGAGACAGTGAAAGGCCTGGTCAGGAAGAAATTCCGACCAGGCCCTTTTCTTGCCTCGCGGACTTTCCGCTGATGCTGGGCATTCCAGGGGCATTCCGTGGCCCAGAAGCGGCCCTCTCGGCACGTCCTACGTGCCGGTCCGGATCGAGGTGCGCTCACCGCTGGAATGCCCTGGTGGGTCGGTGGGCATTCCGGATGCTCGGGGCCGTAGCCTGAGGTCATGCCGATGGATCTTGACGGACTGCTCGCCCAGGAGAACGCAGAGCGTGGCGCTGATGCCCGACTGGCCGCGCGGTTCGCCCCGCTGTGGGCGGCAGGTGATGCTGCGATCCGGGCTGACGTCGGCCTCGTGATCGAGCTGGCCCAGGCGGCGAGCGCCGCCGCCCGTGGAGAGAGGCTGCCACCTCTGCCGCGTTCGCCGCATACAACCTAATTCATGGGTTGGGTCGCCTCGCTGGCAAATCGGTTTCGTGGACCGCGTGCGTATCCCGCCCAGTACCCCACGATGCCCGCTCGGGGTGCCGCGCGAGCGTAATCCCCGCACGCGGCTTGTACCGGGCACTCTTGGCAGATCGCCCACAGAGTGCGCGTGTCGGGGTCGTCGGAAATGAATCGGTCGTCGCCTTCGCACCGCGGCGTTTGGGTTGCCAGAGCGTCCTGGAGCGCGGCCCATGCGGTGGCTGCTTTGCTCATCGACCGAAGAACTCCATCCGGAGTTCCTGAAGATGCTCTGGTGCGAGTCCGACGAGTTCGCGCACTCCCTGGACGGTGCCCACCAGCACCTGCACCTTGCCGGGGTGGTCGGACTCATCGAGATGAGCGATGACGGCAATGTGCCGCCCGTCCCGCGCCTTTGTGGTTGCGATCGCGACATCCGGTGGCACGCGCGTCTGGTGCTCGCCCAGCCGAACCCACGGCCCGGCGGTGCTGATGAATCGGGGCGTCACGAGCTTGGGTGACATGGCCCGCACGAAGCCCTCCACGCCCTCTTCCACGGTCTTGGCGTCCTGCGGGTGCAGCGGGACAGCGCGAGGCACTGGAAGAGGCGTAGGACGCGGTGGAGCCCCTGCCGCTGATGTGGGCTGCTGAGGCGACTGTGGGGTCGGCTGGACCGGTCGCGAATATCCGGGCTTGTTCACGCCCGATGTGCGAAACGGGTGGATCTTTCGTCCGTGTCGTGACGTCATTGGTGTTCTCCAGTCGGGATGGGTCCGGCCCCCGCGGGTGACCTTCAGTCGTCTGCCGCCACCGTGTTTCTGGTGGTGGATGTGATGCGGGGGCCGGGGATCGAGGGGTGCCGCCCGTCCTGACCTTGGGCGGCACCCGGTGCGGGGCCGTCGAGTCACCACGAAGCGAACGACCCAGCGGGTCCCGTGTGCACTCACCACAGCCACACGGGGGCATGTGAAGTTGTGGGCCGTGGGCTGGGGCTCGAATGGGACAGGCGCTATCCCCCTCCAGCCCACGGGGCTAGGGGACGGGTATCGCCGTGCGGGCGAGTTTCGCGAAGTCGCCCAGGGTCAGGATCACGAACGCCTCCGCGACGCTGCGCTCGCGCGTCTGCACAAGCGCCGCGACCGGATACCCCGCGGCGTCTGCCTCGCGCCGCGCGGCGTCGAGGTCCACGCTCAGGCGATGGGTTCGGCGTGCCGACACCGCCATGTAGACGCCCGCGATTCCCGCGACGTCTGGCCGGTCCGCGAGGTCCAGCCCCTCCGAGATCCGGGTGAAGGTCGGTTTCGCCTTGGCATTAGTGAATCCCTGCTCCGTGAGGAACACGGCCACGATCTCGCGCATGGCGGCATTCAGGCGGCTCTGCGCACTCAACGTCGTTCCCCCGTGACTCCAGCCTCCCGCGCTTCGACGTGCTGGGAGAACCTGATCCCGCCCTCATCCAGTGCCTTCTGCTGCGCTGCTGCTGCCTTGATCGAGGGGTCCTCGCTCACCCAGTACTGGGCTGTGGACTGGATGGGGCCGAACCGTTCATTCACGGCTGCGAGCGCCTCGGCTCGCGCCTCCGCGGTCGGCATGGCCCACGCCTCGGCCTTCGCGGCGTCCCGTGCGCGGGTCCACTCGACGTCGCCCACGGCGTTCCAGGTCGGGAGATCTTTGGGCGCGGGTCCCAGGCCGAAGCGGACTTCCCCCCACGCTGCGAGCTGAGCGTCGTCACTCGCCAGGTGTGCCAGCCAGGAGCGGCCCGAAGCCGAATAGCTGGCTTCGATCAGGGCCGCTGTGACCGTGTATGTCTCTCCCGCTCGGGAGACGTGAGAGGCGCTCATGAACCCCCGACCGGTCGCGAAAGTGATCCCGTTGAGTCGAGCGTGGATCTGATCGCCGGGTACCACGGGAAGTGGTGCCACCTCGGTCTGCTCGCGGGCTGCGGCCAGTCGTTCACGTGCCTCGCGGAGCCGTGCAACGCCCATGGGCTCGGTCTCATTCGTGCGCGTCATGCGCTTACCTCGATTTCAGAATTGGGGAACTGGTCGCGGATGTCGTCGGCGAGGAGCGGTCGATACATCGACTCCAGCTCGGCGGCGATCTGCTCGGCTGCGACCGGGTCTCGACGCGCCACTCGGAAGACCGCGGCGGAGATGTCGCGGAAGGCGAGGCGCATCTCGACCTCGGTCTCGCTGGTCTCACCCATGGCGGAGAGCATGCCCAGCGCCCGCACCTCGGCGTCACCAGCTCGCAGGACCACAGTGGGGTTACCGGCGTCGAGAGCATCGAGAGCGGTCTCCCGCGCACGCTGAGCCGCATCCACGATCCGTCCGGCGATGGTGGCACTGTCGAGCCCCTGCATCCGCTCGATGGTGGCCTGGAGCTGTGGGGCAAGGTGACCGGCCTGGATGTGCGCCCTGATGCTGTCACGACCGGGTGAGAACGGCTGACGGGAAATGCGGCTAATTGGGGTGCCCGCCGCGAGCGCGCTTTCCAGGGCGGTTCTCTGGTCGGAGGCCAAGCTGCACACGGCGCACCGACGCCCACGGCGGGCGGGGAGTGTGGCGGTGATCTCTGACATGGCGAAAATCCCTTCTCATTGAGTATCGACCGCTGCGGGTTCAACGAATCATTGCGTCCCCTGTCACGGATCTACCCCAGCGCGCTGGAGGCTCGTCGGCGTAGTGCGCCTCCGGTTCCCTGGAAGCGTCGATGATGCGCGGCTTGGTCCAGCTCGATCCATTCGGCTGCTGCTGAGGCGTCACCGGCTGCTGCACGGTCCAGGAGTACCCCGGGAGTGATTGAGCCCGCTGGAGCCGCTGTCATGCCCTTCTGGGCGTATCTCAGCGCCTTGCCGCGGGTGCGGGTGATCCTCTCCACATACTGCGCCGCGGGGTCCGCTGAGTAGCCCACGGTGTCGATGATGCGCGCCCATCTCGTGCGGATCTCTGCTTCGAGCTGCGGTACGTCGATCTCATTTCCAAAAACGAGAAAGGCCGCGTGCGGGTGCCATCCTGCGCTGCTGGTCGTGATCTCTGTTGACCAACGCCAGGCGGTGACACGAGTCTTCAGCCAGTCTCCGACGAATCGACCGCGAGCCGTGTCGAGGGCGTCCCAGAGGTCCGCAAGCGGACTGCCGGGGGTGCTCTGAAGGCTGAGGGTCACCGCGATGACGTGGTTGTACTGCTCGGTGTTGGCTGCGAGATCCGCGGCCCGACTGGAAGCGCGCTTGCGCGCACATACGTCGCACAGCGGGTGTTCGCATCGGTTCCACTTTCGATGGGCTCTGAGATAAACGGAGGCGCACCCACGCAGACGCTCGATGCTGCTGTACTCACGGGTGAACTCACGCCGCTGGAGCGGAGTCGAGAGGGGATTATGTGTCTCTTCTGAATAATCAAGAGAGGGATGCGCGTTCGCTCTAACTGCGCGATACGCGCTAACCGATGCGAGCGGCGCTCGCCGCATGAGCTGAGCGCACCGTGCATCGGCGCGTTCGAACCGGGCTCGTGATTCGGAACTGATCGGCACGCGCCGTCCATACGGGCTAACTGCGCGTGACGCTCTAACCTCGTCGTCCGGGGTCGGTAGACTCGACATGATCGCATCGCGACTTGACGGCCCCCGCCTGGCAGTAGGGGCCGTTCGTCGTTTTCAGGCCTGCGCGACCGTCAGGTTGCGACCGACTGCATCGAGATCCGCTGCGTCGATCCGGATCATCCTGGAGCCGATCCGGCGTGCAGGGAGCGCACCCCGGGCGATGAGTCGGCGGACCGTCTTGGTCGAGCAGGACATGAGGTTCGCGGCCTGCTGAATCGTGATCCAATGGGCGGCGATAGGTGCAGCGTTGGTAGCCATGGTGGGATTCCCTCGTACGAGATTCGTACGGCTCAGATCACGAATCGTGATCCGGCGCGGGGATTCTCCGGCCTCTCCGGTCGCCCGGACTGCCTTGCCCCCGACTTCCCAGGGTCGAGCGGCTCAAGTCCACTCTAGGCCACCTCCGGCATGTGCGGAGCTTCCGATCTCAGCCGGTGGCACACTCGATGCATGATCGGTGATTCAGGGCCATGGCGTGAAGAGCTTCAGAAGTCGTCAGCGCGTTTGCGTCGCTGGGACACCCGACGACGTTGGACGCATCGGACATATTTCCTCGCGGAGAGGGACATCATGATGGGCGCGTACGCAATCCGTCGTCTGATGGACTCGGGTAAGACTTCATCACTGCTCGGCGCTCGGCGCTACCCGGTGGTCCAGTATCCGTTGACGGGTCGGGTGCCCATGACACTCGACCGCTTCACCCCTGAAGACTTCTATGCCCTGGAGAAGCCCACAAAGGGTGAGATCAACGTGGCACGCCTGTGCAACCAGATCATCCATAGCTTCGTGTTCCAGATCTTCTTGACGGACGACGAGACGACCTCGGTGATGTTCGTGTCGGATCGAGACCGCGCGCGACGTCTCCACAGCATCAGTTTCGAGGTAATCGCGGATCTCCTCAGCTACGTCGCGCATGAGGACCTGCTGTATCGGGAAGGCACCATGCGCGACGGCGACGAGAAGATCACCAACATCTCGAATCATGACCTCGTGGAAGCCGGACATGCCGTCTACGAAGACGATGAGCATGTACAGATCGTCAGAACTGTGCCCTGGCCGGGAGACGTCAGCGGCTAGCGCGCTCCGTTGACCACGCTGATAACCGCCACTCCCATGTGATTCTCAACGATCTTGAATGCGGCTGTCTCGGTCAGAGTCTGAGTGCATGCGTGATGGATGGCGAGCACGAGATCTTGGAGTTCCTGGTGGTCCTCCAAAACAGTCACCTCGATGCCCAACTCTTTCGCCTTCTTCAGCGAGATGTGTCGGCTATGCGAGAGCGTGAGTGCGTGGCTCCCAAGTTCATCGAGGATCTTCTTGGACCGGTCAGCGGCGTCGGACTGGCCGACGAACATTCCTGTCTGGAGCCACTGATCGACCATGTCGATGGACCACTTGATGGCCTTCGCAGCCTCGCCCACCAGGGTGGGGTTGTACTTCGCGATGATGGGCTGCCAAACCGCGATGCTGGTCGGGTCGGCCAGAATCTCCCGCTTGGCCTGGTCGAACTCTTCGATGACCCCGTGGGCAGGGATGCCACCGATCTGAGGATCGATCGGGCCGAGACTCGAATGCTTGCCCATCACGACCTCCTTGGCCGCGAGAGCGATCATGGTTCCGCACGACATAGCAAGCTGCGGGACGATGACGCGGATGTCGTTGTTGAACATCGTCCGGAGGTAGTCCACGAGCGACTCGCACGCAGCGATATCTCCACCCGGAGTGTGGAGGATCAGGTCCAGACCTTTTGAACGGTCGAGCTGGTGAACCGTGCTCATGAAGCCGGTCTTGTCGCCATCATTGATCTCGAAGCCCTGCATCCCCGCAGCGATGAGATTCTGCTTCTCCAGCCAGCCGGAGTAGTAAATGATGACGTTGCGACCGGTCAACTCATGGAGTTGGGCTAGGAACCCTCGACGGATCGCGTCGTGGGGTCCTCCGTGTTGCTGAACGGCGGTCTGGACGTCGGGCCAGCTAGGCATTAACGCGGCGCGGACGTGCTAGTTCGCACCACGTCGAAAACATGGGTCGGCTGTACCGAGTTCCACGCGGAGATGTAGTTGTACCCAGTCGGCCCTGAGCCCGCGAGACCTAGTCTGTCGAAGGTCTCGGTGATCTCCTCGGCGGTGGGGAGATCCTGCACAAGATCGCTAACGGATGTTTCGGTCACGGAAGACATGGCCGGTCCCTTTCCTTGGTCTCGACAGTATGACAGATGGATGGCTTCCCTTTGATCAACGTTTCCGACGAGTCTGTTATGCCAACTTCGACTCGCTACGAGCGCCGTCTCCGACGTTGACCTGCAGCGTGGTGACGTTGGACGCCTGCACCTTCGGCAGGATCGGCATGAGGTCGGCCAGCTCGGCGGAGCGGTCGCTCACGACGTGCAGGTAGTGGTCTACGGTCGTGCGCACGTTGGCGTGCCCCAGGTGGTCACGGACCTCCAGGGGGTTCGCTCCAGCCCCCAGGAGGTGCGACGCGTTGAAGTCTCGGAGATCGTGTTCGCGCACCTGGCCACGGACTCCAGCGGCGTCCTGAGCGGGCACCCAGGATTCGTTGAACGCGGAATCGTGGATGAATTCGCTCGTGCCTTTCGGGGCGAAGATAAGGGACTCCGCGAACTCTCCGACGTGCGCGGAGATGTGGCGGTCGATCACGTCGGTCATGCTGCTCGGGAGTGTCACGGGACGTACGCCCTTCGCGCTTTTCGGAGGGCCGACGATCCAGCCCTGACCGGTCACGTACTGCGCCTGTCGGGTCACGAGGATTCGATACCGGCCATCGATCAGGGTGAGGTCGCTGCGGCGCAGGGAGCGCCATTCCGAGAGTCGGAGGCCGCCATACGCGGCGATAAGCACGCCCAGCTTGAAACGGTTGTCCACATGGTGATGCAGGATCGCCAGCTCATCGAGTGTCGGCGGTCGGTACGTCTTTCCCGCGCTGGTCTTGGTGAGCTTGGCCGGGACAGGGTTGGTGCTGACGATGCCGTCCTCTTCTGCGGTCGTGAAGATCGCGCGGAGGAGTCGCGCCTCTGCTGCTGCCGCCGTCTTGCCCTGACGCATCCGGGCGGCGTGCCACGTGCGTACCCGTGCCGTCGTGATGGCTGTGAGCCGGTCGTCTGCGAAGTCTGCCAGGCCCTTCTGGAGCTGCCGCTCGTACTCGGTGCGGGTCTTGGGCCGGAGCGGTTCGCCCTTCGAGGTGACGCGCTGCTCCACCCACGTAGCGGCGTACGGCCCGAACGTCTCGGCGGTGACGGCCTTCGGGTTCTTCCAGCGTCCTCGCTCGATGTCTGACCGCTGAGACGACAGCCAACCTCGGGCGTCGGTACGCGTCGAGAACGTCATCGGTGCGTAGAAGCGCGTCCCCTCGTGCACATAGCTCGCTTGGAACTTGCCGTTCGCCCGCTCACGGATCGTTCCCCAGTCCTCGCGGTTCGCCTTGTACTTGCGCGTCTCGGCCATGATCTTCCCTCTCGCTGGGCATTCCGTGGGCATTCTGGAATGTCAAGATGAGTCTACACTTGTCCACTCAATCAGAAGGTTTTGTTCTCTGACTCCAGAATTAGAGCGGTTGCCAAGGGGATAACCGGCAATCTCGGAACGTCCAAACTAGGGGGGCATCTGACTACGGATCAGAAGGTTAGGGGTTCGAGTCCCTTCGGGCGCACACTGTGTTGAGACAGTACAGAGATCCCCGTCGCGAAAGCGGCGGGGATCTCTGCTTTCTCCCGTGTCCCTCTCGTCGTCGTTCCGCGCGGTCTGCAGCCGTGGATCACCCAGGTCCGTCACCCGGCCCCCGTCCGACGCGTGCCGCCCGCGACATACAATCACGGTGAGACGAAGCGCCGGGCCGAGATCCCGGCGTCGGAGTGAGGGAGGGGCTCGGATGTTCGGTTCGAAGAAGAAGAAGGTCGGCTTCGACGATCTGATGGCGCAGCTCCGGCCCGATCTGACCCGGGAAGCGCTCGGCGTCGGTCCCGACTTCCCCGGCGTCGCCCCCAACCCGCTCCTGAGCAGGGAGGCGCGCCGGCGCAATGCGGAGCTGCGCACCGGAGTGCTCGCGCTCGGCGTGCTCGTCGACTGGCGGGAGGTCAGCAGTGACGGCAGCCCGCGCGTGGTCCTGATGCTCGACGTGGAGACCGCCGACGGCATCTCGTTCCGCGGCATCGCCGACGAAGACCTCACGATCACCGAGCTCACACGGCTCGCGCCGGGGCAGACGATGCCCGTGCGCTTCCGACCGGCCGTCATGGACCACTACGTCGCCCTCGCCCGGGACGCGGATCCCGCGGATGTGCAACGACTGTCCGATGCGATCGCGGACCGCAAGCGGGCCTGACCCGGGGCGCTCCGGCCGGGACCGGCCTAGATCAGGCTCGTGATCGCGGCATCGCGTCGCGCCACCGCGGCGGCGGTCGACAGGATCGCCTTCCGCATGGCCGACACGGCGACGGCGGGCGTGACATCGGAGCGATGGGCCAGACTCACGGTGCGGGTCATCAGCGGGTGGGAGAGGCGCACCGAACGCAGGGCGGGGCGGTCGAGCAGCACCATCGCCGGGACGATCGCGACGCCGAGCCCGCGCTCGACGAAGCGGAGCACGCTGTCCATCTCGGCTCCCTCCAGGACCCGGTTCGGAGTGAGGCCGGCGGCGCGGAACACCGTGTCCGTGGTCGCCCGCAGCTCGTAGCTCTCGTCGAACACGATGAGCGGCAGCGCGGCGAGCTGCTCCAGGTCGATGTGCGGGCGGGTGGAGAGCGCAGGCTCGGAGGCGGCGGAGACGACGACCAGCTCCTCCGTGAGCAGCGGAGTGCGGGTCAGGCTGACGCCGGCCGGCGGCAGTCCCTCGGAGGCCGTGATGAGGGCGATGTCGACCGCGCCGACGGCCAGCTGCTCGACCAGGAGGCGGGAGCCTCCCTCGGTCAGGTGCAGGTCGACGTCGGGGTGCGCGGCGTGGAACGAGCTGATCGCCTCGGCGACGAGGCTGATGCACAGGGTGGGCGGAGCGCCGAGTCGCACCCGGCCGCGGCGGAGGCCGGCCAGCTCGCCCATCTCGTCGCGGATGGCATCGGCCTCGGCGAGCATGCGCTGGGCGCGGGGGAGGAGCGTCTCGCCGGCGGCCGTGAGGGCGATGTGGCCGCGTGCACGGTGGAACAGCTCGGCGCCGAGCTCGCGCTCGAGCGTGGAGATCTGCCGGCTCAGCGACGGCTGGGCCAGGTGCAGGTGCTCGGAGGCGCGGGTGAAGTGTCCGAGACGCGCGACCTCGACGAACCCGCGGAGCTGCTCGAGGTTCATGACCATAGCCTACCCGCATCGTTTCCAGTCGGACTATGCATTGGAGTTATTAGGATCCCCTAACTAGCGTGGATCGCATGTCTACCCCCGAACGTCAGATATCCACCACCGTCCTCGTCATCGGCACCGGCGGCTCCGGGCTGCGGGCGGCGATCGAGATCGCCGAACACGGCGTCGATGTGCTCGCCGTCGGCAAACGCCCTCGACAGGATGCGCACACGTCTCTGGCGGCCGGTGGCATCAACGCGGCGCTCGGCACGATGGATGCGGACGACAGCTGGCAGCAGCACGCCGCCGACACCATCAAGGAGAGCTACCTGCTCGCCAACCCTCACACGGTCGAGATCGTCACGCAGGGCGCCGAGCGCGGCATCCGCGACCTCGAGCGCTGGGGCATGGACTTCGCCCGCGAGGACGACGGGCGCATCTCGCAGCGGTTCTTCGGCGCGCACACGTTCCGCCGCACGGCCTTCGCCGGCGACTACACGGGCCTCGAGATCCAGCGCACGCTCGTGCGCAAGGCCGAGCAGCTCGACGTCCCGATCCTCGACCACGTCTACATCACGCGCCTGCTCGTGCGCGACAACGTGGTGTTCGGCGCCTACGGCTTCGACCAGGCGGACGGCACCCGGTACCTGATCCACGCGGATGCCGTCATCCTCGCCGCCGGAGGGCACAACCGCATCTGGCGGCGCACCTCCTCCCGCCGTGACGAGAACACCGGCGACTCCTTCCGCCTCGCGGTCGACGCCGGCGCCCGGCTGCGCGATCCCGAGCTCGTGCAGTTCCACCCGTCCGGCATCATCGAGCCCGAGAGCGCCGCGGGCACGCTCATCTCGGAGGCCGCCCGCGGCGAGGGCGGCATCCTCCGCAACGCCCTCGGCGAGCGGTTCATGTCGAAGTACGACCCCGAGCGCATGGAGCTGTCGACCCGTGACCGCGTCGCGCTCGCCGCGTACACCGAGATCCAGGAGGGACGCGGCACCGAGAACGGCGGCGTCTGGCTCGACGTCTCGCACCTGCCGCGCGAGACGATCATGACCCGTCTGCCCCGCGTCTACCAGACGATGATGGAGCTGCAGATGCTCGACATCACGACCGATCCGATCGAGATCGCCCCCACCGCGCACTACTCGATGGGCGGCGTCTGGGTGCGCCCGGAGGATCACCAGACAGATGTGGAGGGGCTCTACGCGATCGGCGAGGCCTCGAGCGGACTCCACGGCGCGAACCGTCTCGGTGGCAACTCCCTCATCGAGCTGCTCGTCTACGGGCGGATCGTCGGGCAGGCGGCCATGGAGCATGCCGCCGGTCTCGACGCGCAGCGACGGTCGGCCGAGGCCGTGGCCGCGGCGCGTGCCGAGATCGACGACCTGCTGTCCGCCGAGGGGCGCGAGAACGTCCGCGCCCTGCAGCGCGCGATCCGCAACCTCATGACCGAGTACGCCGGCGTGGTCCGCTCGGAGGAGGGGCTGCGCGCCGGGCTCGCCGACCTCGACATGATCGAGGGCCGCATGGAGGACATCGGCATCCACCCGGACATCGCCGGGTTCCAGGACCTCGCGCACGCTTTCGACCTCAAGGCCTCGGCGCTCGCCGCCCGTGCCACCCTGGAGGCCGCGCTGGAGCGTCGGGAGACGCGCGGATGCCACAACCGCAGCGACTTCCCCGACAGCGACCCGACGCTGCAGGTGAACCTCGTGTGGTCGCCGACCCAGGGCGTCACCCGCGAGGCGATCCCGGAGATCCCCGCGGAGATCGCCGAGCTCATGCGCGAGGTCGACACCGCGGGCAAGCTCGTCGAGTAGGAGCCCGAACGCGTCGACAGGCTCAGGGACCCACCGGTCCCTGAGCCTGTCGAACGGCTGGAGAAGGGCTCAGTCGGCCTGCGGCTCCTCCGCGTCGATCACACCGATGCCCACGGCCTCGTGGTCGGGCTCGGGCTCGTCGCGCTTCGGGGCCTTGGGCTCCTCGCCGGGGGCCTTCTCGGTGCTCGGCTCCTCCAGCTCCTCGGTGCTGGGCACCTCGCTGGCGTCGGCGTCCTCCGGGGAGTCGGCCTCGGCCGGGGTCTTCACCTCGCCCTGGCTCGTGTCCGACGACGGGGTCGGGGTGGGAGTCTGCGCCTCGGGCGTGAGGTCATCGGTGGCTTCGGGCTCGGGGGTGCTGTCGGTCATGATCGTCCCTTTCGGCGATGTCGTCCGTTCAGGATGTCTCGACGGCGGTCGGCGAGGAAGGGGCTTGACTCGTCGGCGGGTTAACCACGGTGAACCGAGATCGCGGATCCGGCGTAGCCTGGAGGAGTGACAGCGTACGTCTCGGCCTTCGACCTCTTCTCCATCGGTGTGGGACCTTCGAGCTCCCACACGGTCGGACCGATGCGGGCGGCTCTCGACTTCGCCCGACGCCTCACCGCCACCGGCATCCTCCCGCGGGTGGCCCGCGTCGGCAGCACGCTGTACGGCTCCCTCGGCGCGACGGGCATCGGTCACGGCACGCCGGATGCCGTCGTCGCCGGCCTCCGCGGCCTCACCCCCGAGACGTGCGATCCCGCCGACGTGCGTGCCGCGTGGACCGACCTCCCGGAGGGCGCGGTGATCCGCCTCGCCGGTACCCACGACGTGCCCTTCGTGAAGTGTGACATCGTGTTCGCCCCGCGCACGCGCCTTCCCGGCCACCCGAACGCCATGACCATCACGGCGTGGGATTCCACGGACGCGGTCCTCGCCGAGGAGACGTACTACTCGGTCGGCGGCGGCTTCATCCGGCGGGACGGCGAGGAGGCGAAGCTCACCACCGCGGGTTTCCCCTATGCCTACGCCGACGCCGCATCGCTGCTCGCCCTCTGCGACGAGCACGGTCTGTCGATCGCCGAGGTCGCCCGCCTCAACGAGACCTCCCTGCGCAGCGAGGAAGAGGTCGCCGCAGGGCTCGACGCGATCTGGGACGCGATGTCGGACTGCGTCGACGCCGGGCTGCACGCCGACGGGGTGCTTCCGGGCATCCTCAAGGTCAAGCGCCGCGCGGGGACGATCCGCGCCCAGCTCGAAGAGGCCGAGGCCGGCGGGCATCGCGAGCTCCCCGGCGAGTGGCTCGGTGCCTTCGCGCTGGCGGTCAACGAGGAGAACGCGGCGGGCGGACGGGTCGTCACCGCGCCCACCAACGGCGCAGCCGGTATCCTCCCCGCCGTCGCCATGTACTGGTGGCGGTTCCTCGCCGACTCCGGGCTCGGAGCCGGGAACGCGGTCACGCCCTACGGCGAGCTGGTCGGGAGCGCGCTCCTCGGGTTCGAGTCCGACGCGCACGCCCTGTCCGAGGCGAGCGACCTCGATGAGGAGCAGACGGCCGAGGCGAACCGGCGCCGCGGTATCCGCCGCTTCCTCCTCACCGCGACCGCGCTCGGCTCGCTGTTCAAGGCCAACGCGTCGATCTCCGGAGCCGAGGGCGGATGCCAGGCCGAGGTCGGATCCGCGTGCGCGATGGCGGCCGGCGGACTCACCGCGGTGATGGGCGGCACCAACAGGCAGATCGAGAACGCCGCCGAGATCGCGATGGAGCACCACCTCGGTCTCACCTGCGATCCGATCGGCGGGCTCGTGCAGATCCCGTGCATCGAACGCAACGCCATCGCCGCCTCGACCGCCGTGACCGCCACGCGCCTCGCGCTGCGCGGTGACGGCAGCCACTACGTCTCCCTGGACGCCGTGGTCGAGACGATGCGCCAGACCGGTGCGGACATGTCGACGAAGTACAAGGAGACCAGCGAGGGTGGCCTCGCGGTCAACGTCATCGAGTGCTGAGCGGGCGCTCCGCCTCGACCGTGTCGGTGGATGCCGGTAGCCTCACGGGACACCACCACGGAGGGACACGATGGATCCGTTCTGGGACCCCCGTTCCCGTCGCCGACGCCAGCAGCCGATCGTGGCGGTGCGTCCGAACGACGATGCCCCGACCCCCGGTGCGGAGTGGCCGACCAGCATCCCCGCCGTCGCCCAGGTGCTGCAGGAGGGGATCGATCTCGACCCGGGAGTGACCTTCCTCGTCGGGGAGAACGGCAGCGGCAAGTCCACCCTGGTCGAGGGCATCGCGATCGCGTACGGGCTCTCGCCCGAGGGAGGTTCCCGGCAGGCGCGGCACACCACCCGAGCCACCGAGTCGCCGTTGTCGGAATGGCTTCGGCTGCAACGGGGTGTGGGGGCCAGCCGGTGGGGATTCTTCCTCCGTGCCGAGACGATGCACTCGTTCTACACCTACCTCGAGGAGAACCCGTCGGCCAACGGAGACGTCCCGTTCCACGAGATGAGCCATGGGGAGTCGTTCCTCGCGCTGCTGGAGAGCCGCTTCGACGAGCCCGGCTTCTACTGCCTCGACGAGCCAGAGGCCGCGCTCTCGTTCAACTCGACTCTCGCCCTCATCGCGGTGCTCCGTCGCATCGCCGACGAGGGGGGACAGGTGCTGTGCGCGACGCACTCGCCGGTGCTGGCGGCACTTCCCGGCGCGAAGATCCTCGAGGTCGGGGAGTGGGGCGTCCGCCCGGCGGCGTGGGACGACCTGGAGATCGTGAACCACTGGCGCTCGTTCCTCGACCACCCGGGACGCTACCTCCGTCATCTCCTGGACTGACCCTCGGCCCGTGGCGCTCCCGCACGAAGTCGTAGGCTGGCGGGCATGACCGAGCAGAAGGGGCCCCGTCGGCGAGGCCGCCCGCGCGGCGGGTCCGACTCGCGGGCCCGCATCATCGCCGCGGCGGTCGACGACTTCGGGGAGAAGGGCTACGACGGCGCGACGATCCGCTCCATCGCGGCGCGGGCCGGTGTCGATTCCGCTCTCGTGCACCACTACTTCGGCACGAAGGCCGACCTGTTCGCCGAGGCCGTCGGCATCCCGCTGCGCCCGGATGTCGACGTTCCGGGAATCCTGGCCGGTCCGCGCGACGAGATCGGCGAACGGCTGATCCGGTATGTGCTGGAAGCCTTCGAGCAGCCCGAGGTGCGGCGGCGCGGCGTCATGTTGCTCCGCACCGCCATCGGGAGTCGACTCACGACGCCGTTGCTGGCGGGTTTCCTGTCGCGCGAGCTCCTCTCGCGTGTGGCGGGGAGCCTCGACACCGACGACGCGGAGCTGCGGGCGTCCCTCGTCGCCTCGCAGATCGCGGGAATGCTGATCGCCCGCTATGTGCTGCGGCTTCCGGCCCTCGCGGCCGCACCGGTCGAGGAGCTCGTGGACCGGGTGGGACCGACCGTGCAGCGCTACCTGTTCGGCTGAAGCGATCCCGTTGACGGGATCGACCTCGGAGCGGATAATTCATCGCATGATGAATATCTCGCACGCGGTGGACATCTCGCAGCTGCGCGTGACCCGCGGACGCACGCAGGTCTTCGACGGCGTCGACCTCGCGATCCCGCGCGGGCAGATCACCGGGCTGCTCGGGCCGTCGGGCTGCGGCAAGACGACCCTGATGCGCTCGATCGTCGGCGTGCAGAAGGTCGCGTCGGGCGAGGTCACCGTGCTCGGAGAGCCGGGCGGGTCCCGTCAGCTGCGGCACCGGGTCGCCTACGGCACGCAGGGCGCCGCGGTGTACGGAGACCTGACCGTGAGACAGAATCTCGCCTACCTGGCCGCGCTCCTCAAGGCGCCCCGCGGCGACGCCGACCGGGTGATCGACGAGGTGGGACTCCAGGCGCAGGCCGGACAGCTGGTGGACTCGCTCAGCGGCGGGCAGTCCACCCGGGTGTCGCTGGCGATGGCGCTGATCGGATCGCCGGAGCTGGTGGTGCTGGATGAGCCGACGGTGGGCCTGGATCCGGTGCTCCGGGTCGAACTGTGGGGCCTGTTCCGGGGGCTCGCGGACCGCGGGGTGACCATGATCGTGTCGAGCCATGTCATGGACGAGGCGCTGCGCTGCGATCGGCTGCTCCTGATGCGTGACGGCCGCATCATCGCCGACACCACTCCGGCGTCGCTGCTCGAGGACACGGGCACCGCCGACCCGGAGGCCGCCTTCCTGGCGCTGATCGAACGCGATCGTGCGGCCGACCGGGAGCGGGGCTCGGACGGTGCGTCGCCTCCCGCGGGTGCGGCCCCGCGATCCCGTCGGGAAGCGCGGCGACAGCACGAGGAGGCCGGAGAATGAACGGCCGCAGGATCTTCGCCACCGCCGGCCGCGTGCTCGCGCAGCTGCGGCACGACCCCCGCTCGATCGCCCTCATGCTCGTCGCACCGAGCCTGCTCGTCGGGCTGTTCGCCTGGCTGTTCAGCGATCAGGACGGTGTCTTCGACCAGTTCGGCGGGGCGATCCTGGCGCTGTTCCCGTTCATCGTGATGTTCCTGATCACCTCGATCACGACCCTGCGCGAGCGGCGCTCCGGCACGCTCGAGCGTCTGATGACGACACCCCTCGACAAGGCCGACTTCATCCTCGGATATGCACTCGCCTTCGGGGTGATGGCTCTGCTGCAGGCCGTGATCACGGTGTCGTTCGCGGTCGGGGTGTGCGGGCTCGACGTCGACGGTCCGCTGTGGCAGCTGGGACTGGTCGCGATCGTCGACGCGCTCCTCGGCACGGCACTCGGGCTGCTGGCGAGCGCCTTCGCGCAGACCGAGTTCCAGGCGGTGCAGTTCATGCCGCTGCTGGTGTTCCCGCAGATCATCCTCGGCGGGCTGTTCATGCCCCGCGACCAGATGCCCGATGTGCTGCACGCGATCTCTGATTGGCTGCCGCTGAGCTACGCGATCGACACGATCAACGCGGTGACCGCCGGGGACGAGGGGTGGGATGTGTTCGGACCACTGCTGGTCGTGCTCGCCTTCGCGGTCGGCGCTCTGGTGCTCGCTTCGCTGACGCTCCGCCGTCGGACGCGCTGAGGCGGCTGTCCGACCTCAGCCCGCGGTGCGGCGCTTGGTGTGGCGGGTCGGTGTGGCCGCCCACGGGTCCTCGGGCCACGGATGCTTCGGGTAGCGGCCGCGCATCTCGGCGCGCACCTGGGCGTAGGGCCCCGACCAGAACGAGGTGAGGTCGTCGGTGACGGCGAGGGGGCGTCCGGCGGGGGAGAGCAGATGGAAGAGCACGGGGACGCGGCCGTCGACCAGCCGGGGAGTCTCCGACCAGCCGAAGCACTCCTGCAGCTTCACGGCGACGACGGGTCGGGCATCCGGGTCATCGGGCGCCGGGTAGGCGATGCGCACGCGTGACCCGCTGGGCACCTCGAGGCGCTCGGGTGCCAGCTCGTCGAAGCGCACCGCCGCGGGCCAGGGCAGCAGCCGGCGGAGCGCCGACGACAGATCCACTCGCGCCGCCGGGGTGCCGTTGGCCAGCGCGTCGAGCTCGGGTGCGAGCCAGGCATCGAGGGCGGCGAGCAGCCCCGTGTCCGACACATCCGGCCACGGCGATCCCAGCTCACGATGCAGCAGTGTCAGCCGGGACCGCAGCTCGACGGCGGGCCCGGACCAGGCGAACATGCTCAGCCCCTCGCGCCGGAGCGCTCGGCGCACGGCATCCCTTCCCTCTTCGGCCGAGGCCCGCACCGGCGCCGAGGACAGCGGGATCGCCCCCACCCGGCGCTCGCGGCGGGCCTGGACGCGGCCCCCGACGAACTCGGCCTCGACGCGGTCGGTGATCAGGTGGTCGGCCGCCTGTTCCATCTGCGCTTCGGTGAGCATCGCCCCGGATCGGATGATCGCCCCGGAGCCGGCGGCCGCGCGACCGGACCCGCGCGTGACATCGGCGATGGCCAGCCACTCGACCGCTGCGAGCGGTCCGGTCACGCCTGCGCGGGTGCCGGAAGCCAGCAGGAACGTGGCCCCGTCGCCCGTGCGGTCCACGCGGCGGGCGACCCGCTCCGGGAAGGCCAGTGCGATCACGAGGCCGACGCCGTCGAGATCGGAGCGCACGCCCGGCGTGGGCGTGCTCATGCGTTCGAGGCGATCCGCATCGCTGCGCCAGCGGCGCGCGTCGGGGGTGCGCCCGCCCCGCAGCGTGACGAGGGCCTTCGCCACGTCGGAGTCCGCGGTGCGCAGGTCGCCGCCCAGCAGCGCGACGACCTCGGCGGCGAGTCGAGCGCCCACCGTCGGGCTGCCGTCGCGCAGGGCTCGGGCGAGCCGCGGATCGGTCGGGAAGCGGGCCAGGTCGCGACCCTCGGCGGTGGCGCGGCCCTCGTCGTCGATCGCCCCGAGTCCGCGCAGAACCGTGAGGGCGTCGGCCAGGCTCTCGGCGGGCAGAGGGTCGATCAGTCGCAGTCCGACCCCGCCCGGTGCGCCCCAGCAGGCGAGCAGCAGGGCCGCGTCCGCGAGGTCGGTCGAGGCGATCTCCGGAGTCGGGCGTGCGGGGGCGGTGGCGTAGGTGCGTTCGTCGACGCAGCGGACGACGGTGCCTGCGCTCTGGCGGGTGGCACGGCCGGCGCGCTGCACGCACGACGAGCGGGAGGCGGCGGCCGTCACGAGCCCCGTCATCCCCCGTGCCGCGTCGCGCTGCGGGGCCCTGGCCAGACACGTGTCCACCACCAGTCGCACGCCGGGGACGGTGAGCGACGACTCCGCGAGCGAGGTCGTGACGATGATGCGGGGCGGTTCGTCCGGGCGGCGGCCGCGGATCACGGCGTCCTGTTCGGTGGCGGGCATCCGGCCGTGCAGCTCCCGGACATCGCAGGCATCGGTCGCGTCGCGGATACGCCGCGCGATCTCCGACACCTCGCGTGCACCCGGCGCGAACACCAGCACGTCGGCGGCCGGGTCGTCGCGGACGAGGTCCAGCGCGGCGGATGCCGTGGTGCGCGCGACGTGGTCGAGGAACGCCCAGGTGACTCCCCGTTCGTCGAGACGCGGGGCAGGACTCGGCGCCCAGCGCTCGGTGAGCGGGAAGGCGGGAACGTCGTGGTCGACGATCGGAGCCGGCTGGTCGTCCGTGCCGATGACGGCCGCGATGCGGGCGGCATCGAGGGTCGCGGACATGGCGATGAGGACGAGGTCGTCGCGCAGTTCGCGGACCTCCGACAGCAGGCCGATCAGGAGGTCGGTCTCGAGCGCGCGCTCGTGCACCTCGTCGATGATCACGGCGTCCACGCCCGCGAGGCCCGGGTCGTCGAGCAGGCGTCGGAGCAGTACACCGGCGGTGACGAACTCGACCCGGGTCTCCCGTCCGACCACGCGCTCGCCGCGGACGGTGAAGCCCACGCGCGAGCCGAGCGGCGATCCGTCGAGCTGCGCAAGCCGGCGCGCGGCTGCCCGGGCGGCCACACGGCGCGGCTGGGTGACGATCACGCGGCCGGGGGTGCGGGAGGCGAGTAGCGGTGGCACGAGCGTGGTCTTGCCCGTGCCGGGAGGGGCGCTCACGACCGCTGAGGTGCTCCTGTCGAGCGTCGTCGAGAGCTCGTCGATGGCGCCCGCGAACGAGAGACCCGCGCCGATCGTGGCGAGGTCGAAGGCGGCGGGCGTCATGCTCCCAGTCTGCCCGGATCTCCGGGGCCGTGGAGCGCCGGCGGAGCAGCCTCGCCCGGAGACAGCGGATGCCGCGACCTGATCGATCGCGGCATCGGCTGTGCAGTGGTGACGGTGCGACTACTCCGTGTCGGCGACGGGCGAAGCAGACGGCGGCGGAGTGGTCGGCTGCGACGCCCGGGTCGCGGTCGGCGCGGGAGCCGCGGCAGAGGCGGACACGCCTTCGCCGATGCCGCGACCGACGGCCTGGCCCTGGATGATACCGGCGAGGTCGAGCCCCGTGGCCGCGTGGACGCTGTCGAACACCGAGCGCAGAGCCTTGGCGTTGTCTGCCCCCACGACGTTCGAGGCGCCGTCCTCGCCCGAGCTGCCGATGATCGACACGTTGCCGATCGCCGCGTAGCCCTTCGAGAACTCGGCCATGATCGACGGCAGCACCTCGAGCACGCGCTGCGAGAGGAACGCGTCCTGGTTGGAGGCGATGGCCTTGGCCTCGGCCTCGAGGGCGGCGGCGCGGGCGTCACCCTCGGCGCGGATGGCGTCTGCCTCGGCGCTGGCGCGCAGACGGCGGGCCTCGGCCTCGGCTTCGGCCTGTGCGCGTAGGGCGTTCGCCTCACCGCTGGCCTTCGCGATCGCGGCCGCCGCTTCACCGTCGGCACGGGCCTTGTCGGCCTGGGCCTGCTGCTCGGCGATGCGGGTGCGGGCCTCGGCCTGCTTGACCTGCTCGATCGCGGCGGCCTCGGCGGCGCGCTCACGTGTGTAGAGCTCAGCCTGGGCGCGGGTCTCGGCTTCGTACCGCTGGGCGTCGGCGACGCGCTTGACGTCGGCGTCGAGCTGGGCCTGCTTGTTCTCGGCCTGCTGCTGCAGAACGGCCTGCTCGGCCTGGGCGCGGGCGAGAGCCTCGGCCTGCTCGGCCTCGGCGCGGGCCCGACCGATGCCGGAGTCGGAGTTGGCCGTGTTGGTGTCGAGCGCGGTCTGCTCGATCAGGTTGGCTTCCTTGTTGGCGATGTTCTTCTGGTTGATCGCACGGTCGGCGTTGGTCTGCGAGATCTCCGCCGACTGCCGCTTCGCCTGGATCTCGGGGGCGCCGAGCGACTGGATGTAGCCGACCTTGTCGGTGATGCCCTTGATCTGGAACGAGTCGAGGATCAGGCCCTGCTCGGCGAGCTCCTGCGAGACGTCGGCGGCGATCTGGTCGGAGAACTTCTTGCGCTCGCGCATCAGCTCGACGACGGAGAGCGTGGCGACGATGCCACGGAGCGCACCTTCGAGCTGCTCGGTGGTGAACTGCTCGATGGCCTTGTCCTGCGAGGCGAATCGCTCGGCGGCCCGACGGACCAGGATCGGGTCGGAGCCGATCTTGACGATCGCGACGCCGTCGACGTTCAGGGTCACGCTGTCGAGCGACTGCGCCTCGGCGTTCAGGGAGACCTGGCGCGAGCGCAGGGAGATGATCTCGTGGCGCTGCGTGATCGGGTTGACGAGCGACTTGCCGTTCACGATGACCGTGACGGGCGACTCCGACATCTCGGACGTGCTCGACCCGTCGGCGGCGATGACGGCGCGCTGCACCTTCTGCTTGCGCCCCGAGATGACGAGGGCCTCGTCGGCTCGAGCGACCTTGATCCAGCTGCGCGCGAACAGCAGCAGGATGAGCAGCAGGACGACGGCGACGACGACCGCGATTCCGACGATGACGAGGATGCCGACGATTCCGGCGATCTCCATGGATGACCTCCCTGGTTCCCCCCGAGGGGGCGGTCTCGGGCACGCCGTGGTGCGCGCCTTCGCCTCCACCCTGCCAGATCGGGGCCCGCTCGCGTCGGGCCGACCGTCATCATCGGCCGATCAGGGGAGAACCGCAGCAAGAGTGCGGGTCGTGCAGGGGGACGGGCTCAGCGCGTGCGGAGCTTCTCCGCGAGGTCGCGCAGCGTGCGGAGCTCGTCGTCGTCGAGGCGCGACATGCGCTCGGCGATCGAGCGCCCGTGCACGGTGGCGAGCGAGCGGAAGGCACGCGCGCCCTCCTCCGTCGCCCGGATCAGTGCGCCGCGCCCGTCGTCGGGATCGGCGCACTTCGACACGAGTCCGCGCGTGACCATGCGCTCGACGAGGCGCGAGACGCTCGGCTGGCTGATCAGCATGTTCGAGGTGATGTCGCGCAGCCGGGCGGTCATGTCGGGGGAGCGGGTGACGGTGAGCAGGACGTCGTATTCGGCCTGCGCGAGATGACTGTGCTCGAAGTCGGCGAGCATCTCGGTGAACAGCTCGTGCTGCGCGCGGAACAGGCTCTCCCATGCCTCCAGGGCGAGCTTGCGATCGGTCATCCTCACAGAATAGTGCGAACAGTAAAGGGCCGGTCGGAGAGGCTCCCGACCGGCCCTTGTCCCTTGCACCAAGAGTGTCCTGCAATCACATGCGGTGGATGCCACAGCAAACATTCACCGTGTGATCACTGTATAACGGCGAGATAACGAATGCAACGGTTTGATCACGGAAACTTCCGGACAGGTGATTCCGGTGAGGTCCTGGTCGGGTCGTCATCATTCCGCATGGAAAGCGCCGGGCACCGCATGGGTTCCGTCTGCAGCAGATCCTCGTGAGCGCAGCCGGAGGAACGTGGGATGCATGTCCGTGATCCACCGCCCCCACTCGCTCTCGCCGCACGCGACGCCTTCGGATTCGCGTCCTCCACGGTGGGGCTACGTCTCGCGGACCGTGAGCCATTTCGGCACCGTCGCGTGCGTGCTCGCGGTCTACCCGCCCGACTCCACGGAAGCGGAACGGCGTCTCGCCGAAACGCACCGCTGGTTCACACCGCTGTCGCTCGGTGGTGGTGTCGTCGCGTGGGTGATGCTGTGCGCGGCCGGCTTCCCTCCGCTGCTCGCCGCGGTGCTGCTGGTCGCCGTTCTGCTTCCGATCGGCATCGTTCTTTCGCGGCGCTCGCGGGGCATCCGCCGGCGCACGGTCACGGTGTCGGCATGCCGGTCCGGTCTCAGCGAAGACACCGTCGCCGAGCGCACGCAGCAACGTCGTCTCGACAACCTGGCCGAAGCACTCGGTGATGCCTCTCTCGCGTGCCGCCAGGGAGTGATCGGGCGCGACCGGTTCGACCGGATCTGGACAGCCGCCTACGCGCAGGCCGCTGCCATCGCCGCGGCGTCCGTCCGCTGACGACGCCCCCTCGACGCCGGACCTTCCCCGTGCGGCGAAGGCCGGACCGCACCCCGCGTTCGCCTAGTCCGCGAGGGGGCTGCCCAGATACTTGCGGCACGCCCCGCCCGGCTCCTCGGCATCGTGCGCGCGAACGTTCCGCAGTGTGACCGCGCCCGCGCAGGGAACGACGACCACGTCTCCCTCGCGAAGGTCGGCCGGCAGGGTGGCGACCGGGTGAGGCCATGCCGCGTTGCCCTCCTCGCCGGGGATCAGCTCGATCGTCGTCGCACGAGCTGTCGACGCTCGACCGATGAGGCGGCACTCCTTCCAGGCGGCATCGACACCCTCGAAGGAGCAGTCCGTGAGCGCGATGCGCTTGCCCTCCTGGCTGTCGACGCGCAGCGTGATCCGGAACAGCAGCACCGTCACGTCGGTCCCGGCGCCCGCCACCGGGAGATCTCCGGTGAGCACGGCGGGCGAGCCGCCGACCTCGAACAGGCGCATCAGTGAGATCCCGCCGACCACGACGTCCGTGGTCGTCGGCGTCGTGTGCACCGGCCACCGCCAGCGGTCGAAGGGAGCGGGGATGCTCTGGCGCAGCGTGGGAAGGATGTGCGTGAGGGTCATGATCCCGTCCTACGCCGCGACGTCCGCTCCGGTGAAGGAGGCCTCATGGAACCCATGCGCCCGCGGGCCGCTCGCTCACGGGTTCGCGACCGGATCCACACGACACCGCCTGGGGAATCACCGGCGTGCCAGGATGGGGCGATGAGCACCCGGGACATCCTCTTCATCGGCGGCAGCGGCGTCATCAGCGCCGCCTCGGTGCAGCGGGCGGTGGAGCAGGGGCATCGGGTGACGGTGCTCAATCGCGGACGGTCCACCGAGCGACCGCTCCCGGCCGAGGTCGAGCTGCTGCAGGCCGACATCCGCGACGCGGCTTCGGTGCAGGACGCCCTGGGAGGCCGGGAGTTCGACGTCGTGGCGCAGTTCACCGCGTTCACGCCCGCCCACGTCCAGGCCGACATCGATCGCTTCGCCGGCCGGACCGGGCAGTACCTGTTCATCAGCTCGGCGTCCGCCTATCAGAAGCCGCCGCTGCGCTATCCGGTCACCGAGTCGACGCCGCTGCGCAACCCCTTCTCGGAGTACGCACGGGACAAGATCGCGTGCGAGGACCTCCTGACCGCCACGTACCGCGACCAGGGGTTCCCGATCACGATCGTGCGCCCCTCGCACACGTACGACCGCACCAGCATGCCGACGCTGGCGGGCTGGAACGACGTGGCGCGGATGCGGGCGGGGCGGCCGGTCGTGGTCCACGGCGACGGGACGACACCGTGGACGATCACGCACACGACGGACTTCGCGGTGGGCTTCGTCGGACTCTTCGGGCGACGCGACGTGGTGGGCGACACCTTCCACATCACCGGTGACCATGCCCCGACGTGGACCCAGATCTACACCTGGCTGGCGGACGCCGCCGGCGTCGAGGCCGACCTGGTGCCCGTGTCGTCGGAGGCGATCTGCGCCGTCCGTCCGGCGCTCGCGGCAGACCTGTGGGGCGACCGGGCCTACCCGATGGTCTTCGACAACAGCAAGATCCGCCGCCTCGTGCCCGAGTTCGAACCCCGCGTGCCGTTCTGGGCGGGTGCCGAGGAGATCATCGCCCACCACGACGCCACCCCGGCGCGCCGGGTGGTCGACGCCGAGCTCGACGCCGACCTGGACCGCATGATCGCGAGCGTGCGCGGCTAGAGCGTTCCGCGGCTCACGAGCGGATCGGCGCCCCGATCGCGAGGCGCTGATCGGCGAGGGGACAGCTGAAGACGTCGCGCTCGCCGAGCCCGACGCGGTTGATGTACCGGACGACGATCGCGTACGACGCGAACAGTCCCGTCTGCGTGTACGGCACGCCCTGGGCCCGGCAGTACTCGGCGATGATCGGCGCCGCGCGACGCAGGTGCGGACGCGGCATCGACGGGAACAGATGGTGCTCGATCTGGTAGTTCAGCCCTCCCATCGCGACATCCAGGATGCGGGTGCCGCGCACGTTGCGGCTCATCATCACCTGGCGACGCAGGAAGTCCAGCGTCAGGTCGCGCGGGACCACCGGCATCCCCTTGTGATTCGGGGCGAACGCGATGCCCATGTAGAACCCGAAGAGCCCCAGCTGCACCGCGAGGAACACGAACGCGATGCCGGGGGACAGCACGAGGAACACGATCACGAGGTACCCGATCATCCGGATGCTGAGGAACGCGATCTCCACCCACCGACGCTCGAGCCTGCCCCGCGTGACGACACGGCGCACGCTCGAGGCGTGCAGGGAGATGCCCTCCAGGAAGAGGATCGGGAAGAACAGCAGTCCCTGGTGCGCACGCAGCCACTGCACGCCGGGACTGTGATGCCGGGCGGCGGTCTCGGCGGTCACGGCGATGACCGGGAGCTCGATGTCGGGGTCGGCGCCGAGCTTGTTCGGGTGGGCGTGGTGTCGCGTGTGCTTGTGCTGCCACCAGCCGTAGCTCATCCCGACGAAGAGGTCGCCGAGGACCAGGCTCGTCCAGTCGTTCCAGCGGCCCGAGACGAAGATCTGCCGGTGCGCCGCGTCATGCCCGAGGAAGGCGATCTGCGTGAAGACGACCGCCAGCACCGCAGCCGTGAAGAGCTGCCACCAGGTGTCTCCGATCCAGAAGAAGACGACCAGGCACGCGGCGAGGACGAGGGGCGCGCCCACGAGCTTCGACCAGTAGTAGCCGTATCGTCGACGCAGGAGTCCGCGGCTGCGGATCTGCTGGGCCAGGTCGGTGAAGCTGCTCGACCCCCGGTTCGCGCGGTCGCGGGGGCGGGTGCGGATGGTCGGACGGATGCCGTCCATGATGACCTCTTCTCCGGCGTCGCCCTTCGGGCGGCGGAGGTTCTGATTGTTGGCGACTATCGCTCAGGGCGTCGCGTTCTGATCTTCAGTTGTGTTTTCTTCCATCGACGGTACGCGCCCAACCTGGGTGGGCGTCCAGGAACGAGACGACTCGCGACGGCTCATGATCAGCAGTCCGACCACCGCGATCGCCGCGAAAGCAGCCGGGATCACGAAGACGAGCGGGAGGCCGATGGCCGCCGCTCCCAGACCGCCTGTCAGGCCGCCGAGGGCCGAGCTGATCGCGGTGGAGCTGAGGAAGATCGCCGAGGCCGTCGCGACGGCCGTGGGCAGCAGACGCTGCGCGACGATGATGCCGAGCGCGGCGAAGACGCCCCAGACGGCACCCATCAGGATCTGCCCGGCGAAGAGCCCGGCCGCGTTGCCCGAGAAGGCGAAGAAGAGGTTCGCGCCGACACCGCACGCGGCGGCGAAAGCCATGAGCCGCGTCATGCCGACCCGCCGCCCGACCACCACGGCGAGGGGCATCAGGGCGAGTTCGACCAGGGGCTGGATGCCGATGATCGCGCCGCTGATCTCGGGCGCGAGGTGCAGCTGCTCGTTCATGTACAGCGGGAGGAACGCGTACTTCACGGACTCGCCCGCGTAGACGCAGATGTACAGCGCCGTGAAGGCCAGGAGCGGCATCATCGCGCGCAGGCCGGGCGCGGTCTTCGCGCGCGAGGCGGCCCCGGGCGTCGTGGCGGCGTCGGGGAGCGGTGGCGGGGTGGTGCGGAGGGTTCCCAGCGGAAGGATCTGGGCGAGGGTGGCGACCGCGACGAAGATCAGCATCGTGCGGTAGCCGGCGTAGGCCGCGAGGAACGACCCCAGCACGGGACCGATCACCCATCCGGCGGTGAGGGCCATCCGCACCACGGCGACGACACCGTCGTCGGCGGACGTCGGCTCTGCGGTGAGCTCGTCGTGGATCGCCGCGAAGAGCTGCGAGGTCGCCGCGCCCGCGAAGCCGAGGACGATCGCGCTGATGACGAACGGCATCCACAGCTCCGTGGAGTACGCGATGCCGAGCCATCCGAGGAAGCCGGCGACGGCGCAGATCCGGAACAGTCCGAGGCGTCGGCCGGTGCGGTCCGAGCGCGCCCCGACGAGATACCCGGCGACGGGAGCAGTGAGACTGGTGAGGTAGTAGAGGCCGGCGACGGTGAACGACGCCCCGAGCTCGGTGACGAGGAAGGAGGCGATGAGCGGGGCCGCGGCCGACATGCCGAGGCCCGAGAGGAAGAGCGCGAGCGTCGACGCCCGATAGAGCGGATGCGTCAGGACCACACGGACCGTGGACGCCTTCTCCGTGGGCTTCGCCGCGACGCCGCCCTCACTCACCGGAGGCACCCGATGCGATGACCACCTCGACGCCGGCAGCACGGAGCTCGTCGAGCACCTCGGCCGGAGCGGATTCATCGGTCACCACGACATCGACGTCGGTGAGAGCGCACACCACGGACATCGCCGACCGCGCGAACTTCGCCCCCTCGGCCACGAGAACCACGCGTCGACCCGCGCCGATCATCGCGCGCTTGGCCGCCGCGTCGTCGAGGTCGTACGCCGTGACTCCCGCGTCGAGCGCGGCGCCGCAGCAGCTGAGGAACACCGTGTCGAAGCGGAGATCTCGCAGCGACTGCTCGACGAGCGGGCCGACGATCGATCCCTCTTCCGGATGGACCGAGCCGCTCGGCAGGATCACCCTGGCCACCGCGCCCCGGGTCAGGGCCTCCAGCGCCTGCACGCTGAACGGCATCACGGTCAGGCGCCGCGACGCGAGCTGCTGGGCGACCGCCGCACCGGTCGTCCCGCTGTCGACGCACACCGCCTCGCCGTCGACGACCAGCTGCGCCGCCGCTTCGGCGATGCGCTCCTTCGCGTCGGACGCTTCGAGTCGGCGCATCGAGTAGGGGAGCCCCTCGCCGCGCAGCCGCGCACTGACCGCACCGCCTCGCACCCGGCGGAGGACGCCGGCACGCGCGAGGTGGTCGAGGTCCCGCCGCACGGTGACCTCGGATACCGAGAACTCGGATGCCACGTCCGCGACGCTGACGCGGCCGCTCGTGTAGAGGGCTTCGAGGATGGCGTCGTGCCGTGACAGTCCGGTCATCGTTCGAACATACAACAGGTGTGTTTCATTCGGAAGCTCGCAGCAGCATTTCGAAAGTCTCTTTGCGGACATCGCCGCTCGTGAATCCCGGCTTCATGTATCGATGCCCGAATTTCCGGGCGAATACTCACGATCTCAAAACGCACATGGAAATGTCTGTTCGATCATGTAGCGTGTGCGTTCTACGAATCGACCAAGGAGACATCATGACGACGCACCTGCTCGTGGACTTCGGTGAGGTGATCAGCGAGCCGCAGTCGGCCGCGGCTGTCCAGGGCATGGCGGCGGTCCTCGGGATGCCCACGACGACGTTCCGCGACCGGTACTGGGTGCATCGCGCCCTCTACGACCGCGGGATCCCCGCCGCGGAGTACTGGGAGGACGTGGCCGGACGGCGGGTCCGCGGGGAGGAGCTGCGCACGCTGCGGAGCCTCGACGTCGAGAGCTGGACGCATCTCAACTTCGGCACGATCACGGCCCTGCGCGACGCCCGTCGCCGCGGTGCTCAGCTGACGCTGCTGTCGAACGCTCCGTGCGACCTCGCGGCCGAGATCCGCGGCTCTGCCGTCCTGCAGGGACTCTTCCCGCTGATGGTGTTCAGCGCGGAGCTGCGGTTGGCGAAGCCCGACGCCGAGATCTTCGACACGGCCCTCGCCCTCGCCGAGGTCGCCGCGGAGGACACCCTGTTCATCGACGATCGGGTCGAGAACCTCGAGGCGGCGTGCGGTCGGCGCATCCGGACCCATCGATTCCGCACCGCCGCCGAGCTGGGGGCGGAACTCGACGGGCTCGCCTTCGGCGCCGTCCCGCAGCGTCGTCCGTGGTGGACGCGCGTCTGACCGCCGGCATCCGCCCTCCGATCTGCGGGGGTGAACGGGTGCGACGCTCGGTGAGAGCGCCGCAACCGGATGGTCATCCCTCGAACGAGCCGGTGGAGGCGCGCAGTTCGGCGACCGACGACGCGTTCATGCGCCGTCCGCGCGTCTCCCCGCCGAGGATCACCGCGATCGCGCCGACGATGCACGCGCCGATCACGAACAGGCTGACGCCCCAGGTCGCTCCACCCGCCGCGGCGACCAGTGCGATCGCGATCAGTGGCGTGGTGCCCGCGGTCACGGCGCCCGCCGTCTCGCGGGCGAACGCGAGCCCGGTGAAGCGGGAGCCGCCCGTGAACAGCTCCGCGAAGTACGCCGCCTGGGGGCCGAACATCGCGCCGACGCCGATCCCCAGGCTGAGCACGATCGCGAGCGTGATCGGGAGCGGCGCTCGGCCGCCCTCGATCAACCAGAAGTACGGGAATGCGAACGCGGCCGAGAACACGATGCCGATGAGCATCACCGGGCGACGGCCGATGCGGTCGGACAGGTGTCCGAACACCGGCAGCAGGACCATGGTGACGGCCGTGCCGATCGTGGTCGCGAACGGGCCGATCGAGGAGGAGAGCTGAAGGTTCCCGACGAGGAACGCCGTGATGAACGCGAGATTCAGCGTCGACACGATGTTCTGCGGCACCTGCGCGAAGAACAGCGTGAGCATCCCCTTCTTCTCCTTCGCGAAGACCTCCTTGACGGGCGACGCGGGAGCGGTCTCCTCCTCCTTCATCTCCAGGAACGCCGGGCTCTCGGCCAGGCGGAGACGGATGACGAGCGCGGCGACGACCACCACGGCGCTCAGCAGGAACGGCACCCGCCACCCCCAGCTGAGGAACTGGTCCTCGGGCAGCGTCGTCACGATCGCGAACACCCCGGAGGCGAGCAGGAGACCGAGGTAGACGCCGGCGGCGGGCCAGGCGCCGTGCAGTCCGCGACGCCGTGGATCGGCGTGCTCCACCGCGAAGATGGCCGCGCCGCCGAACTCGGCACCGGCGCCGATCCCCTGCACGAGGCGGAGGGTGATCAGCAGGATCGGCGCCCAGATGCCGATGTCGGCATACGACGGGATGAAGCCCATCAGGAAGGTGGCGACCCCCATCACCAGGAGGGTGAGGACGAGGACGAACTTCCGTCCGTGCGTGTCACCGAGCCGTCCGAAGATCAGCCCGCCCAGCGGCCGGATCAGATAGCCGACCGCGAACGTCGCGAACGCCGCCATGGTGGCCACCAGCGGGTCGGAGTTGACGAAGATGATCCGGTTGAACACGAGGGCGGCGGCCGTGCCGTAGAGGTAGAAGTCATACCACTCCAGGGCCGAGCCGACCAGAGCGGCCGTGCCCACCCCGAGCATCGAGCTCCGTTCGCGGGGGCCGGTGCTCACCGGGGGGTTGGCGGTTTCGCGAGACATCATCGTCCTTTCTGTCGTGCGGATGGCGCGCCGGAGCGGCCCCGTCGTGCGGGGTGTCCGGTGAGCCGGGGCGACCGGCGAGCGGAGCTGCCGGTGGTCGGGTGCTAGAGCGCGTAGGCCCGGATGGCGGTTCCCCCGAAGACGGCGTCGTGCTCCGCGGGGGAGATCCCCGCGAGCGCGGAGTCGAGTGCGCCGACGACGGTGCCGTAGTCCGCGGCCGCGAGCAGGCACACCGGCCAGTCGGAGCCGAACATCGCCCGCTCGGCGCCGAACACCTCGAGGACGTGCGCGATGTACGGGGCGAGCACGGCGGCGTCCCACCGGTCCCACCGTGCCTCCGTGACCATCCCGGAGAGCTTCACGTCGACGTTCTCGCTTCGGGCGAGCTCGGCGATGAGGGTCGACCAGGGCTCGTGCACGCCCTCGGCGATGGGGGGCTTGGCGATGTGATCCAGTATGAAGCGCAGCGCGGGCAGCCGCCGGACCGTCTCGATCGCGGCGGGGAGCTCGCGGGAGCGGACGAGGAGGTCGTAGGCGAGCTCGCGTCCTGCCACCTCGGCGAGACCGCGCTGCACGTCATCGCGGAGGAGCCACTGCGGATCCGCCTCGTCATGCACCTGATGCCGGATGCCGACCAGGGTGCCCGGAGACGACTCGATCAGACGATCCAGCGTGTCGCCGACGGCGGGGTCGGTGAGGTCGACCCAGCCGACGACACCGCGGACCCAGGGGGTCGTCGCGGCGGTCGCGAGGAACTGCTCGGTCTCGGCGACCTCCGAGACGGTCTGCACGAGCACGGTCCCGTCGATGTCGGACGTGCTCAGCGCGGGAGCCAGGTCGGCGGGAGTGAACGGGCGGCGCACCGGGTCGAGCGCGGCATCCGCCATCCAGGGATAGTCGAAGTCCGCCGGGTCCCAGAAGTGGTGGTGGGCATCGATCCGCAGCGCCATCTCAGCGGCCCTCCGGGGTCGGCACGTCGTCGGGCAGCAGGCCCGTCGAGCGCAGCTCGCGCCACAGATCCCCGGGGATCGGCACCGCCAGAAGGTCGAGGTCCGCCTGGAACTCCTCCGGCGACCGCGCGCCGATCAGCAGGCTGCCGACCTCGGGGTGAGCGAGGGGGAACTGGATCGCCGCCGCGCCGAGCGGCACGTCGTACCGGCCGCACACCTCGGCGATCGCCCGGGCCTTCTCCAGCACGCCGGACGCGGCCGGTGCGTAGTCGAACCGGGCGCCCTCGGAGGGGTCCAGCAGGACACCGCTGTTGAACACCCCGCCGGCGATCACGGAGGTGCCGCGTCGACGGCAGGCGGGAAGCAGCTCCTCCATCGACGACTGGTCGAGCAGCGTGTACCGGCCGGCGAGGAGCACGACGTCGAGGTCGCACGTCTCGACCAGACGGGTCAGCACCGGGGTCTGATTCATCCCCGCGCCGATGCCCTTGACCGCGCCCTCGGCACGGAGATCGCGCAGTGCGCGATAGGCCGTCGTGCTCGCGACGTCGAAGTGCTCGTCCGGGTCGTGCAGGTTCAGGATGTCGACGTGGTCCACGTCCAGCCGTTCGAGGCTCTCCGCGAGCGAGGTGCGCACGCCCTCGTAGCTGAAGTCCCAGATCGGACCCACCTCCGGCACGTCGGTGTAGAACGGCTCGCCGTCGACGTACTGGCTCTCATCGCGGGGCGCATCGGCCCGCAGCAGACGACCGACCTTGGTGGAGATGACCACGTCGGAGCGGTGGGCGCCGAGGCCCTCCGCGAGCCGACGCTCGGCGAGCCCGTGACCGTACAGCGGGGCCGTGTCGAAGTACCGCACTCCCGACCGGTAGGCGCCCGCGACCGTGTCCGCCGCCTGCTCGTCCGAGATCGCGCCGAGGAAGTTGCCGAGGGATGCCGTCCCGAGGCCGACCCGCGGAAGCGTGAGGCCGTGGTCGCCGACGGCGACCGAATCTGTGATCCAGGTCATGATGCAGCTTTCGATCGGGAGAGCGGGACGTCTCTTCGATTCAGTCAGTGCTCCGGCGCGCGGACAATGCCGGACTGCGGATGAGCATCATCCGCAGTCCCGATATCGCCCGCGTCCGCTGCATCCGCCAACCGCATCGACGGCATCCGGGACACGCGATTGACCGCTCGGAGCGCCCCGTGACCGAATGGATGACGGGCCGAGGGGCCCCGGAAGAAGGAGCTTGTCCATGGTTGTCGAACTGCCGAGCGCTCGCGGAGTGCTCTCCACGGAGGTCTCCGATCTCCTCCTCGGAGACGAGGCCAGCGAGATCGTGTCGATCGAGACGTTCGCGCTCGCGGTCCCGCTGCGCACCCCGATCGCGGATGCCACGGCCGCGATGACGCACTGGACGGTCCCGGTCGTGCAGATCACCACGCGCGACGGCCGGGTCGGCACCGGGATCAGCGGCGTGCACACGGCGCCCGAGCTGCTGTGCGACGTGATCAGCGACTACTACGCACCCGCCCTGCTCGGCACCTCGTCGGAGGACATCCTCGGCACCTGGAAGCGGCTGTACTGGCTGCCGACGCACTGGGTGGGCCGCGCGGGTGCCGTGCACATGGCACTGGCGATGGTCGACATCGCGCTGTGGGACCTCGCGGCGCAGCGGGCGGGAGTGCCGCTGTGGCGTCTGCTCGGCGGAACGGCGGAGCCCGTGCAGGCCTACAACACCGACGGCGGCTGGCTGAACCTGAGCGAGACCGAGCTCGTGCGCGACCTCTCCTCGCTGATCGACGGCGGCTGGCGGCGCGTGAAGATCAAGGTGGGCAAGGCCGACTGGCGCGAGGACGCCCGCCGCTCCCGCGCGGTCCGCAAGGCCATCGGCGACGACGTGACCCTGATGTGCGACGCCAACCAGCGCTGGGACCTCTCCACCGCGAACCGCCTGCTGCCGGTGTTCGAGGAGGTGCAGATGGACTGGGTCGAGGAGCCGCTGCATGCGGACGACCTCGAAGGGCATGCGGCTCTGCAGGCGAAGACCTCGCTCGACATCGCCTCGGGGGAGAGCATCTACAGCTTCCAGCAGTTCAGCAGCTTCATCGCGCATGACGCCATCCGGGTGGTGCAGGTGGACGTGACGCGGGTCGGCGGAGTGACGGAGTGGATGCAGGTGGCCGCGCACGCCGCGGCACGCGGACTGCGTGTGGCCCCGCACGCCGGTGACATGATGCAGGTCCACCAGCATCTCGTCGGGACGGTGCTGTCGGATGTGGCTCCGCTGATCGAGTTCATCCCCTGGACACAGCACGCCTTCGCGGAGCGCAGCGTCATCCGGGAGGGGTATCTGGAGCGTCCGCAGCAGCCGGGCGCCTCCACCGCGATCGCTCCGGACGCGCGGCAGAACTGGCAGCTGCGAGGAGTCGGCGCGCTGCGGCGCCTGTGAGGCGCGAGGCTCACTCGGAACCGGAGAAGGGGTCCCGACGCGAATCGCGTCGGGACCCCTTCTCCGTCATCGGCGGGGGTGGTGTCGTCGGCGGGCGGCGGCCCGTGCCGTCAGCGCACCGCCTCGGCGTTCTGCGCCGCCCAGTAGGTGCCGTCGGGGAAGGCGTACTCGGCGATGGACTCGTCGTGGATCTGCGCGCTGTAGCCGGGGCGGCCGGGCATCGTGTAGTGCCCGTTCTCGACGATGCACGGGTCCGTGAAGTGCTCGTGCAGGTGGTCGACGAACTCGGTGACCCGGTCGTCGAGCGTGGCCGACACCGCGACGTAGTCGAAGATCGACAGGTGCTGCACGAGCTCGCAGAGCCCGACTCCGCCGGCGTGCGGGCACACCGGGATGCCGAACTTGGCCGCCATCAGGTAGACCGCGACGATCTCGTTCACGCTGCCGAGGCGGGCGGAGTCGAGCTGGCAGAAGTCGATGGCCTCGGCCTGGAACATCTGCTTGAACAGCACCCGGTTCATGCCGTGCTCGCCGGTGGCGACGCCGACCGGTGCGACCGCGCGACGGACGGCCGCGTGCCCGAGGATGTCGTCCGGGTTCGTGGGCTCCTCGATCCACAGCGGCCGGAACTCGGCGAGGCGCTCCATCGAGGCGATCGCCTGCGGGACGTCCCACACCTGGTTCGCATCGATCATCAGATTCACGTCCCAGCCGATGACCTCGCGGGCGATCGAGAGGCGGCGCACGTCGTCCTCGATGTCGCCGCCGACCTTGAGCTTCACATGCGTGTAGCCCTCGTCGAGCGCTTCGGTGAGCAGTCGGCGCAGCTTCTCGTCGCTGTAGCCGAGCCAGCCGGCACTCGTCGTGTAGCAGGGGTAGCCGCCGATGCTCTCGAGGTGCGCGATGCGCTCGGCGCGGGTGTCGACGTTCGCGCGGAGGATCTCGAGCGCCTCGTCCTCGGTGAGGGCGTCCGACAGGTAGCTGAGGTCGGCGACCTCCACGAGCTGCTCGGGGGACATCTCGGCGAGCAGACGCCACAGGGGCTTCTCCGCACGACGTGCCGCGAGGTCCCACATGGCGTTCATGACCGCGGCCAGGGCGAGGTGCACGACGCCCTTGTCCGGGCCGAGCCAGCGCAGGTGCGTGTCGGACTTCATCTCGCGGTAGACCTCGCCGAGGTGGGCGACGAGCTCGTCGACGTCGCGTCCGAGGAACGGGAGCGCGCGCTGGCGGGCCGTCTCCGCGACGATGTCGGTTCCGCGACCGATCGTGAACGTGAAGCCGTAGCCGGCGAGGCCCGGCTCGTCGGTCTCGAGCACGACGTAGGCCGCCGAGTAGTCGATGTCCTTGTTCATCGCGTCGGACCCGTCCATCGTGATGGACGTCGGGAAGCGGATGTCGTGGACACGCACGCTGGTCAGGATGGGCACAGAGATCTCTCTTCTTCGTTCGGGGGTGGCTCGACAGCGCTGAGGGCGGCCGATCCTCCCATTGCCCCACACCGCGCCGCGCGCATCAACGGCGTCCTGCGGATGCCCTGCATCCGTCCTCCGGATGCACGCCCGCGCTCAGGCGTCGGCGGGCACGGGCTCGGTGCCCGCGGGCAGGGGAGCGGCCAGCACGGCGTCGATGAACGCCTTCGACGCCCGGCTCAGCGGCCGTTCGGAGTGCCACCACACGCCCACGTCGCGGAAGCGGTTCAGGCCCGAGATCGGACGGACCTCGAGACCGTCGGAGCGCACCATGTCGGTGGCGAGCTGGTTCACGACGCCGATGCCGAGACCGGCGCGGACCATCGACGCCAGGGTCGTCGGCTGCTGCGAGACCATCCCGAGGGGGATCTCGACGAACGCGGCGTGCAGGGCGGCCTCCGCCTCGTACCCGAGGTAGGAGTCGAGGAGCGGATTCCCGATCGTGATCACGCGGCTGTCGGCGATCTCGGCGAGGTCGATGGTCTCCCGCTCGCAGAGCTCGTGCCCGGTCGGCAGCAGCACCAGGAACGACTCCCGCCAGAGAGGGCGGCTGATGAACGCGTGGTCGGCCGGCTCCGGGCGGAGCGGGCGGAGGGCGACCGTGACACGGCGGTCGCCGAGCGCCGATTCGATCGACTGCACGTCGCCGTCGAGCACGCCGACCTCGAGGTCCGGATGCTCGTCCTTGAGGCCGGCGAGCACCCCGGGGAGGAAGCTCGAACTCGCGCTCGCGAAGCTCGCGACACGGAGCGAGCCGCGCAGCGCGGCTCCGTCCTGCCGGCCGTCGACCAGGTCGTCGGCGGCGGTCAGCACCGCCCTCGCCTTGGGAAGCAGGGCGCGGCCCTCCTCCGTGAGCGCGAGCGGGCGCACACGACGTTCGATGAGGACGCGTCCCAGCGCCCGCTCGAGGTTCGCGATGTGCGCGGACACGCGCGGCTGGGACAGGTGGATCGCCTCCGCCGCCTTGGAGAAGCCGCCGGCGTCGACCACCTCGACCCAGGTGCGCAGCCACACGAGTTCGAACTTCGGGGCATTCGAGGAGATCGTCACGCCAGGCCCTCAGCTCGTCAGGGTCTGGTGCAGCATCGAGTGCACGACGGAGGCTGCCGCGCCGCGCGCCCAGTCCTCGAAGGTGTGCGTGCGGGTGATGATCCGGCAGTCGCGCACGGCGCCGAAGGCATGCTGCTCGAACGCGGCCCGCAGGTGCTGCTCGAACAGGTCGTAGTTCGTCACGGACTCGCCGGCGACGAGCACGACGCTCGGGCCCACGAGGTTCGCCATGGTCGCGATGGCCAGGCCGATCATGGATCCGGCGGCTTCGAACGCGGCCACCGCGTCGTCGTCGCCGGCGCGGCCGAGCTCCACCGCGTCCTGCATCGAGAGGAACGGCGCGTTCTTCGCCGAGCGGATGCGCGCGAGGATCGCCGCAGACGAGGCCACGGTCTCGACGCATCCTCGGCGACCGCACGTGCAGCGCTCGCCGGTCGTCGCGAGCGGGAGGTGTCCCAGCTCGCCCGAGACGCCGAGAGCGCCCTCGACGACATCGCCGTTGACGTAGAGGCCGCACCCGATGCCCACGCCGATCGTGACGATCGCGAACGAGTGCGAGTCGACGCCGATGCCGAACCACTCCTCGGCGATGGCGAGGGCGCGGACGTCGTTCTCGATCACGATCGGGAGGGGGATCCGCGAGCCCAGCAGGCTGCGCAGCTGCACCTGCGACCAGTTCAGCCGGGGGGAGTCGCGCACGATGCCGTGCTCTTTGTCCACGTCGCCCGAGACGGCGACGCCGACGCCGATGATCCGGTCGGCGGTCGGTCCGAGGGCGTCCACCAGCGCGTCGACGACCTCGGCGATCGCCTCCACGACGTCGTCGACCGCGATGCTCGCGAGGGGGCGGTGGATCGAGTGCAGCACGTTGGCGCGGATCGTGGTCGCCACGGCGAAGATCTCGTCGACCCGGACGGTGACGCCGATCGTGACCTGCGCGTCCTCGATCACGCTGATCGGCTGCACCGGTCGCCCGGGAGTCGACGACGGGGCCGCGTCATGGGTGGAGATGAGCCCGCGGAGGTCGAGCCGGTTCACCGCCTTGGTGACGGCGGCCTGCGAGAGCCCGGTCCGCTGCGCCACCGTCACCCTCGCGACCGGCCCGTGCTTGAGCAGATCGGCGAACACCGTGGTCACGGCGGGGGCTTCGCGGAACTCTCCGGGGACGGTCGAGGTCTGCGGCTCCTCTTCGACCGACGTCGGCGTCTGCGTCATCCGGGCTCCTTCGCTGGTGGTCGTCGCTGGTCCTGCCATAGCTCGCCTCGGCAGCGAGGGCGAGATTAACTTTCGAATGTCAATCATATGTGAATCCGATATCGGCGCAACAGAAGGAGAACGCCAATCAGAGTTACTTGACAAGTTATTCTAATTGCGCTTACAGTCATCCCAGTCCTGCTCTCGTCGGCAGTTCTCGATGGGTCAGAAAGTCGAAGGAGACCTCCATGGCAACGACCGCCGCGCCGCGCAGAAATGCCCCAGGGCGTGCACACGGACTGGCGAGCAGGCGGAATCCGTCGCATCGCAACGACTGGAAGCTCGCCCTCCTCCTGATCGCCCCCGCGGTCCTCGGATTCGCGGTGTTCGCGGTGTACCCGACGCTCCGCGGCATCTACCTCAGCTTCACCGACTTCCAGGTGCTCTCGCCGCCGGAATGGACCGGCCTGGAGAACATCCAGACCCTGCTCGGCGACAAGATGTTCTGGCAGTCGCTCGGCATCACCTTCTACTTCGTCGCCCTGTCCGTCGTGTTCGGCATCCTGGTGTCCCTGGTCACCGCGGTGATCCTGCACCGCCTCACCGGTTCCCCCTTCATCCGCGGGCTCGTCATCCTCCCGTTCCTCATCTCGGGCGTGGTCGCCGCCCTCGTCTGGCAGTGGATGCTGGATCCCCAGCTCGGCATCGTCAACATCGCCCTCGAGGCGCTGACGGGGGAGCGGATCAAGTTCCTCAGCTCGCCCGAGTGGGTCATCCCCTCGGTCGCCGCCATCAGCGTGTGGAAGTCGATGGGCTACAACGCCATCCTGATCGTCGCCGGCCTCTCCACCATCCCGAACGAGGTCTACGAGGCGGGACGCCTGGACGGCGCCTCCGAGATCCAGATGTTCCGTCGCCTGACCATCCCGCTGCTGCGGCCCATCCTCGCGATGGTCATCGTGCTCACCGTCATCAGCGCGTTCCAGGTGTTCGACATCGTCGCGGTGACCACGAAGGGAGGGCCCGCGAACTCCTCGAACGTGCTGCAGATGTACATCTACGACAAGGCGTTCAACCAGTTCGACTTCGGCTACGCGGCGACCATGTCGCTCTCCCTGTTCGTGATGCTCATCGCGATCACCTTCCTCCAGATGCGGCTGCTCCGAGCCGACGAATCCGACACGAACTGAGTGAACATGACCGTCATCCCGACCGCACCCCTCGCGGCGCCCGAAGGCATCGAGTCCCGCCGGAAGCGCCGTGCTCCCCGCAAGCCCGTCCGTCCCTTCTCCTGGGGCCGCGTGCTCGCCTGGACGTACGTGATCGCCTTCCTCCTGGTCACGGTGTTCCCCTTCTACTGGATCCTGCGCACCTCGCTGTCGAACAACTTCGCGCTCAGCACCGATCCCGGCTCGTTCCTCCCCGTCGGCTTCTCGTTCGACGCGTTCGCCCGCGTGCTCGGGTTCGCCAGCCGGGACGAGGCGCTCGCCGCCGGCGGTTCCGGTGCGTCGATCGACATCCTGCTGTCCGTCCGCAACTCCGTGATCTATGCGGGGCTCATGACCGTCATCGTCGTCACGGCGTCGGCGCTCGCGGCCTACGCGTTCGCCCGACTGCAGTGGCGCGGGCGCAACTTCGTGTTCTCGCTCCTGCTGACCGCGCTGATGGTGCCGGGCATCCTCACACTGCTGCCGAACTTCGTGCTCATCAACGATCTCGGGCTGCTGAACACGTTCGCGGGTCTGCTCCTGCCGGGCGCCCTCTTCTCCGCCTTCAACATCTTCTTCCTGCGGCAGTTCATGCTCGGCCTGAGTGCCGAGGTGGAGGAGGCCGCCCTCATCGACGGGGCCGGCCCGTGGAAGACGATGTTCCGGATCACGCTCCCGATGACCTCGGGGCCGCTCGTCACCCTGTCGATCCTGACGTTCATCGGCACCTGGAACGACTACTTCTGGCCCCTGCTCGTCGCGAACGACGCCGAGGTGCGTCCGCTGACCCTCGCGCTCGGGGTGTTCCAGCAGGCGTCGCCGCAGAGCCAGCCCGACTTCTCCGGGCAGATGGCGGCGACCCTGATCGCCGCGCTGCCGATGCTGCTGCTGTTCATGATCTTCGGCAAGCGGATCGTGAACTCCATCGGCTTCAGCGGCATCAAGTGACAGACCTCCCGGTCCCGCCGGGAAGCGCTGCGAGGGGCGCCCGAATCCTCGAGAACCATCCCGCACCATCCATCCAGCACCATCACATCCTCTGAGAGGCAAACATGAAGACCGGAAAGATCACCGCCGCAGTCGTCGGTGTCGCACTCGTCGCAACCATGACCGGTTGCGCGGGCGGCCAAGGGGACGACGGAGGCTCGGCCACCGTCAACTGGTGGACGTGGGACCCGAACCAGGCCGCGGCCTACAGCGAGTGCATCCCCGCGTTCGAGAAGGCTCACCCCGACATCAAGGTCGAGGTCAGCCAGTACAACGTGTCCGATTACTTCACGAAGCTGACCACCGGCTTCGTCGCGAAGAACGCCCCGGACGCGTTCCAGAACAGCGTCACGTTCTTCCAGTCCTACGCGGACCAGGGGCAGATCATGCCGCTCGACGATCTCATCAAGAGCTCCGACTACGACCTCGACACCTTCGCCGTGGGCGTGGACCTCTGGAAGTTCACCGACGGCAAGCAGTACGCCCTTCCGCTGGACTGGGCGGCCACCGCCTACTACTTCAACCAGGACCAGGTGGCCGATGCCGGTCTCACCGAGGACGAGGTCAAGAACATGACCTGGAACCCGGAGGACGGCGGCACCTTCCTCAAGGTCGTCAAGCGGCTCACCGTCGACAAGAACGGCGTCCGCGGTGACGAGGCCGGCTTCGACAAGAACAAGGTGGCGGTCTACGGGATCGGCTCCCTCGAGTCCGACGACAACCTCGGTCAGACCACCTGGGGTCCGCTCGCGGGCAGCGCGGGTTTCGAGCTCACCGACAAGCCCAACTGGCCGACGCAGTTCAACTACGGCGACAAGACGTTCATCGCCACGATGGACTTCGTCCGTCAGCTGAGCGAGGACGGCTTCGCGCCCAAGCTCGGCCAGTTCACCACCGGCGGGGCCGACCAGATCGGCTCCGGCCAGGTCGCGATCGTCCCCGGCGGATCGTGGGAGGCGGCGTCCATCACCAAGCTCCCCGGCGTCAAGGTCGGCATCGCTCCGGTGGTCTCGTCCGCCGACGGGAAGCGCTCGATCATCTCGAACATGAACGGCAACAACGTCTGGGCCGGCACGAAGAACAAGGATGCGACCTGGGCCTGGGTGTCGTACATGGGCTCCGAGGAGTGCCAGACCACCGCCGCGACGTTCAACGGCTCGTTCTTCCCGTCGATCGAGGCGTCGATGCAGGCGCTGGTGGAGAAGTCGGCCGCTGACGGGCTCGACCTCTCGGCCTTCGGCGACTACCAGTCGTCCGGTGCCCTGTTCTCCGCACCGGCGTACAACAACGGCGCCGCGATGGAGGCCGACATCCGTCCGCAGTTCGAGGCCTACTTCCTCGGCCAGGAAGGCGACGACCTCTGGCCGCGCCTGCAGGACCAGACGCGCGACATCATCGCCGGCTGACACCTTCCCGGTCGCGGTCGCCCTCGCCGGCGGCCGCGACCGGGACGCCACTGACAACACCCCGCACCGCCCCGCACCACACCGCACCACCTCGAAGGAATCATGTCTCTCTCCGCTGCTCGTCCCGATCTGGTGCACCTCCGTGCCGCCGGCGTCAGTCTCGTCATCCAGCTCGCGGAGCCGCTGCCGCGGATCCTGCACTGGGGTGCCGACCTCGGCGACCTGAGCGCGTCCGAGGTCGAGTCCCTGCTGGTGACGTCCGCGCCCAGCGCGACGCACAACTCGACCGATGCGCCGCGCCACTTCACGGTGCTGCCCACCGAGGCCGACGCGTGGTCGGGGACGCCGGGCATCGAGGGGCGCATCGGACCGGGCGGAACGCCGTACCTGCGGTTCACGCTGGACGAGGTCGCCGTCGCCGAGCAGTCGGCGACCTTCCGGCTGACCGACGGCGGTGCGGGCGTCTCGGTCACCATGACCTTCGCGCTCGATGCCTCCAGCGGTGTCCTCGCCGCGTCCGCGGTCGTCGAGCGGAGCGCGCACGCCGACGGCGTGCTGGACCTCCACCAGCTCACCCTGATGTTGCCGCTGCCCGATCGCGCCGTCGAGGTCGTCGACTTCACGGGCAAGTGGGCGCGCGAGCGCAGCCCGCAGCGCACACCCCTCGGCTTCGGCACGCACCTGCGCGAGAGTCGTCGCGGACGGTCCTCCCTCGACTCTCCCTACCTGATGATGGCCGGCACCGCCGGGTTCGGCTTCCGCAGCGGTGAGGTGTGGGGGACGCACGTCGGCTGGAGCGGCAACCAGCGCTACCTGGTCGAGCAGCTGCCGGAGGGCGCCGGTGCGCACCGATCGACACTCGGCGGCGGCGAGCTGCTGCTCCCCGGTGAGATCGCGCTCGCCCCGGGTGAGACCTACGCCTCGCCGACCGTGTACTTCAGCTGGTCGGACCGCGGGATGGACGGCGTCGCCGACAGGTTCCACGACTGGTTCCGCGCCCGTCCGACGCATCCGGCGGATCCGCGTCCCCTCGTGCTGAACACCTGGGAGGCCGTGTACTTCGATCACGACCTCGACGCCCTGCTGCGACTGACCGACGCCGGGGCCGAGGTCGGTGTCGAGCGCGTGGTGCTCGACGACGGCTGGTTCCTCGGCCGCCGCAGCGACCGGACCGGTCTCGGCGACTGGTTCGTCGACGAGGAGGTGTGGCCCCAGGGCCTGACCCCGTTCGTGGACCGCGTGCGCAGCCACGGCATGCAGTTCGGGCTCTGGTTCGAGCCGGAGATGGTCAACCTCACCTCCCGACTCGCGATCGAGCATCCGGAATGGGTGCTCGCACCGGCCGAGGCGGGCCCCTCGATCCGGCATCAGCACGTGCTCAACCTCGCCCACCCGGAGGCCTGGCGGTTCATCTTCGACCGCATCGATGCGCTGGTCGCCGAGTATCGGATCGACTACATCAAGTGGGACCACAACCGTGAGCTGCACGAGGCCGCACGGCAGGATGCGGACGGTCGTGCCGGCGTCCACGTGCAGACCGAGGCCCTCTACCGGATGCTCGACGCGCTGCGTGCGAAGCACCCGGCCCTCGAGATCGAGTCCTGTGCGAGCGGCGGAGGGCGGGTCGACCTCGGGATCCTGCAGCGCACCGACCGCGTGTGGGCCTCGGACTGCAACGACCCGGAGGAGCGTCAGCGCATCCAGCGGTGGACCGGGCAGCTCGTGCCACCGGAGCTCGTCGGCACGCACGTCGGGGCGACCGAGTCGCACACGACCAAGCGCGTCACCTCGCTCTCGTTCCGCCTGATCACCGCGCTCTTCGGCCATGCGGGCATCGAGCAGAACCTCGCCGACCTGACCGCCGACGAGCGCACGGTGATCCGCGCCTGGGCCGAGCTGTACAAGGAGCAGCGCGGACTGCTGCACTCCGGCCGCGTCGTGCGCGCCGACCTGGCCGATGAGGAGAGCCTGCTGCACGGCGTGGTCGCCCGCGACGGTGCCGAGGCCCTGTTCGCCTGGGTGCGACTGGGCACCTCGGTGCCGATCCAGTCCGGGCGCATCGCGTTCCCCGGACTCGCGTCCGACACGATGTACCGGGTGCGACTGCGTGAGGAGATCGGGGCGAGCGAGCTCCACGAAGCAGAGCCGGAGTGGTTCGCCGCCGCCCGCGAGGGCCGTCTGGTGCTGCGAGGCTCCACCCTCGCCGGCCTGGGACTGCCGATGCCGACCCTGCAGCCCCAGCAGGCGATGCTGCTGCAGCTGAGCGCCGTCTGACGGCGAGGATGGACGACATGCGTACGATCAGCACCCCTTCCGACTCGCTCCGGTTCGACGGCGCCGCCGACCGCTGGTTCGACGCGTTGCCGATCGGCAACGGACGTCTCGGGGGCATGGTTTTCCACGCCCTCGCGCACGACCGGATCCAGCTCTCCGAGTCCACGGCCTGGTCCGGCGGGCCGGCGGAGCACGATGTGAACCCCGGCGCGCGCGCGAACCTGGACCGCATCCGACAGGCGCTGTTCGCCGGCGAGCACGACGAGGCCCACCGCCTCACCGAGGAGCATCTGCTGGGACGCCCCACCTCCTTCGGCACCAACCTGCCGCTGCCCGAGGTACGGGTGGACTTCGACGGCGAGGCCGCGGAGGTCGGGCGGGTGCTCGACATCGGGCAGGCCATCGCGAGCGGGCGGGCCCTTCGGGGCGGTGTGCGCCTGACGAGCGAGACCTTCTCCTCCCGCCCCGACCGGGTCCTCGTGCATCGCCTCGACGCGGATGGGGCGTTCTCGGCGCGGATCTCGGTCTCGGAGACGGTGTTCCCGCTGCGGACGACGGTCGAGGGGGACACCCTGGTCCTCACCGGGCGCGCGGTGGAGACGCTGCACAGCGATGGCGTCCAGGGAGTGCCCCTCAGCATCCGCGTGCGGGTGATCGTCGACGGCGGGAGCATCACCGCCGACGGGGCAGGGCTCCGGATCGCTGATGCGACCTCGCTGACGCTGCTCATCGCCGTCGGCACCGGCTGGGACGACGCCGACGAGATCCGCGACGCGGCGCAGAGCATCGCCGGAGCCGTGGCGCTCGGATACGCCGAGCTCCGCGAACGACATGTCGCCGACCACCGCGAGCTCTACGACCGCGTCTCGATCGATCTCGGGGAGACGCCGGAGCCCGTACGCTCAGCACCTATCGACGAGCGCCGTCGACGGTACGCGGAGGGTGGGGAGGACCTCGAGCTGGAGGCGCTGTATTTCCGTTACGGCCGCTATCTGACGATCGCGGGCTCGCGGCACGACTCTCCGCTCCCGCTCGCCCTGCAGGGACTGTGGAACGACGGCCTGGCGAGCAGTGCGCCGTGGACCAACGACTTCCATCTCGACATGAACACCCAGCAGAACTACTGGGCGGCCGAGGTGACCGACCTCGGCGAGACGCAGGAGCCGCTGCTGCGCTTCGTGGAGAGGCTCAGCCGCACGGGCCGTGCGACGGCGCGCGAGATGTACGGGGCGAACGGATGGGTCGCGCACACGGTGGCGAACGCCTGGGGCTACAGCGCCCCGGGCTGGGGCATGGGGTGGGGGATGTGCCTCATCGGCGGCGCCTGGATCGCCCTGCAGCACTGGGAGCGCTGGGACTACGGTCGCGACGTCGACTTCCTGCGTGAGCGGGCCTACCCCGTGCTCAAGGGCGCGGCCGAGTTCTTCCTCGACCACATGGTCGAGCACCCGGAGTCCGGATGGCTGGTGACCGGACCCTCGGACTCGCCGGAGAACTGGTACCTGTCCGGGACGGGCCGCCAGTGCGCCGTGTCGATGGGTCCGACGGGCGACCGGGTCTTCGTCGAGGCGGTGCTGCGGATGGTGACCGAGGCGGCCGGAGTCCTCGGCGTCGACGAGGAGTTCGCCGCCCGGGCGCAGCAGGCCCGAGAGCGCCTCGCCCCGTTCCGGATCGGTCGGCATGGGCAGCTGCAGGAATGGCTCGAGGACTTCGAGGAGGCCGTTCCCAGTCACCGCCACACAAGTCACCTGATGGGTTTGTTCCCTGAGCGGCAGATCGTCCCCCGACGCGATCCGGAACTCGCCCGTGCCTGCGAGGTGGTCATCGAGCGACGTGAGGCCGCCCCGGGATGGGAGCAGACGGAGTGGGCGGAGGCGAACCTGATCGCTTATTACGCACGGCTGCTGAACGGCGACACGGCCCTCGTGCACGTTCGCAACCTCATCGCCGACGCCAGCGAGTCGAACCTGATGTCGTACTCGCAGGGCGGCGTCGCGGGCGCGGCCCAGAACATCTACTCCTTCGACGGCAACGCCGGTGGCACCGCCGGCATCGCGGAGATGCTCCTGCAGTCCGACGGCGAGGAGATCGAGCTGCTGCCCGCTCTGCCCTCGTCCTGGCGCCGGGGCTCCGTGACGGGCCTCCGGGCGCGGAACCGTGTCCGGGTCGATCTGCACTGGTCCGACGGCGGCCTCGATCACGCCGTGCTCCGCTCCGACCGCGATGCGCCGGTGCGGGTCCGCGTGGGAGACGACGTGACCTCGGTGTCGCTGCGCGCGGGGGAGCCGACGGTCATCCGTCCCGCGCACGACGGACTCGCCGGCGAGGGGTAGGCGCGCTGCACGGCAGGGGGGTTCCGGCGGGTCGGCGACCGACCTAGACTTCTGCCCGAAGCATCCACTCGACCCGGCGATGGTCCCCCTGGACGGAGGGCGTCGCGGACTGCGAAGGAGGCGACGATGCAGACGCTGACGATCGATTTCATCTGCTCTCTCGACGGATACGGCGCCGCGGAGGGGTGGCCCGGATGGTGGGGGCTGGAGAGCCCCGAGTACCTCGCCTGGTTGGAGGAGGCGCCGGATCGGGACGCGCCGCTTCTCATGGGCGCCGCGACGTACCGTGTGATGTCGGCGCTGACCGGGGCGGGCGAGCCGGGGACGGACGTGCTCGAGGGGATCCCGAAGTACGTGTTCTCGTCGTCGCTCGAGGCTCCTCTCACCTGGGCCCATTCGACGCTCGTCTCCACCGACGCGGTCGAGTACGTCCGGCGGCTGAAGGAGGAGTCGGACCGTCCGCTCCGCACGATCGGCAGCATCGCGTTGTGCCGTTCGCTCCTGGAAGCGGGGCTCGTCGACCGCTACCGCGTGGTGATCTTCCCGGTGATCACCGGGGCGACCGGCACCGAGCGCATCTACGACGGCTATCCGGATGTGGCTCTCGAGCTCGTGGAGTCCCGCACGTTCGACCACCGCACCCAGCTGCTGGAGTACATCCCCACCGTGTTGGACGGCCCGCCCGGTCGATGATCGATCCGGCCGTCATCCCGCCCGGATCAGGCGCGGGACGATGGCCACCATCGCCACCATCACGAGGAGCTCGACCATCGTCTGGGTGACGACGACGAGCGGGGTCAGTGCGAAGTCGGCCGGCAGCGCGAGCGCCAGCGGGAGCACGACGAGGGAGTTGCGGGTGACGCCGCTGAACGTCACGGCCCGTCGACCGGAGAGGTCCAGCCGTGCCGTCCGTGCCAGGAGGGCGCCGAGGGGCGCGACGATCGCGGCGAACGCGATGAAGAGGGGCACGGTCAGCAGCAGTCGGCCGAGGGCATCGCCGACGCCGGAGATCTGAGAGGCGACCACGGTCGCGAGCGTGAGCATCATCAGCGAGACCATCGCCGCCGGAGCTTCGCGCTCGACGGCCTGCGCGAGGGGGAGCCTCGCGGCGAGCACCTGCGTGAGCGCCGCGAGCCCGAGGGGCAGCACGATCAGCAGCACGAACGCCTCGACGAAGGGGAGGGGATCGAACGCGGCCAGCGCCTCCCCGCCCGCGAAGAGCGCCAGGAAGAGGGGGAGCAGTGCGATCTGCAGGAGCATGAGCAGCGGTGTGGCGGCCAGCAGTCGCGAGCGGTCTCCGCCCGCGAGGCCGGTGAAGACGATCACGTAGTCCACGCACGGCGTGAGCAGGACGAGCAGCACGCCCAGGAGGATCGCCTGATCGGCGGCCACCAGCCGACTCAGCCCGAACACGACCACCGGCACCACGACGAAGTTCAGGACCAGAACGACGGTGAGGAAGCGCCAGTCCGAGAAGGCCCGTCCGATGGCGGTGAACGGCACGCCGAGGAACGTCGCGAACAGCAGGAGGCCGAGCAGCGGGTTGATGACCGCCTCGAGCGGCCGTGCCACCGGCGGCAGCAGCAGCCCGACGACCGCGCCGACGACGATCGACGCCAGGAAGAGGGTCACCTGATGCCGCTCTGCCCACGTCAGGACTGCGCGCACGGACACCTCCTCGCCCCCTCGATTCTGCCGGTCGCCGCATCCGATGCGATACATTGCTGTGCAGGTAGAACTTCAGGCTCTACTACATTCCCGTGGAGTGGAGGACACATGGCACTCTCTGGCGGACCCCTGGAGCGCACGTCGATGAGCGACGAGGCGTATGCCCGTCTGCAGGAGGCGATCATCAGCGGCGAGCTTCGTCCGGGTGAGCGTCTGCGTGACTACGAGCTCGCCGAGCGACTGGGGACCTCGAAGACCCCGATCCGCCACGCCCTCGATCGCCTCGCCGACCACGGCCTGGTCGAGATGCAGCGCAACCGCTACACGCGGGTGGCTCCGATCGACCTCGACCGGGTCCGCAACGCCGTCGACCTCTTCGGCGACATCTGGATCGGCTCGGTCCGCCACGTGATGCCGCTGCTCCAGGACGACGACGTGTCGTATCTCGCCGATCTGACCGATGAGATGTCCGCGGCGGTCAAGAAGCGCGACGTGGCGAGCTTCGGCACCGCCCTGCGTGCTGCCGCCACCGGTTTCGCGCGCATCGAGGGCAATGCCTCGCGCGCGGTGATCATCGAGCGCCTCGGACCGCAGATCCGTCGCTTCGGCGAGCACGCGCGTGACGCGTTCGACTGGGACGCCGTGAACGCGTTCGTGGTCTCGCTGCGGGAGGCCATCGTCGAGCGGGACGCCGTGAAGACCCGTGCCGTGCTGGTGCCCTTCTTCGACGAGGTGCTGCTCGCCACGATCGATCGCGCCGAGGAGCAGGAGCTCACGCGCGCCGAGGCGGAGTAGCTCCCGCCGCCGCACCGGTGGTGCGATATATTGCGAGAGGTAGAACGTCACGCTCTACCATTCGTACCCCGAAGCGGAGGACGCGATGTCACTCTCAGGCGGACCCCTCGAGCGCAGGTCGATGAGCGACGAGGCGTATGCCCGACTGCAGGACGCGATCATCAACGGTGAGCTCCGTCCGGGTGAGCGTCTGCGCGACTACGAGCTCGCCGAGCGACTGGGGACCTCGAAGACCCCGATCCGCCACGCCCTCGACCGTCTCGCCGACCACGGCCTGGTCGAGATGCAGCGCAACCGCTACACGCGGGTCGCTCCGATCGACCTGGATCTCGTCCGCAACGCCGTCGCGCTGCTCGGGGACATCTGGATCGGCTCGGTCCGCCACGTGATGCCGGTGCTGGAGGACGACGACGTGTCGTATCTCGTGGAGCTCACCGACGGCATGGCGGCGGCCGTCGAGCAGCGCGACGTCGTCGACTTCGGCACGGCCGTGCGTGCGGCGGCCACAGGGTTCGCGCGCATCGAGGGCAACGAGATGCGCGTGGCGATCATCGAGCGCCTCGGGCCGCAGATCCACCGATTCTCGCGGCACTCCCGGCATGAGTCCGACTGGGGCGGCATCGCGGCGTTCATCGAGGACTTCCGAGAGGCTGTCCGCGCGCGCGACGCCGTGAAGACCCGGGCCGCGCTCGTCACCCTGTTCGATGACGTGGTGCCCGCGACCATCGACCGCGCCGAGGCCGAGGGCCTCGCGGAGTTCGACGAGGACTGAGCCGGCTCCCGCCGCCACGCTCTGGGCGAATCCATAGGAAGCGCTGCGCGAGGACCGATACTCTGGAGATCCCAAGGGGAGTACTCCGATACGGTCGGGTCGTCATTACGGATGCACGTCGCATCCCGGGCCACCGGTTCCTGTTCAGGAATGGAGAAGACTTTGGCGGTGCTGTCGCACCCCGAAGTCTGGAGTTCCCTTTTGGATATCACGCCGCTGATCTGGATCATCACGATCGCGATCACGATCGCCTTCTTCGTGTACGAGTTCTTCGCGCACGTGCGCACACCGCATGAGCCGACGATCGCCGAGTCGGCGCGCTGGTCGATCTTCTACATCAGCCTCGCGCTGCTGTTCGGCGTCGGCATCGGCGTCTTCTCCGGCTGGACCTTCGGCGGCGAGTACTTCGCCGGGTATCTGACCGAGAAGGCCCTGTCGATCGACAACCTGTTCGTCTTCCTCATCCTGATGACGGGCTTCGCCGTGCCGAGGATCTATCAGCAGAAGGTGCTGATGATCGGCATCGTCATCGCGCTGATCCTGCGCGGCATCTTCATCGCCGTCGGCGCCACGCTCATCGAGAACCTCTCGTGGATCTTCTACGTTTTCGGCGCGCTGCTGCTCGTGCTCGCGTACCGTCAGGCGTTCGGCAACCACGACACCAATCCGGCGAACGGGCGCTTCATGACGTTCGTGCGTCGGCACCTGCCGGTCAGCGACGAGTACAACGGCGACCGGCTGACGGTCGTGAAGAACGGCAAGCGCTTCGTCACCCCGATGCTGCTCACCATCATCGCGATCGGGTTCATCGACCTGGTGTTCGCGGTCGACTCGATCCCCGCGATCTACGGCCTCACCGACCAGGCGTACATCGTGTTCACCGCCAACGCGTTCGCCCTCATGGGTCTCCGCCAGCTGTACTTCCTCATCGGCGGCCTCCTCGAGCGCCTCGTCTACCTGGCGCAGGGCCTCGCGGTCATCCTCGGATTCATCGGCGTCAAGCTCGTCCTGCACGCTCTGCACGTCAACGAGCTGCCGTTCATCAACGGCGGTCAGGGCGTCGAGTGGGCGCCCGAGATCCCGATCTGGTTCTCGCTGCTGTTCATCGGCGCGACCATCGCGGTGGCCACGGTGGCGAGCCTGATCAAGACCCGTCGTGCACCGGGCGCCGTCACCGCCTCGACGGACACCACCCCCACCATCACTCAGAAGGAGCACTCTTGAGCGCGCAGCGCTGTTCTGACTCTTCGGACTCCGACAGTACGAGCGCTCGGTTCGCCCCGGGCGCTCACCCCACCTCGGACGAGGTCACCCGCTGATGGGTGATCTCCTCTGGAACATCGCCCTCGTCTTCGCGTTCGTCCTGATCGGCGGTGTCTTCGCTGCGACGGAGATGGCGCTGGTCACCCTGCGCGAGAGCCAGATCAACGCGATCGGGCAGCGCGGTCGGCGCGGCGCGAAGGTCGCCGCGCTCGCCCGCAACCCCAACACCTTCCTCTCCGCTGTGCAGATCGGCGTGACCGTCGCGGGTTTCGCGTCCGCGGCATACGGGGCGACCTCGATCGCTCCGTCGCTGGCGCCGGTGCTCGAGACCTGGGGCCTCGCTCCCGCGCTCGCGCTCACGATCGCCACCCTCGTGCTCACCCTCGTGATCGCGTATCTGTCGCTGGTGCTCGGCGAGCTCGTGCCCAAGCGCCTCGCGATCCAGCGCAACGCGCAGTTCGCGTATGCGGTGGCTCCCGCCCTCAACGGCTTCGCCACGGTCATGCGACCGGTGATCTGGTTGCTGTCGGTGTCGACGAACGCGCTCGTGCGCATCCTCGGCGGCGACCCCCACAAGACCAGTGACGAGATGACCGACGAGGAGGTGCGCGACATCGTCGCCAGCCATCAGGGGCTGCCGGACGACGAACGACGCATCCTCGACGACGTGCTCTCGCTCCGCGGACGGCAGGTCAGCGAGGTCATGCGGCCGCGGCCGGACGTCGTCGCGCTCGACGAGGCCGCGAGCGTCGGCGAGACGCTCGCGCTGGTGCGGGATCTTCCCTTCTCGCGCTATCCCGTCTCGAAGACCTCGATCGACGATGTCACCGGGTTCGTGCACGTGCGCGACCTCTTCGACGCGGCCGACGACCCCACGCGCACCGTGAGCAGCCTGGTGCGCGAGATCCCCTACATCCCCTCGACCGCGGGGGTGCTGCCGACGCTCACCCGCATGCGTGCCGAGGGGCACCACATCGCGGTGGTCGTCGACGAGTACGGCGGCACCGACGGGCTGGTCACCCTGGAGGACCTGGTCGAGGAGGTCGTCGGCGAGATCTTCGACGAGTACGACGCGGAGGTGTACATCTCCGCGGACGAGGGGCTCGACGGGCGGCTCAATCTGCAGGACTTCGAGGAGGTCACGGGACTCGCCATGCCGCGCGGCTCATCCGACACGATCGCGGGGTTCGTGACCGAGCAGCTGGGCCGACTCGCGGTCGTCGGCGACACGGTCGCGGTGCCGGGCGCGACGATCCAGGTCGCGGAGCTGGATCGTCGACGGATCTCCCGGGTGCGGGTGACTCCGGTGCACGAGCCGGGGGCGTGATCTCCGGCGCAGGCGGTCAGGCCCGGTGTGCGCTGCCCAGCTCGGCGAGCCCCTCGGTCAGGACGTCGACCAGCAGGCGTGCGTAGCGCCCGTCGGGGTCGAGGTCGGGATCGAAGACCGTGATCGAGGCGCCGACCGCGTGCGGCGCGAGCTCGCGCAGCAGAGCGATGAGATCGGCCGCGCCGAGCCCGCCCGGGTCGGGGCTGTCGACCGCGGGCATGACCGCGGGGTCGAGCACGTCGACGTCGACCTGGAGCCAGTAGGCGTGCCCGGCGACGGCGGCGGACTCCGCGCCCACCCGTGCCGCGCCGAGGGAGAGGACGTCGGCGGCGGGCGTCACCCTGCCCAGGATGCCGCGCACCTCCTCCTGCTCCTCGTCGTCGGCGCGGTGCCCGATGTGCGCGGTGCGCTCGGCGCGGAAGTACGGCCCGAGCCCGTCGATGTCGGCGATCGCCGGCCGGTGCTTCCCGACGGCGGCGGCGAGAGCCTCTCCGGCCACGCTCGCGCACTCGTCGCTGTTGCCGGGGTGACGGAAGTCGGTGTGGCCGTCGATGTGGACGAGCCCGATGCCGTCACGGCGCGCGGTCGCGATGCCCGCCCCGAGGAGGATCGCGCAGTCGCCGCCGATCACCAGGGGCGCCTCGCCCCGCTCGAGCGCGGCGCCGATGCGTGCCGCCAGACGTCGGGAGTGGTCGATCATCGCGCTCTCGTTCCGCACCCGGTCGGCCGGTCTCGTCTCGTCGTCGTCGACGTAGCGGCCGGCGAGGACGACGCCGGAGTCGGTGGCGCCGAGCGCCGCGAACCGCGTGAACAGGCCCGCCTCGCGCAGGGCCTCCGGCGCCTTCGCGGCGCCGGGGACGCTTCCGGGCTCCGGCGGACGGAGGCCGAGGTTCGACGGGGCGGCGAGCAGCGTGATCATCCCCTCATCCTGCCGAGGGGGTCGGACACGGGGAGCGCGGGTCAGGTCGGGAAGGGCACGCCGGTGATGCGCTCGGCCGCCGTCCACAGTGCGGCTCCGGTCGCGGGTGCGCGCACCTCGTCGGAAGCGGTCACGCGCGCGGGAGCTCCTCGGAACTCGAGCAGGCCGCCCGGGCCCCAGTAATCCCCGTTCGCGACATCCCCGGCGGTGGCCGCATGCACGATCGGCAGGGCGCCGCCGTCCTTGCCCTGCACGAGGACGCGGGTCGGAGCGGCGACCGCGCGGACGAAGCCCGACACCTCCGCCAGACCCGGACGCGACGGGGTGAGCGGATCGACCGCGTACCCCGGGTGCGCGGACACCGACGAGCGTGCCGAGCCGGACCAGCGCCGGGCCAGCTCGAACGCGAAGGCCATGAGCGCGGCCTTCGACCTCCCGTACTGCCGAAGCGAGGAGCCGGTCCACGGGGCGTCGAGGCTCCCGGCGTCGAGGCGCGCGAAGCGGTGCGCGATCGATCCGACGGCCACCACCCGGGCGTCCGGCGCGAGGAACGGCTCGAGCCGGGCCACGAGCGCGAAGTGGCCGAGGAAGTTGGTGCCGACCATGAGGTCGAGTCCATCGCTGGTGCGGGCCGAGCGGTCCGCCGCCTTGACCCCCGCATTGCAGACGACGCCGTCGAGGTGCTCGCCGAGGTCCGCGGTCGCGCGCGCGATGCTGTCGAGGGAGCCGAGGTCGAGCGGGAGGACACGCAGATCGGCCTCCGGCACCTGGCCGCGGATCGCCGTCACCGCTGTCGCCGCGCGTTCGGGGGAGCGGCATCCGAGCAGCACCCGCGCACCCCGCGCGGCGAGCTGCTCCGCGCACCAGTACCCGATGCCGGCGTTCGCGCCGGTGACCAGGAACGTGCGGTCGCGCAGGTCTTCGGGCGGCGAGGGGTGTGCGGCATCCATTCCCCCAACCTAGGCGGAGCGGGCGCCGCGCGCGTCAGCGGCGGTGGTGGTCGTGCTGGTGGTCGTGATCGTGGTGGTCGTGATCGTGGTGCTCGTCGTCCTCGTCTTCGAGGAGCATGCCGACAGACGTCGCGCAGGCGTCTCCGCGCCAGGCCTCGATGCCCTCGCGCACGGCGAAGGCCGCGATGACCAGTCCGGCGACGGCGTCGGCCCACCACCAGCCGAGCAGCGAGTTGGCGACCAGCCCGACCAGGACCGCGGCCGACAGGTAGGTGCAGATCAGGGTCTGCTTCGAGTCGGCGACGGCCGTGGCCGATCCGAGCTCACGACCCGCGCGCCGCTCGGCGTAGGAGAGGAAGGGCATGATCGCGACGCTGACCGCGGTCAGGACGATGCCGATCGTGCTGTGCTCCGGGCGCTCCGCCGTGAACAGGGCGGTCAGGGAGGTGGCGGTCACGTAGATCGCGAGGGCGAAGAACGCGACGGCGATCACGCGCAGGGTCGGCTTCTCCCAGCGCTCCGGGTCGCGGCGGGTGAACTGCCAGGCCACGGCCGCCGCGGACAGGACCTCGATCGTGGAGTCGAGTCCGAAGCCGACGAGTGCTGCGGACGACGCGACGGAGCCGGCGGTGATCGCGATGACCGCCTCGATCAGGTTGTAGCCGATCGTGACGCCGACGATGAGGCGGATGCGGCGGTGCAGGATGTCCCGCCGCGATGCGGTCGCGGTCGCCATCAGCAGGTGCAGCCGTCGCCCGAGCAGCAGTCGGGTTCCACGATGAGCGTGACCCGCATGAGCATGTCGAGGGCCGGGGCGAGGTGCCGGTCGGCCAGTCGATAGCTGCTCCGACGGCCGTCGGCGACGCTCTCGACGAGCCCGCATCCGCGGAGGCAGGCGAGGTGGTTCGACATGGTCTGACGGGAGACGCCGAGGGCGTCGGCGAGGTCGGCGGGGTAGCGCGGGGACTCCCGCAGCGCGAGGAGGACGCCGGCGCGGGTGGGATCGGAGAGCGCGTGCCCGAGACGGGCGACGGCCGCCGTGTGGCTGAGCGAGGCGAGTGCGGTGGTCACGCCTTCACTGTACAGAAAAGACTGAATTCAAGAAAGTCTGAATTCAGCCTCTTCCGCGTATCGGTCAGCGGATCGCGTAGACCGCGCTCCCGACGATGACGGCGACGACCGTGGTCCAGCCGATGATCGCGAGGGCCTGCCAGAAGAGGATGCGCGCCTTGCCGATACCGGATGCCGCGAGCATGGTCGCGGTGAACTGCGTCGGCAGCAGGAGCGGGCCGAGCAGGCTGACCCCGGGGACCCCGTAGCGTTCGAACGCGCGCTGGAACTTCTCGCGGCGGGCGGTGCCGCGGTCCGGAGCCGTGTCGTCGGTCGTCGGCTCCGCTGCCGTGCCGCCGCCGGCGAGGGCCGCCGTCCTGGCGCGCGAGCGGTTGACCACGGCCTGGCGCGCACCGGAGCTCACCAGCACCACCACGAGGACGCAGAGGAAGTTGCCCACGATCGCGGCGATCGAGGCGATCACCGGCGGGATGCCGCCGATGATGCCGATGCTCACGGCACCCTCGCCCTCGACGAAGGGGATCGCGCCGGCGAGGGCGACGATGAGCGGCTGCACGAGTTCGGGAACCTGCGCGACCAGGTTCTGGAACGTCTCGATGAGGTTCATGGGTGCTCCCGGATGTCGGTGCGGACGGTGTCTCCGCCGCGATGACTCCAGTCCACTCGAGTACTGCCCGGCGCGGCAGTGTCGCGCCGTCACCGCTTTCCGGGTGGATCGCACGGGGCATCCATGACAACTGTCACGGCCGTATCGTGGGGACGTGAGCAGCCGCGTCCAGCCCCTCGCCCCCGTCGAGCCGAGTCCGGGGGCGCGACAGCTGTCCCGTGGAGTGACGGCCACCTGGTGGTACACCGTGACGGCGGTCCTGGCGTTCGAGGTGGCGCTGGTCGCCGCGTGGGGGATCGTCACCTTCGCGCTCGACCTCCCGGGGTATCGCGGGCTGATCGTGGGCCTCGGCGGCCTGCTCTGGTGTGCTGCCACCGTGCCGCTGCTGATCGACTACCGGCACAGGCTCGACTCCGAACCGGGCGTGCGCTGGGCCCGCCTGCTGGTGCCGTTCGCTGTCGCCGTCGCCTACGGGGCGGCGGCCGGCCTCGCCTCCGGCAGCTGGCAGCTGGGCCTGATGCCCGTCGTGCAGTCGCTCGTGCTGCTGAACTGGCCGCGCGGGGTGCGGTACAAGGTCGTGATCGCGGCGACGATCGTGCTCGGCTGCCTCGCTGTCGTCGATTCGGTCATCGATGTCGCCGACCCGATCCCGCTCCTCGTCCCGGTCCTGTACACGGTGTTCCTCCCGATCATGACGGTCAGCTCGCTCTGGTGGTGGGATGTGCTGAACGCCCTCGACAGGGCCAGAGCTTCCGAGGCCCGCCTGGCCGCGACGCAGGAGCGTCTGCGGGTGGCGACCGACGTGCACGATCTGCAGGGACACCACCTCCAGGTCGTCGCTCTGCAACTGGAGCTCGCCGAGAGACTCATGCCGCAGGATGCAGAGGCCGGCATGGAACAGCTCCGCGCGGCACGGGCGAGTGTGGACGATGCGCGACAGGGAACGCGCGATCTCGCTCTGCAATTCCGGTCCGTTCCGCTCGGCGACGAGATCGCCAACGCCCGCGATCTGCTCCGTGCGGCCGGTCTCGACGTGGAGGCGCTGATCGCCGCGGATTCCGATGCGGCTCCCGCATCCGCTCTCGGCCCCGTCATCCGCGAGACGACGACCAACGTGCTCCGCCACGGGGGAGGGCACCGCGCACGACTCGAACTCGTCCGGATCGACGGCGGGTGGCGGTACGTGATCGCGAACGACGTCGTCGCCGGTGGTGACGGCGTGGACGGAGTCGGCGCCGCGGGCTCGGGCCTCGACGGCATCCGACGTCGCATCGACGAAGCCCACGGCTCGCTCGAGGTGGTCCCGGGCGCGGAGGAGTTCACGGTCACGGTGACCGTGCCGGAGCAGACGGGGCGGGTCCGATGATCCGGGTGCTGCTCGCCGACGACGAGGCGATGATCAGGTCCGCGCTCGCCGCCTTGCTCCGGCTGGAGGATGACATCGAGGTCATCGCGGAGTGCGCGGACGGCGAGCAGGCCGTGGCCGAGGCGCTGCGCCTGCAGCCCGATGTCTGTCTGCTCGACCTGGAGATGCCGGGCCTCGACGGCGTGCAGGTCGCCGAGAGGCTGAACAGGGCCATCGCGACGCGCTGCGTGGTCGTCACCCGTCATGCGCGACCGGGCGTGCTCCGTCGAGCACTGGCCTCCGGGGTGGCCGGGTTCCTGCCGAAGTCCCGTGGCGCCGACGAGGTCGCCGCGGTCATCCGCAAGGTCGCGGCGGGGGCGCGGTACGTCGATCCCGAGATCGCGGCCGATGCCCTGAGCGACGAGCGCTCGCCGCTCACGGATCGCGAACTCGACGTGCTGCGTGCCGGACGGCGCGGCGAGACCACGGGGCAGATCGCCCGCGCACTCGCGCTCGCGCCCGGGACCGTGCGCAACCACATCTCCGTGATCCTCGGGAAGCTCTCGGTCGGCACGCGTCAGCAGGCCGTGCTCATCGCCGAGGAGCGCGGCTGGATCTGACTGCCGATATGCTGGCAGGCATGGGAACGATATGCGCAGCGCCCATGATGGGGCGCAACCTCGTGGTCCGCGACCGCCGCGCCTGACGGCGCGCTCGCACTCCGCACGCATCTGCGCGCCGTCCACCGAGATGTCATCGCACCTCGGGACGGGCAGTCTCTTCGACGCGTCTTCGCGTCGTCCCCTCCTTCGAGGTGCTCCGATTCTTCTTCTGGAGCGCACTCATGCCTCGTTCAATCCATGGCGGCCGTCACGAACTCGGCCAGAACTTCCTCACCCACCGTCCGACCCTCACCCGGATCGCCGCGCTCGTGCGGCAGACCTCGGGGCCGATCCTCGAGCTCGGCTGCGGTGACGGCGCCCTGACCCGCACACTGGCGGAGCTCGGCAGACCCCTCACCGCGATCGACATCGACGAGCACCGGGTGCACCGGCTGCGTCGAGCGCTGCCCGGCGTGCGCATCGACGTCGCGGATGCCACCCGCCATCCGCTCGACGCCGAGGTCGTCGTCGGGAACATCCCGTTCCACGTGACGACCCCGATCCTCCGGCGCCTCCTGTCGCAGGGCCGCTGGAGCGATGCCGTGCTCCTCACGCAGTGGGAGGTGGCGCGCAAGCGTGCCGGTGTCGGCGGTGGAACCATGATGACCGCGCAGTCGGCGCCCTGGTTCGAGTTCTCCCTCGAAGGTCGCGTCCCGGCGTGGGGATTCTCGCCGCAGCCGAGCGTCGACGGCGGTGTGCTGGCGATCACGCGCCGCGGTTCACCGCTCGTCCCGGCCTCCGATCGCCGCGCGTACGAGGCGTTCGTCGGTGCGATGTTCACGGGGCGGGGAGGCAGCCTTCCCGCGGTCGTGGCCGGTGCCGCCCGCGTCTCGATGCCGCGTGCGCGTCGGATGGTGGGGGCGGCCGGCGCGGCCGACCGACGGCTCCCGCGCGAACTGCGACCGGAGCACTGGGCCGCGCTCTGGCATCAGGTCTCGCGGGGATGACGTCGCGGGGCGTCAGTGTGCGCCGAGCCCCGCGAGGACCTCTCGCACGCGCGCGGCGAACGCCTCGGTGTGGTCGACGAACCCGGTGTGATCACCCGGGAATCGTGTCGGCTCGATGCCGAGCTGCGCGCCGAGGGCCGTCGTCGTGCGCTCGCACAGCTGACCCACCGACTCCTCACCGATGCCGAGCACGAGGTGACCGGCGCGTGCGCGCAGCGCGTCGACATCGGGCTCCCAGCGCACGCTCGCCGGGAGCTCGTACCGGAACCAGAACTGCTCGTCGGCCTGGCTCTGCGGGTCGACCTCGCCGCCGAACCACTGCACGAGGGCCTCCTCAGGCATCGGGATGTTCGCCTGGGCGAAGAACAGCCGCCAGGCGCCGATCCGGTCGCCGGAGAGCGCGGCCGTCGTGAGCTCATCCGTGATGCGGCGCTGCTCGACGTGGTCCGGGAGCAGTTCGAGGAGCGGCGGCTCGTGGGCGATGACCGTGGGCGCCAGGTCGGGTCGTGCCTGCGCGAGAGCCAGGCTGGTCACGGCGCCGCCGCTCGAGCCGAACACGATCGCCGGTCCCCGGTCGACGTGCTCGATGAGCGCCGCGAGGTCGGCGGCACGACGCTCCAGCGGCGAGCCCTGGGACGGGTCGTGCAGGATGCTCCGCTTGATGCCGCGCGGGTCGGTCGTCAGCACCGTGTGGTCGCCGGCGAGCTCGTCCGCGAACGGCGCGAAGGCGTCGGCGTCCATGGGAGCGCCGATCAGGACGATCAGCGGTCCGTCGCCGCGGAGTTCGTAGTGGAGGCGGACGTCGGGCAGATCGAGTGCCGAGGTGGTGATGCTCATGGGTGCTCCTTGTCATCGTGGTCGTCGAGCTGCGCGGGCCGGATGCCGACCTCCAGGTTCGCCCGGATCGGTCCGCGACGCCACCCCCTGTGCCGATGCGGGCGATCCGTCCGTCCGAGGAGGGCGATAGCCTCGTCGCATGTCCGTCTTCGGAACGCTCGCGACACCGGTCGGCGTCATCGGCGTCGTCAGCGACGGCACGGCGATCACCCGCGTCACGTGGCGATCGACGCCGCCCGAGGGCAGTGCCCTGTCGGCCGATCCCGCCGGCGATCCGCTGCTCGCGGAGGCCCTCGCCCAGCTGGGCGCCTACTTCGCCGGCACGCTGCGTCGCTTCGACGTCCCGGTCGACCTCGGTGCGCAGACCGTGGCGACGCGGGCGGTCCTCACGGCGCTGTGGGAGACGGTCGGTCATGGCGAGACGATCACCTATGGCGGGCTCGCCGCGCGCAGCGGCACCGAGGTGCCCGCCAGGGGGATCGGGTCGATCATGGGCGCGAACCCCGTCCCTCTGATCGTGCCGTGCCACCGGGTCGTGGCGGGTGACGGCCTGGGCGGATACTCCGGCGGCGACGCGGGGCACGGGCTCGAGACCAAGCGCTGGCTCCTGGAGCACGAGGGCGCGCTGCCGACCTCGCTGTTCTGAGCGCGTCCCGCGGCATCCGTCATCCCGTCATCTCGGACGCGCACACCCTGCGAGAATGGACGGGCCGAGTCCCGAGCCGAGGAGCCAACGTGCAGTTCATCTCCACCCGCGGCGGCATGCAGCCGCAGTCGTTCAGCGAGACGCTGTTGGAGGGCCTCGCGCCCGACGGCGGACTGGCGGTGCCCGAGACCATGCCGACCGTCGACGGCGAGACGCTCGAGCGCTGGCGGGCCCTGACCTACCCGCAGCTCGCCACCGAGGTACTCGGCCTGTTCGCGACCGACATCCCGCGCGCGGACCTGGCGAAGATGACGGATGCGGCCTACGCCGACTTCCCCGACGGCGTCGTGCCGCTGCGGGCGATCGACGACGAGCTGACCCTGGTCGGGCTCTCCGAGGGACCGACGCTCGCGTTCAAGGACATGGCCATGCAGTTCCTCGGCCAGGTGCTCGAGTACACGCTGGAGCGCAACGACGCGGTGCTCAACATCCTCGGAGCCACCTCGGGCGACACCGGCTCCGCGGCCGAGCACGCCCTTCGCGGCAAGGAGCGCGTCGCGGTGTTCATGCTGTCGCCGCAGGGGCGCATGAGCGCGTTCCAGCGGGCGCAGATGTTCTCGCTCGACGACGCGAACGTGCACAACATCGCGGTCGAGGGGGTCTTCGACGACTGCCAGAACCTCGTCAAGAAGCTCGCCGGCGACCTCGACTTCAAGCGCGCTCAGCACCTGGGGGCCGTGAACTCGATCAACCTGGCACGCATCACGGCGCAGACCGTCTACTACTTCTGGGCGTGGCTGCGGGCGACGGATGCCGGGGGCTGGACCGAGCTCTCGTTCACCGTGCCGTCGGGCAACTTCGGCAACATCCTCTCCGGCTTCTTCGCGAAGCAGATGGGGCTGCCGATCCGTCGCCTCGTGCTCGCCGCGAACGAGAACAACGTGCTGGACGAGTTCTTCCGCACCGGCGTCTACCGCCCGCGCAGCGCCGCCCAGACGCTCGCGACCTCCAGCCCGTCGATGGACATCTCGAAGGCGTCGAACCTCGAGCGGTTCATCTTCGAGCTGGTCGACCGCGACCCCGCCCGCGTCGTCGGCGCGTGGGACGACCTCGCGGCGCAGGGTCACTTCGACTTCTCCGCGGAGCAGGAGCGCTTCCTCGAGGAGTTCGGCATCGTCAGCGGCACCTCGACGCACGAGGACCGGCTGGCGACCATCCGCGCCGTGTACGAGACGACCGGCGAGGTCATCGACCCGCACACGGCCGACGGCGTCAAGGTCGCCCGCGAGTACGTCGAACCCGGTGTCCCCATGCTCGTGCTCGAGACCGCCAAGCCCGAGAAGTTCGCGGAGACGATCCACGAGGCGATCGGTGTGGAGCTCGGCTACGCACCGGAGCTGCAGGAGATGCTCGACGCCCCGCAGCACGTGACGGAGATGGCCGACGACGAGCAGGCGCTCCGCGCCTTCATCGAGACCAACGCGCTGCACTGACCTGGCGCTGAGACCGCTCCGCCCGAGACCCACTCCCGCCGACATCGACGCGAGTGGGTCTCGTCGTCTCCTGGGTGGCTCGATACCCGCGGGCACGGGCGATCACTCGTGGCGGAGGAGGGGCAGTGCGGACTGCACAATCGGATGCGAAGCTGGTGCGTAATGCACATGTCGGAGAGGGGTCGGGCCTGATTACTGTGGCCCACAACCCGTTCCCTCCTCCTCCCGAAGGACCCTCATGGCACGCACGGCGCACGCAGACGACTTCGCGCTCTCTCGAGTGACTCCCGAGGCCCGCAAACCCTGGTTCGGCATCGCCGTGCAGCGATTCGGACAGGTCTCGGCCCTCTCGCAGTTCCTCCTCGGCGCGACCCTCGGATACAGCATGACCTTCGGCGAGGCCGTCCTCGCCTTCCTCTTCGGCTCGCTCATCCTCGAGGTGATCATGTGCGTGGTCGGCTTCATCGGTCAGCGCGAGGGCCTCAACACCGCCCTCCTCGCCCGCTGGACAGGCTTCGGCGAGATCGGCGCCTCCCTGGTCGGCCTCGCGATCGGCATCAGCCTGATCGGGTGGTTCGGTATCCAGTCCGCGATCTCCGCGCAGTCGCTCGACGCGCTCATGCCCGGAGCGCTGCCCGTCTGGGCCTGGAGCCTCATCTTCGGCCTCGCGGTCACCGCGATCGTGGCGTTCGGCTTCGTCGGGATGCAGTGGCTCGCGAACATCACCGTGCCGCTGTTCCTGATCCTGGTCGGCTGGTCGGTCATCTCCGAGCTCACCCGCCACGACATCGGCGAGCTGCTCACGGGCCCGGCACCCGGTCCCACCATGAGCGTCTGGGCCGGCACCGGCATCGTGGCCGGTGGTCTCATCGTCGGCGCGATCATCACGGGCGACATGACCCGCTTCAACCGCTCCCGCGCCGACGTCATTAAGCAGACCGTCCTCGGCGTCTCCCTCGGCGAGTTCGTGATCGGCCTCGCCGGCGTGCTGCTGGCCCACGCCGCCGCCACGGGCGACATCGTCGCGATCGTGACCTCCTCGGTCGGCTTCATCGGCCTGTTCATCGTGCTGACCGGCACCCTGAAGATCAACGACTGGAACCTGTACTCCTCGACGCTGGGGCTAGTGAACTTCATCTCCACCGCGTTCGGCAAGAACCTCCACCGCGTGACCACGACGATCGTGCTCGGCATCGTCGGGTCCGTGCTCGCCGCGGTCGGCATCCTCGGGCAGTTCACCGAGTTCCTGATCGTGCTGAGCGTCGCGTTCCCGCCGATCGCCGGCATCATGGTCGCCGAGTACTACATCGTGCGCCGCTGGCGTCCCGAGCTCGACGCGACGCGCGACGAGGGCACCCTCCCGGCGACCGCCCCGCGCATCGTCCCGGCGACCATCATCGTGTGGCTGGTCTCGTCCCTCGTCGGCTACTTCGTCACCTGGGGCATCCCCTCGCTGCTCAGCCTCTTCCTCTCGATGGCGCTCTACATCGTCGCGGGCAAGCTCGGCTGGGTGCGCGGCGTCGGCGTCGCGACGACGCGGCAGGCGGCTCCCGTCGAAGCAGCGGCAGCGGCCTGAGCCACCCGAGACAGACACTCACCACAGGAAAGCGAGAATCATGCACATCGGTATCGACGTCGGCGGCACCAACACCGACGCAGTCCTCATGGACGGCACCCGCACCCTGGCGGGGGTGAAGCACTCGACCACCCCGGACGTCACCAGCGGCATCATCCAGGCGATCGAGGACCTTCGAGCCGGACACGCGTTCGAGGGCGCCGACATCGATGCCGTCATGATCGGCACGACGCACTTCATCAACGCGCTGGTGCAGGCGAGCCGTCTCGCGCCGGTCGCGGCCCTCCGCCTCGGCCTCCCCGCGACGCGGGCGCTGCCGCCGCTGATCGACTGGCCGGAGGTGCTGGTCGAGGCGACCCAGGCACGCAGCTATCTCGCGCACGGCGGCTACGAGTTCGACGGCCGCCCGATCTCGCCGCTCGACCCGGACGAGATCCGGGCGCACGCCGAGGACATGAAGGCACACGGCATCCGCTCGGTCGCGATCTCGTCGGTGTTCAGCCCGGTCAACCACGACCTGGAGGTGCGTGCCGCGGAGATCGTCGCCGAGGTGCTCGGTGCGGATGCCGCGATCTCGCTGTCGCACGAGATCGGGCGCATCGGACTGCTGGAGCGCGAGAACGCGACGATCATCAACGCCGCGCTGCGCGAGCTCGCGTCCGAGATCGTCGACGGGCTCACCTCGGCCGTGCGCGCCCAGGGCATCGAGGCGCCGATCTTCCTCAGCCAGAACGACGGCACGCTGATGGACGAGGAGTACGTGCGCCGCTACCCGGTCGCCACCTTTGCCTCCGGCCCGACCAACTCGATGCGTGGGGCCGCGGCCACCAGCGGTCTCGACGACTGCGCCGTGATCGACGTGGGCGGCACCACGGCCGACATCGGCCTGCTGATCAACGGCTTCCCGCGCGAGACGGCGAACGAGGTCAAGGTCGCGGGCATCCGCACCAACTTCCGGATGCCCGACGTGCTCTCGCTCGGCATCGGCGGCGGAAGCATCGTCGACGAGGAGACGGCCGAGGTCGGTCCGGCATCGGTCGGCTACAAGCTGACGACGGAGGCTCTGGTCTTCGGCGGCTCGACCCTGACCGCCACCGACATCGCGGTCGCTGCCGGTCGCGCCCAGGTCGGAGATGCCAGCAGGGTCGCGCACCTCGATCCCGCGTTCGTCGAGCGCGTGCTCGCCCGCATCGCCGAGCGCGTGTCCGAGGCGGTCGACCGCATGCGCACCTCGCCCGAGCCCATCGCGGTTGTCGCGGTCGGCGGCGGATCCATCCTCCTCCCCGATGAACTGCCGCTGTTCGGCACCGTGCATCGCCCCGAGAACTACGCCGTCGCGAACGCCATCGGCGCCTCGATCGCGCAGGTCGGCGGCGAGATCGACAAGGTCTACGCGATCGAGCCCGGTCGCCGCGACGAGACCCTCGCCGAGGTCCGTGCCGAGGCCGTGGACAAGGCGATCGCCGCCGGGGCCAAGCCGTCGACCGTGTCGATCATCGACTTCGACGAGGTGCCCATCCCGTATCTGCCCGGCAACGCCACGCGCATCCGTGTGAAGGCCGTCGGCGACCTCGACATGGGGGCGTGACATGAGCTGGACGATCACCCCCGCGCATATCGACGGACTCGCCCGCGGCGCCGCCGTGCTCGGCACCGGCGGCGGAGGAGACCCGTACATCGGTGCGCTCCTCGCGCGTCAGGCGCTGACGTCCGGCGACGTCACGGTCGTCGGCCTCGACGAGGTCCCCGACGACGCGCTCGTGCTGTTCGTGGCGATGATGGGAGCACCGACCGTCATGGTCGAGAAGCTCCCGAGTCTCGCCGAGGTCATCGAACCGGTCAAGGCGCTCAGCGTCCACCTCGGCCGCCCGATCACGCACATCGCGTGTGCGGAGGTGGGTGGCGTGAACTCGACCATCCCGATCGCCGCGGCTGCCGCCCTCGGGCTTCCGCTGGTCGACGCCGACGGCATGGGGCGCGCGTTCCCCGAGCTGCAGATGGTGCTCCCGACCCTGTACGGCGTGACCGCGTCGCCCCTCGCGTTCAGCGACGAGAAGGGCAACACCGGCGTGCTGCAGACGGTCGACAACTCGTGGACCGAGCGCATCGCCCGCGTGGCCTGCGTCGAGATGGGCTGCTCGGTGATGATCTCCGGCTTCTCCATGTCCGGGACCGCCGCGCGCGAATCCCTCGTCGCGGGTTCGCTGTCCCGCTGCATCGAGATCGGCCGGCGCATCGCCACCGCGCGCGAGGAGAAGACCGACCCGGTCGACGCCGTCGTCGAGCTGCTCGGCGGCCGTGAGCTCTTCGACGGCAAGGTGGTCGACGTGCACCGTGCCACCACCACCGGGTTCGCCCGCGGGCGGGCGCGCATCGACGGAGACGCCGGAAGCACCCTCACCCTGCAATTCCAGAACGAGCACCTCGTGGCCGAGGCCGACGGCACGGTCCTCGCGACGACACCCGACCTGATCATGGTCCTCGACGGGGAGTCCGGCGAGCCGATCACGACCGAGGGTCTGCGCTACGGGCAGCGGGTGCGCGTGATCGCGGCACCGGCCGACGAGCGCTGGCACTCCGAGGCCGCCCTCGCGATGGTCGGCCCCGGGTACTTCGGCTACGACATGCCCGCGCACCGCTTCGACGGCAGCGTGTCGAACGGAACCGTGACGGCGGGAGCGGGGGCATGAGCTGGCAGCTCACCGCCGCCGACTTGCCCGACCTCGCCCGCGGCGCGACGCTGCTCGGCACCGGGGGTGGCGGCGACCCCTACATCGGCAAGATGCTCGTCGAGCGTGTGCTGGGGGAGGGGAGCATCACGATCCTCGACCCGGACGAGCTTCCCGATGACCTGTTCGTGATCCCGACGGCCCAGATGGGCGCGCCGACCGTGATGATCGAAAAGATCCCGGCCGGCACGGAGCCCACGCTCGCCCTGCGCACGCTCGAGGAGCACCTCGGGCGGACGGCGGATGCGACGATGCCGATCGAGTGCGGTGGCATCAACTCGATGATCCCGCTCATCGTCGCAGCCGAGACCGGGCTCCCGGTGGTGGACGCCGACGGCATGGGGCGGGCGTTCCCCGAGCTGTCGATGGAGACCTTCGCCGTGTACGGCGTGCACGGCTCGCCCCTCGCCCTCGCGGGAGAGCGCGGCGAGAAGGTCGTGATCGACACGGGCGACGACGACCGGCAGATGGAGTGGCTGGCCCGCGGCATCACGATCCGCCTCGGCGGTGTGGGGCACATCGCCGAGTACGCCATGACCGGAGCCGACGTGCGGCGCACGGCCGTGCCCCGCACGATCTCGATGGCCCTCGCGCTCGGCCGCGCCATCCGGGTTGCCCGCGAGGAGCACCGGTCGCCGTTCGAGGCGATCGCCGACGCCCTCTCGACGACGCTCTACCCGCATCTGCGCGAGCTCTGCGTCGGCAAGGTCATCGATGTCGAGCGGCGTACGACCGAGGGCTTCGCCAAGGGCCGCGCGGTCATCGCACCGCTGGGGGCCGAGGAGGGCGACACGTTCGAGATCTCCTTCCAGAACGAGAACCTCATCGCGCACCGGGGGAGCACCCTGGTGGCGATCGTGCCCGACCTCATCTGCGTGGTCGACCACGAGACCGCCGAGCCGATCACCACCGAAGGACTGCGCTACGGGCAGCGCGTGCGCGTGCTCGGCATCTCGACGCCCGACATGATGCGCACGCCCGACGCGCTCGCCGCCTTCGGCCCCGCGGCCTTCGGGCTGCGGGAGGGGTTCACCCCCGTGGAGGAGCTGGCCGCGGGTGAGGGCGTTTCTCCCTAGGCTGGAGCGCATGATGCTGCAGCGCGACGACCTCACCGCGCTCGCCCGCGGCTATGCGCTGCTCGGCTCCGGCGGAGGCGGGTCGACGACCATGCTCGAGCTGATGCTCGCGGGCGCCGGGGACTGGCCGATCGAGGTCTCGCCCATCGCGGCGCTCGACCCGGCCACCCCCTGCCTCGGTGTCGCGTTCGTCGGTTCGACGATGCTGCTGGGGGAGCGGCTGCCGGGTGCCGACCCGTTCGCGCGGCTCCTGGAAGCGGTCGAGCGGTGGATCGGGCACCCGGTTCCCGCCGTCTGCTCCCTCGAGGGCGGCGGCATGAACGGCCTCGCGCCGCTGACCCTGGCCGGCTCGCACGTCGTGGTCGATGCGGACTGCACGGGTCGCGCCGTGCCGGGACTCGACCAGATGTCGCTCTTCGTCGACAGCGTCCCCGGGCTGGTGTTCGCCTGTGACACGGGTGCCGACGGCGTCGCCCTCGTCGAGGCGCATCGGGCGATCGACGCCGAGCGGGTCGTGCGCTCGGCGATCATCCAGGCCGGCGGTGTCGGCTGCGCGGTGCTCGGTGGCTTCACGGTCGGCGACCTGAGGGAACATGCGATCGGCGGCCACCTCGCACATGCGCTCGACCTCGGCCGGGCGTACGTCTCTTCATCCGCTGCTCCGCTGCCCCTTCTCGCGGACGCGCTGGGAGCGGAGCTGCTCGCCGAGGGGCGGATCATCTCGATCGCTCCGTCCGCGGACGATCCGCACGTCAACGCGGTGGAGATCAGCGGGCTCGCCGGGGCCGTGCACCGGGTGGTCACCCGGTCCGAGACCCTCGCCGTGCTCACCGACGGACGGCTCGTGGCGTCGGCTCCGACCGTCATCGTGATCATCGACGCGATCTCCCGAGAGATCCTCGAGGTCACCGAGCTCCGCCTGGCACGGAACGTCGCGGTGCTCGCCGTACCCGCCCCCGAGTGGTGGAACGCCCGCCCCGACCGTCGCGCGAAGGTGCTGCCCTCCGCCTACGGTCTCGACGATCTGGATGCGGCATGAACGAGGGCCTGCCGCTGAGCGCGCTGCTCGCCCACGCGGAGAACGGAGGTCTGCGACGGGTCGCCGGCCCCGCGGACATCGCCTGGGAGGCCGTCGCCGTCGGCGCGGGAGAAGTCGAACTCACCGAGAGCGGCGCCGGACGGCTCGCGATCATCACGGCCGCACCACCGACCTCGACCTGGCAGCAGGACGCTCTGCTGCGCCGGCTGCGCGACCGCGGCTACACGGGCCTCGCGCTCTCCGGCGCCGCGGCGTTCGACGCGGGGGCCTTCCGGCTCGCAGACCGGATCGGCCTGTGCCTGCTCGACGTCGAGCGCCCCATCCAGCTCGCGAAAGCCTGCTGGATGCTGATCGAGGCGCGCGATGCTCTGACGCTCAGTCAGGTGCGCAAGGTCGCCCAGTCCTTCGAGTACGCGGCCGATGATCTCGCCGACCTGCTCGGGCACATCGCGGCGAACCTGGGTGTCGGTGTCGCGTTGATCGACTCGTCCGGAGTGCTCCAGGAAGCGGGAGCGCACCTCGACGAGCGCCTGCACGCGGCGATCGGCTTCGAGTCGTGGATCGATCGAGCGAGTGCGGGCGAGGAGTTCGCGGCCTCGGTCCGCGTGGACAGCCCCGGTCGCAGCGGTCTGCGTCTGGTGCTCTTCGGTCGGGGGCTGGGCGAGGCGCAGCTGCAGTCGCTCTCGGTCGCCGCCGAGGTGGCGATGCCCGCCGTCGCGGCGCGGATCCTGATCGACGAGGTGGCGGCGGTGAACGACGTGGCGGTGTCCTCCGGTCTGCTGCGCGACTTCGTCGACCTGCACGGCGCCGCCGATGCCGACGTCGAGCGCCGGATGATCGAGCGCGGCTGGCGCACGGGCGGGCATCACCTCGGGTTCCGGATGGTGGCGCGGGGACGGCTCGACTCCTTCTCCCTGCTGCGGTCGGTCAGCGCGGGGCTGAGCACGATCGACGGTGAGGCTCATGCGACGACGGCCGGTCGAGGACTGAGCGGATGGCTGACCTTCCCGGAGGCCCCGGACCCCGACCGCGTGGAGCGGGCCGTCGCGTCGCTGCGGGAGCTCCACCTCGGCGTGCTGCGCGACTTCGCCGTCGCGACCGGCGTCGGCTCCCTGCAGGGTGGGCCGGAGGGCCTCGCCACGACGCTGGATGAGGCGGGAGACGCGGCGCGCATCGCGGCGTCGCGCTCGGCGACGGGATGGTTCGTCCGGGTCGACAGCCTCGGGCTGGAGCAGCTGCTGCTCGCCTGGACCGGCAACGACACGTTCGTACCGGCGGCCGAGTCCCTTCTCGCTCCGTTGCGGGAGGGCGGGGGCGAGCTGCTCACCACGCTCTCGGCGTATCTCGACCACGAGTCGGGCATCGCCGCGACGGCGACGGCCCTCGGGCTGCACCGCAACACCGTGACCCTGCGGGTCCGCCGGGTGCAGGAGCTTCTCGGGATCGACATGACCGACCCCGAGGCGCGCCTTGCGCTGCACCTCGCGTGTCGTGCCGTGCAGCCGCGCTGAGCCCGAGTCGGACCCCGCTCACTCCTCCGGGTCGCCGTGCAGCATCCACGGGATGCCGAACCGGTCGATGAGCATGCCGAAGAGCCCGCCCCACGGCGGCACGTCGAGCGGCATCGTGATCGTCGCGCCGTCGGACAGCCTGTCCCACACGGCACGGGTGGTGTCCTGCGTGTTGCCGCTCAGCGACACCGAGAAACCCTGCGGCTTCTCATACGGCATCCCGTCGGGGGAGTCGGACCCCATCAGCACCAGCCCGTCCGGGGTGTTGAGCTGGGCATGCATGACGAGGTCCTTCTGGCTGGGATCCTGCACCATGTCGGGGAAGTCCCCGAAGACGCTGATGTCGAGGTCGCCGCCGAGGACGCTCTGATAGAACTCCATCGCCTGGCGGGCTTCGGTGCGGAACGAGAGGTATGGATTGAGAGCAGGCATGAGGACTCCAGGGGTGTGTGAAAGGTGTCACGACCGGCACCGCTGACGCTCAGTCTGCGCCGGGTGCGGAGCCCCCGCAAGAGGGTGGGGCAGGAGTGGCCGGGCTCAGGCCGGCAATGCCTTGACGGCGGCCGTGAGGACCTGCGGAACGGTGGGGACGCCCGTCGCGCGGAAGACCTCGGAGCCGGCGGAGTCGCGGATGATCACGGTCGGCGTGAATCCGATGTCGAGCTTCTCGGCGGCATCCGGGTCCTGTGCGACGTCGATCTCGGTGATCGTGGCATCCGGGAGGAACCGAGCGGCGTCGGCGAGCACCGCCCGCGTCCGTGCGCACGCCCCGCAGAACGAGGAAGAGACCAGTGTCAGCTCCACGCCCACCTCCTCGGAATCGTCTCGCGTTCCCGAGGTGCAACCGCGGAGCGTGCCGGGCTGTTCCCGCCGTGCTAACCGCGGTCCAGTCCGAAGGTGTGCTTCACGAGAGCCTGCACGTCACGGTCGAGGCCGTCGATGCGGGAGTTCATCGCGCTCATCTCGGCACGCAATCCGCCGATCTCGGCGCGGACTCCGTCGAACTGGGCGCTGATTCCGTCGAACTGAGCGCCGATTCCGTCGAACTGGGCGCTGATTCCGTCGAACCCGGCGCGGACTCCGTCGAACTGGGCGCGGACTCCGCCGATCTCCGCGCGGATCACACGAACGAAGAGGGTCGACACGAGGGTGATCACGCCGAGCATCATGACCACGGAGGAGACGATCAGAGTCCAAGTCTGCGGCTCGGTCACGGTGATCACGCTCTCATTCTCGTCGGAGGATTCCATCCTGCCAAGGCCGACATCAGCCATGCGGGGCCTGGGGACAACACTGTTCGGGCAGGCCCTGTGGAGGAGAGCTGACCCGTCAGTGCCGGCCCGACGCGAGCCAGTCGGCGAACGTCTGCCGCCCGAGCTCCGCATCCGGACCCGGGAGCGCGTGTCCGGCTCTCATCCCCGCCATCTGCGGACCGGGCACGTTCAGCGCCGGGACCCACCCGCGGTAGCCGGCCCGTCGGGCGAACGCACGGATCATCTCCGAGAGCTGCTCCTCGCGCGGTCCGGCGAGGTCGCGGACCCGGCCCTGCGGCTCGGCGACCGCGAGCGCGGCCAGTCGTGCCCCGACCTCCGCGGCCGCGACGGGCTGCGTCCGGGCGTTCGGAGCGAGATGCAGCGGCCCCACCTTCGCGCGCTCGAACATCTGGCCCGCGAACTCGTGGAACTGCGTCGCCCGGAGGATCGTCCAGGGCATCCGCGACGCCTCGACGACCTTCTCCTGCGCGACCTTGCCCGCGTAGTAGTCATAGGGGATGCGATCGATGCCGACGATCGACAGCAGCACGACGTGTCGCACGCCCGCATCCGAGGCCGCCGAGACGAGGTTCCCGGTCGCGGCGGTGAAGAACTCGATCGCGGTGCTCGCCTTGAGTGTCTGGATGCTCGCGACGTCGATGACGGAGTCCGCTCCGGTCAGGGCGGCCTCCAGACCGCGGCCGGTCACCAGGTCGACGCCCTGCGAGCGACTGAGCACGACCGCCTCATGGCCCGCGGCCTCGACAGCCTCGACGGTGTGCCGGCCGACGACGCCGGTGCCTCCTGCCACAGCGATTCTCATGTGCGCTCCCTCGGGGTCTCGGTCCATCCTCTCGCGCGCGGGTGCGATCCCGTTACGATTCCGGAGAAGCGGATCGACCGCTTGACCTTGTCCCGAGGGCAGAGAGCATCGTGAACGCGTGAGCCACTCCACCGACCTCCTCAGCATCGGTCCGTTCTCCGAAGCCGCGCTGCTCTCGCCGAAGGCCCTGCGCCTCTATGAGAAGCGCGGGCTTCTGGTGCCGGAAGCGGTCGACCCGCACAACGGGTACCGCTTCTATCGGGTCGAGCAGGCGAGCAGGGGACGGCTCATCTCCCTGCTGCGGACGGCGGGCATGAGCCTCGACGCGATCCAGGAGGTGCTCGCGATGCCCGACGGCTCCGCGCTCGCCGCCCTCGACGCGTTCCAGGATCAGGTCCGGACGGCCGCGGCGTCGACCGCCACGCTCCTCGACCAGGCGCGCGGCCATTTCGAAGGATCACCGATGAACACGAAGTCCCTCACCTCCACCGTCCGACCGGAGCAGCCCGTGCTGAGCATGCTCGTGACCACCTTCGTGGACGAGCTCGACCGGCGGCTGCGAGCGGCGTACGAGGAGCTGAGTGCGCTCGCCGTCGCGCGCGGCCTCGCCGTCTCCGCCGACCCGTTCGGCATCTTCCACGCCCCGATCACGCCCGAGAGCGACGGTCCGATCGAGGTGTGCCTCCCCGTCGACCGCATCATCGCGGAGACCCCCGCCGGCATCCGCAGCCAGCGGCTGAGCGGCGGAGCCATGGTCGAGGTCACCGTGGAGGGCGAGGACACCGCGTTCCCCGCGATCCTCGCCGCCTACGATCGCGGCTGCGAGTGGATCGACGAACAGGGAGCGACGCGGGTGGGCCCGCCGCGCGAGGTCTGGAACGTGCTCCCGTGGGACGAGACGCGTCCGGCGCGGATGACCGTGGCCTGGCCGTACGCCTGAGCGGGGCACGGGGTGCTCGGTACGATGGCGACTGTGACCACATCGACCGTGCGCCCCGGCATCGCCGAGCGGCTTTCGCAGATGATCCGCATCCCGACGGTCTCGGCCGAGCTCGACGAACGCGGCTCGGGTCCGTTCGAGGAGTTCGTGGCGCTGATCGCCGAGCTCTACCCGCTGGTGCACGAGAGACTGCGACTCGAACGGCACACCGACTTCGGACTCCTGTTCCACTGGGCGGGGAGCGGTGCCGCCGCGGGGGGACCCGTCGTCCTGATGGCGCACTACGACGTCGTCCCGGTCGACGAGAGCGACGCCTGGACGCATCCGCCGTTCGCGGGCGTGATCGCCGACGGCTCGGTCTACGGCCGTGGCGCACTGGACGACAAAGGCCCGCTGATCGTGGTCCTCGAAGCGGTCGAGAACCTGCTCGCCGACGGGTTCGTCCCGCCCCGCGATGTCTACCTCTCCTTCGGCGGGAACGAGGAGACGTACGGTCGCGCGGCGGAGGAGATCGCGCGAGTCCTGCGCGAACGCGGCATCGTGCCGTGGCTGGTGGTCGACGAGGGCGGTGCCGTGGTCGACGCGCCCTTGCCCTTCGTCCCGGGCCGTGCCGCGATGATCGGCGTCGGCGAGAAGGGCGTGATGACGCTCAGGCTGTCGACGCGAGGCGACGGCGGTCACGCCTCCGCACCGCCCTCGCTCACGGCGGTCCGGCGCATCGCCAGGGCCGTCGATCGTCTGGGCCCCACCACGTTCCGTCCCCACGCCTCGAAGGCGATCCTCCGGATGCTGTCGGAGCTGGCCGCGCAGACGCCGGGACCGGCGCGCCACCTGCTGCGGCTGCTCGGCTCCGCGCCCCTGCTGACCGCGCAGGTCTTCGCCGCGCTCGGCGGTGAGCCGGCCGCTCTCGTGCGCACGACCGTCGCCCCGACCATGCAGTCCGGCGGCACGGCGGCGAACGTGCTGCCGTCGCAGGCATCCGCCACGGTCAACCTGCGCATCGCACTGGGGGAGACGACGCAGCAGACCGTGTTCCGCGTGCGTCGGCGCATCCGCGATCCGCTCGTGACGGTCGAGGTCGTCGAGGCCAGCGAGCCGTCGCCGGAGTCGCCCACCGACAACGCCCCGTTCGCCCTGCTGGCCCAGGCGCTCGAGGTCTCGCATCCCGGCGTCCCCGCCGTGCCGTACGTGATGATGGCGGCCACCGATTCGCGGCACTTCCACCGCTTCTCGCCCGCCGTGTACCGCTTCGCGCCGCTGGACATGTCGAACGCCCAGCGCGCGTCGATCCACGGCGTCGACGAGAGCGTGGAGATCGCCGCCCTGGAGCGCGGGGAGCGATTCCATCGGGCGCTGCTCGAACGGCTAGGGTGATCTCACCCTCCCCTCGGAATGTGCCGGGGGACCCGAAGCAGAAGCAGGAGACGCGATGACGCGCACCCGCACCCTGGGCGCCCTCGGCGTCGTCGTCGGCTTCCTCGCCTTCGTGGAGTTCACCAGCGGTGTGCTGCAGGGCTACTACACGCCGATGCTCACCAACATCGCCCGCAACCTCGGGATCCACGACGCCGACGTCAACTGGCTCGAAGGCGCGCAGCTGATGCTGTCGGCGCTGGTCGTCCCGGCCTTCGCGAAGCTCGGCGACATGGTCGGCCACAAGCGGATGCTGCTGATCTCGACCGCCGTCACGGCCGCGGCCGCGCTGGTCCTGCCGTTCACCGACTCCTTCGCGGTGTTCCTCGCCGCCTGGGCGCTGATGGGCTTCTACGTCGTCTGGCTTCCGCTCGAGATCGCCCTGATCTGGTCGCGCTCGCGGCGCATGGAGGGTCGCTCGTCGATCACGGCCAAGGCAGCAGGGCTCCTCGTCGCGGCGCTGGAGGGCGGCGCGATCATCGGCGCCCTGGCCGGCGGCGCCCTCATCGACGTCCTCCCGCTCACGGTCGTGCTCCTCGTGCCCGCCGTGCTCATCGTGGTGTGCTTCTTCGTGATCCTGTTCGGGGTGAAGGAGTCGCCGGAGCCCACGGGCGGCCTGTTCGACACGGTCGGCCTGGTGCTGATCTCCCTCGCGCTGATCTGCTTCACGGGTGGCCTCAGCCTGCTCCGCCTCGAGGGCGGACTGACCAACCCCTGGTCCTGGGCGGTCGTCGTCTTCGGGGTGCTGCTCGTGATCCCGTTCGTGCTGTGGGAGCTCCGGTCCGAGGACCCGCTGATCGACGTGCGGATGTTCCGCTCGCCCGCACTCGGCCCGGTGTTCCTCACCGCGGGACTCTTCGGCGTGAGCGTGCTCGGCGCACAGGCGCCGCTGTCGACGTTCGCCCGCACCGACCCCTCGGTCTACGGCTACGGGCTGGGCACGACCGGCTTCCAGACCTCGCTGATCATCGGCGTCTACCTGATCGCCATGATCGTGGGAGCACTCCTGTTCCCGACGGTCGCGCGTCGGGTCACCCCTCGCGTCACGCTGATGGGCGCCTCGGTGCTGGTCGGCATCGGGTTCCTGCTCTTCCTCCCGTTCCACGACGCGTACGCGCAGGTCATCACGAACATGGTCGTGGTGGGGCTCGGCTCCGGAGCGCTGGTCGCGGCGCTCCCCGCTGCGGCCGCCTCCGCGGCTCCGGCGACGCAGACCGGCGTCGCGACGGGCCTCACCAACTCGGTGAAGACCGTCGGCGGTGCGATCGCCTCGTGCGTGTTCGGCATCGCGCTGCTGCACGGCGTCGCGAGCACGGCGGGGGCCACCGAGGGCACGGCCGGGTCGCTCGCCGGCTACTTCACGGTGTGGATCGTCTGCGGTGTGACCGCGCTCGTCGCCGCGGCGATCCTCGTGTTCGTCCCGAAGACCGCGTTCACCGACCGCTCCGTCGAGACCGAGGCAGCGCCGGCGGTCTGACCCTCGGTCGCACCGGTCTCAGTCGCGGTCGAGGCCGAACGTGCGCTTCACGATCGCCTGCACGTCGCGGTCGAGTCCGTCGATGCGCGTGTTCACGGCATCGAACCGGGCGTTCATCTCGTTGCGGAGTCCGCTGAGCTGGCCGTTCATCTCGTTGCGGAGCCCGCCGATCTGGCCGTTCATCTCGTTTCGGAGGCCGCCGAGCTGACCGTTCATCTCACTGCGCAGGCCGCCGATCTCGCTGCGGAGGATCCGGATGAACAGCGTGGTGACGACGGTGAGCATGCCGAACATCAGCGCGGTGAACGACCCGATCATGGTCCAGATCTGCGCGTCGTTCATGAATCCCACATCCTCATCGTCGCATCGTTCCGGCCAGCTTGCCAGGGCGCGCGAGGCGAGGATATCGGTCACTCAGGAGATGGGGAGAAGGTGTTCTCCCGCCCGTTGGTGGAGGAACTGTCAGTCCCCTCCCTGCGGGTTGCGCAGGAGACGGCGGACATCGGCACCGCGCACCGGGCGGAGGGGAGTCCCCCGACCGGTCCGCTCTCAGTCCCCCTTCACGTTGACGAGCTGCCGCAGCGTGTGCCGGATGGAGACCAGGCTCGCGGCATCCGCCATCACCCGGTCGATCGGCTTGTACGCCTGCGGGATCTCGTCGATGAACGCATCCGTGTCACGGAACTCGATCCCCTCCATCGCCTCCCGCAGCTGATCGTGCGTGAACGTCTTCCGGGCCGCCGACCGCGAGTACTCGCGTCCGGCACCGTGCGGGGAGGAGTTCAGCGACTGCCGGTCGCCGAGTCCCTCCACCACGTACGACGCGGTGCCCATCGAGCCGGGGATGAGTCCGGGCCGACCGGCGTCGGCCTGGATGGCGCCCTTCCGCGACACCCACACCTGCTTGCCGTAGTGCTTCTCCGACTCGGTGAAGTTGTGGTGGCAGTTGATGCGCTCCTGCTCATCGACCGGGCGGTCGAGGAACTCGGACACCTGCCGGATGACGCGGTCCATCATCTCCTCCCGGTTCAGCAGGGCGAAGTGCTGTGCCCAGCGGAGCTCCCGGATGTACCGGGTGAACTCCGGGGTCCCCTCGACCAGGTACGCCAGGTCGGGGTCGGGGAGCTCGATCCACCACTGCTTCGCCAGCCTGTGGGCGACGGAGATGTGGTGTCCGGCGATCCGGTTGCCGACACCCCGGGAACCCGAGTGCAGGAACAGCCACACCCGGTCGAGCTCGTCGACCGACACCTCGATGAAGTGGTTGCCCGAGCCGAGCGTGCCCAGCTGCAGGCGCCAGTTCCCCGCATACTTCTCGGGATCGAACTCGGCCTTCTCAGCGAGCGCCTCGAGCTCGGCGATGCGCGGCTCGGCGGTCGCCACGATCTTGCGGTTGTAGCGTCCGGCCGAGAGCGGGATCGCACGCTCGATCTGCTCGCGCAGCTCGGCGAGGTCGCGCCCGTCCAGGTCGCCCCTCGTGAACTGCGTGCGGACGGCGATCATGCCGCAGCCGATGTCGACGCCGACGGCCGCGGGGATGATCGCGCCGAGCGTCGGGATGACCGAGCCGACCGTCGCCCCCTTGCCGAGGTGCGCATCCGGCATCAGCGCCAGGTGCGGGTGGATAAACGGCATGCGAGCCGTGGTGTGCGCCTGATCGAGCGTCTTCTCGTCGATCAGGGACGCCCACGACAGCAGCCGTGCGGAGAGCCTCTCCATGATTCCTTTCCTTGTGGTGATGTGCAGCCACAGGTCAGGGGTCCTCTCCAACGGAAAACGCCCCGGACCTGTCGGTACGGGGCGTTGCGAGAGCGGGTGCTGTCACACGGCGCGTGCCGGAGGGTACGACTCGTAGCGGTCATTGCGCTTCGGCTGAAGCTGCAACACCGCTGCGATGGGAAGATTCCGCTGGGCGGTCATCCGTCGACTCCTCGGCTGGCGTGCTGCGCCGGTCGGCACAGCTTTGCCACACTAGGGCCCGACACGCCCGGGCGTCAAGCCGTGTCCCGCGGCGGGTTGTACATGAACTCCACGCGGATGCCGTCTGCGTCTTCGACAAACGAGGCGTAATAGCGCTCCGAATAGCGCGGGTACTCCTTGGGTTCGCGGACGGGGGTCCAGCCGGCGTCGACGGCGACCGCGTGGAGGTGCTCGACCTGCTCACGCGTCGGCACGGCAAAGGCGATGTGCTGCCAGCCGATGCGGCCATGACGATGCGGAGTCGAGTCTTCATCCCACGTGTAGAGGATGATCTCCGTCTCCTCGCCGTTGTGCCACGAGATCGAATGGTCGTTCGCGCCTCCGCTCTGGTATCCGAGAGCGGTGAGGACCGGGTGGAACTGCGCCCGGCCGCGTTCGAGGTCGTCGACGGTGATGCCCAGATGATCCAGAAGAGCCATGCGGCCCAGTCTTCCAGAAAGGGTCGACGACGTCAGGGCGCGATCCGCCCGAATGTGGCGGGGTCGACGGGCCGTTGCCGCCGGGGGAGGTTCTCCACGACGAGGAGGTACGACTCCGTCACCAGCTCGCGGACGAGATCGTGCGGCAGCTTCCCGCCCGGCCGGAGCGTGATCCAGTGCTTCTTGTTCATGTGATAGCCCGGGATGATGTCATCGAACTGCCGGCGAAGCGCGTCGCCGTCCTCGGGCGCCGCCTTGAGGGTCACGATCTCCGCGCCGGTGGTCGACGTGAGCAGCATGAAAACCTTGTCGCGCACCTTGAAGACGTCCCATTCGGGGCCGAAGGGATGCTCGAGCCGAGACCCGGGCAGTTCCTCGGCGCGGTCGCGCGCGCACTGCTGCAGACGGTCGCCTTTCATGGGCACTCCAACCTCGAGACAGCGAGAACCGTGATGCGACCACGGTACCCACGCCCACGGTACCCACGCCCACGGTACCCACCCCCACGGACAGAGCCGCTAGTGCGGTGCGTGGTACTCGGCTTCGCCGCGCTTCCAGTAGCCCTTCACCACGGCGTTCGCGGTGTCGACGCCCCAACGGTCGAGCAGTGCCCGGCCGGGCTTGACGATCGACTGCTCGGCCGCGATGAAGACGAACGGATCGGACCCGACCGCGTCGTCGGCGGTCAGCGCCTCGAGGAAGGCGATGAGGGCGGACCCGGAGGGTGCTTCGCCGCGGTGCAGCCACTCGATGTCGACCGGAGCCTCGATGTCGATCTCGCGGCCCTCGTTGACCGTCTCGATCACGATGCGCGCGGGGGTGCCCTCGGGAATCAGCGCGGCGAAGCGGCGGATCGCGGGGATCGCGGTCTCGTCGCCGACCAGCAGCCAGGAGTCGGGCTCGCCGGTCAGCACCGCCGACCCGCGAGGGCCGCCGACGCCGATCGTGGAGCCGAGTGGCGCGGTCGCGGCCCAGGGGGCGGCGACGCCCTGATCGCCGTGCACCGCGAATTCGACGTCGAGCCAGTCCTCGCCCCACGCGAGCGGCGTGTACTCGCGGCTCGGCGAGGCGCGAAGCTCGTCGACGGAGTCGGTGGGGCCGGCGGGGAAGAACAGGCGCATGTGGTCGTCGGAGCCGAGGGAGTCGAAGCCTGCGAGGTCGGAGCCGGTCAGGCGCACGCGCACGAAGTCCGGTGCCAGCCATTCACGGGCGCTCAGGGTCACGTTGCGGAAGCGCAGCTCGAGGCCGCGACGCTCGATCGAGAAGCCGGATTTCGTATCGCTCATGAAGTAAGGCTAACCTAAATATAACGAGGGAAGGTGACCCTAACCTCGTCCTTCCGGCGCCCATGTGTGCGCACCGATCCCGCAGAACAGGAGTCTCTCCATGTCCGTGCCCAGGACCCTCACCGCCACGAGCGCCGCGCTCGTCGGCCTCCTCGCCCTCGCCGGCTGCGCCTCCGGCGGCACCGCCGAACCCGAGAAGACCGAATCCTCCGCGGCATCCGTCACGATCGAGGACAACACCGGCACGCACGAGGTCGCGACCCCTCCGAAGTCCGTCGTCGCCCTCGACAACCGCACGTTCCAGACGCTCTCCGACTGGGGCGTCGAGCTCTCCGCCGGCGCCGTCGCGCTGATGCCGGAGACCGTGTCGTATGTGAAGGACGACGGCATCGTCGACATCGGGCTGCACAGCGAGCCCAACCTCGAAGCGGTCGTCGCGGTCGAGCCCGACCTGATCATCAGCGGTCAGCGCTTCACGCAGCACAACGCGGCCATCGCCGACCTCGTGCCCAATGCCACGATCATCGACCTCGAGCCGCGCGAGGGCGAGCCCTTCGATGAGGAGCTCAAGCGCCAGGTCACCGTCCTCGGCGAGATCTTCGGCAAGCAGGACGAGGCCGAGAAGCTCGTGAGCGACTTCGACGCCGCGGTCGAGCGCGCCAAGGCCGCGTACGACGACGCCGACACCGTCATGGCCGTGAACACGTCCGGCGGAGAGATCGGCTACCTCGCCCCGACCGTCGGTCGCTCGCTCGGACCGATCTACGACATCCTCGGCCTCACCCCCGCGCTCGAGGTGGAGGACGCGAGCGATGACCACCAGGGTGATGAGATCTCCGTCGAGGCGATCGCCGCGTCGAACCCCGACTGGATCCTCGTGCTCGACCGCGACGCCGTGTTCGCCGCGGACACCCCCGACTACGTGCAGGCGGCCGAGATCCTCGAGAGCTCCGAGGCCCTGACCGGCGTCACCGCGGTCAAGGAGAAGCAGATCGTCTACATGCCCACCGACACCTACCTGAACGAGGGCATCCAGACGTACACGACGTTCCTGAACGACCTCGCGGACGCTCTCGAGAAGTGACCCGCGCTCGGTCGTCGAGGGAGCGGAGCAGGACGAGCCGTCCGTTCGCCCGCTCGACGGCCGGGCCGTCATCATGATCTCCACCGACATCATCCGGCCGCCCCGCTCCGCCGGGCGGCTCTTCGACGTGAAGCTGCTCATCGGCGTGCTCGTCGTCGCCGCGCTCCTGGTCCTCTCCCTCTTCACCGGTGTGTACGACGTCACGGGCGCGGAAGACGGCGCCCAGATGTTCCAGATCACACGCGTCCCCCGCACGATCGCGCTCGTGCTCGCCGGTGCCTCGATGGCGATGGCGGGTCTCGTGATGCAGCTGCTCACTCAGAACCGCTTCGTCGAGCCGACCACCACCGGGACGACCGAGTGGGCGGGGCTCGGGCTCCTGATGGTGATGATCCTCGTGCCGCAGCCGTCGCTGCCGCTGCGCATGGCCGGCGCGGTGCTCGCGGCGTTCGTCGGCACGATGGTGTTCTTCGCGTTCCTCCGTCGCGTCGCCCTCAAGTCCTCCCTCATCGTCCCGATCGTCGGCATCATGCTCGGCGCCGTGGTCGGCGCCCTGTCGACGTACCTCGCGCTGGCCACCAACTCGCTGCAGATCATCGGCGTCTGGTTCGCCGGCAGCTTCACCTCGGTGATGCGCGGTCAGTACGAGATGCTCTGGATCGTCGCGATCATCGGAGTGATCATCTTCATCGTCGCCGACCGCCTGACCATCGCCGGTCTCGGCGAGGAGATCGCGACGAACGTCGGCGTGAACTACAACCGGATCATCCTGCTGGGCACCGTGCTGATCGCGGTCACCACCGGTGTCGTCACGGTGGTCGTCGGCAACCTGCCCTTCCTGGGGCTGATCGTGCCGAACATCGTCTCGATGGTGCGCGGCGACGATCTGCGCAGCAACCTCCCGTGGGTGTGCCTGCTCGGCATCGCGATCGTCACGGTGTGCGACATCATCGGACGCACGATCATCATGCCGTTCGAGGTGCCGGTGTCGCTGATCCTCGGCGTCGTCGGTGCCGTCGTGTTCGTGCTCCTCCTGCTCAGGCAGCGTCGCCGTGGGTAGCGGCGCGATGAGTCGGATGGCGACGGCTGGCCCGGCGCGGTCGGCGGGCGCATTCACGACCCCGCGCGCGCGACGGCGCTATCTGATCGTCCTCGGCGTCCTCCTCGTCCTCGCCGCGGGTTCCGGCTTCGGGCTGCTCGCCTGGGGCAACCCGATGCCGCCGGGATCCACCGGGTTCTGGCGCATCGCTCAGCACCGCGCGACCGACGTCACCGTGATGGCGCTCGTCGCCGTCGCCCAGGCCGTCGCCACGGTGAGCTTCCAGACCGTCACCAACAACCGCATCATCACGCCGTCGATCATGGGCTTCGAATCGTTGTACCGCGTCGTGCAGACCTCGACCGTGTATCTGTTCGGGGTGGCCGGCATCGTGGCCATCCAGGGCATCGGCCAGTTCGCGATCCAGGTGGCGATCATGGTCGGCCTCGCCGTGGCCCTGTACGGATGGCTGCTGTCGGGACGCTACGGCAACCTGCAGATCATGCTCCTGGTGGGCATCGTGATCGGGGGAGGCCTCGGGGCGATCTCCACGTTCATGCAGCGTCTGCTCACCCCCAGCGAGTTCGACGTGCTCGCCGCCCGGCTGTTCGGCAACGTGTCGAACGCCGACGCCTCGTACCTGCCGCTGGCGATCCCGCTGGTGGTCGCGGCGTCCGCGCTGCTGTGGCTCCGATCGCGCCGGCTCAACCTCACGGCCCTGGGCCCGGATGCCGCGCGCTCGCTCGGCGTCGACCATCGGCGCGAGCTGTTCATCGTGCTGTTCCTCGTCGCGGTGCTGATGGCGACGTCGACGGCGCTGGTCGGACCGATGACGTTCCTCGGCTTCCTGGTCGCGACGCTCGCGTATCAGTTCGCCGACACGCACGACCATCGGCTGATCTTCCCCGTCGCGGTGCTCACGGCCTTCACGATCCTGGCCGGGGCGTACTTCGTGATGAAGAACATCTTCTACGCGCAGGGCATGGTGTCGATCCTGATCGAGCTGGTCGGCGGCACGGTGTTCCTCATCGTCATACTCAGAAAGGGCAGGCTGTGATCGCACTCGACGGCGTCCGCCGGGACTACAGCAGCGAGGTCGCGATCGGCCCCGTCGATCTCGAGATCCCCACGGGCGGCATCACCGCCCTCATCGGCCCGAACGGCGCGGGCAAGTCGACGCTGCTCACCATGATCGGACGCCTGAGCGGCATGGATGCCGGCGCGATCGAGATCGCCGGACTCGACGTGGCCTCGACCAAGTCGAAGGACCTGGCGAAGGTCGTGTCGATCCTGCGCCAGGAGAACCATTTCGTCACGCGGCTGACCGTGCGTCAGCTCGTCGGCTTCGGGCGCTTCCCGCACTCGAAGGGCAGGCTGAACCGCGGCGACGAGGAGATCATCAGCCAGGCGATCGACTTCCTCGACCTCGGCGCGCTGGAGGGCCGCTACCTGGATGAGCTCTCCGGCGGGCAGCGTCAGCGGGCGTACGTCGCGATGGTCCTCGCGCAGGACACCGAGTTCGTGCTGCTCGATGAGCCCCTGAACAACCTCGACATGCGGCACGCCGTGCAGATGATGAAGCACCTGCGGCGTGCGGCCGAGGAGCTCGGGCGCACGATCGTCATCGTGCTGCACGACATCAACTTCGCCGGGCATTACGCCGACCACATCTGCGCCATGAAGGACGGCGCGGTCGTGGAGTTCGGCCCGCCCGCCGAGATCATGACCGACGAGGTGCTCACGCGCGTCTTCGACACCCCGGTACGCGTGGTCGACGGCCCGTCGGGACCCCTCGCCGTGTACTACTGAGCGTTCCGCGTGGGCCGGTCAGAGTTCGATGCCGTGGTCCTCGTCGTTGACGCCGGCGTTGTTGCCGCGGCGCGACTCGTAGCCGAGGAACCAGCCCAGCCACACGATCGCGGCGAGCAGCACGCCGAGCCAGACGTTCTGGAAGATCAGCCCGAGCACGACGCCGACGATCAGCAGGCCGACGGTGATGGAGATGCGCAGCGCGGTACGGGACATGGCCTCAGCTTAGAGGGACCGCTCAGCGGTCGCGATGGTCTTCCGGCGCGAGGCGAGGGCCGCGGCGCGGCTCCTGGATGCCGGTGGCGAAGATGAGGCGGATCACCCGCTGACGCTGACCCGCCCACGGCGCGAGGAGCTCGAGCATGCCGTCGTCGTCCGTGCGCTTCCCGGTCAGGGCATGACCCACCTCGTGCGCGAGGTGGTAGTCGCCGACGCTCACCGCATCCGGATCGCCGAGCGCGCGGATGCGGGTCTCGGCCGAGGTCCAGATCCCCACGCCGGGAAGGCTCGTGAGGATGCGGTCGCGGTCGGCACCGGTCGCAGCGGCGCGGACGGCCCGGGCGATGCGATCGCCGCGTTCGGCGGCGCGGACCAGGGTGCGCGATTGCGGCGGCTCGACGCCGGCGCGGTGCCACGCCCAGGACGGGATGCGGTGCCACTGCGCGGCGGAGGGCGCGGCGAACATCGGTCGTGGCGTCGGGCCGGGCGCGCGTTCGCCGAACCGGGAGACGAGCCAGCGCCACGCGCCGAAGGCCTGCATGCCGGTGACCTTCTGCTCGATGATCGCGCACGCGAGCGCGTCGAACACCTCGTCGGTGCGGGTGAGGCGAAGGCCGGGATGGCGGCGGGCGGACTCGGCGATGAGCGGATGCTGCGACGCGTCGAAGTCCGCGGCGTCGTCGTGGGCGCCGCAGAGTGCGGGCACGAGGTCGAGGGCGTGGCCGGCTCCGGGGCCCCAGGCGCTGGCTCTGACCTCATCGCCCGCGGCGCGCAGCGCGAGGGTGGAGGGGCCGGCGGGCGTGCGCACGGCGCGCCAGATCGCGGGTCCGTCGATCACGGTCGTCGGATCGGTGCCTCCGCGTCGGAGCATGCCGACGGTCCGGCGGAGATCGAGGTCGTGCGGAGGGCGGTAGACCGTGTCCCGACGGACATCCGCGGACGCGGCATCGGCCGGTGGGGAGTGCGCGGTCAGGGTCATGCGCCCACCCTACGCGCAGGTCCTGACACGGACCCGCGTGCGCTCAGAAGCGGTCGGGCGAGGGGGTGCCGTGACCGTAGCGGATCACGACGTCGGCGTGACGGTCGAAGCGGTAGCCGATGCCGCGCACCGTGCGGACGATGTCCTCGTAGCGGCCGAGCTTGGCGCGCAGGCGGCGCACGTGCACGTCGATCGTGCGCTCACCGGGCGTCTCGTCGTCCTGCGCCTGCCAGAGGGCGGAGACCAGTTCGCTGCGCTCGATCGTGCGGCCCTCGCGGAGCACGAGGTACTGCAGCAGCTCGAACTCCTTGTACGTGAACGCGGCGGACTCGCCGTCGATCAGGACGCGCTTGCGGGAGATGTCGACGGTGACGCCGCGCTCCTCGTCGACCGTGTCCTCCTCGGCGGCGGCCTTGGTGCGCGCGATGGCACCGGGCTCCTGCAGGGCGAGGCGGACGACGTCGAGGTCGCGGCCTCCCGAGCCGTGCGGGGCGAGGGCGACCGTGGCGTGGGTCTCGGCGCCGGGGGCGAGCTCGGCGAGCGTGCGGCGCAGGGCGTCGACGAGGAGCGGGAGGCTCACGCCGGCTTCGGCGGCCTTGATCTCGTCGAGGCCGACGTACAGGGCGAAGCCGCGGGGGGAGCGGACGGCGGGGAGGTCGGCTCCCGACGTGGGCAGCGGAGCGGCGGCTTCGGACTGCGTGCGGATCGCGGCGGTGGTGGCGGGACGCTCGAGAAGTGCGGTGTTCGACATGATGATGAAGTCCTCAGGACGTGAGCCCGAATCGAGCGGGGCTCTGATGCGTTGCATGAATGACCGGCGGAGCCGGGAAGCGAGCAAGGGTGGATGCTCGGAGACTCTGACCTCGCAGATGGCGAGGAGTCAGGTCAGGCGGGGTGGCTGTTCGTTCAGCGACACATTCGGCAACACATGCCAACGCGACCGGGCATCATCATCCCGGCAGTCCTGTTCGCCTCCTGGGCGGACAAAGGGCTTGCGTTGGTGGTCATGGGGGGATTATGTCCGACCATGACCCCTCATGTCAAAACGCCCGGGCGTCCATGGGCGGGCGTAACGTGGATCGAATGACGATCTCGCACACTGTCGACGGCTTCATCCTGACCGATGAGAAGGATGCCTCGCGCTACACGCTCATGCGCGACGGCAAGCTCGTGAGCGTGCTCGACTATCGCGACGACGGTCACACGATCGCGCTCACCAGGGCCTTCACGGTCCCGACTTTCCGGGGCAAGGGCTATGCCGGGAAGGTCGTGGAGGGGGCGGTGGCGGAGATCGAGGAACGCGGTGATCGCAAGGTCGACGCCGTGTGCTGGTACGTCGCCGACTGGTTCTCCGCACACCCGGAGCATGCCGGGCTGCTGCGGACTCGATGACTTCCTCGTCGTATGACGCACTGTTACGCCCGGTTCCTGCCAGGATGAGGGCATGAAACTCGCCGAGGCCCTCACCGCACGCGCCGATCTGCAGCGCCGCATCGAGCAGCTGCGTGCGCGCATCGTCGCGAACGCCCGGTACCAGGAGGGGGAGGAGCCGGCGGAGGACGCCGCGGCGCTCATCGCCGAGGTCGACGCCGCTCTGACCGAGCTCCGCGAACTCATCCGACGCATCAACGCCACCAATGCGCGCCTCGACCTCGGTGCGGACGGCACCATGACCGATGCGCTGGCGGCCCGCGATGTGCTGCGCCTGCGGCACTCGGTGCTGACCGATTCCGCGGCAGCGGCATCCGGTGCCGGCGACCAGTACCTGCGCCAGATGCGGTCGGAGCTCCGGCAGATCTCCGCGCTTCCGGTCGCGCAGCTGCGATCCAGGGCGGATGCCGTCGCGCAGGAGCTGCGCGAACTCGACAACCGCATCCAGCAGGCGAACTGGTCGAACGACCTCGAGGAGGAGAGCGGAAGTCGGTAGTCGCGACGAAGCGGGCACAACCCTCAGCCGGCGGGGCAAGTCCGGCACCTGTGGGCGGAGGGCAGCCCTGATATCGCATCGCGCAGCCCCGCACGCCGCACAGGTGATGGTGCACAGAGCATCTCGCATCACCACGTGCCGATCGTCGTGGCGAGGGTGGGTCAGGGGACCTTCCGCTTCCTCCTCGAACACCATGCGATAGAATGGAGTTCTGCTCAGCCCCGTTGGCTGAGGTGGTCAGGCGCGCAGCGGGCGCGCTGATCCGAGGCTCGAAACCTCCGGCATCCTCATCAGACACCGGAGGTTTTTCCATGTCGTCTTCCCTGCGTGCCCGCCCCCGTTCCCGGTGGTGGGCGCTCATCGTCATCTCCCTCACGCAGTTGGTCGTCGTCCTCGACGGGACGATCGTGAACATCGCGCTGCCCCGTGCCCAGGCGGCCCTCGGCCTCAGCGACGGGCAGCGTCAGTGGGTCGTCACCGCCTATGCGCTGGCGTTCGGCGCGCTCCTGCTGCTCGGCGGCCGGATCGCCGACTACGTCGGACGCAAGCGCATCTTCCTGGTCGGCATGGTCGGCTTCGGTGCGGCATCGCTGTACGGCGGGCTCGCACAGCAGGGGTGGGAGCTGATCCTCGCCCGCGGACTGCAGGGCGCCTTCGCCGCACTGCTCGCGCCCGCCGCCCTCGCCCTCCTCACCGTGACGTTCCCCTCGGGGCGCGAGCGGAACACCGCGTTCGCCGTCTTCGGAACCGTCGCCGGAACCGGAGCGGCCGTCGGACTCCTCCTCGGCGGGGTGCTCACCGAATTCGCCGACTGGCGCTGGTGCCTGCTGGTCAACCTGTTCTTCGTGGTGGTCGGGGTGGTCGGCGGCGCTCTCTTCCTGACCGAGAGCAGGGCGGAGGGTGACAACCGCTACGACGTCTGGGGAGCGCTCTTCGTGACCCTCGGCCTCGGTGCATTCGTCTACGGCTTCAGCCTCGCCGAGAACGGATGGGGCGAGCCGCTGACCATCGCCTTCCTCGCCATCGGGCTCGCGCTCCTCGGGATCTTCGTGTGGGTGGAGAGTCGGGTCGCGCAGCCGCTGCTGCCCCTTCGCGTGGTGGCCGACCGGGTGCGGGGAGGAGCTTTCCTTATCCAGGGCGTCGCCGGCGCGATCATGATCGGCGCGACGGTCTACCTGACGTTCCACCTGCAGTTCGTGCTGGGGCTGGGGGCGCTGCAGGCCGGTCTCGCCAGTCTGCCGTTGCCGCTCGCGACGATGGCGCTCGCCCCGGTGGCGACCAAGCTGCTTCCCGTGATCGGTCCGCGGCCGCAGCTGATCGTCGGGCCCGTTGTGGCCGCGGTCGGCCTGTTCCTGCTCTCCGGCATCACTCCGGACGGCGCCTACCTCGTGCAGATCGCACCGGGGCTGGTGCTGCTCGGCATCGGCATGGGGTTCATCTTCATCCCGCTGCAGAACCTCGCGCTCTCGGGCGTCGCCCCGCACCACGCGGGGGTGGCGTCGGCCGTCGCGAACTCGGCGATGCAGATCGGCGGATCGATCGGTCTGTCGGTGTTCACGGCGGTCTACGCGGCGTCGGTCGGCGGCCGCGCGCAGGGTGAGGTCTCGCCGCACCAGCTCACCGACGCCTACGGCTGGATCTTCCTCGTCGCCGCGATCCTCATGCTCGCGGCCTCGGTCATCGCGACGGCCATGGTGCGCGGCACGAAGGAGGAGCTGCTTCCCTCGCAGAACACCCCTGTCGTCGCCGGGCACTGATCCACCGGCCGCGGCGGTCGCGATCCTCAGTCCAGGAGCGACTGCCGCGGCACGCCTCGGACGGAATGTCGGAGGTCGTTCGTACCGTGTGAGTATGCGAATCCTGCACACCTCCGACTGGCACATCGGCCGGACGTTCCATGGCAACTCGACCATGGACGCGCTGGCCGAGGTGCTCGGGGCGCTCACGGTGCAGGTTCGTGAGAACGCGGTCGATGTCGTGGTCGTGGCGGGCGACGTGTTCGACTCCGCGACTCCGTCCGGTGCCGCCTACACACTCCTCGGCGACGCCCTGGTGTCGTTGCACGAGACCGGCGCCCGGGTCATCGTGACGAGCGGCAACCACGATTCCGCCGCCCGGCTCGGCTTCCAGGCCCGGCTGCTGCGCGAGGGCATCCACGTGCTCACCGACCCGCTCGCGGTCGGCGTGCCCGTGACCATCGCCGACGCGCACGGACCGGTGCAGTTCTTCGGCATCCCCTACCTCGAACCCGCGATCGTCCGTCAGCACTGGCCGGAGGGCGACAGCGAGGGGCGCCAGCTGCGCACGCAGGCACAGACCATGGCCCACGCGATGGATCTCGTCCGCACGGGCATGCAGGAGCACGCGGGGCGCTCCGTCGCGATCGCGCACTGCTTCGCGGCCGGTGTCGACGCGACGGCCGGACTCGAGCGCGAGGTCCGCCAGGGCGGTCTCGACGTCGTTCCGCTGAGTGTGTTCGACGGGCCCGACTACGTGGCGCTCGGCCACATCCACGGCCGGCAGCAGCTCAGCGACCGCGTTCGCTATGCGGGCGCCCCGCTGCACTACAGCTTCGGCGAGCAGCACAAGCCGCGGGGATCCTGGCTCGTCGACATCGGCGCCGAGGGGCTCGCCGCGGTCGAGTGGCTGGAGCTGCCGGTGCCGCGCCGTCTCGTCACGCTCACGGGAGCGCTCGACGAGCTGCTGTCGCCCGACCTGGTCGCCGAGCATGCGGGGGACTGGGTGTGCGCCGTCTACACCGATGCGGTCCCGCAGACCGAGCCGATGCGACGCCTGCGCGAGAGCTACCCCTACTGCGCCATGGTGCAGCATCAGCCCACCGTCGTGGCCGAAGCCGACGAGCGGTCCTATGCGCAGCGGCTGCGCACCGCGGTCACCGACGCCGACCGCATCGAGGCCTTCCTCGAGCATGTGCGCGCGGGGCACGGTCCGACCGAGGCGGAGGGCGAGCTGATCCGCGCCGTCCTCGACGACCGGGTGCGGGCAGAGGCCCTCGTCTAGATGCGTCTCCATCGCCTGGAGGTCGAGGGGTTCGGCCCGTTCCGCTCGCGGCAGATCGTCGACTTCGACGCCTTCGCCGACGACGGCATCTTCCTCATCGCCGGTCGCACCGGTGCCGGCAAGTCGAGCATCCTCGACGCGGTGTGCTTCGGCCTCTACGGCGGGGTGCCGCGCTACGACGGCGGCGAGAAGCGCCTCCGCAGCGACCACTGCGAACCGGACGACCCGTCCGAGGTGGTCGTGGAGTTCAGCACGCCGGCCGGGCGGTTCCGTGTGACCCGTTCGCCCGAGTACCTCCGACCCGCCAAGCGCGGCGGCGGCATGACGAAGCAGGCGTCCGCCGTGGCGCTCGACGAGTGGACGGATGGCGGGTGGGTCGGTCGCGCCGCGCGGGCCGTCGACGTCGGCAACGAGCTCGACGAGATCCTGCAGCTCAGTCGCGAGCAGTTCCTCCAGGTGATCCTCCTCGCGCAGAACCGGTTCTCGGAGTTCCTGCTCGCGGGGAGCAAGGATCGCCAGGCGCTGCTGCGGCGGCTGTTCGGCACCCAGCGCTTCGAAGACGTGCAGGCGCGGTTCGACGAACGTCGCCGCGCGGCGGAGCAGGCCCTCGGTGCCCGACTCGCGACGGTCCACGCCCGTGTCGAGGAAGCCGAACGTCTCGTGGCCGCCGGCGGACTGTCCGGCGACGCGGAGGGCGACCTCGAGCCGCCGGCGGAGGCCCCATCGGCTCTGCTCCCGGTCGACGAAAGACTCGAGGAACTCCGGCGAGCGAAGGCACGCGCCGACTATCGCGCGGAACGCCGTGGCTCGGAACAGGCCGATGCGGAGAAGCGGTCGGCGGCGGTGGACACGCAGCTGTCCGCGACGCGTGAGGAGCAGCGCGCCCAGCACGAACGCGACCGCGCCCGCGCCGCGCTCGAGCGGCTCGACGCGGAGACCCCGCTGATCGATGCGGCAAGAGCCGAGCTCGCGGCTGCTCGTGCGGCCGAGGCCCTGCGGTCGACGATCGCCGCCGCCACACGTGCTCGCACCGCGCTCGCCGACGCATCCGCGGACGAGCAGCGGGCGCGCGAGGGCTGGGAGGCCTGGGGGATCCCGGTCGACGGCGACCTCGAGACCTGGGCGGCCGAGCGCACCAGGGAGAGCGGTTCCTGGGAGCGGGCTCGCGAGCTCGAGGAGCAGGCGCCGGCGCTCGATGTCGCTCTGCAGTCCGCGGAACAGGCCGTCGTCGCCGCGACCGCGCGCGTCGACGCCGGAGAGGCGGAGCGGTCGTCGCTCCCCGCCGCGGCGGCCGACCTGACGGCGGAGCGCGACGAGACACGGCGCATCGCGGACCGTGCGGATGACCTCCGGGCGGCCGCAGACGTGGCAGCGGCCCGGCACGCGGCGGCACGCGAGGAAGAGCGGCTGCGCGTCGCCCAGGCGGCCGCCGACCGCGATCTCACCGAGGCCACCGCCGCCCACGCCGCCGCGCAGACGGCGCTCGCCCAGCTGCGGCAGCGGCGGACCGACGGCATGGCCGGCGAACTGGCCTCGACCCTGCGCCCGGAGCACCCGTGCCCCGTCTGCGGTGCTCTCGAGCATCCGAGCCCCGCCACGCACGTCGATCCGGTCTCCCCGGACGACATCGCCGATGCCGAAGCCGTCCGCGACGCCGCGGCACAGCGGGAGCGTGAGCTCGCCACGGCGTCCGCGAACCTGCTCGCGGAACTCGCCGCAGCCACCGCCCGCGCGGACGGACGGAGCGTCGAACAGGCCGAGCAGGAGCTCGCCGAGAGCACTGCCGCGCACGCAGGCAGTCTCGCCGCGGCGGAGCAGCTGAAGACGCTCGACGCGCGGCTGGGCGAACTCGCCGCCCGCGTCGAACGGCTGGAGACGCAGAAGGCGGATGACGCTGCGGCCCTCGCGGAGGCGCGGGAGCAGCACGCCCTGATGCGGCAGCGGAGCACGGAGGCACGCGAGCTGATCGCCGAGGCCCGCGGCGGATTCGACACCGTCGCCGCCCGCCTCGCCGATACGGCCGAGAAGATCGCCGCGGCGCGCACCCTCGCCGAGGCGATCGCGGAGCGCACCCGACGCGCGCAGGTTCTCGCCGAGGCGGAGGCCGAGCAGGGCGCGGCGCTCGCCGACTCCGCGTTCGACGATGCGTCGGCCGCCGAGGAGGCGCTGCGTTCGAGCGCGGCGCAGGACGCGCTCGACGCGCGGATCGTCCAGCACGCGGGGCAGCGGGAGAAGGAACGCGCCATCCTGTTCGACCTCGAGCTGCGCACGCTTCCCGAGGAGCCGATCGACCTCGCCCCGGTGGAGGAAGCAGCGGCCGCCGCCCGCGCGGTCTGGACGGCCGCTGTCGACGAGGCCGCCCGCGCCGCGAGCGTCGCCGAGCGGCTCGGCGATCTGATCGAATCGGCCGCGACGGAGCATGCACGAACCGCCGCCGAGGCCACGGAGTTCGAGGTGCTGCAGAACCTCGCCGACACGATCGCCGGGCGCGGTGCGAACACCCGGAAGATGACGCTGGAGACCTTCGTCCTCGCCGCCGAGCTCGAGGAGATCGTCGAGGCGGCGAACCGCCGGCTGCACGACATGTCGACGGGGCGCTATCAGCTGCAGCACTCCGACGCCCTCGCCGCCCGCGGTGCGGCCTCCGGCCTCGGCATCGTGGTCTCCGACGCCTTCACCGGGCAGACCCGCCCGCCGCAGTCACTGTCGGGCGGTGAGACCTTCCTCACGTCGCTCGCCCTCGCGCTCGGCCTCGCCGAGGTCGTGACGGCGAGAGCCGGGGGCATCCGCCTCGACACGCTCTTCATCGACGAGGGGTTCGGCTCCCTCGACGGCGACACGCTCGACGTCGCGATGCGCACACTCGACGAGCTGCGGCAGGGCGGCCGGACGGTCGGAGTGATCAGCCACGTCGAGGCCATGCAGGAGCAGATCCCCGCTCAGCTCACGGTGCGCGCGCTGCCCAACGGGCCGAGTCTGATCGAGGCCCGCTGACGCGCGGAGCACAGCGCCGAAGCGCCGCTGCTCAGACCCCGTACTCGTCGCGGATGAAGTCCCGCAGCTGCACGCTGCAGCGAGCGACGGCTTCGCGCCAGTCCGTGAGCGCGCCGTCCTCCGCCTGATCGGACACGGCCCGGAAGACACGGATCGGCACACCGAACTGCTCGGCGACCCAGATGTAGGCGTAGGTCTCCATGTCGACCAGCGCGGCACCGGACGGACGGATCACGGCGGTGACCTCGGCATCCTCCACGAAGTGGTCGCCGGTCGCGATCAGCACGCCCTCGCGCCCGGTCGAGACCCGCGCCGGCAGCGAGACGTGCTGGCCGGCGACGCCGTCGAGGTCGGTGACGTCGTGCTGGAAAGCGGTGCCGACCTCGTGGACCGTGGCCTCGAGCTCGGGGTCGATCGCCCCGGCGGTGCCGACCACCACGATCTCGTCGTAGACCTTGGCGTCGAGCGCGCGGGTGAGGGCGAACGTCGCCTGCAGCTTGCCCGGACCGCTCACGAGACGGTCGAAGCCCTCGAGCTCCTGGGGGAAGGCGGACAGTTCGGAGGCGAGAGCAGCGAGGAGGAGTTTCACTGCCCCATTCTCTCAGGTCCGACCTGACAGGATCGCACGCGCCGCGGCGTCACCCGCCCGTAACACGGAGGGGCGATACTGATTCGAGGACAAGACGGAGGATGACATGTCGTTGCAGCAGCAGATCTCTGAGGACCTCGGCGTCAATCCCGAGGTCGAACCCGAGGCCGAGGTCGAGCGCCGGGTCGGGTTCCTCGCCGACTACCTCCGCGCGACCGGCGCGAAGGGTTTCGTGCTCGGCATCTCCGGCGGACAGGACTCGACCCTCGCCGGACGTCTGGCGCAGCTCGCGGTCGAGCGGGTCCGCGCCGAGGGTGGCGAAGCGAAGTTCCTCGCTGTGCGGCTGCCCTACCGCGTGCAGCACGATGCCGCGGACGCCGAGGCGGCGCTGGAGTTCATCGCCCCGGATGCGTCGGTCGAGGTCAACATCCAGAACGGCGTCGACGGGGTCGAAGAGGACATCGAGTTCGCGGTCACGAGCGACATCAGCGACTTCAACCGAGGCAACATCAAGGCCCGCGTGCGCATGGTCACGCAGTACGCCCTGGCCGGCCACGACGGACTCCTCGTGATCGGCACCGATCACGCCGCCGAGGCGGTGACCGGCTTCTACACGAAGTTCGGCGACGGCGCGGCCGACATCCTCCCGCTGTCCGGGCTCAGCAAGCGGCAGGGCCGTGCGCTGCTGAAGTTCCTCGACGCTCCGGATCGATTGGCGTTCAAGGTGCCGACGGCCGACCTCCTGGACGGCCAGCCCGGCCGCGCCGACGAGGACGAGCTGGGCCTCACCTACGAGCAGATCGACGACTTCCTCGAGGGGCGGCCCGTCGACCCCGAGGTGGCCGGGCGCATCGAGGCGCGCTACCTCGCGACGCAGCACAAGCGGCACCTCCCGGTGACCCCCGACGACTCCTGGTGGCGCTGACCCCACGGCCCCGGAGGAGCGTCGCTTTCGCCCGTGTCGGATGCCGCGGATAGTGTCGAAGCATCCGACAGAACGGGAGCATCGTGCGGATCGACACTCAGGCGCAGCGCGTCATCTGGAGCGCGAGCGACCTCAAGGCGGCCGCCGAGTGCGAGTTCGCGTGGTGTCGGGCGATCGACGCGAAGCTGGGGCGCGTCCCCGCGGTCGAGGAACCGGAGGACGCGACCCTCAAGCGCGCCGCCGAGCTCGGCGATGTGCACGAGCAGAACGTGCTCGCCCGCTACATCCACGACCTCGGCGACGCGGAGGTGCATCGCATCGAGAAGGTCTCCTCGGTCGACGCCGAGGCTCTTGCCGCAGCCGTCGACGAGACCGTGGCGGCACTGCGCTCCGACGCGCTCGTGGTCTTCCAGGCGGCGTTCGCGACCGAGGAGTTCGTCGGCTTCGCCGACTTCCTGCGCAAGGACGACGACGGGCGCTGGCGGGTGCAGGACTCGAAGCTCGCGCGCAAGGCTCGTGTGACCGCGCTCATGCAGCTCGCGGCATATGTCGATCAGCTCGACCGGCTCGGCATCCCGCGCTCCGACGAGGTCGACCTGATCCTGGGCGACGGCACGCTCAGCACGCACGCCGTGGACGACCTCCTGCCGCTCTTCCAGGTGCGGAGAGCGCGACTGCGCGCGCTCATCGCGGACCGGCGCATCGCCGACGGTTCGACCGGCGCGCCGCTCGCCTGGGGCGATGATCGGGGCGACCTGCAGGTCGTGGCCTGCGGTCGCTGCGCGACGTGCGAGGAGCAGGTGCTGGCGCACCGCGACCTGCTGATGGTCGCGAGGATGCGCCCCGTTCAGCGGGCGCGTCTGCGTGCTTCGGGCATCGAGACGATCGATGCGCTGGCTGCGGCCCCCGAGGCGCCGGAGGGGATGAACACCGACACCTTCGAGAACCTGCGTGCCCAGGCGCGGCTGCAGCTCCGTGCCGATGCGGAGGGCGAGCCGACCTACGACGTGCACTACGCCCAGGCGATCCACACGCTCCCGCTCCCCAGCCACGGCGACATCTTCTTCGACTTCGAGGGCGACCCGCTCTACACCGAGCCCGCCGCCGACGGCGAGGCGCACTGGGGGATCGACTACCTCTTCGGATGGGTCGACAACGCCGACCAGTACTCGGAGCTGTGGGCACACACCTTCGCCGACGAGAAGCGGGCGCTGGAGACCTTCCTCGACTTCGTGAACCTGCGCAGAGCCGCGCACCCCGGCATGCACATCTATCACTACGCGCCGTATGAGACGTCGCACCTCGTGGCGATGGCGGCGCGGCACGGCGTGCGGGAGGGGGAGGTCGACCGGCTGCTGCGGGAAGGCGTGTTCGTCGACCTGTACCCGCTGGTCCTGCGGACGGTGCGCGTCGGGTCGCGCTCGTACTCGATCAAGAAGCTCGAGCCGCTCTACATGGGCGACGACGTCCGCACCAGCGACGTGCAGAAGGGCGATGACTCGATCGTGCAGTACGTCGCCGCCCGCGAGCTCGCGGCGGCGGGGGAGCAGGCCGAGGCCGACGCGGTCCTGGCCGACCTCGCCGACTACAACCGCTACGACTGCGTGTCGACGCGGCGGCTGCGCAACTGGCTGATCGACATCGCCCGGCAGAAGGGCGTGACCCCCGCGCCGCCCGACGACGCCGACGAGGTCATCTACGAGCCGTCGCCGCGGTCGGTCGCGCTGCTCGCCGACGCCGAGCGTGCCGTCGAGGCCGGCGGCGACGGACTCGTGCACCGGATCGCCGCCGCGGCCATCGACTATTTCCCTCGCGAGGCGAAGAGCTTCTGGGTGTCGCACTTCCAGCGGCTGCGCGAGCCGGTGACGATGTGGGACGGCACGCGCGACGTCGTGCGGGTCGATCGTCCGTCCTCGGTCGTGCGCCGCGAGTGGAGCGTCGGGGAGGGGCGCCGGGTCATGTCCCGCGACGTCGAGATCCGCGGCGAGGTGTCCCCGGGGACGACGCTCGGCGTCGGCGCGCAGCCGTTCGCGCTCTACGAGGTGCCGGCACCGTTCGACACCGAGGTGCCGTCGAGGGCGGTCCATGTGCCCCACACCGTCACCGTGGCCGAGGTCCTCGACGACGGCTACCTCGTCACCGAGTCGGCCGTGCAGGGGCAGACGTGGGATGAGCTCCCGCTCGCCCTCACCCCGGCCGCGCCCCCGCGCGTGGTCTCGCTGCAGGGCGCCATCGACGAATGGGCCGACGCCGTCCACGCGGCGGCCCCCGGCTTCCCGGAAGACGCGGCGACCGACATCCTCCGCCGCATCCCCCCGCGCACGGTGTCGGGGAGCGCGCTGCCCGCCTCCGGCGACGACACCATCGACGCGATCGTGCGCGGCATCCTCGACCTCGACCGCAGCTACCTCGCGGTGCAGGGCCCTCCGGGAACCGGCAAGACCTACACGGGATCGCGGGTGATCGCGCGCCTGGTGAACGAGCATGGGTTCAAGGTCGGTGTCGTCGCGCAGTCGCACGCGATCATCGAGACGCTCCTGGCGCGGGTCGTCGCCGACGGGGTGGCTCCGTCGCAGGTGGCGAAGGCCCCGAAGGATCCTCACGCGGACCCGCCCTACACGGTGATCCCGAAGAGCGGCATGGCTTCCTTCCTCGGCGAGCACGCGGGCGAGGGGGCGGTGGTCGGCGGCACGGCCTGGGACTTCAGCAACACCCAGCGCGTCGAGCGCGCCGGACTCGACCTCCTCGTGATCGACGAGGCCGGGCAGTTCTCGCTCGCCTCGACCATCGCCGTCGCGGCCGGTGCGAAGCGGCTCCTTCTCCTCGGCGATCCGCAGCAGCTTCCGCAGGTGAGTCAGGGCGCCCATCCCGAGCCGGTGGACACCTCGGCTCTCGGCTGGGTGATGGACGGCGATCCCGTCGTGCGGCCCGAGTACGGGTATTTTCTGGCGAGGTCGTGGCGGATGCACCCGTCCGTGGCCGCCCCGGTGTCGAAACTCGCCTACGCCGGACAGCTCGCGTCAGCACCCGACACCGAGCTCCGATCGCTGGAGGGTATCGATCCCGGCCTGCACGTCGTGCCGCTCCGCCATCGCGGCAACGCCACCCAGTCGCCGGAGGAGGCGGCCGAGGTCGTGCGCCTTGTCCGCGATCTGCTCGGACGCACCTTCACCGACAACGATCCGGCCGCCTCGTCCCGTCCGCTCGGACAGGCCGACATCATCGTGGTGGCGCCCTACAACGCGCAGCGGCAGCTGATCCTCGACGCGCTCTCAGACGCCGGCTTCCCGGATGTCCCCGTCGGAACGGTCGACAACTTCCAGGGCAAGGAGGCCGTCGTCTCGATCACCTCACTCGCCGCATCCAGCGGGCGGGACGCGCCGCGTGGTCCGGAGTTCCTGCTGCTGCAGAACCGTCTGAACGTGGCGATCTCGCGCGCGCAGGTCGTGGCGTATCTGATCCACTCGCCGGCGCTGCTCGACGATCTGCCGTACACGCCGGAGGGCGTCGCCCGGCTCAGTGCGTTCGCCCGCCTCGTGGGGGCGGCGGACTGACGGGTCAGACGGTGCCGTAGAGGCGGTCTCCGGCGTCACCGAGTCCGGGCACGATGTAGCCCTTCTCGTTGAGGCGCTCGTCGAGGGCACCGAGCACGAGTGTGACGTCGCGGTCGCCGGCCATCGCCTCGATCGCCGCGACGCCCTCGGGCGTGCCCAGCAGGCAGATCGCGGTGACGTCCTTCGCCCCGCGGTCGAACAGGAACTGGATCGCCGCGGCGAGCGAGCCGCCGGTGGCGAGCATCGGGTCGATGGCGAAGCACTGGCGGTCGCTGAGGTCGTCGGGGAGGCGCTCGGCGTAGGTCGTGGGCTCGAAGGTCGTCTCGTCGCGGACCATGCCGAGGAATCCGACCTCGGCGGTCGGGAGCAGCTTGACGAGGCCCTCGAGCATGCCGAGACCGGCGCGCAGGATCGGCACCACGATCGGGCGGGGCTCCGAGATCTTCACGCCCATCGTCGTCGTCACGGGCGTCGTGATCTCGACGGGGCTGACCTTCACGTTGCGCGTCGCCTCGTACGCGAGCAGCGTGACGAGCTCCTCCGTGAGCTGCCGGAAGACCGGCGACGGCGTGCGCGCGTCGCGCAGCACCGAGAGCTTGTGAGTGATGAGAGGGTGGTCGGCCACGTGAACACGCATGGATACAGGGTAATGCGCCGTGCGGCCCGGCACGACATCGGCGCTCCTGCCGGGTTCGGCGGCTGTCGTAGGCTCGACCCATGACCGCTGCCGACGACCTCGCGATGCGGCGTGCGCTCGCGCTCGCGGCGGAGGCGGCGGAGGCGTCGGAGATCCCCGTCGGCGCGGTGGTCCTCGACGCCGACGGGCGCATCATCGCCGAGGGTCGGAACACCCGCGAGGCCACGCACGATCCGACCGGTCATGCCGAGATCGAGGCGCTGCGGGCGGCCGCGCAGTCCCGCGGATCCTGGAACCTCGAGGGCCACACCCTCGTGGTCACCCTCGAACCCTGCATCATGTGCGCGGGGGCGATCCTGCAGGCGCGGATCGGCCGGGTGGTCTTCGGCGCCTGGGACGACAAGGCGGGAGCGGCCGGGTCGATGTACGACGTGCTACGCGACCGGCGCCTGCCCTATCGCGCCGAGGTCGTCGGCGGCATCGAGGCGGAGGCGGCGACGTCGCTGCTGCGCGCGTTCTTCGAGCAGCGGCGCTGAGGCCCGGTCGCCGGGATCACCCCTCGACGGTCCACCACGCGACGGCCACGAGGCACGGGCCGTCATCCGTGTCCTGGTAGAAGACGTCACCGGGGAACTCCGCACCGGCGGCGACCTGCTTCTCCGCGAACGACAGGTTGATGCTCCAGTCCGGGTCGTGCTCGGTCATCTCCGGCCAGTACTCGGGGACGAAGCGCTCCGGCTCCTCGGCCGAAAGCCCTTCCCAGTCGGTCGGTTCGCGGAGCTCCGGTTCGTATCCGGCGCACACGAACGAGTCGGCGTCGCCGGCAGCCGCAGCATCGATGAGTCTCTCGGTCGTCTGGATCACGCCGGCACCGTCCGCGCCCCAGATCACGGTGTCCAGCGAGCAGCCCGACATCGTGACGACGAGCGCCGCCGCTGCCGTGACACCGAGGAGCCGTCTCGGGGAACCCACGGCTTCCTCAGTCCGAGGACTTGAGCACGAAGACGTCGGTCGACGGCTCCGGGTCGATCGCCGGGCGGTACACGTCCGGCTCGATGTAGACGACGCGTGCGACCGGGACGGCCTCGCGGATGCGCGCCTCGATCGCGTTGATGTCGTCGGCCGCCTCGCGCAGCGGCTTGTCGGCGTTGAGCGCGATCTTGGCCGCGACCATGAGCTCGTCCGGCCCGAGGTACAGGGTCTTCATGTGGATGATCTTCTCGATCTCGTCACCGGCGTTGATCGCGTCGACGATCCGGTCGTGATCGGCCTGGGTCGCGCCCTCGCCGACCAGCAGGCTCTTCGTCTCGACGCCCAGCACGATCGCGATGAGGACCAGCAGCACACCGATCATCACGGTGCCGAGCGCGTCGAACATCGGGTTTCCGGTGATCAGGGTCAGACCGACCCCGAGGAGCGCGAATGTGAGGCCCGTCAGCGCGCCCACGTCCTCGAGCAGCACGACCGGCAGTTCCGGAGCCTTCGAGCGGCGCACGAACGACACCCACGACTGGCCCTTCTCGCGCACGAGGTTGGTCTCGCGCACGGCGGTGCGCAGCGAGAACGACTCGAGTCCGATCGCGACGACGAGCACCACCAGCGGCAGCCACCACCACGTCTTGTCGAGCTCGTGCGGGTTCGTGAGCTTCTCGACGCCCTCGTAGATCGCGAAGAGGCCACCGACCGAGAAGAGGATGATCGACACGACGAACGCGTACACGTAGCGCTCCCGGCCGTAGCCGAAGGGGTGCGCGCGGTCGGCCTCGCGGCGGGCCTTCCGTCCGCCGAGCATCAGCAGCAGCTGGTTGCCGGAGTCGGCGACCGAGTGGATCGCCTCCGCGAGCATCGACGCCGAGCCGGAGAGTGCCCAGGCGATGAACTTCGCGAGCGCGATGCCCATGTTCGCCAGGAACGCCGCGACGATGGCCTTGTTGCCTCCGGATGCACTCATGGGACGAGTCTAGAACCGCCTGCCTGGGGATGTCGGAGTGCCCGCCGTAGGATGACGACATGGCTGACTCGCTTCCCTCCCTCGCTTTCCTCGGTGCCGGCTCGATGGGCGGTGCGATCCTCCGCGGGGTGGTCGCCTCGGGCATCCGGATCGACGGCGGGATCACCGCGACGAACCGCACGGCGGAGAAGGCGGCGGCGTTCTCGGGCCTCGACGGCGTCACGAGCATCGCGCTCGCCGAGCGTCCGGACGGCAATGCCGAGGCCGCGGCCGCAGCGCGCATCGTGCTGGTCGGGGTGAAGCCGGCGATGGTGCCCGACCTGCTCCGCGAGATCGCACCGCACCTCGCCGCCGACGCGATCGTGGTGAGCGTCGCGGCCGGTGTCACGCTGCAGACCTTCGCCGAGGTGCTCGGCGCGGATGCCCGCGTGATCCGCTCCATGCCCAACACGCCGTCGACCGTGCGCAAGGGGGTCACGGGCCTCGCCGCCGGTGCCGCCGTCTCGGACGATGATCTGGCGCTCGTCCGTCGCCTCTTCGAGACCGTCGGCGCGGTCGTGGAGGTGCCGGAGTCGCAGATCGACGCACTCTCCACCATCTCGGGCTCGGGTCCCGCGTACGTCTACCTGCTGATCGAGGAGTTCACGAAGGCCGCCGTCGGCATGGGCTTCGACGAGGCGGATGCCCGGCTCATGGTCGAGCAGACGTTCATCGGGGCCACCGCGCTGCTCGATGCCTCGGGGGAGGACCCGGCCGAGCTGCGTCGCCGTGTCACGAGCCCCAAGGGCACGACGGAGCGGGCGGTCGCCGTGCTGCAGGACGCGCACCTCGATCGCACGTTCGCCGATGCCGCGGCCGCCGCGCTCGCGCGTGCCAGGGAACTCGCTGCCGGAGCCTGACCATGCGACTGCGCATCGAGGGCGAGATCTGGTACTGGCGCGGACCCGCGCCGTTCCACTTCGTCACCGTGCCGCCGCCCGAGAGCGAGATGATCCACGAGGTCGCGTCGGTCGTCACCTACGGGTGGGGGATGATCCCGGCATCCGTCACGATCGGATCGACCACGGTGACCACCGCGCTCTGGCCGAAGGACGGCGGGTACATCGTGCCGATCAAGAAGGTGCTGCAGGACCGGGAGGGCCTCGGCGTCGACGACGTGGTCGAGCTCGTCCTCGACATCGACGCCTGAGGCCCGCCCGTCAACTCTCGCTGGCGACCTCGGCGAGCACCTCGGGCCAGCGACGGTTCAGGACGCTGCCGCCGAGTGCCGTGCCGCCCCACACTGCCAGGGCGCCGATGACGACACCGCACGCGAGGCTCACCCAGCCGAGGGCGGGGTTCCAGATCGCCGCGATGGCGAACCCGAGCGCCGGGGCACCGAGCACGAGGGTGATCGGACCGATGATGATCATCGCCAGTAGCGACTGCACCCCGCCGGACGAACCGCGTCCGAACGGGTTGGCCTCCGGTGCGGGAGCGCGTCCCGGGAGGAAGCTGCCCACCCAGGCTCCGGCGCCCGCGGAGACCGCCGTCAGCCCGATGGCCGCCCCGATGCTGGCGGGCAGCAGGTCCAGGCGCCCGGCGACCAGGCAGGTGGCCACGCACAGCGCGAGCGTCACGGGCACGGCGATCAGCCCGAAGCCGAGCAGCCTTCCCGCCCGGTCCGCGGCTCCGCTCACGCCGCCCAGGATGTGGGCGGCGATCGCATCGTTGTCGTAGGCGATCGCCATCTGCATGATCGTGCCGGTGAGCAGGGCGTTGATGGAGGGGATCAGGGTGATCGCGGGCGCGAACCCGACCGATTCGTCCTGGAGGCCGTTCATCAGCGCGAGCCCGATGAAGATCGCCGGCAGCAGCAGGAGCATCACGATGTTCACCACCTGCCGAGGGTCGCGGCGGAAGTACCGCAGCGTGCGGGCGGCGATGGCTCCGACCGGGGTGGCGGGGAGCATCCGATCCAGGATGCCGCCCGAGCGGACCCGGCCGCCACCGCTGCTCTGGATCGGCGAGACGAGGCGTGCGGCCAGCAGGGCCTTCGACGCGAACCACAGGGCGGCGACTGTCGCGAGGGCGATCAGCAGACGGAGGGCCGCCGCGACCAGGTCGCCCTGAGCGACGGATGCGGGGACCCCGAACACGGCGCCGACCGGCGTCCACGCGGCGATGTCGGCGACCGCGGCGAAGGCTCCGCCCACATCGCCGACCCGGGTGAGGGCCCCGATGCCGAGATTGAGCAGCAGACCCGACGACGCGGCGAGCACCACCCCGAGCGTCAGCACCAGGTCACGGGTGCTGCGCCGTGCCAGCCACCCGGCGAGGATCCCGCTCACGACGCGGGCGCCCAGCACGGAGGTGACGACAGCGACGGGGATCATGACCAGGGCGGTGAACAGGGCGGGGAGGCTCACGGACCAGCCGAGGAGCATCAGCACCAGGGCGAAGGTCGTGCCGATGCCGCCGATCGTGGTGGTCCCCGCGACAGTGAGGCCCGGGAGCAGCGACCGGGCGGTGACCGGCAGCAGGGCGAACCGCTCGGGAGCCAGCGAGTCGTCACCGCTGACCAGGATCGAGCCGATCCACCAGCCCAGGACGATCACGGAGCCGGTCAGCACGATCGCCGTGACCGCGGCGTCGGGGGCGGCGAAGCGCAGCGCCACGAGTCCCGCGGTCAGGCCGGCGAGGAAGCCCAGGGCGATCATGCCGGTGATGATCAGCGTGACGATCATCCACGGGTTGCGCGACAGCTGATGACGCAGCTGCCGCCAGCGCAGGCTTACGAGGAGCGCAACCACGCGAGCGTCTCCGTCCCGAGATCGTGTGCGCCCACCAGCGCGAGGAACCGCTGCTGCAGCGACAGGCCCGCCCGCACCTCGTCGAGGGGACCGTGCGCGAGCAGCCGCCCCTCGGCGACGATCGCGACCCGGTCGCACATCGACTCGACGAGTTCCATCACGTGGCTGGACAGCACCACCGTGCCGCCGCCCGCGACGAACGCCTTCAGGATCTGGCGGATCGTCTCGCCCGAGACCGGATCCACCGCCTCCAGCGGCTCATCGAGGATCAGCAGTCGCGGCGCGTGGATCAGCGCGCACGCCAGACCGATCTTCTTGCGCATGCCCGCCGAGTAGTCGACGACGAGCTTGTCGCTCGCATCGGCGAGTCCGAGCGCGACGAGGAGCTCTTCGCTGCGCGCCGTCACCTCCGCCTCGGCCATGCCCCGCAGCAGGCCCGTGTACCGCAGCAGCTCCGCCCCGCTGAGCCGGTCGAGCATGCGGATGCCGTCGGGGAGGACGCCCATGTGCGCCTTCGCGGCCGCGGGGTCCTGCCACACGTCCGCGCCGAGGACCCAGGCGGTTCCGGCGTCCGGGCGCAGCAGCCCCGTCGTCATGGCCAGAGTCGTGGTCTTGCCCGCGCCGTTCGGGCCGAGGAGACCCAGCATCGATCCGGCCGGCACGTCGAGCGAGAGGCTGTCGACGGCGACTTTCGGCCCGAACTGCTTGCGGAGCCCGCGAAGGGCGAGGACGGGCGGAGCCGCGGTGGGGTCGGTCATGGCTCCATCCCACCACGCGGCCGGGGTGGAGGACATCCGCCGTGAGGGGGATTAGTCGATCCCGGAGCGGCCGGGGTCAGCGGTCGAGGTCAGCGGTCGAGGGCGGCGAAGCGCTCGATGTCGCTGTTGGTGCCCGACACGATGATGAGGTCGTGGTTCGTGACGATGGTGTTCGCCTCGGCGTAGCGGAACGGCTTGCCGGGGCTCTTCACGCCGACGACGGTGACCTTGTACTTCGAGCGCACGCCCGACTCGTTCAGACCCACGCCGCGGATGAACTTCGGCGGGTACATCTTGGCCAGCACGAAGTCGTCGTCGAAGCGGATGAAGTCGAGCATCCGCCCGCTCACGAGGTGCGCGACGCGCTCTCCGGCCTCGCGCTCCGGGTAGATGACGTGGTTCGCGCCGACGCGGGCGAGGATCTTGCCGTGCGACTGGGAGACGGCCTTGGCCCAGATCTGCGGCACCTTCAGGTCGACGAGGTTCGCAGTGATCAGCACGGACGCCTCGATCGAGGAGCCGACCGCGACGACGGCGACCTGGAAGTCCTGGGCGCCGATCTGGCGCAGGGCGTCGATGTTCTTCGCGTCGGCCTGCACGGTGTGCGTGACGCGGTCCGACCACTTCTGCACGAGCTCGAGGTTGTCGTCGATCGCGAGCACCTCGCGATCGAGGCGGTCGAGCTCCCCGGCACAGGCGGCGCCGAATCGGCCGAGGCCGATGACGAGGACGGGCGCGTCGCCCCGGAGGACTTCAACCAACGATCGGCCTTTCCACGGGCAGTGAGTAGTACTGCGTTCGCGATGTCGCGGCGACTGCCGCGGCGAGAGTCACTGTACCAACGCGCCCCATGAAGATCGTGGCGGCGAGCACGTAGGAGCCGGCGTCCGGAAGCTCGGCGGTGAGGCCCGTCGACAGGCCGACGGTCGCGAACGCGGAGATCACGTCGAACAGGACATGGCTGATGTCGTCTTTCGTGATCTGGGCGATGACGATGGTGGACAGGGCGACGATCGTCGCTCCCCACGCGACGACGCTGAGCGCCACGCGCTGCACGTCGCTCGGGATGCGGCGACCGAACGCCTCGACCGACTGACGGCCCTTCGCCTCCGACCACACGGCGATCGCCAGCACGGCGAGGGTCGTGACCTTGATGCCACCCGCCGTGGAGGCGGAGCCGCCGCCGACGAACATCAGCATGCTGGCGGCGAGCAGGGACGAGCCGTTCAGGTCGTCCATCTCGATGACGTTGAATCCGCCGGACCGGGTCATGGCGGACAGGAAGAACGCTTGGAACGTGGTGTCGGCGGCATCCATGGAGCCGAAGGTCTTCGGGTTGTCGAACTCGAGGATGACGAACACCGCGGCGCCCAGGATGAACAGCAGCACGGTGGTGACGATCGTGAGCTTGGAGTGCAGGGACCACCGCTTCACGTGCCAGACGTGCTTGGCGAGCGTGTAGATGACCGGGAAGCCGATGCTGCCGAGGAACACGCCCACCATGAGGAGCGAGAGCACGAGGTAGTCGTCGGCGAACACGGCGACGCCGCCGTCGTTCGGCGCGAAGCCGGTGTTCGTGAAGGCCATGGCCGCGAAGTACGGCGCCTCCCAGAGCGCGGCGATCGGATCGACCTTCGCCATCACCAGCGCGGGGTAGAGGAGGACGGCGAGGGAGGCCTCGATGATGAGCGCCGAGACGGCGACCGTGGTCAGCAGCTGGCCGACCTCGCCGAGACGGACCGTCTGGCTCTCGTTCACCACGCCACCGTGCGCACGCAGCGGGTTCGTGTCGCCCGCGGCCATCAGCTTCGCGCGCAGGCCGAGGCGCTTGGAGATGAGCATGCCCATCAGCGACGCGAGGGTGAGCACGCCGAGAGCGCCGATGTTCACCCCGAGGAAGACCAGCACGTGTCCGAACGGCGACCAGTGGTTCGCCATGTCGACGGTCGACAGGCCGGTGACGCAGATCGTGGAGACGGCTGTGAACAGCGCGTCGCTCAGCGGGGTGACCGTCCCGCTCGCCGAGGCCATGGGCAGCGACAGCAGGACGGTGAAGACGAGGATCAGGAGGGCGAAGACGACGATCGCGAAGCGGGAGGGCGAGGAGGTGACGAGGTGCTTCACCCAGCCGGCGGCACTCTTGAGGCTCTGCCGTGGGGACGACGCCGAAACGATGCCCGACATCGCTTCCCCCTTCTCGTTTCTGACTCACCCGCGCAACGCGGTCTCACGACGTCTGCCGCAGAGCCTTCGTCATGGTACTCCGTGCCGGGGACGACTACCCTGATCTCATGACGGACATCTTCGACGTGATCGCAGACGGTACGAGGCGAGACATCCTCCAGCTCCTGCTGCGACGCACGGCCGAAGGTGAGACCGGCACCAGCGTCAGCCAGATCGTCGCCGATCTGGGCATCAGCCAGCCCACGGTCTCCAAGCATCTGAAGGTGCTGCGCGACGCCGAGCTCGTCACGGTGCGTGAAGACGGACAGCGCCGCTTCTACAGCCTCGCGGTCGAACCGCTCGAGGTCGTGGACGACTGGCTGGTGCCCTTCCTGGTCGACGCCTACGGCGACAGTGCGCCGGACATCGACTACCACGCGGTGCCCGACAGTGCCGCGCATGCCGCCGAGGTCGTGGGCCGCGCGGCCGCCTCCGCGAAGCACGTCGTCGCGAACGCGCTCAAGCGTCTCGGGGCCTGACCCTCGCCCACGGGCGCAGCATGCGGTTTGCCATTGCAGCTACTTAGCTAAGGTGCTAATTTCGGGGAATGACCGATTCCCGAGTGATGCGCCCCTCGTCCGTCGACGCCCCGGATGTCGTCCGGTCCACGGCCGGCCTCGACACCATCCGCGGCCGCATGCGGCGCCGTCTCCTGCTGACGTACCGCGTGAATCCCGACGTGGCCCGCGCGATCATCCCCGCCCCGTTCCGGCCGCAGCTGGTGGACGGCAGTGCCGTGGCGGGGATCTGCCTGATCGCGCTGACCCGGCTCCGGCCCGGATGGTTCCGGCCCGAGATCGGCATCTCCACGGAGAACACCGCGCACCGGTTCGCCGTCGAATGGGATGAGGATGGCACCACGCGCACCGGGGTGTACGTGACCGAGCGCCACAGCTCCGGCATGATCCCGGTTCTCGGTGGGGGACGGCTGTTCCCCGGGATGCAGCACCGAGCGCGGTTCGATGTCGAGGAGAGCGACACGCGCTTCCGGGTGCGGATGCGTGCCGACGACGCTGCGGTCACCGCCGATCTCGAGGTCGCCGACCGATGGGACAGCACGCTGTTCCCCACCGTGCAGGAGGCCTCCGACTTCTACCGGTCGGGGGCGATCGGCTGGTCGCCGCGGCGTGGTGGCGGGGCGGCGGAGGGTGTGGAGCTGACCGCGTCGCGCTGGGCCGTGCAGGCCGTACGCGTCAACGAGGTGGCGTCGTCGTTCTTCGACGGCCTGCCGCCCGGGTCCGCGGTGTTCGACAGCGCGCTCGTCATGCGCGACCTCCCCGTGGTCTGGCGTCGGCCGGATGCACGTCGCCCCTGACGACAGGGGGCGTGTCGTCAGGGGCGATCCGCGGATCCCCAGACCCGCGCGGACTCGGCGGTGCCGCACGAGTCCTGGGAACAGACTGTCAGTCTCGGCTGGGCGAACGTCGGAGAATGCCTATGCCTCGGCTGAGATCGGGTGCGGTCGGGGGGATCAGCGGCGCCCTGCCTTGCGGCGGAAGAGCCAGGCGCCCCAGACGACCGCCACCAGGAGGATGGCCAGGCACCAGCCGATCGCCCACCACGCCTCGCCCTGTGTCGGTGCATCGGTCAGCAGCCCGCGGATCGTCTCGACGATGGGTGTGATCGGCTGGTTGGCGGCCACCGGCTGTAGCCAGTCGGGCATGCTCGCCACCGGGACGAAGGCGCTGGACAGGTAGGGGAGGAAGAGCAGTACGAAGCCGTAGCCGTTCGCACCCTCGGGGCTCCCGGCCGCGAGACCGATCGCGGCGAACAGGTACGTGATCGCGAGGATGTACAGCGCGATCAGGCCCGCGAGCGCGATCCACTCCCCGGCATTCGCGTCGGGGCGGAATCCGACGAGGACGCCCACGCCGATCACGATCGCCGTAGCGATGAGGTTGCGCAGCACGCTCGCGACGACATGGCCCGTCAGCACCGCACCCGACCGCACCGGCATGGTGCGGAAGCGGTCGATGATGCCGGTGCGCATGTCGTTCGCGACATACACCGCCGTCGAGGAGGCCCCGAAGCCGGCGCAGGTGAGGATGATGCCCGGGACGACGTAGTCGACGTAGGCGCCCGAGGGATCGATCGCCCCGCCGAACACCCACGTGAACATGAGCATGAGCATCACGGGCAACATGATCGCCATGAGCAGTGATTCGCCGTCGCGCAGGGAATGGCGCAGGCTGCGGCCGACGAACACCGCCTCAGCGGTGATGCCACGCAGGCGGGGGCGCGGAGAGGGAGTCGGAAGGGCGGGCCCCGTGGTCCGAGGCGCGGCGAGCGTGATGTTCATGCGGGCTCCTTCGCAGTGCGGGTGCTGTCGTCGGGGGAGGTGACGGCGAGGAACACGTCGTCGAGAGTGGGGCGCCGCAGCGTGACCAGGCCGTCCTCCCCCTCTTCGTCGAGCAGATCCAGCGCTCGCCGCAGATCGGCCACGGTGCCGTCGGTGGGGATCTCCCGGCGGAGCCGCCCCCGACCGTCATGGAGCTCGACGGTGTCGCCGCCCACGCGCGCCTTGAGCTCGGCGGGGGTGCCGAGCGCGGCGATCCTGCCGTCGTGCAGCACCGCGATCCGGTCCGCGAGCTGATCTGCCTCCTCCAGGTACTGCGTGGTGAGGAAGACCGTGGTGCCCGCACTCGCGAGCATCCGGATGATGTCCCAGAGCGCGCGACGGCTGCGGGTGTCGAGGCCCGTGGTCGGCTCGTCCAGGAAGAGCACCTCGGGGGTCACCACGAAGCTGAGGGCCAGGTCGAGTCGGCGACGCATGCCGCCCGAGAACGTGCGGACCACGCGAGACGCGGCATCCGTCAGATCGAACTGGGCGATGAGGTCCGCGGCCCGACGCTTCGCCGCGGCCCGGCCGAGACCGGCGAGCCGCGCGAACATGACGACGTTCTCTGTCGCGGTGAGGGCGTCGTCGACGGCCGCGGCCTGACCGGTGAGGCTGATCCGCCGCTGGATCTCGATCGCCTGGGTGCGCACGTCCCACCCCGCGACCGTCGCCGAACCGGCATCCGCAGCGGAGAGGGTGGTGAGGATGTTGATCGTCGTCGTCTTGCCCGCGCCGTTCGGCCCGAGCAGCGCGAAGACCTCACCGCGGGCGACGGTGAAGTCGAGTCCGTCGACGACGTTCTTCTTCTGGAAGGCCTTGCGCAGACCCTGCACCTCGATGGCTGTCTCCATCAGGCGCTCCTTTCTGTGTAGGTAGAAAACTGTGTATGACCAACGCAACTGTGTATGACGGTAACACACTGTTTAGGTAATAAACAGAAGTAGGATGAGCGCATGACTGACACCGAGCCGCCGGAGCTGCCACGGGGGATCGCGCTCGCCTGGGGCGTCGCCGCGAATCCGCAGCGTGGGCCGAAACGCGAGATGAGCGTCGAGAAGATCGTCGACGCCGCGGTCGAGCTGGCGGATGCCGAGGGGATCGGGGCGGTGTCGATGGCCGCGGTCGCCGCCCGCCTGGGCTTCACGCCGATGTCGCTGTACCGCTACGTCACCGCGAAGGACGATCTCCTGCTGCTGATGCAGGAGGAGGCGACCGGCCTCCCGCCTGCCAGCCACCTCGAGGCCGAGGGCTGGCGCGAGCGGCTGCTCTCCCTCTACGAGGAGCAGGTCGTCCTGTACCTCCGCCATCCGTGGATGCTTTCCCTGCCGATCACCGGATCGCCGATCACGCCGCACAGCTCGGCGTGGCTGGACGCGAGTCTCGCCGCGCTCGAGGGCACCCCTCTGACCGCGGAGGAGCGGTTGGCGGTCGCGCTCGCGGTCACCGGTCACGCCCGATGGTGCGGGATCGTCCAGGCCGGATACACCGAGCAGTCCCGCGGCAGCGGCCTCACTCCCGACGAGGTGGCGGCGCGCGAAGCGGCGCTGTTCGACCGGGTGATCACCGCCGAGGAGTTCCCGGCGCTCCGACGCGCGATCGAGGACGACGTGTTCCTCTCGACGGCCGACCCGTTCCGCTTCGCCGTGGAGCGGACGCTCGACGGTGTCGCCTCGTACATGGCGGGCCTCGACCGCGGCGACGCGCATGCCGAGGCGACCGAGTGGATCGATCTCGATCCGGCCGAGCTGGCGGGTGACCGACGGCTCAAGGAAGCGCAGAAGGCGGTGCGTGAGGCGGAGAAGGCGCTGCGCGCGGCGCACAAGATCGAGCGGCAGACGCTGCGCGAGGCGCGCGACCGTCTGGCGAAGGCCAAGAAGTCGGGCTGACCGCTCTCGATGCGCGCGTTCTCGGCGCTCGCGCCCCACTGATCACATGGGTCACACGGGTTTACACGCGTCCCAGCTACCCCATAGAGTGTGCGCATCGAGAAAGGGGTACGTGGGATGCCCGAGGTTCCAGACGTCCGATTCCTCACGGTGGCCGAGGTCGCCGAGCTCATGCGCGTGTCCAAGATGACCGTGTATCGGCTGGTCCATGCGGGGGAGCTGCCTGCCGTCCGATTCGGACGAAGCTATCGCGTACCGGAGTCGGCCGTCGCCGACGCCCTGCAGCGACCGATCGCCGACGTGGGCTGAGTCCCGAGCGGACGACAGCGCACAGAGCGGGCCGTCGGGTTTGCTAGACTGACCCGAGGCATTTTCCGTGCCCGTACCCGGGTGTCCGATTTCGGCGACACCCAGCCACTGACTTAGTGAGGTTTCCGTGGGTTCTGTCATCAAGAAGCGCCGCAAGCGCATGGCGAAGAAGAAGCACCGCAAGCTGCTTCGCAAGACTCGCCACCAGCGTCGCAACAAGAAGTAAGCGACCAGACACGAGCGCCTGTCTTCGGACGGGCGCTTTGTGTCTCCGGCCGCATCTCCGCACCGCCGAGAGGATGTCATGAAGTCGATCACCGTCACCGAGCTCGCCGAGCGATCCGGTGTCCCGCTCATCGATGTGCGGGAGGTGGACGAGTTCGCCGCCGGCCACGTGCCCGGCGCCGTCAACATCCCGATGTCCGAGATCGGCAACAGGCTCGACGAGCTGCCGGCAGAGGCGTTCGATGTGATCTGCCAGGCGGGCGGGCGATCGGCCCGCGTCGTCGAAGCGCTCGAGGCCCGGGGCTTCGACGCGACGAACGTCGAGGGCGGGACCGGCGAGTGGATCTCGCAGGCACGCGCCGTCGAGGTGCCGTCCGCGTGACCACGCTGACCCTCATCGGCAAGCCCGACTGTCATCTGTGCGACGTGGCGTCCGACGTGATCGACGCCGTCGTCGCAGAGCTGCCCGACGCCGCGGCGGAGCAGATCGAGATCGTCGAGGCGTCGATCCAGGACGACCCCGCGCTGTACGAGCTGTGGTGGGAGAAGATCCCGGTCGTGCTGATCGACGGCGAGCTGCACGCCCACTGGCGGGTGGCGCCCGACCGGCTCCGCGAAGCCCTCGAGGACTCCGTCCGCGACACCGCGGCCACCCGAACGAAGGAATCCCTGTGACCATCCGCCACGTCGTCACCTGGAAGCTCGCCGCCGAAGATGCGGCCGAGCGCGCAGCGCAGGCCTCCGAGGTCGCCCGTCGCCTCAACGCCCTCGACGGCGTGGTGCCGCAGCTTCTCTCGATCTCCGCCGGTGCGAACGCCGCCTACCCGGACACGAACTGGGACGTGACGTTGGTCGCCGACTTCGCATCCGTCGCCGCGATCGACGAGTACCAGGTGCACCCCGCCCACGAGGAGGTCGCCGCGTACATCCGCTCGGTGGTCGCCTCGCGCGTCGCCGTCGACTTCGAGGTCTGAGACTGCATCGCACCTCGTGCGGCACCGAATCTCACGGCGTGATCGAAGTGGCCGTGAAACACAAACGTGATACGTCTGTCATCTGATGTCATTGGTCACGCGACGAGCCGCATGTTTAGATGATCTCCTACCCGCCTGGGCCCTGCCCTCGTATCACAGGAGCTGACATGCCTCGTCGTAACCTCATCGCCGGTCTCGCCCTCGTGGCGACGGCCACCCTCGCCCTCGCCGGCTGCGCGACCGGATCGAACGACGCGGGAAGCAGTGACGCTCCCGCCGCGGGCGACAAGTACGGTCTGGTCGAGCCGGGCGTTCTGACCGTGTGCTCGGATGTGCCCTACCCGCCGTTCGAGGTGGAGGACCCGTCGAGCGACATCGAGTACTCCGGCTTCGACATCGACCTCCTCGCGGCCATGGCTGCGAAGCTCGACCTCAAGCTCTCCGTGCAGGACGTGGGCTTCGACGCCCTCCAGTCGGGAACGACGCTCGCCGCCGGACAGTGCGACATCGGCGCATCCGCCATGACGATCACCGACGAGCGCAAGGCCAACATCGACTTCTCCGACCCGTACGTCGAGTCGCTGCAGTCGCTCCTCGTACGTGCCGACTCGGGCATCAAGTCGATCGACGACCTCGACGGCAAGAACGTCGGTGTGCAGCAGGGCACGACCGGAGAGACCTACGCGGGCGAGAACGCTCCGGGCGCGCAGCTCGTGCAGTACCCCTCGGACGGTGAGCTGTGGCCGGCCATGCAGGCCGGTCAGATCGACGCGATCCTGCAGGACCAGCCGGTCAACTACGTCCACGAGCAGGACGACCCCGCGTACAAGATCGTCGAGACCTACCCGACTGACGAGACGTACGGCTTCGCCTTCGCCAAGGGGGAGAAGGACGAGCTGCGCGAGGCCCTGAACAAGGCGCTCAAGGAGCTTCAGAACGACGGCGGCTACCAGAAGATCTACGACGAGTACCTCGCGGCCAAGTGACCGGCGGCGTCGGTAGAGCGGGAGGACCTCGACGATGGCGTTGAGGCGTACGACCAAGAGCAAGCTGTATAGGTATTCGGTCTACGCGGTGCTGATCGCGATCGCCGTCTGGGTGATCGTGAGCACCGACTGGGCCAGGATCGGACAGCTGTACTTCAATCCCGAGGTCGCGGTGAAGATGCTCCCGGGCATCATCACCACGGCACTCGTGAACACCTTGTGGTTCACAGCGGTGGCGTTCGTGGGCGGCCTGCTGCTCGGTGTTCTCCTGGCCCTGATGAAGCTGTCGGCGATCGGACCGTTCCGGTGGATCGCGACGTGCTGGATCGAGCTGTTCCGCGGGCTTCCCGCGATCCTCACGATCTTCGCGATCGCGTTCATCCTGCCGATCGGGCTCGGAGTGCCGGCCACGAAGCTCGGCGGACCGGTCGTCCTCGGGCTCATCGGTCTGATCCTGGTCGCCTCGGCCTACATGGCGGAGACGATCCGCGCCGGTATCCAGGCTGTTCCAAAGGGGCAGACGGAGGCGGCGCGCTCCCTGGGCATGTCGCCCATGAAGACGACGTTCTGGATCGTCGTGCCGCAGGGGTTCCGGATCATCATCCCGCCGCTGACCAACGAGTTCGTCCTCCTGTTGAAGGACACGTCGCTGCTCTTCGTGGCGGGTTCCTTCATCTGGTCGAAGGAGCTCACGAACTTCGCCCGTGACGCGAGCACCCAGAACGCGAACGGAACGCCGCTCATCATGGCGGCGGTCCTCTACCTGATCGTGACGATCCCGCTCACGCGCTTCAGCGCGTGGCTGGAGCGTCGGATGGCGAGGCAGCGATGATCACGGAACTGATTGATGTGCACGCCCCCGCGATCGACGTGCAGGGGCTCGTGAAGTCGTTCGGCGACAACGAGGTGCTCAAGGGCATCGACCTCACCGTCACCCGGGGCGAGGTGGTGTGCGTGATCGGCCCGTCCGGATCGGGAAAGTCGACCCTGCTGCGGTCGGTGAACCTGCTCGAGGAGCCGACCGCCGGCAAGGTGCTGATCGAGGGGATCGACATCACCGACCCCGACGTGGACATCGACGGCGTGCGCACGCGCATCGGCATGGTGTTCCAGAGCTTCAACCTGTTCCCGCACCTCGACGTGCTCGGCAACCTCACGATCGCGCAGCAGCGGGTGAAGAAGCGGTCCAAGCAGGAAGCCGAGCAGGTCGCGCACGCCATGCTCGAGCGCGTGGGCCTGTCCGAGAAGGCCGACGCCTTCCCCGGGCACCTGTCGGGCGGTCAGCAGCAGCGCGTGGCGATCGCCCGTGCGCTGTGCATGAACCCCGACATGATGCTGTTCGACGAGCCGACCTCGGCCCTCGATCCCGAGCTGGTGGGCGAGGTGCTGCAGGTGATGCGCTCGCTGGCCGACGAGGGGATGACCATGCTCGTCGTCACGCACGAGATGGGCTTCGCCCGGGAGGTCGGCTCGCGCCTGATCTTCATGGACGGCGGACACATCGTGGAGGAGGGCGATCCTCGTGAGGTGCTCGCGAACCCGCAGCATCCGCGCACGCAGGACTTCCTCTCCCGCGTGCTCTGACTCCGCGTCCGGTCGCACCGCGACCCTCGCGAATGCCGAGACCCCCTGCCGCAGACATCTGCGACAGGGGGTCTCGACGTGAAGCGTGGGAGGAGGTCAGGCCTCGACGACCTCGGCATCGGCGGCGTTGCGACGGACGGAGTCGATGCCGTTCAGCGCCGCGGACTTGGACGAGTAGCCCTCGCTGATCGCGATGACCTCGCCGTTGCCGGCCTTGAGGCGGAACCGGTACTCGCCGGCCTTGTCGGTGTACAGCTCGAACGTGCCTGCCATGAGGCTTCCTTTCTCTCGGATGAAGGGAACCCCGCCCCTCGGGCCTCACGCTAGCGCGCGGAGCCGGGCCGGGGGAAGAGCGACGATCAGCCCCGCGGGTGCACGGCGACCGGCTCGGGTGCGACCGCGATGCGCACGCGATCGCCGAACGTCGGATGGATGCCGGGCGCGTGCTGCACGCGCACCAGCTCCCCGGATTCGGTGCGGACGAGCGTGCGGCGCATGCTGCCGAGGAAGGTGCTCTCCTCGACCAGGGCGTCGGTCGCGGCATCCGCCTCCGAGGCGAAGTACACGTTCTCCGGTCGCACGTACACATCGACCGGGCCGTCCGCCGGGGACTGCAGCGGGAGGCGCTGCCCCCACACCGTCACGTGATCGCCGTCGGCGACGCCGGACACGATGCTGGACAGGCCCACGAACGCCGCGACTCCGGCGGTCGACGGCATCGTGTACAGCTGCTCCGGTGAGCCGATCTGCTCGATGCGCCCGGCGTTCATCACGGCGATCCGGTCGGAGACGGCCAGCGCCTCCTCCTGGTCGTGCGTGACGAAGACCGTGGTGATGCCGAGGCGCAGCTGGATGCGGCGGATCTCGTCGCGCAACTGCACGCGCACCTTCGCATCGAGCGCCGACAGCGGCTCGTCGAGCAGGAGCACCTTGGGCTCGGTGACCAGCGCACGCGCTAGCGCGACACGCTGCTGTTGACCTCCGGAGAGCTGATGCGGGAACCGGTCGGCGAAGTCGGCGAGCCCGACCAGTGCGAGGGCATCCACGGCCCGACGCGCGGCCTCCGCCTTGCCGACTCCCCGACGGCGCAGGCCGAAGGCGGTGTTCTCGGCCACCCGCAGGTGCGGGAACAGGGAGTACGACTGGAAGACCATGCCGATGTCGCGCTTGTTGGTCGGCACGCGGGAGACGTCGCCGCCGCCGAGCAGCACGGCGCCCTCGTCAGCACCCTCGAGACCGGCGAGCACCCGGAGCAGCGTGGTCTTCCCGCAGCCGGACGGGCCGAGGAGGGAGACGAACTCACCGGGAGCGATGTCGAGGTCGACGCCGTGCAGCACCCTGTTGCCGGCGTAGCTCTTGACGATGCCCTGCAGCTCGACGCGGGTGCCCTCGCCGGCCTGGGCGAGCAGCAGGTTGTCCTTGGTGCGCGGCAGCGCGTGGTCGATGGTCATGAGCGGGCCTTTCCGGAGCCGCGGGCGACGCGACCGATGACGAGGAGCAGGAGGAAGACGAGCAGCAGGGCGAGCAGGGTGAAGATCGCCGGTGCATACGGGTCCTGTTTGTTCACGACGACCATGGCGGTCTGGAACACCTGACGGTTCAGGAGCGAGGCGATCGTGAACTCGCCGAGCACCACGGCGATCGAGATCAGTGAAGCCGCGAGGAGGCCCTGGCGCAGGTTCGGTGCGAGCACCTTCAGCACGACCGTCGGCCAGCTCGCTCCGAGCGATCGCGCCGCCTCGGAGAGGGTCCGCAGATCGGCCGCGTCGATCGACGCCTGGATCGAGCGGAACGCGAACGGCAGCACGGTGATCCCGTACGCGAAGGCGAGGGTCCAGGTGCCGGTCCCGAAGGCGCGGCCGATCTGCAGGTAGATCGGTGCGAGGCCGACGACGAGCACGATCGCGGGAATCGAGATCGGCAGCAGCACCGCGAACTCGAAGGCCGGCTTGAGCTTCGGGAAGCGCAGGTTCACCAGGATCATGGTCGGTGCGAGCAGGAGCAGCACGATGGCGACCGTGACGACCGCGAGGATCAGGGAGTTGCCCAGGCCCGTCCAGATGGGCTTGAGCGTGGCCGCGGCCGCGGGGTCGAACAATGCGGCCCAGCGAGCGAACGACAGTCCGCCTTCGGGATCGCGCAGCGTGAAGAGGAACGTCGACAGCAGCGGGACCGCGAAGAACGCGCCGACCAGGATGCCGATGACCCAGCGGGTGGCGAGGGAGGGACCGAGCCGGTTCACGACTGCCACCTCGCCGCGCGTCGCTGCACCAGGGAGTACAGGGCCATCACGACCCCGACGATCACGATCATGCCGAGCGCGAGGGCGCCGGCGAGGTTCTCGCGACCGAGCACCGTCTCGCTCGTGAGAGCCGTGCGGATCTGCAGCGGCACGATCTGCGCACCCTGGCTCGCGAGCGCGGCGGCCGTGGCGTAGGAGGAGAAGGCGTTCGCGAACAGCAGCAGCAGGCTGGCGAGGAACGAGGGCGCGAGCACGGGGATGCCCACGCGCAGCCAGAAGCTCGCCCTGGTGCCGCCGAGTGTGAGGTTGGCCTCGGCCCACTGCGGCTTGAGCGCGGCGAGGGCGGGCATGAAGGTGATGACCATCAGCGGGATCTGGAAGTAGAAGTAGGGGAGGATGAGGCCGGGCAGCTCGTACAGCCAGGTGCCGTTCTCGAAGATGTTGACGCCGAACGTGTCCTTCAGGAACACGGTGATCACGCCCTGGATGCCGATCGTGGCGATGAAGGCGAATGCCAGCATGACGCCGCCGAACTGCGCGAGCACACCGGCGGCGGCGTCCACGGCGGAGCGGGTCCGGCCCTCGGGGTCCATGCCGAGCAGCGCGTAGCAGACGAGCGCACCGATCAGCGCGCCGACGACGGCGGTGAGCAGTGAGAGGCCGGCCGAGTTGCCGAAGGTGTTCAGCACGACGGGATCGGCGAGGGCGGACACGTTCGCCCAGGTGAACGTGCCGTCCTTCGTGAAGAAGCCGGATCCGATCGACAGGATCGTCGGCACCGCGAGGAACAGCACCACGTAGGCGGCGAAGGGGACGAGCCCCAGCCAGGCGAAGGACGGAGCGGACCGCCGGGCCCTCGCATCCTGCGAAGGCCCGGCGGGGGTGACGGGGGCGGACGCCGTGGCATCCGCCCCCGTTGCGGTGAGGGTCGTCACTGGACCGCCGCAGCCCACTTCTCGCCGAGCAGCTTGCCGGCGTTCGTCGACTGCTCCTCGGTCGGGACCACGGTCTCCTCCGGGGCCTCGGGGAGTGCGGCGGCGAGGTCGGCGTCGATCGTGCCGGCGTCCGTCATGGCCTCCATGCGCACCGGGCGGGCGCCACCCTTCAGCCACAGGTTCTGCACGTCGTCGCTGTAGAGGAACTCCTGCCACAGGCGAGCCGCAGCGGGGTGCGGCGCCTCGGCGTTGATGGCCTGGTTGTAGTAGCCGGCGTAACCGGTGCCGTCGAACACGACGACCTTCCAGTCCTTGTTGTCGGCCACATGCGAGGCGTTCAGGTAGTCCCAGTCGAACACGACGGGGGTCTCGCCGCTCGCGATGGTCGCCGTGGTCACGTCGACCTTGAGCAGGTTCCCGGCCTTCTGCAGGTCGGAGAAGAAGTCGATGCCGGGCTGGAAGTCGTCGAGCGTCCCATCGGACTGCACGGTGGCCAGACCGACGGCGGCGAACGCGGCACCGGCCTGCGTCGGGTCGCCGTTGATCGCGACGGCACCCTTGTAGTCGGCCGAGAGCAGGTCGCTCAGCTCCGCCGGCGCAGGGAACTTCGAGGAGTCGTAGCCGATCGACATGTACCCGCCGTAGTCGCCCACGAACAGGCCGGTCGGCTCCTTCAGCTCGTCGGGGATGTCGTCCCAGGTCTGCACCTTGTAGGGAGCGAAGACGTCGGTGTTCTGCAGCGCGACCGTGAGGCCGAGGTCGAACACGTCGGGAGCCGTGTCGAGTCCCTCGTTCGTCTTCGCGGCCTGGATCTCCTCGGCGCTCGACACGTCGGGGGAAGCCTCGTTGATCGTGATCTCCGGGTACTTCTCGGCGAACAGGTCGAGGATCTCGCCGTAGTTCGCCCAGTCGCGCGGCAGCGCGATGACGTTGAGCGATCCCTCGGCCTTGGCGGCGGCCTCGAGGTCGGCGAACGTGCCGAAGTCGGCGACCGACGTCGCGGCGGAGGCGTCGACGTCGGAGTTGCCTCCGTCGGTCGCGTCGGCTGCGCCAGAGCAGGCCGTGAGTGCGAGTGCGGCCGTGGTGGCCAGGGCGATGCCGGCGCCGATGCGCGCGCGGCGGGTGAAGCGAGCCATGAGTGTCCTCTCGGTGTCCGGCGCTGTGAGCCGGTTTCGGGTTGCGAGAGGACACTATGAGGCGGAGGTTGCCGCCCGTCGCGGGTCTGGTGAACGGACGGTGGCGGGCCGGTGGCCGGTCGGGTGGTCGGACAGGTGCTGCGCGGTTCAGCCCTGCGGAACCGCGTACTTGAAGCCGCGATGGGAGCCCACGTACCCCAGGCGCTCGTAGAACCGGTGGGCGTCGGTGCGCGCCGCATCCGACGTGAGCTGCACCATGGTGGCGCCCACCGCGGGGGCCGCGGCCTCGCCGACCCAGCGCATGACCGCCGAGCCGATGCCCGACGAGCGCAGGCTGCTCTGCACGCGCACGGCCTCGACGAGCAGCCGCCGTGCCCCGCGTCGTGCCATCCCGGGAATCGAGGTGAGCTGGAGCGTGCCGACGATCCGGCCGTCGATTTCGACGACGAGCAGGTCGTTCGACGGCTCGGCCAGGATCTCCAGGAGTCCCCGCTCGTATGCCGGACGGTCCTCCTCGGAGGCCACGTCGCCGCGCGTCGCGCTGATCGGGTCGTCCGCGAGCAGGGCGATCACCGCATCCGTGTCCTCCGCCGTCGCCCGGCGGAGGAGGGCGGTTCCGATGCGCGATTCGAACGGGTGGGGCAGCGGCAGGGCGTCGAGCATGGCACCAGTCTGCCAGCGTGCGCGGCGGGTGTCGGAGCGGATGCGAGCGCGGTGCCGACTCTCTGGAATCATGGCCGGGTGGATATCGGCGCCGTGCTCGGACTGGAGCAGCTCACCTGGGGGATGCTGCTCCTCATCGTGATCGCCGCGTTCTGCGCCGGCTGGATCGACGCGGTCGTCGGTGGCGGAGGGCTCCTGCAGCTCCCCGCACTGCTGCTGATCCCCGGCATCTCGCCTGTGCAGGCGCTCGCCACGAACAAGCTCGCCTCGGTCTTCGGCACCGCGACCAGCAGCGTCACCTACTACCGTCGCGCGAAACCCGACATCCGCACGGCCCTGCCGATGGCGGCCGTCGCGCTGATCGGCTCGTTCGGGGGCGCCGCCGTCGCGACGGTGCTTCCGCCCGCCGCGTTCAAGCCCATCATCGTGATCGCCCTGCTCGTGGTGGCGCTGTTCACCGCGTTCCGGCCGCAGATGGGCGCGGCGACGCAGCTGCGCTTCCACGGCCACAAGCACCACATCATGGCCGGTGCCGCGGGGCTCGGGATCGGCTTCTACGACGGGATGATCGGGCCGGGGACCGGAACGTTCCTCGTGATCACCCTGGTCGCGCTGCTCGGCTACGACTTCCTGCAGGCCAGCGCCAAGGCGAAGATCGTGAACCTCGCCACGAACGCCGGCGCTCTGATGCTGTTCATCCCGCACGGTGCGGTGCTCTGGCTGCTCGGCGGCATCCTCGCGGTCGCGAACGTCGCGGGCAGCTACCTGGGGTCGCGGATGGCGATCTCGCGCGGGACCACTTTCATCCGCGTGGTGTTCCTCGTGGTCGTGATCGCCCTGATCGCGAAGCTCGGCGTCGACGTGTGGAACGAGAACATCGTCCCCGCGCTCGCGCTGATCGGCGGCTGAGGCGTTTCGTCTCGTCGCTGCGCTCCTCGCTCAACGACCGGGATGCGTCGCCGTCGGTCGTTGAGCGAGCGCAGCGAGACGAAACGTGGCGCGTCGGCCGCCGAGCGAGCGGAGCGAGACGTGGTCGGTCGTTGAGCGAGCGGAGCGAGACGAAACGCCCGCGAGGACAGCAACGCCGGATCAGACAGGTCCCTCGCGGAACCGCCTGATCCGGCGTGTGTGCGTCTGCCGCGCGTGGCGGCGGGCGTCAGGCCTCGTCGTCCTCGGGCTCGTAGTCGACGCCGGCCTCGGCGCGCTGCGCGTCGGTGATGGGCGCCGGAGCGGAGGTGAGCGGGTCGAAGCCGTTGCCGGACTTCGGGAACGCGATGACCTCGCGGATCGACTCGGTCTTGGTCAGGTGCTGCAGCACGCGGTCCATGCCGAGCGCGATCCCGCCGTGGGGCGGGGCGCCGAACTTGAACGCGTCGAGGAGGAAGCCGAACTGCTCGTCGGCCTGCTCGTCGCTGATGCCCATGACCTCGAACACGCGCTTCTGCACGTCTTCGCGGTGGATGCGGATCGAGCCGCCGCCGAGCTCAGAGCCGTTGCAGACGATGTCGTACGCGTAGGCGAGAGCGGATCCGGGGTCGGTGTCGAACGTGTCCTGGAACTCCGGCTTGGGACCCGTGAACGCGTGGTGCACGGCCGTCCAGGCTCCCGCGCCGACGGCCACGTCGCCCGAGGCCACGGCGTCGGCCGCAGGCTCGAACATCGGAGCGTCGACGACCCAGGTGAAGGCGAACTCGTCGGGGTTCAGGTAGCCGAGGCGACGGCCGATCTCGACGCGGGCGGCACCGAGCAGCGCACGGCTCTCCTTGGTGGAACCGGCGGCGAAGAAGACGCAGTCTCCGGCTTCGGCGCCCACGAGTTCCGCCAGCCCGGCCTGCTCGGCCTCCGACAGGTTCTTCGCGGCGGGACCGCCGAGCGAGCCGTCCTCATTGAACAGGACGTAGGCGAGGCCGCGGGCGCCGCGCTGCTTGGCCCAGTCCTGCCATGCGTCGAGCTGCTTGCGCGGCTGCGAGGCACCACCGGGCATGCGCACCGCACCGACGTACTCGGCCTGGAAGACGCGGAACGGGGTGTCCTGGAAGTACTCGGTCGCGTCGACGAGCTCGAGACCGAAGCGCAGGTCGGGCTTGTCGGAGCCGTACTTGGCCATGGCCTCGGCATAGGTCATGCGCGGCAGGGGCGTGGCCACCTCGACGCCGATCGTCGCCCACATCGCGACGATGAGCGACTCCATGAGCGCGATCACGTCTTCCTGGTCGACGAAGCTCATCTCGATGTCGAGCTGCGTGAACTCCGGCTGGCGGTCGGCGCGGAAGTCCTCGTCGCGGTAGCAGCGGGCGATCTGGAAGTACTTCTCCACGCCGCCGACCATCAGCAGCTGCTTGAACAGCTGCGGCGACTGCGGCAGGGCGTACCAGCTGCCGGGGCTCAGACGAGCGGGCACCAGGAAGTCGCGGGCACCCTCGGGGGTCGAGCGGGTGAGGGTCGGCGTCTCCACCTCGGTGAAGTCGTCGGCGTGCAGCACGTCGCGGATCGCCTTGTAGACGTTCGAGCGCAGGCGGAGAGCTGCGGCCGGCGACGGGCGACGAAGGTCGAGGTAGCGGTACTTGAGGCGCGCCTCCTCGCCGACGGTCTCGGTGTCGGCGAGAGCCGTGGAGACCTGGAAGGGGAGCGGAGCGGACTCGTTCAGCACCTCGACGTCGGTCGCGATGAGCTCGATCTCGCCGGTCGGCAGGTTCGGGTTCGCGTTGCCCTCGGGGCGCTTCGAGACCTCGCCGGTCACCTTCAGCACGAACTCGTTGCGCAGCGGGTGCGCGATCTCCTCGTCGCGGATGACGACCTGGGCGATGCCCGAGGCATCCCGCAGATCGATGAAAGCGACTCCTCCGTGGTCACGACGGCGATCGACCCAACCCGAGAGGGTGACGGTCTGACCGATGTGCTCGGCTCGCAGAGAGCCTGCCGAGTGGGTGCGAAGCACGGAGTATTCCTTCTGATCTGGGAAATGGGGAACTCGCCCATTCTACGGGGGCGGTTGACCGGTCATCGGCCCCGTCGGCGGCGCAGGAGTCGCCGGATCAGTAGGATCGCCACGACGAAAGGCAGACCCCCATGAACATCTCCGACGGCAACGGCCTCCCCGATCTCTTCGGGGCGATCTTCTCCGGTACCACCGGCCTGATCGCCCTCGTCTTCTACATCCTCGTCGCGATCGGCCTGTGGAAGGTGTTCACGAAGGCCGGGTACGCCGGCATCTGGGCCATCATCCCGATCGTGAACGTCGTGCTCCTGGTGCGCATCGCCGGCCTGTCGGCCTGGTTCGCGCTGCTGTACCTCATCCCGCTGGCGAACCTGATCCTCGCGATCATCGTCGCGTTCAAGCTCGGCGAGCGCTTCAACAAGGGCGGGGTCTTCTCGTTCTTCCTGCTGTTCCTCTTCCCGTACATCGGGTACCTGATCCTCGGCTTCGGGGACGCGCGCTACAGCAAGGCGTGACATGACGGCGTCTCGGCTGCACCTGGTCCGACACGGCGAGGTGCACAACCCGGCTCGCGTGCTCTACGGTCGGCTGCCCGACTATCACCTGAGCACGGCGGGCCGGGAGATGGCGGCAGCGGCAGCCGATCATGTGGCTTCCCTCGACCGATCGGTCGCCGCGCTGTACGCCTCCCCGCTCGAGCGCGCACAGGAGTCGGCCGAGCCCTTCGCCGAGCGCTTCGACCTGGTGCCCGAGATCGACATCCGCCTGATCGAGCCGACGAACGTGTTCGAGGGCACCCAGATGCGCCGGTCGCTGATGAACCCCCTCAACTGGTGGCATCTGCGCCAGCCGTCGCTGCCGAGCTGGGGCGAGCCGTACTCCTCCATCGCGGAGCGGATGCTGGGCGTGATGGATGAGGCGTGGGATGCCGCCCCCGAGGGCGACGTCGTGATGGTCTCGCATCAGGCGCCGATCTGGATCACGCACCTGCGAGTAGCGGGTCTGCCGCTGCGGCACGACCCCCGTACGCGGCGTTGCGCCCTGTCGAGCGTGACCTCGTTCGAGCGCGTCGGCGACGTCTGGCGCGAGGTCGCCTACGCGGAGCCCGCCGCCACGGGCGGCGCGGTGGACGTCGGCGCCGTCTGACGCCCGCGCAGGCGTCTCGTCTCGCTGCGCTCGCTCGACGACCGGGGGCGGAGACCGGTCGTTGAGCGAGGAGCGCAGCGACGAGACGAAACGGCCCGCTCAGGCGAGCGACTGGATGATCCCGATCGCGGCCAGCTGACCGGCGGCCGCGGCCAGCAGCACCGAGGCCATCGGACCCGGCAGCGTCGCTCGGTGCGCGAGGTCCCCGGCCGCGAAGACGCCGGGGAGAGAGGTGCGGCCGAACTCGTCGATCTCGATGCACCCGGACTCGAGCACACGCAGTCCGAGGTCTGCGGCGAACGGTGCCCGCTGACGCATCGTCCCCGACGCGACGAAGACCCCGGCGACCGCGGCCTCGCCGTCCGCGGTACGCACCCGCACCCCGTCGTCGTCCTTCTCGACGGATGCGACCGGCGCGCCGCTCACGCAGGCGCCCTTCGCCTCGAGCAGCCGCCGATCCTCGTCCGAGAACGGCTCGCTCGTCGGGAACACGGTGATGTCCCCGACGATCCTGCCGAGCAGACCGATGAGGTGCTCGGCCCGCGGGGCGGCGCCGAGGATGCCGATCGACTTCCCGGCGTGCTCGTGCCCGTCGCAGAACGGGCAGCTGAACGCGACGGTTCCCCAGAGGTCCTGCAGTCCGGGAACGGCGGGGAGGTCGTCGACGACGCCGGTGGCGAGGACGACCCGGCGCCCTTCGACAGCTGAGCCGTCGGCGAGGTCCACCCGGAAGGCGTCGTCGGCACCCGAGATGCTCGTCGCTGCGGCGTCGCGGATCTCCACGTCGCCGTAGGCGGCGAGTTCCTGACGGGCGTCCGCGCGGAACTCCGCGGGCGGAGTGCCGTCCGCACCGATCATGTTGTGCATGTGCAGGACGGTGCCGTTGCGGTACTCACCCGAGTCCAGCAGGAGGGTCGAGCGGTGCATGCGCCCGAGGGTCAGGGCGGCCTGCAGCCCTGCCGGTCCTGCGCCGATCACGATCGCGTCGTACATGGTGGTCCTTCCGGTGGGATGTTGCGTTCTCGGCCAGTCTGTGACTTCATGTCAACATGAAGTCAAGCGAGGAGCATCCCTGGTCCGTCGGCGACGTCGCCACCCGCTTCGAGCTGTCATTCGTCACGCGACCTGGGGTTTTGATACCTCCAATCTGCACCGGTCGAAGTGACATGACCCGACGCAACCTAGTTGACCCGCGGAATTCCGCGGTTTCGGTGGTTACCGAGGGAGAGTCTTGTGCCTAAGCCCCCGCGCCCGTCGCCTGCTGATCTGACCGACTCTTGGCCGAACACGCCTTCGTTGGACCCTGCTGGTGAGACCGCCCGCCTCCTGGCCGTCAATCTACGTCGGTCTATCGGCATGGCGAGCGTACGATCCGTCGCTGACGATGCGGGTCTCGATGGGGGGACGATTCGCAACCTCCTGTCCGGTGCGCGTTGGTCGGACGTGCGAACGATTGCGCGGTTGGAGGATGCGTTGGGCGTCGCGCTTTGGCCTGTGTACGCGGAGCGAGGGGGTTTGTGGTGAAACTTCTGAGCATCGGTGACGTCGCGCGGGAGATGTCCTTGCCGACCAATGTCCTCCGTCACTGGGAGACCGTTGGCTTGTTGTCGCCCGGCCGTGACTCCGGCGGTCGGCGGAAGTACGACGAGGACCAGATCGTCCGAATCGCTGTCATCCAGCGCAGCAAGAGTGCCGGCATGACATTGGAGCAGATCGGGGTGATGCTCGACGATGGGGCGAGAGAGCGTCATCAGGTACTCCAGCAACACCTCGACGATATAGACCGGCGCATGGAAGACATGCGACGCTCACGAGAGATGACTGAGCACGCGATGAACTGTCGGTCGCACGATATCGCTACCTGTCCGCGCTTCCGTACTGGCGTCGCAGACGTGATGTCCCGCTTCTAATCTCGACGGCCGATGAGGCGGAGGAGGGGATCCCGTATGCAGCGATCCTCACGATTGCGGACCCGAAGGGGCAGGCTCCGGTGTTCACTCACATGCGCCAGAACCTCAACGCCGTGAACGAGCAAACCGATGACATCAGGACGAGCATCCGCACCCGCGCGACCACGTAGCGCGAGGCTCGGGTCCAGAGGCAATCGAGCGGCGGTTGTGCTCGCTACGCTTCGCGTCGTCGACGTGGATGGTCGTACTCGAAGCGGAGTCCGCCGCCGGTGGTGTGCACGGCATCCGCGTTCGCACGCTCCTCGAACCAGCAGTGTTTGATGATCTCCTCGACGCCGATGCCCGGCACGAGCTTGTCGATGCCGACGACTTCGAGCCCCGCGAAGGTCGTGGCATTGTCCTGCCGGCTGTCGTAGCAGTAGAGCGGCGCCTCGTCGAGGAGGAAGAGGAGAACGGGGCCATGTTCAATGCGGTCATGGTGTCTCGATGCATGCAGTCGATCAAAGGCTCTTACGGTAGACGAAGCGAGAGCTGCACGTTGGTCGATGGTCGCCTTTCTCGCCAGGCCCGGTCAGTCGAAGCCAACCATCACTGGAACGTCTAATATTTACCACCGCGCCTTTCCGGAAGCGCGATGCGCCTCAGGTTCTGCACAATCGGCTTAGACGATATCCGCACCGGGCGGATGCCAACATGAGGGAGCAACGTGGCCACCTATCGAATCGCAGCCAACATGGAGTTCGTTCGGAGCGCGGATCTTGGGTTCGCACTTGACGAGGCCCCGCACCACGCGAGTAAAGGGGGCCGAGTCCTGCCACAATGCGGGCACGTGACCGTGAAGACGCGGGATTTCGCGGTCTCCAGGTGGAAGGAGCGCTACCCGTTGGTCTCGGCGATCTGGTCAACCGAAACAGTGCCTTCTACGCCATCTACGTCGCAACCCTCGACGTTGGTCCCGTAGCCGCCTCCGCCGCGGATGGTGTCGCCTACCTCGATAGTTCCAAACTGATCGTTCTCTACGGAAACGGCGTCAGCGCCAAGAATGGTGCCGTACGGCCATTCGATGAGCCAATTGCCAGCGGTGGAGGCCAGGACGAAGCAGCCGTCTCGGAGTTCTACGACACCGTCCACTTCCGCTTCTCGTAGGGCCGAAGGAGCAGAATCCGGAACAAGCACGACTGGGTTCTCGTCGTCGGGCGTATTGCCAGCCCTGTCTGCCGCTGTTGCGCAAGAACTCAGACTGAGGGCGACCAGAACAATTGCGACGAGAGTGGGGAGGATCTTCCTCATGTGCTGATGATTGCATACATATGGGTGAGCCCCTAGGCTCTGGGCACCTTGTACATAGGCGTCAGGAGAATCAATGAAAGATTTCAAAGTACAGATCCATAGCCCTGGGTGCATGCGTTGCACTTGTGGCGGCGGCGGTCGGTGTCGCACCGGCGATGGCAGACGAGACGGCCGGTGGTGAAGACGCCACGGTGGTCGTTGGAGGCTCTTCAGCGGCGTCGGCATCGCGGTTGCTGCCGGAGGATGCGAAGGCGCTCGCCGAGGACCTGAAGATCAGCGAAGAGGCTGCTCAACGTCAGTTTGCCGGCCAGCAAGAGTTCCTCGAGGCGCTGACGAAAGCGATAGAGAGTGTCCCCGACAGATATGCCAGCTCCGAGTGGGGAGCTGTCGGTGAAAGCTCCGCATGGGTCTCGTTCACGGGCGCGGAAGACAGCAAGGTTGCCGACTTATTCGCGGACCTTCCCGTCAAAGTAGAAGTCCGGTTCGGGGCAAAGCTCTCCGAGGCCGAAGCAGAGGAGATTCGCCATGAAGCGATGTCCGAGCTCCTGGCTACGGGCACCTTCTCGCAGCTCGTTGGCGAGACGGACCCGACGGCAGGCAGCGTCCGCATTCAATACGAGCTTAAGGATGGAGAGGTAGCCGACTCAGTCATCGCTCGCGCAGTCAGCGCTGTTGTGAAATCCAGCGAGAAGGCCGAAATTGATGTCGTGGAGGCGACCGAAGACATCTCCACCGACCCGGAGCTCATCCGCGGCGGCACGAGCATCTCCGGCTGCACCGCAGGCTTCAACATTCGGATCCTCGGAAGCCCTCAATACAAGGGCTTCGTGACCGCTGCCCACTGTCCCAACGCGGCAGGGACACCGTCTGGCAGCACCTACGGCACGGTCCACCGTGGACAGCACGCGGGCGCTTACGGAGAGGTGCAAAAGCACTCCTCGTCTGATCCTTTGATCGGAAACACGATCATCATCGCCCCCTCCTCCTACCGGTCGATCACGAGCGTGGTCTATCCGTCTGCAGGGCAGTCGATCTGCAACTACGGGAAGACTCGCTCCGCCCATTCATGCACAACGGTCCGGCAGGTCGGGCTTGCGTTCTATGCCAACATTGACGGAACCTCCACCTACATCAGCAGGATGGTGCAGTCCAACGGTGCATTCACCAACCCCGGAGACAGTGGCGGACCCTGGTTCGTTAACAACTCTGCCGTCGGGATTCACTACGGGAAGTTCGGGGGATACTCAACCTTCAGCCAGGCAGGATTCGCTCAGTCCGTCCTAAGTATCGCAATCATCACAGGCTAGGGGCCGCGCCGCTCGTTCCTCCCCAGGGCGCTCCGGGCTGTCGATGATGGAAAGCGACCCCGCAGCGCATCGTCATCATCCGCACGCCGTTCGCGCACGCAGCGCACCAGCGGAGAGCGGAGGTGTCTGCTGAAGATGGGCATAATCCAAAGATTGTGGCGCGCTGTGGGTTGGTCTACTTGTCATCGCTTCCCATGATGTATCGGGTGAGCACAGACGTTCTTCTTGATCCACTCGCTCGTCGCGGCGTGCTTGAGGGACTCGATGCTGAACTGACGAGCTAGGGAAGATACCCACGCGGAGGGCCGGGAGATCCCGGCCCTCCGCCTCTTCGTGCGAGCGAAAATTCACTCGCACCGGACCAGCTGGTCGTACACTGCGGCGCGCAGAAAGCGCTTGCAAGATGCCCTCGCTCATCGCCAATGGTCTGTGCAAGAACGGATCAACTGTTACGACGAAAGAGTCGGTGCGACTCGGCCATGCGCCGCGTGTTTTCGCGGGTCAGGTGTGTCAGGCGCGAGCCAGGGCGGTCGACGATTGACACGAGCTGCCGACCAACGTCCTGCGGCACTGGGAGTCCGTCGGTCTGCTCCGGCCGCCGCGGGACGGTGCGGGGCGGCGGCGCTACGGCGAGGACGAGGTCGTGCGCATCGCCGTCATCCAGCGCAGCAAGGCCGCCGGGATGACGGTCGAGCAGATCGCGGTGCTGCTCGACGACGGGAGTGCGGGGCGGCATCAGGTGCTCCAGCAGCACCTCGACGACCTCGACCGGCGCATGGAGGAGATGCGTCGATCGCGCGAGATGACCGAGCATGCGATGGGCTGCCGTGCGCACGACATCGCGACCTGCCCGCGTTTCCGGGCGGGGGTCGACGACGTCCTGGCGCGCTTCTGAGACCCCGGCGGAGGGTCCCGTTTCCGGCTCGTGCATAGGAAGCTCTGCGTAAACTCGGAGTCGTGCCAAGCGATTCGACGGTCCGTCCGATCCGCAGCGGCCGCTCCTCCCGCACCCGGCGTTCGCGTCGTGCGGTCGGTGCCGCGCTCGCTGCGGTGCTCGCCATCGGTCTGAGCGCCTGCGCTCCCGATCCGGTCAGCGAATCCTTCCTCAACGGGGAGAACACCGGCTATGTCGCGGCCGACGGCGCGATCGTCGAGATCCCCGTCGCCGAGCGCGGCGAGCCCGTTGAGTTCAGCGGCGTGACCGAGGCTGGCGAGAAATTCGACAGCGCCGACATCGCCGGCGACGTCACGGTCGTCAACTTCTGGTACGCCGGATGCGCGCCGTGCCGCCTCGAGGCCGCCGACCTGGAAGCCGTCTGGCAGGACTACAGCGACCAGGACGTCACGTTCATCGGTATCAACACCCGTGACCAGGCCGACACCGCGGTCGCCTTCGCCGACGAGTACGACGTGACCTACCCGAGCCTGATCGACGTGGACACCGCCCAGGCCAAGCTCGCCTTCGCGAAGGTGACCCCGATCGCCGCGACGCCGACCACGCTCGTGCTCGACAAGCAGGGCCGGGTCGCCGCGCGCATCATCGGACCGATCGACGGGAAGTCGATCCTCTCCACGCTCGTCAAGGACGCACTCGCGGAGAAGTCGTGATCACTGAGGGAGCGTCGTGAACCCTGAAGCGATCATCGGCTCGGGGGCCCTCTGGATCGCGATCCCCGTCGCGATGCTGGCGGGACTCATCTCGTTCCTGTCGCCGTGCGTGCTCCCGCTCGTGCCGGGCTATCTCGGCTTCCTCGGCGGAACGGTCGCGCCGCGCACGGCGTCCGTCTCCGGGGCGGGCTCGCAGGGCCCGGCGACCCAGACGGCGACGCGTGGCCGGCTCGTCCTCGGCGTGCTGCTGTTCATCCTCGGCTTCAGCCTGGTGTTCGTCTCGATCACGGCACTGGGCGGAATCGCCAACGTCTTCCTGCTGGAGTGGGGCGAGCTCATCACCCGCATCCTGGGCGTGGTCATCATCGTCATGGGCCTGGTCTTCCTCGGCCTGTTCGGCTTCGCGCAGCGCGAGCTCCGCTTCCACGTCGACTCCAAGGCCGGCATCATCGGCGCTCCGCTGCTCGGCATCGCCCTCGGCATCGGGTGGGCACCGTGCCTCGGCCCCACGCTCACGGCGATCTTCGCCCTCTCCTTCAACGCGGGTGACCCGGTGCGGGCGGGCTCCCTCGGGCTGGCCTACTCCCTCGGGCTCGGCATCCCGTTCCTGCTCGTCGCACTCGGCTTCGGCTGGGCGACGAAGGCGATCGGTTTCCTGCGCCGTCACATCCGCGTCGTCAACGTCATCGGCGGCGTGCTGCTCATCCTGCTCGGGATCCTGATGGTCACCGGGCTCTGGACCGACATCATGTCGCGGCTGACGGCGGTGATGGGCAGTGTCATCCTCCCGCTCTGACCGTTCAGAGAAGTCCGCTCCCTCCGAGAAGACCATGACGAAGAACAAGGGTGCCGTGAACAGCGACTCCAGCGATCCGCTCCGCCCGTCCGACCACGTCGACGGCGACGACTCGATCACCCAGCCGCGGCTCGGCCTCGTCGGCTGGCTGCGCTGGGGATGGCGCCAGCTGACCTCGATGCGCACGGCCCTGGTCCTGCTGCTGGTGCTCGCGATCGCGGCCATCCCCGGCTCGATCTTCCCGCAGCGGATGGCCGACCCGAACGGCGTCACGCAGTGGGAGCGCGACAACCCCGACCTCTTCCCGGTGCTCGACGGACTCAAGATGTTCGACGTGTACCTGTCGCCGTGGTTCTCGGCGATCTACCTGCTGCTCTTCGCCTCGCTGGTCGGCTGCGTGATCCCGCGCATCAAGCACCACGCGAAGGCCCTCCGCGCCCGTCCGCCGCGCACGCCCGCGCGCCTGCAGCGCCTCGAGGACTACCGCGCCGTCACTCGCGACCCGTCGGCCGACACCGGCACGAAGACCGGTGACGCCGAGGCCGAGGCCGCCGCGTCGATCGACGTCGCCACGAAACAGCTCAAGGCGCTCGGCTATCGGGTGGAGCGCTACGACCGCGGGCGCACGTTCTCGGTCTCCGCGGAGCGCGGCTACTGGCGCGAGACCGGCAACCTGCTCTTCCACCTCGCGCTCGTCGGCGTGCTGGTCACGGTCGGCGTGGGCGGCGGGTTCTCGTACACCGGACAGCGCGTGCTGGTCGAGGGGGAGACCTTCGCGAACACCCTGCTCGACTACGACTCCATGAACCGCGGCCGCTTCGTGGGGGATGACGCGTTCTCGCCCTACTCGATGCGTCTCGACTCCTTCGATGTGACCTACCAGCCGTTCGGCGAGCCGGGCTCCGGTCAGGCCGGCAACTTCTCCGCCAACGTCACCGTGCAGGAGGACGGCGAGGAGCGCGAGGGATCCGTCAAGGTCAACGAGCCGCTCGCCGTGGCCGACGACGACGTGTTCCTGCTCGGCAACGGCTACGCGCCGACCGTCACGGTGCGCGATCCCGAGGGCAACGTCGTGTTCACGAACAGCACGCCGTTCCTCCCGCAGGACAACAACATGACCTCGCTCGGCGTGCTCAAGATCCCGGATGGCCTGGCCGAGCAGGTGGGCCTCGTCGGGTTCTTCTACCCGACCACCGGCGTGCTCGACACGGGCGCGTTCTTCTCCGCCTACGGCGATCTCACGAACCCGACGCTCACGCTCGACGTGTACACGGGCGACCTGGGCATCAACGAAGGCGTGCCGCGCTCGGTCTACGTGCTCGACACGACCGGGATGACCAAGCTCACCGGCCGCACCACGAACGTCGAGTCGATCGAGCTCACGCCCGGCCAGACCGCGCAGCTGCCGAACGGCCTCGGCTCCGTGACCTTCGAGGACGAGTCGCCCGCGGGCGCGACCGACGCCTCGAAGTCCGTGAAGCGCTTCGCCTCGCTGCAGATCCACCGCGACGAGTCGGGTGTGTGGGTGCTCGGCTTCGCGCTGCTGGCTCTCGGCGGTCTCATGATCGCCCTGTTCGTGCCGCGCCGACGCGTGTGGGTCAAGGCGACCGCGCACGACGGCGAGGTGGCGCTCGAGTACGCCGCACTCGCTCGAGGCGAGGACCCGACGCTCGCCGCCGCCGTCGACGACCTCGTCGCCGGCCACGCACGACTCCTCGACGCCGCGGGCGGCACGACGGCTCGCCCCACCATCGACGACACCGCGGACGAGTCCGCGCAGCCGGAGGCCCCGGCGACCGACACCCGAAAGTAGACTGACACCATGCTCGAGCTCAACGTGATCTCGCCGGTCCTGCTCTGGACGGCGATCGCGATCTATGCGGCGGCCTTCGTGGCCTATGCCTTCGATCTCGCGCGGCGCTCGCAGGCGACGGCCGACGCGCAGACGGTCCGGGAAGCGGTCCTCGTCGGAGCAGGCGGGGGCACCGCCACGGCGTCCTCCGGCGCGCCTGGCAAGGACGCCGCTCCGCAGCGCTTCGTGATGGCCCGGATCGGCACCTCGCTGACGGTCCTCGGCTTCCTCTTCCACCTCGCGGCGACCGTCACCCGCGGCCTCGCCGCCGGTCGGGTGCCGTGGGCCAACCTCTACGAGTTCGCGATGATGGGCACGCTGCTCATCATCGCGGTGTACCTCGTGGTGCTCACGCGCCTCGACCTGCGCTTCCTCGGCACGTTCATCACCGGCCTGGTCGTGGTGCTGCTGGGCCTCGGAGCGACGAACTTCTACGTCGAGGTCTCCCCGCTGATGGACCCGCTGAAGAGCGTCTGGCTGGTCATCCACGTGTTCGTCGCCTCGCTGGCCACCGCGTTCTTCGCGCTCGCGTTCGCCCTCTCGGTGATCCAGCTCATGCAGTCGCGCCGGGAGCGGCTCGTCGCAGAAGGGGCCGCGAAGACCGGGCCCGGCTTCCTCCGCACCTTCCCGCCGTCCGTGCGCCTGGAGAGCCTGGCGTACATGTTCACGATCATCGGCTTCATCCTGTGGACCTTCACGCTCATCGCGGGGTCGATCTGGGCGTACTACGCCTGGAGCCGCTTCTGGGGCTTCGACGTGAAGGAGACCTGGACGTTCGTGATCTGGGTCCTCTACGCCGGCTACATCCACGCTCGGGCGACGCGCGGTTGGCGCGGCAACCCCTCCGCGTGGCTGGCGATCGTCGGCTTCTCGGCCGTGATCTTCAACTTCACGATCGTCAACGTCTTCTTCAAGGGCCTGCACGCCTACTCCGGCCTGAGCTGACCCTCGTCGGGTGACACCGAGACCCGTCCGCGCTGACCTGCGCGGGCGGGTCTCGTGCGTCCGGGCGCTGCGGCTTGGACGGTGGGGGACCATGGCTGAGGCGGGGCGGTGCCGAAACCCGGAGAGAAAGCCCTCGGCCCGGCGCGTCGTGTGCTGACGCGCCGGGCCGAGGGCGGATGCTCTCCGTTCTGGCCGGAGAGGTGCGGGTCAGGCGGTGGCGAGCACCGCCTGAACCGAGGTCGTGCGACGCATGGTCACGGCGAGCGTGGTGGCCACGAGGGACAGCACGCCCCAGACCACCAGCGCCGCCACTGCGGAGCCGCTCCCGGCGATCAGGCCCGCGAACGCGGGGGCCGTCGGCAGCGCCGCTCCGATGCCGGCCAGCCAGTCGGGCACGGTGGAGATCAGCCCGGTCGCGACGGCCAGCACGCCGATGAGGGCGGAGATCCATCGTCCGACACCACCGAACAGCGCGACCAGCGCCTGGTTCACCGCGGCGAAGACCACGCCGGCCAGCACGGCCGTTCCCGCGAAGGCCCACCAGGTTCCCGCGTCATAGCTCGCCACGATCTGCACGATGAGCGACACCAGCAGACCCTGTCCGGCGCCGATCAGTGCCGCCGGCGCGAACGCCCGCAGCGTGAGCATCGCGGACGAGCGACGGGAGGTCAGGGTGCGCGCCGTGTGGGCGCGCATCACCACGAACGTCGCGAGCCCGCCGAACCACAGCACGACGGCCGCGAGCAGGGGAATGGCGGTCGGCCCGAAGATCGTGTTCATCGACGAGTTCGACGACACCGGGTCGGCGATCACCGTGGCGAGGGACTTCGAGTCGCTGTCGCTGAACGAGGGGAGCGAGTCGGATGCCGTGCGCAGCCCACCCGCGAGGTCACCCGTTCCGGTCGCCAGGGTGTCGAGCCCGGTCGCGAGCTCGGTCGTGCCGTCGGCGAGAGCGGTGGCGCCCTCGGACAGCTGGGTCGCACCGGAGGCGAGGCCGCGAGCGCCGGTCGCGGATGCGCCGATGCCCTGGTCGGCGAGCTGGGTGAGGCCGCCCGCGAGCTGCGTGGCCCCGGCCCCGGCCTGGGTCATGCTCGATGCCAGCGTGGTGAACGTGCCCGGGAGGGCGCCGACGCCACCGGCGACCTTCGGGTCGTTGAGGATTCCGGATGTGGTCCCGGCGTTCGTCGCCACGGCGCCCGCATCGTCTCGGAGGGAGGTGAGCAGATCGCACTGCGCCTGGTCCGTCACCGGAGTGGCGCATGCGGTATCCGCCAGTCCGGCCAGTTTCTGCGCGAGCGCGGCCGAGCCCGATGCCGCCGACTTCGCGGATGCCGAGGCGCCCTGAATTCCGCCCACGAGCTTCTGCACGTCGGCGACGCTTCCCTGCAGCTTCGTTCCGCCGGCGGTCAGCCCGGACCCGATCTGTGCCGCACCATCCGCGGCCTCGCGGGTCTTGCCCGCGATCGTGTCGAGACCGGTCGCGAGCGACGAGGCGCCCGTCCCGATCTGTCCTGCGCCGGAGGCCAGCTTGGTGGCGCCGTCCGGGATCGCGGCCGCGCCGGTCGCGGCATCCCGCGCGCCGTTCGCGAGCTTGAGCGCGCCGTCCGCCGCATCGCCGATCTGGTCGCCGATCGTGGTGAACCCGACGAGGATGTTCTCGGTCGTCGCCTCGGTGAGCATGGTGCCCATGGTCGAGGCGGCGACGTCGGCGATCTGCCCCGTGATGAGGTCGTCCGCGACGAGCCCGTCGTCCGGGGTGGTCACGGTGATGGTCGCCTTCTCGGCCTTGCCGCCACCGTCGGAGATCGCCTGACCGGCCGAGGTCGCCGCCGCGGAGAAGTCCTCCGGAATCGTGATGACGGCCTGGTACGAGCCGTCGGCGAGTCCGTCGGCGGCGTCGTCCTTGTTGGAGATCACCCACGTGAGGTTGGAATCCAGGTCGTCCGAGCCCTCCACGAGTCCGGAGGCGAGCTGACGTCCGAGCGGGGTCATCTGCCCGTCGATGGTCACGGGCTCGTCGAGGTTGACGATGGCCGCGGTCATCGAGTCCAGGCGCTCGGTCGGGTTCTGCAGGGCCGCGACCAGGATGCCGCCGACCGCCGCCGGCAGCAGCAGCACGCCGAGGATGGTCAGCCACGTGATGGGCTTGCGGGAGCGCGCGCGCTCGATGGGGAGGGTCATGCGGTCACCTCGGTGGATTCTGCGGTGCTCCGGCGAGGAGCGCGCGTGTCGAGAGTCTGTGCGTCGGGCCAGCCGGCCTCGGCGAGAGTGGTCCGTGCCGAGTCGGCGTCGGAGGCGGTGGCGAACACCGCGAGCGATCGGGAGGCTGCGGCATCTCGCAGCATCGCCGTCGCCTGGTCGCGTTGGCCACCCGAGAAGCGGTCGAGGCCGTCGATCACGACGATCTGCGACTTCCCGCGCAGGGCCTCGGCCAGGTCGGCGAGTGCGGCATCCGCGTCGTCGACCAGGACGCAGCCGACGTGCGATCGCACCCAGGCGGCGCGTCCGGGGAGCAGGTGGCCCGCGACGCGGAGCCGTCCGTCCGTCGGCGTCAGGCGTCCCGCGATCGTGAGGGCCAGAGCCCGACGCGTCCGTAGGTCGCCGCCGGTCGCGATGACCGCGCCGCCGTTCGGGATGCGCATCGTCAGATCCTCGACGAGGGGCGCATCCGCGCTGATCTCGAGGCTGTCGGCGGCGACCACGGACCCGTCGCCCGGCCACTCGGCCAGATGGCGTTCGCGCTCCACGGCCTCGCCTTCGACGTCGACGCGGGGAAGGATCTTCTCCAGCCAGCGCGGGAGCTCCCAGGCGCGCTCGCCGAGGATCGCCATGAGGGCGGGGATGAGCGTCATCCGCACGAGGAAGGCGTCGATCGCGATACCGGCGGCGAGTCCGAGCGCGATGGGTTTCAGGGACGAGTCACCCTCAGGGACGAAGGCCACGAACACCGCGAACATGATGAGACCCGCCGCGGTGACGACCTTGGCTGAGCCGGTGAACCCGCTGCGCACGGTGCGCAGGGCTGCGGCGCGGCGCTTCGCGCGATCCGGGCTCTTCGAATCCGGGTCGTGCACGAAATCCTCACGCATGCGGGAGACGAGGAACACCTGGTAGTCCATCGCGAGCCCGAACAGCACGCCCATCAGGATGATCGGCATGAAGCTGATGATCGGTCCGACCTTGGCGACGTGCAGCAGGTCGGCGAACCAGCCCCACTCGAACACGGCACCGACCACACCGAAGGCGGCGACGATCGAGAGCAGGTATCCGGCGGCCGCGGTGATCGGCACCCAGAGCGAGCGGAACACGATGGTCAGCAGGATCAGCGAGAGGCCGATGACGAAGATGCCGAACGGCAGCAGTGCGTGGCCGAGCTGATCGGAGATGTCGATGCCGACGGCCGTGAATCCGGTGACCTTGAGGTCGATGCCGAACTCTTCGAGCCACTCGTCGTGGTGGCTCCTCAGCTCGCGCACGAGGTCGGCGGTCGCCGGGTCGTCCGGGGCGGTCTCCGGGATGATCTGCACGATGCCGGTGTCCGCGGTCTCGTTCGGGGTCGCGAGTGCGACCTCCTTCACGCCGGGGATCTTCTCGACGGCATCCCCGAGGTCTTCCATCAGGGTGAGCGGGTCGGTGGAGGTGACGATCGTTCCGGTGAGGATCAGTGGTCCGTTGAACCCGGGGCCGAACTGCTCGCCCACGAGGTCGTAGGTCTGCCGTGCCTCGGAGTCCTTCGGGAGCACGCCGGCGTTGGGGAGCGCGAGGTTCAGGCTCAGCGCGGGGACGGCCACGATGCCGAGGCCGATCACGACCGCGAGCGACACCAGGATCGGGCGCTTGGTGACGCCGTTCACCCAGCGGGTGCTGCCCGCGACGCGGACCGGAGCGGCGGGCGCGTCCCCGGAGCTGTCCTTCGCGCTCTTCTTCTTCGCCTTCGGGGCGCGCTTCGGTCGGCCCACGACCCGGCCCTTCACGAAGCCGAGGAGCGCCGGGGTGAGCGTGACGGCGATCGCGACGGCGACGGCCACGGCGACGGAGGCCGCGATGCCCATCGTGGTGAGGAACGGGATGCCCGCGAACCCGAGGCCGATGAGCGCGATGAGCACGGTGACGCCGGCGAAGACCACGGCGGACCCTGCGGTGCCGACTGCGCGAGCGGCGGACTCCTCCGGATCGACCCCCTCGCGGACCTGGTCCTGATGTCGGGCCATGATGAACAGCGCGTAGTCGATGCCGACGGCGAGGCCGAGCATGAGCGCCAGCAGCGGGGTGGTCGAGGAGACCGTGGCGAACGCGGTCGCGGTGAAGATGCCGGCCATCGAGATGCCGACGCCGAGGATGGCGGTGAGCAGCGGGAGTCCTGCCACGACGAAGGAGCGGAACGTGACGATCAGGACGAGGAGCGCGATCAGCAGTCCGACGGCCTCGGTGAGCGTGACACCGGGGATCGAGATCGCGAACAGGTCGCCGCCGAGCGAGGTCTGCGAACCCGCGGGGAGCTCGGAGTCGAGGTCGCTGACGACGGTGCGCAGTGCGTCTTTCGTGTCGTCGGAGACGTCGGTGGACTCGCCGTCGAACTGCACGCGGACGATCGCCGCGGTGTCGTCCTCGTTGATCATGCCGCTGACCATCTCGTCGTACGGCGAGGTGGCCGCGAGCACGCCGTCGAGGTCGCCCAGCTCGTCGACGGCATCCTCGATGTGATCGCGGTAGTCGTCATCCGTGATCTTGTCGCCGTCGGCGGCCACCACGATGAACTGGGCGTTCGTCCCGCTCACCTGCGGGAAGGAGCGGGAGAGCTGCTCGAGTCCGGCCTGCGATTCGGTGCCGGGGATGGAGAAGGTGTTGTCGGTGCCCGCCCCCAGCACGAGTGCTCCGGCGCCGGCGATGCCGAGCGCGAGCAGCCAGGACACGAGGACTCGCCAGGGGTGCCGGAAGGACCAGCGTCCGAGCGAGGACAGGAGTGTGGACACGCGTTCCTCCGAAGGGTACGGGGTGGATACACAGGTGTATCCAATACATAGATGTATCGTAAGGTGACCCGCCCGGCTCAGCCTGTGTGCGGGGTGTGAATCATGCGAGAGTGAGGGGTCAGGAGGTTTCGATGTCGATACCCGCAACCCGCAGCCGAGAGAACACGCGGGCCCGCCTGCTCGAAGCGGCGGCCCAGGTCTTCGCCGAGGTCGGCCTCGACGGCGCGTCCGTCGAGGCGGTGTGCGAGCGCGCCGGCTTCACCCGTGGCGCGTTCTACTCCAATTTCGAATCCAAGGACGAGCTGTTCCTCATGCTCGCCGCGAGCGTCTCCGATGTCCGCGTGAGCGCGGTGCGCACCCGCGTCGAGGAGCTGACGGCCGCCGGTGCCCTGGTCGAGGGGTGCGATCCGATCGACCTCGTGCAGCAGATCATGGAGCTCGGCGGAGACGACCGTCTCGGTGTCATGCTGCTCAGCGAGATCCGCATCCGAGCGCTGCGCGACGCGAAGTTCGGCGAGGCCTACCTCATGCAGGAGCGCGAGATGGTCTCGAGCATTGCGCAGATCGTCGACGACATCGTCACTGCCGGCCTGCTGCGCCTTCGCCTTCCGGCCGAGACGGCAGCTCGCATGCTCATGATCATCTGGGAGGGCATGACGGTGCGCGGCGCCATGGCCGGCCAGGATGACGCGCAGCTGCGGCACTCCGGTGGCGAAGAGCTCGGCCGTCTGGTGCAACTGCTCATCGAGCAGTAGTCCGCAAGACCACCGGGTGGAGGGCGGAGAGGCCCACCGACTCAGTTCGCGGCGGCCGCCAGTTCGTAGTGGCAGCGTGCGAGTCGGGCGATCCACCATTCACGGCGCTCGTCGGATGCGGCCAGGCGGGTGAGGGCATCCGCGTCCGGCGTCACCCGGCCGACCGGGATCGAGCCGTCGACCGGGCGCCGGTCGGCCACGTCGTCGAGGAAGAGTGACGCCGTCCCGAGCCCGCAGTCGTAGTCGAGCGTCGGGAGCGCGGCAGCGAGAGCGGCGCCCTGGGACAGTCCGATCGCGGTGTCCAGTGCGCTCGACACGACGACCGGGAGTCCCGCGGCCGTGACGATCTGCAGTGCGTGCGTGACACCGCCGAGCGGCTGGGCCTTGACGACGAGGAGGTCGGCTGCGCCCGCGCGGGCCACGGCGAGCGGATCGGACGACTTGCGCACGCTCTCGTCGGCGGCCACCGGGATGCCCATGTGCTTCACGCGCCGACGCAGATCGGCGAGCTCCGGCACCGTCGCGCACGGCTGCTCCACGTACTCCAGGTCGTATTCGCCCAGGGCGTGCACCGCGTGCTCGGCCTCGTCGACGTTCCAGGCGCCGTTCGCATCGACGCGGATGCGCCCCTCCGGGCCCATCGCCTCGCGCACCGCACGGACGCGGGCGACGTCGTCGGCGAGCGTCTGCCCCGGCTCGGCGACCTTGACCTTGGCCGTGCGGCACCCCGCGAACCGCGCCAGCAGCTCGGGGACCCGTGCGGCATCGATCGCCGGGACCGTCGCATTCACGCCGATCCGGTCACGCAGCGGCGCCGGCTGCGGACGCCACGCGTAGTCGATCGCCGCGGCGAGCCAGGTGGCGGCCTCGGCGTCTTCGTATTCCGTGAACGGGGAGAACTCCGCCCACCCCTCCGGCCCCTCGAAGAGAAGCGCCTCCCGCACGTCGACGCCGCGGAAGCGACTGTGCATCGGGAGGGCGACGACCCTGGCCGAGTCGAGCAGGTCTGCGAGCGGCGGGATCATGTCAATCGTTCTCCAGGATCTTGGGGAGGTGCCCCAGTTCGTTGAGGCGTCGGATGAGACGTGTTGCCAGGGGGCCTCGACTCAGTGAGAGGAGGTAGAAGCGGGGGCCGTCCGCCGCCTGTCGGAGCAGGTCGCGATCGAGGAGACTGCGGATGCGCCGGGAGCGCTGCGAGGCGGTGCCGGGGATCGCCGATTCGAGGTCGCCGGCCTTCACCACACCGGTGGCCAGGACCGCGCGCAGAGCCGCTTCGTCCCCACGATCGATGGCTCCGTCTCGGGTCATCTGCGCCAGGGCGGGACCGACGAGCTCGGACTCGACGAATGCCTGGTCATGCAGGCGGACGAGGCGGGCAAGGTCGTCCCGGATCCCGCGGGCGAAGAAGGTGATCCAGGCGACCGTGCCCTCCTCCTCCAGCGAGTCGGCGGATTCGAGGGCGGCGATGTAGGCGGATCGATCGTTGCCGAAGACCGCGGCGGGATTCAGGGCGCTGTAGCCGCCGGTCGCGAACACCGTCTTCCGCAGCATGGCATACGTGAAGAGGCGCGAGACGCGACCGTTGCCGTTGCGGAACGGATGGATCCAGACGAAGCGGTGATGGGCGAGCGCGATCTGCATCATCTGCTCGTGCATCGGTCGCTCGGCGTTCGCGAAGTCGAGCAGGTCCGACATCTCCGCGTGCACGGTGACCCAGGAGGGAGGGACGTGGGCGGAGCCGGCGATCGCGACCTCCTGATCGCGATAGGCCCCGGGCGTCGGATCCCCTTCGCGGGCGAGGCCGTCGACGGTCCTCGTGTGCAGGTCTCGGAGGAGACGGTGGGTGAGTGGGTGGCGAGGATCGAGAGAGTCGAGGTGACGCACGGCCTCGACGATGTTGGAGATCTCGCTGAGATGGTCGGCGAGGTTTCGCGTTCCCGCTTCGCCCATGGCCTCGACGGCCTCGTAAACGGTCGTGTGGTTGCCTTCGATGCGGGCGGAGATCACGCTCATCACGGTGTCGAAGAGCAGATGCAGCTCCGAGACGATCTCGCGGTGCGCCGTACCGACGCCGACGTCGGCGCGAAGACGCTCGATCTCGAAGAGCAACGGGACGAGTTCGGAATCGAACGCGGGCTGCGGCAGCCGGTACAGGTCGGTCATCGAGACTTCTCCGATCCGCCGCAGGAACTTTCTCTGATTCTGTCAGACTTCTTGCCGGAAGTGCAGGTGGATCCCTTGTTTCATGCGGAACTTGCGCTTTTGCGCGCCTTGAAGAATTTGCTCGGGCGGTGAGCGTTTCTTGCGCCCGCCGGGCGGGTGAGTCGTCGGACGCTCAGCCCAGGCGCTTCTGCAGTTCGCCCATCCGCTCGGTCGGCACGAATCCGAGCAGCGTGTTCACGGCGAGCATGTGCGCATTGGATTCGGCGTTGTAGGTGTACACCGCCGGGACCTGCGGGGCCTCGTGCTGCAGCAGTCGGAGGTTCGCGAGCTTGACGGCGGTGCCGAGCCGGTGGCCGCGGTCGGACGTGCGCACGAGCGTGCCCCATTGGTACGCGTTGCCGTCGTCACCGGAGATCACCAGCTGCGTGTAGGCGGCGGCCTCGCCCTTCGGCGTGACGGCGACCGTGCCGATCGACGTCCGATGCTGCCGGCCCAGGAGCTCCTCCTGTTCCCGGATGGCGGCGACGTCGGGCTTCGCGGGTTCGATGTCGAGGTCGCCGCTGGGGGCTTCCGTCTCGACCGCGGCGTCGAGGATCGCCCAGCCTTCCACCACGTCGTCCGGCACCGGGCCGATCCAGCTGCGGAGCTCGTACCCGCCGGTCGCGGCGGCGATGTCCGCCTCGACGCGGTCGAGCAGTGCCAGGTCGACGGGGAGGGTGAGACGGTTCTGCACGTCCCCGAGTGCGAGCGCGTATCCGTGTCGGCGGGCGAACTCGCGGCCGGGGGCCCCGGCGCCGTCCGTGCCGAGTTCGTAGCGCCAGGAGGTGCTCCCCTGCAGGGTGGTGCGCCCGTCGGCCGTCGCCTCCTGCTCGAGGAAGGCGAGGGCTGCGGATCCGATGCCGCGCCGACGATGCTCGGGCGGCACGTCGATCGCGAGGTGCGCGATGTGGGTGTTGTCCTTCTGGGGGAGTGCGAGCGACGCCGATCCCACGACGACCTCGCCGTCGCGCACCAGGAACGCGCGGCGCTCGACGACCTGCGACTCCTGTTGCAACTCGCTGCGGCTCTCCTCCCGCGTCCAGACGGGAGTGTCCTGCCCGCGGTCCGCGCGCTCGGCGGCGGCATAGGCGTCCCACCAGGCGTCCACGGCGTCGGCGTCGAAGGGATCGATGCGCGCGATCTCGATCGTCATGTCTCCACGCTACGCCGTCGGGTTTCTGGAGTCACCCATCGACGTGTGATTGACAATGGTGTGTGAAACACAGTAATGTGACGAACATGAACGAAGTCCTCGACACGCACCTGCAGGAACTGCGGCGCGGCACCGTGGTGCTCGCGTGTCTGCAGCTGCTGCGCACGCCGGGCTACGGCTACGGGCTGCTCGAGCAGTTGGAGCAGCGCGGCTTCGCGACCGACGCGAACACGCTGTATCCGCTGCTTCGCCGGCTGGAGAAGCAGGAGTACCTCACGAGCGAGTGGAACACCGACGAGGCTCGACCCCGCAAGTTCTACCGCACCTCGGATGCCGGCATCCGCCTCGCCGACACCCTCACCGACGAATGGCGATCCCTCACCACGGCGATCGCGACCCTCACCTCCGAGGAGATCTGACATGACGACGACGACTTCGCTCACCGAGCGATACATCAGTGCGACGATCCGCAGCCTCCGCCCCACCGCTCAGGCCGACGTCCGCGCCGAACTCGAAGCCTCCATCGCCGACGCGATCGAGGCACGGGTCGAGCAGGGCGAGGCGCCCGAGACCGCCGAGCGTGCGGTCCTGAGGGAGCTCGGCGACCCCGGCATCCTCGCTGCGGGCTACGCCGATCGCCCGCTGCACCTGCTCGGACCCCGCTACTACCTGATCTGGTGGCGGCTGCTGAAGCTGCTGCTGATCATCGTTCCGGCCTGTGCCGCGTTCGGCGTCGCGATCGCGAAGCTCATCGAGGGCGCGACCGTCGGAGAGGTGATCGGGACGATCGTCGCCGTCACCATCTCGGTCGTGGTGCACGTGTGCTTCTGGGTGACCCTGGTCTTCGTCGTGCTGGAGCGCACCGGCGCCGACACGGGGGAGAAGTGGGACGTCGACCAGCTGCCCACGCCGACCGAGAACGGAGCCGCGCGCAGCGACATGATCGCCTCGCTCGTGTTCGTGGGCATCCTCATCGGCGCGGTGCTATGGGACGCGACGCGCGGCTTCTTCCCGACCGGCGGCGACCCGATCCCGGTTCTGAACCCCGGGCTCTGGCCGTGGGGGATGATCGTGCTCCTCGGGATCATGGTCGCCGATGCTCTCCTGGCCGTCGCCGTGTACGTCCGCCGGAGGTGGACGGTCGGACTCGCCGTCGTCAACACCGCGCTCTCGATCGCCTTCGCCGTCTGGGCGGTGACGCTGTTGGTGCAGGGCGAGCTGCTGAACCCGGAGTTCGTGCAGTTCGCGTTCTCCGACAACGGTGTGGAGGCCGACACGCTGCGCGTCCTCGCGGTGATCACCGGCGTCGGCATCGTCGCCGTCCAGGTGTGGACCATCGTCGACGGGTGGATGAAGACCTGGCGCGCCCGTCGCATCTGACTGCGGCGCGTGCCGTGTGCCGGGGAGACCGCGAGGAATAGGCTGGATGCCGTGACCGATGCCTTCGTCTCCGACCTGTTCGACCCGGCCGAGTGGGTGCTCGCGCCCGGTGCCGAGGACTACACCGACATCACGGCGCACGTCTCGCGCGACGGCGGGGTCGCGCGCATCGCGTTCCACCGTCCGGAGGTGCGCAACGCGTTCCGGCCGCACACGGTGGACGAGCTCTATCGCGCTCTCGACATCGCCCGCCAGGACGCCCGCGTCGGCGCCGTGCTGCTCACCGGCAACGGCCCGAGCCAGAAGGACGGCGGCTGGGCATTCTGCTCCGGCGGCGACCAGCGCATCCGGGGTCGCGACGGGTACAAGTACTCCGATGCCGAGACGGCGATCGTCGACGGAGCGAGCCGCGCGGCGGTCGGACGCCTCCACATCCTCGAGGTGCAGCGCCTGATCCGCTTCATGCCCAAGGTCGTCATCGCCGTCGTGCCGGGGTGGGCGGCCGGTGGCGGGCACTCCCTGCACGTGGTGTGCGACCTCACGATCGCGTCGGCGGAGGAGGCCCGCTTCAAGCAGACGGATGCCGACGTGGGCAGCTTCGACGCCGGATACGGCTCTGCGTACATGGCCCGCCAGACCGGACAGAAGTTCGCGCGCGAGGTGTTCTTCCTCGCCGAGGAGTACTCCGCCCAGCGCGCCTACGAGATGGGCGCCGTCAACCGCGTGGTGCCGCACGCCGAGCTCGAGCGCGAGGCCCTGAAGATGGCCCGCACCGTGCTGACCAAGTCGCCCACCGCGATCCGCATGCTGAAGTTCGCCTTCAACGCGGTCGACGACGGGCTGGTCGGCCAGCAGGTCTTCGCGGGGGAGGCCACCCGCCTCGCCTACGGCACCGACGAGGCCGTCGAGGGCCGCGACTCGTTCCTCGAGAAGCGCGACCCCGACTGGTCCTCCTTCCCCTGGCACTACTGAACCCCTCGGGCACACGGAGTCGGAGACGCGCATGACCGCCCTGATCCCCACGGATGCCGAAGATCCGGCGCAGCTCCGCGACGTGCTGCAGCGCGCCCTCGACGGCGGCCCGGCCCTCGGCCTCGGCATGCTGGCCGGGGCTCCGGCGAACGTGGCGGACGGCATCGCGGCCGTGATCGCGACCTCGGGGTCGAGCGGCATCCCGAAGCGGGTGGCCCTGAGTGGCGAGGCGCTGCGCGCGAGCGCCGAGGCCACGGCGGCACGGATCGGCAGCGGACGCTGGCTGCTCGCCCTCCCCGCGGGCTACGTCGCGGGGCTGCAGGTCGTGGTGCGCTCGATCCTGGCAGGCACGGAGCCCGCGCAGCTGGACGGCCGGTTCTCCCCGATGTCCTTCGCCGAGGCGACGCTCGCGATGCTGCGGCCGGCGGCGGGCGCGGGCGTACCGGAGCTCTTCACCTCGCTCGTCCCCGCTCAGGTGGCGACCCTGCTCGACGCGGCGGACGACACCGCGGTGCGGGCCGCGCTACGGGCGTATCGGGCGATCCTCGTGGGTGGGCAGTCGCTCCCCGAACCGCTGCGGGAGCGGGCGGCCGACCTCGGTGCGCGGCTGGTCCGCACCTACGGCTCGACCGAGACCAGCGGCGGCTGCGTCTACGACGGGGTGCCGCTCGACACGGTCGGAGTGCGCACCGTCGACGGTGAGCTGCGCATCGCCGGCCCGATGCTCGCCGAGGGGTACCTCGGTGACGGGTCGCTGACCGCGCGCACCTTCGTCCGTGACGAGCACGGCATCCGCTGGTACCGCACCGGCGACCTCGGGATCGTCGAGGAGGGGGTGGTGCGGGTGCACGGCCGGGCCGACAACGTGATCGTCTCCGGGGGGATCAACATCTCGCTGGACCGGGTGGAGCGCATCGTCCGGCGGATCGCAGGGCTGCACGAGGCGGTCGTGGTCGGGGTGGACGACGAGCGCTGGGGCGAGGCCTCCGTGATCGTCGCCGCGCGGGGCGAGGTGCTCCGCCGCAGCGAATCCGAGCAGCTCGCCCACGCGCGCGAGGCCGTGGAGGACGAGCTCGGCAGGCATGCGCGCCCGTCGCGCCTGATCATGGTGGACGAGATCGAGGTGCTGTCCTCCGGCAAGCCCGATCGCGATGCGATCCGTCGCATGGTCGCCGAGCTGCACTGAGCGCTCCTGCCAGAATGAAGCGCATGGCCTCGTACACGCATGGACACCACGAATCCGTCCTCCGGTCGCACAACGTGCGCGACATCGCGAACTCCGCGGAGTACCTCCGCCCGCACCTCACGGCCACGACGCGACTTCTCGACGTCGGTGCGGGCCCCGGCAGCATCACGGTCGACTTCGCCGGCATCGTGGGGCATGTGACGGCCACCGAGATCGACGAGAATGCCCTGTCGCTGTCCCGGTCCCTTGCGGCGGACCGCGGCCTCACGAACCTCGCCTTCTCGGTCGAGGACGTGCATGCGCTGAGCTTCCCCGACGACTCCTTCGACGTCGTCCACGCACATCAGGTGCTCCAGCACGTCGGTGACCCGGTGCAGGCGCTCCGCGAGATGCGTCGCGTCACCGCTCCCGGAGGCATCGTCGCCGCGCGCGACGCGGACTACGCGGGCTTCCTCTGGTTCCCGGTGCTCCCCGAGCTCGACCGCTGGCTCGCCCTCTACCGCGCGGCCGCACGGGCCAACGGCGGGGAGCCGGATGCCGGACGACGGCTGCTGTCGTGGGCACGTGCTGCGGGCTTCGAGGACGTCACGGCGACGGCTTCCACCTGGTGCTACGCCTCCCCGGAGGAGCGCGCGTGGTGGGGCGGGATGTGGGCGGACCGCATCCTGGAGTCGGCGCTCGCGCGGCAGCTCGTCGACAGCGACATGGCGACCCGTGCCGATCTGGAGGAGATCAGCGAGGCGTGGAAGCGCTGGGCCGACGACGGAGACGGGTGGTACCTGGTGCCGCACGGCGAGATCATCGCCCGCGCCTGACGCCGATGGGATACATCCCGCGACGGATGCCCGCGGCGGAGCGCTCGCGTAGCGTGGGGGAGTGATCCGCCCGCTCTCCCGCACGGCGCTGATCCTCGACATCGTCGGGGCGGCGCTGCTCTTCCTCGTCCTCACGCCGATGTCGCTCGTGTTCTACGGGCCGGGGACCGGGAACACCGCGATCGGCGGCGTCGCGGTCGGCGGTGTCGTGGTCGCGAGTGTCCTGATGTTCGGCGGCGTCGCGATCGGGCGCCTCGCGCCGGGCCTGTCGCTCGCCGCCGCCTGGGCGGGCGCCGTGCTGCAGATGCTGGCCGGTTTCGGGCCGCTCCCGATCGACGTCGCGATCCTGCTCGTGCTCTACGCCACCGCGGCCTGGGGCACGCGGCGGGTGCTCTGGTGGGGATTCGGGTCCGCGCTCTTCGGCGGACTCATCGCGGCCGTGTACATGGTCATCGTGAACGGTGTCGCGTTCGGCACGGGCACCGGGTGGGAGAAGGTCACCACCGGCACGCTCCTGCTCGCGATCTCCGTCATGGCGCTCGGATTCGCGTGGGTGTGCGGGTTGCTGTGGCGCGTCGTGCTGCGCGCCCGGAGTACCCGCACGGCTCAGCTGCAGGCCGAGTCGCTCGCCGCCGAGGAGCAGGAGCGGGTGCGCATCGCCCGGGACATGCACGACATCGTCGCCCATTCCCTCGCCGTCGTGATCGCCCAGGCCGACGGCGCCCGATACGCGGCCGCCGCGAAGCCCGAGGTCGCGACCGAGGCCCTCGGCACCATCGCGCAGACCGCGCGCGGGGCGCTGAGCGATGTGCGGATGCTGCTCACCCAGCTCCGGCACCGGCAGGGCGACGGCCCGCAGCCGACGCTCGCCGATCTCGAGGCCCTGTTCGCGCAGGTGCGTCAGGCGGGGATCGAGCCGCGCGTCACGGTCGACCCCATGCCACCAGGCGAGCCGCCCGGGGCCATCCAGCTCGCGGTGTACCGCATCCTCCAGGAGGCGCTCACGAACGCCATCCGGCACGGCGACGGGACCGTCGACGTGCACCTCGCCTGGCTCCCGGACCGGGTCGACATCGACGTGCGGAACACGCTCGCGCACGATGCGGAGACCGCCCCCGGCGGCCACGGCCTGATCGGCATGCGCGAGCGGGCGCAGCTGGTCGGCGGTAGTCTGCAAGCCGAGCGCCGAGGGGCGCAGTTCGTGGTCCACGCCTCTCTCCCGATCGGAGCCTCCGCATGATCAGAGTCGTGCTCGTCGACGACCAGGCGCTGTTCCGTGCCGGCATCCGGATGCTCGTCGCCTCGCAGCCCGACCTCGACGTGGTGGGGGAGGCCGGCGACGGCAGGGAGGCGCTGGACGTGATCGGTGCGACCCGCCCCGATGTGGTGCTGATGGACATCCGGATGCCGGTCATGGACGGGCTCACGGCGACCGCCGAGATCCTCGCCCGGCCGGAGCCGCCGCGCATCGTGATGCTCACGACCTTCGACCTCGACGAGGCCGCGGCCCGCGCGATCCGGCAGGGTGCGAGCGGCTTCCTCCTGAAGGACGCCGACCCCGAGTTCCTGCTCGCCGCGATCCGCACCGTGCACTCCGGGTCGAGCGTGATCGCCGCATCCGCCACCCGCGACCTGTTCGCGCACTTCGCCGAGGCGCCCAAGCCGGTGCCGCCGCAGTACGTCACGCTCACGGACCGCGAGAAGGAGATCTTCGCGCTGGCCGCCCGCGGCCTCTCGAACGCCGAGATCGCCGGCCGCGAGTACCTGAGCGAGGCGACCGTGAAGACGCACATCAGTCGCATCCTCACCAAGCTCGCGCTGCGCGATCGGGTGCAGCTGGTCGTCTTCGCGTTCGAGCACGGTCTCGCCTGACCCGCAGCCGGGATCATCCTTGCGATGTACGCGGATGATCCGGATGGGCGATGACGCCGACATGCCCCGGAAAATAGCGTCGAAGGCATGGAGATCACGACCACCGACCTCGGGCTCGCCGCCCGCGTCCAGCACCTGAAGAAGACCTACGGCTCGGGCGAGGGCACCGTCCACGCGCTCGACGACGTCAGCGTGGGCATCCGCCGCGGCCAGTTCACCGCGATCATGGGCCCCTCCGGCTCGGGCAAGTCCACGCTCATGCACATCATGGCGGGGCTCGACAGCCCGACCGAGGGGCGCGCGTGGATCGGCGACACCGAGATCACCGGCCTCGGTGACATCGACATGACGATCCTGCGCCGCCGTCGCGTGGGGTTCATCTTCCAGGCCTTCAACCTCGTGCCGACGCTCGACGCGCTGGGCAACATCATGCTGCCGTTCGAGCTCGACGGCCGTCGCCCGAGTGCGCTCGAGCGGGCCCGCATCGACGGCCTCATCGAGACCCTCGGGCTCGGCTCGCGCCTGAGCCATCGGCCGCACCAGCTGTCCGGCGGTCAGCAGCAGCGCGTCGCGATCGCCCGCGCCCTCGCCACCGCTCCCGACCTCGTGTTCGCCGACGAGCCCACCGGCAACCTCGACTCGAAGACCGGGCGCGAGGTGCTGGGCCTGCTCGCGGCCGCGAGCCGCGAGCACGGCCAGTCCATCGCGATGGTCACGCACGACGCGATCGCGGCGAGCCACGCCGACCGGGTGCTCTACCTGGGCGATGGCCGGATCGTCGCGGACCACCCGCGTCAGACCGCCGAGCAGATCTCCGCGTACATGCTCGCCGCGGAGGTGGCCGCATGACCGCGCTCGCCACGGTGGTCCCCGAGACGAGGGCGACCGGACCCCGGCTGGGCTGGCTGCGCGATCGCGGCATGGGCGCCAGCATCCTGGTCGCGGCGCTGTCGGCCGCGTTCGGTGTGCTCCTCGTCGAGATCACCGCGTACATCGGCGCCGTGCTGCAGGCCGATCCCTTCATCGGAGACAGCGAGACGCTCGCCTTCGTCGTCGCGCTGCTCTCGGTCCTGCTGACCGTCGTCGCGATGTACGTCGCCGCGATCGTCACCGCGAACACGTTCTCGACCATCATCGCCGGCCGCACCCGCCAGATCGCACTCCTGCGACTGATCGGGGCGACGGCGCGCTCGCAGCGGGCGCAGGTCGGGAAGCAGGGACTCGTGGTCGGCCTCCTCGGGGCGGCGATCGGTCTGCTCGCCGGCCTCGTGCTCTCGGTGGTGGGGGTGCAGATCGGCGCGCAGCTGATCGCCAACGCCCCCTCCGACTTCTCGCTCGCCCAGCCGTTCATCGCGCTGCCGGCGATCGGTGTCGCCCTCACCACGTGGGCGGCGGCCTGGGCAGGATCCCGGCGCGTGCTCTCGGTCACCCCGCTGCAGGCGCTGGGCGGATCGGTCGAGCGCACGCACGACGAGGTCTCCGGCAAGCCCGGCCGTCATGTGGGCGCCTGGGTGCTGCTGATCGCGGGGGCCGTGCTCCTCGCGGGCGGTGTGCTCATCGGTCTCGTGACCCCGCTCGGCGTCGTGGTCGCATTCTTCGGCGGTGTGCTCTCGTTCACGGGTCTCGCCCTCGGGTCGGTGCTGTTCATGCCCCCGGTGCTGCGCCTGGTGGGTCGCATGTTCGGGTCTAGTGCGACCTCGCGTCTGGCAGCCGAGAACGCGCTGCGCTACCCGGAGCGCTCGTCCCGGATGGCGATCGGCGTGGTGATGGGGGTGACCCTGGTGACGATGTTCGCCGTGGCGCTCGAGTCGGCCAAGCGTCTGATGATGAGCCAGGTCACGGGGGAGGTCCCCGCGGAGTTCTTCGCGCCGATGGACGCCTTCGCAGGCGTCATGATGGTGCTGGTCGCCGTCTCCGCCGTGATCGCCGCGGTCGGGCTGGTGAACCTGCTCACGATCGGTGTGGTGCAGCGTCGCCGCGAGCTGGGACTGCTGCGGTCGATCGGCCTGTCCAACCGCCAGGTGCGTCGGATGGTCCTGCTCGAGGCCACGCACATCACGGTGGCGGCGACACTCACGGGACTCGTGCTGGGGGTCGTGTACGGCTGGATCGCGGCGCAGTCGCTGCTCGGCTCGGTGCCGACTCTGCCGGACTTCATCCCGGCGGGGCTCGTGGCTCCGCAGATCCCGTGGATCCCGGTGGCGATCATCGTCGTCGCCACGGCCGTGCTCACGCTGGTGGCGGCCGCGACGCCCACCCGCCTGGCGACGAGGGTCGCCCCGGTCGAGGCGCTCGCCGCGGACTGACGCCTCTAGGCTGGTCGGATGCCGTCGCCGTTCGATCAGTCCACGTATCAGGTCCGTCTCGACTGGGGCACCGCGGGGCTCGCCCGCCTCGCACCCGCCGACATCGTCGTGGTCGTGGACGTGCTGCGGTTTTCGTCCACGGTCATCGACGCGGTCGGCTCCGGCGCCGATGTGAGCCTGGAGGCAGCCGCGTCATGGTCGCGGAACGGCGCGGCCGTGGCCCTGGCCGCCGCTCCGGACGCCACCGTGCTGGTCGGGGGCATCCGCAACGCGGCCGCGGTGGCCCGAGCCGTTCAGATGATCCAGGAGCGTCGACAGGAGCGGACCTCGGTCGCGGTCATCGCCGCCGGTGAGCTCGACGCCGACGGGACGCTGCGGTTCGCGGTCGAGGATCAGCTCGGCGCGGGAGCGATCGTGCTGGCACTGTCGGATCGGGGCATCGACCACACGGCTCCCGATGCGGCCGTCGCCGCCGAGGGGTTCCGCGCCCTGCGCGGTGCGCTGCGACACATGATCGGTGCGAGCGGATCCGGGCGCGAGCTCGCCGTCGGCGTCGCGTCGACCGCTCGCATCGAGGAGTCCGGGCTGGTGCCGACGTCGACCGCGGATGCCGCCGTGCTCGACGCCACCGACGTCGTGCCGGTTCGGGACGAGGGCTCGTTCATCCGCTTTGAGTGAGTGGTGCCGTCCGTTCCGGCACGGAGATCTCGGCCGGATGCCGCGGGGCAGGGGCTCGTGCGGCTCGGGACACGTAGGGTCGTGGCATGAGGTACCTCCCCGCAGTCATCGTCGACGTCGTGCTCGTGCTGATCTTCGCCGCGATCGGACGTGCGTCGCACGACGAGAACCCCGCCGGCTTCCTGCTCACCGCCTGGCCCTTCCTGATCGCACTGCTCCTCGGGCATCTCCTCGCCGCCGTGCTCCCCGGTCGCCCGCGCCGGCCGTGGTCGCTGCTGTGGGGCACGGTCGTGTGGGTCGTGACGGTCGCGGGCGGCATGCTCATCCGCGTGCTCAGCGGTGACACCGCCGAGGTGCCGTTCATCATCGTGGCGACGATCGTGCTCGGGGTGTTCCTGGTCGGCTGGCGCGCGATCACGGCCCTGCTGCGCCGCCGCCGCGCTGCGGGCACGTCGGACGCCGGCATCGCCGAAGACGTGTCGGACGCCGCGGACGCGTCAGACGCCGATGACGTGTCGGACGACACCGTGTCGGACGCCGACGTCACCACGACGCACGACGACCCGGAGGATCGGGCGCGCTGACGGGCTGTCAGCGCGGCATCTGGGCGGCGAGGCGCGCGTCGGTCGAGATCTCGCGGCGCGTCCAGGCGAACAGGTGCCTGGCATCGAATGTGCGTGAACAGCGTGCGCACGACGTGGCCCTCGACGGGCGACGGTGCCGATACGTCACGTGCCCTGCGGGGCAGCGGCCGACCCACGGCGCGAGCTCCACGGCGGTCTCCCCGCGATGCGTCGTCCCGCCCACGTAGCCGAGCTCATGCGCGACCCGCTTCCACGCCGGACCGTGCGCGGCGGCGTGCCCGGCGAGCGCGTGCGCGACCTCGTGCAGCAGCACCTGATGGATCTCGTCGTCGTCGAAGCGCGCGGCGAGGTAGCGCGACACCGTGATGCGCTTCTTCGTGTAGTCGCACTGCCCGGCCCGACGCTTCGCATGATCGAATCCGAAGGACCAGCTGTCATCGAGATGCAGCGTGATCAGTGCCTCGCCCCAGACGCGCACACGGTCAAGTTCCGCCATGCGCTCAGGCTAAGCCATGCGACCGACATCGCGGTCGACGACAGGCTCAGCCCGCGACGAGCTGCGAGGGACGACGCCGCTCGGCGGCCTCGATCGCGAGCAGCGCTGTCTCGAGCTCACTGTCTTCCGCACCGCCCTCGCGGCGCAGGAACAGCGACTGCTTGAAGCTCTCCCGAGCCGTCTCGAAGTCGCCGGCGTCATACGCGTTCTTGCCATGGTGCTGATAGGCGAAGGCCGCGATCGACAGCCATCGCTGCCCCTCGGCCTCGGTCGCACAGGTGTCCAGCTCCTGCTCGGCGGCGGCGTGCGCTCCCCGGTACTGCAGGATCGTCGCGTGCAGCACTCGTGCGCGCAGCACGTCCTTGCGGGTGCCGGCCATGCGCGCCTGGCGCACCGTCTCGTCGGCCAGCGTGAGCGCCTCGTCCAGGCGGTCGAGCACCTTCAGCAGCCAGACCCGTTCCAGCAGAGCGGGCAGGCTGCGCTGCGACTCGATCTCTGCGAGACGCGTCGCGCACTCGTGCAGATCGACCACTTCGCGGAGGGTCTCCTGGTCGTATCCCCGGATGAAACTCATTGCTCTCCTTCCGCAGCGTCCCCGTCCAGTGTGCCTTCCGGTCGCACCGTCTGCGGGGCGGCGCGCCCTGGTCTGCGCATCCCGTCTCCGACACGCCGAGGGCGTTCGGAAGCTCGACTCCGAAGCGGACGGATCGGGTGGGATCAGCGCAGGAAAAGGGAGGCGTCGGGCCGCGGCGAGGCCACGGCGTCGGTGTCGGTGACGACCCGTGCGCCCTGGATGAAGGCCACCACCTCGGCGCCCTGTGCGATCTTGGCGGGATGCGGACCGGCAGCCAGAATCCGCGGCAGCCACTCGGTCGGCAGGGGAGCGGCGGATGCGGCGATCACGAGGTTCCCGAACCGACGCCCTTTGAGCACCTGGGTGTCGGCGAGGACGGCGATCTCGGGGAGCACCTCGGCGATCGTCGCGGCCTGACGGCGGGCGAAGGCGAGCCCCGGGCCGTCGGCGACGTTGACGAGCAGCACTCCACCCGGCGCGAGCAGTTCGGCGAGTTCGCGGTAGAACTCGACGCTGGTGAGGTGCGCGGGCGTCTGGGCGCCGGAGTACACGTCCGACACGACGAGGTCGCAGCTCGCCTGCAGGGCGCTGGGCAGCTTGCGGACGCCGTCGCGCGCATCGCCGATCCGGATGCGGATCGCGGCGCCCTTCGGGAGCGGCAGGTGCTCGCGCACGAGCTGGGCGAGCGGCGCTTCGAGCTCGATGACCTGTTGGCGGGAACCGGGGCGGGTGGCGTCGACGTACCGGGGGATCGTGAGCGCACCGGCACCGAGGTGCACGGCCGTCAGCGGTCCCGGCGAGAGCTGGTCGATGACCGCGCCCATGCGCACGATGTACTCGAAGTGCAGGTGGGTGGGATCGTCGAGGTCGACGTGCGATTGCGGAGTGCCGTCGACGATCAGCTCGAAGCCGCTCGTGAACTCCGACGGGACGATGCGGGCGACTCCGCCGTGATCCAGGCGGACCTCGGGGTGCTCGGTGTCTCGCGCTCTCGTCCGGCCCATGGCACGAGCCTACGCGTCGGGAGTGGAGGTCAGCGCTGGTTGCCGACCGAGCAGGTCTCCTGCTCCAGCGTCTGCCCGGTGATGTCGGGAGGCAGCGTCGTCCTGACCTCCGGCGCCGCGGTCGCCTCGGTCGTCGGCGCGGGAGTCGCCCCCGGCGTCGGGGTCACGAGTTCGACGCCGCGGTGCGACGTGACGTCACCCGTCAGCTGGAGCGGCCGCCCCGACTTGATCGCGGCCCACAGCGCCTCGGCATCCGCCTCGTTCGGCACCACCTTGTCGTCGTCGTCAGGGTCGGCCACGTTCGGGTACTGCACGAACACGAAGTCGCTGAAGCGCACGTCCTTGAGCGCGAGGGCGAACTGGGCGAGACGCAGCGGGTCGTTCAGCGATTCGCTCGGGTCGATGTTGTCGGCGATGGCTCCGGCGATGCCGAGGACCTTCGTCACGTCGGTCAGCGTGTCCTCGCTGAGCACCTTCTTCGCGAGGCGCGACATGTACTGCTGCTGATTGGAGATGCGCGCGAGGTCGCTCTCGTCGCCGACGCCGTGCCGCGTGCGGATGAACTGCAGGGCCTCGACTCCGGAGACGGTGCGCGTTCCGGCGGGCCAGTCGATGCCGGTGTGCCGATCCTTGATGCCGTCGCCGGCGATGCAGACCTCGACGCCGCCGATCGCATCGGTGACGGCCATCACACCGTCGAAGCTGATCTTGGCGGCGTACTCGATCGGGATGTCCCCGAGCTCGCTCACCGTCTTCACGACGCAGGAGAGCCCGGCGTGCTCGAAGACGGAGTTGATCGAGGCCTTCCACATCGACGAGGCGACCGAGCCGTCCGGGCGCGTGCATTCCGGGACCGCGACGCCGAGGTCGCGCGGGAGGGAGACGACCGTGACGTTGCGCGGCTCCGCCGACACGTGCACGAGGAGGTTGACGTCGTTGCGGCTCAGGCCGTCGGCCTCGGAGCAGCGCTCGGCGAACAGCGCCGTGGCCTTCGCCCCGCACTCGTCCGTTCCGATGATGAGGATGCTGAACGACTTGTCGGCCGGGTAGGCGCCGAGTGCCGGCGGGTCGACCTCGGGTGCGCCCTCCAGCGCCACGGCCCCGTCTCCCACGCGGTTGAACACATCGACGACCACGAAGGCCGCGACGGCGACGGCCGACACCGCTACCACGCCGAGCGCGATGCCGAGGAACTTCAGCAGCGTCGAGACGGCGCTGGGTGTGGGCAGGGTCGCATGGCGCGCGACCGTCGAACGGTCGGCATCGTCTCCGCGGCGAAGCATGCTGGCGAGCCTACCGGCGGCGGGTGATGTTACGGCCGCATGACGATTGTGGGAGGAACTTGCAGGTAATTAGTTAGTCGTGGATACTTTTTCCTAACCCCCGGTGAGTACCCGATGCTCGCCTGGACTTTTTCAAAGAGGAGATCCCTTCATGCACAAGCGCATTCTTCCGGCCGTGGCGCTCGGCGCCGTGGCCACGCTCGCCCTCGCCGGCTGCGCCGGCGGCAGCGACAACAGCTCCACCGACGGAGAGGGCAAGGAGCTCACCGTCTGGATCATGAAGGGAACCAACCCTGACGCCAGCGCCTTCTATGACAAGGTGTCCGACGCCTTCGAGAAGGAGACCGGCGCGACGGTCAAGATCGAGGAGATCCAGTGGGCCGACGCCCACGACCGCTTCGTGACGTCCATCGCCGGTGGCACGACCCCCGACATCGCCGAGACCGGCACCACCTGGACCGCCGAGTTCGCCGACGCCGGCGCGCTCCTCCCGATCGACGAGTACGTCGACGGTGAGAAGGGTCTGCGCGACGACCTGGTCGAGGGCCTCGAGGTCGCCGGCACCTACGACGACGAGCTCTACGGCATGCCGTGGTACGCCGGCGTCCGTTCGCTGGTCTACCGCGCCGACGTGTTCAAGGAGCTCGGTCTCGACGCTCCGAAGACGTGGGACGACATCGTCGCCGCGGGCGACGCCATCAAGGCCGCCAAGCCCGACATGCTCCCCTTCCCGGTCCCCGGTGACGCCGAGTTCCAGGTCTACCCCTGGGTCTGGGGCGCCGGTGGAGAGATCGCCACGAAGGACGGCGACACCTGGACCAGCGAGCTCGACAGCGCCGAGTCGCAGGCGGGCATCGAGTTCTACACGGGCCTGGCCACCGAGCACGGCTTCTCCTCCGCAGGTGCCACCACCTGGAAGGAGACCGACCTTCGTGACGCGTTCACGCAGGGCAACGTCGCGATGATGCTCTCGGGCTCCTGGACGCCGAACTCGCTCATCGAGGCGAACCCCGACCTCGAGGGCAAGATCGGTGCCGCGGTCATCCCCGGCAAGGACGGCGGCATCGCCCCGTCGGTGCTCGGCGGATCGCACCTCTCGATCTTCAACACGACGAAGAACGCCGACCTGGCGTGGGAGTTCGTGAAGCTCGTCACGACCGGCGAGTTCGCCGAGCAGTGGTCGGACGAGACCGGCTACTTCCCGGGCGTCCAGTCCGCGATGGAAGAGGCCCTCGCCTCGACCGACCCGCTCGTCGCACCGTTCGCCGAGCAGATGGTCGACGGCGGAGCATCCGTCCCGGTCACCCCGAACTTCGGCGCCGTGCAGGCGAAGAAGACGACCAACTCCATGATCCAGGCCATCCTCAGCGGGCAGAAGGACGTCGCGACCGCGACGAAGGACGCCGCTGCCGAGATGACCGATCTGCTCAACCAGTAAGGAAGCATCCCTTCCATGTCGATGGTGCAAGCGCCACTGCCGGCCACGAAGGCGGAGTCCACCTCCGCCTCCGTGGCCGGCGGCCGGAAGCGACGCGGTCTCTCGGTCGTCGCGACCCGCCCCTGGCTCCTTCTCGCGCCCGGGCTGGCCATCCTCGCGGTGCTCATGCTCTGGCCCCTCATCCAGGTGTTCATCTACTCGCTGCAGGACTACGGCCTGCGCGAGATCAACACCGGTGAGAACAACTGGATCGGTCTCGACAACTACGTCGAGGCGCTCACCAACCCGACTCTCTGGACGGTGGTGCTGCCCAACACGGTCGGGTTCGCCGCCGTGGCGGTCTTCGTGACCGTGGCGGTCGGCACGCTCGTCGCCCTGCTGCTCGCGCGGCTCGGCACCACGTGGCGTGTCATCGTCTCCAGCTGCATCATGGTCGCGTGGGCGATGCCCGCCGTGACCGGCACGTACGTCTGGACCTTCATCTTCGATGCCGATCGCGGCATCTTCAACGCGGTCCTCAAGGACCTGGGTCTGATGGACGCGTCCGTCAACTGGTTCACGAACCAGTGGTCGTTCTACGCCATCGTGCTCCTCAACGTCGTCCACCATGGCTTCCCGTTCGTGGCGATCACGGTGCTCGCCGGTCTGCTCGGCGTCTCCAAGGAGATGCTCGAGGCCGCGGCTCTCGACGGCGCCGGCGCCTGGCGTCGTTTCTGGAAGATCATCTTCCCGACGCTCAAGCCCGTCTTCTCGGTCGTGATCATCCTCTCGACGATCTGGGACTTCAAGGTCTTCGCCCAGGTGTACCTGATGCCGGGCGGTGGCGGCGGCAACCGCCAGGTGCTGAACCTCGGTGTCTGGTCCTACGTCGAGTCCTTCGGTCAGAACCGGTACGGCTTCGGTGCGGCCCTCGCCGTGCTGCTCACGCTCGTGCTGATCGGCATCACGATCGTCTACATCCGCTCCCTCATGAAGGAGGACGAGCTGTGAACCCGCGCCCGAGGCTCCGCTCCCGCATCGGAATCGGAATCGCGGTCGCCGCGGTCCTGATCTTCACGCTGTTCCCCGTCTACTGGATGGTCTCCAGCGCGTTCGACGGCAAGGCCTCCAGCGGTGGGCAGTCGCTGCTCCCGCAGGAGTTCACCTGGGACAACTTCGCCTTCGTCCTCACCGACGGCGGCTTCGGCACCTACCTGCGCAACTCGGCGATCGTGGCACTCGTCACGGTCCTCGTGAGCGCACTCGTGTGCCTCCTCGCCGCGGTCGCCGTGGCGCGGTTCAAGTTCAAGTTCCGCACCACGATCCTGATGATGATCCTGATCGTGCAGATGGTGCCGCTCGAGGCGCTGGTCATCCCGCTGTTCCTCCAGGTCAAGAGCCTGGGCCTGCTGAACAGCATCCTCGGCCTGATGGTCGTCTACGTCGCCCTGTCGCTCGCCTTCGGCATCTGGATGCTGCGCGGTTTCGTCGCGGCCGTCCCGGTCGAGCTCGAGGAGGCCGCGTACATCGACGGTGCGAGCTGGTGGCGCATGTTCCGCTCGGTCCTGCTGCCGCTCGTCATGCCGGGCCTCGTCGCGACCAGCATCTTCAGCTTCATCACGGCGTGGAACGAGTTCATCTTCGCGATGACGATCCTCGGCGCCCAGACCGACCAGTACACGGTCTCCATCGGCCTGAAGTCGTTCTTCGGTCTGCACTCCAACGACTGGGGCAGCATCATGGCCGCGTCGACCATCATCACCGTCCCGGTCATGATCTTCTTCGTGCTGGTGCAGCGCAAGCTCGCCTCCGGCATGGTCGCGGGAGCGGTGAAGGGATGACCGACGACCTCGAGCGCCTCGCGAACGGCGTGCTGTGGCCGGGCTTCTTCGGCACCGAAGCGCCCGAGTGGCTGCGCGATGAACTGCGTGACGGGCTGGCCGGAGTCGTGTACTTCGGGCAGAACGTCGGCGAGGGGCTTCCCGCCCTCAGCGCCGCGATCCTGGACGCGAACCCCGACGCCCTGATCGGGATCGACGAGGAGGGCGGCAGCGTCACCCGCCTCGAGTCCGCCACCGGGTCGACCGTGCCGGGCGCGGCCCAGCTCGGTCTGCTCGACGACCTCGTCGCGTCCGAGAAGACCGGCGCGGAGCTCGCCCGACGGGTGCGCGCGGTCGGCGCCAACGTGGTGCTCGGTCCGGTCGCCGACGTCAACACCGACCCCCGCAACCCGGTCATCGGCGTGCGGGCCTTCGGTGACGACGAGGCGCTCGTCTCGCGGCACGTCGTCGCGACGATCGACGGCATCCAGGATGCTGCGGTGGCCGCCTGCGTGAAGCACTTCCCGGGCCACGGCGACACGCACATGGACTCGCATCACTCGCTCCCGGAGATCACCCTCGATCTCGAGGAGGTCGAGCGGGTGCACCTCGAGCCGTTCCGGGCCGCAGTGGATGCCGGTGTGGATGCCGTCATGACGGCGCACATCGTCGTCCCGGCGTGGGGCGAGCAGCCCGCCACGCTCAACCCGCGCGTGCTCGGCATGCTGCGTGACTGGGGCTACGACGGGGTCATCATCACGGATGCGCTCGACATGGCCGCCATCCGCGAGACAGTCGGACTCGGCGGGGGAGCAGCGCTGGCACTCGCGGCCGGCGCCGACCTCCTCTGCATCGGGAACCCGACCAACCCGGGTGATGCCGCGCTGCCCGACCAGGACGAGCGGGACTTCCGCGCCGCACGGGACGGGATCGTCGCCGCGCTGCGTGACGGCTCGCTGTCTCGGGAGCGGGTCGAGGAGGCGGCCGCTCGCGTCGCCGCACTCGCGACGAAGCTGCGCGTGGCGGCCGAGAGCGAGCACGAGCCCGTGGCCGAGCTCGACGCCGCTGAGATCGTGCGCCGCGTGGTGACGGTCTCCGGCGAAGCCCCGGAAGTCGCCTCCGAGCTCGCCGTGATCGATGCGCGGCGCCGCTCGACGCTCGCCGTCGACAGCGCAGGTTCCTATGTCGCGAACGCCCTCGCAGGCGACGGTCTGCGCGTGCGCCTCGACGTCGCCTCCACCCCGGAGTCGGAGCAGGATCGTGTGCTCGACGAGGTCGTCGCGGCCCCGGGCACCACGGTGCTCCTGATCGACCGGCCCGATACGGATGCCGCACAGCGGGCCCTCGTGGAGCGGGCCGCCGCGCGTGATTCGGCTGCGGTCGTGGTCAACGTCGGGCTTCCCGCCCGGGGTGCGCTGCCCCTGCCGACGGTCGAGGTCGCGGCAGCCAGTAGGCTCGGTGCGCAGATGGCGCGCGAGGTCCTCCTCCGCAGCAGAGGATGAACAGCGCCGGCTGAGACAGGATCCTTCCATGGACGATGACGTTCTGGCTCGGGTGCGCAGGTCGCTCCCGAAGCTCAGCGCTGCCGAGGCGCGGGTCGCGGAGACGATGCTCGGCGACCCGACGCTCGTCGTCGACCTGGCGATCAACGATCTCGCGCAGCTGTGCCGGACCTCGCTGTCGACCGTGGCGCGCTTCTCGCAGTCGCTGGGGTACAGCGGCTACCGGGAGCTGCGGGTGTCGGTGGCACGGGCGATCACGCTCGCGCAGGCGCAGCAGGCCCGGTTCGGGCTGGACACCACCGCGATCGATCCGGACGACGGACCCACGGCGATCGCCGCCAAGCTCGCGGCGCAGGAGATCGATGCGATCGAGAAGACCGCTCTCGCGCTGGATGCGGACGCTCTCGACCGGGTCGCCCTGGCCCTGGTCGACGCGCGCCACATCGACCTCTTTGGCCAGGCCGCGTCGTCGCTGACCGCGCAGGACCTGCTGCTGAAGCTCTCGCGCATCGGCTGCTCGGTGTCGCACTCGCCGGATCCCCACCTCGCGATGACGACGGCTTCGCTGCGGACGACGGGCGATGTCGCGATCGCCTTCTCCCATGGTGGGGAGACCACGGAGACGCTGCGGGCGCTCGAGGTCGCACGGGACGCCGGGGCGCTGGCGGTCGCCGTGACGAGCGTCGCCGAGTCGTCCCTGGCCCTCGCGGCGGACATCGTGCTGCTGACCCAGGCGCGCGAGTCACCGTTCCGGATGGCGGCGATGTCGAGTCGGATCGCCCAGCTCGCCCTCGTCGACGTGCTCTTCGTGCGGGTCGTGCAGCACCGCGGCGAGCTGGTCACCGTCTCGCTGCAGCTGACCCACGACGCCGTTCCCCCGCGCCGCCACTCCTGACCGCCCCGGTCGCCGGCGAGGTCCACCGCGACGAGCCCTCTCGCACCCACCGGCTCGCACGAGGGCGGAGGCGCGGGCGCGGGAGGCATGAAGGGACGTTTCGTCTCGCTTCGCTCGCTCGACGACCGGGGCGATCAGTCGACGTGGTCGCGGGTGCTGAGGAGCGCCCGGGTCGCGATGCGGTGACCGCGGGCGAGGCTGCCCGTCAAGGACAGCCCGGTGAGGACGCCCGCGAGGAACCCCGCCGCGAACGCGTCTCCGGCGCCGATGGTCTCCACGACGGGCGCATCCAGCGCGTCGCTCTCGGCCTTCTCCGCTCCGTCGAAGGCGACGGCGCCGGCCGGGTCGGTGACGAGCAGGTACCTCGGCTGGGGGAACAGCGCGCGCAGTTCCTGCGGATCGCTCGTCCCGAACACCGCCTCGGCGTCGGGACGGGTGCAGAACACGATGTCGGCGCGGCGCGCGAAGTCGGTGACGACGGCTCGACCCTCGTCCTCGCGACCGCGCCAGAGCGCGGGACGCCAGTTGAGGTCCAAGCTCAGCAGCCGGTCGGGCCGGGCCGCCGAGAACAGTGCATCCTGCGCGGCGAGCGCCGACGGAGACAGCGCCGGGGTGATCCCGGACGTGTGCACCAGCGCGGCCTCGGCGAGGAGGGCGGATGCCGGCGCCGCGGACAGCGTCTGCGGCGAAAGGCGAGCGGCTGCGGAGCCTGCGCGGTAGTAGTGCATCGTCCCGTCGACCGCGCCGTCCGGGCGCGCGGAGAGCTCTTTCACGTAGAGCCCGGTCGGGGCGTCATCGTCGACCTCGACCGCGGAATCGTCGACGCCGTGTGCGCGCAGCTCCGCCGTCAGGAAGCGGCCGAATCCGTCGTCGCCCACCCGCGACACGACGGCGGTGCGGATGCCGGCGGACGCCAGGGCGATGGCCGTGTTCCACTCTGCTCCGGCCAGTGATCTGTCGAACGTCCGGGACTGCTCGAGCGGTCCTGTGGAGGCGGCGACGAGGGCGACCATGCCCTCACCGAAGCAGACGGCGAGCGGGGTGGAGTCGGGCACGATCTGGACACTACCGGATCGTCGACCGTCGCATTTGTATACCGGATCGCAACGTGAATCGTTTGGCATCTGAGGATTCGCTGGGTACCGTCGAAGCATCACCGTCCCCGAGGCGAAGAGGCCTCGGGACGCGCAACGAAGCGCCCGACAGGGAAGGTCACACAATGCACCAATCAGTCACGCGTCGGCGAGGACTCATCGCCGTCACCGGAGCCACGATCGCCGCTCTCGCCCTGGCGGGATGCGTCGCGAGCGAGCGAGGCGACGAAGGCTCGGAAGGCTCGGGCGATGTCGACGGCACGTTCGTGTTCGCCGCGTCCTCCGACCCGGCGAGCCTCGACCCCGCCTTCGCGCAGGACGGCGAGAGCTTCCGTGTCTCGCGCCAGATCTTCGAGGGTCTGGTCGGCACGAAGCCCGGCACGGCCGACCCCGCCCCGCTCCTCGCCGAGTCGTGGGAGCCGTCGGAGGACGGCATGTCGTACACCTTCGCGCTCAAGGAGGGCGTGACGTTCCAGGACGGGACGCCGTTCAACGCCGAGGCCGTCTGCGTCAACTTCGACCGCTGGTTCAACTGGACGGGCCTCGCCGCTTCCGAGGCGTTCGGCTACTACTACAACAAGCTCTTCAAGGGGTACGCGTCCAACCCGGCCGACGCCGTGTACAAGTCCTGCACCCCCGACGGCGACAACTCGGTCACGATCGCGCTGAACAAGCCGTTCGCCGGCTTCGTCGCCTCGCTCTCGCTCCCGTCGTTCTCGATGCAGAGCCCGTCCGCCCTGAAGGAATTCGGCGCGGATGACGTCAGCGGCTCCGCAGAGGCGCCGGTGCTCTCCGAGTACGCGATGGGGCACCCGGTCGGCACCGGCCCGTACCAGTTCGACGAGTGGGCTCCGGGCGAGCAGGTCACGCTCAAGTCGTACGACGGCTACTGGGGTGACAAGGGCCAGATCGACGAGATCATCTTCCGGACCATCGACGACCCGACCGCCCGTCGCCAGGCGCTCGAGTCGGGCTCCATCGACGGCTACGACCTCGTCGGCCCCGCCGACACCAAGGCTCTTGACGACGACGGCTTCACGATGGTGTCGCGTCCGCCGTTCACGATCCTCTACCTGGCGTTCAACCAGGCGGTGCCGGAGCTGCAGGACCCGAAGGTCCGCGAGGCTCTGTCCTACGCGGTCGACAAGGACGCCCTGATCAGCCAGGTGCTCCCGGAGGGCACCGAGAAGGCGACCCAGTTCGTCCCGGACAGCGTCAACGGCTACAACCCCGACGTCACGACCTACGACTACGACCCCGAGAAGGCGAAGTCGCTGCTGGCCGAGGCCGGTTACGACGAGGCGAACCCGCTGAAGCTCACCTTCAACTACCCGGTCAACGTCTCGCGTCCGTACATGCCGGACCCCGAGCAGATCTTCACGGTGCTGTCGTCGCAGCTCGCCGAGGTCGGCGTCGAGACCACCCCGGTCTCGGAGGAGTGGGTCGAGTACCTCGACCGCACCACCGGCACCTCGGACCACGGCATCCACCTGCTCGGATGGACCGGTGACTACAACGACACCGACAACTTCGTCGGCGTCTTCTTCGGGCAGAAGAGCTCGGAGTGGGGCTTCGACAACCCCGAGCTGTTCAAGAAGCTGACGGAGGCGCGTGGCGTCTCCAACCTCGAGGAGCAGACGCCGCTGTACGAGGACATCAACGAGATGGTCGCCGAGTTCATCCCCGGCGTCCCGCTCGCGCACCCGGCGCCGACCCTGGCGTTCGACCCGCGCGTGAAGAGCTACCCGGCCAGCCCGGTGAACGACGAGGTCTTCACGGACATCGTCCTCACCAAGTAACGGCCACCAGCCATCCTCGCTCGGTCGTCGAGCGAGCAGAGCGAGACGAGACGCGGTCTCCGGAAGGATTCCGCGTCTCGTCCCCTCGCTCCGCTCGTGCTCGGCGACCGTGCGGGGTGACCGGAATCAGGTAGGAGATCTTCGTGCTGCGCACCATCGGCAGGCGACTGCTGTTCCTCATCCCCACCCTGTTCGGGCTCAGCATCCTGCTGTTCGCCTGGGTCAGGGCCCTCCCCGGCGGCCCCGCGGTCGCCCTTCTCGGCGAGAAGGCCACACCAGAGGCCGTCGCCAGGGTCAACGAGCTCTACGGGTTCGACAAGCCCCTCATCGAGCAGTACTTCATCTGGATCGGACGTCTCCTCCAGGGCGACTTCGGCACCTCGATCCAGACGAACCGGCCCGTGGTCGAGGAGTTCATGCGCCGCTTCCCGGCGACGCTCGAGCTCAGCGTCATGGCGCTCATCTTCGCGATCGGCGTCGGCATCCCGCTCGGGTACTGGGCTGCCCGTCGACACGGGAAGTTCACGGACCACGCCTCGGTCGTGCTGAGCCTGGTCGGCATCACCATCCCGGTGTTCTTCCTCGCGTTCATCCTGAAGTACGTCTTCGCGGTGCAGCTGGGCTGGCTGCCGTCGGACGGACGGCAGAACCCGCGGATAGACGCGACCCATCCCACCGGGTTCTACGTGTGGGACGGCATCATCACGGGTGAGTTCGATGCGGCCTGGGATGCGATCCTGCATCTCATCCTGCCCGCGCTCGCGCTCGGCACCATCCCGCTCGCGATCATCGTCCGCATCACCAGGGCCAGCGTCCTGGAGGTGCAGAACGCGGACTACGTGCGCACGGGACGAGCCAAGGGCGTCGGCGCACCGACGCTCCGCAACCGGTTCATCCTGCGCAACGCGATGCTTCCGGTGATCACCACGATCGGCCTGCAGACCGGGCTCCTGATCTCGGGGGCGGTGCTCACCGAGACGGTGTTCGCCTTCCCCGGCATCGGCTCGTTCCTGGCGAGGGCGATCTTCACCAGGGACTTCCCGGTCCTCCAGGGATTCATCATCTTCATCGCGATCGCGTACGCGCTGATCAACCTGGCGGTGGATGTCTCCTACAGCTTCATCGACCCGAGAGTGAGGGTGCAGTGATGTCCCTCTCCATCGTCCGAAAGGAGGCGGTCGCATGAGCATCGCACTCCCGCCCGCCCAGGGCCCGTCCTCGGAGAGCGGCGGCAACATCGACACCGTCGCGATCGCCCAGGCCGACCTGAAGAACGGCTCCGGCGGCTTCTGGGCGGATGTGTTCCGCCGCCTCCGCCGCAATCCGACGGCATGGATCGGCGCGGCCATCGTGCTGGCGTTCCTCCTGGTCGCCGCGCTCGCGCCCCTCATCGCCCCCTATCCGGAGACGGCGCTTCCGGGAGCGAAGTACATCACCCCGACGCACATCCCCGGGCCCGGCGAGCTGCCCGAGTTCCCGCTCGGACTCGACCGCTTCGGCGGTGACGTGCTGTCCAAGCTCATCTGGGGTGCCCAGGCATCGCTCCTGATCGGTGTGATCTCGACCGCGATGGGCCTGGTCGGAGGAATGATCCTCGGGCTGCTCGCCGGAACCTTCGGCGGGTGGGTCGACACGCTCATCATGCGCATCGTCGACATCATCCTCTCGGTGCCGAACCTGCTGCTCGCGGTGTCGATCGCCGCGATCCTCGGGCAGACGCCGTTCGCGGTGATGATCGCGATCGGGGCGTCCCAGGTGCCGATCTTCGCGCGCCTGCTCCGGGCGTCGATGCTGCAGCAGCGATCGAGCGACTACGTGCTGTCGGCGCAGACGCTCGGCCTCGGCCGCGGCAAGATCACGATGTCGCACGTGCTGCCGAACGCCATCGGTCCCGTGATCGTCCAGGGGACCCTGACGCTCGCGACCGCCGTCATCGATGCCGCGGCGCTGTCGTTCCTCGGTCTCGGCGGCGGACGCCCGGAGACAGCGGAGTGGGGGCGCATGCTCACCTATGCGCAGGCGGAACTCGCGATCGCCCCGTGGCTCGCGTTCCTCCCCGGCATCTGCATCGCCGTCACCGCGCTCGGCTTCACCCTGCTGGGTGAGGCGCTGCGCGAAGCCATGGACCCACGGACGAGGGCGCGATGAGCGCTGCGAAGGAGAATCAGATGGAGCCGCTGCTGTCGGTCCAGGGGCTGGCCGTGGATTTCGCCACCATGGACGGGGTGGTGCACGCCGTCGAGGGCGTCGACCTCGAGATCCGTCCCGGCGAGACCGTGGCGATCGTGGGCGAGTCGGGGTCCGGCAAGTCCACGACGGCGATGGCCATCATCGGGCTGCTCGCCGGGGGTGGCAGGATCGCCGCCGGCAGCATCCTGCTCGACGGGAAGGACATCGCCCACGCGCCCGAGCACGAGCTGCGGTCGATCCGCGGTCGCGACATCGGCCTCGTGCCGCAGGACCCGATGTCGAACCTGAACCCGGTCGCGAAGATCGGCACGCAGGTCGCGGAGACGTTGCTCGCGCACGGTCTGGCCACTCGGCAGAACGTGCAGTCGAAGGTGGTCGAGGCGCTGACCGCGGCCGGGCTGCCCGATCCGGAGCGTCGGGCCAAGCAGTATCCGCACGAGTTCTCCGGCGGCATGCGTCAGCGCGCGCTCATCGCGATCGGTCTGGCGTGCAATCCGCGGCTGCTGATCGCCGATGAGCCCACGAGTGCGCTCGACGTCACGGTGCAGCAGACCATCCTCGACCAGATCGGGCAGATGACGCGCGAGCTCGGTACCGCGGTGCTGCTCATCACACACGACCTCGGTCTCGCCGCCGAGCGCGCGGAGCGGGTGATCGTGATGCATCGCGGCAAGGTGGTGGAGCAGGGCGATGCGCGACAGATCCTGGAAGATCCGCAGCATCCGTATACGCAGTCGCTCGTGAAGGCGGCGCCCTCGGTCGCCGCGGCTCGCCTGCGGCCCGAGGCGTTCCGCACGGCGGAGGCCGTCTCGTCTCCCTCCGCCGACGCGACGACCGAGGAGCGTCCGTCGACCGAGGAGCGCCCCTCGACCGTCGGGCGCGGTGCGGAGGCGGAAGACGCGAAGCCCGACTACATCGTCGAGATCGAGAACCTCACCAAGGTCTATCCGGTGCGGGGACGGGGTGAAGACTTCGTCGCCGTCGACGACGTGTCGCTGGTGATCCCGCGGGGAGAGACCGTCGCGATCGTGGGGGAGTCCGGCTCCGGCAAGACCACGACCGCGCGGATGCTGCTCAAGGTGATCGAGCCGACGAGCGGGCTGATCCGCTACGGGGGGAAGGACATCGCGACACTCTCCCGGGCGGAGACGCGCGACTTCCGGCAGCAGGTGCAGCCCATCTTCCAGGACCCGTACTCGAGCCTGAACCCGATGTTCACGATCGAGCGGCTGATCGGCGAGCCCCTGGACTTCTACAAGCGGGGGAGCGGTGCCGACCGGCGCCGGCGGGTGCGGCAGCTGCTCGACGACGTGGCCCTGCCGCAGTCGATGCTGCGGCGGTACCCCTCCGAGCTGTCGGGTGGACAGCGGCAGCGCGTCGCCATCGCCCGTGCCCTCGCGCTCTCGCCGGACCTGATCGTGTGCGACGAGCCGGTGTCGGCGCTGGACGTGCTGGTGCAGGACCAGATCCTCAGGCTGCTCGGCGACCTGCAGCGGGAGTACGGCCTGAGCTACCTGTTCATCTCGCACGACCTCGCGGTGGTGCGGCTGATCAGCGACTACGTGTGCGTCATGAAGGACGGCCGGCTCGTGGAGGCGGCGACCTCGGAGGAGATCTTCACCAACCCGCGCGACCCGTACACACGGCGACTGCTGGCCTCGATCCCGGGCAACGAGCTCAACATCGCCTCCTGAGAGCACCGCTCGTCGAGACCCCTCCCGCCGTCGAGACCCACCCGCGCAGACAGCTGCGGGGTGGGTCTCGACGCGGGAGGTGAGCCTCGGCGCGCCCGGATGGGCGCTCATACCGCAGCTTCCCAGATTGGTCAAGGACTGCGCTTGCCATGTCGCACAATCGTGCGTATAGTTAGTAGTTGCGCTCGTTTCTCCCTGCCCTCATATGGTGGTCGGCATCTGTTGAGTTCCCGGGCGCACACTCCACCTGACGACAAAGGAATCGAGAAGCCCTGCGGGGCTCACGGAGGTTATTCCCTTGGCTGCTGCTCGCAACGCATCCACATCCACCACCACCAAGAACGGACGCGGAGCTTCCCGTCTTTCGTTCGCCAAGATCTCCGACACGCTGACGGTCCCTGACCTTCTCGCCCTGCAGACCGAGTCCTTCGGTTGGCTGGTCGGCAACGACGCCTGGAAGGCGCGCGTGGCCGAGGCCAAGAAGCAGGGTCGCACCGACGTCAACGAGAACAGCGGTCTGGGCGAGATCTTCGAGGAGATCTCTCCGATCGAGGACCTCGGCGAGACGATGCAGCTGTCGTTCACGAACCCCTACCTCGAGCCGGAGAAGTACTCGATCGAGGAGTGCAAGGAGCGTGGCAAGACCTACGCCGCTCCGCTGTACGTCGAGGCCGAGTTCATGAACCACCTCACGGGTGAGATCAAGACCCAGACGGTCTTCATGGGCGACTTCCCGCTCCAGACCGACAAGGGCACGTTCATCATCAACGGCTCCGAGCGCGTCGTCGTCTCGCAGCTCGTGCGCTCGCCGGGTGTCTACTTCGACAAGACCCCCGACAAGACGTCCGACAAGGACATCGTGTCGGCTCGCGTCATCCCGAGCCGTGGTGCATGGCTCGAGTTCGAGATCGACAAGCGCGACCAGGTCGGCGTGCGCGTCGACCGCAAGCGCAAGCAGTCGGTCACGGTCTTCCTCAAGGCGCTGGGCATGACCAGCGAGGAGATCCTCGCCGAGTTCGCCGGCTACACCTCGATCGAGGAGACGCTCGCGAAGGACACGATCGTCACGAAGGAAGATGCGCTCCGCGACATCTACCGCAAGCTCCGTCCGGGCGAGCAGGTCGCCGCCGAGGCCGCCCGCGCGCTCCTGGACAACTTCTACTTCAACCCGAAGCGCTACGACCTGGCCAAGGTCGGTCGTTACAAGATCAACCACAAGCTGGGCCTGGACCAGCCGCTGAACTCGTCGGTCCTGACCGTCGAGGACATCGTGGCCACGATCAAGTACCTGGTGCGTCTGCACGCCGGCACCGAGGAGACCTTCACGGGCATCCGCGGTGGCAAGAAGGCCGAGATCCGTCTCGCGACCGACGACATCGACAACTTCGGCAACCGTCGCATCCGCGCGGTCGGCGAGCTCATCCAGAACCAGGTCCGCACCGGTCTCTCCCGCATGGAGCGCGTCGTCCGCGAGCGCATGACCACGCAGGACATCGAGGCGATCACGCCGCAGACCCTGATCAACGTGCGCCCCGTCGTCGCCGCGATCAAGGAGTTCTTCGGAACGTCGCAGCTGTCGCAGTTCATGGACCAGAACAACCCGCTCGCGGGTCTGACGAACAAGCGTCGTCTGTCCGCGCTCGGCCCCGGCGGTCTCTCGCGTGACCGCGCCGGCGTCGAGGTCCGTGACGTCCACCCCTCGCACTACGGCCGCATGTGCCCGATCGAGACCCCGGAAGGCCCGAACATCGGTCTGATCGGTGCTCTCGCGACCTTCGCGCGCATCAACTCGTTCGGATTCATCGAGACCCCGTACCGCAAGGTCGTCGACGGTGTCGTGACCGAGCAGATCGACTACCTCACGGCTTCCGAAGAGGTCGACTTCAACATCGCGCAGGCCAACGCCCCGCTCGATGCCAAGGGTCGCTTCATCGAGAGCCACGTCCTGGCCCGCCCCAAGGGCGGCAGCGGCGAGGTCGACATGTTCCTCCCGGAGGACATCGGCTACATCGACGTCTCGCCGCGCCAGATGGTGTCGGTCGCGACCTCGCTCGTGCCCTTCCTCGAGCACGACGACGCACAGCGCGCCCTCATGGGTGCCAACATGCAGCGTCAGGCTGTGCCGCTGCTGCGTAGCGACTCGCCGCTCGTCGGAACCGGTATGGAGGGCTACACGGCCATCGACGCCGGTGACGTGCTCACCGCCGACAAGGCCGGTGTCGTCTCCGAGGTCTCCGCGGACCGCGTCGTCGTCATGCTCGACGAGGGTGGGACGCAGGAGTACCACCTGCGCAAGTTCGACCGCTCCAACCAGGGCACGTCGTACAACCAGAAGGTCGTCGTCAACGCCGGTGAGCGCGTCGAGGTCGGAGAGGTCATCGCTGATGGCCCCGCCACCGAGAACGGCGAGCTGGCCCTCGGAAAGAACCTCCTCGTCGCGTTCATGACGTGGGAGGGCTACAACTTCGAGGACGCGATCATCCTGAGCCAGGACCTGGTGAAGGACGACACCCTCTCCTCGATCCACATCGAGGAGTACGAGGTCGATGCCCGCGACACCAAGCTCGGCAAGGAGGAGATCACCCGTGACCTCCCCAACGTCAGCCCGGAGCTGCTGAAGGACCTCGACGAGCGCGGCATCATCCGCATCGGTGCCGAGGTCCGCCCCGGCGACATCCTCGTCGGCAAGGTCACGCCGAAGGGCGAGACCGAGCTGTCGGCCGAGGAGCGTCTGCTCCGCGCGATCTTCAACGAGAAGAGCCGCGAAGTCCGTGACACCTCGCTGAAGGTGCCCCACGGTGAGCAGGGCACGATCATCGCCGTCAAGGAGTTCAACGCCGAGGACGGCGACGACGAGCTCGGCTCGGGCGTCAACCGCCGCGTCGTGGTCTACATCGCCCAGAAGCGCAAGATCACCGAGGGTGACAAGCTCGCCGGCCGTCACGGCAACAAGGGTGTCATCGCGAAGATCCTCCCGATCGAGGACATGCCGTTCATGGCGGACGGCACCCCGGTCGACATCGTGCTGAACCCGCTCGGCATCCCCGGTCGAATGAACTTCGGTCAGGTCCTCGAGACCCACCTCGGGTGGATCGCGAAGCAGGGCTGGAAGGTCGAGGGCACCCCGGAGTGGGCGTCCCGTCTGCCGGAGCAGGCCTTCGAGGCGGCTCCCGGTACGAAGGTCGCCACCCCGGTGTTCGACGGTGCGAGCGAGGAGGAGATCGCCGGTCTCCTCGACGTGACCACCCCGACCCGCGACGGCGTGCGTCTGATCGACTCCAGCGGAAAGGCCCAGATGTTCGACGGCCGCTCCGGCGAGCCGTTCCCGGCGCCGATCTCGGTCGGCTACATGTACATCCTGAAGCTGCACCACCTGGTCGACGACAAGATCCACGCACGTTCCACGGGTCCGTACTCGATGATCACCCAGCAGCCGCTCGGTGGTAAGGCGCAGTTCGGTGGACAGCGCTTCGGTGAGATGGAGGTGTGGGCCCTCGAGGCCTACGGCGCCGCATACGCGCTCCAGGAGCTCCTCACGATCAAGTCCGACGACATCCTCGGCCGCGTCAAGGTGTACGAGGCGATCGTCAAGGGCGAGAACATCCAGGAGCCCGGCATCCCCGAGTCGTTCAAGGTGCTCATGAAGGAGATGCAGTCGCTCTGCCTGAACGTCGAGGTCCTCTCGGCCGACGGCACGCTGGTCAACCTCCGCGACACCGACGACGAGGCGTTCCGCGCCGCGGAAGAGCTCGGTATCAACATCTCCAGCCGCTTCGAGGCCGCCTCGATCGACGAGATCTAACCCTTCGGGGGCCCGGGACACGCGTCCCGGGCCCACCGAAGCAGACTTCTCAAAAAGAATTTCCGACACAGGAGAACTAGTGCTCGAGTCCACAACTTTCGATGAGCTTCGCATCGGCCTGGCGACCGCAGACCACATCCGCGCGTGGTCCTACGGCGAGGTCAAGAAGCCCGAAACCATCAACTACCGCACCCTGAAGCCGGAGAAGGATGGTCTCTTCGGAGAGCAGATCTTCGGCCCGTCCCGCGACTGGGAGTGCGCCTGCGGCAAGTACAAGCGTGTCCGCTTCAAGGGCATCGTCTGCGAGCGCTGCGGCGTGGAGGTCACCAAGAGCTCCGTCCGTCGTGAGCGCATGGGTCACATCGAGCTCGCCGCTCCCGTCACCCACATCTGGTACTTCAAGGGTGTTCCCTCGCGTCTCGGCTACCTGCTCGACATGGCGCCGAAGGACCTCGAGAAGGTCATCTACTTCGCCGCCTACATGGTCATCTCGGTCGACGAGGATGCTCGTCACCGCGACCTGGGCACGCAGGAGAACAACATCCGTCTCGAGCTGAAGACGCTCGGCGACCGCCGCGATGCCAAGATCGCGGAGCGCCTGGCCAAGCTGGAGGAGGAGCTCGCCGCTCTCGAGGCCGAGGGTGCCAAGGCCGACGCCAAGAAGAAGGTCAAGGACGCCGCCGAGAAGGAGATGTCGCTCATCCGCAAGGGTGCCGACGAGGCGATCCTGAAGCTGGAGCGCGTGTGGGAGGACTTCCGCACGCTCGAGGTCGGTGCACTGCGCCCGGAGGACGACGTCTTCCACGAGCTGCAGGACCGCTTCGGCCAGTACTTCGAGGCCTACATGGGCGCCGAGTCGATCCAGCGTCGCCTCGCGGCGTTCGACCTCGTCGCCGAGGCGGAGAACCTGCGTCTGCAGATCTCCGAGGGCAAGGGCCAGCGCAAGATCCGTGCGATCAAGCGCCTCAAGGTCGTCAGCTCGTTCCTCGAGACCGGCATGAGCCCGGCCGCGATGGTCCTCGACGTCGTCCCGGTGATCCCGCCGGAGCTCCGCCCGATGGTGCAGCTCGACGGTGGCCGCTTCGCGACCTCCGACCTGAACGACCTGTACCGCCGCGTGATCAACCGCAACAACCGTCTTCGTCGTCTGATCGACCTCGGTGCCCCCGAGATCATCGTCAACAACGAGAAGCGCATGCTGCAGGAGGCCGTCGACGCACTGTTCGACAACGGTCGCCGTGGTCGCCCGGTCACCGGTACCGGCAACCGCGCCCTGAAGTCCCTCAGCGACATGCTGAAGGGTAAGCAGGGTCGTTTCCGCCAGAACCTGCTCGGCAAGCGCGTCGACTACTCCGGCCGTTCGGTCATCATCGTCGGCCCGCAGCTGAAGCTGCACCAGTGCGGTCTGCCCAAGCAGATGGCTCTGGAGCTCTTCAAGCCGTTCGTCATCAAGCGCCTGATCGACCTCGGTCACTCGCAGAACATCAAGGCCGCCAAGCGTGCCGTCGAGCGCACCCGTCCCGAGGTCTGGGACGTGCTCGAGGAGATCATCCGTGAGCGTCCGGTTCTGCTGAACCGCGCGCCCACGCTGCACCGCCTCGGCATCCAGGCGTTCGAGCCGCAGCTCGTCGAGGGCAAGGCCATCCAGCTGCACCCGCTCGTCTGCGCGGCGTTCAACGCCGACTTCGACGGTGACCAGATGGCTGTGCACCTGCCGCTGTCGGTCGAGGCTCAGGCCGAGGCCCGCGTGCTGATGCTCGCGTCGAACAACATCCTGAAGCCGTCTGACGGTCGTCCGGTCACCCTGCCTTCGCAGGACATGATCATCGGTCTCCACCACCTGACCACGGTCAAGGCGGGGGCTGCCGGTGAGGGCCGTGCGTTTGGTTCGGTGGGCGAGGCGATCCTGGCCAAGGACGAGGGCACCCTCGACCTGCAGGCGAAGATCCGCATCCGCATCCCCGGTCTGACGTTCCTCGAGGGCGAAGCTCCCGAGGGCTACGAGGGCCACGGTCTCGTGGACGCCTCGCTGGGTCAGGCGATCTTCAACGACACGCTGCCGAAGGGCTACCCGTTCGTCCGCGAGCAGGCTGACAAGAACAAGCTGTCGCAGATCGTCAACAAGCTGGCCGAGGAGTACCCCAAGGTCGAGACGGCCGCTTCGCTGGACCGCATCAAGGATGCCGGTTTCTACTGGGCCACGCGCTCCGGTGTGACGGTCGCCCTGAGCGACATCCTGACGCCGCCGAACAAGGCGGAGATCGTCGCCGGCTACGAGAAGCAGGCCGCGAAGGTCCAGTCGCAGTACGAGAAGGGTCTGACGACCGACTCCGAGCGTCGCCAGGAGCTCATCAAGATCTGGACCGAGGCCACCGACGAGGTGCAGGCCGCCATGAAGGCGCACTTCCCGGAGGACAACACCATCAACCGCATGGTGTCCTCGGGTGCTCGTGGTAACTGGCTGCAGATCCGGAACATCGCCGGTATGCGTGGTCTGGTGAACAACCCCAAGGGTGAGATCATCCCGCGTCCGATCATCTCCTCGTACCGCGAGGGTCTGTCGGTTGCGGAGTACTTCATCGCGACGCACGGTACCCGTAAGGGTCTCGCCGACACCGCTCTGCGTACCGCCGACTCGGGCTACCTGACCCGTCGTCTGGTGGATGTCTCGCAGGACGTCATCATCCGCGAAGAGGACTGCGGCACGTCGAAGGGCCTCGAGCTCCCGATCGCCGCTCCGAACTCGCAGGGCGAGCTGGTGCGCGACGCGAACGTCGAGAACTCGGTGTTCGCTCGTACGCTGGCCTCCGAGGTCGTCGACAGCAAGGGCGAGGTCCTCGCCGCTGCCGGTGACGACGTGGGCGATGTGCTGATCGACAAGCTGGTCGCCGCGGGCGTCGAGAGCATCAAGGTGCGCTCGGTCCTCACCTGCGACTCCGCCGTCGGTGTCTGCGCGCAGTGCTACGGCCGTTCGCTCGCGACCGGCAAGACCGTCGACATCGGCGAGGCCGTCGGCATCATCGCGGCCCAGTCGATCGGTGAGCCCGGTACCCAGCTGACGATGCGTACCTTCCACACGGGTGGTTCGGCATCGGCGGATGACATCACGCAGGGTCTGCCCCGCGTGCAGGAGCTCTTCGAGGCGCGTACCCCCAAGGGCGCGTCGCCGATCGCCGAGGCCGATGGCCGCATCGCGATCGACGAGACCGACAAGGGCAAGAAGGTCATCCTCACGCCTGACAGCGGTGAGGAGCCGGTCATCTACCCGGTGCTGAAGCGTGCGACGCTTCTCGTCGAGGACGGCCAGCACGTCACGGTCGGTCAGCCGATCCTGGTGGGCACGCTGGACCCCAAGGAGATCATGCGTGTCATGGGTGCTCGCGAGGTGCAGCGTTACCTCGTCGGCGGCGTCCAGGGCGTGTACCGCTCGCAGGGTGTGCCGATCCACGACAAGCACATCGAGGTCATCGTCCGTCAGATGCTCCGCAAGGTCACCGTCGTCGATCACGCCGACACGACCCTGCTCCCGGGTGAGATGGTCGACCTCAAGCGCTACCAGTCGATCAACCGCGAGGCTGTGGCCGAGGGCAAGCGCCCCGCGTCCGGCCGTCCGGAGCTGATGGGTATCACGAAGGCGTCGCTCGCGACCGAGTCGTGGCTGTCGGCCGCCTCCTTCCAGGAGACGACCCGCGTGCTCACCGAGGCTGCGATGCAGGGCAAGCGCGACCCGCTGGTCGGTCTCAAGGAGAACGTCATCATCGGTAAGCTCATCCCCGCCGGAACCGGTCTCTCGAAGTACCGCGACGTCACGGTCGAGGCCACCGAGGAAGCCAAGAGCGAGCGCTACCCGAACCGGATCTTCGCATCCGACGGCGCGTACGCGGACGGCGACTTCGGCTACGTCGACTTCGACGCGTTCTCGACGGACGACATCACCCCCGGTACCTACAACTGATACCGAGTGAGTGAGTGAGAAGGCCCCGGGGTTCGCCCCGGGGCCTTCTTCGTGCTCTGCTCCCGCCGCGCCGCGTGCGCGGGATGCTGCCGAGTGCACGGGATGCTGCCGAGTGCACGGGATGCTGCCGAGTGCACGGGATGCTGCCCAGTGCACGGGATGCTGCCGGGTGCACCGCCTGTTCGCGTGGCGAAGCCGTGCGCTCGGCGCGAAGCCGTGCACTCGGCGGAATGGGGGAGGGAGAGGGAGGGGAGGGGCGCGATAAGGTCGGCGGGTGAGCAACGAGACCTCTCCCGCAGCATCCGTCGTCGTGATCGGTGACGCCCTGATCGACGAGATCCGCGATGGGTCGGGCGTGCGGGAGCTGGTCGGAGGCGCCGCCCTCAACGTGGCGGTCGGCCTCACCCGGCTCGGCGTCACGACGACCCTCCTCGCGATGGTGGGCGACGACGAGGCGGGCGACCACATCCGCGAGTACCTCGCCGACCACGGAGTCGCGCTCATCGCCAGCGACGCGCCCCACGGGTCATCGCGGGCGGTCGTGCGGCGCGCGGCGAACGGTGAGCCCGAGTACGTCTTCAACGAGGCTGCCCAGCGGCGCAGCATCCGTTACACGGCGGACGCGCGAGCGGCCATCGAGCGCGCGGATCTCACCGTGATCAGCTGCTTCCCCTTCGATGTGCCGGCCGAGGTCGAGGCGCTCGTGGACGCGCTGGCCGGAGCCGCGGTGGCGATCGACCCGAACCCGCGGACGGGGATGCTCCACGATCGTGCCGAGTTCGTGCGGGGGTTCGAGCGTCTCGTGGAAGGCGCCCAGCTCGTGAAGGTGGGCGCGGACGACGCAGCCGTGCTGTACGACGGTGACCTCGACGGGCTGCGTGCGCGTCTGCGGGCGCGTGGTGCTCTGGCCGTCGTGGCGACGGCGGGAGCGGACGGCGCGGTCCTCGAGACGGATGCCGGGGTCGTGGCGGCGCCGATCGCGGAGCTTCCCGGCCGGATCGTCGACACGGTCGGAGCAGGAGACGCGACTCTCGCAGCGGTCGCCGCCGGTCTCGTGGCGGGCGCACCCACGAGCCGCGGAGAGTGGACGGCGCTCCTGCGGCGGGCCATGGACATCGCGGCCGCGACGTGCCGCGCAGAGGGTGGCCTGCTGCGCACACCGGAGTCGCTCGCCGATGCTGCGCGAGGAATCCACGGGAGCTGAGCACTCGATTTCACCCGCCCGGCTCTGGCGGGTATGATGATTTCTCGTGCCCCCGGTTGGCTGTTCAAGTCGGACGGGTGCGCTCTGGCGAGTTACCCAAGCGGCCAAAGGGATCTGACTGTAAATCAGACTGCTCTGCATTCGGGGGTTCGAATCCCTCACTCGCCACCAGTGAAACGCCCCCGTTGTCGGGGGCGTTTTCGTCTCCGCGATGCGACCGGATCCGTACGGCGCGAGTGGGACTGTTGAACAGGCGATTCATCGTATACTGTGAGCGAAGTCTCAGGTTGATGGCGGGTTAGCCCGGGGCATTACCGAAGGGTATGCTCATGCAGCTCCCGTCCCGCGCGCCTTTTTCCGGTCGCCCGACCCGCCACGTTCGCACACGTCGCACGTTGCTGTCTCGCCTGAGGCGCAGCTCCGGTCAGCGCAAGCCCTGGGCGATCACGGCCCTGCTGACGCTGGTCCTCGCGACCATCGTCGTCCCCGCCGGCCCCGCGGTCGCCGCGCCGGGCGACGCGGCTGCGGTCTACCTGGCACCCTCGACGGCGGGCGCGACCATCGGATCGAACAAGGATCTCGTCGGGCCGACGGAGTGCCCCTCGAACTCGGTGCTCACCGGGGTGCAGACCGAGAACCGTCAGAACGTCGCGCCGACCAGTGCGAACTCGATCCTCGTGCGCGTCAGCATCCAGTGCGCCACCCTCGCGGTGAGCAACGCCGGGGTGATCAGCGGGACGGTCAACCCGACGTGGATCACCGGTCCGGTCTGGGATGAGAGTCGAGGAAACGTGCAGACCGGAGTCTGCCCCGCGAACACCTTCGTGCATCGGATCACCGGCACGACGTTCGTGGGCGACGGCGGGTTCCGGTGGCCGTCCTCGGTGCAGATCACGTGCCGGCCGATGACGTTCGACGCGACCGGGGCGTTGCGGGTCAACCTCGCCGCGACGCCGACCGTGCTGACGATCGGCCAGAACTTCAACACCACCGGCGGACTGCAGACCCCGACCGCGCAGTGCGGCCCCGGGGGCACGACCGGCACCAGCGACATCCTCGTCCGCGGCTACCGCGCGCAGGGCGGCGGCGAGGGCTTCGACGGGTTCACTCCGTCCTGTGCGACGATCCCGGACGACTTCGGCGATGCACCGGCCACCTACGGTTCGGCCTCTCACGAGCTCAACGGCGCCACGTATCTGGGGTGGTCGGCCGATCCCGAGACGGCCATGCAGTACAGCGCCGCCGCGACCGGCGACGACCAGGTCGGCGGCACAGCGCCGAACCAGTTCATCGACGACGAGAACGGCGTGGCATCCTTCGGGCCGATCATGGCCGGTGTCACCGGCACCTACTCGGTGTCCGTGCTCACCTCGAACAAGGTCGCGGGTGTTCCGGCGACCCTCGTGGGCTGGATCGACTTCAACCGCAACGGGGTCTTCGACGCGAATGAGGGAGCATCCGTCGCGGTGCCGGCCGGAACCGCGGACGGCGCGTCGGTGACGCTGAACTGGACAGGGCTGACCGCGCGCACCGTCGCCGGCCAGACATTCGCCCGGTTCCGCATCGCCAGCGGGACGGGACTGACGACGTCGACGCCGACCGGCGTGATCGCGCCGGGAGAGGTGGAGGACTACGCCCTCACCATCACCGCCGCACAAACGGCACTGTCCCTGGTGAAGACCGTCACACCGACCACGGTGACCGCGGCGGGGCAGGACGTCACCTACACGTTCGCGATCGCCAACACCGGCAACGTCGCCGTCTCGAACATCGGGATCACCGAGACCGCGTTCACCGGCACCGGCGCCGTGGGTCCCATCACGTGTCTGGCGACGGCTCTCGACGTCGGACAGAGTACGACCTGTTCGGCGACCTACACGACGTCTCAAGCCGACTTCGACGCCGGATCGATCACGAACACCGCGATCGCGACGGGGACCTCGGCGGCGAACACGCCGGTGCAGAGCTCGCCCGGGACGGCGGTCGTCACCACCACGCGGGCGACGTCCCTCACCGTGGTCAAGTCCGCGACCCCCTCCGGTCCGGATGACTTCACCGTCGGCCAGGTCATCGACTACTCCTTCGTCGTCACGAACACCGGAAACGTGACCGTGACGGGCCTCGCCATCGCGGAGACCGCGTTCGACGGCTCGGGCACGATCAGCGCCGCGGTATGCCCGACGACGCCCCTGGCACCGGGCGGCCAGGCGACCTGTACGGCCACATACACGCTCACGCAGGCGGATATCGACAGCGGGTCGGTGACGAACACGGCCACGGCGACCGGCGTACCCCCGGGTTCGCTCACCCCTCCGGTCTCGCCGCCGTCGACGGTGACCGTCCCCGCCGAGTCCGCTCCGGCCATCACGATCGAGAAGACGGCCGGCACGACGGAGATCACCGCTGCCGGTCAGGCGATCGCGTACTCGTTCCTGGTCACCAACACCGGCAACGTCACCCTCACCGACGTCACCGTCGACGACGCCGACTTCAGCGGCTCCGGCCCTCTCGTCGTCGACTGCCCGACCGGAGCGGCGTCGCTCGCACCCGGCGAGCAGGTGACGTGCACGGCGGACTACACCGTCACCGCCGCCGATTACACGACGGCCGCTCTCACGAACACGGCGACCGCGACCGGCACACCGCCCACCGGCGAGCCGCCCGTCGCCCCGCCGTCCACCGTCGAGATCCCGGTGATCCCGGCCCCGGCGATCACCGTCGCGAAGACCGCCGACGTGACCGAGCTCACGGCTGCCGGACAGACGGTCACCTACTCGTTCCTGGCGACCAACACCGGCAACGTGACCCTCACCGACGTGGAGGTCGCGGAGTCCGACTTCACGGGCACGGGCACGGCTCCGGTCATCGACTGTCCGGACGGTGCGGCCTCGCTCGCTCCGGGTGCGTCGGTGACGTGCGAGGCGACGTATGTCGTGACGCAGGCGGATCTGGATGCCGGTGGTGTGACGAACACCGCCACGGCGACCGGCACGCCTCCGGGCGACCTCGAGCCGCCGGTGTCCCCGCCGTCGACCGTCGAACTCCCTGCTGACTCCACAC
>NZ_JBWKXB010000002.1:0-398253 GCF_059422585.1 Microbacterium sp. GW821-FHT01D02 | reverse complement strand
GCGACCTACGTCGTGACCCAGGCGGACATCGACGCGGGTGGTGTGACCAACACGGCCACGGTGACCGCCACCCCGCCGTCGGGGGAGCCACCCGTGTCTCCGCCGTCCACCGTCGAGGTCCCGGCCACGTCGGCCCCGGCGCTCACCGTGGTGAAGTCGGCGGATCTCACGGAGCTGACCGCTGCCGGGCAGACGATCACCTACTCGTTCCTGGCGACGAACAGCGGCAACGTCACGCTCACCGACATCGTGGTGACGGAGACGGACTTCACCGGTACCGGCACCGCGCCCGTGATCGAGTGTCCGGACGAGGCGGCGTCGTTGACGCCGGACGCGTCGATCACGTGCGAGGCGACCTACGTCGTGACCCAGGCGGACATCGATGCCGGTGGTGTGACGAACACGGCCACCGGCACCGGTACGCCGCCGACGGGGGAGCCACCCGTGTCTCCGCCGACGACCGTCGAGGTCCCGTCGACGTCCGCTCCGGCGATCACCATCGTCAAGACGGCCGACGTGGTCGAGATCACCGCAGCGGGACAGACCGTCAGGTATGCGTTCCTGGCCACCAACACCGGCAACGTGACCCTCGCAGACGTCGCCGTCACGGAGACGGCCTTCACCGGCACCGGGACGGTACCCGTCATCGAGTGCCCGGACGAGGCGGCGTCGCTGGCGCCGGACGCATCGGTGACCTGTGAGGCGACCTATGTCGTGACCCAGGCCGACATGGACGCCGGCGGGGTGACGAACACCGCCACCGCGACCGGGACACCGCCCACGGGCGAGCCCCCGGTGTCCCCGCCGTCCACCGTCGAGGTTCCGGCGACGGCCACCCCGGCGATCACGGTGGTGAAGTCGGCGAGCCCCAACACTCCGGACGCCTATCAGGTCGGCCAGGAGATCACCTACTCCTTCGTCGTCAGCAACACGGGCAACGTCACCCTCGCGGACATCACCGTGACCGAAGGCGACTTCTCCGGGACGGGCGACATGTCCGCGATCGAGTGTCCGGACGGCGCCGCCTCCCTGGCGCCGACCGCGCAGGTGACCTGCACGGCGACGTACGTCCTCACCCAGGAGGACGTCGATGCGGGGGAGGTGACGAACTCGGCGACGGCGACGGGCACCCCGCCCGGGGACCTCGAGCCGCCCGTCTCACCGCCGTCCGAGGCGCAGGTTCCCGTGCTGCCGGCTCCCGCGATCAGCGTCGTGAAGTCCGCGACGCCCGCGACGATGACGTCCGTGGGGCAGGTGCTCACCTACTCGTTCGTGGTCACGAACACGGGCAACGTCACTCTCGGCGACGTCACCGTCGAGGACATCGACTTCTCCGGCGAGGGGGAGCTGTCGATGATCGCGTGCCCGGTGGCGACGGAGAGCATGCTGCCCGGCCAGACCGTCACCTGCACCGCCGACTACACCACGACGCAGGCGGATGTCGACGCGGGGCTGCTGACGAACACCGCGACCGCGACCGGCACTCCGCCGTCCGGAGAGCCGCCCGTCTCGCCGCCCTCGACCGTGGAGGTGCCGTTCGACGGCACGGACTCCCTCGCCATCGAGAAGCGCGCGACGACCGTCGACGTGAACCACGACGGTGTCGTCGACCTCGGCGACCGTGTCGAGTGGACGATCGTCGTGAGGAACACGGGAGCGCAGACGATCAGCGACATCGTGGTGTCCGATCCCACCGCCGGCGCCGTCACCTGTCCGTCCACCGCACTCGGCTCGGGCGCGCAGATGACCTGTACGGTCCCCGCGCACACGATCACGGCCGGCGACGTCCGTCGTGGAGAGGTGCGGAACGTGGCGACGGTGACGGGGGACAGTCCCACCGGTGATCCGGTGGATCCGCCGTCCTCGCGGGCGACGACCGCGATCTCTCCGACGCCTCCGCCCGCTCTCGCCGGCACCGGTGGTGCGCTGTCGACCGGTCTGCTGCTGGGAGGGCTGCTCCTGCTCTTCGGCGCGGCGGTCATCCCGGTCGCCCGGCGACGCCGCCTGTCCCAGAACTAGAGCATCTCTGCGGTGGGCGCTGACCGTGCCCGCCGCAGAGGCGCTCCCGCACGAAAGGTTGTTGTCATGGCACCAGTCCGAAGAGGGGTGACAGCGGTCGGGTTGACGGCCGTCATCCTCGGCGCCGCCTTCCTCACCGTCGGGTGCACGCCCGCGCCCGTCCGCCCCGACCCCAGCCCGTCGGCATCCGTCGACGCCGGCGTCCAGCTCCCGGGGGAGAAGGCGGGTGTGGTCGGGGAGACGGCGTTGCCGACGGACATCCCCGACTCCCCGGAGGCTCGGGCCAGCACGCAGATCACCTCCTGCACCGCGACGGACGACGGGTGGGCCGCGGAGGGGACCGTGCGGAACCCGACCGACGCGGATGCGTCCTACGTCGTGACGGTCTTCTTCACGAGCGCGGCCGCGACCGTCGTCGGCACCGGACAGAAGAGCGTCGACGTCGCCGCGGGCGCCGAGGCGACCTGGTCCGTCGCCGCAGAGTTCACCGCCCCGGACGAGACTCTCTGCGCTCTCCGTGCCGTGGGGTGAGGGGATGACGCGAGAAGGGCGGATGCCGGGAGTTCACCCGGCATCCGCCCTTCTGGTTCAGCGGTGGTACTGATCGATCAGTTGAACTCGAGCGGGTGCGTGCCGACGCGGCCCGAGCCGTCGAGCGGGTCGAGGGCGTCGATGGCGGCGATCTCGGCGTCGGTCAGCTCGAAGCCGAACACGTCGAAGTTCTCGACCATGCGCTCCTTGCGGGTCGACTTCGGGAACACGATGATCCCCTTCTGCAGGTGCCAGCGGATGACGGCCTGCGCCGGGGTGACGCCGTGCGCCTCGGCGGCCGCGACGACGGCGGGGCTCTCGAACAGCGGGTACTTGCCCTGGCCGAGGGGACCCCACGACTCGATCTTCATGCCCCTGTCGGAACCCCACGCGAGCACATCGCGCTGCTGGTAGGCCGGGTGCAGCTCGATCTGGTCGACGGCGGGGACGATGCCGGTCTCGGCGACGAGGCGGTCGAGGTGCTCGGGCAGGTGGTTCGAGACGCCGATGGAGCGCGAGAGGCCGGCGTCGCGGATCTCGATGAGCTTCGTCCAGGCGTTGACGAACGTGTTCTTCTCGGGGGTGGGCCAGTGCGTCAGGTACAGGTCGACGAAGTCGAGGCCGAGCTTGTCGAGGCTCTCGCGGATGGCGTCGTGCGGCTGCTCGCCGGACTGACGGTCGTTCCAGAGCTTGGTGGTGATGAAGAGCTCGTCGCGCGGGATCCCGCTCTTCGCGATCGCGGCGCCGACCCCTTCCTCGTTCTTGTAGATCGCGGCCGTGTCGATGTGACGGTAGCCGACCTCGAGAGCCTCGGAGACGGCCTTCTCGGCCTCATCGGCGGGCACGAGGAAGACACCGAAACCCAGCTGCGGGATGGTGAAGCCAGAGTTCAGGGTGATGGTGGGAACTGTCATGTGTCTTAGCCTAGGAACCTTACGGCTTAGAAGTCCAACAGTTGAGAGTCATGGCAATCAGAACTGGGAGCGATCAATGGAACTGCGTCAGATGGAGTACGTCGTCGCGCTGGCGGATGAGCGGCACTTCACCCGCGCCGCCGAGTTGTCCGGCGTCTCGCAGTCAGGGCTCTCCGCCGCCGTCCGGAGCCTGGAGAACGAGCTGGGTGCGGTGCTGTTCGACCGGACGACTCGCCGCGTCGAGCCGACCGTCGCCGGGCGCGCGATGATCCCGCACGCCCGCGCGATGCTGGAGGAGGCGGCCCGCGCGCGCGACGCCGTGGTGCAGTCGAGTCAGTCGGTCTCGGGGGCCCTGCGCGTGGGGGCGGAGCAGTGCCTCGGGATCGTGGATGCCGCGGCGCTCCTCGAGCGTTTCCACCGCCGCTACCCGCTGGTCGAGACGGAGTTCGTGCAGGCGGGCTCGCATCAGCTCCTCGATTCGATGCGCGCCGGCGAGCTCGACGTCGCGTTCGTCGCTGCCCACCGCCACCTCGGAGCGCTGCGCCGGCAGATCCTCGGGCAGGAGCCGCTCGTCCTGCTCGTCCATCCGGACCATCCGCTCGCCGGTGCGGGAAGCGTGGACTGGGAGAGCCTCGACAACGAGACGTTCGTGGACTTCGGCACCTCGTGGGGAGTGCGAGCCATGAACGACGAGACGTTCACGGCGAAGGGCCTCAACCGTCGCGTGCGGTGCAGCGTGAGCGACGTGCACACGCTGCTCGGACTCGTCGGGCGGGGGATGGGGATCGCGGTCGTCCCGCAGCACGTCGCCGCCAAGCCTCAGGCGGCGGGGCTCTCACGCCTCACCCTGAAGAACAGCGCGTCGGCGGAGTGGACCGTCAGCGCCGTGACCGCGACGCAGGAGTCGACCAGCGTGCCGGCCGTGCTGCTCCTCGAACTGCTCCAGGACATCGAGCCGCGTCGGGACGTGGTCACCGCGGCCTGACGCGCGACGTCGCTACCCGTCCGTCTCGACGATCGGGCCGCTGCCCGTCAGCGCGTACTCGGAACCGTCGGAACGGCGCTCGACGAGCTGATAGTCGACCAGGTAGCGGCGGAGCACGGCGACGTCGTCCGAGTAAGGGAGCAGCCGGCTGTTGACCTCGCGCTCGGTGAGCACCTCGTCGGTGTCGAAGACGCCGCGCGCGACCCACGCGAGGAGCTCGCCCCGCTCCTCGAGGTTCGCCGGGTACTGCCTGATCCGCCCGTCGTCGACGAAGCGCTCGATTCCGTCCCGTCGCGGAACCGGTGCGGACTCGAGGATCGCGCGGAAGGCGTCCGGCGCGAGCGCTCGGGTGGCGGGGTCGACCAGACCACTCTGCAGCACGGCCTCGGTCGCACGCCGGCGTCTCGACGGGGAGAGCCCGTCCGTCGCGGTCTCCAGGTCGGCTCCCAGCATCACCCGGGCGGCGATGCGCCGGGTCTCCGGATTCGCGAGGATCGCGATCAGCGGTCGCCAGCGGTTCGAGTGCTCCATCTGCGTCTCCCCTCTTCCGGTCCAGGCTACGTCCGTGACACCGGGGCCCTCCATCCGCCACACTGGGTCCCATGGGATCAGCGTTGACCACCATCGGACTGCCCGTCGCTCTGGGCATCATCATGCTGGGCCTCGGGCTCAGCCTCACCCTCGCCGACTTCGCGCGGGTGCTGAAGCAGCCGAAGGCGGTGATCATCGCCCTCCTCTGTCAGCTCATCCTGCTGCCGGCCATCTGCTTCGGCCTGGTGCTCGCGTTCCAGCTTCCGCCGGTACTGGCTGTCGGCATGATGATGCTCGCGGCCTCCCCGGGCGGCACCACCGCGAATCTGTACAGTCACCTGTTCCGCGGCGACATCGCCCTCAACATCTCCCTGACCGCGGTGAACTCGGTGATCGCCGTGATCACCCTGCCGATCATCACCAACTTCGCGATCGCCTACTTCGAGCCGTTCGACGATCGACTGGGCCTGCAGTGGTCCAAGGCGCTCGAGGTCTTCGCGATCGTGCTGCTCCCGGTGGCGCTCGGCATGCTCGTGCGCCGCTTCTGGCCGGCCTTCGCGGCGGGCATGGACAAGCCGGTCCGGATCGCCTCGGTCGTGATCCTGGTCGTCGTGATCGCGGGTGCGGTCGCCTCGAACTGGAGTCTCCTGGTCGCGAACTTCACGCAGCTGGCGCTGATCACCGTACTCTTCTGCCTGATCAGCCTCGCTGTCGGCTTCCTCGTTCCGCGGATGCTCCGGGTGGGGAAGCGCCAGTCGATCGCGACCTCGTTCGAGATCGGCATCCACAACGCCACGCTCGCGATCGTCATCGCGCAGTCCGTCCTCGGGTCCGTGGAGTTGAGCCTCCCCGCAGCCGTCTACGGCGTTCTGATGTTCTTCATCGCGTTCGGCTTCGGCTTCCTGATCCGGGACCGGTCCGTGGGGGAGGCCGCGGAGGTTCCCGCGTCCGCATCGGGCTCGGCTTCATAGACTGGAGCGATGCGACCGCTCACCGAAGCCGACGTCCGGGCATCGTTCGTCAATGCGGATGCCGACGAGCTGCACGTCATGGAGATGCCCCACGACTTCCTTCTCGTCGACTGGGACTACCTCGACTTCTTCGCCTGGCAGGACCCGGGTGCGAGCCGCCGCGGCTACGTGCTGATCCAGCAGGAGGACCGCGTGGCCGGCATCGTCCTGCGTGCCACGGAGCCCGGCCGCGGGCGCTCGGGGCTGTGCGACATCTGTCACACCATGCAGCCGGGCAACCAGATCGCGCTCTTCTCCGCGCGCCGCGCCGGAGAGGCGGGACGCCGCGGCGACTCGTTCGGGGCGTACATGTGCGCGGACCTCTCCTGCCACGAGAACGTGCGCCTGGCCCATCCGCTCGCCCCGAACGAGGTCCGGGCGCCGGGGCAGGCCGACCTCCGCCTCGACGGCACGCGTCGCCGGATGGAAGGGTTCGTCGCGCGCGTGTGGGACGGCTCCTGATCGCGGTTACGCTGGACCCACACGTCCTGCGCTCGAAGGAGAAGCCATGAGTGATGCCATCCTGTTCGCCGTCGAAGAGGGGATGGCGCGGCTCACGCTGAACCGTCCGGCCCGTCTCAACGCGTTCAACGCCGACCTCGCCCATGCCTGGAAGGATGCGACCGCCGAGGCGACCTCGCGGCCCGATGTGAAGGCGATCCTCATCGACGCATCGGGTCCCGCGTTCTGCGCGGGCGGCGACGTCATCGACATGGCGACGACCATGGGCGCATCCGGATCGGAGATCACCGCGCTCGCCGAGGTGATCAACTCCGGCATCCGATCGCTGACCGAATCCGCGATCCCGGTGGTCGCCGCGGCGCACGGGACGACCGCGGGTGGCGGACTCGGCATCCTGCTGTGCAGCGACTACGCCGTGGTCGGGTCGCGCTCCAAGCTCGGCAGCCTGTACGCCAACATCGGCCTGACCCCCGACCTCTCGGTCTCGGCGCAGCTCGCGCGTGCGGTCGGTCAGCGCCGCGCGCTCCAGCTGGTGCTGCAGGACCGTCTGCTGTCGTCGGCGGAGGCTGTCGAGTGGGGCCTCGTGGCCGAGGCCGTCGAGGGCGAGGATTCCGCCGCGGAGGCCGCACTCGTGAAGGCGCGCGGCGAGGAGATCGCCCGCTTCTGGCTCGCGGGAGCTGCCGACGCCTACGGGCAGGCGAAGCGTCTGGTGCGTGCGCAGCCGGAACGCACCTTCGTCGAGCAGCTGAGCGAGGAGGCGCGCTCGATCGGCGCGGCTCTGGAGACCCCGGATGCTCAGGCCCGGGTCGCGGCCTTCGCCGCAGCCTCCGCCAAGAAGGTCGGCTGACCTCTCCTGCCTCTTCGACGGGAGCGCGGCGACTTTCCCCACACCGGGCGACAGCCGTCGGATCGTCCGGCACGCGTGGCAGTATGAAGGCATCGCCGCTCGACGAGAGGATCGCCATGTCCCAGCCGGACATCACCACGCAGCAGCCGCAGGGTGAGAAGAAGAACATGTCGCTGCTGATCCGAGGTTCCCTCTGGATCGCCATCGGCGCCCTGATCGCCGCGGCGCTCGTGTGCGTCATCTGGGTGCTGATCGGGGACCAGGACGGCCTGATCGGACGGGCCTTCCTCACCATCCTGCTGCTGGCGGCCTTCGCCGGGATCGCGATCCTGGAGGCCGGCCTGGCGCCCAACCGCCCCGACTGGCTGCAGCTGGCGAGCATGGTGAGCTGGATCGTCGCGCTGCTCGTCGGCGCAGTGAAGATCTGGCTGCCGGAAGACGGCTACTACTTCGGAGCCGAGCGCTTCTTCCAGCTCCTGCTCGTGATCGGCATCCTGCAGCTCGCACTCCTGCACGTGCGACTGTTCACGCCGGCCGCACAGCGGTACGTCACCACGTTCACGCGCGTGATCTACATCGTGACGATCACGTTCCTGGCCGCCCTCGTCGGCATGCTCGTGTTCTTCCTCGCCTTCCCGAACACCTTCCACTACGGCGAGCTGTACTGGCGCATCGTGGTCGCGCTCACGATCCTCGTCGCTGTCGGCACCACGCTCATCCCGTTGCTCAACGCCCTGTTCGCTCCGAAGAAGAAGGAGCCCCGGGCGCCTGCCGCCGCGGCTGCTCCCTCGTGGCCGACGTACGCCGACGGGATCAGCCCGCTGCCCGCGCTGCACGACGGGTCGCCGGATTGGAACGCGTACTACACCGGGTACCCCACGGTCACTCCGCCCCCGCAGGCGCTCGCACAGGCACCGGCCTCGTCGTTCCCGATCGCACCGCAGCCGATCGCGCCGCAGCCCGCCGCGCCGCAGTCGTTCGCGCCCCCGGTCGTTCCCGTCGAGCCTCCGGTGGCGTCGACCGGTCCGCAGCCGCCGGCGCCGCAGCAGGGAGAGCCGCCCGCATTCCCGCCGCCCCCGCCCGCGCCGCAGCAGCCGACACCGTGAGCCTCGCGCTCGAGCTGGGCGAACTCGCGGCCGAGATCGCCCGCGAGGCGGGGGAGCTCGCACGCACGAGGCGGCAGGAGGGAGTGCGCCTCGCGGCGACCAAGTCGAGCCTCGCCGACATCGTGACGGAGGCCGACCGTGAGGTCGAGGCGCTCATCCGCGAGCGACTGCGCGCCTCGCGTGCCGACGACGGATTCCTCGGGGAGGAGTCGGGTGCCGAGGGCGGTGCCAGCGGGATCACCTGGGTCGTCGATCCCATCGACGGCACCGTGAACTACGCGTACGGGATCCCCGCATACAACGTGAGCATCGCCGCTGTCCGAGGCGAACCGGATCCCGAGTCCTGGGAGGCGCTCGCCGCCGCGGTCAACGCGCCCGCGCTCGGCGAGATCTTCACCGCAGCCCGAGGACACGGGGCGTGGTCGGACGGCATCCGCCTCGCGGTCACCGAGGAGACGCCGGCCGGGGCGCTCCTCGCGACCGGCTTCGGGTACGACCCCGCCACGCACGACGGCGACCTGGCGACGGTGGGGCGCGTCATGCCGATGGCCCGCGATCTGCGGCGGATGGGCTCTGCCGCGCTCGATCTGGCGTACGTCGCCGCGGGGCGACTCGACGGCTACTTCGAACGCGGACTGAAGCCGTGGGATCACGCGGCGGGAGCGCTCCTGGTCGCCGAAGCGGGCGGCATCGTCTCGAGGATCGACGTCGATTCCCCGCGTCCCATGCTGATCGCCGGAGGGCCCGACGTCCACGCTCGACTGCGCGTGATCCTCGATGAGAACACTGACCGATCCATGGCATTCCCAGGCTGATCAGGGTAGGGTTTTACGCGATCGTCACTTTCCCCACCCGAAGGTGGAACGTGAATTTGCGCCCCCGAGCTTGACGCACGACCGAGAGAAACGCTTTGCCCTTCGAGAATCCCCAGGCTGCCTCTGCGCCCACGCGCCGGTCCAGCCGACTCCGCATCGCGGCCTCCGAGGCCCCCGCGGCGGGAACGACGGCACCCATCTCCGCCGCTGAGTCCGCTCTGGCCCTCGCCGCGGTCGCACCTCTTTCCCGACGTGCTGCTCGCGAGCGGAAGGCTTCCGACGCCCCTGTCGTCGAGGCGCCGCTCGTGCCCTTCATCGCCGAGAGCCCGGCGCCGGTCGTCACCGACGTCCCGGCCGTGCCGGTCGCCACCGAGACCGACGCCGTCGAGGAGCTCATCGAGGTCGCAGCGGCCACGGAGGCCCCCGCCGTCTCGGACGTATCCGGCTTCCACGACATCACCGAGCCCGTCGATGCTGCGGCATCGTCCGACGCGCCCGCACGAGATCTTCCGGCCGACGATGACGTCGATGCCTTCGAGCGCGCCTCCCGCGCCTTCCGCGACACGGGATCGGTCCCGACCGTCTCCGCTTTCGTGCGGACGGCCCCGGCCGCCGAGTCCGTCGAGGTCGACGCGCCCACGCACGTCGCTCCCCGTCGTCGCCGCAACATCCGCAAGATCGTGGCCGTCGGTGCCACCGTCGGCGTGATGAGCCTCGCCGGCCTCCTCGCGGTGTCCATGACGCTTCCCGCCGAGGCTGTGGCCGCGGTCCAGGGTGGCAAGGCGGCCTCCGCGATGTCACTGGTCACCGCCGGTGCAGCCGACGCCAAGGGGACGGCCGCCGACGAGATCCAGGCCTTCGTCGCACCCTCCGGCGTCGAGAACGAGTCCCTCGCCCGCGCCGACGACTTCAGCACCGTGTCGCTGGTCGAGGTCGCTGCCGAGCAGGGCATCAACTACTCGGGGGAGATCTTCACGAACGACCCCGAGGCCGCGATCCAGTGGCCGTTCCTCGTCGGCGTCGGCATGAGCTACGGGTACGGCATGCGCAGCGGTCGTCTGCACGAGGGCATCGACTTCGTCCCCGGTAACGGCGCACCCGTCCAGGCCATCGCCGACGGCACCGTGCGCATCGCCACCGAGCAGGGCGGCGCCTACGGCGTCACCGTGTACATCGATCACGTCATCGACGGTTCGGTCATCACGAGCCACTACTCGCACATGCAGTACGGTTCGCTGCAGGTCAAGGCCGGCGACACCGTCAAGGTCGGCACCATCGTCGGAAAGACCGGAAACACGGGTCGTTCCTACGGTGCGCACATGCACTTCGAGCTCATCGTCAACGGATCGACCATCGACCCGATGCCGTGGCTCAAGGAGAACGCCGGTCGCACGTCGTACTGATCGGCTCGATTTCATGAGGACGCCACAGTGATGGTATTCTCGTACGGTTGCCCCGCGAGGGGCAGCACGCCCCGATAGCTCAGTGGCAGAGCACTTCCATGGTAAGGAAGGGGTCGTCAGTTCAATCCTGACTCGGGGCTCGCAGCATTCTTCTCACGCGGACGGATGCCTCGCGGCAGGGTAGCTCAGCTGGTTAGAGCGCACGACTCATAATCGTGAGGTCGCGGGTTCAAGCCCCGCTCCTGCTACAGATGAAAACCCCCGGACCTCCGGGGGGTTTTGTCGTATCCGGGAGTCGTGCGGCCCCGGGCAGGGCGAGCTCGCCGATGGTCTCGGCGACACATGCGCCGGTGTAGGCCAGGCGGAACGCGTGCAGGTGGCAGCATCGTGCCGTTCGCTGAGAGCGCCGCAGCAAACGAAGACCCCCGCTCGCCTCAGACAGGCGGGCGGGGGTCTTTGTTAGGGGAAGCGGGATTCGCCGCGGTCAGGGGAGCGGCGGCAGCCCGGCCGTGACGCGTCTCGTGTTCACGAGAGTCCTAAAGCCATCCCACTCGGCCTGCGTCACGTTCTGCGGGGCGCCCCACAGTTTGAATTCGCGCTGTGCTGCTCCGACGGACAACGTCTGGAACGTGAACTCACCGACGATTGCTCGTCGACGCAGGTCCGAGTTGTCGCTGTCGACTCCGTTGATGTTGTAAATCGTGCGCATGAGAATGTCCTTCTGCTGGGGGGGTTCGGGTTGCGTCGGCACGTCACCGATATATCGTTCGAAATCTACGCTGTTCTTATAGCCCAACTGGTTCGGCGTTCCTCCGATCCAGAGCGACACGTGTACGTGCGGACCGTAGCCACTGTCGCTATCGAATCCGGAGGCTCCGGAGTAGGCGATTACTTGTCCTCGCTCCACCCGTCGCCCCACGGGAACCGCGCTGGAGTTCAGGTGGAGATACCGGATGTAGTTGCCGTCATCGCCGGCCAGTGCGAGGAACCGACCCGTGGCCGTGGAGGTCGTATCCTTGCGTGCCGCGATCACTCCGCCGGTGGCAGCCCGGACGGGCGTCCCCTTGGCCACCGAATAGTCGGTTCCTGGCTCGGCGGAAGTCGGGTTGCGGTTCTTGTGGCCCTGCCACGAATCGGAGATCGGCACGTTGCCGCAGGGGCGTAGGTACGTGCCGGCGGCTGTGGCCGACATCGGACTCGTCACCGCGTCGAAGCCGAATGCCGCGAGTCCCATGGTGAGGCCGGACGTGACCAACAGTGAGCGGCGCGTTATCGCGAGAGACGGAGGCGCGGCGGCCGTGGACTCTTCGTTCAGCTCGCCGCACACTACTGGGTCCCGCCTTCGTTCTTGCCCTCGATGAGGTTCTGCACCTGTTCCTCCGGTAGCGGTTCCAGCGACGCGTTGGCCATCTGAATGTCGGGTGCTTCGGGAGTGCCTCCGATTGTGCACTGCGCCTCTCCCTGGGCCCCCGATGTCTGAGCAGGCACCAGGACCAGCCACTGGGGATCGACCGAGCGTTCTTCGACGCGAACGCTGTTCGTGTCGAACTCGACGTCCTCAGCGAAAGCGGACACCGTGGCGTCAATGCAAAGCGTCGTGAGTTCCTCCTGCGAGAAACCGTCGGATTGGTTCGTGCTCGACGTGGGTACCTGCCCCGAAGGACCCGAAGAGGCGGCGCAGCCCGTGAATGCGACGGCGCCGAGGAGTAACAAGGCGCCCGCCACGGCGCGTGATCTGTTTGGTGGACTCATGCTCACACCGTATGGAGTAATTGTCCGACGCCGCTGTCCCCTCTTCGGCCTACAGACCCATCTGCGCTCGCAGTGATACGTTGGCAGATCCCCACGAGCCTGCGGGTCGAGCGTGGCCCTTTTCGCCACATGCCCTCGATGTATCGAAAGCAAGCTGACGAGGTTATTGGGAAGGCGCGGACTTGACTGCCGCATGGTGGAATCGGCCCGATCGAGGCGAACGTGAAGACTCTGCCGATGAGGCCGGGACGCCGCGTCAGTCGACGACGCGCATGAGCCGGTCGCGGGACCGTTCGATGTGGGCGCGCATCGTCGCGGACGCCTCGTCGGGGTCGCCGGCGGTGATGGCGCGGACGATTGCCTCGTGCTCGTCGACGGTGTCGGCGACATATGCGCCGGTGTAGGCCAGCCGGAACGTGTGCAGGTGGCAGTGGGTGCGCGCGTACGCCTGACGGACCGTCTCGTTCTGCGCCGAGCGGAACACCAGGTCGTGCAGTCGCACGTCGTGCCGGGAGAGCAGACGGTAGGCGTCCGCTTCCCCGATCGCGGATCGGCCGGCCTCGACCTCCTGGGCGAGGTCGTCGACGTCGGTCGCGGATCGGCGGGCGGCGGCGCTGGCTGCGCTGCCCGGTTCGAGCAGGAGACGCAGTTCGAACAACTCCGTCAGCCGCGTGCGATCGAGGAGGTCCGTCGTGCGGTATCCGCGGAGAGGGAGCTTCTCGACGAGCCCATCGGACTCCAGGCGGGCGAGCGCTTCGCGCACCGGGGTGGGCGACACCTCGAACTGTCGGGCGAGTTCGCCGGCATTGATGCGGGCGTCCGGCGGGAACGTGCCGTCGAGGATCGACTGCTGAAGCGCCCCGTACACCTCGTCGCCCAGCATCATGCGCGCGCCGGGGGAGAAGGAGGGCAGTTGACCGAGTGTAGACATCCGACCTTTCCCTTGACAGAGTCGCTGAGTCCCGCAATCATATCCTTTGAAAGATCAAATACGATATTTCAAAACTTCTCCCTGGAGGCTCAAAGATGCGCATCAGAAAGAACGTGCGGCTCGGCGCCGTCGTCGCGGCCGCCGCCGCTCTCACCCTCGCGCTCGGCGCGTGTACCCCGCAGAACGCCGAGCCCGGCGCCGGCGGCGAATCCGACGGCGGTGACCTCTCCTCGGTCCGCGTCGCCCTCGTCCCCGGCGGTGCGCACCCGTACTTCCAGCCGTGGATCGCGGCGGGGGAGAAGGCCGCGAAGGACTTCGGCCTCGGCGAGGTCACCTTCAACGAGACCTCCGAATGGGATCAGACCAAGCAGAACGACGTGATCAACTCCCTCGTCGCCAACGGCTACAACGCCTTCGGGATTTTCGGCGTCTCCCCGACGGACATCAACTCCACCTTCAAGAAGCTCACCGATGCCGGCGTCGCGGTCGGATCGATCGCCTCCTGCCCGGCCGGTGACGAGAACCTCGCCGCGTTCTGCCTCTCTACCGACACCGAGGAGGCCGCGTACCAGGCCGCCGCCGCGGCGATCGAGGCGATCGGCGGCAAGGGCACGATCGTCCACATGACCGGCAACAACGTCGACTCGAACACGCAGCGCCGCATCGAGGGCGTCAAGCGGGCGATCGACGAGACCGACGGCGCCGTCACCCTGCTGCAGACGATCACCGACGTCGACACCGACCTGGCCACCGCGCAGAAGGCCGCCTCGGACCTCCTGGCCGCCAGCGGCTCGGAGATCAGCGCGATCGTCACGACCGCGTACAACCCGGCGGTCGCGAGCGCCGAGGCCATCGCGGAATCCGGCCTCGACATCCAGCTCATCGCGATCGACGACGACCCGACCATCCTCGACGGCATCCGCGACGGCTCGATCTACGGCACCGTCGCCCAGAACCCGACCGGACAGGCCTACGTGGGCAGCTGGGTGCTCGGCCAGCTCGCGAGCGGCGCCTGCGAGATGGCGGACCCCGGCGTGATCGTCGACTCCGGATCGTTCGTCGTCACCAAGGACAACGTCGAGACCTACGGCGACGAGCAGAGCGCCTTCGCCGACAAGGTGAAGAAGCAGTTCGAAGACGAACTGCTCACCTGCAAGTGATCTGACCCCCACCCAGGAGATGTACCCGATGGCCAGTACGATCACCGATGCTCGCGCGTTCCTCGTGGACGTCGCCGTGGAGACCGAACGCACGGATGCCGTGCAGAGCTTCGTGTCCCAGGAGACGATCTTCGTCGAGCTCACCACGAGCGATGGCCTGCACGGCCTCGGATACTCCTACACGATCGGGACAGGGGGTCGCGCGGTGCTCTCGATGCTGCGCGACCACCTGCTCCCGATCCTGGTCGGACAGGAGGCCGACCGCATCGAAGCGGTCTGGTTCCGCCTGTTCGCCTCGACCCGCGCCACGACGACCGGTGCGATCACCTCGCTGGCCCTCGCGGCCGTCGACACGGCGCTGTGGGACATCGCCTCCCGCCGTGCCGGTCTGCCGCTCTGGCGCCTCGCCGGCGGCTTCCGCCGCGACATCCCCCTCTACGACACGGAGGGCGGCTGGCTGCACCTGAGCACCGACGAACTGGTGGCCGGTGCCCTCGCCTCGAAGGATGCGGGGCTCAAGGGCGTCAAGGTGAAGATCGGGAAGCCGAGCGGCCAGGAGGACCGTGAGCGGCTGACCGCGGTCCGCGAGGCCGTCGGCTCGCACTTCGACATCATGGTCGACGCCAACCAGTCGATGACCGGTGCCGAGGCGATCCGCCGCGCCCGCCTGTTCGACGGCCTCGACCTCGGCTGGATCGAGGAGCCGCTGCCCGCGGACGACATCGAGGGCCACGCGCGGCTCGTCGCCTCCACCTCCACGCCCATCGCGGTCGGCGAATCGATGTACTCGATCGCGCAGTTCCGCGAGTACCTCGACCGCGGGGCCGCGGGGATCGTCCAGGTCGACGTCGCCCGCATCGGCGGCATCACGCCCTGGCTGAAGGTCGCGCACCTCGCGGAGTCGTTCAACGTGCACGTGTGCCCGCACTTCCTGATGGAGCTGCACGTGAGTCTCGTTGCCGCCGTGCCGAACGGCCGCTACGTCGAGCACATCCCGCAGCTGCGCGCGATCACCCGCACCGGGATGGCCATCGAGGACGGTCGCGCGCTCGCCCCCGAGACCCTCGGGCTCGGCATCGACTGGGACCGCGACGCCATGGACGACAGGATCGTCCTCTGATGTCCCGTCTGCGTCACGCCGCCCGCGCCGAGATCCGCTCGCCCCGCGCGCTCCTCGTCATCCTCATCGTCGTCCTGGTCACGACCCTCGCGATCCTCAAGCCGGCTTTCCTCAACGGGCCCTTCGTCATCGCGCCGCTGCTCACGACGATCGCGATCTTCACCGTGGTCGGCCTCGCCCAGATGGTGGTGCTCTCGATCGGGCACATGAACCTCGCCGTCGGGCAGCTCGCCGGGGTGGGCGCTCTCGTCATGGGCGCGGCCTTCGAGAACCTCGGGATGCCGCTCCTCGTCGGCCTCGCCCTCGGCGTCCTCGCCAGCACGGCACTCGGCGCCCTCGCGGGGTGGATCATCGCCAAGACCGGGGTCAACTCCTTCATCGTCACCCTGGCCATGAGCTTCACGCTCCTCGGATTGATCCCGACGCTGTACAAGTCGTGGAGCACCGGCCAGGCCTTCACCGTCTCACCCGCGGGGTTCGAGACCATCGGCCGCGGCACCTTCGCCGACGTGTGCATGTTCGGCTACTGCGGATCGAACGCGGTTCCGCTCATGGTGCTCCCGGCCCTCGGGTGCATGGCCGTCATCTGGTACTTCTACACCTGCACACGCAGCGGACGCGAGGTCCTGATGACCGGCAGCAGTGTGAAGGCGGCCGAGCTCTCCGGTATCCCGACCGCACGCCGGACCATCCTCGCCCACGCGCTGTCCGGGCTGCTCGCCGCGATCGCCGGGTTCCTCCTGGCCGCGAGCACGGGCTCGTTCACCCCCGCGATCGGGAGCGAGTTCATGCTGTCGTCGTTCCTCGGACCGATCCTCGGCGGGACCCTTCTCGCCGGAGGACTCGTGTCGATCGTGGGCACCGCGCTCGGGATCACCCTGACCTCGGTCATCCGCAAGGGACTGGAGCTGTTCGGCGTCGGGCTCGAGACGCTCAACGTCCTGCTCGGCTGCATCCTCCTCGCGGCGCTCGCCACGGATCGTCTGCGGCTGGTCTTCGCCCGGCGCCGCCCGGCCAAGGCGACGGAGTCCGCAGCGACCCTCGCCGTCGAACTGGATGAGGCGGAGGCCCACCGATGAAACGCATCATCAGCGCGAACAACCTCCTGCTGGTCGGGATCGTCGTCGTCGGCGCAGTCATCCTGGGCCTGGCGACCTCCGGCCAGTTCTTCGGTCCGGTCTCGATGACGAGCTTCTTCCGGTTCGTCAGCGTGCCGATCCTCATCGGTCTGGCGCAGATGATCACCCTCTGCGTGGGTCAGCTCAACCTGGCGGTCGGTGCCATCGGCGGTGTGGCCGCGTGCTTCACCGGAGTGATCGTCACGTCCTGGGGCGTCCCGCCGTGGATCGGTGCGCTCGTCGCCGTGCTCACGGGCGCGGTGCTCGGCCTGGCGAACGGCCTGCTGGTCGTCGGCACCCGGATCAACGGCTTCATCGTGACCCTCGCGATGTCGCAGATCCTGATCGGCGTGCAGTACGCCCTCGTCGGCACCCGCACCATCGAGCGGAAGGCGTGGCCGGAGCTCGCCGCCTTCGGCCGGTCCGACATCCTGGGCATCCCGACCATCTTCCTGATGACGCTGGTGGTCGCGGTGATCGTCGCCCTCTACTTCGCGCAGACGGTGTCCGGACGCAAGCTCCTCGCCAGCGGCGGCAACGCCTCGGCCGCGCAGCTCGCGGGCATCTCGACAGACCGGGCGCTGATCGTCGCGCACACCCTCTCCGGACTCCTCTGCGGCGTCGCGGCGATGGTGAGCATCTCGTTCCTGCCCGGCGTGAACACCACGGTCGGCGGCGACTGGCTCCTGCCGAGCTTCGCGGCACCGATCATCGGCGGCGTCGCCCTCGCCGGTGGCACGGTGGCCGTGCTGGGCACGGTGCTCGCAGCGATGGTCGTGCGCCTCGTCGACGCGGCCAGCCCGATCTTCCGGTTCGACGCCGAGGTCGTGAACTTCGTGGTCGGCGCGGTCGTACTCGGCACGGTGGCCCTCGGCAAGCTGCGCGAGGTGCAGGCGTCGCGCCATGCCAGCAGGATCAGATCGTTGCGCGCGGAAGCCGCACTGGCGGAGGTGAAGCGATGACCGTCGCACTCGAAGTCCGGAACCTGCGCAAGACGTTCCCCGGCGTCACCGCGCTCGCCGATGCGAACCTCACCCTGGAAGCGGGCTCCGTGCACGCGCTGATGGGCGAGAACGGCGCCGGGAAGTCCACGCTCATCAAGATCGTCACGGGGGTGCAGGGCGCCGACTCCGGCAGCCTGATCCTCGACGGCGAGGAGGTCTCGTTCGCGAATCCCCTGGAGGCCATGGCCGCCGGCATCGGCGTCGTGCACCAGGAGCGCAACGTCGTCCGCGAGTTCACGGTGGGGGAGAACATCGCCCTGTCCGCCGTGCCGAGACGCGCGGGCACCGTCGACTGGCGCCGGGTGTGGCGGGAGTCCCAGCGCTGCCTGGACATGCTCGACCTCGACATCGATCCGCGCACCCCCATGCGCGAGCTGTCGGCCGCCCAGATCCAGCTCGTCGAGATCGCGCGCGGCCTGTACCGGAGCGCGAAGGTGCTGCTCCTCGACGAACCGACCGCGTCTCTCAGCAACGACGAGGCCGAGCGGCTCTACAAGGTCGTCCACCAGCTGAGCGCCGAGGGCACCGCCATCGTGCTCGTGAGCCACAAGCTCGACGAGGTCTTCGCGCACTGCGACGCGATCACGGTGCTCCGCGACGGCAGCACCGTGATGCCCTCGCAGCCGATCGCGGACACGACGCACGACGAGGTGGTCGCCCGGATGGTCGGGCGCACGCTCGCCGACCTCGAGGTCGAGGAGCGCGAGGTCGACCGGACGGTCACCCCCGCACTCGAACTGACCGACGTGAGCACCGCCGCCGGGCATCGGCGCATCTCGCTCGCCGTCCACCCGGGGGAGGTGCTCGGCATGTACGGCCTCGTCGGCGCCGGTCGCACCGAGCTCGCCCGAGCCATCCTCGGGCTGGACCGCGTCATCGGGGGCGACGTGAGAGTCGAGGGGAAGGCCGTGCGGATCCGCTCCGTGCGCGACGCGCTGCGGCGCTTCCGCATCGGCTACGTCACCGAGAACCGCAAGGAGGAGGGGGTCTTCCTCCTCCAGTCGATCACGCGCAACGTGGCCGTCACCGTGTGGTCCGCGATCTCCAAGGTGCTGGGCTTCGTGCCCGGCCGCGCGGAGCGGAGCGCGGTGCAGGCGCAGATCGAGGCCCTCGACATCAAGATCTCCTCGCAGGACCAGCTCGCCGGGCAGCTGTCCGGCGGCAACCAGCAGAAGGTCTCGCTGGCCAAGTGGCTCGCCGCTCGGACCAAGGTGCTGATAATCGATGAGCCCACCGTCGGGATCGACGTCCGCACCAAGCGCGCCTTCTACGAACTCATCTGGCGCCTCGCCGACGACGGGATGGCGATCCTGCTGATCTCCAGCGACCTCGCCGAGATGGTGACACTCGCTGACAGGATCGTCGTCATGGACCAGTTCATCGTGCGCGGCGTCGTGGAGAACACGCACGACTATCAGCCGATGAGCGCCGCCGTGATGAGCCACATCCACGGATCAGCGGTGGAGGCGTCATGATCCCCGTCCGGACGCACCGCGGTCTCGATCTCACCGTGCTCGGGATGGGATGCGCCCAGCTCGGCAACCTCGGCACCCGGATGACGGACGAGGAGGCGGAGGCGACGGTCCACGCGGCTTGGGACGCCGGCATCCGCTTCTTCGACACGGCTCCGCACTACGGGCTCGGGCTCTCGGAGCGGAGGCTCGGGCGCGCGCTCGCCGCGTATCCTCGGGACGAGTACGTGGTCTCCACGAAGGTCGGCCGTCTGCTCGTGCCGAGTCCGGAGACGGCTCACCAACGGGACACGGACAACCTCTTCGACGTGCCGTCCGACCACCGGCGCGTGTACGACCTCAGCCGCGACGGTGTGCTGCGGTCGCTCGAGGAGAGCCTGGAGCGACTCGGACTCGATCGGATCGACGTCGTCTACATGCACGACCCCGACGACCATGCCGAGGCCGCGCGGACGACCGGCGCGCAGACACTGTCGGCTCTCCGCGAAGAAGGCGTCATCCGCGGATTCGGTGCGGGGATGAACCAGGCGGGGATGCTCGCCGATCTCATCGAGCAGACCGACGTCGACATCGTGATGTGCGCCGGCCGGCTGACGCTGCTGGAGCAGGAGAGCAGCCGGCGGATGCTGAGGCTCGCGGGGGAGCGCGGCGTCGCGGTGGTCGCCGCAGCCGTCTACAACTCGGGGCTCCTCGCCCGTGACTCGGTGCCCGACCGGGTGACCTACGACTATGCCGACGCGCCGACGGAGATCCTGGCGAGAGCGCGCGGGATCGAACGCCTGTGCCGCGCGCACGGGACGACGCTCCCCGCCGCCGCCGTGCAGTATCCCCTGCGGTTCCCGCCGGTGGTCTCGGCCGTCGTCGGGATGCGGGGACCGACGCAGGTCGCGGAGGCCGTCCAGCGGACGGCGGCGCCGATCCCGGACGAGCTGTGGGATGCCCTCGAGGAGTCCGGGTTCATCATCTCGCCGGATTCCGTCTGACCGAGCCCGAACCGCGAAGGAGAGACATGCGCATCGCCCTGCACTCGATCATCGTCGAGGGCGCGGTCGACGATTACCGCTCGCACCACGCCCGCGTCCCCGACGGGCTCCGCGACCTGTTCGCCGACGCCGGCATCCGGGACTGGACCATCTGGCGCTCGGGCCGCGATCTGTTCCACCTCGTGGAGTGCGACGACTTCGATGCCGCGATGCGCATCGTCGACGCCTCCGCGATCAACGATGCCTGGCAGGCGGACATCGGTCGCTTCGTCGAGGGATTCCGCGGCCCGGACGGCGACGACGGCTTCACGCCCATCGAGCAGGTGTGGGCGCTCTCGGCGCAGCGCCGCGCCGAGCTCTGAGCGGGCCCCGCCGTCAGGGCTTCGCGTCCGGAGCCGCTCCGAGCGGTGCGGTGCTCTCCCGGGGACCGCGGAGCACGAACCACACGACCGCCAGCCCGAGAACGCCCGCGAGCAGGTACACCACGTTGGCGATGGAGGCGATGCTGCTCGCGGTGCCGACTCCCGTGGCGAAGACCGAGAAGTCCCACACGCCGTGCAGCACCATCGCCCAGATCAGCGATCCGGTGACCCGACGCAGGATGTAGAACGCGGTGCCACCGAGGAACGCCGCGCCGACCTGGCTCGCGGTGCCCGCGACGGGCGAGCCGAGCAGGATGTTGACGAAGTGCATCAGCGCGAACAGGGCCGATGTGAGGAACCACACCCAGACCTCGGAGAGCCGCGACCGCAGCGCCGTGAGCAGCAGTCCGCGGTGGACCAGCTCCTCCGTGAAGCCGACGAGGAGCAGGGCGAGGGACGCTCCGAGGAAGGCGCCGCTGTACGCGCTCCAGTCCGTCGCGGAGAGGTTCAGCGCGGCCGCGACGGCGACCAGGATCGGGACGAAGATCGGCCACTTGTGATGGCTGCGCTGCGCGTCGAAGAGCGCGGGGCGCCACCAGCCCAGCAGGCTCGTGGTGATCGCGAGGAGCACGGTCGCGACTATGAGTGAGAGTCCGGCCCCGAGGAAGAGGTTCTCGGCGGTGTCGCCCCAGTCGGCGTAGGGGATCCCGGTCGACTTCTGGATCGCGAACACCACGACGATGTACCCGACCCAGATGGCGAGTCCGATCCAGATGCGCGGTTTGACGCGGAGCGTGGTCTCGGTCATGCGGAGCGCGTCTCCGGGTATGTCGGCTCGGTGTCGGCACCGGCGACTCGCCCGCGGATGAAGAAGATCATCACGAGGCCGGCCACGATCACGGCGATGTTCCCGAAGGCGGCGAACGGCGTGAGCGCGCCTGCGGACGGGTACGCGGTGAGCAGGAAGATGCTCGGGTCGGTGCTCGCGTGGAGCAGGATCGGCGCGAGGATCGTGCCCGTGACGCGGAGCGCGAGATACATCAGGATGCCGAACGCGAAGGTGTACAGGAGCTGGATCATCGTCGGCAGCAGCTCCTGCCCGGAGAGCAGGTTGCCGGCGTGCAGGAGAGAGAAGAGCGCAGCGGAGACCAGCGCGACGGCGATCTCCCGGTGGCCCGCCTTGCGCATCAGGTTCACGACGAGACCGCGGGTGAGGACCTCTTCGGAGAACCCGATGAGGAGGCCGGTCAGCAGCCAGGTGAGGACCACATCGACGCCGACCTTGTCGTAGTCGATCGCCACGAACCGGAGGACGTTGAACAGCAGCACGACGACGATCGCGATCCACATCCATCCGCGGCCGCGGATGGGCTGCCGCCCGAAGACCTCGCGCCACCAGCCGACGGACAGGGTGAACGCCGCCAGCAGCGCCGCGCCGATGAGCTCGGGCAGCAGGTAGAACACCGCGACCCCGGCCGTGCCGTCCGGATCGGTGACCTGCACGGCCAACGGGGTGAGCAGCAGCGAGAGCAGCTGGAACAGCGCGAAGTAGACCGCGGTGAGCAGGAGGGCCCGCCACCAGCCTCCCTGTTCCCAGAACCTCTTCCACAACGAGGGGGCGGTCGCGGGTGCGGACATGGAGGGCTCCAGACGGATGGGGGACGGCCGACTGTTCGTCAGTTTGACGTATTTCGGCTCGTCACGTCCACCTCGGCGTCTCGGCGGGTCAGCGCGGCGCGGACCTGCCCGGGTCCGGATTCCGCGGTGGCGGACGATGCGGGATGGGGATCGGTCGGGTGGCGCGGGACGCGTCCTGGAACGTCTGCACCGCGCGGAGCACATCCTCGGCGGTGGAGTAGCGCAGCGCCAGCGGGAGGTCGCGCCGCCAGAGGACCTCGACCTCGGTCGGCGCGTCCTCGAAGACCGTGCACACGATCCGGCGGTGGTCGCGCTCCGGGTAGTGCAGATCGTGGATCGCCCAGTCGGTCGTGCCGACCTGTACCAGCACGAACCTCTGGTCCGGGTCCTGCTCCATCATTCTCCTGACTGTCCCCAGCTTGAAGAATGCGCGATCACGCCGTGGAACGGGAGCCCCTTGACAGGAAGAGGCCCCCGCCCCAGAGAGGGAGCGGGGGCCACCTGCGGGTCAGCGCGACACGGGAGTGGAACCGGTGTCCGCCCGCTCGGTGTCCGTGACGGCGACCGCGTGCCCGACGCCGCGCTGCTCGGCCTCCAGGCGCTCCGCCTCCTCGCCGCTGATGGCTTCCCCGCGGGCGACGAGACCGGCCTGGTCGGAGAGCGGGATCTGCTTGAGGAACAGCGAGAGGAGCAGGGCGATCGCGATGAACGGCACGAGGTACCAGAACACCGGGGCCAGCGCGTCCGCATACGCCGTGACGATGCCCTCGCGCACCTCGTCCGGCAGCGAGCTGAGCGTCGACGGGTCGATCGTCGATGCAGCCTGGGACGCGGCGTCGGGAGAGGCCCCGGCACCCGCGAACACGCCGAGCAGGTTCTCGGTCAGCCGGGTGGTGAAGATCGTCCCGAACACCGCGGTGCCCAGAGACGCACCCACCTCCCGGAAGTAGTTGTTCGTACTGGTCGCGGTGCCGATCTCGTTCGCGGGGACGGCGTTCTGCACCACGAGGACGACGACCTGCATGATGAGGCCGAGCCCGGCGCCGAACACGAACAGGAAGACGCAGATCAACCAGATCGGGGTCGCGGCGGAGAGCGTGGTCATGGAGACCATCGCGATGCCGGTGATGATCGTGCCGAGGATCGGGTAGATCTTGTACTTGCCCGTCTTCGAGATCGCGATGCCCGAGAAGATCGACGTTCCCATCAGGCCGACCATCATGGGGATCATCAGCAGACCCGACTCGGCTGCCGAGGTGCCCGACGACATCTGCAGGAACGTGGGCACGAAGCCGATCGCGGCGAACATCCCGATGCCGAGCACGAGACCGATCGCGGTGGCGTTGATGAAGATCGGGTTCCGGAACAGGCTGAGCGGGATGATCGGGTCCTGCACCCGCGACTCGGTGATGACGAACGCGGTGGCCGCGACGAGGAGTCCGGCACCCCAGGCCCAGGTCGCGAGCGAGTCCCACCCGAACTCCTTGTCGCCGCCGAAGTCGGTGAAGAAGATCAGGCACGTCGTCGCGATCGACAGGAAGATGACGCCGAAGATGTCGATCGGCTTCTCGGCCTTCTTGCTAGGCAGCTTGAGCGCGACCAGGGCGATGATGAAGGCGGCGATGCCGACCGGGATGTTGATGTAGAACGCCCACTGCCACGTCAGGTGATCGACGAAGTAGCCGCCGAGCAGCGGACCGGCGACGGCGGACAGGCCGAAGACGGCGCCGAGCGGGCCCATGTACTTGCCGCGCTCGTTGGCGGGGACGATGTCGGCGATGATCGCCTGCGACAGGATCATCAGACCGCCGCCGCCGAGACCCTGCAGGGCGCGGAAGATGACGAACATCCAGAAGTCGGAGGCGAACGCGCAGCCGACCGAGGCGAGCGTGAACAGCGCGATCGCGACGAGGAACAGGTTGCGACGGCCCAGCACGTCGCCGAACTTGCCGTAGATCGGCATCACGATGGTGGTCGCGAGGAGATACGCGGTGGTGATCCAGACCTGATGGTCGACGCCGCCGAGCTGTCCGACGATGGTCGGCATGGCGGTGGAGACGATGGTCTGGTCGAGGCTGGAGAGCAGCATGCCCGCGATGAGGGCGCTGAAGATGATCCAGATGCGGCGCTTCGTGAGCAGGAAGGGCGCATCCTTCGTGGCGGTGGCGGACATTCAGTGGTCTTTCTGTGACGGTGCGTAGAGGGAGCGGGCGAGGCCGAGGCGTCGCGTGATGAGGTCGCCGAAGGGCTCGGTGGACTGGTGGTGCAGGAGCTGGTCCATGCTCATGCGGACGAGGGCGCCGACCGTGTGCACGACGACCTCGGCGCGGAGCTCGGCATCGGGCGCATCCTCGATGCGGCGCAGGATGAGGCCCACATCGCGCCGCTCGTTCTTCGCGATCTGCTCGAACGCGGCCTTGATCAGGCGCGGCTCCTGCTCGATCACCGCGAACAGGGCGGGGGCGTCGTCGACCGGGTTGAACAGCTCGAAGCGGCGGATCGTGAGCTGGATGAAGTCGTCGAGCAGGTCCCCGTGCTGCGCGGTGAAGTCCTCCTCGAGCGCCTCCTGGCGGGAGTCGATCGTCGCGAATCCGAAGACCGCGTTCTCCTTGCTCTCGAAGTAGTTGAAGAAGGTGCGGCGGGAGACGCCCACATCGGCGCACAGCTCCTCGATGGTGAATCCGGCGAAGCCCCGCTCCGTCGTCATCCGGCGGGCCGCATCCGTGAGTCCCCGAGAGGTCTCGCGCTTGCGCTGCTCTCGCAGGGAATCTGCACTGTCGCTCATGAAGTGCAATCTTGCACTCTGTTCCTTGGAGTGCACTGTGAGTGCGTGTGCACGCGGCGGACGAATTTCTTCCGACGGATCTGTGACGTTCTTCCCTCGGCATCCGTCCTAGTGGTGTCGCTGAACTGCGGCCCGCGCTCCACTCCGGAGGCGGAGACACGGATGAAGGAGCTCACAATGGCGAACGTGACTGGTGGCACCCAGCCCAAGGCTCAGATCGTCGCACCGCAGCTGGGGACCGCTGCGGGCAAGACCACGATCGAGGATGCGGTGGTGGCGAAGATCGCCGGCATCGCGGCTCGTGAGGTCGACGGTGTCTATGCGCTCGGCGGGGGCGCCGCGCGCATGGTGGGGGCGATCCGCGACGCGCTCAACACGACCGACCTCTCGCAGGGGATCAGCGTCGAGGTCGGCGAGACGCAGGTCGCGGTCGACGTGACGATCGTCGCGGAGTATCCGGTCTCGCTGCAGAAGGTGGCGGACGAGGTCCGCGCCGCGATCCACCGCGCCATGGTGGAACTGGTCGGCATGGACGTCGCCGAGGTCAACGTGACGGTCAACGATGTGCACATCCCCTCCGACGACGAGGGCGACGGCACGCAGGAGACGCGAGTCCAGTGAACACCTCGGTGATCGGTGCGGCGGTCGCGGCGGTGCTGGCGTTGACCTGGGTCGTCCTGGGCTTCTGGGCATTCCTGCTCGTGGCGCTGGCGATGCTGATCGGCGCGGTCGCCGGCCGCATCATCGATGGACGACTCGACGTCCGCGCGCTCGCCGAGGTCTTCCGAGGCCGGCGCTCCTCGTCATGAGCGGCGATCGGAGCGCCGACGCGGTGGAGGGCGACGTCGTGGGGACGACGACCTTCACCGCTCGAGCGCTGCAGAGACTGGCGGTCGGCATCGCACATGATGTCGCTCGCGTGGCGGTCCGCGACGTCGGGGTGCAGCTGTCCGACGAGCGGGGCACGCTGCGGATCACCGTCACGGTTCCGGCGGCTGTCGCCACGGGAGCCGGGTCGAACCTGATCGAGAACGGCGAAGAGCTCCGGCGCGGACTCATCGAGGGGATGCGGCGACTGGCGGGCCGCGAGGTCGGCACGGTGGACGTCCGGTACTCGGGCATCCACCGGAAGAGGGAGAAGAGGGTGCGATGACGAACGAACAGGTGATGTACCGACGCCTTCTGCGTCGCGAGACCCACGCGCCGCGCACGGTTCCGGCCGTGGTGGTCGCGTCGATCGGCGCCGTGCTCCTTCTCGCGCTGCTGGCGGGCGGGGTGTGGTGGCTCGTCGACGAGGCGTTCCGCACCGAGGCGATGCGCCGGATCGACGACGTCGCCGTGCTGGGGCAGCAGCAGGCCCTGCCCTGGGGTGTCGGCGCCGGACTCGCGCTCGTCGCGCTGGTGCTCGTCGCCCTCGCCGTCCTCCCGGGGAGACGGGCTCGTCGTGCGCGGATGACCGATCGGACCGCGCTGCTCGTGGACGACGGGGTGCTCGCGGATTCGGTCGCGGCCTCCGTGGCCCGTCGCACCGGCGTCGATCGCGGCCGCGTGTCCGTGATCGTCGGGCGCCGTAGCGTCACGGTGCGGATCACGCCGACCAGCGGCGTCCCGGTGGATCCCGCGGCGGCGGAGTCGGCGGTGGTCGAGACCCTGGCGGGGATCGGCTTCACCGCGGAACCACGCGTCGTCATCGACACGAACGGGGTGGTCGCATGAACGCCACCAACAGGGGCATGAACCGCGTCCTGCTCTTCTGCACCGGTACGGTCCTGCTGATCGCGGGCGCGGCGGCGCTCGCCGCGGGAGCCCTCTCGACCGGTGCGGCGCCGACCTGGCTGCAGGGGACGGCATCGGCAGCCGCCGACGTCTGGTCCTCCATCGCCGGCCTGACCTGGGAGATCCCGGGCATCGGCAGCGTGTCGGTGCTGATCCTGATCGCCGTGGCGGCGCTCGTGCTCCTCACGCTCGTGCTCATCGCCTTCCTCAGCAGCCGCACGCGGGGGCGCTCGAAGACGGTGCTCGAGGTCGACACCCCGGGTGGGCGGACGGTCGTCGATCGGAGCGTCGCCGACGCGGTGCTCACCGCGGCCCTGAGCAGTCGTCCGGATGTGCTCTCCGCACGTGCCGACGCCTATCGCGTCCGGGGGACGCGCGCGCTCGAGCTCGCCGTCGTCGTGCAGCCCGGAGCCTCGCTGGGCGCGGTCGTCGCGGCGGCCGAAGGCGCGATCCGCGAGTGGGATGCGCTCCTGGGGGCGCGCATCCCGATCCTGCTGCACCTGTCCGACCGACGCTGGCGCGATGCGCTCCGGTCGACGACGAGAGTCCGCTAGACGATGCGCGGACACACGAGACGAACGCGCGGAATCCTCCGCGTGTGAACTCGGCCCCGAGAGCCGGGGCCGTGACGAAAGGAGACGCCATGGGCGCTGACGACAAGATCAAGGCCGCTGCGGAGAAGCTCGCCGGTAAGGCGAAGGAGACCGCGGGCAAGGTCGTCGGAGACGACAAGCTCGTCGCCGAGGGCAAGACCGAGCAGGCCAAGGGCGAGGTCCGGGATGCCGCGGAGAACGTCAAGGACGCTTTCAAGAAGTGACGGTGCGGGGAGGGGCTCGAACGAGTCCCTCCCCGATCCCTTTCAGGTCGGTGAGAGAGGATCCGATCCGGTGGGGCGTCCGTTCCGAATCTCTTCGGGGATCGGAACGAGGAGTGGGGGACATGGAAGAGCAACGCTTTCGAAGGGCGCTCGAGCATGCGGATGACGGCATCGTCGCCGGGCGCGCGATGGACGGGGACGTCGAGGCGTTCGCCGTCCTCGTGCGCCGGTACACGCCGATGATGCGCGCATACACGCAGCGGATGCTGAACGCCTCGGCCGACGTCGACGACATCGTGCAGGAGTCGTTCGTCACCGCCTGGCAGCGGTTCGGCGAACTCGAGGACCCGTCGAAAGTCAAGAGCTGGCTGATGCGGATCGTGAGTCGCAAGGCCGTGGACCGCATCCGCGCCATCCGCCCGGCGGTGGACATCGACGCGATCGACCGCCCGGCTCCGCTGCACGCCTCGCCGTCCGCGGTGGTCGAGGTGCGGGCGGGAGTCGCAGCCCTGGGTGCCGCGCTGCGGGAGCTCCCCGATGCGCAGCGCGAGTGCTGGGTCCTGCGGGAGATCGGCGGGTACTCGTACGACGAGATCTCCGAGGAGCTCGACATCCCGGTCTCGACCGCACGCGGACTGCTCGCACGGGCACGGAAATACATGATCGTACGGATGGAGGAGTGGCGATGACCGAAGAGGAGAACCCCGAAGTCCGCCGACTCGGCCTGGACCCGACCGATCTCGACGGGCACACGCTCGACGAGCTCACCGACTACCTCGAGGCGGGCCGGCAGCCCGCCGACCGCTCGATCGACGAGTCGCCCGGATGCCAGCTGGCGCTGGACGCCCTGGAGCGGCTCCACGGGCTCGGAGCGGAGCTGATGGATGCGGAGACCGCGGCGGAGCCGGATGTCGACCAGAACTGGGTCGACCGGATCCTCAGCGGGATCGCGTTGGATGCGCGCTCCGGACGACGCATCCCCTTCGAGTCGGCCGACCCGGGGGTGGAGCTGGCGATCACCGAGGGCGCCGTCCGCGGCCTGGTGCGTGCGGCGGAGAGCGCCGTGCCGGGACTGCTCATCGGCCGCTGCCGACTCACGGGCGATGTGACGATCGCGGGGGCGCCGATCACCGTGGAGATCGACGCGAGCGCCCTCCACGGTGAGCCGATCCCGCTGATCGCCGATCGGCTGCGGGCCGAGATCGATCTCGGTCTGCGTCGGCACACCGAGCTGAACGTCGTCGCGATCGACATCGCGATCCGAGACCTGCGGGAGGTGTCCTCATGGACGGACGAGATCTGACGGACGAGGGAGCGCCGGACGACCTCGCCGCCGCGATCGAGGCGGCGGTCCGCGCCACTCCGGGCGTGCGGGACGTCTACCGTTCCGGCTCCCTGATCTCCCACCTCCTGCGGGTGGGAGCGGCGGCCATCGGGGTGCGCGCGGACGATGCTCCGATCGTCTCGGTCGTGCGGGCGGAAGACGGCGTCGCCGTGGAGGTGTCGATCGGCGTCAACGCCGACGCGAGATCGGCGGAGGTCCTGAGCGCCGTACGTGCGGCGATCGACGGGCTGTTCGCGGCGCGGGGGCTCCGGCGGACCGGCCTCACTCTGACCGTCGTGCACGTGCCGTCTCGGGAGGCGGCCTGATCCCGCGGTGAGACCGCAGAGCACCGCTCTCCGAGGAGGCGGTGCTCTGCGGTCCGGGACGGTCAGACGGCCGCGCGCAGCCCGTCGACGAGCGGGGTGGTCGGACGCCCGATCAGGCGCGACAGGGTCCCGTCGGTGTCGGCGAGGGCACCGTCCTTGATGCCGGCGTCCAGCGCGGCGACGAATCCGGCGGTCCCCTCATCGAGTCCGGCCTCGACGAGAGCGGCCACCTGGTCGTCGAACGCGACCGGCACGTACGAGACCTCGCGTCCGGTGATCTCGGAGAACGCGGCGGCCAGGTCGCGGTAGGTCCAGGCGACGTCGCCGCCCAACTCGTAGACCTCGCCGAGGTGTCCGTCCTCGAGCGCGACGACAGCCGCGGCATCCGCGAAGTCCTTGCGACTGGCCGAGGCGACGCGGCCGTCACCGGTGCCGGCGGCGAGCACGCCGGTCTCGGCGGCGCGGGTGAGGTCGGCGGCGTAGTTCTCGGTGTACCAGTTGTTGCGCAGGATCACCGCCGGCAGCCCGGACGCGGCGATGAGCTCTTCGGTCGCCTTGTGCTCGGGGGCGAGGACGAGGTCGCTCGTGGTCGCCTTCGGGGCGCTGGTGTAGACGAGCTTCGAGACGCCGGCGGCCTTCGAGGCGTCGATGACCGCCCGGTGCTGGGCCACGCGCTGGCCGACCTCGGATCCCGAGACGAGGACGACGGTGTCGACACCCGCGACGGCGGCCGCGACGGAGGCGGGATCCGTGTAGTCGAGGTGCACGACGGGGACACCCAGGTCGGCGCCCTTGGCGGTGTCGCGGGCTCCGGCGACGATCGACTGCGGATCGGCGCCGCGCTCGATCAGGGCGGCGATGATCAGGCGGCCGAGGTTGCCGGTCGCACCGGTGACGAGAATGGTCATGAGGGTCCTTTCGTAGGTGACACCCTCGACAACCGGCCGAGGGGTCTCATGCATTCCAGTCCGCAGGTACCCACTTTGAAGTAAGGTACCCACATGACGGTTAGTTTCGCGAAGATAAAGGAATCCGTACCGTTCGCCTTCGATCAGAACTGCGGCACGCGGGTGGTGCTCGACCACATCATGAGCAAGTGGGGCGTGCTGGTCCTCTCGTGTCTGTCGGACGGCACGCACCGCTGGGGCGAGCTGCGCCGGGGGGTTGACGGCATCAGCGAGAAGATGCTCGCCTCGACCCTGCGCACCCTCGCCGAGGACGGCCTCGTGCACCGGGAATCGCTCCCGACCGTGCCGCCGCACGTGGAGTACAGCCTCACACCGCTGGGTCGCGATCTGATGGAGCGGATGCTGCCGCTGATGGAGTGGGTCGCCGACCATGCCGACAGCATGCTCGGAAGGGCCTGAAACGACGGATTCCGTCGAACGTCACCGTCCGAAGCTGCGGATTCAATCGGTCGAAGAAACCCGTTGACGCGATAACCGTTGTGGCTCTACTGTTCTGAACATGGCTACGACGCCCATTCACCTTGAACGACCCGACGGCAAGGGACTGGCCGCAGGCACCCTGGGCCTGTGGGGATCCACCGTCATCGGTCTCGCCTCCACGGCGCCCGTGTACTCGCTGGTCGCGACGCTCGGCTTCGTCGTCATGGCCGTCGGCGCGCAGGCCCCCATCGCGTTCATCATCGCGTTCGTCCCGATGCTCCTGATCGCCTTCGCGTACCGGGAGCTCAACAACGCCGTGCCCGACTGCGGCACGACCTTCACCTGGGGGACGAAGGCGTTCGGACCGTGGGTCGGTTGGATGGGCGGATGGGGTGTGGCCGTCGCCGGCATGGTCGTGCTCGCCAACCTCGCGCAGATCGCCTCGGTCTACTTCTGGTCGCTGATCGGCCAGGACCTCGAGAACGACGACTGGCGGGTCGTCGTGGTCGCGGTCGTGTTCATCGCCGCCATGACCTGGGTGAGCTGGCGCGGGGTCGAGATCGGCGAGCGGATCCAGAACATCCTCCTCGGGATCCAGTACCTCGCCCTCGCGATCTTCGTCGTCGCCGCGCTGTGGCAGTTCTTCGCCGGCACGGCTCCGAACCCCACCCCCTTCGACTGGGAGTGGATGAACCCGTTCGCGTTCACCGACTGGTCGGGCTTCACCGAGGCCATCCTGCTCGCGCTCTTCATCTACTGGGGCTGGGACACCTGCCTCGCCCTCAACGAGGAGACGAAAGACCCGAAGCGCATCCCGGGCCGCGCCGCGCTGCTGACCACCGTGATCCTGCTGTTCACCTATGTCGCCGTGACCATCGCGGCCATGATGTACGCGGGGCTGGGGGAGAGCGGCACCGGCCTCGGCAACGAGAAGAATGCGGACGACTTCTTCCTCGCCATCAAGGACGGCCTGCTCGGCCCGTTCGGCTGGGTGCTCGTGGTGTCGGTGATCATCTCGGCGATCTCGTCGACGCAGACCACCATCCTGCCGACCGCTCGCGGCACGCTCGCGATGGGCGTCTACCGCGCCCTGCCCGCGAAGTTCAAAGAGGTGCACCCCACCTACAAGACGCCGTCGTTCTCGACGATCGTCATGGGCGTCGTCGCCTCCGTCTACTACATCGGCATGACGCTGATCAGCGACAACATCCTCCAGGACTCGATCCTGTCGCTCGGCCTGGCGATCGCGTTCTACTACGCCATCACCGGCTTCGCGTGCGTCTGGTACTTCCGCAAGGACCTGACCGCCTCGCCGCGGGAGTTCTTCTTCAAGGGACTCTTCCCGCTGCTGGGCGGGCTCATGCTGACCTGGGCCTTCATCCAGTCCGCGATCGACATGTGGGCCGTCGACTACGGCTACACGGAGCTGTTCGGCATCGGCGGCACGTTCGTGATCGGCGTCGGCTCGCTGGCGTTCGGCCTGGTGCTGATGTTCGTCTGGTACGCGTTCCCGCGGTCGAAGCGGTTCTTCCGCGGCGAGAGCCTGAACCGCGACACCGAGGTGATGGTGCCCGACGAGCCGAACGTGACGATCCGGTCGATCGACGGCGGCATCTGACGATGCCCGTCTCCACGGCCGACCTGTACGACGAACTCGAAGAGGCCATCCAGTCGCTGTCGCTGCCGTTGCGCTCATTCGGGGCGCGGTCGGCGTTCGACGGTCCGATCCGCACGGTGCGCTGCTTCGAGGACAACGCGCTGGTGAAGGCGGTGCTGGCGACGCCCGGCGACGGTGCCGTGCTCGTCGTCGACGGCGGCGGCTCGCTGGAGCGCGCGCTCATGGGCGACCTGATCGCCGCCTCGGCGGTCGCGAACGGCTGGGCGGGAGTCGTGATCCACGGGGCGATCCGCGACCGTGTCGCGATCGACGGGCTCGACCTCGGCGTCAAGGCCCTCGGAACCAACCCCCGCAAGAGCGTGAAGCTCGGCGCGGGAGAGGTCGACGCGATCCTCGAGTTCGGAGGAGTGGTGTTCCGGCCCGGCGCACGTCTCTACAGCGATGAGGACGGCATCCTCGTCGAGCGCTGAGGGTCGCCGGGGGCGCGGCGGCGAGGTGTCCTAGGCTTGCTCCGTGCGCATCCGGCTCGACATCGCCTACGACGGCACCCACTTCCGCGGGTGGGCGAAGCAGCCGACGCTCCGCACGGTGCAGGGCACGCTGGAGGCCGCTCTCGCCCGGATCGTCGGCTCCGACGTGCAGTTCGTGGTGGCCGGCCGCACCGACGCCGGCGTGCACGCGAGCGGCCAGGTCGCACACGTCGATCTCGACGAGAGGCAGTGGGCGCGCATCGAGGCCCGGCAGGGGCGTACGCCGCAGGACCCGGTCGAGGCCATCGCCGGGCGCATGCGCGGCGTGCTCGGGGCCTACTCCGACGTCACGGTCACCCGCTCGTCGATCGCGCCCGAAGGGTTCGACGCCCGGTTCTCCGCGGTGTGGCGCCGCTACCGGTACCGTCTCGCCGACGGGCAGACCGGATTCGACCCGCTGCGTCGCCACGACACGACCACCGTCCGCGGGCGCCTCGACGAGCGGGCGATGGATGCCGCCGCCCGAACCCTCATCGGGCTGCACGACTTCGCGGCGTACTGCAAGCCTCGTGACGAGGCGACGACGATCCGCACCCTGCTCGACTACCGCTGGGAGCGCGACGCCGAGGGTGTGCTCGTCGCGGAGGTCAAGGCCGACGCGTTCTGCCACAGCATGGTGCGCGCGCTGGTCGGCGCCTGTGTCGCGGTGGGGGAGGGACGCCTCGATGTGGACGACCTCGTGGTGCTGCGCGATGCGCTGACCCGGACGAGCGAGTTCAAGGTGCTGGCGGCCCGCGGACTGATCCTCACCGAGGTCGGGTATCCGGCCGACGAGCTGCTCTCCGCCCGGGCGGAGCAGACGCGGGCGCGACGCGACGGCACCAGCGACCGTGACTGACCGCACGCCCGACGACCTCAACGCCATCGCCCTCGTCCGCCAGGACCTCGGCGCCCAGTCCCCCCGGGACGCGAGCGCGGCCCGGATCGATGACACGGTGCTGCGGATCCATGGGCTGAAGGATCTCGGCAGCAGCCTCTGGGCGGAGGCGTCGAAGGTGAGCGATCGCGCGAAGGCGGCTGTCACCGCACGCGTCAAAGCCGAATACGGCGTGCGGAGCCCCCGGAACGGCCTCATCCCGACCCTGGTGCTGATCCTCACGTTCGCGGGCGCGATCCCGATCGGATTCCTCAACGCGATACGCCTCGGCTCGGCGGGCGGCGAGATCATCGCCGCCGTGCTCACCGCGGGAATCGGCATCGCCCAGCTGGTCCTGTCGCTCAGCACGGGGATCCGCCCGGTCGCGCGACCCACGGTCTTCCAGTCCCGGATCTCGGTCGTCGTGCTGCTGGTGTCGGTCGTGATCGGCTTCGTCCTCACCGACGGCGTACCCCGCATCCTCTTCATCGTCGGCGCCCTCGGCACCCTGTGCGCCGCGATCATCTACACGATGGGACGGGCACGCGACCCCGAGGCCACCGAGCGGATCGACGACGCGGAGCGTCGGGCGCGCATCGAAGTGACCCGTGACGTCGATGCCGAGCGGCGACGCATGCGGGCAGAGCTCGAGAGCGCGCTGGCAGGACGTGATGACCTCGACACGATGCGGCGCACGCGCTCGCTCGCGATCGCGGCCTTCCGGGAGGAGGGCGGGAAGGCGGAAGACGCCGATCCGACGGCTCTCCCCGGCGAGTACATCATCCGCGACAACACGAATCGGTGGCTGCCGCTGACCGAGCAGGGGCTCTGGCCGCCGTCCGGTCGATGACCCCGCGACGACGAAGAGGGCCGACCGTGATGGTCGACCCTCTTCGTGAAAGCGTGCGGCGTGTCAGCTGCCGGCGAGCTGCTGGTCCAGGTCCTGGATCGCGCGCATCATGCCGAGCAGCGACTCGGACATGTCGTTGATGCCGTCGACAGCGGTCTTCAGACCCGTCGTCAGCTCCGTGTAGCCCTCACCGAACTTCCCCGACGCGTGCTGCGTCTTGAAGTCCTCACCCAGCAGGGTGTCCACCTGACCCTTCAGCGTGTCCAGCTGACCCTGAATGTCATCACGAGCCTGCGACAGCGACGACGCCACCTGCTCCATCTCTGCATAAGACGCACCGAAATCGGCCATCGTCCACACCTCCGGAAATCGAGAGAACCGGACCCCTCCGGCCCGAATACACCCCACACTACGGAACCCCACCCCACACCGTCGATGGGGACAACTCCCCATCGAGTGGAGAGCGGCCCTCGCGAGAGCTCCGCCCGATCGGTCAGAGCTTCCCGCGGCTGTTCTTCCGCTGCGCCAGGAGCTGTTCTTCCGCTGCGCCAGGAATCGAGCGTCCGTGTCAGCGCCGGACGAAGGCCGAACGGATCCGCACCCACAGCGGGTCGGCCTCGGAAAGACCGGAGACGAGATGCATCACGCCGCCGATCTGGCCGATCCCGGCCACCAGGGCGATCAGGCCGACGACGGCCGACGCCGCCGTCATCGAGGTGACCTGCTCGTTCAGATCGCGGACGAACAGCGCGATGCCGCCGACGGCGATCAGCAGCGCGAGGGCGGCGGAGACGAGGCGCACGAAGACCCGCGGCTCGAAATTCACCGTGCGCGCCCCGAGCCACCCGCCCGCGCGACGCTGCCGGCCTCCTGTCGTGTACGGCACCCGGAGCCACCACGACGCGGCGGACAGGAGCCGTCGCCCGCTCCACCACAGCGCGACCAGGAGACCAGCGCCGGCGAGCCCGACGATCGCCGCGATCACGATCACCACCAGATCGACCGCAGCCGGCGACCCCCCGAGCATCCGCACGGCTTCGATCATTCCCGCCACGACGAAGGCGCCGCCGATCGCCAGCACGAAGCCGAGCAGGCCGAGGCCCCATCGCGACCAGCGCTCGAAGTCGGAGCGCAGCGCGGCGGCGGCGCGATCCGCGTCCAGGGGCCGGGCGTCCGGCGTGCGGGCCGCATCGATGAAGGGACGCGACTCGGGTCGGATCAGCGCAAATGCCATGGACTCAGGTTATTCGCCGTCCAGGGGCGCCTCGAACCGTGCGCCCTCGGGGAGCTGCGGTTCGACGCCCTCGGGCAGGTACTGCGTCATCGAGAGCGCGAAGGCAGTCAGCACCGCGAGCTCCTGACGCTGTTCGGCATCCGAGCACATCCCCATGATGAGCACCGTGCCGGCATCGTCGGGGAGCCGGATCTCGCCGACGGTCATCACCGCATCGACGCCGCCCTGCGACAGGGCCCCGCTCGAGACCGTGCCGACCCGACCGTCCGGCGAGGTGAACGTCTCGGCGGTGCTGTCCTCGCCGAACCGTCCCAGCGGGAGGAGCCGATGCAGTGCCACGGAGTCCGCCACCTCGTCGGCTGTCGTGGCCACGACGTGCGTGCAGAGGAACGACACGGCCGGCCGTTCGCCGAGGACGATCGAGACCCCGGCGAAGTCGAACGGGACGTCGGAGAACGTGCGCACCCCGGCGTGGAATCCCTCGGTGATCGCCGTGCGCGCCTCGTCGGGGAGCCAGCCCTCGCCGCTCTCCAGATAGCGTTCGATCCACTCGTCCGGCGACCGGTCGCCGAGGGCGCGGAACTCGATCCAGCCCTGCGGCATCCGCTGCCACACCCGATGCCGGGTCTGCGATGCGGCGGTCACAGCTCGTCGTCCGTCTTCGGGCCTTCGCCGCGGATCGTGTTCGAGGCCCGCTCGGCGAGGTTCTGCCAGGGACCGCCGAGGCTCTCGACGAAGCTCTGACCGTTGTCGTGCGCATCCTTCGCGGACGACATCATCCAGTAGGTGTTCGCCACCATGTTGCTCATGTTGATGTTGAGAGTGACGGCCAGCGTTCCCGCGGCGGTGCCACCACCGGCGAGTGCCGGCGTCATGCGCTGGATCGAGGGGATCAGCACCGCACCACCCGGGCCGATCAGCGACTTCGCGGCGGCACCGAGCGCGCCACCCGCGAGCAGTCCGAGCGCACCGACCGCGAAGTCCGTCCAGGACCCCCGGCCGGTGAGGGCCTGGAGGCCGTCGATGGCGACGAGGGCGATCGACATGATCAGAGCGACCGTGCCGAGGACGGGGAAGAAGATCGAGAGGATCGCGATGATCGGGAGCGCCGCCCGGAGGATGTCCTCCAGGATCGGCACGACGTTGTCCATGAGCCACTCGCCGGCGTCCGCCAGCCAGTTGCCCGCTCCTTCGAGGAAGTTGGAGAATGCGTTGCCCTTGTAGGCGCTGAGCGTCTCGCTCGCGCCGACCAGCTGCTCCGCGGCGACGGCCGCATCCGAGTCGACCTCGCTCTTGAGCCGGTGGGCCGCGGCGATGACGTCGTCGAGGTCGCCCTGTGCGGTCGCGAGCGCGGTCGTCGCCGCCGAGAGCGCATCCGGGTCGGCGTCGTCGGCGTCGGCCGCATCAGCGGCCTTCGACTTCGCGGTGGCCTTGCTGTTGACCGTCGCGGCGGCGGCGGCCGCCTGCTCCTCGAGGGCGCGCGCCCGCGTCTGGTAGCCGGAGAGCTGAGTGGCCCAGGTGCCGAGGGCGTCCCGGGAGGTGCGCAGCGCCGATCCCGTGTCGATCAGGTGGGGGCGGAAGTCCTCGCTCATCGCCGAGCGGAAGGCGACGGCCGCCTCACCGGTCCAGGCGGCGTCATCGTCGCCGTTGAGCATCGCCAGCGCGTCTTCGACGCTGTCACAGCCGGACGAGAGCCCGGTGACGAACACCTCGAGCTGCCCGACGTCGCCGGGTGCGGGGTCGAAACCCAGAGCGGGGAAGGCGCTCACGATGCTCCCCCTTCCGGTTCCATGCTCGCGGCGAGCTCGGAGTCGAGTCCGCGGAACGCCTCGAGGATGCCCTGCAGCCCCTTGCCGGCGTCTTCCGCGTAACGCCCGAGCTTGTCGAGACCGCCGCCCCAGGAGTCGTGCAGATCGTCGAGACGCCGACGCAGCTCCTCCTGCGGCACCGCGGCACCGGAGACGGAACCGAGTCCGCTCGTCGCCGCGTCCAGAGACGAGCGCATGTTCGCGTACGCGGTCCGGCTCGCCTCCATGGCGGCGTAGTCGATACTCACATCAGGCATGGTTCCCCCTCAGTCGGGTCGAGAGGGACGACGGCTCTCGGCCGTCGTCCCTCTCGATACTGCGTGTCAGCTGCCGGCGAGCTGCTGGTCCAGGTCCTGGATCGCGCGCATCATGCCGAGCAGCGACTCGGACATGTCGTTGATGCCGTCGACAGCGGTCTTCAGACCCGTCGTCAGCTCCGTGTACCCCTCACCGAACTTCCCCGACGCGTGCTGCGTCTTGAAGTCCTCACCCAGCAGGGTGTCCACCTGACCCTTCAGCGTGTCCAGCTGACCCTGAATGTCATCACGAGCCTGCGACAGCGACGACGCCACCTGCTCCATCTCTGCATAAGACGCACCGAAATCGGCCATCGTCCACACCTCCGGAAATCGAGAGAACCGGACCCCTCCGGCCCGAATACACCCCACACTACGGAACCCCACCCCACACCGTCGATGGGGACAACTCCCCATCGAGCGTCGACCGATGACGGGTGCGGTGTCGGCGTCGCGAATGTGCCCAGGACACGCCGTCGACGGGCCGCGCGAAGCCCACGCACAGCGGCCGGGAGTAGCGTGGGGACGATCATGAAGGTCATCTCGTACAACCTCCAGAAGCACCGGGCGGCCGGCGAACTCGCGGCCCTGGTGCGCGAACACGACCCCGACATCCTGTGCCTGCAGGAGTGCGACGTGCCGGAGCTCCCGCGCGAGATCGGCGATCTCGTGCTCGCGGATGCGACGCAGGGCAACCGTCTGGGGCTCGCGCTCTTCTACCGGTCGAGCACCTACCACCTGCAGGCGTTCCGTGCGCTCGGACTGAAGAAGTCGCTGCACGACCGCATCGCGAAGCCGGCCCACGAGCGCGTGCTGGGCGCCCGGCTGCGCGACATCGACGACGGACAGGACTTCATCGTCGCGTCGTTCCACGCCGCACCGCTGACCGCGCTGAACTCGCTGCGACGCCACCAGATCCGCGCCGCGCTCACGGAGCTCGCGACCCTCGGGGAGGGGCTGCCGCAGCTGATGGTCGGCGACTACAACTACCCGGTGTTCAAGGAGAACCTCGGTCAGGCCGTGCGCGATCACGGGTATGCGCTCTCGCTCAGCGACGACCACACCTACACGCGCTACCGCGTGTTCCGCGGGCACTACGATTTCGCGACGTCGACCGGATTCGAGATCGAGCGCATCACGACCCTGCCGCAGGGGGCGAGCGACCACCGTCCGATCCTCGTGACGGTCAAGCCCGACTGAGTCTTCGGTTTGGGCATACGGCTCCCGGTGGCGTATGATCTCCCTTTGGTGCCTTTCTCTGTCCGCAGAGGAGGGGCATCGTCCGAACGTGAGCCCTCCACTGGCGTGTTCCGATTCTCGACCGGCTCGATGAGCTGGAGATGAAGAACCACCCCGGAGTGGGATTCACGAACTCCTCCGTTCGACACAAGAAAGCAGCACTATCGTGACGCGCACTTACACCCCCAAGGCTGGCGAAGTCCAGCGCGACTGGGTCGTCATCGACGCCACCGACGTCGTTCTCGGCCGTCTGGCTTCGCACGCCGCTACGCTCCTGCGTGGCAAGCACAAGCCGACCTTCGCCAACCACATCGACTCGGGTGACTTCGTCATCATCGTGAACGCAGAGAAGGTCGCGCTCACCGGTCAGAAGCTCCAGAAGAAGCTGGCCTACCGCCACTCCGGTTACCCGGGCGGCCTGAAGTCGGTCACCTACGCCGAGCTCCTCGAGAAGAACCCGGTCCGCGCTGTGGAGAAGGCCATCCGTGGCATGCTCCCCAAGAACAGCCTCGGCCGCCAGCAGCTGTCCAAGCTCAAGGTGTACGTCGGTGCCGAGCACCCGCACGCCGCTCAGCAGCCCCAGCCGTACACCCTCGACCAGGTCGCCCAGTAAGCGCCGTAAGACTTAAGGACATACTCGTGGCTGACATCCAGGACACCACCGAAACCCCCCAGAACTTCTCGACGTCGACTCCCGAGACCGACGTGGTCGAGGCGGCTCCCCGCCCCGTCCTCAGCGTCCCGGGTGCCGCTGTCGGCCGTCGCAAGCAGGCCATCGCCCGCGTGCGCATCGTCCCCGGCTCGGGCACGATCACGGTCAACGGCCGCACGATCGAGGACTACTTCCCGAACAAGCTGCACCAGCAGCTGATCAACGACCCGTTCACGGTGCTCAACCTCGCCGGCGCGTACGACGTCATCGCACGCATCTCCGGTGGTGGCCCCTCGGGTCAGGCCGGTGCACTGCGCCTCGGCATCGCTCGTTCGCTGAACGGCATCGACGAGGAGAACAACCGTCCGACCCTGAAGAAGGCCGGCTTCCTCTCGCGCGACGCTCGCGTCAAGGAGCGCAAGAAGGCTGGACTCAAGAAGGCCCGTAAGGCGCCTCAGTACTCGAAGCGTTAAGGTCAACTGCTCCGATGCCGATCTTTGGCACGGACGGTGTGCGAGGACTCGCCAATGGCGTCCTCACCGCCGACCTGGCGCTCACCCTGGCCCAGGCGACTGCTGTCGTCCTGGGCCAGGGCCGTACTGCGGAGGCTCGCAAGGCCGAAGGCAAGCGACTCACCGCAGTGGTCGCCCGGGACCCTCGGGTCTCCGGACACTTCATCGCCGCGGCCGTCGCCGCTGGTCTCGCCTCCTCCGGAGTCGACGTGCTCGAGGCGGGGGTCATCCCGACGCCCGCGCTCGCGTTCCTCGTCGCCGACCGTGACGCCGACTTCGGCGTGATGATCTCGGCGTCGCACAACGCCGCACCCGACAACGGGATCAAGATCTTCGCGCGCGGGGGCCGCAAGCTCCCCGACGTGGTCGAGCAGCGCATCGAAGAGGCGCTGCATGGCGACATGCTGCGCCCCACCGGTGCCGGCGTCGGCCGCATCGACCGGTTCTCCGACGCCGAGGACCGCTACGTGGTGCACCTGCTCGGTTCGCTGCCGAACCGTCTCGACGGCATCCACGTGGTCCTCGACTGCGCGCACGGCGCGGCATCCGGCGTCTCCCCGGAGACGTTCCGCGACGCGGGCGCCGAGGTCACCGTCATCGGTGCCGACCCCGACGGCTGGAACATCAACGACGGAGTGGGCTCCACCCACCTCGACAACCTCGCCGAGGCCGTCGTGCGTCTGGGCGCCGACATCGGCATCGCCCACGACGGCGACGCTGACCGCTGCCTGGCCGTCGACGCCGCGGGCAAGGTCATCGACGGCGACCAGATCATGGCGATCCTCGCGGTGTCGATGAAGGAGCGCGGTCATCTGACCGACGACACCCTCGTCGCCACCGTGATGAGCAACCTCGGTCTGCACGTCGCGATGCGCGAGCACGGCATCACCGTGCGGCAGACCGCCGTCGGCGACCGTTACGTGCTCGAGGACATGAACGAGGGCGGCTACGCGCTCGGTGGTGAGCAGTCCGGTCACGTCATCATGAGCGAGTACGCCACCACGGGTGACGGCATCCTCACCGGCCTCCACCTGGTGGCCGAGATGGCGCGGCAGAAGAAGACGATCGCCGAGCTCGCCTCGGTGATGACGGTCTATCCGCAGGTGCTGATCAACGTCCGCGACGTCGACAAGGATCGCGTATCCGACGACGAGGTCGTGCAGCAGGCCGTCCGCGACGTCGAGGCCGAACTCGGCGACAGCGGCCGCGTGCTGCTGCGCAAGTCCGGCACGGAGCCGCTGGTGCGGGTCATGGTCGAGGCCGCCGACGCGGAGTCGGTGCACGCCTACGCCGGTCGTCTCGCGGAGGTCGTCCAGGAGCGCCTGGCCCTCTGACGGTCGCAGGAACTCGAAACCGGCCGGTCGCTGATCTCAGCGGCCGGCCGGTTCTCTGTCTGCGGACGGACGCCGGAGACGAGTCGTCAGGGGGCCGCGCAGATCCGGTATCCGCCGCTTTCGACGAGCGTCTCGGTCGTGCACGGCACGGTGGTGAGCCGGGGCACGTCGGCCATGGCCGGGGCGTCGAAGAGGCCGAGGTGCGCACCGGTCAGCACGATCGGAGCGACCGCGTATCCCCAGGGATCCGCCGCCAGCCACTCGACGTCGTTCTCGACGACCCAGTCCGTGAGCGGCTCGACGGCGACACGCTGACTCTGCAGCGTGGTGTGGGGCCCGTACGTCGACACCACGTGGCCCACGGCACCGGCGGTGATGACGGCGGCCAGCGCGGAGGCGGCGGTGATGCCGATGACACGCACTCCGCTGCGCCGCGGCAGGACGGCGACGGCCCACAGGGCGACGGCGGCGATGACGGGGAAGAACGCCAGGATGCCGGGTGCCGGGTGCCGCACCCACAGCGGCAGGCGGGAGGCGGTCGCCCACCAGCCCACGAAGGTGAGCGCACCCACGAGCGCCGCTAGGGCGTAGGCGATGACCAGGCGGTCCGCCGCGCTCGCGTCACGCCAGCGGAGCACGATGCCGGTGATCGCGAGAGCGAGGGCGATGACCGCTCCGATCACCGCGATGACAGCGGGCAGCGACCACGAGTCGGCCAGGGTGCCGAGCTTCTGCAGCACCGTGGTCGCGGCGTCGCCCTGACCGCCGCTGAGGACGAAGCGTGCGAGGTCGCGCAGGTGCTGCACATAGGAGAGCCCGAGCGACAGCAGCGCGCCCAGCTCGAGGAGCAGCGTCGGAACGGCGACCAGCAGGAGGGGGAGCCAGGACCGGCGGAGGGTGTCGCGCACGCGTGCCCAGCCGCTGCCGTCGGAGAGCACCCAGAGAGCGATGGCGAACGCCGGCAGGGCGAGGGCCGCGATGAGCTTCGCCTGGATCGCGAACCCGACGAGGAGCCCGGCCAGCCATGCGCGACGGGGGAGGAGGATGAGCGCCCACACGATGAGCGCGGCCGCGGGGATCTCACCCAGCAGGTCGGCGGGACCCTGGATGGGGGACACCCCGGCGTCGGCGGTGAACGCGAGCGGGACGGCGACCGCGAGGAGCGCGGCCCAGCGTCCGCCGATGCGTCGACCGAGCACCGCGAGTCCGGCGAGCAGCGCGACCCAGAAGGCCAAGGGGACGAGCCGGGCAGCCAGCACCGGGTCCATGCCGGTGGCGAGCAGCGCGGCGACCGGCAGGAGCACGACCGGGCCGGTGGAGATGCGCGGGTCGAAGGGCGTGATGGTCGAGCCGGAGAGCGCGCCGTCACTGGAGTATCCGAGCCCGGCGAGGAGGTTGCGCGGGACGGTGAGGTTGAACGCCTCGTCCTCCCAGAAGCGCCACACCACGAGGCTGTGCCACGCGACGATGACGTGCCCGATCAGCAGGGCCGCCGCGGCCGCCCAGAACAGGATCGTGCGGGTGCGTGTCATCGCGTGGCGGGCTCCGGTCGGCGGATGTTGCGCAGCGGTGCGGCGGGCCGCAGGGAGAGCGTCCAGGCCTCGACCAGGGCGACGCGCACGAACCGGCGCAGACGCTTCGGGGGCAGTGTCACGGCGTTGCCGCGTCCCCACATCGTGCCCGTGCTCGACTCGCCTCGTCGCGGGATGCTGGCGACGCGCAGGTAGCGGACCGTGAAGCCGGCCCGCGCCTCGGCGAGGGAGAAGTGCACGTGCGGCACCGACGCATCGGCCGGGGTCGCGTCGACGAGCACGCGCAGCGCTGCGGGACGGTAGGCACGCAGAGGAGTGTTCACGTCGGGGATGCGGCGCCCCGCAGCGACCGCGATGAGCAGACCGACCGCGCCCGTGAGCACCTTGCGGTACCAGGGGTCGGTGCGACCGTCGCGCACGCCGTGCACGACGTCGGCGTCCGCCTGCAGGAGCGCGGCGATCAGACGCGGGAAGTCGCTGCCGTGGAACTGGCCGTCGCCGTCGACGTGGACGAGCACCTCGGGGTCGACGGCGAGGCCCGCGCGGTAGGCCGCGAGAGCCGTCGGACCATGGCCGCGGTTGAGCGGCTGCACCTCGACGGTCACATCCGACACGTCGTCGAACACCGTGGCCGTGGCATCCGTCGAGCGATCGTCGGCGATGTGGAAGCTGACGCGGTCGGCCAGCGGAGACACCTGGTCCCGGACCTCGTCGATGAAGCCGCGGATGCCCTCGACCTCGTTGAAGGCGGGCATCACGACGGCGAGGTGGCGGAGAGTCACGGGGTCCTTGAGGTGGCGGGGCGCGGGGAGATCAGCAAGTAGCCTAGTTGAGCCATGAACCCTCCCTCTCGACTGCGCCGCCTCGCCGGCGTGGGCAGCCGCTTCCTCGTCGTCGGCGCCCTGAGCACCCTCATCGAGGTCGGGGTCTTCAACCTTCTGGTCTACGTGTGGGGATGGGACGTCGTCGCGGCCAAGATCGTCGCCTCGCTGGTCGCGCTCGTGAACGCCTACATCGGGAACCGGGAGTGGACCTTCCGTCACCGTGACCGTCGCGGACGCGTGTCCGAGATGGTGCTGTTCCTCGTGACGAACGCCGTCTGCACCGCGATCGGCGCGGCTCTCGTCTGGGTCGGCGTCGAGATCGTGACCGTCATGCTCGACCGGCAGCCGGGCGCGGTCGCCGTCAACATCGTCAACCTGACGAGCATCGTGATCGTCGTGCTGCTGCGATTCGTGCTCTATCACGGCATCGTCTTCCGGGTGTCGCCCACCAAGTAGCGGGGCGGGAACGGACGGGTCAGGCCCGTACCTTCGCGCGCTTCCTGGCGCTCTTCGGCTTCTTGGCGCTCTTCGTCCGCTTCTGGTGGGTCGAGGAGTCGCCGTCGGCGTCGTGGGTCGACCCGTAGGTGTAGGCGCCGTAGCCGTAACTGTCGGGGCCCTTCGTCGGGAGCATCGTGACGACCACTCCGAGCATCGGCACGCCGGCGTTCTCGAGAGCGCGGAGCGCACCCGACAGCTCCTGCTTCTTCGTCTTGCCGGAGGCGGCGGCGAGGATGACTCCGCGGGTCTTGCCGCCCACCACGGCGGCATCCGTCACCAGCAGCAGCGGCGGCGCGTCGATGAGGACGTAGTCGAAGTAGTCGCCGAGCGACTTCAGGACCTGATCCATCGCGGCGGAGCCCAGCAGCTCGCTCGGGTTCGGCGGCACCTGGCCGCTGGGAAGCACGTAGAGGTCGTTGGTGCCCCACTTCTGCAGCGCGTCCGCGACGTCCACACGGCCGATGAGCACGTCGGTCAGTCCGACCCCGCCCTCGATGCCCAGGTAGTCGGCCACGCGGGGCAGACGCAGGTCGCCGTCGAGCAGAGCGACACGCGCGCCGGTCTCGGCGAGGGCGATGGCGAGGTTGGCGGTGGTCGTCGACTTGCCCTCACCCGGGCCCGCGCTGGAGACGACGAAGATCCGCGGACCGGAGTCGAGGTTCAGGAACTGCAGGTTGGTGCGCAGGCTGCGGAAGGACTCCGCGCGCGGGCTGCGCGGATCGGCGTGCACGATCAGCGGGCGCTTGGGAGCGTCCGGATCGAAGGCGATGCCACCCAGCACCGGGCTGTCGGTCAGCGTCTCGATGTCGTGGAGGGTGTGGATGCGGTTGTCGAGCACGGTCCGCAGCATCGCGATCCCGGCGCCCAGGGCCAGGCCGATGACACCGCCCAGGACGATCAGCAGTCGCACGTTCGGGCTGGTCGGGGTGGAGGAGGCCACGGCGGGTTCGGTCACGGTGATCCGCACCGGGCTGACGGCGTCTTCGGTCGCGGGCTGCTCGAGCGTCTTCTGCACCGCGTCCTGGAAGCTCGACGCCACGGCGTTGGCGATGGCGGCCGCCTGCTCGGGGTCGCCGTCGGTCACGCTGATGTCGATCAGCACCGTGTTGAGGGGCGTTGTGGCGGCGATGCGTCCGCTCAGACCCGAGACGGAGTCATCGAGATCGAGCTGCTCGATCACCGGTTCCAGCACCAGCGCGGTGCCGACGACGTCGACGTAGCTCGTCACCATCTGCCGGGCGAACGTCGTGCCCTGCACGAGGTCTCCGGTGGCGGCCCCCTCGGTGCGGACCGAGACGTACAGCTGCGTCGAGGCGACGTACTTCGGCTGCTGGAGCGCGGCGTAGCCGGCACCTCCGGCGAGACCGAGGATCAGCAGGACCACCATCAGGATCCAGTTCCGATGCAGCACACGCACATAGTCGCGAAGTTCCACGCGGCGATTCCCCCTGAAGCAAAGCGGCCTCAACCGGAAGGGGGCGAGTCGCGAAGATGATGTCCCGGTATTCTTCCACAGCGGCAGGGGGACGACCGGCCGCTGCGTGTGTTCAGCGCGCCGCGGTCTCCGCCGGTGCCGCGAGGTACGCGCTCGCGGGGCGTGGCGACGGATCCTTCGTGAGCACGGTCCCGAGCACGCGGGCCCCGACCGACTCGATGCTCTTCGCCGCGTCCGCCAGACGGTTCGCCTGCGTGGAGCCGGCGGCGGCGATCAGGATCGCCCCCGTGGTGATGCGGGCGATGACCGCCGCGTCTGTCACGAGCAGAAGCGGGGGTGCATCGACGATGATCACGTCGAACGCCGACGAGAGCGTGCTGATGAGGCGCTCCATCGCGGGGGATCCCAGCAGCTCGGCCGGGTTCGGCGGCACGGTGCCCGACGGGAGCAGGAACAGCGTGCTGCGCCCCCAGCGCTGGAGGACATCGTTGAGCTCGGCGCGCTCGACGAGCACGTCGCTGAGGCCGACGCCGCCCTCGATGCCGAAGTACTCGGCGACGCGCGGGAGGCGGAGATCGCCGTCGATCAGGGCGACGCGCTGACCCGCATCGGCGAAGGCGAGGGCGAGGTTGGCCGCGGTCGTCGACTTGCCCTCTCCGGGGCCGGAGCTGGTCACCACGAAGACGCCCTGACCGTCCTGGAAGAAGAACCGGACGTTCGTGCGCAGGCTGCGGAACGCTTCGGCGCGGGGGCTGCGGGGCGCGGAGCTGACGGCGAGGGGATGATCGACGGTGTCGGCATCCAGGGGGATCTTCCCGAGCACGGGCACCGGTACGGCGGCCTCGACGTCGGCGGGGACGCGCACGCGGCGGTCGAGCGCCGCCCGCAGCAGAGCGAGTCCGAGTCCGGCAGCGAGGCCGAGGAGAGCGCCGAGCGTGAGCGAGAGCTGCAGATTCGGGGCGACCGGCTTCGTCGGCACCTGCGCGGGCTCGAGAGTCACGATCCGGATCGCGAAGGCCGCTTCCTGCTCGCGCTTCTCCAGCGTGCCGGTGACCGTCGTCGCGAAGCTCTCGGCGACGGCGTTGGCGACGCGGGCGGCCTGGCCGGGGTTGCGATCGTCGACCGTGATCGTGATGATCGCGTTGTTCAGCGCCGCGGTGGCCCTGATGCCGGACGGGGTGGCGGGCAGACCCAGCTCCTCGACGACGGGATCGAGCACGAGCGAGCTGGTGATGATCGTGCGGTACGTCTCCACCGCCTGATTGGCATACCCGGTCGCGAGCGAGCGCTCGGCGGGCGTCGCCGTGTCGGCCACCTGCACGGCGACCATCACCTCGGTGGACGCCTGGTAACGCGGGGGAGTGAGCATCGCGACGAGTGCGCCCGTGGACAGACCGATCACGACACCGGCGACGATGATGACGATCTGCCGACGGAAGACCCGAAGGTAGTCGTGGACGTCCATAGCTCTCCATCGTGGTCCGGGCGATCGGCGGTATCGTCTCCTGAGACTACCGATTCTCCCGAAGGCGACATGACGGCACTGAGCGATCTCTTCCCGGACGGCCCGCGCTCCGGCGACGGCACCGCGGTGCTCGACGATCACCACACCGCGTGGCGGCTGCGCGAGACGATCGGCGAGCCCCGCAGACACGACGCGTCGGCGCTGCCCCTCGCCGACACGCGCGAGCTCGCACGCATGGTCGACGCGGCAGCCCGCACCGCGCTCCCGCTCGCCGCGGATGCCGGTGCGACCGAGCGTCCGCCCCGTCGCCCGCGTCGACGGCTCGATGCCCTGACGCTGTCCGCGGCGGCGGTGGCCGTGATCGCGCTGGTCACGGCCGGGACCGTCGGAAGCATCCAGATGGCCACGGCTAGTCCGGCGTCGAGCGCGCTGGCGTCGTTGAAGGCCGACGAGGCGGCCGTGCAGAACGCCTACCAGTCGCTGAAGACCGCCCAGGAGCGCCTGGTCGCCGACGTCGAGGTGCAGACCGCCGAGGTCGCGCAGCTCCGGAGCGCGCTGACCTCGACGAGCACCGCACCTGATCCCGCGGGTGCGCCCGACGACATGACGATCTCCGTCTCCGATGAGGCCGCGCGTGCGACCGCGCTCGCCGCGCTGGACACCTACGCCGCCGGACTCGCGTCGCTCAGCGTTCCCGAGCTGCCCGCGGAGTACGTGCGCCAGAAGATCGACGAGGACTCGCTCGTCCAGGTCGGCGGTGCGATCGACGACGTGCAGGAGCGCCTGGTCACCCTGGACGACGCGACGGCGGAGGCGCGGGCACTGCGCACGCAGCTCGACGCGCTCCGGCCCCCGGCGGATGCGGCGGTGAGGAGCGCCTATGCGGCCTCGTTCGTGCCCGCAGCCGAGGCCGCCGTCGTCCGCTATCCCGACGGCGAGGAGCCTCTGCGCACGGCCCTCACCGCCGCGGCCGCACGGATCGCCGCGGCAGACCTGTGGGGGACCGAAGGGCGCGCGGCGCTGGCCGCCTACCGTGACGCGTTCGTCGCGCTGGCCACCGACCAGCTGCGGGTGGAGATCGAGCGCGAGCAGAGCGAGGAGTCCGGCCCGTCGCAGTGGCCGCAGGACAACGGCACGCAGAGTCCGCCGTCGGACGGCTCGACCGGTCAGAACCCGGGCACCCCGGTGAACCCGGGCACGCCGGTGAACCCCGGCACCCCCGTCGACCCGGTCGATCCGGTGACGCCTCCGGACGAGGGCGGAACCCCATAACGCACGGACCTTCTCGTTCCCTGTGAGAACATGGCTGAAGGGGAGTGTGAAAGTCTGAGGGGGCTTCTGATCTTGAATCAGCAGGACGGATACATCGATGTGTCGACCGGTGGTATACCAATACTTCCCGAAGTGTCGGTAGAGCAGCGACGACGCCGCAGGCTCGCGGCCGTGGTCGATGGGCTCGCCTGGAGCTTCGGAGTGACGCTCGCGATCGCGCTGCGCTTCGAGTTCGTCATGGACGCGCAGGGGTGGATCTCGACGATCGCGCTCGCCCTCGTGGCCGGCGTGATCCAGGTCGTCGTCGGGTACGCGACGACGCTGTACCGCGGCCGCTTCACCTACGGCTCCTTCGACGAGGTCCGCGCCGTGGCGCTGATCGTCGTGCTCGAGGCCGTCTTCCTCTCCCTGATCGTCATCCCGCTCGGGCCGCTCATCGGCATCCCGCGCGGCACCCTGCTCCTGGCGTTCCCGTTCGTGCTCCTGCTGATGTTCGGGGTGCGCTACCTGGCGCGGCTCCTCATCGAGCGTGCCCGAAAGCCCGGCGAGGACGCCGAGCCCGCGCTGATCTTCGGCGCGGGCTTCCTCGCCGACAAGCTGCTCGCCAACATCACGACCGATCCCTCGTCGCCGATCCGCGCGGTCGGCCTGCTCGACGACGACCCGGACAAGCGTAATCTGCACCTGCGGGGCGTTCCGGTCCTGGGCACCACGCGCGATGTCGCGGCCGCCGCCCAGCGCACCGGCGCACGCCTCGCCGTGATCGCGATCCCCCGTGCCGACAGCGCGCTGCTGCGCGACCTCAGCGACCGGGCGGAAGCCGCGGGCCTCCGTGTCGCGGTCACCCCGACCTTCGCCACCCTGGCGTCGGGCGAGGAGGCCGTCACCGACGTGCGCGACATCAGCATCGAGGATTTGATCGGCCGGCACCCCGTCGACACCAACGTCGAGCTGATCGCCGGGTACATCACGGGGCGGCGCGTGCTCGTGACCGGAGCGGGCGGATCCATCGGCTCCGAACTGTGCCGACAGCTGGCGAAGTACGGTCCGACCGAGCTGATCATGGTCGATCGCGACGAGACCGGTCTGCAGGTCGCCCAGCTGGGGACCGCGGGTCACGGACTGCTCGACACGAACGACGTCGTGCTCGCCGACATCCGCGACGTCGAGACCCTCGACCGGATCTTCGACGAGCGTCGGCCCGAGGTGATCTTCCACGCCGCCGCGCTGAAGCATCTGCCGATGCTCGAGCAGTATCCCGACGAGGCGTGGAAGACCAACGTCATCGGCACGCTGAACGTGATCAACGCCGCGCGTCGCGTGGGTGTCACGACCTTCGTGAACATCTCCACCGACAAGGCCGCCAACCCCACGAGCGTGCTCGGGCATTCGAAGCGCGTCGCCGAGAAGCTTACCGCCTGGGCCGGCGAGGAATCCGGGATGCGATACCTCTCGGTGCGATTCGGCAACGTGATCGGCAGCCGCGGGTCCATGCTGCCGACCTTCCAGCGGCTGATCGCGGAGGGGCGCCCGATCACGGTCACCCACCCCGAGGCGACGCGGTACTTCATGACCATCCCCGAGGCCTGCCAGCTGGTCGTCCAGGCGGGCGGCATCGGTCGTGCCGGCGAGGTCCTGATCCTCGACATGGGCGAGCCGGTCTCGATCCTCGAGGTCGCCAAGCGCATGATCGCGATGTCGGGCAAGAGCGTCGAGATCGTCTTCACGGGACTCCGCCGCGGCGAGAAGCTGCATGAGGTCCTCGTCGGTTCGCAGGAGAACCTCGAGCGGCCGTTCCACCCGAAGGTCTCGCACACGAAGGCCGACGTGATCACGCCGGACCGGCTCGACAAGGCGGGGTGGGAAGCCCGGATGATGTCCGTCCCGCGGGACAATGACACCGCCATCATCGAGCGGGTCCGCCTCGACGCTCCGGAGACGCAGAAGTGACAGAACGTATATACATGTCCTCCCCCGATGTCGGGGAGGCGGAGGAGCAGGCCGTCGTCGCGGCGATGCGCTCCGGGTGGATCGCGCCGCTCGGTCCCGATGTCGACGCCTTCGAGCGCGAGCTCGCGGAGCGCGTCGGCGTCTCCCATGCGGTCGCACTGAGCTCGGGCACGGCAGCGCTGCATCTCGGGCTGCTCACGGTCGGAGTGGGGGCCGGCGACGTCGTGCTCACCTCGTCGATGACCTTCGCGGCCACCGCGAACGCGATCGTGTACACGGGAGCGGAGCCGTACTTCATCGACGCCGACCCCGCGACCGGGAACATGGACCCGGCGCTGCTGCGCGACGCCCTCGTCGAGCTGCGCGACGCGGGGGAGTCGGTGGCCGCGATCGTCCCGGTCGACCTCCTCGGCAAGGCCGTCGACTACACCGCGATCCTCGCGATCGCCGACGAGTTCGACGTGCCCGTGGTGGCGGATGCGGCGGAGTCCCTGGGCGCCACGCATGCCGGACGCGCCGCGGGAAGTTTCGGGCGCGCATCGATCGTGTCGTTCAACGGCAACAAGATCATGACGACCTCCGGCGGCGGCATGCTGCTCACCGATGACGCGGACCTCGCCCAGCACGTGCGCTACCTGGCCACTCAGGCGCGCCAGCCCGTCGTGCACTACGAGCACACCGACATCGGCTACAACTACCGGATGAGCAACCTGCTCGCGGCGCTCGGCCGGGCGCAGCTCGCCCGCCTCGACGAGATGATCGCCCGTCGTCGCGACATGCGCGAGCTGTACAAGCAGCTGTTCGCCGACGTCGACGGCGTCGAGGTGTTCGGCGCCGACGGCGACGAGGCGGACAACGTCTGGCTGACCTCGATCCTCGTGGACTCCGCGGTCACCGGCTGGGAGCCTTCGGAGCTCGCCGCCGCCCTCGCCGTGGACGACATCGAGAGTCGCCCGCTGTGGAAGCCGATGCATGCGCAACCGGTGTTCGACGGTGCCCGCAGCAGGACGAGCGGCGCATCGGAGGCGCTGTTCGCACGCGGCCTGACGCTGCCCAGCGGCTCCGCATTGACCGCGCCGCAGCGCGAACGCGTCGTCACCGCGATCCGCGGCTTCCTAGCCCGATGAGCGCCAGGATCCGCCCGTACGATGTCGTGAAGCGCGGACTCGACATCCTCGCGTCCGCCGTCGCGCTCGTCGTGCTGTCACCGGTCATCGCCGTGACGGCCATCCTCGTGGCGGTCAGGCTCGGGCGCCCGGTCGTGTTCGCGCAGGAGCGCCCCGGCAGGGACGGGCGGATCTTCACGCTCTACAAGTTCCGTTCCATGCGCTCGGTCGACGAGGCACGCGGATGGGTGACCGATGCCGACCGGCTCACGCCGTTCGGGGTTCGTCTCCGCTCGACGAGCCTGGATGAGCTGCCCAGCCTCTGGAACGTGCTGAAGGGCGACATGAGCATCGTCGGGCCGCGCCCGCTGCTCGTCGAGTACCTTGATCGGTACACCCCTGAGCAGGCTCGCCGTCACGAGGTGCGGCCCGGGATCACCGGACTCGCCCAGGTGACCGGCCGCAACGCGATCTCCTGGGAGAGCAAGTTCGCACAGGACGTGCGCTACGTCGACCGGCGGAGTGTGGGACTCGACCTGCGGATCGTGATCGCGACGATCGGATCCGTGCTCAAGCGCGACGGCATCTCCGCGGAAGGACATGTGACCATGGCGAAGTTCGGTGAACAACATGGCTGAGCGGATCGTGGTGATCGGCGCCGGCGGCTTCGGGCGGGAGACGCTCGACGTGATCGAGGCGATCAACGCCGACGGCGAGACCCTGCACCTCGTGGGCGTGGTCGATTCGGGCCCGCGCCAGGAAGACCTCGGGCGGCTGGCGGAGCGGGGCATCGTCTCCCTCGGCACCGAGGAGGAGTGGCTGCCCGGGGCTTCCGGCGATGAGCGCTTCGTCGTGGCGATCGGCTCGCCGACCGTGCGGGAGGCCGTCGCTCAGCGCCTGTCCGACGCGGGTCTGCGCCCGGTCACCCTCATCCATCCGCGCGCCGTCGTCGGTTCGCAGGCTCGGATCGGCGACGGCGTCGTCATCACCTCGGGCGTGCAGATCTCGACCAACGTGACCATCGGCGACCACGTCCACCTCAACCCGGCGTGCGTCATCGGCCATGACGCGACGCTGGCCGACTTCGTCTCGGTCAACCCCGGTGCGATCGTCTCCGGCAACGTCGTCGTCGAGGGCGGAACGCTGCTCGGCGCGGGGTCGGTCGTGCTGCAGGGCCTCACGGTCGGCGCCGGAGCGACCGTCGGAGCTGCGGCGTGCGTGACGAAGGACGTCGCACCGGGAACGACCGTGAAAGGGGTGCCTGCTCGATGACGGTTCGAGAGTGCACACGCTGCATCATGAACTCCGCTGTCGATCCGGACCTGGTCCTCGTCGACGGCGTGTGCAACCACTGCCTCCGGTACGACGCGCTGCTGGAGTCCCGTGTCGTCCCCGTCGAGCAGCGTCCGGCGAAGCTGGCGCAGGTCGTCGAGGCGATCTCCCGTGCCGGCAAGGGCCGGGAGTACGACTGCATCATCGGTGTGAGCGGGGGAGTGGACAGCTCCTATGTGGCGCTCCAGGTGAAGCGACTCGGACTCCGTCCGCTCGCCGTCCACGTCGACAACGGCTGGAACTCCGCCCTCGCCGTCCTGAACATCGAACGGCTGCTGCGGACGCTCGACATCGACCTCCACACCGAGGTCCTGCGGCTCGACGAGTTCTACGACCTGCAGCGCTCGTTCCTCCTGGCGTCGACGCCCGATGCGGACATCCCGAGCGACCACGCGATCCAGGCGACGCTCTGGAAGGTCGCTCGTGAGCACGGCGTGCGGTTCATCATCTCCGGGATGAACTTCGCCACCGAGTCGATCAGCGTGCCCTCGTGGTCGTACGGCCACTCCGACTGGCGCTATCTCAACGACGTGCACCGCCGGTTCGGTCGGGTGCCGCTGCGGACGTATCCCCATTTCGGGTTCGTGACGCTCGCCTGGACGACGTTCGTCCGGCGCGTGCGGATCGTCTCCATCCTCAACTACCTCGAGTACGACAAGTCGAAGGCGATGGAGGAGCTCGTCGAGCAGCTCGGGTGGGTCCCCTACGAGGGGAAGCACTACGAATCGATCTTCACGCGCTGGGTGCAGGGCTTCTATCTTCCGAAGAAGTTCGGCATCGACAAGCGTCGCGGCCACTACTCCGACCTGATCAACTCGGGACAGATCTCGCGGGAGGGTGCGCTGGCGGCCGTGGCCGAGAGCGACTACAGCGAGCGTCTGCGCGCCGAGGACGAGATCCTGCTGCTCAAGAAGCTGTCGCTGACGCCCGAGCAGCTCGCCGAGATCGTGGACCGACCGGCGTCGAGCTACCGCGCCTACCGGAACTCCTACGGCTTCGTGCAGTTCCTCCGCGGGATGGTCAACCGGCTGCGGAAGCTGGGGCTCTACCCGCGATGACCGAGAGCGTGAACGTCCACATCTATCCCGCGCCCATCGTCAACGAGAGCCGCATCTTCCGGGAGACGAAGGCGGTGTCGGAGACCGGCCTGTTCGAGGACGTCGTCATCACCGGCCAGCGGGCTGCCGGGCTTCCGGACGTCGAGCGACTCGACGAGGACCGCTCGATCGAACGTGTCGGCGCCGTCGTGGACGAGAGGCCCCGCTCGATCGTGGGCCGTATCCGGGAGCAGATCTCCTGGTCGATGGCGGTCTACCGTCGGTGGCGCACGCGCCCGGTGCGCGTCGTCAACGCGCACTCCGTGGCGGTGCTGCCGGTCTGTCATGCGATCGCGCGCCGTCATCGGGCCGCCCTGATCTACGACACCCATGAGCTCGAGACGGAGACCTCGACGTCGAGGGGCATCCAGGGCCGGGTCTTCCGGATGATCGAGAAGCACTACGTGCGCCGGTGCGACGCGGTGCTCGTCGTCAACGAGTCGATCGCGGACTGGTATCGCGCCGCGTATCCGGGTGTGCGCGTGACCAGCGTGCGCAACGCGCCGTCCCGCGGCCGGGAGCCGCAGGCCGTCGATCTGCGTCGGCGGTTCGACATCCCCGCCGACAGTCGGGTCTATGTGCACGTCGGGAACATCGTGGCGCATCGGCATGTGGCGGAGATCCTCCAGGCGTTCGCCGCGCGCGAGTCTTCCGGCGATCACGTCGTGTTCATCGGTGCGGGAACCCTGGAGAACCTCGTGCGGACCGCCGCGGATCAGCATGCGAACGTGCACCTGCTCGGAGCCGTACCGGCGGATGAGGTCGTCGACACGGTCGCGGGAGGGGACGTCGGCCTCTGCTTGATCGAGGCGACCTGCCTCTCGTACGCCCTCTCCCTGCCGAACAAAGCGCTCGAGTACTCCATGGCGGGCATTCCCTTCTTCTATACGGATCTCGTCGAGGTCGACCGTCTGCTCGGCCCGGAGGCGGCGTCGTGGAAGGTCGGAGCGGATGCGGCGTCCCTGGTGAGCGCCATGTCGTCGCTCGGCGACACGGACGTGGCGGCGGGGCGCCGGGCGATCGCCGACGTCGAGCTCCCGGATTGGCCGACCGAATCCGCGCGCATGCTCGATGAGTACCGACGAGTGCGGGGGACCGCATGAAGACCGTCTGGATCGTCAACCACTACGCGACCGACCCGCAGGAGACGGCATCCGGGTCGCGGCACTTCTCGCTGGCACGCGGGCTCGTCGAGCGCGGCTGGACCGTGGTCCTGCTCGCCGCCAGCACCGAGCACCCCTCCGGACGTCGCCGGGCCGGACTCGCGGACGCACGGGCGAGCGACCGCACGCGCGACGGCGTGCGATTCCGATTCCTCCGCACCCCGGAGTACAGCGGGGGGTTGGCCCGGCTCCGGAACATGGCCGCCTTCACGGCGGCGCTCCTGCGCCGATCGAATGTCCGGGACCTCCCTCACCCCGACGTGGTGATCGGCAGCACCGTCCATCCGCTCGCGGCGTGGGCGGCTTCGGTCCTGGCGCGCCGGGCGGGCGTTCCGTTCGTCTTCGAGATCCGCGACCTGTGGCCGCAGACGCTCATCGACATGGGCAAGCTCCCGCCGCGGGGGCCGCTGACCTGGGTGCTGCGGAAGCTGGAGCGTCTGCTCTGCGACCGCGCCGAAGCCATCATCACGCTGCTGCCCTTCGCCTCCGAGTACCTGGTCGCCCAGGGGGTGCCGAAGGAGAAGGTGGTCTGGATCTCGAACGGCACGGACGCCGACGACTTCGACGGCGCCCTGCCGGCCGGTGGCGACGACTTCGTCTTCATGTACCTCGGATCCGTCGGCCGGGCGAACGGTCTCGGAGCGATCGTGGAGGGCTTCCTCTCCGCGGCCGCCGCCGAGCCGAGGCTGCGGCTGGTCATCGTGGGGAACGGTGCGGAGCTGCCGGCGATCCGGGGTCGCGCCGCCGGTTCTCCCCACGGCGGGCGGATCGCCTTCGAGCCGCCCGTCCCCAAGGACCGGGTGCCCTCGCTGGTGGGACGGGCCGACGCGATGGTCATCAACATCCTCGACCTCGACGTCTACCGCTTCGGGGTGAGCATGAACAAGATCTTCGACTACGCCGCCGCCGCACGCCCGATCCTCGTGGCGAGCAGTGCTCGGAACAACGTGGTCGCCGAGGCCGACGCCGGCATCGTCGTCCCCGCCGACGACGCGTCGGGACTCGGGACGGCGATGATCCGGATGGCGTCGCCGGATGCGGCAGATGACCGGGCGAGGTGGGCGGCGAATGCGCGCGCCCACGTCATCGCCAACTACGACTATCGGGCACTGGCCGAGCGGCTGGATGGACTGCTCAGCGGATGCATCGCGCGCAAGGGAGACGAGCAGGGATGATCACGATCGTCGACTACGGGGTGGGGAACATCGGATCCCTCCTCAACATGGCCCGCCGGATCGGCCAGGAGGCCGAGCTCTCCGCGGACCCCGAGCGGATCGCGAGCGCCGAGCGGCTGCTGTTGCCGGGTGTCGGCGCCTTCGACACCGCCACCGACAAGCTCCGCTCCGGAGGCTTCGATGCCGCGATCCATGAGTTCGCCCGCACCGGCCGTCCGCTCCTCGGGATCTGCCTCGGGATGCAGCTGCTGCTCGACTCGAGCGAGGAGGGCACGTCGGCCGGGTTGGGGCTCATCCCCGGAGGCAGCGTGCGCTTCGACGACTCGAGCGGGATCCGTGTACCGCATATGGGGTGGAACCAGTTGATCGTGCGCAAGCCGGCCGCGATCGTCGAGGGACTCCCGACGAATCATCGCTTCTACTTCGTGCACAGCTATCGCGTCGTCGTCTCGGACGAGCGCGATGAGCTGGCGCGGAGCGACTACGGAGGAGAGTTCACCTCGATGGTGCAGCGCGAGAACGTCACCGGGGCCCAGTTCCATCCGGAGAAGAGTCACGCCTTCGGCATGCAGATGCTCGACCAGTGGGCGCGCTCGTGATCGGCCCGCGGGTGATCCCCGTCCTCCAGATCGATGAGGGCGGCTGGCTGGTGAAGACGCGGCAGTACCGGAGCCCGCGCTATCTTGGCGATCCCATCAACGCAGTGAAGATCTTCAACGAGAAGCAGGTCGACGAACTCGTGGTCGTCGACATCGCGGCCAGCCGCTCGCATCGCGATCCGGCGTACGACATCCTCGCCGACATCGCATCCGAGGCCTTCATGCCGGTGGCGTACGGCGGCGGGCTGCGCTCCGTCGATCAGGCCCGACGTGTGGTCAACCTCGGCATCGAGAAGGTCATCGTCAACTCCGCCCTGTTCACCGAACCGGCGGCCGTGGAGAAGATGGCGGCGGAGCTCGGATCGCAGAGCGTCGTGGCGAGCATCGACGTGCGGCGCGGTGCCGATGGTGCCCTCGTCGCACTCAGCGATTCCGGAACCCGCCCCCAGCAGGGGAGCATCGAGGACGTCGCTCGTCGTGCAGTCGCCCTCGGCGCTGGGGAGATCGTCCTCTCCTCGGTCGACCGTGAGGGAACGCGCGAGGGCTACGACCTGGAGGCGATCCGCCTGGTCGCCGACGCCGTGCGCGTGCCACTCGTCGCTCTGGGCGGTTCCGGCGCTCTCGAGGACTTCGCTGCGGCGATCGCTGCTGGAGCGGACGCTGTCGCTGCGGGCAGCCAGTTCGTGTTCTACGGACGACGTGACGCCGTACTCATCACTTACCCGGAGCCGCAGGCTGTCGCAGCCCTCGCGGGAGCGGACGGCGGTCCGTCGACTCCCTGACGCCGGCCTCATCGGCGTCCGCTGCTTCGTGCGGCTGCTCGGCCCTGGCGTTCGTCATCCACATCGCCAGGACGAGCATCGACGCGAACGCCATCCAGGTGTATGAGGGCTCGAGGCTGGCGCTGGCCATCATCGTCATCAGGGGCGACAGCACCGCGAACAGGACGAGCGCGAGCCCCGCGACCTGCCGACCTCTGCCGAAGCTCTTGTCGCGGTACGAACGCCATCCCGCACGAGCGATGTGGAACACGACGACGACGGTCGCGGCGAAGACGAAGATCCCATACTGGCTGAGGATCTCCAGCGCGGCGCTGTGCGGGCTCAGAATCCCCTTGGTGGCGAGGTCGTAGGGGTGCCCTTCGGCGGTGCGCGGCTCGTAGCCGCCGGGGCCGAGGCCGAGGAAGCCCGACTCCAGGGCGAAGTTCATCCCGTTCCCCAGAAGGTTGAAGCGGATGGCCCCCGTCTGCCCTTCGTCGAACCAGGAGACCTGCGAGCGGTCGACGCCGAGGATCCCCGCGATGCCTCCGGGGGAGTTGGCGACCAGCAGCGCTCCGGCTGCGATCACGGGAGCGACGAGGATCACCGCGTGCGGGAAACGGGCCAGGATCAGACTCAGCACGATGATCGCGAGGGCGACGAGCCCCAGGGTCGACTCCGTCTTCTGGATGAGGACGGCGATTCCCACGAGGAACGCGACGATCAGAAGGCCGACGAGTCGTTTGCGGACGACGGCGAAGCCCGCGACGAGAATGAGGAAGGCGATCAGCAGGAAGTAGGCGAAGTCGTTCGGATTGCCGAAGGTGCTGGCGAGGCCGGGATCGGTGAGCACGCTCTCGGCCTCGCGGTTCGCGAAGTAGTTGCTGGCGCGCCACCCCGTCTGCATCTCGTATGCCGCGAGCGCACCGGTGACGATGATCGACGCCGCCCAGCCCAGGAACAGGGCGATGATGAACTTCCGGTCCAGCCGCGCCAACAGGACGGCGATCAGAAGGATGGCGCCGAAGAAGCAGGAGGCGAGCTCGGAGGCGGCGTAGGTGTCGATGCCGTGCGCGAGGCTCAGCACGAATGCGGCGAGCGCGCCGATGATCAGCAGAGCCCAGGTCGCTGTGCGGAGAACCGATGACGATCGCTGCGGACGGCGGCGGAAGAAGACCACGAAGAAGAAGAGAAGCGCGGCGGCGCGGAAGGCGAAGACGCTTCCGAGGAAGGGGAGGAGCGGACCGAGGGCCGCGAGCGTCGGAAGGATGAGGATCAGAGCCCGCTCGGGCCTGGTGCTGGCGGGAGCGGAGTTCTCACCCGGGGACGCGAGCACTGCTCGGCGCGGTAACGCGGTCTTCATCGCGGCGGCCCGTTGCATCGCGGTTCTCTCCAGGCTCAGTGGCCGCGTGGTCGGAGCACGCAGACGGGATCGAGGTAGGGGAAGTCTATCCCGACACCAGTTCTCGGCGGTCGGGCCGGCAGAGCCAGTCGTTCAACACTGTGGCCGCGGCGGTGCCGTCATGCCAGCGCCTCACGAACTCCGGTCCGCTCGTGGCGATCTCTCTCGCGCGATCCCGGTCGTCGAGCACGTCGTCCAGCACGGACCGCAGCGTGTCCGGGTTCGCATCGAGGAGGGGAACCTCGTCGCCCATCACGCGTCGGGTGTGCTCTGACACACTGCTGATCACGACGCGTCCCGCAGCCATCGCCTCGATCGCGATCACCCCGTACGCCCCCGTCTGGATCTGGTCGATCACGATATCGGCGCTGTGCAGCAGGGCGGGCATGGCGTCATGCGAGACGACACCGGAACGGACGATCTCGATCCGGCCCCGGCGCTCGAGCTCTTCCAGGGCGCGCTCGATGTGCCGGGTCCCCTTCGTGGCCGTGGCGCTGGCACTCGGGCGGTGGAGTACGCGAGGTACGGGCCGGTCCAGGGGAGTGTCCTCGGAGGCCCACCCGTCGAGCGAGAGCGTGATCGGGAGAAGTGTCGATCCCTCGACATGTTCGAGCATGTCCGGCGTGGTCACGAAGGTGGGCAGGCCTGCCGACGCCACCGCTGCGCGATTCCGCTTCGCCTGCTCGCCCAGCCGTCGTGTCCATTCCGGATCGGCTTCGGTGAAGAACGAGTGCTCGTTCAGCTCGATGCTCCGCTGCGGGTCCCTGGCGTCGCTGCCGTGGAACACGACGGCAGGGCTCACACCGAGCCGGCGGTAGGTCTCGGCCTCGTCGGTGAAGCGCGTGGTGTGCGGATCGCCGGCGAGTGGCATGTTGCTCTCGTTGAGGTGGTGCGTGGCCTCGCCGATGAGCCGACGGACCCGTGCTCTCCGCAACCATGTCGGGGCCAGGCGATAGTGCGGGAGCGAGCGATCGGCACGGTCGTTGACGCGTCGATCGCGGAGGAGACTCGCGACGGGGCCGTCGAAGGCGACGGTGAAGGCCTCGTGCGTGGTCCGGTCCTTCAACGAGCGCGCCCAGGCGCTCGCCTGCGACGCGGAGTTGAGAGGACCGATCGAGAGCGTTCGGTTCACGACGGGGCCTTCAGTCGGGGGCTCGCCACGGTCGTGTCCGAACCGTGTGCAGATAGTCTATCGCCCGGGGCTCTCAGACCCGTCAGCCGGCGTCCCGGCGCCCGGACCGTCCGGTGAGCTTCCTGAGGCGAATCCGGAGAATGAGGTGCGGTGACCGTGTCGAGGATGTTCGCGCGCCCGGAGTACGACCGGACGACGACGGATGCTCTCGGACGCAAGGGGATGCTCGCTCTGATCAGCAGACTGGCACCCGGCATCGCCACCCTTCTCGTCAACGTCGCGATCGGTCGACTCGGGGGAACAGCGCTGCTCGGTCTCACGCAGACGGTCACCTCCGGCGCATCGATCGCAGCCCTGGTCTACCCGGCGGGGGGCGCGGCGAGCAGGTACCTCTCCAGCCTCGGTGCCCAGGGCGAGCGCGAGACGGCCCGGGCCGTCGCCGCCCATCTTTCTCGTCGGGTGCTGCTCGCGTCGACCGCGGCAGCCCTGGTCGTGAGCGCGAGTGTCCTGCTCGGGAATCATGGCAGCGGATCCGTCGCCCTGCTCAGCGGCCTCATGGTCATCGCCGTCGCCGGTCGAGCGTTCGTCGAGGGCCTCCACTTCGGAGGCGGCGAGGGCGCGCGGCTCGCGAAGTGGAGTCTCACGATCGCGATCCTGAGCTCAACGGCGACGGTCGTGCTGCTGCTGATCGGAGTCCGCGACGTGTGGGTCATGGCTCCCCTCATCGCGCTCCCCCTCGCCTTCGTCGTCTTCTCCTGGCCGCGCCGGGCGTCCCGGCGCCTCACGGGCGGGCTGGCGAAGGAGATCCGCGGGTTCGTCGCGCTGTCGGTCGTGGGAACCCTCGCGAGCACGGGATTCGGACAGGCCGCGGTGCTCGTCGGCGGTGCTTCCCAGGGGTTGTCGTTCGTCGGACAGTACTCGGCCGCCATGACGATGACCACGCCGCTGGGAGTCATCGCCGCCGCGCTCGCCGCGGTGCTGTTCCCCGCGCTCGCCGCGACGCACAGCGTGGGCACGGCAGAGGCGGTGAAGCTCCGCCTGGGCGCCGTGACGTCCATCGTCATCACCGTGATGGTCGGACTGTTCATCCCGCTCGCCGTGCTGTCCGAGCTTCTGGTGTCTCTCATCTGGGGTTCGAAGTTCCCTCAGACCGCCTGGATCATCCTCTTCGTGCTGCCCGCGATCGTCGTCAGCACGATCGCCGTACCCGCCGTGAGCACGGTCACGGCATCCTCGAACCGCGGCATGGCGACATCCGCGGTGTCGAGCGTGATCGGCGCGGTCACCGGCGTCGTGGTGTGGGTGGTGTTGATCCCGAGCGGCTCGCCGGTGGCGATCCCTCTCGGCTTCGCCGCCGGGACCGTCGTCATCGCGGCGATCCCCCTCGTGATCGCGTGGCGGCGGTACCGCATGGCCTGGGCCGGCGAGATGATCCTCGTCGTCGTCGTGCTGGCCGGGACGCTCGCCCTCGCCGTTCTCGGACAGCAGTGGGAATTGAGCCCGGTGTATTCGGTGCTGGGAGCTGCCGTGCTCACGGGCCTGTGGCTACTCGTCCGGCACCGCTCCGTCCGGATCCTCCTGAGTCGCCTCCGCCGTCGCGCGTGAGGCTCGCAGACAACCATGATTGAATCGCCAAGTGACTGATCCCAGCCTTCCGCCTGCGACGCGGCGGGAGCAGCGTGCTCTGCGCGCGTCTTCCTCCGACGCTCCGACGACCGCTGCCGCCGACCCCGAATCGCCCCGCCCTCGACGCCGTCGCCGCGTCTGGCTCTGGGTGACGATCGTGTGCGTGCTCCTCGTCGCCCTGGCCGTGGCCGCGGTGTGGGCGGGGAGCCGGATCTACTCGCAGGCGACGCAGGCGCGATCGCACCTGCTCGCGGCCATGCCCCACGTCGCCGAGGTGAAGACGGCGATGCTCGCCTCGGACTCCGAAGCGGCCGCCACGGCCGCCGCGGCGTTCCGGACGGAGGCCGCCGGAGCGCAGTCAGCCGCATCGGGGAAGGTGTGGGACTTCTTCGAGTCCATCCCGCTCCCGCCGTTCGAGAACCTCCGTGCCGTGGGCACGGTCGCCGATGTCGCCGTCTCCCTCGCCGACGACGTGCTCGTTCCGGCGAGCGGTGTCAGCATCGCCGCTCTCGCCCCTTCGGGCGGGAAGATGGATGTCACGGCGCTGCAGTCGCTCTCCGGTCTGCTCGATCAGATCGTCGCGGGAACCGACGCGGCGGACAAGCGCCTGGCCGCCCTCGATCAGGACGCGCTGCTGGACGAGGTGCGCTCCGGTGTGGAGCAGGTCGACACGGCGCTCACCGAGATCCGGACGGTCGCGGAGCCGGCCGGCGATGTCGTCGCTCTGCTCCCGGATGCGCTCGGTGCCTCCGGGCCGCGCAACTATCTCGTCATGTTCCAGGGCAACGCCGAGGTCAGGGCGAGCGGGGGCGGTCCCGGATCGTTCATCCTCCTGAGGGTCGACAACGGCGCCCTGTCGATCGTGGGCGAGGCGGCCGCCACCGAGTTCGACTTCGACATCCCCGAGCCCGTCGTCCCCATCGACGGCGAGACGGAGGCGCTGTACTCCGACATCATCGCCCGCTGGATCGCGAACCTGACGGCGACCCCGGACTTCCCCACGAGCGCCGCGCTCGCGAAGGGCTGGTGGTCGACGCTGCACGACGATCAGATCGACGGCGTGATCTCGATCGACCCGATCGGTCTCTCGTACATGCTGAATGCGACCGGACCGATCACCCTGCCGACGGGCGACGTGCTCACGAGCGAGAACGCGGCCCCGATGCTCCTCAACGAGGCGTACTTCAAGTACCCCGACGGGGCAGACTCCAACCGGTTCTTCTCCGCCGTCTCCCTCTCGGTCTTCGGCGCCCTCACCGGCGGCAGCATCGAGCCCCTGCCGATGGTGGCGGCGCTGACCAGGGCCACGGAAGAGGGGTGCCTCAAGCTCTGGAGCGCCGACGAGGACGAGGCCGCGCTGCTCGGCGAGTCCCCGCTCTCCGGGCGTCTGCCGACGACGAACGACACCGAGAGCGCGGTCGGGGTGTTCTTCAACGACACCACCGGCTCGAAGATGGACTACTACGTCGACGCCGCGGTGGATGTGAAGGCGGACCGGTGCACCGCCGCCGTCCCGACCTGGACCACGACGGTCACGCTCGAGAATCAGATCACCCCCGATGCCGCCCGCGACCTTCCGCGCTACATCACGGGGCCGTATTTCACCCCCGGCAACATCGGCACCGACTTCATCGTCTACACGCCGGTCGGCGCCACGATCGAGGGATGGACGCTGAACGGCAAGGCGTACGACGCCGTCGCGCACACGACCCACCTCGGACGTGACGCGGTGCGGCTGAACGTCGTCCTCGCGCCCTCCACGACGGCCACGCTGCAGGTCACGATGTCGGGTGCAGAGGGGAGCACCGCGACCGACTTCGCGCCGACCACGGTCCATCACACCCCGATGGTGCGCGACACCCCGGTGACGATCGACGAGCCGAACTGCAAGTAGTCGTCGCACGCTCCGCGGAACGCGACGATCGACCTGACAGAATTGGCGAATGCCGAGTTGGACAGCTGTCGCGTTCGGAGCCCTGGACCTTCGAGGAACCGAGCTCGAGGAGCAGGGCTTCGAACTCGTCGTCGTACCGGTGCATCCGGCCTCGCCCGTGTTCCTCATGGGGGCCGGCGCCGAGGTGTGGCGGACACTGGCCTCCGACGACGCGAGCGGACTCGACAGCGACCCGGAGGCCGAGGGGATCCTCACGACGCTCGAGGAGATGGGCGTGGCGACGCGCGACCCGCGCCATCCCGCGCGCATCGAGGAGCTCGGGAGACCGTGGCTCACCTCGCCCCTGCATGAACTCGTCTACGCCCTCATCGCGCGGGTGGCGGCGCAGCACTCGATCGACGTGTTCTTCATCAAGGGCCCGACTCTCCACGCGCAGGGACTGCGCGATCGGGAGCACTCGGGCGACGTCGACTGCTGGGTGCGACCGGGCGATGACCTTCGTCTGGCGCAGGCCATGCGGGAATGGGGCTGGACGCCGCTGCTCTCGCCCTTCACCGGCACCGGCGTCACGCACTCCCTGACGCTCGCGGCCGGCGAGTGGGGGTGTGCCATCGACGTGCACACCCGCTACCCGGGCATCGACGTCGACCGCGGGGAGGCGTTCGACGCGGTGCTGGCGGAGTCGGAGCCGCGCGTCTTCGCCGGGACGGTGTGCGCGACCCCGCGCCGCGCCGCGCACGGGATCATCGCCGCGCTGCACAGCGTCCGCCCGTTCATCGGTACGCCCGCCGGGGAGTCGCACTTCGAGGAGGCCGCATCGGTCCTGGTGGCGGCGGGTCCCGAGACGGTCGAGATGGCGGAGCGCCTGAACGCGGTGTACGCCCTCGAAGCCCCGTTGCAACGGGCCTTCCCCGACCTCGACCTCGCATATCCCGACGCGCGGCCGCCCGCGGACTGGGCCTGGCGGCTGACCGGTTCGGCTCCGCACCGGCACCTCCGCGCGCTCCGCACGGTGCCGCTCCGGCAGCGTCCCGCGGTGCTCGGCCGACTGATCTGGCCGAGCTCCGAGGTGCTCCGCGCCGCGGGGGAGGAGCCGAGCGCCTCGTGGGCGAGCCGCTCCCTGTCCAGGGTCCGGCGCGTGCTCTCAGCGGCCGTCACCCTCGCACGGCGCCCCTGACGCGCCCGCTACGGGCCGCCCCAGCGTGACACGGGCCACAGGATCGGTCCGGCCCGGCCGAACACGTCGTCGCGGGTCATCCAGCGCCAGCAGCTCTCATCCGCATCGACCGCACCACGGCAGCGGAACACCGAGTCATCCGAGTTCGCACGGTTGTCGCCGAGCACGAGGTACGCGTCGTCGGGCACCGTGACCTCGGGGAAGCACCGTGCCGACCTCGGCGTCGACTCGCAGTCGAGGGCCCCGGTCGTGAACGGCAGGTCCTTCACGACATACGGCTCCTCCAGGGGCTCGCCGTCGACGAGGACCCGTCCCTCGGCGTCGCAGCACTCCACGGTCTGCCCGGGGCCGGCGATCACCCGTTTCACCAGCACGTACGGCCGGATGCCGGTCGTCTCGCCCACCCACTGCAGCGCGCCGGAGAGCCAGTTGCCCGCCGTGGGCTTGTCGCCCCAGGCGTCGTCGGGGCGGAACACGACGATGTCGCCCGGAGCAGGGTCCGAGCCGATGTAGGCCAGGCGGTTCACGACCAGACGGTCGCCGGGCTCGAGGGTCGGAGACATCGACCCGGAAGACGGCTGGCCGACGAAGGCCACGATGATCGCGGCGAGGGCCAGGGCGAGGCCGACGTTGATCCACAGCCCCCAGGCCCGACGGCGACGGCGCGGCGCGGGGGCCTCTCCAGTCGTCATCTCGGTCTCCTGGTCGCGCGGACGGCGGTCCACCCAATAATGTCAGGGAATGGTCCATGAATCCGAGAGCACGCTCGTGCCCCCGGGGGAGCGATCGGTCCGGCAGCGGCCGGTGTCGGAGCGCCTCGTCATCCCCGACGTCCTGCGCGGATTCGCCATCATCGCGATGCTCATCGCGCACGCCGCCTCCTTCCTGCCCGACATCCCGTGGGCCGCGCATTTCGTCACCGCGATGTTCAGCGAGGTCGCCTCCCCGCTGTTCGCCCTGGTCATGGGGATGTCGGCCGAGATCGTGTGGCGCCACGGCGGCCGGCGGGGCATCACGCTGCTGCACCAGGTGCTGCGGGGGCTCTTCCTCATCCTCCTCGGCGTCTGGATGGCCACCTGGGGCTCCTGGGTCGCCGTGGTGCTCGCCTATCTCGGCGTCCTCATCATCATCGGCGCGCCGATCCTGCTCGCCCGCACGCCGGTCGTCATCTCGGTCGTGGCGGTGCTCTTCGTCGCCAGCCAGCCGCTGCCGGAGCTGGCACGGTCGTGGACCTGGGTCTATACGGCACCGGCGCCCGTGCGCGAACTGATGACATGGCTGTTCCTCGGGCCGCAGTACCGCGTCGTGAACCTGCTCCCGATGTTCCTGATCGGCGCGCTCCTGATCCGTCACGGCCTGCAGCGCGATCGGCTGCTGTGGGTCATGGCGGCGGTCGCACCGCTCGCCTACCTCGCGTGGGGGATCGGCCAGCGGCTGGGCAGCGTGCAGTCGGGCGACTACCTCGACACCCTCAAGGACATCGGCCTCGTCTTCGCCGTCTACGTGATCGTCGTGTGTGCGGCGACGGTCCGACGCGAGGGGGCGAGACGCTTCTGGCACCCCGTCTTCGTGCCGCTGATCGCGTGCGGCCAGGTCGCCCTGAGCCTGTACCTCCTGCACGTGGGCCTCATCGCGCTGTGGGCGCAGGCCTACGGGCGGCCGACAGAGAACTTCCTCCCCGGATGGCTGGTCATCGTGCCGGGGATGATCCTCGTCGGCTGGCTCTGGTGGCGCTTCGTCGGCACCGGACCGGTGGAGTGGGTCATGGGGTGGCTCACCGGCCGACGCAAGCCCCTGCTGCGCGCGCACTGAGCGCACCTGCGGCTGGTTCCGATCGTGTGCGGCCGTGTGCGTGCGCTGGAGGACCCGGGGCGCCCTCACACGGAGGGCATGTCGACCAGTGCCCGGATGCTGTCGATGAGCATGTCGATCTCGTCGCTGCCGACTGCCAGCGGGCCCGTCTGCCTGCCGTCGGTGCCGATGAGGGCGGCGACGGGGGTCGCGGGGCCGATCTCGAGGGTCGCGCCGACGGATCCGCCGACGTCGAGGACGAAGCGCGCCGACACCGGGAGGTCGTGGGTCCACTGGGCGGTCGCCGAACCGTGGGCGACCCGCTGGATCACGTAGATGTCGACGACGGCACCGAGCGGGGTCTCGGCGCCGCGGAGCGACTCCAGCGCGGCGCCGCAGGCATGGCATCCCGGAGCGACGAACACGAGAAGCCGGGCGCGTGAGGAGGGGGCGAGGACATCGATGATCTCGGCCGTGTCGACGCGGAGCACGGCTCCCGAACCGCGCGTGGGCGATCCGCTCGTCGACGTCTCCGGGTTCGACGCCCGGACGAGGGACCACACCCCGACGGCGATCAGCAGCCCGGAGCCGACCGCGCCCAGCGTCGTGAGTGTGGACGTCGTGGATACCAGCGCCGACGGGACTCCGACCGGGACCGAGGCGGCGACGCCGAAGAGCGTGACCGAGAGCAGACAGCCGGAGATGACGGTGAGGATGACGTTGCGTGCGATCAGCCGGGGGCCGATCGCGGCGGGGAGCCAGTCGCCGAAGCAGCCGCAGTCCTCGGTGGCGCCGAGCCGATGCGCGCGCATTACGGCGACCAGCAGGGCTGCTGACAGCACCAGCGCTGCGGAGGCGAATCCGACGAAGGCGATGCCGGTCGTGGTGATGAGCCCGACCGCGACGATCGCTTCGACGCCGATGAGCACCGTGGCGGCCGCCGTCGCGTGGCGCGCGGGAATCCGCAGGGCGGTGAAAGCGGCGCGACCCCGGTCGGCGGCCCGCAGCTTGCCGAGCGCGCTGACGGCGAACACCGTCGCGAGGAAGACCGCGACCGGAACGAGGAACACGCTCATGGGGCTCTCCTGGATCGGCAGAGCGGCCGGACCCATGCGGGACCGGCCGCTCTGCGCGGCGATGCTGTCGTCGCGTCGTCCGCTCAGCTGGCCGAGCAGAGGATCAGCGTGGAGCTGACGCCACCCGCCGTCTTCGCACCCGTGCCGACGTAGCCGGCCGGGACGGTGGCGGCGGCGTTCAGGGTGAACGCGACCGAGATCGAGAGCGTCGTGCGGAAATCGATCGTCGCGCCCGCGGGAAGTGCGGACGTCAGTGTGATCTGTCGGCTCGTGCCCGAGAGCACGTTGACGTTCGCGGTGCCGCCGGTGACGCTGAAGACGCCGATGTTCGCGACGCCGGTGCCGGTGACCGTGACGGTCGTGCCGACGGGCAGCGGGGTGGTGGGCCCTGCGGTCAGCGTGAAGCCGGGGCCGAGGACGCCGAGCACGCCACAGGTCCCGTTGAGAGCGAATGCGCCGACCTCGATGTCGCCGGATGCGGCCGCGAGCGGCGTGGCCACGGCGGCGGCGATGACGGGGACGGACCAGGCCGCGCCCTTGACGATCGTGCGGCGCGAGATTCCCTTGTCCTGCTTGATTTCTTCGGTCACGTGAGTGCCCCTCCCTGTTGGATGCAGATGCGGTTTCCCGCGGTGTCGTGAAGAGGCGACACGTTGTCTGCATCCCCCAGGAGCCCCTTCGTGCCCTCAAGCTAGGGCGACGGGAAAGGCATCCGAGGGGCGATCGGCGAACTACGCGCAGGGTGCGCTCAACCTGCGCGAACTGTGCTTTCGCGGGCGGGCGGCGTCAGGCGCGACGGTTCGAGCGGAGGGCGCGCGGAGTGCACGCATACGCATCGTCGAGCGCTCGCCGCAGGCTCATGGGGGAGTGGAAGCCGGCGCGCTGTGCGATCTGGTCGATGCTCAGCACGTCGTAGCGGCTGTCCATCAGAAGGGAGTGCGCGAGGCGTGCGCGCTGGCGGCGGATCTCCCCGGCGACGCTGCTGCCGGACTCGGAGAACACCAGCTGCAGCTGGCGTAGGGACGACTGGACCTCGTGCGCGACACGAGCGGGGTTCAGCGCGGGGTCGCCGCACTGCTGGGCGATCACGGCGATCGCCCGCTCGCGGAGCACCTCGTGCGGGGTGCCCTGACCGGTCGCAGCCCCGACGCGGTCGAGCAGCAGCGCTCCGCTCATCTCCATCACCAGCTGCTCGATCGCGTACTGCTCGATCGCGGACGCCTGGCTGTCGGCATCCAGGAGCCCGGCGACGAAGCGCTGCATCGACGCGTCGAGCAGCCGTCGTTCCGGGTACACGCTCGCGTCCGGACGCAGCGAGGGCGTGAACGACGCGATGGCCGAGCGGGGGACGAGCGCCGCCGTCACCCGCCAGTTCCCCGCCCAGCGCAGCCGTCGGGTGATGCCGTGCGGTGCGATGACGAGTCCGCCCTCCGTCTCCACCCACGGCTCGCCGTCGAGCCTGGACCACAGCGCCTGCGCCTCGACGAACGCGAACACGGAGTGGTCGGGGTAGGCGGTGCCGGTGTCGATGCTGAGCTCCGACGTCCCGCCGCCCATCCCGAGCAGGAGGACTCCGCCGGACGTGCGCACCCTCGAGCGCAGGCCAGGTCGATCTCCGATGCGACGAATGCCGTGCATCGAGAGTTCTCGATCATCGATCGAACGTGCGATCTTGCTGTTCACGAAACGTCCTCTACAGGAGGTCGGCCCCCCGCGAGAGCGACGCGGAAGGGGAGGTCCTCTCCACTGCCGGTCGTCCTCGCTGCCGAAAGGATATAGCCCCGCCGACGCGGATGGGGGATTGATTGAACCGATGTTCAGCTGTCGGATCGGGTGTGCCCCGGAGCCCCAGGATTCCGGGTCGACCGGGCACGGCGATCGCTGTCGTCGTGGCGCGCGGAGTGTCGCCCCGAGTCGCCCGTCAGCGTCGGCGGAAAGCCTGCGACCGCGCGGACGCACGCGTCCGTGGAGGCGCGTGCCGGATCGGGGCCGACCGTGCGGCACCCTTCGTGGGAGGGCGGCGCGAGAGGCCGGCGTCGTGGTGAACGTCTTCGGTCATCCGTGGTCTCCTGATCGATGCAGATGGTGTTCCGTGCGTGATCGGAGAGGCGACACGAACTGTCTGCATCCCCCAGGAGCCCCCCGTGCGAGTCAAGCTAGGGGCCGCGCGATCGGTCGGTGCGGGGAAGCGGGGAAAAGCGCGCAATGTGCGTTGTTTCTGCGCGGAATGTGCGTTTCGTCCGCGGCAACCCCGACCGCCGAGACGTCCGTCGGCTTCGTGTCCGGGCCGTGGGGGATGCTGGATAGGCTTGCGCCATGTCCGACCGCCTCCGAGTCGCCGCGATCGGCGCCGTCATCGACATCGAGCTGACAGGCCGCGGCGAGCGATTCGCGGACCGGGCGCGGCAGGCCTGGGCGGACGCGCTGCTCGCCGGGGAGGGCGAACCGGACGCCGTCGTCGCCGATCGCCCCGGCCTCGACGACGAGGGAGCGCTCGCGATGCTCTCCACCGACGTCACGCTCGCGGCGCTGGCCGAGAAGCGCGGGACGGCCCTCTGGATGCTGCACGCCGCGGGCCTCGCCGACGAGACCGGGCGCGTCGTCGTGCTGAGCGCGCCTTCGGGCACGGGGAAGACCACGGCCGCCCGGCACCTCTCCCGCCGGTTCGCCTACGTGAGCGATGAGACCGTCGCGATCGCGGCGGACGGCGCGGTCGTGCCCTATCGCAAGCCCCTGTCGGTGATCCAGGCGGATGCCCTCCACAAGGTACAGGTGGCCCCCTCGACGATCCACGGAGGCCACCCGCTGCCCGAGCGCCTGCGCGTCGCCCGGATCATCGTGCTGGATCGCCACGACGACGGCCCCGAGGTGCCCGAGGTCGAGCCGCTGGACCTCGCCTCCGCGCTGGAGCACCTCGCACCGCAGACGAGCTACCTCAGCGACATGCCCGCGCCGCTGCACGTCATCCGCGGTCTGCTGGACGCGACCGGGGGCGCGGTGCGCGTGCGCTATCGCGAGGTCGAGGCCCTGGACGCGGTCGTCGACGGATTCCTGGCGCACGGGTCCGTACCGGCGCCCGTGCCGTCCGACGCGGATGTCGCCGGGCCGGAGACGCCGGCGGACGCGGAGCCGGGAGGGCTCGCCGCCACGCCCCGGATCGGCGCGTACGAGCGCACCCCGGTCGTCGACGTGCTCGACCTCGACGACGGGCGTCTCGCCCTGCTGCGACGCTCGGACGCCGGCAGCCGCCTGCACATCCTCGACGGCATCGGACCTGCCGTGTGGTCAGCGGCGCCGGGTCGCACGATCGCGGAGATCACCGACGAGGTCGTCGCCGTGCACGGCCGTCCGGACGGCGACCCGCAGACGCTCGTGAGCGCCGCCGTGGCGCGCCTGGTGGCCGACGACCTGCTGCGCCCGGGCGACCGTCAGACCTGAGCGGTGCCGCGTCGACGGACGCCGGGTGCCGCCTGCTCGTCGCCGGCCTCGTCGTCCTTGGCGTAGCGATCGTAGGCGCCGTAGTACTCGCGGCCGTAGTACGCCGACTCCGCGCCCTTGCGGGGGACGCGGTTCAGCACCACGCCGAGCACACGCCCGGTCGTCCGGGTGATGTTCGCGATCGCGCGCTGCAGCATGTCGAAGGTCGTCTTCCCCGAGGACACGACGATCAGCACGCCGTCGGCGCCCGCCGCCAGCACCGCGGCATCCGTCACCGGCAGCACCGGCGGCGAGTCGAGGATCACGATCGCGGACTTGCTGATCTCGGCGAGGAAGTCGCGCATGCGCTGCGAGCCGAGCAGCTCGCTGGGGTTCGGTGGGATGCGACCGGCGCCGACGACGGCGAGCGGCACATCGCGCGACGGGCGGTGCGCCACGTCCTGCAGCTCGGCGCGACCGGCGAGCACATCGGTGAGGCCGACCTCGTGCGACATCCCGAAGATGTCGGCGATGACCGGACGCCGCAGGTCGCAGTCGATCAGGATCGCCCACTGACCGGCCGCGGCCAGGCTGGAGGCGAGGTTGACCGACACCGTCGACTTGCCGTCGCCCGGCACCGAGCTGGTGACGACGATGACGCGCGGCGGGTTGTCGACGTCGATGAACTGGAGGTTGGTGCGCAGCTCGCGCATCGACTCGATCGTGTGGTGCGACACCCCGTGCTGCGACTCGAGGGAGAAGTCGATCACCCGACGCTCGTCCGCCATCGACTTCTCGAGGGGGAGCGTGCCGATCACGGCAACGCCCGTCTCGCGCTCGATGTCGCGCGGATGGCGCACCCGACGGTCGACGGTGTGCCGCACGAAGGCGTAGACGAGGCCGAGGGCGAGCCCGGCGAGAGCGCCGATGATCACGTTCAGACGGGTGTTCGGCGACGACGGGGAGCTGGGCAGGCGAGCCGAGTCGCCCACGATGAGGGAGATCGCGGCGGGAGTGGTCTCGGTGCCGCCCTCGAGCTTCTCGATCTCGATCGCCATGCCATCGAGCCAGGCCTGCGCGAGCGCCTGCGCCGCCTCCGGCGTCGGGCCCGTGGCGGTCACCTTGAGGGCCGTGGTGTCGATCGGATTCGTCACGGCGACGCGGTTCACCAGCACATCGGGAGAGGAGTCGATGTCGAGCTCCTCGATCGCGTGCTCGGCGACGGCCCGCCACGATCCGAGGTTGAGGTACGACTTGACGCGGCTCTGCGCCAGCTGGTTGCCCACGAGCGCGGAGCCGCTCGTCCCGTCGCCCCCGACAGCCGTCACGATGCCGGTCGTGTCCGCCGAGTACACCCGCGGCTGCAGCGCGCTCCACCCGAAGGCCGCGGCGGCGCCGACGAGCGTGGCGACGACGATGACGATCCAATGCGCGCGCAGGATGCGCACGTAGTCTCTCAGTTCCAACTCTTCATCCCCTCGCACATCCCACGGGGAGCTCGGGATGCAGACATGATGAGCATACGGCGAACACCTCCTCGCGGCGGGCGCACACGGTTCAGGTCAGAGCATCGCGCACGATGCGCTCGACCTCGACCAGCGCGGGTGTCAGCTCCGCCGCCGATCGGGCGTAGGTCTCCCGGGACCGTCGGTAGGGGTCGATCACGTCGTCCTCGTCACCGGAGGAGGGAGTGATGCCGCGCTGGTCGTTGACGGCCCGCAGCACCGCAGCGAAACGCTCCCGGGGAGAGTCGCCGGCCGCCTCCGCCGCGGCACGAGCCTCCTCGTCGGTCAGCGTCGACGCGAGGCGCGCGAACTCGCGGACCGTGAACGTGCGACGAAGCCGATTCGGCATCATCTTCACCACGTGGGAGCGATGCTCGCGAGCCATCGTCAGGATGAGGTCGGCGTCGGCGAGTAGTGGCTCGACGAGATAGCGGGCCTGATGAGCGGCCGCCACCTCGGGGTCGGCGCCCTCCTGGACCGCGAGGTCGAGCGCGGGCTCCGGCATGCCGTGGCCGACCAGCGCGTGCGTGCCCGCGCTGTGGACCCGCACGCCCAGCGGCTCGAGCTCGGCCCGCAGCAGCACCTCGGCGAGCGGCGAACGGCAGATGTTGCCGGTGCACACGGTGAGGATGGTGAGTCGCGACGACGGCTCCGTCGAGCTCGTCGAGCTCAGGAGATCGGCGAGGGGAGCGGGGGCGTCGGCGGGCGACGGCGTGGATGGGGTCGTGGATGGCGGCGGCGTGGCGTCGGCGTCGGAGCGCTCGCGATCCCGCCACTCCCGGCGGCTCATTCCGGCCGGAGGCCCCTGGTCAGACTGCGCGTTCACGCCACCAGCCTAGAGCTCCGGGGCGGCCGTCTCGTGAGCAGGAGCACCAGCAGGGCGGCGAGGATCCCGCCGATCAGGGCGCCGAGAGTGTTCGCGATCACATCCGAGATCGTGGGGAAGCGTGAGGGCATGAACCCCTGCACCGTCTCGATCAGTCCGCTCAGGAGCGCGCCGATCACGACCACATGCCAGAGCCGCAGACGTGACCAGGCGAACGGCAGGAGCAGGCCGATGGGCACGAAGAGCGCGACGTTCGCCAGGAACTCCAGCACGACGGCGCTCTGCTGGTAGGGAGCGATCCCCGCCTCGGCCACCCAGCGGGCGATCACGCCGACCAGGCCCGTGACCTTCGCCGAGACCGTCGCCGGCAGCCACACGGTGAACCCGACGAAGAAGAGGTAGCCGATCAGGGCCACTCGAGCCGACAGGGCTCCGGCGCGGACGGGAGCAGCGGCGGAGGACATGCCGTCATGCTAGCCGCGACGCCTTCGCCGGCCCCTCAGCTTCGGGTGCCGCTCCAGTTCAGCTGCTCGATGTAGCGCAGCAGCACGCCCTCGCGGAGGGCCCACGGCGACACCTCGAGCTCCTCCACCTCCAGGGCGGTCATGGCCGCGTGCAGCGACACCGCCGCGGCCACGATCTGGAACGTCCGGTCGGGCGTGATGCCCGGCAGCTCCTGCCGTGCCGAGGCGGGCAGTCGAGCGAGCCGGGGGATCCAGGAGCCGAGCGAGGCCCGCGGCAGCAGCATCCGCTCGCTCCCCGACCAGCCGGGCGCCGGGTAGCCGACCAGTCGCGCCAGTGAGCGGATGGCCTTCGACGACCCGACGACGTGGTCGGGGCGGGGGAGGGCGAGGAAGCGCGGCAGCACCGCGGAGAGCGTCGTCGCCGCGTGGGCGCGCAGGCGCTCCACGTCGGCCTCGCCCGGCGGATCGTTCGGGAGGAACTGCACGGTCATGCGCCCGGCTCCGAGCGGGACGGACGCCGCGGCATCCGGCATCTCCTCCGCGCCCGCCGCGACCTCCAGCGAGCCGCCGCCGATGTCGAGGAGCAGGATCTGCCCGGCCGACCACCCGAACCAGCGCCGCACGGCCAGGAAGGTCAGCTCGGCCTCGGTCTCGCCGTCGAGCACCTGCAGCGGCTGCCCGAGCGCCGCTTCGATGCGGGCGATGACCTCGGCGCCGTTGCGCGCGTCGCGCACGGCGCTCGTCGCGGTGGCCAGCAGCTCGTCGACCCGCTCGTGCTCCGCCACGCGGCGGGCCTGCGCGACCGCGGCCTCGAGCGCGACGACGCCCTCCTCCGAGATCGCCCCGTCGGGTGTCAGGTAGCGCATCAGGCGCAGCACCGTCCTGTCACTCGTCGTCGCGAGCGGACGTCCACCGGGGCGGACGTCGGCCGCCAGCATGTGGACGGTGTTGGATCCGATGTCGAGGACTCCCAGGCGCACGGGAAGAGAATACTCGCACACCGGGCGTCGCCCTCGCGTATCGGATGGCCCTGGCGCGGGACAGGCGGATGACACGGTTCGTCACACATGGCAACAGATCGACCTGCCCGAATACGACTCACAGCAGATCGATAGCGTCGGCGTCATGCCAGACAGCACCGTCCTCCTGCCGCTCGCAGCGCTCGCGACCACCGCCGTCGCGTTCGTCGGCCTCGCGCTGCTCCGTCGCCGCGGTGCGGGATTCACCACACTCGTGCTGCTCGCGCTCGGCGTCGGCATCGGCGTCGGCATCGGATTCCGCGACGGTCTCGACTACGTCGCCGTGCTCGGAGACCTCTACGTGCAGGTCATCACGGCGATCGTCGCGCCGCTCATCTTCATCTCCATCCTCTCCAGCGTCACCTCGCTGGGCTCGGCGGTGAAGCTGCGCACGATCGGGCTGTCGAGCGCGTTCTGGCTGCTCCTCACCAACGCGATCGCCATCGTGCTCACGCTCGCCGTCGCCCTGAGCGTCGGCCTCGGACAGGGCGTGCAGTTGGAACTCAGCGAGGGCAGCGGCGACACGCTGACCGGATTGATCAAGCCGCTCGACGAGGTGCTGCTGGGCCTGTTCCCGTCGAACATCGCCGGCGACTTCGTCTCGAACAACATCACCGGCATCATCCTGTTCGCCCTGCTCTTCGCCGTCGCCTACCTGGTCGCCAACCGGACGGACGACCCGAACCTGCGCTCGTTCAAGAGCGTGATCGACGGCACCAAGAAGGTCATCATGACCGCGGTGGGCTTCATCATCGAGCTCACCCCGTACGCGGTCCTCGCCCTCGTCGCCACGACGACGGCCACCGCCGTCACACGCATCGAGACCGTGCTCGCGCTGGTCCTGGTCCTGGTGCTCGCGCTCGGAGTCGCGTTCATCGACGCCTACGTCGTGAACGGCGTGCTGCTCCGGGTGTTCGCGGACGTCAATCCGATCCGGTGGTTCCGCCTGCTGACCCCCGCCCAGTACACGGCGTTCACGACCCAGTCGAGCGTGGGGACGCTCCCGCTGACCATCCCCACCCTCACCCGCAAGGTCGGCGTGCCGGAGGACGTCGCCGCGTTCACGGCCCCGATCGGCACCACCATCGGGATGCCGGGATGCGCGGGCATCTGGCCGATCATCGTCGCGGTCTTCTCGATCAACGTCCTCGGCATCCAGTACTCCGCGTGGGACTACGTCGCGCTCGCCGGCCTGTGCCTGCTCGTCTCGCTCGGCACCGCCGGTGTTCCCGGCACCGCCATCATCACCGCCACCGCGGTGCTCAGCGCATCCGGACTCCCGGTCGAGGTGCTGGTCGTCCTCATCCCGATCAGCGCGGTCGCCGGCACCGCATCCACCATGGCCAACGTCACCGCGGCGGCCACGGCGGCGACCATCGTCGCCCGACGCCTCGGCACGCTCGACGACGCCGTCTTCCGCGGCGAGCGCCCGCCGCTCACGAGCCCCGCGGAGCCCGCGTCGCGGCGGGAGCGCCGGCGCGCGCAGACCGCGCCGACACCCGTCGTCTCCGACCTCGGCATCCCCGCCGACCTCCCTCTCGGGCAGTGCGAGCTGCCCGCCCCCCGTTCGACCCACGAGAAAGTCTCCCGATGAAAACTCCCCGCCGTTCCCGCGTGCTCTCGGCGCTCGCGGTCTCCGCCGCCTTCCTGCTCGCCCCGATCGCGATCCCGACCGCCGCGCACGCCGCGGGGGACGTCTGCGACCTGTGCTCGATCAACTTCGATCTGGGGGCCTGCGAGAAGCTCGGCGGATACCCCTACGACTCGACGGTGGAGGCGCCGCCGGCCGCGGTCGGCGGCGGCGCGCAGCCCGCACCCAAGCCCGCTCCGGCGCCCAAGCCCGCGCCGAAGCCGGCTCCCGCGCCCGCCCCGGCACCCAAGCCGGCGCAGCCGCCCGCGACGGGCAACGACAAGCCCGCCACCGGCACGTCGACCTCCACGACGACCACCACGACCACGGTGCCGGAGAAGGCCGCGACCGTCGCGGCGACGGCCCCGACGGCGCCGGCCGGTCTCACGCACGAGATCGACGGCACCAGCCTCTCGCTGGCGTGGAAGGCACCGGCCGACGGCGGCTCCCCGCTCACCGGCTACAAGCTGATCCTCAACGAGGGCACCCCGATCGAGCTTCCGGCCGATGCGACGGACTACGAGATCGAGCTCGGCGAGGGCACGTACGACCTCACGCTGATCGCGACGAACGCGGTGGGCGACTCGCCCGCGTCCGAGTCGATCGAGGGCGTCGAGATCGCCGCCGAGGAGCTCGAGTCGGCGGAGTCGGCGGAGACCGTCACGGCCGACGCTCCCGCGGAAGCCGGGATCCCGCTGGCGGCACCGCTGACGCTCGGCGGCATCGTCGTCGTCGCCGGCGGACTGCTCACCTGGTGGTGGCTGCGTCGTCGCGCGACGGCCGGCTCGACCGTCCCGGCCGCGGCCTCCGACGACGGCACCCCCATCCTCTGACCCGAACCGCCCACGCACCGAGAACAGGAAACCTTCATCATGTCCAGCACAGCACGAGGCAGACGCCTCGCCGTGGGCTCCGTCATCGCGGCGCTCGTCGCGGGCGGGGCCGTGGGCCTCACCGCCCTTCCGGCCGCAGCCGTCCCGGCCCCCGCCCCGACGTTCGACTACTTCGCCGACACCATCCCCGGCCTGCGCGCCGGCTCGGTGTTCGAGTCCGTGACGTTCGAGAGGTTCGAGAGCCTCCTGAACAGCGACGGCACCTACGCGTTCCTGCTCGGCGGTCCGAGCGATCCGACCACCGTCGCGACGGCGGCGGAGATCGACCGGGTCGCGCAGCAGTACGGCGTCGACGCGATCTACACGTTCGACCCGCTCCTGGACGGCGCCTCCGTCGACATCCGGACCTTCGTCACGGGGGTCGCCGGTGAGGCCGCGGGCGCCCTCTACACGCGCCTCGTCGACGGGTACCTGAACAAGGACACCACCCCCGAGTTCGGTGCGGGCACCGACCCCTACCTCTTCGTCTACGACGGCGACCGTCGCGTGGAGGGTGTCGAGGATCGCATCGTCTCCTCGCTCGGCGGCAGCGAGGACGCCGGCTCGGCGACGACGGACGGCTACCGCCAGAAGGTGGCATCGGTGTTCGACGCCGTCGCCGTGAACGGTCAGGCGAAGCTGGACACGCAGTCGCAGTACGACTTCTTCTCGACCGCGGTCAACTCCCGCCACCGTGCGGCCTACAGCACCAACCTCACCGCCTACGGCGAGACGATCTTCACGGCCGCGGACGCCGACGACTTCGTGCTCCAGTCGATCACGTACCCCGAGCTCGTCGACCTGCTCGAGTCGGACGGGGAGCACACCATCCTGTTCGGCGGCACCTGGTGCCACAACACCCGCGCCGTGATCCGCGACGTGAACCACAAGGCCGCGCAGTCCGGCGTGCAGACCGTGTACGTGTTCGACCTGCGGCTGGACGGCTGGAGCGGGGCGAACGCGCACATCCGCGACACCAACTCGTCCATCGCGCACCTCTACGGCGACCTGGTGCAGAAGCACCTCCCGAACCTCAAGACCCAGTACGTCCTGAACGGCAGCGCGGGCCAGCGGGTCGACTACCACCCGGGCGGCGACACCGCGGCGGAGAAGGTCGCGGCCCGCAAGCTGCAGGTCCCGTACCTCTTCGACTACGACGGCTCCGACACGGCCGCGCCCATCACGAAGAACTGGATCCAGGACAACGGCGAGGCCGGATTCCGCGAGTACATGACCGAGTGGTGGTGGATCTCCGACCTGCAGGGCCCCGCGAAGCGCCCGAACCAGACCGACGAGCAGTACGAGGCCGGTCGCGCCACGAACCTCGCGTTCGCGGACGAGGCGCTCGCGAAGCTCGACGAGTTCTTCGGCCTCGGGGTCGAGCCCGTCGCGACCGCTCCCGCCGCACCGTCGGCTCCGACCGTGACCGCCGCGGGCGATGCCGTCACCGTCAGCTGGACCGCTCCGGCGTCGGACGGCGGATCGCCGCTCACCGGATACTCCGTCACGCTCGGCTCGACCACGGTCGACACCGCGGCGGGGGTCACCAGCCACACCTTCACCGGTGTCCCGGTCGGCACCCACACCGCGTCGGTCACGGCGCAGAACGAGATCGGGCGCTCGCCCGCTTCCGGCACGGCCTCCGTGACCGTGGGCGGCGACCAGCCCGGTGGCGGCGAGCCCGGCGGCGGCGAGGAAGGGGAGCTTCCCGAGGCGGGAGACGCCTCCGTCACCGTGACCGGCGACCTGCGTCCCGGCGGCGAGATCACGGTCCGCGGTGAAGGGGTCGACCCCGACTCCGACGCCGTGCGCGTCGAACTGCACTCCACGCCCACGGTGCTCGGCAGCACGACCGCCGCGGCCGACGGCACCTTCGCGCTGCGGGCCACGATCCCGGCATCCGTCCCGGCCGGCGGCCACGCGGTCGTTGTGTTCGTCGACGGCGTCGAGGTGGCCCGTGCCTCCGTGACGCTGGGCGCATCGGGCCTGGCGAACACGGGAGTCGACACCGGGCTGCTGATCGCGGGCGGCGTGACCGCTCTGGTCCTGCTCGGTGCCGGTGGTCTCCTGGTGGCCCGTCGTCGCGCGATGTCGGCATCCTGACGGACGTATGCCGCAGCCGGACGCCCCTTCCCTCGCACCGGGGAAGGGGCGTCCGGCGCGTCCCGCCCGCGAGCACGCGGATACGATGTACTCCGTGACCACCGCCGACCCCACGCTGCCGCTGTCGCCCTATCGGGAGATCGGCCGAGCGGAATGGGCACGGCTCGCCGCCGGCCTGGACCAGCCGCTCACCGAGACCGAGGTCGTCGAGCTCCGCGGCATCGGGGACCGGCTCTCGCTCACCGAGGTGCGCGAGGTGTACCTGCCGCTGAGTCGACTGCTCAGTCTCTACGCGACCTCGACGAAGCGTCTCGGCGCGGCCACGTCGTCCTTCCTCCAGGAGGACGACACCACCACGCCGTTCGTCGTCGGCGTCGCAGGATCCGTCGCGGTGGGCAAGTCGACGATCGCGCGACTGCTCCGCGAGCTCATGAGCCGCTGGCCGGGCACGCCCCGTGTGGAGCTGGTGACCACCGACGGCTTCCTCTATCCCAACGCCGAGCTCGAGCGCCGCGGGATCATGGACCGCAAGGGCTTCCCGGAGTCGTACGACCGACGCGCGCTGATCGAGTTCCTCACCGAGGTGAAGAGCGGCGCGACCGAGGTGCGGGCGCCCTTCTACTCGCACATGCGCTACGACATCGTGCCCGACGCGAACGTCGTGGTGCGTCGCCCCGACGTCGTGATCGTCGAGGGGCTGAACGTGCTGCAGCCGCCGCCCGCCCCGAACGACGTCGCCGTGAGCGACCTGTTCGACTTCTCGATCTTCGTCGACGCCGACACCTCGCACATCGAGAAGTGGTACGTCGACCGCTTCCTCGCACTGCGCCAGGCCGCGTTCAGCAACCCCTCCTCCTACTTCAACGTGTTCGCGCACCTGACGGACGAGGAGGCGATCACCACGGCGCTCGGGTACTGGAACGAGATCAACATGCCCAACCTCGTGGAGAACGTGATGCCGACCCGTCACCGCGCGCGTCTGGTGCTGCGCAAGGGCGCCGACCACGACGTCGAGACCGTCCTGCTGCGCAAACTCTGAGCGCCGTTCGGGGCGAGAGAATGTACGGACGACTCGCAAAAATCCCGCCTTACTCTTGTTCCCATGTGTGGAATCGTCGGATACGTGGGCCCGCGCCCCAGCCAGGACATCCTTCTCGCCGGGCTCGCCCGCCTCGAGTACCGCGGGTATGACTCCGCGGGCGTCGCCGTGATCGACGGCGACGGCTCGCTCGGCATGCGCAAGAAGGCCGGCAAGCTCGCCGTGCTGCGCGACTCGCTCGCCGACGCACCGCTCCCCGACGGGTCGACCGGCATCGGTCACACCCGCTGGGCGACGCACGGTGGTCCGACCGATGTCAACGCCCACCCGCATCTGGCCGACGGGGACAAGCTCGCCGTCATCCACAACGGCATCATCGAGAACTTCTCCGCGCTGCGGGACGAACTGCTCGCCGACGGCGTGGTCTTCCGTAGCGAGACCGACACCGAGGTCGCAGCGGCGCTCCTCGGTCGCGAGTACGCGGGCAACGGCGGCAACCTGCAGCTGGCCTTCCGCAGCATCGTGAACCGCCTCGAAGGTGCGTTCACGCTGCTGGCGATGCACCAGGACCACCCCGGTCTCGTGGTCGGCGCCCGCCGCAACTCCCCGCTCGTGATCGGACTCGGCGAGGGCGAGAACTTCCTCGGCTCCGACGTGGCCGCCTTCATCGAGCACACCCGCAAGGCGCTCGCGATCGGGCAGGACCAGATCGTCTCGATCACCCCGGACGCCGTCGAGGTCACCGACTTCGCCGGCACGCCGGTGCAGCCCGAGCCGTTCGACGTGTCGTGGGACGCGGCCGCCGCCGAGAAGGGCGGATGGTCGAGCTTCATGGCCAAGGAGGTCGCGGAGCAGCCGGAGGCGGTCGCCAACACGATCCGCGGCCGCATCCAGGACGGTCAGGTCGTCATCCCCGAGCTCGACGGACTCGACGAGCTCTTCACCGGCATCAACCGCGTCATCATCACCGCGTGCGGCACGGCCTCGTACGCCGCGCTCGTGGGCAAGTACGCCATCGAGCAGTGGGCGCGCGTCGCGGTCGACGTCGAGCTCGCCCACGAGTTCCGCTACCGCGACCCGGTGATCGGCGCCGACACCCTCGTCGTGTCGATCAGCCAGTCGGGCGAGACCATGGACACCCTGATGGCCGTGAAGTACGCCCGCGAGCGCGGTGCCCGCACCCTCTCGGTCTGCAACACGCAGGGCGCGACGATCCCGCGCGAGTCGGATGCCGTCGTCTACACGCACGCCGGCCCCGAGGTCGCCGTGGCCTCGACCAAGGCGTTCTCGGCGCAGATCACGGCGCTGCTGCTGCTCGGCCTGCACATGGGCCGTGTCCGCGGCACGGTCGCCGACGCCTCCACCGACGTCGAGGAGCTCGCCGCACTGCCGGAGAAGATCGCGAAGGTCCTGGAGAGCGAGCAGGAGCACGTCACCCAGCTCGCCGGCTGGATGGCCGACACCCGCTCGGTGCTGTTCCTCGGTCGCCACGTCGGCTACCCGATCGCCCTCGAGGGCGCGCTCAAGCTCAAGGAGATCTCCTACATCCACGCCGAGGGCTTCGCCGCCGGCGAGCTCAAGCACGGTCCGATCGCGCTGATCGAGCCGGGACAGCCCGTGTTCGTGCTGGTGCCGTCGCCGCGCCACTCCGCGCTGGTGCACTCCAAGGTCGTCTCCAACATCCAGGAGATCCGGGCGCGCGGCGCTCGCGTGATCGTGGTCGCGGAAGAGGGCGACGCCGCCGTGCTGCCCTTCGCCGACGAGGTCATCCACATCCCGCTCGCCGGCGCGATGTTCGAGCCGCTGCTCGCGGTCGTCCCGCTGCAGATCTTCGCGATGGCGCTCGCCACCGCGAAGGGTCTCGACGTCGACCAGCCGCGCAACCTCGCGAAGTCGGTCACGGTCGAGTAGGTCGATCGTCGAATCGCTGGAATGGCCTCGTTTCCAAGGAAACGAGGCCATTCGCACGATTACGACCGGATGCATGCTCGATAGGCTGAACGGGTGATCATCGGCACCGGCATCGACCTCGTGGACATCCCGCGATTCGAACGGACGATGGCCAGGACCCCGCGTCTCCTGGAGCGGCTCTTCGCTCCGTCCGAGCGGTCCCTCCGCCTTCCCTCGCTGGCGGCGCGCTACGCCGCCAAGGAGGCGCTGATCAAGGCGCTGGGCGGTTCGGACGGCGTGCACTGGATCGAGATCGAGATCGCGTCGGAGCCCTCGGGACGCCCGCACTTCGTCCTCTCCGGCTCGACCGCCGCGGTCGTCGAGGCGCGCGGCATCCTCACCCTGCATCTCACCCTCACCCACGACGCCGGTCTCGCCGCCGCGTTCGTCGTCGCCGAAGGAGCACCGCTGTGACCGTCCCGTTCCGCGAAGCGACCATCGACCTCGACGCGATCGCCGACAACGTGCGGCACTTCCGCCGGCTCACCGGCGTCGAGGTGATCGCGATCGTCAAGGCGAACGCCTACGGGCACGGTGCGGCGGCAGCCGCGGTCGCCGCCCTCTCCGCCGGAGCGACGCGCATCGGCGTCGCCGAGATCCCCGAGGCGCTCGAGCTGCGCAGGCAGGGTGTGCACGCGCCGATCATGGCGTGGCTGCACGCGCCGGGGGAGCGGTTCGAACAGGCGGCTGCGCAGGACATCGAGGTCGGGATCTCGTCGTTCGACCAGCTCGAGGCGGCTGCCGCGGCGGCGGCCGTCGACCGGCCGGTCGGGGTGCACCTCAAGTTCGAGACCGGCCTGTCGCGCAACGGCATCGCCCCGGCCGACTGGTCGCGGGTGCTGGCCGAGGCCGCGCGTCTGGAGCGCATCGGACGGCTGCGCGTCATCGGACTCTTCAGCCACCTCTCCAACACCTCGGTCGAGGACGACCGGGCGGCGCTCGCCCGGTTCGAGGAGGGGGTCGCCGCGGCCGCCTCCTTCGGCATCCACCCCGAGATCCGCCACATCGCCGCGACGGCCGCCGCGATCGACCTGCCCGAGATGCGGCTCGACGCGGTGCGGATCGGCGTCGGGCTGTACGGCCTGTCGCCGTTCGACGACCGCAGCTCGGCAGAACTCGGTCTGCGTCCCGCGATGACCCTGCGCGGAGCCATCGCCGCGGTCCGCCGGGTGCCGGCGGGCACGGGGGTCTCCTACGGGTACGACCACCGCACCGATCGCGACACCACGCTGGTCCTCGTGCCGCTCGGATACGCCGACGGTGTGCCGAGGAACGCCTCGGGCAGGCTCCCGGTCTCGATCGGCGGCCGCCGCTTCGTGAACGTCGGCCGGATCGCGATGGATCAGTTCGTGGTCGACGTCGGCGACACCCCGGTCTCGATCGGCGACGAGGTCGTGCTGTTCGGCGACCCGACCCTGGGCGTGCCCTCCGCCGCCGACTGGGCCGCCGCCGCCGACACCATCAACTACGAGATCGTGACGCGCATCGGCCCCCGAGTGCCCCGGCGGACGTCGTGAGCCTCGACGAAGCCCTCCTCGGCCGCCGCGAGATCGCGACCGCGGAGGAGATGGAGCAGCTGGGCCTCCGGATCGGCGCGCAGCTGGAGGCGGGCGACCTGCTCATCCTCACCGGGCCCCTCGGCGCCGGGAAGACCACGTTCACCCGCGGCCTGGCCGAAGGGCTCGGCGTGCGCGGCCCCGTGCAGAGCCCGACCTTCGTGATCGCCCGCACGCATCCGTCGCTCGTCGGCCGCGCCCCGCTGGTGCACGTCGATGCGTACCGACTCGGCTCCGCGGCCGAGCTCGACGACCTCGACCTCGATCTCGCGCACTCCGTGGTCGTGGTGGAGTGGGGGCGCGGCATGGCGGAGGAGCTCGCCGATTCGTGGTGGGACATCGAGCTGCAGCGCCCGGTCGGCACCGCGGACGACGACGACCTTGACCCCGCGGAACTCGACGCCGACGCGCCGCGGATCGTCACGATCGTCCGCGAGAACGTCTCGTGAACGCGGCCTCGACGCCGGAGCTCGTCGCCGTGATCATCGAGGACGATCCCGGGGTGCGCTCGCTGCTGGACGAGGTGTTCCTCGCCGCGGGGTTCGAGACCGTCCTCGCCGGTTCCGGACCGGAGGGTCTCGCGGCCATCGAGCAGCGGCACCCCGTCATCACCACCCTCGACATCAATCTGCCCGGCATCGACGGCTTCGAGGTCGCCCGCCGGATCCGCCGGATCAGCGACACGTTCATCATCATGCTGTCCGCGCTCTCGGACGAGTCGGACGTCGTGCTCGGATTGACCTCCGGTGCCGACGAGTACCTCGTCAAGCCGTTCCGGCCCCGCGAGCTGCGCGCCCGCATCGAGGCGCTCCTCCGGCGCCCGCGTGTCGCGGACCCGCGGCCGGCGGCCGGCATCCGGCAGGCGGCGGAACCCGCCGCCGCACCCGACGGCGCCACGGTCCTGACCTGGCGCGGCCTCGTGCATCGCGACCTCAGCCTCGATCTCGACACCCGGCTGGTCCTGGTCGGGCAGAAGCGGATCGACCTCACGCCGACCGAGTTCGACCTGCTCGCCGCCATCCTCGAGGCGAAGCTCCGCGTGTGCAGCAAGGCGGAACTCGCGCGCGGTCTGCGCGGCGCGCCGGACGGCTCGAACGACTACGTGAGCGAGCCGGACAAGCGGGCGATCGAGACGCACATCGCGAATCTGCGGCGAAAACTCGGCGACAGCACGGCCCATCCGCGCTACATCGAGACGGTCCGCGGAGTCGGGTACCGACTCACCCCGGCCGATGACACGGCGGGCTGACCGGGGCGGGGCCGCGGCTCCCCAGCCGCGGCCCCGGTGCCTGCGAATCCCCACTCGCGTGGCCCCAGCGTCTGCGTTGTTCCCCAGCCGCAGTGTCGGCCCCCACTCAGAATGCTAGGGGCGGGAAGTCGCCTGAAGAGCGGGCTCGACCGATCTTTGAGTAATCTTGCGGGAAACCTGAGGTTCACCGGAGAGGGCAGGCGTCGATGATCCGCACCGCGTCGATCTGGCGCTGGCAACTCGTGTTCACGGGCAGCATGGTGGCGATCGTGGTCATGATCGCGGCGTTCAAGCCGCAGACCCTCGGCATCCCCTTCTTCCTCGCCGGACTCACCCTCATCGTCGTCACGACGCTGGTCACGCTGCTGGTGCCGTGGCAGCGCCTCCCGCGCACCGCGGTGGTCATCCTGCCTCTCCTCGATGCGCTCGCCGTCGGGCTCACGACCAACGCCCCCGACCTCCGACTCGGCTTCCTCTGGGTGTTCCCGGTGGTGTGGCTCGCGTCCTACTTCTCGATGCCCTGGGTGTTCGGCAGCATCGCGTTCATCAGCGTCTGCCTGGTGATCTTCAGCGACCACACCGGCACGCCCGAGAACGTGCTGCTCCGCGTCCTCACCGTGATCATCACGCTGAGCTTCCTCGGCGTGACGGTCCGGATCGGTGCGGAGCGCGCCCAGGCGTCGCGACGCCTCCTCCAGCGCCGGTCGGAGCAGGTCGACCGCGCCGCCGAGCGCGCCGAGACGAACCAGCAGCGGGTGACGCAGATCATCGACGCGCTGGGCGTCGCGCTCGTCGTGGTCACGGCCGAGGGCCGCATCCTGCAGATGAACGACGCCTACCGCGTGCTGTACGGCCGCGACCGCTTCGGCGCCGCGCTGCCGACCGCCGCCGTCGAGTACGACGGCCGACGCGGCGCGACCGTGCCCCCCGAGCGGACGACCCTCGCCCGGGCCGCCGCCGGGGAGAAGCTGCAGGACGAGCGGGTCTGGCTGTTCGACGGCAGCGGTCGCTGGCACGCCCTCGAGGTCACCACCCAGACCGTGGCCAGTGCGCGGGAGGGCGAGCACATCACGCTCGTCATCATCGACGACGTCACCGTGCTCCTGGAGGCCGCGGAGGAGCGCCGGGCACTCAACGCGATCGTCTCGCACGAGCTGCGCAACCCCCTCACGGCGATCGTCGGCCACATCGACCTGCTGCGCGAGCGCGAGGACCTGCCCGGCCGCGTCCCGGCGCAGCTGGAGGTCATCGCGAACGCCGGCGAGCGGATGCAGGAGCTGGTCACGAGCATGCTGGAGCAGACCGCTCCCGCTTCGGAGGAGCCCTTCGAGCCCGTGGACCTCCGCCAGGTGTTCGAGGCGGCCGCCGCCTCCGCTGCGCCCCTCGTCGCCGCGAACCGGCAGATGCTGGAACTGGCCGGCGCCGACAGCCTGCTCATCTCCGGCGATTCCTTCCGACTGCGTCAGGTGCTCGACAACCTGCTCAGCAACGCGGTGAAGTACACGCCGTCCGGCGGGCGCATCTCGGCACGGCTGCGGACCACGGACCGCCACGCCGAGCTCGTGATCGCCGACTCCGGCATGGGCATCGCCCCGGAGGACCTGCCTCGACTGTTCGAGCCCTACTTCCGCACCGACAACGCCATCCGCGGCGGGATCACCGGAACCGGGCTCGGCATGGGCATCGCGCGGGAGATCGTGACCGCGCATGAGGGCAGCATCGACGTGGCGAGCGAGATCGGGGTCGGCACCACCGTCACCCTGCGCTTCCCTCGGCGCCGGAAGAAGGAGGAGAAGGTATGACGCCTCTCGTGCCCGTGAACGTCGACATCACCACCAGCATGGTGGCCGTCGTGACCGTGCTGACCGTGCTGGTGCTCGGGCTGGCGACCCTCGCCCGTCCGTCGCGCGCGACCGTCGTCTGGGGCATCGCCTTCGGCATCGGGATGCTCGGGGCCTACCTGTGGCTCGCCGGGCATCACACCGGCATCCCCGCTCTGCGGGCGGCCGCCTCCGCCCTGCTGCTGTGCTTCGAGCCGCTGATCTGGATCGGCGTGCGGATGCACCTCGGCAGGAGCGTCCGCTGGTGGCCGGTGCTCGTGTTCGTGGCCGTGGCGCCGACGCTCCTGGTGCTGACCTCGGGTTCGCCCTGGTACCTGCCCGCCTTCCACGTGGTGTTCATCGGCAGCGGCGTCTTCGCCTGTCTGGTGGCCTACGAGCTGCTGCGCGGGCAGCCGGCGGCCAGGGACATCGTGCTGCCGCTCGCGCTGGCGTCGTGCGGATTCGTCGTCGTCGCGGTCTCCAGCGCCGTCGTCGCGCTCTTCATGGGGCCGACCAGCACCGGGGAGCAGCTGAGCGCGCTGCGCGGGATGAACGCGATCGGCACGCTGGTCGTCAGCACCTGCGCGGCGTTCACGCTGGTGCTGATGGTGCGGGCGGGGGCGCCGACGACCGCGGAGGTCGACGGGGTGGCCGCGCGTGCCCGCCGCCGCCTGCGGAAGGCCGAGGCGCAGAACGACCAGGGCTGGTCGGTCCTCGCGATCCGTCTCGACGATCCCGCCGACCTGCGGCAGGCGTCGAGCGGCGCGGAGTTCGCGCGCATCGTCGACCGCTTCCACGAGGACATCCAGGAGGCGCTCCCGCCGCTGGCGGACGCCGAGCGCGTCGCCGACGATCGGGCGATCGTGGTGATCCGCGCCAGCGATGAGGCGGTCCGCTTCCACATCCGCGCCGTCCTGACCCGCATCTCGGAGATGGACCGCGAGGGTGCGGACGGCGGCATCCGCGCCTCGGCGAGCATCGGGTGGGCGACGGCCACGACCACGGGCTTCGACTACGACGTGCTCGTGGCGGCGGCCGGACAGGCGGCTGCGCGGGCACGAGAGGCCGGCGGCGACCAGTGGAAGCGTGCGGCGCAGCCCGACACCGCCGTGATCTGACCGGCGGGACAGCCCGGCGGGTGATCGCTCGCTACGGCGTGCGGGTCTCCCGACCCCGGGCGAGGGCGGCGGCGATCGCGTCTTCCGCGTCGGCACCGGTCTCGGCGGCGGCGGACACGTTCTCCGCGACGACCGCGTCGATGATCTCGGTGCGCTGGATGCGCGTCTCACGCGGGGCCTTCACACCGATGCGCACGCTGTCGCCCTTGATCTCGAGCAGCGTGACCTCGATCTCGCCGTCGATGCGCACGCTCTCACCGATCCGCCTCGTCAACACCAGCATTCGTTCAGCCTACTGCCGCGGACACGGCGCCGACCGACGGTGATGCCGCGTCGCGGACGACACCGACGGTCTCGATCGTGAGGGCGGCGGCGGTCGCCTCCGAGTACGAGAGCACCGGGAGCCCGTCGGTCTGGGCGGACACGAGTCGTCGCACCGCGGGGCGCAGCGACGGGGCGCACACCAGCACCGGCTCGCCGCCTTCGCGCACGGAGGAGACGGCCTGCTTGACGGACTCGACCACGGCTTCCATGCGCTGCGGGTCGAAGACGATCTGCGTCCCCTCGTCGCCCGGACGGAGGCTCTCCAGCATCGCCTGCTCGAGGAGCGGATTGATCATCACCACCCGCAGGACGCCGCCGTCCGCGAACCGTGCGGCGATCGCGGGGCCCAGCGCCCCGCGGGCGGCCTCGATGAGTCCCTCCGGATCGGTCGAGGTCCGGGCTCGCAGGGCGAGCGCCTCGTAGATCCGGCTGAGGTCGTTGATCGGCACCCGTTCGGCCAGCAGGCCCTGCAGCACGCGCTGGACCTCGGCCAGCGAGAGCAGGGCGGGCGTGAGCTCCTCGACGGCGGCGGGGGAGGCCTGCTTGAGGGCGTCGGTGAGCTGGCGCACGTCCTCCCGGCTCAGCAGGCGTGCGGCGTGCGCGTGGATGACGCTGGAGAGGTGCGTGATGATCACGCTCGCGCGGTCGATCACCGTGGCTCCTGCGAACTCGGCGCTGTGCCGCATCTCCAGCGGGATCCACTTGCCCTCGAGCCCGAAGACCGGATCGAGGGTCGCGGTGCCGGGAAGGCTCTCCAGCCCCTGCCCCAGCGCGAGCACGGAACCCACCGGGGCGGTCCCGCGTCCGGTCTCGACCCCGGCGATGCGGATGACGTACGTCGCCTGCGGAAGCTCGATGCTGTCGCGGGTGCGCACCGGAGGGGTGATCAGGCCGAGGTCGAGGGCGACCCGGCGTCGGAGCGCCTTCACCCGCGCCAGGAGATCGTCGGGACCGCCGGTCACCAGGTCGACGATGTCGGGGGAGAGGAGGATCTCGAGCGGATGCACGCGCATCTTCTCGATCAGCTCCTCGGGCTGGTCCACGGGGGCGGCGGTGGGCGTCCGGGCGGCTTCCTCCTCCTCGCGCTTTTGGGTCGCCTTGATGCGCTGCGCGATGAGCAGCAGGAGCGCCCCGATCGCGACGAACGGCAGCATCGGCATGTGCGGGATGAGCGACATGATGATCGCGGCGCACCCGGCGATGATGAGCGCGTTGCGGGACTGGCCGAGCTGCGCCGACGCGGCGGTGCCCATCTCGGCCTCCGCGGTCGAGCGGGTCACGATCATGCCGGTCGAGACGGCCATCAGCAGCGCCGGGATCTGCGTGACGAGCCCGTCGCCGATCGTGAGGAGGCTGTAGGTGCTCACGGCCTCGTCGATCGACATGCCGTGCTGCACGAGGCCGATCGCGATGCCGCCGACGATGTTGATGATGATGATGACGAGGCCGGCGATCGCGTCGCCCTTCACGAACTTCGAGGCACCGTCCATCGCGCCGTAGAAGTCGGCCTCCGCCGCCACCTCCGCGCGGCGCTCGCGAGCCTCCGTGTCGGTGATGAGCCCGGCGTTCAGATCGGCGTCGATCGCCATCTGCTTTCCCGGCATCGCGTCGAGCGTGAACCGGGCGCCGACCTCCGCGACGCGCTCGGCGCCCTTCGTCACGACGACGAACTGGATGACGACGAGGATCAGGAAGACCACCGCCCCGATGATGAGCGAGCCGCCCACGGCGATCGCGCCGAAGGCCTCGATCACCTGGCCCGCGTACGCCTCGCCGAGCACCAGACGGGTGGACGCGACGTTCAGGCCGAGTCGGAAAAGCGTCGCCACGAGCAGCAGCGAGGGGAACACCGAGAAGTCCAGCGGCTTCTTCACGAACATCGACGTGAGCAGGATCACCAGGGCGAACATGATGTTCAGGATGATCAGGATGTCGAGCAGGAACGGCGGCACCGGGACGACGAGCAGCATGATGATGCCGACGACCCCGATGGGCACCATGAGCTTGACGAACAGCTGTCTCATGCGGTCCTCCGGTAGGGGAGAGAGTGGATGCCGCGGGCGGCGCCGCGCCGACGCAGGGCGTCGACGAACACGAGCACGCGCGCCACGGCGTTGTACAGGTCTTCCGGGATCTCCTGGCCCAGCTCGCACGCGGCGTGCAGGGCTCGGGCGAGCGTGATCTCGCGCACCATCGGCACCCCGGCTCGGGCGGCCTCGTCGCGGATGCGCTCCGCGATCACGCCGCTGCCCTTCGCGACGACCTTGGGGGCGGACCGGCCGGGCTCGTAGCGGAGCGCGACCGCGATGTGCGTGGGGTTGACCACCACGACGTCGGATCCGGCCACCGCGGCGATCATGCGGTTGCGACTGACCGCGAGCTGCCGGGAGCGCCGCTGCTGGCGGATGAGCGGGTCGCCTTCGGAGTTCTTGCTCTCGTCGCGGATCTCGCGCTTGGTCATGCGCGTGTGCTTGCGGTTGCGGCGCATCACGACGAACATGTCGACCGCCGCGAGGGCGAGGCCCACGGCGATCGCGGTCTGCAGCAGGGCGGTCGTGCCGTCGGTCGCGACGCCGAGCAGACGCGTGATCGAGTGCGCCCCGCTGGCGGTGAGCACCGGCATCAGACTCGCGATCACGAGCCAGAGCGCGATGCCGATCGCCGCGGTCTTCATCAGCGCCTTGGCCCCCTCCCACAGGGCCTGCATGCCGAACACCCGCCGCACGCCGTTGACGAGGTTGAACTGCTCGAAGCGTCCGGTCATGCGACGCAGATGCACGCCGCCCTGGATCACGGCGCCGATCAGGGTGACGATCGCGACGGCGGCCAGCATGACCCCCAGGGTCGGGAGCACGGAGGCGAGGCCGCGTTCGAGCGCGCCGAGCGCGGCCTCCCGGGTGGGGGCGAGGACCAGCGAGGTCAGGGTCAGGAGCTGCTCGGTGCCGGCGGATGCGCCGAGGGCCATGGCGGCCGGTGTGGCGATCGCCGCGGCTCCGATCCCGAGCCAGGCCGTGAGGTCCTGACTGCGGGACAGGCGCCCCTTCTGCCGGGCTTCGCGGAGGTGCTTGTCGGTCGCCTTCTCACTGCGTTCCCCGGTGTCGGTGCCGCTCACTGTCCCACCCCCTGCATCATCTTCAGCGCCTGGGAGGCGAGGGCGTCGACGATGCCGGGGAGGGCGGCGTAGACGGCCCCGGCGAGCAGGAGCGTCAGCAGGATCTTCACGGGGAAGCCCATGGCGAACGCGTTGAGCGCCGGCGCGACGCGTGTGATCAGGCCGAGGCCCACATCGGCGAGGAACAGCACGAGCGCGAGCGGCCCGGCGATCTGCACGGCCGCGAGCACCATCTGGGACACCCCGTCGACGAGGAGTTCGGCGGGACCCGCCACGGTGAACACGCCGTCGACCGGCACGGCCTGGAAGCTGCGCGCGAGACCGGCCAGGATCAGCTGATATCCGCCGGAGGTGAACAGGAGCGTCAGCGCCGTCAGGTGGAACAGCCGCGTGAACTGCGCGCCGTTGACGAGCGAGTGCGGGTCGAAGGCCTGGGCGAGCTGGAATCCGCCGAACACGTCGATCAGGCTGCCGGCGGCCTGGAGGGCCGAGAAGCACAGCAGCACGAGGAAGCCCAGGAGGGCGCCGGTCACGAGCTGGAGCACCAGCGCCCCGAGGAAGGGCCCGGTGTCGAGGTTCTCGTAGCCGGGGGAGACCGCGGTGCCCACCGCGAGCGAGAGGCCGATCGCCAGCATGGCCTTCACCCGCACCGGGATCGCCCCGTAGGAGAAGGGCGGCGCGATCATGATGAACGCCGTGATGCGCACGGCCGTCAGCATGGTCGCCTCGAGCCAGGCGAAGTCGATGGGGATGTACACGTCGTCATCCGCTCAGCAGGGAGGGGATGCGGGCGAACATCTCGTTCGTGAAGGCGATCATCTCCGCGATCATCCAGTTGCCGGCGATGAGCAGGGCGATGCCGACCGCGACGATCTTCGGCACGAACGACAGCGTCACCTCCTGCACCTGGGTGATGGACTGCAGCAGCGAGATGGCGAAGCCCACCACGAGCGCGGTGACCAGGACGGGGGCGGCGAGCTTGGCCGCGATGATCAGGCCCTGGGCGCCGATGTCGAGCACGGCCTCCGGGGTCATCCGACACCCCCGTAACTCTCCAGCAGGGCGCGGATGATGAGCCCCCAGCCGTCGACGAGGATGAACAGCAGGATCTTGAAGGGCAGCGAGATCATGACCGGCGGGAGCATCATCATGCCCATCGACATCAGTGCCGCGGCCACGACGAGGTCGATCACCAGGAACGGCACGAAGATGACGAAGCCGATGATGAACGCGGCGCGGAGCTCGGAGATCATGAACGCCGGGATGAGCGTGTACATCGGGACGCTCGACGGGTCCTCAGGGTTCGGCTGACCCGCCATCCGCGTCATGAGGGCGAGGTCCTCCTCGCGGGTGAAGCGGAGCATCCACTCCTGCAGCGGCAGCTGACCGACGTCGATGGCCTGCGTGAACGTGAGGCTGCCGTCGATGTACGGCTGCACCGCGACCGTGTTGATCTCGGTCAGCACCGGCCACATGATGAACAGCGACAGGAACAGCGACAGCCCGGCGAGGACCTGGTTCGGCGGGATCGTCGGGAGCGAGAGCGCGTTCCGCGTCATCGCGAGCACGACGAAGATCTTCGTGAACGACGACATCATCAGCAGGAGCGCGGGAGCCACCGACAGCAGCGTGATGCCCAGCAGGGTGAGGATCGAGCCGGAGGGCCCGCCGTCGACCCCGTTGATGTCGATCGTGACGCCCTCGCCCGGATCGTCCGGCGTCACCGCCGCGTGGGCGGCCGTGCCGGTGAGCAGGGTGAACACCACGACGAGCGCGACGACGGCCGCGAGGATCAGCGCGAGTCGTCGCAGCGGCCGGCCGTCGACGACCCCACGGGCGACGCTCATCGCGTGCGCCGGATGGCCTCGGCGGTCTGCCGCCAGGTTTCGGGGGAGAGGATGGAGCCGCGCAGCGGATCGTTCCGGTGACGCACCCGGCGCTGCGGTGCCGGATCGGCCGGGGAGGTGCCGGTCGTCTCGGTCATCGCCGTCGCGGCGAGGATGCGGTCGAACTCCGCGGCGTCGGATGCCGCCTCCGAGGTGGCCGACGACCACGTCGGGCGGGCGTCCTCGGCGTCGGGGGAGGCGGGTTTGACGGGCAGCCGGTCGACGACGCTCACCCCGTGCTCGGTGACGCCCAGGACGTAGCGGGCGTCCTCGGTCTGGATCACGACGACCTGCGCCTTCGGGCCGACCCCCTGGCGTCCGAGTACCGTGATCGCCTCGCTGTCAAGACGACGTGCCTGCGTGCGCGCCACCCGGCGCTGCAGGAACCACAGCACCCCGAGCACCGCGGCGAGCGAGAGCACGACCCGCAGGCCGAGCAGGAGGTCGTCCAGGGTCAGGCCTCGACGTTCTCGAGGATGCGGGTGATCCGCACCGCGTAGTCCTGGTCGACCACGACGACCTCGCCGTGCGCGATGATGCGGCCGTTGAGCTTGATGTCGGCGGGGGCGCCTGCGGAGCGGTCGAGCTCGACGATGCGTCCCGGCTCCAGGTCGAGCACGTCGCGCACGGCCATTCTGGTGCGACCGATCTCGACAGTGAGCTCCATCTCGACGCCCGCGATGCGGTGCAGTCGGCGCGAGGAGTTCGAGGCGGCGGCCGGCGCGTGCGTGACGATGACGGCCAGGCGACCGATCGTGCGGTCCGTCTGATCCTGCAGGTCGAAGAGCTGTGCGAGCGGGTCGGAGAACAGCGGGGAGGCGTCGCCGATCAGAGCCTCGCCGAGCGCTCCGGCACCGAGTGCGCTCGCGGAGGCCTCCAGGGCGTCGCGGAGCCGGTCCGCCAGCGGGGCGCCGGCGAGGCCGTCGACCAGGGCGTCGGGGTCGAACAGCTGCACGGCCAGCTGGGCGCTGGCCTCCCCGACGAACTGCACGATCACGGCGTCGCCGGTGTCTCCCGAGACCTGCGAGGCCCGCGCGGCGACGGGAGCGGCGGTCGGCAGCGACGCGGCGAAGGCGGCGGCGACGGCGGACTCGTAGGTGGTGGTGCTGGTCACGCGGACTCCTCGGCGAGAGCTGGATCGGGGACGGTGGTGGTGACGACGCAGGCGAGGCGCGCTCCGGCGCTGCCGACGGCGGCGGTCGCGACGGGCTGATCGCCCACGGCGAGGACCAGCGGGCGGTCGGCCGAGTGCGGGAAGGAGATGATGTCGCCCACGGCGAGGTCGAGCACCTCACGGGGGAGGACGGCCCGAGGAGCGAGCCGCAGCGCGAGCTCGACGGGGGCGACCTCGACCTGCCGACGGATCTGGCCGGGGGCGGCCGCTCGGTCGGCATCCGAGGAGCGCACCGTGAAGCCGGCGAGGACCGACGCGGGCAGCATCACGCTCGCCGGGACGGTGCGGCCTCCGAGGCGCATGGAGAAGCGCGCCACGATGACGGGTTCGCCCGCGGCCGCGACCTGCGCGAACTGCGAGTTGTACTGGATGCCGCTGACCGTGATCCCGGCGGGGAGCATCCCGTCCAGCGCGCCGGTGAGGTGGTCGATCGCGTCGACGATCAGCGAGCGGATCAGGGCCTGCTCGATCGGGGTGAACGTGCGGTCCTCGGAGGCGGCGGTCGCCCGCCCGCCGACCATCTGCACGATCCACCCGGTCGCGGCCGAGGTCGGCAGCTGCACGATCAGGCGCTCTTCGGAGTCGGGAAGCGCGCACACGATCATGGTGGTCGTGGTGGGGAGCGACTGGGCGTACTCGCCGTAGGTCATCATCCCCACGTGTTCGACGGCGATCGTGGCGCGGACGTGGATCTTGCCGGAGAGTTGCGCCGACCACTGTCGGGAGAACGTCTCGAAGGCCAATTCCAGCGCCCTGGTGTGCTCGCGCGAGAGGGTCGCCGAACGGCCGAAGTCGTACACCTCGACCTCGGCGGTCTTCGTCGCCGTCGCTGCGCGCACCTCGGAGCGCACGCTGTCCTCGATCACCACGAACCCGACTATCGGGCGGTGGGCGGCGTGCGTTAGAAGAGGAACGGGTCAGGAGGACGGCTGCCCCGCCTGTGCTTCGGGGATGAGCGCGCGCACCTCCTCGTTCGCGTCGGAGAGGACGACGATGTCGACCCGCCTGTTCTTCGCCAGGGCATCGGCGCTGCTGCCCGCCGCGACCGGGCGGGTGTCGCCGAATCCGACCGACTTCAGGTGCGTCGGCGGGAGGCCGGAGGACTCGACGAGATGGCGCAGCACCTGGGTGGAGCGACCGGCCGACAGCTCCCAGTTCGTGGGATACGGGGCCACGGAGCCGCGCACGTCGGCGTGACCCTCGACCGAGATCTCGTTCGGGGCGGAGACCAGCACCGAGCCGAGCGCATCCAGGACGCGCACGGCCTTGGCGCTGAGCGTGGTGCTGTTCGTGGTGAAGAACGTCTCGGCGCTGACGAGTCCGATCGTGAGGCCGCGCTCATCGATCGTGAAGGTGACGTCGGCCTCGAGCCCGTTGTCGGCGAGCACCTTGCGCAGCCGCTCCCGCAGCGCGGAGAGCTCGCTGAACTCGGTCTGCGCCGCGGCCATGTCGATGTCCGCGAAGTCGTCGCCGTTCTCGTCGACGAGCTCGGGCGGGACCACCACGCCGGTCGTGACGTCGACCTTGTCGGAGGGCTCCTGTCCGAAGCCGGTCGCGAGGGAGGCGCTGAGGGCCTCGAACTTCTCCTGGTCGACCGTCGACATCGCGAACAGCACGATGAACATGCACATGAGCACGGTGACCATGTCCATGTAGGACGCCATCCATCGCTCGTCCGGACCGCTGTGCTCCTCCTGGGGCACGCGGCGACGGGCACGGACGCTCATGACGCCTGCTCCGTCTCCTCGGCTGCTCGGGTGCGGGCAGGACGGCCGGAGCGGGCGGAGGGACGCTCGGACACGAGGGCGCGCAGGCGTTCTCCGACGAACTGCGGCGGGGCACCGGCCTGGATCGCGAGCATGCCCTCCATGAGCACGGTCATGCGTTCGAGCTCGAGCTCGCCGAGACGCTGGAGGCGTCCGCCGATGGGCAGCCAGATGAAGTTGGCCGACAGGAGACCCCACAGCGTCGCCACGAATGCCGTTGCGATCATGGGGCCCAGGGTGTCGGGCTTGTCGAGCTTCTCCAGCACATGCGTGAGGGAGACGACGGTGCCGATGATGCCGACGGTGGGCGCGAAGCCGCCGAGCGTCATGTAGAAGCGGGAGGCGGTGCGGTTGCGGGCGGCGGTCGAGGTGAGCTCATCCTCCAGCAGGATTCGCAGGTCTTCGGCGTCCGTGCCGTCGGCGATGCTCTGCAGTGCCTGGCGCAGGAACGGGTCCTTCTCGTCCTCCAGCCCCTGCTCGAGGGCGAGGAGCCCTTCGGCGCGCGCCTTCTCGGCGTAGCCGACCACCGTCTCGATCATGCTCGACGCGGTGCGGCGCTCGCCGCGGAAGGCGCGGGGGAGCGACTTGACCGCATGCAGTGCATCGCGCACGGTGCCGCTCGCGATGCCGACGGCGATCGTGGCTCCGAAGACCAGCACCATCGGGGCAGGGATCAGCAGCGATCCGATGGTCGCGCCTTCGAGGTTGATCATGGCGATCAGGGCGCCGAACGCGAGCACCAGTCCGAGGATGAGGGACGGATCCATCAGAGACCGACCTCGGGATCGGGGGCCACGTCGGAGCCGTTCGCGGCGATCAGATCGGCCGCGGCCGCGAGCACTCCGGCGCGGAACCGGGTGATCTGCGCGATCACGTCGTCCATCGTCTCGGTGACGACGAAGGTCGCGCCGTCGACCATGATGAGCGTCGTGTCCGGCGTGGCCTGGACACGTTCGATCAGGTCGGGATTCACCGCGAACCGCGAGCGGTTCAGGCGCGTGAGGACGATCATGGGCTCCATCCTGGAAAGATCCGTCCGCGTTCCCGGGGGAGCACGGACCCGACGGCCCGTCCTGGGCTGTCGGAGGTGACTGTCGGCCGGTCGGGACCGTGCGTTAGGTCGGAGCCGGAGGCGCTCGCAATCGCTCTCGGTCTCCTCCGCGTCACGGCGCCTCCGACCCCGACGACTCAGCGATCGGACAGCAGACTGTCCCGCACCTGACGACGCAGCACCTTCCCGATGAGCGACCGGGGGAGGTCGTCGACGGCGGTGATGCGGCGCGGCACCTTGTAGGGGGTGAGGCGGGTGCGGCAGAAGTCGCGCAGCGCATCCACGTCGAGAGCGGCGCCGTCGCGGAGCACCACCGCGGCGGCGACCTCCTCGCCGCCATGCGGTCGCGGCAGGCCCACGACCGCAGCGGCGACGACATCGGGGTGCGAGACGAGCGCGTCCTCCACCTCGCTGGGCGACACGTTGAAGCCGCCGGTGATGATGAGCTCCTTGAGACGGTCGACGATGCTCACGAACCCGTCGGACGAGACCTGGGCGATGTCGCCCGTCCGCAGCCACCCCTCGGGGAGCAGGGCGTCAGCCGTCTCGCCCGGACGCCCCCAATACCCCTGGAAGACCTGCGGTCCGCGGATGAGGAGTTCACCGGGCTCGCCGGACGGCACGTCGACCGTCGGGTCCGCCGGATCGACGACGCGGATCTCCGTGCTCGGGAAGGGCACGCCGACCGTGCCGGGGCGACGGGTGGGGCCCATGGGGTTGCCGAGCGCGACCGGCGAGGCCTCGGTCATGCCGTAGCCCTCGACGAGCAGGCCGCCGGTCGCCTCCTCCCAGCGCTTCACGGTGGCGACCGGAAGGCTCATCGCTCCGGAGATCGCGAAGCGCACCGTCGAGAGATCGATGGTGCCCCGCGCGGCCGCACGGGCGAGGGCGTCGTAGATCGGCGGCACGGCGGGAAGGAAGGTGGGCGGAGTCGAGCGGGCGGCCGCGGTGACCAGCCCCAGGTCGAACGTCGGGAAGAGGACGAGCCTCGCGCCGATGCTCATCGCGAAGGTCAGGCACAGGGTCATGCCGTACGCGTGGAACAGCGGCAGCACGCCGTAGAACGTCTCCTGGCCGTCGACGAGCCCCGGCACCCACGCCCGCCCCTGCATCGCGTTGGCCCGGAGGTTCGCGTGCGTGAGGATCGCCCCCTTCGGGACACCCGTCGTCCCGCTCGTGTACTGCAGCAGCGCGATGTCGTCCAGCCCGGGGCCGGCCACCCGTCGCGAGAGGCGTCGGTGATCGGCGAGGCTCTTCCACGCGGTGAGGTGCCGTGCCTTCGGGGTGGCCGTGAGCTTCGCGCGCGCCTCGCGGGCCTTGGGTAGGGGCAGGCGCAGCGCGAGGCGCTTCGACAGCGGCATCGCCGCGGTGATGTCGACGCTGACGATGTGCTCCACCCTGACGTCTGCGGGGAAGCCGGCGACCGTGTCCACGGACTTGTCCCACACGACGGCGACGCGCGCCCCGTGATCCTCGAACTGATGCCGCAGCTCGCGTGCGGTGTAGAGCGGGTTGTGCTCGACCACGATCGCGCCGAGTCGGAGGATCGCGTAGAAGGCGACGACGTGCTGCGGGCAGTTGGGCAGCACCAGCGCGACCCGGTCACCCGGGCCGACCCCGAGACGGCGCAGACCCTCGGCCGCCCGCTCGACCTGCTCCCCGAGTTCCCGGTAGGTCGTGACGGCGCCGAAGAAGTCCAGCGCCGGTCGCCGGCCGAACGCCTTCACGCTCGCGGACAGCATCTCCGTCAGGGTCTGCGAGGGCTCCTCGATCTCCGCGGGGACGCCCTCCGCATAGGAGTCGAGCCAGGGACGTGCGGCGAGCGGAGATTCAGGCATGTCTCCATCCTGCCCGCGATCGCGATCCGCGGACACCGCGCCGTCAGCCGACGAACAGGAGGACGATCGACAGGACGACCGCGGCCGCGCCGACACCGGCCAGGGTGATCCCGAGCACCTGGAACGCATGCAGCAGGGGCCTGCGGGGCTCGAACCGCATCAGATCCGGGTGCCGCTCGCTGAGGAAGGCGTCGGCCTCTTCTCGTCCGCGCCAGTGGACGGCCTCCTCCGCGCGGAGCGGTCGTTCCCGGAAGTCGCCCGCGGCGAACCATCGGGCCCGCGCCCGGTCGTCCTCCTCGTGGACGATGACGACCTCGTGAGGCACCCAGGAGCCGTCGTGCACCTTCACCAGGAACACGATGGCGAGCAGAGGGAGACCGATTCCGAGCCCGATCCAGGAGAGCACCTCGGCGATGATGCCCACAGCGTCGACCGCGTCCATGACCGGCTCCGTTCTCTCCGTTCGACAGTACCGGCGAAACCCGGCGGCTCAGGCTGACGGGGTGGACGAAGACACTCGGAACGTGAGCTGACATCGGAGCTGCGCGAGTTCGGATAGACATCGGGGTGGCGGTCTCGCCGCCACCCCGATGGGGACTCCGCAGAGTCCGACCGATCAGCGCTTGAGGTTGGTCAGCTCCTGCAGCACCTCGTCGCTCGTGGTGATGATGCGGGCGTTCGCCTGGAAGCCGCGCTGGGCGACGATCAGGTTCGTGAACTCCTGCGACAGGTCGACGTTCGACATCTCGAGCGCGCCGCTGATGATGCCGCCCATGCCGTCGGAGCCCGCCTGACCGAGCGTGGGCTCGCCGGAGTTGCCGCTCGGGCGGAACTGCGAGGAGCCGGCCTTCTCGAGGCCGCCCGGGTTGACGAAGCCGGCGAGGGCGATGCGGGCGAGCACCTCGGTGTCGCCGTTGCTGAACGTGCCGACGAGGCTGCCGTCGTTGGTGAGCGCGTACGAGCTGAGCGTGCCGGCCGGCTTGCCGTTCTGCTCCTTGATCGCGACGTCGCTGACGTCGGCGAACCCGGTGACCGCCGAGAGATCGACCGTGACACCGCCGGACACGATCGACGACGCACCCGGCTGCTTGCCGTCGTTGAACGTGAGCGCGGTGGTCGCCCCGGCCGGGTCGGTGACGTCCCACCCGGTGGCGCTGCGCGTGAAGGTGAGGCGCAGTGAGGTGGCGGTGCCGTCGGCGCCGTAGGTCTTGATGTCGCGGACGAGCGTCTCGCCGACGGCGGCTCCGGACGGGAGGTTGCCGGTGACGCGGGCGGTGGTGGTCGCCGTCGCGGGGCTCAGCGCCCCCACCGGGAGGGTGATGTCGCCGATGCCCTGACCGGGGACGATGGCTCCGCCGCGCGCGGTCCACCCCTGCACGAGTGCACCGTCGGCGGAGACCAGCTTGCCGCTCGCATCGAACGAGAAGCCGCCGTTGCGGGTGTACAGGGTCTCGCCGCCCGAACGCACGACGAAGAAGCCGTCGCCGGCGATCATGAGGTTGGTGGGCACGCCGGTGGGCTGCGGCGCACCGGAGGCGAAGTTCGTGCTGATGCCGGCGACCTGCACGCCGAGTCCGACCTGGGCGGGGTTCTGCCCGCCGACGGCCTGCTGCGGCATCATCGAGTTGCGCACCAGCTGCGAGAGCGAGTCCTGGAACTGCACGGCCGAGGCCTTGAAGCCCGTCGTGTTGACGTTGGCGATGTTGTTGCCCGTGACGTCGAGCATGGTCTGGTGCGAACGCAGACCCGAGATTCCGGCGAACAGAGAGCGGAGCATGATGATGCCTTTCTGGAGGGACTGGTCAGGACTGCGAACGGGGGGCGAGGGAGACGCCGGAGACGGCGTCGAGGGGGATGGATGCGTCGCCGATGGTGACGAGGGGGACGGCGCCGGCGTAGGAGACCGAGGTCACGATGCCCTTCTGGGTGACGCCGTCCTCATCGACGTACTGCGCCTCGTGGCCGATCAGCGCGGCGGCGGTCTGCCGCATGCTGAGCGCGAAGCTCTCCGTCGAGGTCGCGGTGAGCGCGGTCAGCTGCTCCATGGAGGCCAGCTGCGTGGTCTGCGAGATCATCTCGTTGGTGTTCATGGGGGAGCTCGGGTCCTGATTGGTCAGCTGGGTCACCAGGAGCTTCAGGAACACCTCGGAGTCGAGCGTCTTCTTGCGCTCGGTCGGGGGCGTCGTGCTGCCCGTCTGCACACCGGACGGCGGGATGGTGCCGGAGATGGGATCGGTCATGGGGTTCCTCTCGGATCAGGCGAAGACATCGATGCCGCCGTGCGGCGAGACGAGCGGGAGGGGGGTCGCCCCGGCCGGTGTCGGAGGGCCCGCGTCCGGCGATGAGCGCGCCCCGGGGGCATCCCGCCCGGCCGCGGTGCCGTTCCCGGACTGGCCGCCGCTCGCACCGGCGTTGCCGTTCGCGGAGCCGCTGCCATTCGTGCCACCGCTGTTCGCGCCACCGCCGTGGGGGGACGTCTGCGGGTTCGGGGTGCCGGGACCGTCGTCCGAGGTCGACAGCAGGAGCGAGGCCTGCGGGGCGGCCGCCGCGAGATCCCGTCGCAGGTCGGCGAGGATGGCCCGCAGCGCCTCGCGACCGAGGTCGTTCGGCGCGTGCAGCTCGATGTGGATGGCACCGCCCGAGATGTGCGCGCGCACCGTGACCGGGCCGAGGTTCTCCGGCGACACCGTCAGCGTGATGCTGTGGTCGCCGTCCGGAGACTGGGCGAGTGCGACGACGGGCGCCGCGATCTGCGGGAGCAGCACGGGGCGGGCGACCGGCACCGCGGGGGTCGCGGCGGTCACCGGCGTCGGTGCCGCGGTGCTGCCGACGGCGAGGGGCGGCGGGGGCGTCTCGCCGGTCGCGCTCACCGGTGTCGACGGCAGGGTCGCGACCGGAGCGGACGCCGGACCGGGCGCGGCGGCACTCGTCGCGGCGTCCGGTGAGGCCTTCGTGTCGAGCGCTTCCCGGCCCTTCGCCGTCGCGGGGGAGGCCGCCGCGGGCACGACCGCGCCGCCGACCGCCGCTCGTCCGAGGACGTCGGGACCGGGCACGGCCGGCCCCTCCGCAGTCGTCGCGGTGGCGAGAGTCGTTCCGGTGGCGAGAGCCGTTCCGGCGCCGAGCGGAGACGCGTCGGACCTCGTCGAGGCCGCGGGTGCGGTGGCCGGAGCAGCGGCCGTCGTCGCGGGTGTGCGGATCCGGGTGGCATCGGGGGGCGCCGGCTGCGCGCGCGCGATGTCCGCGTCCGAAGCGGCGGTCGCCGCCGCGGCGGCGGGGGCAGCGTTCGGTGCGGCCGGGGCTGCGGGCTCCGTCGTGCCGTCGGCGGGCGAGACGGCCGTCGGCGCACCCGCGTTCTCGGAAGTCCCCGGCTGTCCCGCGGTGGGGAGCCCGACCGACGTGTCGATCGCCGGGGAGGGTGCGGGGGTGAGAGTCGCCTCCGGTGCAGGGATGGTCATCGGCGGGGCGGGCGCCGTGGGCGTGGAGGGCACGGCGGCGGGTGAGGCCGATGTGTCGTCCGTGGCGGCGTCGGACGAGCTTCCGCCCGCGTCGTCCGCGGGGATGCGCGCGGCATCCTGGATGACGTCGGCGAAGGCCGCGGCTCCGGGGGTCGAGTGCCGCGAGCCGTTCGCGCCGCCCGGCGATCGGGGCGCCCGTGCGTCGAGGATGTCGACGATGCCGAGGGAGGTCATGAGGGGCTCTCCGTCCTGGTGCGCGAGCCGATCTCGTCGAGCTCCGTCTGCTCCGCGTGCAGCTCGGCCGTGCGCACCCGCAGGGCGTGCGCCTGGGCGAGGCGGTCGAGACCGCGCATCGCCCGGCGAGCCTCCGCGTGCGCGGTCCGCGCCTCGTCGACCGACTGCTCCTGCAGCTCCGCGAGCGTCGTGAGATCGGCGAGCAGGGTCCGTCCGGCCACCCGGGCCGCGGCGAGAGCGGCGAGGGAGCGCACGTCGACGGCCTCGCTCCCCGCGCCGGACAGGTGCGCGCGGAGGGACCGATCACGGGCCTCGGTGTGCTGGGCGTCGATCACGGCACGGGAGAGCCGCTGCGCCGCCGCCCGTTCCTGGATCTCCCGCACACGCAACAGGCCGGCCAGGGAGAAGGACCGCGTCATGAGACTCCTCCGAACCCGGCGACCAGTGATTCCAGCCGGCGCCACGATTCCCCGATCTCGCTCGTCTCGTCGAGGGACTGGGTCAGGAAGGCGGAGATCGCCCGTTCGTGAGCGATCGCGGCGTCGATGCGCGCGTCGGCCCCCGCCTGGTAGGCGCCGATGTCGATCAGGTCGTTCGCCCGGCGTCGGGCCGCGAGCACCGCGCGCAGCGTCGCCGCGTGGCCGCGCCGCTCCGAAGCGGTGATCTTGCCCGCCACGCGGGAGACGGAGCCGAGCACGTCGATCGCCGGGTGATGGCCGGACAGTGCGAGCGCACGGTCGAGCACCACATGGCCGTCGAGGATCGATCGCACGGTGTCCGCGATGGGTTCGTTGTGGTCGTCGCCGTCGACGAGCACGGTGTAGATCCCGGTGATCGAGCCGCGCTTGTCGGTGCCGGCCCGCTCGAGGAGCCCGGCGAGGAGCGAGAAGGTCGAGGGCGGGTATCCGCGCGTGGCCGGAGGCTCACCGGCGGAGAGACCGATCTCGCGCTGCGCCATCGCGACGCGGGTGAGGGAGTCCATCATGAGGATGGCGTGCGCGCCGTCGTCGCGGAAGGCCTCGGCGATCCTCGTCGCGGTGTACGCGGCCCGGATGCGGGCCATGGCGGGCTGATCCGAGGTCGAGACCACGACCACGGAGCGGGCGAGCCCCTCGGGCCCGAGGTCGTCCTCGATGAACTCGCGCACCTCGCGGCCGCGCTCGCCGACGAGGGCGATCACCGTGACCTCGGCCTCGGTGCCGCGCGCGATCATCGACAGCAGCGACGACTTGCCCACGCCGGAGCCCGCGAACAGGCCCACGCGCTGCCCGCGTCCGACGCTGACGAGCGTGTCGAGGGTGCGGACGCCGAGGGGGAGCGGGGAGTCGATCCGGTCGCGCCCCATGATCGACGGCGGCGCGTGATCGAGGCTCACGGTGACCGCGCCGCGCAGAGGGCCCTTCCCGTCGATCGGTCGACCCAGTCCGTCCAGCACCCGTCCGAGCAGCGCGGCCCCGGTCGGCACGCGCAGCGGACCGCCGCGGCCGCGCACGGGTGCGCCGACGGTGAGGCCGGCGACCGGACCGAGCGGCATGCAGCGCAGACCGCCCTCGCCGATGGCGACGACCTCCGCATCGACGCCGTCGAGGGTCACCACGTCGCCGACCGCGCCCTCGAGCCCGCGCACCTGCACGCTCAGGCCGCGCACCTGGGAGACCTCGCCCACGCGCTCGGGGCGCACCGCCTCCCGCACCGCGGCCCAGGCGGTCACGATCCGGCCTCCGCGAGGGCGAGTCGGGCGCGTTCCAGCGCATGCGCGATCCGGGCGTCGATGTGCCCGTGGTCCAGCGTCACCACGGCATCGCCCCGGTCGAGCGTGTCGTCGGCCACGAGCGCGAAGGCGGTCAGCTCGCCGGCGGACCGCTCGATGGTGGCGAGGTCGTCCGGATGCAGTCGCACCTCGCGGATCTCGGTCGGGTCGACGGCCGCGAGCGCTCGCCGGGCCGCCACCGCTGCGGAGGAGCCGGCATCCGTGAGCTCGCCGACGAGGATGAGCTCCGCGAGCTCGATGGCGCAGCGCAGGACGCGGTCGTTGGCCGCCGTCGTCAGCTCGCGCTCCCGGTCGCCCAGCGAGCGAGCGGCTGCGTGGAGCGCGGAGAGCGCGTCCTCGACCTCCCGCGCGGATGCCTGCGCACGGGCCTCCTGCTCCGCCTCGGCGAGACGCTGTGCGGTCGCCGCCTCGGCGAGTCCGGCCCGATAGCCCTCCGCGTGTCCGTCGGCGTAGCCGCGCATCCGCGCCCGGGCATGCTCCGCCGCGTCCTCGTGCGCGTCGAGGCGGGGGAACAGGACCGGCGAGAAGGCGTCAGTAGACATACTCGTCCTCATCGGCGCGCTGCACCGTGATGTCGCCCGCCGCTTCGAGCGCACGGATCGTGCGGACGATCTCGGCCCTGGCCTCCTCGACCTGGGACACCCGCACCGGACCGAGCGTCCGCGCCTCCTCGTCCAGGTTCTCCCGGTTGCGCTCCGAGACGTTGCGGCGGATCAGATCGGCGATGGCCTGGTTCGCGCCCTTGAGCGCGAGCGCCAGCGAGCGGATGTCCATGCCTCGCAGCACCCTCTGGGTGTCGCGGTCGTCGAGCTTCACGATGTCGGCGAACGTGAACATGCGCGAGCGGATGTCCTCCGCGAGCGCGCTGTCCCTGTCCTCGATGCTCGCGAGCAGCGCCTTCTCGACCGTCGCCCCGGACCGGGCGATGATCTCGACGAGCGGCTCCACGCCGCCCAGCACCTCGGGGGTGTCGCGGGCGGCGAAGGTCCCGGTGCGCGCCCGGAGCGCGTCGGCGACGATCGCGATCGCCTCCTGCGAGGCGGTCCCCATCGTCGCGATGGCGTGGGCCACATCCGTCCGGGTCGGATCGGGCAGCGCGGCGAGCACGGCAGCCGCGCGATCGGTCGGCAGGTGCGCGAGCACCAGGGCGACGGTCTGCGGGAGCTCCCCGTCGAGGAGCGTCGCGAGCTGCGCGGGGTCCGCGGAGCCGAGGAACTCGAAGGACGAGGTCATCGACGTCGAGCCGACCCTGCCGAGCACGGCGGCGGCGCGCTCGGCGCCGAAGGACGCCTCGAGCAGCCCGGCGGCGATGTCGCGGCCGCCGCGCGCGGGCGGCAGGTGTCCGCTCGCGATGCGGTGGAACTGTCCGAGCGCCTGCGCGGTGGTGGCGGCATCCAGGTCCTGCAGGTCGATGATCTCGGCGGCGACGGCCTCCGCCTCCGCCTCGGAGAGATGCTTCATCACCTCGATCGCCTGCGCGCGATCGAGGTTCATCAGCACGACGGCGGCCGTCTGCCGATCGGTCAGCCCGCTCATACGCGCTGCCTGTCGTCGATGAGCGTCCGCAGCAGCTCGGCGGTCCGCTTCGGGTCCTGCCGCGTGAGTGCGTCGATCTCGGCACGGCGGCGCTCGAGGCTGACCTGCGCGGGCTCGGGATCGGGCTCCGGCTCGGGGTCCGGGACGGTGTCCAGGAACGCGAGGGGCACGGTGGGCGGGTCGAGCTGTGCGGTGCCCGCACCGGCGGCGATCGCGGACAGCGGTGCCGGCTTGTCGCCGAAGAGCTGGTCGAACTCGGTCGCGGCGGTGGCGCGACGACGCGACCGCAGGAAGAGCGCGATCACGGCGAGCAGCAGGGGGAGGCCGACGGCCGCGGCGATGATCAGCGTGTTCAGCAGCACCGCCTGTCGCTCGGCACCCTCCGCGTCCTTCGCCGCCTGCAGTGCGGCCTGTGCGGCCTTGGCGTCGGTCTGGCTGAAGGCGACCAGCTCCACGGCGAGGTCGTCGCCGCGCTGACGGTCGATGCCGGCCGCGGTCGCGACGAGGTCGCTCAGCTGCGCCGTGCTCAGGTTGCCGCCCGCGCCGGCGTCGATCGCGACCGACACCGACTGGCGCAGCACGTTCCCGGCCGGGGTCGACGTGCTCTGCGTGCTCTTGTTGACGGCGTTGTTCTTCGAGGCCTCGGTGGACTCGTATGTGCCGTCGCCGCCCGCGGACGGCACGGCGATGTTGTCGGGGCCGAGCACGCCGGCGTTCGAGCTCGAGCCGTTCTGGGTCTCGGTGCGCGTCTGCTCGGTGAGCGGCGGGGCGCCCTCGGCGGGGGTGTACGTCTCCTCGACGCGCTCGTTCACCGAGCGGTCGATCTCCGCGACCACGGTCACGGTCGCGTTCCCCGGGCCGACCACGGTGTCGAGCATCTGCTGCACGCTCGCGGTCACCCGCGCCTCGTAGTCGCTCGCCTGCTGGTCGATGCCGCCGGTCGAGCCGATGCCGACGGCCGAGAGGGTCTGGCCGTTCTGGTCCACGACGGCCACGTTCTCCGGCTTCATGCCGCTGACCGCGGCCGAGGTCAGATGCACGATCGCCTCGACCTGCTTCGCCGAGAGGGTGGAGCTGCCCGACGTCTCCACGAACACGGAGGCCGTGGCGTCGACGGTCTCCGAGACGAACACGCTCTCCTCCGGGATGGCGAGCTGCACCGACGCGGCGGTCACGCCCTTGATCGACGAGATCGTGGCGGCGAGCTCGCCCTCGATCGCGCGCTTGTAGGTCACCGACTGCTGGAACTCCGACGTCGTGACGCCCATGTCATCCAGCAGCGAGTAGCCGCCCGAGTTCGAGCTGGGGAGTCCGGCCGAGGCCGCGGCGAGGCGCTGGTCGTACACGTCCTTCTCCGGGACGAGCACGGTCGCCCCGCCGTCCGCCAGCTCGTAGGGGACCGACGACGACCGCAGCTGCTCGACCACCGCGTTCGCGTCGGTGGCGCTCATCCCCGAGAACAGCGGGGTGTAGGTCGGGCGGGTGAGCCAGCTGGACAGCGCGACGATGCCGAGCGCGAGCACGGCGACGCCGATGATGGCGATGGTGCGCTGGGCGAGCGAGAAGCCCGCGATGGTGCGCCCGATCCGCTGGAAGATGTTGGTGACGGCCTGGGGCATCAGGCTTGCATCCGCATGATCTCGTTGAACGCGTCGACGCCCTTGTTGCGCACGGCGGCGACGAGCTCGAGCGTGACCGCCGCACGGGACGAGGCGATCATGGCCGAGTGGATGTCATCGAGATCGCCGGTGACGGCGGCCACCTTGAGCGCGTCGGAGTCGGACTGCAGCGACCGCAGCTCGTCGATCGCGCCCGTCACGCTGTTCGCGAAGGCGGTGTCGTCCGTCGCCTTCGCGGGGGCGGTCGGCGGGGTGAGCGTGAACGAGGAGGAGATGCCCTCGATGCCGGCGAGAGGGTCCATCAGCTGCGTCCGATCTGGAGGGCGGATTCGTAGGCGTTGCGAGCACGGTCGACGATCCCGGCACTGGCCTGGTAGCCGCGCTGGGCGAGGATGAGCTGGCTCATCTGATCGCCGAGGTCGATGTCGGGGTAGCGCACGTAGCCGTCGGCGTCGGCGAGCGGGTGGTCGGGCTGGTGCACGAGGCGGCCCTGCGCGCTGCCCTGCACGGTGCCGGCCACGTAGACGCCCGGCGACTGGTCGCTCGTCTGGGCGAGGATGTAACGCGCGCGGAACGCCGTGCCGTTGGTGGCGGTCGCGGTGTTGATGTTCGCGATGTTGTCGCTGATGGCGTCGAGCCACTTGCGGTGCACGGTCAGGCCGGTGCTGGCGATGCCGATCGCGTCGAAGGTCATGAGGTCCTCATCGCTGCGCGCATTGACGCGAACGAGCCGTTCACGGCCTGCGTCGCGAACTGGTAGCGCAGCATCGTGTCGATGCTGGACAGGGTCTCGGTGTCGAGGTTGACGTTGTTGCCGTTCAGTCGCGTCGGCTCGAGAGAGGTGCCGACCGTGGCGCCGACCCGGCCGTCGCCCGCATCGACCGACCGCGCGAGAGCCTCCTCGAACTGCACCCGCTTGGCGTGGTAGTTCGGGGTGTTGATGTTGGCGATGTTGTCCGCGACGGCCCGCTGGCGCAGCGCGAGGCCGTCGAGCGCACTCGTCAGTGCGGTGATGGTCACAGAGTCGAACACGAACCGGCTTCCCGTGTGAGGCTGATGTGGCCGATCCCTGGCCGAGTCTTGCGAGCCATCCCTGCTCACCCTGCTCTATCGGCAGGACGGACCGGGGCGTTAGGGAGCGGTCTCAGCCGTTCACGTCGAGGTAGGCGGGAGCGTCGGGCTGCCGGGGGCCGGGGACGCGGCGCACGGCGACGAGGTGCTGACGGAGGTCGTCGAGGTCCGTGCGGGTGCGCTCCATCGCGGCGCGCTGGAGCTCCACCACGAGCCGTGCGCGCTCGGCCAGGTCGGGCGGCAGCGGTGTGGACGGCGGCGTCCAGGGCAGGATGTCCGCCGCGTCGGCACTGCCGGGCGCGGCGGCGAGGATGCGCTCGGCGTCCTCCTCGAGCCGGTCGAGCAGAGCGGTCCACTCGTCAGAGCTCACGCCCTGGCCTCCGCGACGGTGCGCGCGGCCTCGTGCCAGGCGGCGCGCAGCGGGGCGACGATCTCGTGGCAGGCGTGCGTGCGCTCCGGGTCACGACCGATGTTCGCGCCGATGAGCGTCTGCGAGAGGAAGAGGTACAGCGACCGCAGTCCGGCGCTGCCGTTCCACTCGTCGGTCAGCGACGACGACAGCTCCGAGACGATGGCCTGGGCGTGCTGGAGCTGGGCGTTCGCCTCCGTCCAGTCCTCGGCGCGCTGGGCCGTCTCGCCGCGCTCGATGTCGAGCAGGAGGCGGTCGTAGAGCATGGTGACGAGACGCTCCGGCGGCGCCGACAGCACGGCGTCCTCGCGGTAGCGCTGCTGGGCACGGAGGGCGGCGTTCATGCTCACTTCCCCGACCCCGAGCTCGAGCCCGGCAGGGCGGCGATCTGCGAGGTGAGGTACGAGGACTGCGACTGCAGCTGCGACAGCATGACCTCGAGGCGCGCGTAGGTCCGCTCCAGCGAGGTCTTGCGCTGGGCGAGACGCACGTCCCAGCGCTCCATCTGCTCGCCGAGGCTCTTCACCTCGCTCTCCTGACCGGTGATGCGCGAGGTCAGCAGGCCGTCGTACTTGTCGGAGTAGACCTTGGTGGTCTCCTGCACGCGCGAGGCGATGTCGGAGAAGAGGCCGGCGACGGCATCGGGATCCTTCGCGAGCGCCTCCGCGAACTTCTCCTCGTCGAAGCTCAGCACGCCGTACATGTCGGACGAGATGCCGATGGAGGAGGGGGAGACGCCGTCCACGGGGTGCTGCACGGCGTCGGCGAGGGCGTTGCGCAGCCCGCGGACGGCGCTGTCGCCGGTGAACACGCCGAGCTTCGTCTTCTCGCCCGGGTTCGCGGCGACCGTCGCCTTCGAGCCGTTGTCGATGCGGGTCAGGATGTCCTTGATCGCGGCGACGAACTCGGCGGAGGCCTTGGTGCGGGCGGCCGTGTCGACGGTCACGCCGATCGTGACGGGATCGGCGGATGCAGCCGAGACGGTCACGTCGACGCCGTCGAACAAGTCGGTGAAGGTGTTGCTCGACGACGTCAGCACCTGCTCGGCGCTGGTGCCCGCCCAGAGCCGTACCTGGGCGTCGGTGCCGACGGCGATGACGGCGGCTCCTGCGGCGGTGGAGATGTCGGTCGCCGTGCCGGCGGCGACGGCGGCGGTGTCCCCGCGGTAGGCGCGGAACTGTCCGGCTTCCCCGGAGTCCGCCGCGCGCAGCTGCAGGCGGTGCATGACGTTGCCGTCGGCGTCGCGTCCGGCGGGGACGGCGGCGGCGACGATGCCGAAGCCGGATTCGTTGATGGCCTGTGCCACGTCCTGCATCGAGGCGGAGTCGGCGGTGACCTGCAGGCGCTCGCCCTTCGCGTTCTCGAGCGTGATCACGGGCGGGTCGTCCGGCCAGCCGTTCGAGGCGGCGGATACGATGGTGTGGTTCTTCGCGATGCGGTCGACGACGATGTCGGCCGCGAGGGCGGTGGCGCCCGTGCGCGTGGCGACCGTCACGGTCGGTGACGACGAGGACGTCGTGAAGCGGGCGAGCCCGTCCCGGGACGCGGCCTTCTCGGCCGCGGTGCCGAGGTTCTGGAGGGCGGTGTTCAGCGTCTGCAGCTGGCTGACGATGCCGTTCTTGTCATCCATCTTCGCCTTGAGTAGCGAGCGAGGGATGGCGTGCACCTCCATCAGGGCCTTGATGACCTCCGTGGTCTTCAGGCCGGAGACGAGGCCGTCGAGCGAGAGGGACATGGTCGCCTTTCCAGATCGGGAGCGGACAGGGTCCGGGCGCCGGTGGGCGCCCGGACCCTATGGCGTGGTTCAGCGCAGGAGCTGGAGCACGCCCTGGTTGGCCTGGTTGGCCTGGGCCAGCATCGCCGTACCTGCCTGCGACAGGATGTTCTTCGACGTGAACTTGACCATCTCGGACGCCATGTCGGTGTCGCGGATCCGGCTCTCGGCAGCGGACAGGTTCTCCGCCGACACGTTGAGGCTGTTGATGGTCGACTCGAAGCGGTTCTGCAGCGCACCGTAGCCGGCGCGTGCGGTCGAGACCGCCTGGATCTGCGTGTCGATACCCGCCAGCGCGGTACCGTACGTCGCAGCGTCCGTCATGGTCGCCGCGAGCGTCTTGATGTCGGCACCGAGGGTGGCGAAGTCGGTCAGGGCGACCGAGATCTGGTCCTCGGCGGCGACGGAGCCCGCACCGACCTGGAACGTCAGCGTGTCGCCGCCCGAGAGCAGCTTGATGCCGTTGAAGTTCGTGCTGCCGGCGATCCGCGTGAGCTCATCACCCAGGGTGTTGATCTCCTTCTGGATCGCGTCGCGCGACTTCGCGTTGTTCGAGTCGTTCGCACCCTGAGCGGTCAGGTCGCGAACGCGCTGCAGGATCGAGTGGACCTCGGTCAGGGCGCCTTCCGCGGTCTGGATGACCGAGATGCCGTCCTGGGCGTTGCGCGCCGCGACGTTCAGGCCGTTGACCTGCGAGCGCAGGCCCTCGGAGATCGCGAGGCCCGCAGCGTCGTCAGCCGCGCGGTTGATGCGGAAGCCGCTGGACAGCTTCTCGAGCGACTTCGACAGGTCGTTCTGCGTGTTGGACAGGTTGCGGTAGGCGTTGAGTGCCGACACGTTCGTGCTGATCTGCATACCCATAAGGGTTTCTCCTCCGTGATGTGTTGTGCGGGGGACCATCCGTGGTCTCCCGCACACACCTATCGGCGGAGCAGGCGCGCCCGTTAGCCGGGCGCGGATCGATCAGGCGGGAGCCGCTTCCCGGAACACCCCGGCGATCCGCGCGCTGCTCGCGTCGGCGATGCGCGTGAAGTACGCATCGCGGGCGCCGGCGGACACCCGGGTCGTCGTGACGGGCGTGGGCCCTTCGGTGAAGAACCGGTCCAGCGCGTCGCGCAGGAGCCGGATGGCCTCCGACCGCTGCTGCGACACCGCGGAGTGGGTCACGCCGAGCTCCTCGGCGATCTCCTTCACGGGGCGCTCGTCGAAGTACACGGCCTGCACGATCCGGCGCATGCGCTCCGGCAGGGCGGCGACGGCCTGCTCCAGGACCTCGCGCCGTTCGCCGACGAGCGCCGACTCCTCGGGGAGGGGGATCTCGGCGGCCACGTCGCGGGCCGACGGATCCTCCAGCGTGGTGACGGTGCGGGCCGCGTCGGCGAGGGCTTCGACGACGACATCCTTCGCGACGCCCATGGCCGTGGCCACTTCGGCGGCGGTCGCCGTCCGGCCGAGCCCGGCGGTGAGGGTCTCGCGGACGGCCACGGTCTCCTTGATGCGCTTGCGGATGCCGCGGGACGCCCAGTCCATGGAGCGCATCTCGTCGGCGAACGCACCGAGGATGCGGCGGCGTGCATAGGCGCCGAAGGGGACGCCCAGTTCGGGGTCGAACGCCTCGGCGGCGGTCACGAGCGCGAGCGCTCCGACGGCCGCGAGCTCGTCACGGGGGATGTGGGTGGCTCGGGCATGGGTCTCGGCGGCGAGGTATCCGACCAGGGGGAGGTTGCTCTCGATGAGGAGATTGCGCTCAGCGCGCGACGACATGGGGGATGATCCACCTCTCTGGATGCACTCCGGAAGATCCGAGGAGATGAATAGATGCACATATCACATATGACGTGATTTGTACATGGGGAGAACTACCCATCGCCGTTCCACATAGTAACCTTAGGGGCGCGATAGCCGATAGTGACCTTTGGCCGCGTTAACAGGCGGGGCGATCAACTGGGGAAAAGGGGATCATGGGAGCCAACGAACTATCGATACAGCTGTGGCGCGAGCGTGAACTGCTCGAGATGCTGCTCTTCAAACTCGACGAACAGCAGCTGCTGCTGGCCGCGGGACGATCCCAATGGATCCAGTTTGCCGCACGCGAGATCGACCAGGTGCTCGATCGTCTGCGCGGTGCCGGCCTGGCGCGGACCGTGGAGGTCTCCGCGGTCGCCGAGGAGTGGGGGGCTCCCGAGACCGCGACCATCCGCGAACTGATCGAGCATGCACCGGAGGGGGCCTGGAAAGAGGTCTTCTCGGACCACCTGCGTGCGCTCACCCGGCTCGCCGCCGAGGTGGAGCAGATGCGCGACGCCAACGCCGAACAGCTCAGCGGCGTGCTCCGCGCCACCCAGGAGACGATCGCCGCGCTCGGAGACGACACCGGCGAGTACACGACGAACGGTGACCGCGCGCGCGACGACGCCGCGCGCATCATCGACACCGAGATGTGACCGGAAGGGGATCATGTCGACCTTCAGTGGATTGAACACCGCGGCCAGCGGTCTCGCGGCCGCCCGCCGCGGCATGGACGTGGTCGGGCAGAACATCGCCAACCAGAAGACGGAGGGGTACACGCGTCAGCGGGTGCTGACCTCGGCCGTGGCCGCCGTCGCCCAGACCGGACGCTTCAGCGTCGGGGCCGTCCCGGGGCACGGCGTCTCCATCGACGGCGTCGCCCGACTCGGCGATGCGCTGCTCGACGCCCGCGTCCGCGATTCCCTCGCGGCGTCCGGCTTCTGGTCCACGCGGGCGGTCGCCGCGACCAGGATCGAGGCGTCTCTGGCCGAGCCCACCGAGAACGGACTGGCCGCCCGGCTGTCGAAGTTCTGGTCAGGCTGGCAGGACCTCGCGAACACCCCGGACTCGGGGGCCGCGGCCTCCAGCATCCTGGAGTCCGCGAAGGAGCTCGCCTCCCACATCGCGGGCGGATACCGCGCGGTCGCCTCGCAGTGGAGCGACGCGCGTGCGGGTGCCGAGCGCACGATCACCCAGGTGAACGTGGCGGCGGATCAGATCGCCGTGCTCAACCAGGAGATCCGCGACGCCCTCGCCTCCGGGCGCTCGGCGAACGAGCTCATGGACCAGCGCAGCGTCCTCGCACAGAACGTGTCCCGGATGGCCGGTGCCGCCGCGACCGTCGAGAGCGACGGGACGATGACGGTGCGCATCGGCGGCAACGCCCTGGTGTCGGGAGCAGACTCCCGTCATCTCGCGCTGACCGGGCCGACGACGCTCGGCGACGGCCAGCGGCTCACGGTCTCCTGGGTCTCCGATCCCGACATCCCGGTGTCGATCGACGGGGGCGAGCTCGGCGGCTCGCTCTCGATCCTCGCCCCCGCGTCGGACGGCGGGATGCTCGCGCAGCTCGCGTCGACGTACGACGCGATGGCGACGACCCTGGCCGATGCGCTGAACGCGCAGCATCGTGCCGGTGTGACCGCGTCCGGTCAGCCCGGCGGCGACTTCTTCACGCTCCCGACCACGGGGTCGGCGGCGCTCGGACTGCGCGTCGCGGTCACCTCGCCGTCGGAGCTGGCGCTCGCCGCGCCGGGAGCCGGCGCACTGGATTCGACCAACGCCGACCTGATCTCGCAGATCGGGCGGAGCGCGACGTCCCCGGATGCGCTGTGGTCCGATCACGTCACGCGCTTCGGCGTCGCGACCGCGGCCGACGTGCAGCGTGCGCGGGTGTCCGACGCGACGGCGGTCGCCGCGGTCGGGGCGCAGCAGTCGGTCGCCGCCGTCGACGGCGACGAGGAGACGATCAGTCTGCTCACCTACCAGACCGCCTACCAGGCCGCAGCCCGCGTGATGACCGCGGTGGACGAGGCGCTCGACGTCCTCATCAACCGCACGGGTCTCGTCGGACGCTGAGCGAAGGAGCATCGTGATCTCTCGAGTGACCTCATCCGCCATGACGCAGACGGCCATGCGCCAGCTGCAGTCGAACCTCTCCGAGCTGGCGCGGCTGCAGGAGCAGGCGACCTCCCAGCGCGCGTTCGCCGCACCGTCCGACGACCCGGCGGCAGCCGCGGCCGCGCTGGCGCTGCATGCCGAGCAGCGCCGCACCGACCAGTACGCCCGCAACATCGACGACGGCCTCGCGTGGGTCACGGCGGCGGACGGGGCGATCAGCGCCAGCACGTCCCTGTTGAGCCGGATCCGCGACCTCACCGCGCAGGGAGCGAACGACGGCGCGCTGGACGCGACCGCGAAGGAGGCCCTGGCCGTCGAGCTGGAAGGCATCCGCAAGGAGCTCCTCTCACAGGCGAACACCCGGCTGCTCGGCCGCTCGGTGTTCGCGGGCACATCCGATAGCGCGGCCTTCGCCGCGGACTACAGCCACAGCGGCGTTCCGGGTGCGGAGGTCAGCCGCCGCGTCTCCGACGGTGCCTCCGTCCGGGTCGACACCGACGGCGCCGCGGTCTTCGGAACCGGCGACGACTCGGTGTTCGCGCTGGTGGACAAGATCGTCGCCGACCTCCGCTCCGGCACGAACGTCGGACCCCGACTGGCGGAGATCGACTCCCGGCGCACGGCCATGCTCGCCGTGCAGGGATCCGTCGGTACCCGTCAGGCCCAGATCGAACGCGCCAAGGAGGCGGCAGTGCAGAACACCGTGTCCCTCGAGTCCCGCCGCGTGGCGGTCGAGGACGTCGATTCGATCGAGGTGCTCGTGCGCCTGCAGGCGCAGGAGCTCGTGTACCGCTCCGCGCTCGCCGTGAACGCGCGCGTGCTCCAGCCCTCGCTCATGGACTTCCTGCGATGACCGCGGCACTCACGTTCCTCGCTCCGCCGCCCGGGCTCGCCCCGCACGTCGACTTCGCGCTCGCGCCCGTCGACGGTGCGGACGGACTGTTCGCGATGCGGGCGGTGGACGACGCGGAGCTGCGCCTGTACCTCGTCGACCCCCGTTCGGTGCTCAGCGAGTACGCACCCGTGCTCACCGACGAGCAGGCCGACGGCCTCGCGCTCGAGACGCCCGATGACGCGCTGATCCTCGTGGTCGCGCACCCGTCCGCCGACGGGGTGAGCGTGAACCTCCTCGCTCCCGTGATCGTCAACCGCACCACGGGCGCCGCCGCGCAGGTGATCCTCGAGGACCAGGACTACCCGCTGCGCGCTCCGCTGGGCTGACGCGCGCTCCGCGGTCGAACCGGGCCGCTGCCCGGGCGGAACCACGGCTACCCTGGAGACGTGATCCTTGCCGTCGACACCTCCCTGGGCACGGCTGTCGCCCTCATCGATGCCGACGGGGCGGCCCGCTCCGCAGCGAACGCCACCGACCCCCTCGGCCACGCCGAGGTCATCGGCGACCTGCTCGTCGACGCCTGTCGGGATGCCGGTCCGGGTGACGTGACGCATGTCGTCGCGGGCATGGGGCCGGGACCCTTCACGGGCCTGCGCATCGGCATCGCCGCCGCCCGGGCGTTCGCGCTCGGTCGCGGCATCCCGGTCGTCCCCGTCCCCAGCCACTTCGCGGCAGCGCTCACCGCGCTGGAGACCGAGACGCAGCCGTTCGCGATCGTGACGGACGCCCGCCGCCGCGAGGTCGCGATCACCGTCTTCGACGGCACGGATCCCGACGGCATCCCGAACGTCGTGGCCGAGACCGTGCTGGTGCGGGCGGCAGAGGCCGACGCGCACCTCGACGGCCTCCGCCGCATCGACGTGGCGACGCTGTCCGCCACGGACCTGGCCCGGGTCGGCGCGCGGGCGCTCGCCGCCGGCCGCACCCTCACGGGCGACGAGCCGCTCTACCTGCGCCACCCCGACGTGACGCTTCCCGGTGCACCGAAGAAGGTGGGGACGTGACGCTCCGCGACGCCACCCCGGAAGACCTCGACGCGATCATGGCGATCGAGAACCGGTCCTTTCCCACCGACGCCTGGAGCGCCGACACCATGGCCGCCGAGCTCGACAGCCCGCACGGCCGCTACCTCGTCGATGAGCAGGACGGCACGGTGATCGGGTACGGCGGCGTGCGCGCCCTCCAGGGCAGCGCGGATGCCGACATCCAGACCATCGCCCTCCTCGCCGAGCGCCGGGGCCAGGGGCGGGGGCGCGCCCTGCTGCGTGCACTGCTCTCCGCCGCCGTCGAGCGCGGCGCCCGCGAGGTGTTCCTCGAGGTCCGAGCCGACAATCCGTCCGCCGAAGGTCTCTACCGCGCGGAGGGTTTCGAGGAGATCGGCCGGCGTCCTCGCTACTATCAGCCGGACGACGTCGACGCGATCGTGATGCGCCTGGAACTGCGCCGCCACCCGGCGTCGACCGACACGACCGAGGAGGCGAAGGCATGAGCGAACCGCTGGTCCTCGGCATCGAGACGAGCTGCGACGAGACGGGCATCGGCATCGTCCGCGGGCGCACCCTGCTCTCGAACACCATCGCCTCGAGCATGGACGAGCACGCCCGGTACGGCGGCGTCGTGCCGGAGGTCGCCGCGCGGGCGCACCTCGAGGCGCTGCAGCCGTCGATCGAGGCGGCGCTCGCGGAAGCCGGCGTGCGCCTCGACGACCTCGACGCGGTCGCCGTCACGAGCGGGCCCGGACTCGCGGGCGCCCTCATGGTCGGGGTCGGCGCCGCGAAGGGTCTGGCCGTGTCGCTCGACAAGCCGCTGTACGCGGTGAACCACCTGGTCGGACACATCGCGGCCGACATCCTCACGGCCGACTCGGCACCGCTCGAATACCCGACGATCGCGCTGCTGGTCTCCGGCGGGCACACCTCGCTGCTGCACGTGCGCGACCTCACGACCGACGTCGAGCTCCTCGGCGAGACGATGGACGATGCGGCGGGGGAGGCGTTCGACAAGGTCGCCCGGCTCCTCTCGCTGCCGTATCCCGGTGGTCCGGAGATCGACCGTGCGGCGGCCGAGGGCGATCCGAACGCGATCCGGTTCCCGCGGGGGCTCTCCCGCGCGTCCGACATGGCGAAGCACCGCTACGACTTCTCTTTCTCGGGGCTCAAGACGGCCGTCGCCCGCTGGGTCGAGCGCTGCGAGGCCGACGGCGTGGAAGTGCCGGTGGCCGATGTCGCCGCGAGCTTCCGCGAGGCCGTGGTGGACGTGCTCGTGACGAAGGCCCTCGCCGCCTGCGCCGACCTGGGTGTGCCGCGACTGCTGCTGGGCGGCGGAGTGATCGCGAACCGGCGACTGCGCGAGGTCGCACTGCAGCGCGCGGCCGAGGCAGGCGTGACGGTGCGCATCCCCCCGCTCTCGCTCTGCACGGACAACGGGGCGATGATCGCGGCGCTCGCGGCCGAGCTGATCTCATCGGGGCGCCGCCCCTCGACCCTCGCGTTCGGCGCCGATTCCACGCTTCCGGTCACGGAGATCCAGATCGCGGAGGCGGTGCTCGCATGAGCGACGCGGCCGACGCCTCCGCGGCGAAGACTCCGCCCGCACCGCAGACGCGCATCGAGCGCCCCAGCGGCGAGGTCGAGCACCCGGCGGGATCGGCACGGCTCCCCGGCGCGCGGCGTGAGGGGTACACGAAGCTCCCGACCGGGCCCGTCGGCATCGAGCCGGTGGTGGTGAGCGGTCCCGACATCGATGCGCCGGAGGAGCCGGAGTGGGAGCCCGCGGTCGACACCGCACCGATCGACGACACCCGACTCGCCCCCTGGGCACTGCTCGCCGCGATCGTGGCGCTCGGAGCGTCGTTCTTCGTCGGGTGGGGCATCCCCGTCGCCGTGGTCGCGGTGATCGCGGCCATCATGTCCCTGCGTCGCCCCGTCGAGAACCGGGCGATCGCTCGCTGGGCGCTCGTGCTCAGCCTCTGCGCCACCGTCTACAGCCTGGGATGGCTGGTCTGGGCGGGCATGCAGTTCGAGAAGCTGGGCTGATCCGATGCTGAGCGCCGAGGAGCAGGAGGAGCTGCGCTCCCTGCAGGCGCGTGCCTACGGGCGTGACGCCGTGCTCACACCGACCGAGGCCGACAGGCTCCGTGAGTTGGACGACCGCCGCTTCGCCGTCAGGGCCGCGGGATCGGCAGCGGACGGGAGCGCCGGACCGCCGGAGGCCTCGGCCGAGGAGAGCACGGTCCAGGAGAGCACGCTCGGGAAGAGCGCGGTCCAGGAGAGCACGCTCGAGGGGAGCACCGTCAGGCCGGGCCGCCGGACCACGGTCATCGATGCGCCGGAGGACGGTGAGCGCGCCGACGCGGGCGGCACCGCGGACGAGGGTGCTGCGGAGGAGTCCTCCGCGCCGACTGCCGGCGCGCTGCGCGCGACCGTGCGGGCATACTGGCGGCCGCTCGCGCTCGCGGCCGCATTCGTGCTCGTCGTCGGTCTGGCGATCGGCTGGCTCGCCTTCGGCCGGTCCGGGGGCTCCGTCCCGCTCGAGCTGACCGCGGAGCAGCAGGAGTGGCAGAACACCCTGCTCTCCGGCGGCCGCTACGACCCGGGATCGATCCGTGCGCTCGCCGTCGAGGAAGGTGCCGTCATCTGGACGGCGACGATGGACGAGAACGCACGCACCTGTCTGATCCTCGGCACGGGGGATGTGACCATGCCCCAGTGCGATCTCACGGAGACGGCCGTCGTGACCGGCATCTCGGGGTCCATCACCGTCGACGGCGAGGGCGACCTGCAGCGCCAGCTCAGCGTGCAGATGCTGTTCACCGCAGCGGGAGATGCCGCCGTCGCGGTGAGCTCCTACGACTACGACCCGAGCTTCAGCGGCATCACCTACGCGAACGACCAGGAGTCGCGGACGGCGGAGCGGCTCGCCGACGAAGGCTTCGACACCAACTCGCTCTGGGTGGTCGGGTACGACGGTGACGTGCCGGTGTGGACCGCCGTGAAGGTCGACGCGCAGACCCAGTGCCTCATCTACGACGGCTCGACCGCGGAGGCGCCGATCGCCTGCGCCGATCCGGAGACGATGCAGGATCAGGCGTCGAGTCTCGTCCTCAACGTCGTCGACACCGAGACCGGCGGCGTCACGCACCTCGAACTGCCGACCAGCAGCGGACCCGGCTACCTCGTGATCACCCGCGAGGGAGGCGTCGAGGGTGCCGGCGAGGACTGACGCCGAGGAACGGCGGGCGCTGCAGCGGAAGGCCTACAGTCCCGGCGGCAGTCTGACGACGGCCGAGGCGCAGCGGCTGCGCGCGCTGGAGGGCCGGCGCCTCGATGTCGCCGCGCCGACGACGTCCGCGTCCGCGTCCGCGGAGACGGCGATCCACGACGGAGTGCCCGCCCCGAACGCCGGTGACGGGCGTGCGCCGGATGCCGCAGCTGCGTCGGATGCCCCTGACCTCCCCGGCCAGCCTGACCTCCCCGGACAACCGGACGCCCCCGAACCGCCGGAGGCCCCCGCGACGTTCCATGGAGCACTGCGGAGGAGCGCGAAGGCCGCGGTCGTGGGATCCGTCCTCCTGCTCGCGATCGGCATCGGCGCCGGCGGGGCCCTCTTCTCCCCGCAGCCCGCGAGCATCCCGCTGAGCGCCGAGCAGCAGCAGCGTCGTGCCGAGCTCGGCGCGTCGACCTACGACCCCGGTTCGGTGCGTGCGATCGCGCAGAACGACGACGCCCTCGTCTGGTACGCGACGAGGAAGGCGGGTGAGGTCCACTGCCTGGTGCTCGACGTCGGTGAGAGATCCCAGGCGGACTGCCGGACCTCGGAGGAGCAGGAGGTCGGGATGTCCGCGTTCCTGCCGCTGCCGGCGGAGGAGGGCGACGCCGAGGGAGGGTGGTTCGACGTGAATGTCGGCGCCACGATGTTCCTCACCGCTGACGGGGAGCCCATGGTCGGTCTCCAGCGCTGGGGTCCGGGATTCGGTTCGACCGACGGGCTCGCCGACGCCGAACGCGAGAGGGCCGGGGAGCTGGCCGCGGAGGGGTACAGCCTCGGGCTCACGCTCGTCGGCCGTTTCCGTTCGGCGCCGGTGTGGTCGGCCGACCGTCTCACCGAGCAGGGCGCGACGCAGCGGTGCCTGATCGTGGATGCCGGTGGTGGAGTGGCATGCAAACCCTTCGAGGCCGCCCTGCAGGAAGGACTCGACGTGCAGGTGGTCGATCTCGATCCGACCGGCGGGGTGACCGGCGTCTCCGCCATCGACCTGCGGTTCACGGGCCAGCAGGCTCCGTTCGTGACGGTCACGAACGCGACATCGCTGGCCGAGGTCGCTCCGGGGGAGACCGTCGTGGTGCAGGGGGAGCCCGGCGATCCGATCGAGATCCGCGTCCCCGGCGCCGGCACGGACGACTGAGGCGGATCACCCCGCGGCGGGCACCCGATCGGCGAGGATCGCCGTCCGTCGATCCCCGATGCGCGCGAGGATCAGCGTCGCCTCCTGATCGCCGCGCAGCGTCAGCTTCTTCCGGAACGCCGCCGGGTCGACGTCGACCCCGCGCTTCTTGATCTCGAGGCGGCCGATGCCGTGCGCCTTCAGCGCGGCGCTGATCGCCTTGGGGTTCGCCGGCAGGGTCTCGCGCACGCGGAACGACTGCACGAACGGGCTCGTCAGCGCCGCATCCGACGTCAGGTACGCGATGTGCTCGTCGAGCATCCCGGCATCGAGGCTCCGGGCGACGTCGCCGATCAGACGGGCGCGGATGACCGCTCCGTCGGGTTCGTGCAGGAATGCGCCGAGCTCGCGCACCGGCTCGTCCGCGGCGTCCGCCGATGAGGTGAGCTCGTGGGAGCGGTCGTCGCGGATCACGAGGGCCGCACGCCGCACACCCTCCCGGGCGAGGGCACCGCTCCACACGACGAGCTCCACCACGCTGCCGTCGGCGCTGACCCACTGCGCCTCGGCGTCGGCGGGCAGCGCGTCACGGTCGTGCGCGGGGCCGAGCTTGATGCCGGTCGGTACCCGGGAGGCGACATCGAACGCCCAGTCCAGCGAGGGGGAGTAGTCATCGGCGGAGACGCGACGGGTCTCCGTGTGCCCCGACGTGCGCCGGGCCGGATCCATCCAGACGGCGCGGGTGCCGGTGTCATCGAGAGCGGCGAACGCGTTCTCGGCGGTGTCGTGACGCACCACCGCGTTCTCGCCGAAGGGGGCGAGGTTGTACGCCGCGATCGCGGCCGTGACCTCGTCGGCGTCGACCGCCCGCACGTCGAGCCCGGCGCCCGCGAAGGCCAGCGCATCGCCGCCGATGCCGCAGCCGAGGTCGGCGACGTCCGTGAATCCCGCACGGCGGATCCGCTGCGCGTGCCGTGCCGCCACGCCGAGCCTCGTCGCCTGCTCGAGCCCCGCCCGGGTGAACAGCATGCGCGCGGCGAACGGTCCGAACTTGGCGGCGGCCCTGGACCGCAGGTGCGCCTGTCCGACGACCGCGGAGACGAGATCGGGCGCGTGCCCGGCGGCGCGCAGCCGGGAGACGGCGCGGGCGACGTCGGCGGTCGATTCGATCGGGTCGAGTGCGTCGAGCAGCTCGAGACCGGCAGGGGTCAGCAGGGCACGCAGCTCGGACATCTCCACGCCCTCAGCCTAATTCCCCCGCGCGGCGGACCGAGCGGCGGCGACGCACTGGCACTCGCATTGCATGAGTGCCAGCCGACCGCCTACACTGGCATTAGCACTCTCGGGTTGAGAGTGCGAACAAGTCTTTCGTGTCAGCGTCAAGAAAGAAGAGGTAGACCGTGTCGGTTTCCATCAAGCCGCTCGAGGACCGCATCGTCATCAAGCAGGTCGAGGCCGAGCAGACCACCGCGAGTGGCCTGGTCATCCCCGACACCGCCAAGGAGAAGCCCCAGGAGGGCGAGGTCGTGGCGGTCGGCCCCGGCCGTATCGATGACAACGGCAACCGTGTTCCGCTCGACGTCGCCGTCGGCGACCGCGTGCTCTACAGCAAGTACGGCGGCACCGAGGTGAAGTTCGGCGCAGACGAGTTCCTCGTCCTGTCGGCTCGCGACGTCCTCGCGGTCGTCGTCCGCTGATCTGCTGAGGTCCTCGAAGGGGGCTCGGATGCTTCGGCATCCGAGCCCCCTTCTGCGTTCCGCCACCCGGCATCCGTTTCCTGCCAAACTCGGCGGGGAGCCTGGAGGGGAGAACTCTGCGCCCGTGGCGCGGGCATAGTGTTGTGCGGTGACCCCCGAGACGACCCGCGCCACCCCGTCCGCCGGAGTCGCCTACGCCGGATCCGCCTACCTCCTCTGGGGCGTGCTGCCGCTCTACTTCCTCCTGCTCGTGCCCACCGGGCCGTGGGAGGTCGTCGCCTGGCGCGTGCTGCTGTCGTTCGTCTTCTGCCTCCTGCTGCTCACGGTCATGCGCGGCTGGGCCGCGTTCCGGGCGATCCTTCGTCAGCCGAAGCTGCTGGGCTGGACCGCGCTCGCCGGCCTCCTGATCTACATCAACTGGCAGGTGTTCCTGATCGGGACCCTCAGCGGCAACGTGGTGGAGACGAGCCTGGGCTACTTCATCAACCCGATCACCACCGTGCTCCTCGGAGTCTTCGTGCTGAAGGAGCGCATCCGGCGGCTGCAGTGGGCGGCCATCGCGATCGCGGCCCTCGCCGTGGTCGTGATCGTCGTCGCGTACGGCGACTTCCCGTGGATCGCGCTCTCGCTGACGGCGTCGTTCGGGGTCTACGGGCTCATCAAGAAGAAGATCGGTCCGGCGGTCGACGCGGTCAGCGGTCTGACCCTCGAGTCCTTCTGGTTGATCCCGATGGCGGTCGTGCAGCTGATCGTCGTCGCCAGACGACCGGGATCACGATGGGCGCGAACGGCTGGGCGCACGGCGTGCTGCTCGCCTTCGCCGGTGTCGCGACCGCCGTCCCGCTCCTGCTCTTCGCCGCGGGCGCCCGACGGATCAACCTCACCGTGATCGGCATGATCCAGTTCATCACCCCGGTGATGCAGTTCCTCATCGGCGTCGTCGTCCTGCACGAGCCCATGCCGGCAGCGCGGTGGGCGGGGTTCGTGATCGTCTGGATCGCCATCGCCGTCTTCCTCGTCGACCTGTTCCTCGCCGCCCGCCGAGGGCGCAGGACCCCGAGGCCCGATCTGGTCTGACCGGCCCTTTCCAGGGCTGGAGAACCCGGTGTCGGATCGTTAACGCACCGAGATACTTGCCACCCCTGTGCGCGGGCATCACGCCCTAGTGTTAGAGCACCCGACTGTGGTCACAATCCACGTTCAGTTACGCAAGGGAGCATCATGAACGCATTGAAGGGCTCGCGCACCGCGAAGGTCTTCGCCGGGATCGCACTTATCAGCGCATCCGCCATCGTCATCTCCGGCTGCGCGAGCACGCCGAACGCGGAGCCGTCGAAGGGTGGTGAGAAGCCGGCCGTCGACCTGACGCTCAAGCTCGGCTCGATGCTTCCCGCGACCGGCACGCTCGCGTTCCTCGGAGCGCCGATGGAGGCCGGTGTCCAGCTGGCCGTCAACCAGATCAACGAGGCCGACGCTGGGGTGACCATCGACCTCACCACGGCCGACGAGGGCGACCTCGACAACAAGGCCTACGAGACCTCGATCACCAACCTGCAGAACGCGGGCATCACCGCGATGGTCGGCGCCGCGTCGTCGAGCGTCACGAAGCTCATCCTCGACGGCAACGCCGGTGCGGGCATCCTCACCGTCTCGCCGTCGAACACGTCCGCGGACTTCACGGGCATCAACCCGCTGTACTTCCGCACCGCCCCCAGCGACAACCTGCAGGGCGAGGTGCTCGGCAACCAGATCGCCGAAGACGGACACAAGACCCTCGGCATCATCTACCAGAACGACCCGTACGGCACCGGCCTCTTCGAAGCCATCAAGTCGACGTTCGAGGGCACCGGTGGCGAGGTCGTCGCCGAGGCCTCCTACAACCAGGGCGACGGACAGTTCAACGCTCAGGTGTCGACGATCGCGGCCGCCAAGCCGGACGCCGTCGCCGTCGTCTCGTACGACCAGTTCGCGACCATCGCGCCGCTGCTCGGCAACGCCGGCATCGACACGGGTTCGCTGTACCTGGTCGACGGCAACCTGAAGGACTGGGGCACCGACGTCTCGGTCAGCCTCGAGGGCTCGAAGGGAACCCGCGCCGGCGCCGAGCTGCCGCAGGACTTCCTGGACCAGCTGAACGAGGTCTGGACCGCCGAGGGCAACGACCCGATCGACGCCGTGACGTACTCCGCCGAGGCGTACGACGCCGTGATCCTGATGGCGCTGTCGGCTCTGGCCGCCGGTTCCGTCGAGGGCGCGGACATGGCCGAGCAGATGCGCACCGTCTCCGGTGGCGACGGTGACGGCGAGAAGTGCAAGACCTTCGCCGAGTGCGCCGACATCATCAACGGCGGCGGCACCGCCGACTACGACGGCCTCTCCGGTGAGATCACGTTCGACGAGAACAACGACCCGAAGGGCGCGGCCATCGGCGTGTACGAGTTCGGCGCCGACAACACCGCCAAGCGGATCAAGTAATCCCGCACACGAAGGCCCCGGATGCTCGGCATCCGGGGCCTTCGTCGTACCCCCGCCGCTTCCCCTCGGTCGTCGAGCGAGCGGAGCGAGACGAGACGCCCCGCCCGGAGCAGATGGCCGGGCGGGGCGTCTCGTCGTCGTGGTTTCCGGCCGACGCCGGGGTGCGGCTCAGGCGGCGTCGGTGCCCAGCGTGCCGAGGTACAGGCCGATGACCTTGGGATCGTTCAGGAGCTCGCGCCCCGATCCCTCGTAGGCGTCCTTGCCCTGGTCGAGCACGTAGCCGCGGTCGCAGATCTGCAGGCAGCGTCGGGCGTTCTGCTCGACCATGATCGTCGTCACGCCCGCCTTGTTGATGTCGGAGACGCGGATGAACGCGTCGTCCTGGCGCACGGGGGAGAGGCCGGCCGAGGGCTCGTCGAGCAGCAGCACCGAGGGATCCATCATGAGCGCCCGTGACATCGCCACCATCTGGCGCTCACCGCCGGAGAGCGAGCCGGCGCGCTGCTTCAGGCGCTTGCCCAGCTCGCCGAAGATGCTGCTGACGAACTCCAGGCGCTCCGCGAAGATCTTCGGGTTCTGGTAGAGCCCCATCTCGAGGTTCTCCTGGATGGTCAGCGAGGGGAACACGTTGTTGGTCTGCGGCACGAAGGCGACTCCGCGCTGGACGAGCTTGTCGGCCTTGAGGCCGACGATGCTCTCACCCTTCACGGTCACGTCGCCGGACCGGATCTCGACCATGCCGAAGATGGCCTTGAGCAGCGTGGACTTGCCGGCGCCGTTCGGGCCGATGATGCCGATCAGCTCACCCTTGTGGGCGACGAGGTTCGCGCCGTTGAGGATGTTGACCCCCGGCAGATACCCCGCGTGGACGTCTTTCAGCTCGACGATGACGTCGTCGTTCTTGATCTCGTTCCGTTCGACGGGTGCGTCGGTCATGCCTTCTCCTCCTCGGCCTCGTCCTCGGCTTCGACCTCGGCCTCGACCTCGGTCTCGATCTGCTCCCGGATCCGGGTGGCGTCCTCTTCCGAGATCACCGGGAGCCGGCCGGTGACCGCTCCGAGATCGACGTCCTGGTGCGCGCCCAGGTACGCGTCGACGACGGCGGGGTCCTCCATGACCTGGTCGGGCGGGCCCTCGGCCACGACGCGACCCTCGGCCATGACGACCACCCAGTCGGCGATGTGGCGCACCATGTGCATGTCGTGCTCGACGAAGAGCACGGTCATCCCGAGATCCTTGAGATCGAGGATGTGCTCCAGCAGCGACTGCGTGAGCGCGGGGTTGACCCCGGCCATCGGCTCGTCGAGCATCACGAGGGTCGGGTCGCTCATGAGCGCCCGCGCCATCTCGAGCAGCTTGCGCTGACCGCCGGAGAGCGACGCCGCGAAGTCCTGCTCCTTGGCGTCGAGCTTGAAGCGGGTGAGCAGCTCGTGCGCGCGCTTCTCGATCTCCTGGTCCTGCTTGCGCCAGAGGAAGGGGAAGAGTCCGGCCCAGAAGCCTTCGCCGCGCTGATCCTTCGCCCCGAGCTTCATGTTCTCGAGCACGGTGAGCAGCGACAGCGACTTGGTGAGCTGGAACGTGCGCACCTGTCCCATCCGGGCCACCTTGAAGGAGGGGATGCCGGACAGGTTGGTGCCGTCGAACGACCAGGTGCCCGAGTTCGGCTTGTCGAAGCCGCAGAGCAGGTTGAACAGCGTCGTCTTGCCGGCGCCGTTGGGGCCGATCAGCGCGGTGATGGCGCCGCGCGGGATCTCGAGGTGGTCGACGTCGACCGCCGTCAGCCCGCCGAAGCGCCGCTCCACGGCGTCGACGATGAGGATCGGGTCGACCTTCTTGACGCCGGGGGCGGCGGGACCGGCGGCGAGGCCGCCGGTCTTCGCCCGGGGCGTGATCTTCGCGGCTGCTGCCGCGTCGTTGTCACTTGACAAAGGTCATCTCCCTCTTGTTTCCGAGGATGCCCTGGGGGCGGAAAATGACGATCAGCATCAGGACGACACCGATCACGATGTACCGCACGACGTCGGCCTGTGCGCCCGACATGGGCAGGTAGCCGGCGTTCGCCATCGCGGGGAGCAGCGCGCCGAGGAAGGCGAACACCACCCAGAACAGCACGGCGCCGAGTGTCGGTCCGAGCACGGTCGCCGCGCCTCCGAGCAGGAGGATCGTCCAGAGGAAGAACGTCAGCGACGTGGAGTAGCTGCCCGGGATCACCGCGGACGGCAGGATGAACACGATGCCGCCGAGGGCGCCGATCACGCCACCGACCACGAGCGCCTGCATCTTGTAGGCGAAGACGTTCTTGCCGAGGGAGCGCACCGCGTCCTCGTCCTCACGGATGCCCTTGAGCACACGGCCCCAGGGGCTGCGCATGAGCGCCCAGACCACCAGCACCGCGACGGCGAGCGAGATCAGGCCGACGACGCGCACCCACAGGTCGGTCGCGTTGTAGGTCCACGGCCCGAATCCATAGGTCCCGGGAGGGAAGGGGTTCGCGTCGCGGAAGCTCTGGTGATACCCCGAGAGCCCACCGGCCGAGTTGGTCCAGTCCTTGAACAGCTCCGTCACGAACATCAGGCGCACCACCTCGGCGGCCGCGATGGTCGCGATGGCGAGGTAGTCCGCGCGCAGGCGCAGGGTCGGGATGCCGAGGAGGAGGGCGAACAGCGCGCCGCCGATCATGCCGACGAGGACGCCGGCCCACCACGGGAACCCGAACGTCAGGATCGAGATCGCGTAGCCGTAGCCGCCGATCGCCATGAAGGCCGCCATGCCGAAGTTGAGCAGTCCGGTGTAGCCGAAGTGCACGGCGAGACCGGTCGCGGCCAGAGCGTAGGCGATCGTCGTCGGGCTGAAGAGATAGGAGGCGGTGTTGCCGAAGATGCTTCCGAAGTCCATGAGTCAGCCCAACCTTTCCTTGCGTCCGAGGATGCCCTGCGGTCGCACGAGCAGGATGATGATCAGCGCGACGAGGGCGCTGGCGTACTTGAGGTCGGAGGGGACGCCCAGCAGGGTCGACACCTCCACCGCGAGACCGACGATGATCGAGCCGATCAGGGCGCCGATCGCGGAGCCGAGACCGCCGAGCGTGATCGCGCAGAACATCAGCAGCAGCATCTGCATGCCCATGTCCCACTTCACACCGGGCCGGAAGTACGCCCAGAGGATGCCGGAGATCGCCGCGAGCGTGCCCGCGAGGATCCACACGGTGCGGATGACCTTGTCGACGTCGATGCCCGAGGCCGCGGCCAGCTGCGGGTTGTCCGAGATCGCTCGCGTCGCCTTTCCGGTGCGGGTCCGGGTGAGGAAGAACGCGACTCCGAGGATCACGATGATGCTCGTCGCCATCCCGATCATGTCGATGTAGGAGAGCGAGATCGGTCCGAGCCTGATCGGCTCCGGGCTCGCACCGGGCAGCTGATACGTGCTGCCGCCGATCATGTACTGCATGCCGTAGCGGAGGGCGAGCGAGAGGCCGATGCTCACGATCATCAGCTGGACCACCCCGAGGCCTCTTCGTCTCAGGGGTTTCCAGATGCCGGCGTCGAGCGCCCAGCCGAGGATCGCGCCGCCGAGGACCGCGGCGATGATGCCGAGCCAGACCGGGACATGCCAGAACGTGGTGAAGATCAGCGCGACCACCGCGCCCCACGTGACCATCTCGCCGTGTGCGAAGTTCGACAGGCGCGTGGTGCCGTAGATGAGTGCGGCGCCCATGGAGGCGAGACCGAGCAGGAGGCCGAAGTTCAGGCCGCCCACGAGGCGCGAGAGCAACTGATCGAGGAAGGATACCGTGACCCGCTCTCCCGCCCCGAGGAAGAAGTTGACGATCTTGGTGCCGGTCAGGCCGAACTCCAGCTCGAACGACGCGCTGGTCCCGGAGACGGGCTGGATGCCCTCCGGGAGCTGCGTCGCGTCGACGATCACGCCGTCGGGGAGGGTCGATTCGTCCACCGTGAGGGTGTACGTCTCCTTCTCCGGCACGTAGAGACGCCACTTGCCTTCGGCGTCCGTCTTCGTCTCGGCCTCGAAGCCGTTGCCCTCGATGGACATGACCACGCCCTCGACGGGTTGATCGGCGTTGGTGACGACTCCCGCGAAGTAGAAGTCCGTGACCTCCTGCCCGTCGTCTGTCGTCTCGGCCGAGGCCGACGAGGGCGGAATGAACAGGAACGCTGTGAGCGCCATGAGGATACCGAGGAAGGCGACCAGCCAGGGGCGCTTTCGATGCACGGCGATTGTTGTGGGTCCCACGCAACCTCCACTTTGAGTGCTGTGTCTCTGCGGCGTCGGGTTTCGACCGCAGGGATGGACGACGCACTTGAGCGTAATGGGCGATCGGCGATTCACCTACCGTCGGGGCCAACGGTCCGATAACGACGGGGTACTGGGAATGTTCTCGGGCGTGTCTCGCTTAGAATCTTCATACGGGCCGCGGCCCCGCAACGGCCGACGTCGACCACCCCCTCGCACTCGGACTCGCGCGACACGCGCAGAAGGAGAATCCATGGAACAGCACGATCCCTTCGGCTTCGTCGGACTGACATACGACGACGTGCTGCTCCTGCCGGGGCACACCGACGTGATCCCCAGCGAGGCCGACACCTCGTCGCGGATCACTCGCCGAATCTCTGTCGCCACTCCGCTGCTCTCCAGCGCCATGGACACGGTCACCGAGTCGCGCATGGCGATCGCGATGGCACGCGAGGGCGGCATCGGGATCCTGCACCGCAACCTCTCCATCGCCGATCAGGCCGCGCACGTCGACCGCGTCAAGCGCAGCGAGTCGGGCATGATCACCGACCCGATCACCACGACGCAGGACGCGACCGTCGAAGAGGTCGACAACCTGTGCGCCAAGTACCGCATCTCCGGTCTCCCCGTGGTCGACGACGACGGCAAGCTCGTGGGCATCATCACCAACCGCGACATGCGCTTCGTCTCGGGCTTCGAGCGTCAGACGACCTTCGTCAAGGACGTCATGACGAGCGAGAACCTCGTGACCGCTCCGGTCGGCGTCGCCGCCGGTGAGGTCATCGCGCTGTTCGCGAAGCACCGCGTCGAGAAGCTGCCGCTGATCGACGAGGACGGCAAGCTCGCCGGGCTCATCACCATCAAGGACTTCGACAAGAGCGAGAAGTATCCGCTCGCCACCAAGGACGACCAGGGCCGACTGCGCGTCGGTGCGGCGATCGGCTTCTTCGGCGACGCCTGGGAGCGCGCCGAGGCGCTGCGCGACGCCGGTGTGGACGTGCTCGTCGTCGACACCGCCAACGGCCAGTCCCAGGGCGTCATCGACCTCGTCCGTCGCCTGAAGGCCGATGCGTCGTTCGAGCACATCGACATCGTCGGCGGCAACGTCGCGACCCGTGAGGGTGCCCAGGCGCTCGTCGATGCCGGAGTCGACGCGGTCAAGGTCGGCGTCGGCCCCGGTTCCATCTGCACCACGCGCGTCGTCGCGGGTGTCGGCGTCCCGCAGGTCACCGCGGTCTACGAGGCCTCGCTCGCCGCACGCCCCGCCGGCGTGCCCGTGATCGCCGACGGCGGTCTGCAGTACTCGGGTGACATCGCCAAGGCTCTGGTCGCGGGCGCCGACGCCGTCATGCTCGGCTCGCTCCTGGCCGGGACCGACGAGTCGCCGGGCGAGATCGTCTTCCAGTCCGGCAAGCAGTTCAAGCAGTACCGCGGCATGGGCTCGCTCGGTGCGATGCAGACCCGTGGCAAGCAGACCTCGTACTCCAAGGACCGCTACTTCCAGGCCGACGTCCCCAGCGACGACAAGCTGATCCCCGAGGGCATCGAGGGCCAGGTGCCGTACCGCGGACCGCTCTCCGCCGTGGCCTATCAGCTGGTCGGCGGACTGCGTCAGTCCATGTTCTACGTGGGTGCGCGCACGATCGAAGAGCTCAAGTCGCGCGGCAAGTTCGTGCGCATCACCTCGGCGGGACTCAAGGAGTCGCACCCGCACGACGTGCAGATCGTGGTCGAGGCCCCGAACTACAAGAAGTAGTCGTCACCGACGACGAGAGGGACCGGATGCATGTCGCATCCGGTCCCTCTCGCTGTCTGTCGGAGCTGTCTGTCGGAGCTGCCTGTAGGCGATGGCCGTCGCAGGTGCGCGTCAGCTGCACCGGTAGGTGACGCCGTCGACCTCCCAGATCCCGGGGCCGAGGTCCGCGCACATGCCGAAGAGGGCGGCGAAGGCCGTGACCAGCACGATCACGAGGACCACCCAGAAGATCGTGATGATCGCGCCGACGATGATGCCGGCGATGGCGAGCCCCTTCGGCTGGCCGGTCTTGCCGAGCTTCACGGCGGCGACGATGCTGAGGATCAGTCCGACCGGAGCCACCACGAACGCGAGCACGAGGCCGACGATCGCCAGCACCTTCCCCGGGGGCGTCGGTGTCGGCTGCGCGTAGACCGGAGCGCCGGGCGTCGCATATCCCGCGGCCGGGGGAGCGGGGTACTCCGCGGACGGTGGGGCCGGATAGTCGGGCGCGGGAGCGGCGGCGCCGGCTCCCGGGACGCCGTCCGGCGCGGTGTTCCAGTCCGGGGCTGGGGCCGAGGCGGGCTGCTCGGCGGGCGGGACCGGAGGCGGGGTGCCGGGGGTCGAGGAATCGGGGTTCGGCTGGTCGGGGAACGGAGGGTTCGTCATGTTCTGTCCTGTCAACGGGGTGAACGAGGGAACGAGCATTGCGGTTCCGATTGCCCCGAGCGTAGCGAGACTGGTGCGGCTCGCACCATCCCCTCCCATCGCGGCGCCCGGTGCCGGTGTCCGGCTCTTCCGTCCGTCCAGGGCGCGGCGTAGCGTGCCGGTATGTGCCGAAACATCGTCCCGCTGAACAACCTCGAGCCTGCCGCGACCGATGACGAGTGCCACGACGCGGCCCTGCAGTTCGTCCGGAAGATCTCCGGTGTGAACGCGCCGTCGCGTGCCAACCGGGACGTCTTCGACCGTGCCGTCGCCGAGATCGCCCAGGCGACGAGGGTCCTGCTGGACGAGCTCGTAACGACCGCGCCGCCCAAGAACCGCGACGACGAGGCGGCCAAGCGTCGCGCGCGCTCGGCCGATCGCTACGAGGCCATCCGCGTGTTCCAGCAGGAGAAGCGGGCCGCGGCGGCCGGATCCTGAGACAGGCGGCGCCCGGCGCAGGAGAGCGCAGCCGTCGGCCCACGACGGCCGTCGACCTCTCCCATGCACGCTCGCGGATGCGCCTCCCGCCGTGCGTGCGGGCCTATGCCAGAATCGACATACCCCGCTCGACTTTCCCAGCGGCCCCGGCGATGAAGGCGCCGAGGTCGCGTGGCCGATCCCCATCGGTCAGGGAACCTCCCCAAGGAGAGCTGCACAAATGTCAGAGGATGCTCCTCGCGTACTCGTCGTCGATGACGACCCGGACGTCGCCCTGCTCGTGAAGACCGTTCTCGAGCGCCGAGCCGGCTGCGTCGTCGACGTCGCCGAAGACGGCCGGACCGCCGTCGAACGCGTGGCGGAGGTGCGCCCCGACGTCGTGGTCACCGACATCGAGATGCCGGGCCTGAACGGGCTGGAGCTGCTGGCCGAACTGCGGCGCACCAACCCGACCGTGCCCGTCGTCGTGATGACGGCGCACGTCTCGGTCGAGTACGCGGTCTCCGCGCTGCGCGCCCAGGCCGACGAATTCCTCACCAAGCCCCTCGACAACGTCAAGCTCGTCGAGGCGGTCACCCGTCTGGTCGAGGAAGGACGCCGCCGTCGCGAGGAGGCACGCAAGCCGGAGCGGGTGCTCGCGATCGGCGCGCACCCCGACGACGTGGAGATCGGGGTCGGTGGGCTCCTCGCCGCCCATGCGCGGGCGCAGGACGAGATCACGATCCTCACCCTGTCCCGTGGAGCCCGCGGCGGCGATGCCGACAGCCGCCAGGACGAGTCGCTCGCGGCCGCCGAGATGCTCGGTGCCCGGCTCTTCCTGAAGGATCTCGTGGACACCGAGATCTCCGGCGGCGGCTCCACCGTGCGCCTCATCGAGGAGGTCGTGCAGGAGATCCAGCCCACGATCGTCTACACGCACTCGAGCCACGACCGCCATCAGGACCACCGCGCCGTGAGCGAGGCCACCGTGGTGGCGACCCGACGCGTCGGGACCGTCGCCTGCTACCAGAGCCCCTCGTCGACGATCGACTTCCGGCCCACGCGCTTCGTGCGGATCGATCAGTATCTCGACGACAAGCTGCGCCTGCTGGAGCGGTTCGGCTCGCAGACCGCGAGCCGCGACTACCTCGCGCCCGAGTTCGTCACGGCCACCGCGCGGTACTGGTCGCGGTTCGGCGGCGGAGTCGCGGTCGAGCCACTCGAGGTGGTGCGCGAGACGGCCGAGTTCATCGGCGCCCACGAACTCACTCGACGGGAGAGCTGATGACCACGCGCGTACTGGTGACCGGGGCCGGCGGACCGGCTGGCGTCGCCGTGATCCGATCCCTCCTCCGCCGTTCCGACCTGACCGTCTTCGCGGCGGACATGGACGGGTGGGCGAGCGGCATCTACCTCGTGCCGCCGGCACAGCGCCGCCTGGTGCCGCCGGGACGGGACGCGGACTTCGTGCCCGCGATCGCCCGCCTGGTCGCCGAGGACGAGCTCGACCTCGTGATCTCGACGGTCGACGTGGAGCTCATCGCCCTGGCCGGCCGGCGGGACGAGCTGGCGCCCGCGGTGCTCGCCGCGCCCTCGGAGGACACGCTCAACACGGCACTCGACAAGCTCGCGCTCGCCGTGCGCTGCGCGCCGACCGGCCGCACCCCGCGCACGGTCCTCGCCGGAGCCGATGCGGAGGCGGTCGACTGGGAGTTCCCGGTCTTCGCCAAGCCGCGTCAGGGCGCGGGGAGCCGTGGCGTGCGCCTGGTGCCCGATCGTGCCGCGCTCGAGGCCCTGCCGACGGACGAGGGACTCATCGTGCAGGACTTCCTTCCGGGGGAGGAGTACTCGGTCGACGTGATCGCGGACGCGGCGGGCAACGTCGTGGCCGCGGTGCCGCGGACCCGGGCGCGCGTGGACTCGGGTGTCGCGATCGCCGGGCAGACCGTCCGCGACCCCGAGCTCGAGGAGACCGCGGCCGCGATCGCCCGGGCCATCGGACTCGTGGGCGTCGCGAACGTGCAGCTGCGTCGTGACCGGGCCGGCCGTGCCGTGCTGCTCGAGGTCAACCCGCGGTTCCCCGGAGCGCTGCCCCTGACGATCGCGGCCGGCGTCGACATCCCGTCCCTCGTGGCCGATCTGTTCCTCGGGCGCGAGCTGCCGGTGCGCGTGCCGTTCCGCGAGGTCGCCTCGGTGCGCTTCCTGGAAGACGTGATCGTCGAGGTCGACGACCTGCTGGTCTCCGACCATGCGGGGCATCAGGAGGAGCTGTGAGTCACGCGCTCCTCCGCGGCGACCACCACGTCCACTCGACCTTCTCGGACGACGCGGTCTCGACCCTCGCCGAGAACGTCGAGGCGGCAGCGGCGGCCGGACTCACGACGCTGCGTCTGGTCGATCATGTGCGGCAGAGCACCACCTGGGTGCCGGAGTACCTCGCGGCGGTGCGTGCGCTGCGGGTGCCGGACGGGCTCACCGTGCTCACGGGCGTCGAAGCCAAGATCCTCGATGCCTCGGGGGCCCTCGACATCCCGTCCCTGCCAGAGGGGATCGACCGGATCCTGATCGCGGACCACCAGTTCCCCGGCGTCGACGGCCCGCTCGGCCCCACGGCCGTCCGGGAGCGGATCGCCGCGGGATGGGCGGTGGATGACGTCCTGGACCAGTTCGTGAACGCCCTGATCGCCACGATGCGCCGGCATCCGGGCAACCAGCTCGCGCACTGCTTCTCGATCCTGCCGAAGATCGGCCTCTCCGAGGACCAGCTGGGTCCGGCGCGCACGGATGCCTGGGCGCGCACGGCCGCCGAGACCGACACCCTGGTCGAGGTCAACGAGAAGTGGGGCTGCCCCGGAACGGGCGCGCTCGAGTCCCTGCGGCTCGCCGGCGCCGAGATCGTCGCCTCCACCGACAGCCACCAGGCCTCCGACGTCGGACGCTACTCCCGGATCCTGCCCCTGCTCGACACGAGGGATGACTCCTGATGGCGGATCTGAGTTGGCTGGAGACGGTGCTCGTCGTCTTCCTGCTGCTCTGCGTCCTGGTCGGCACCCTGCCCGTGCTCAACACGGGCCTCCAGTTCCTCACGCTGCCGCTGCACGCGTTCCGCAACCACTACGGCAAGGCGGCGCCGTACCACCCGAACGTCGCGGTCATCATCCCCGCCTGGAACGAGGGGCTCGTGATCGGCCCCGCGATCGAGCGGCTGCTGCAGCTGGAGTATCCCGCCGAGCGTCTCCGGGTCTTCGTGGTCGACGACGCCTCGACCGACGACACCCCGGCCCTCGTGGCAGCGAAGGCCGAGGCGTACCCCGGACGGGTCGTGCACCTGCGACGGGAGAAGGGCGGCGAGGGGAAGGCGCACACCCTCAACCACGGCCTCGACGTGGTGCTGGCGGACGACTGGACCGAAGCCGTGCTCATCATGGACGCGGACGTGATCTTCTCGCGCGACTCCCTGCGCAAGCTCACCCGGCACCTCGCCGACGAGAAGGTCGGGGCCGTCACGGCGTACATCGCCGAGGGCAGCCGCGACCGCAACTACCTCACGCGGTTCATCGCGATCGAGTACGTGATCGGCCAGCTCTCCGCCCGTCGGGTGCAGAATGTCGGCGGCGCGATCGCCTGCCTCGCAGGCGGTGCCCAGCTGCACTCGCGCGCGAACCTGGAGGCGATCGGCGGGCGCATCCCCACCGGCACCCTCGCGGAAGACACCATGACGACGTTCGAGGGGCAGCTCAAGGGGCGGCGCATGGTGTTCGAGCCGCACGCGCTCGTGCTGGCCGAGGAGCCGCGGACGATCGACAGCCTCTGGAAGCAGCGACTGCGCTGGGCGCGCGGGAACGTGCAGCTCACGTCGATCTATCGCCGGCTCTGGTTCCGTCCGAGCCGCGAGCACCATCTGGGCAGCTTCACGTTCGGCCTCGCCTGGTTCACGATCCTGCTGCTGCCGGCGTTCATGCTCCTCGCGGCCGCCGGCATGCTCGCCCTCCTCGTCCTGCACAGCGACATCGCCGAGTTCGTGTTCCGCTTCATGTGGATCACGGCGGCGTGCGTCTACCTGTTCTCGATGCTGTACTCCGTGCAGCTGGATCCGCGGACGGGGCGACGCTCCTGGCGTGAGGCGATCATGTTCCCGGGGCTCGGCGCGCTCATCCTCATGGCCATCGCCCTGTTCCCCTGGGCGTTCGCGTCGGGGCTGACCGCGCTCGGACTGGGGCTCACGGACCAGTCGCGCTTCATGTGGGCCGTGATCTTCTACCTCTGGGGGCCGATCTCGATGCTCGGGATCTGGCTGGCGCGGGCGATCGAGCCGCTGCCCGGCGGACGGTTCTTCGCGGGCCTGCTGCTCTACATCTGCGGCTACGGCTCGCTGCTGTGCGCCATCACCGTGGACTCCTACATCAAAGAGTGGCGTCGCGCCGACGCCTCCTGGATCAAGACCGAGAAGATCGGACGTGTCGACTCATGACCGGAATCCCGTCGCACGACGCCGAAGTGGCGGAGATCACCGCGGATGCTCGACGAGAGCGGCGGCTGATCCCGCAGGCGCTCCTCGCCCTCGCGGTCGTCGTCCTCGTCGTCATCGTCCGAGAGCTGTTCCTTCGATGAGCCGGAGGCCGCTGGCCCTGGTCGTCGAGGACGCCCCCGATCAGGCGGCGCTGCTGCGCCGTTACCTCGATCGCGAGGGCTTCGACGTGTTCATCGCCCGGGACGCCGAGTCCGCGATCGCCGCCTTCCCGGACATCGACCCGGTGCTGGCCGTGCTCGATCTCCTGCTCCCCGGCATCTCCGGACAGGCGTGTGCGCGGCTGGTGCAGGAGCAGTTCCCCGACTGCTTCCTCGTGATCAGCTCGGTGCTCGACGCCGCGGACTATCCGCCGGCCGACGCCGCGCTGCCGAAGCCCATCACGGGTGCTGACCTGCATGCCATCGTCGAACGGGTGCAGCGATGAGGGCGACACCGCTCGACCGCGCCGAGAACCGCTGGTACGGCGTCTTGGACGACCCGAGCCCGATGCTCAAGCAGGCTCCGACGTTCATCGCCGCCGTTCTCGCGGCGGTGCTGACGTGGTGGATCCCCGATCTTCCGCTCACCCACTTCGTGCCGGCGATCGGCGGCCTCGTCATCGTCCTCGCCGCCACCGCTCTGGCTGCCGTGCTCACCGCGCGCGGCACGGAGGACGGCTGGGTCGTGCTCCTGATCCCGATCGTCGACATCATCGGGCTGGGGCTCTTCCGCTCCGGCACGGGCGGCGCCACGTCGATCTTCAGCTCGCTGGTCATCCTCCCCGTGGTGTGGATCGCCGCGGCCCCGGGCATCCGCTGGGTCTTCGCCGTCTTCGGCCTGACCTCGTTCGCGCTGCTGATGCCCTACTTCACGGACCCGCCCTCCACCTCCGTCGAGTGGTTGCGCGGCGTCGTGGGTCCGCTGGTGTTCTCCGCGGTCGCCGCGGTCGTCAACCAGCTCGCCCGGCAGCAGCGCATGCGCGTCGAACAGGCCGAGCAGCTGGTCGCCGAACGCACGAAGGCGCTCTCGGAGAACGTCGCGATGATCGTCCAGCTGCGCGACAAGGAGCGTCAGTACCGCGAGCTGCTCGACTCCTTCGAGAGCCTCTGGTCGTCGATCACGGCGCAGGCGGTGATCGCGACCGACTGCAGCGGTACCGTGACGGCGTGGAATCCGGGGGCTGTGCGGCTGCTCGGGCTCTCGGTCGACGAGGCGCTCGCCGGTGTGCGCATCGACCGCTTCTTCTCGACGTCGGTGCTGTCGCTGCTGGCGGAGGACCATCCGGACTCCGCGCCGCAGCCGGAGGAGCTGCCCGTGGGCTACGCCGAACTCCCGCGCGGCATCCAGGGGCTGTTCGCACGGGCGGATGCCGAGCAGGCGGCCGACGGCGAACTCGAGATCGTCACGGCCGGTGGCGCCACGGTTCCCGCCCGGGTCACGGTGAGCCCGCACAAGGACGGTGCCGGCGCGCAGCAGGGGTACCTGTTCGTGCTCACGGACGAGACCAGGGCCGTCGAGGTCGCACGCATGAAGGACGAGTTCGTCGGGATGATCTCGCACGAGCTGCGCACCCCGCTGAGCGCGATCATCGGCTTCCTCGACCTGTTGCAGAACGACCCGGGGCAGCCTCTCACGGAGGACCAGCAGGAGTTCGTCGGGATCATCGAGCGCAACGCGCAGCGGCTGCTCAACCTCGTCGGCGATCTTCTCTTCACCGCGCAGGTGGAGTCCGGCCGGTTCCCGCTGGACCGCGATGACTCGGACGTGGCCGCGCTGGTGCGATCGGCGGTGTCGTCGGCGAAGCCGCATGCGCAGCGGGAGGGCATCGAGCTGGTCGCCGAGATCGGGCCCGATGTCGTCCCCGTGTTCGTCGACGCCGGTCGGGTCGGGCAGGCCATCGACAACCTGCTCTCCAACGCCATCAAGTTCACCCCGCGGGGCGGAACGGTCACCGCCCGCGTCCGGCAGGTCGACGGGGGCGTCGAGCTCTCGATCGCCGACACCGGCATCGGCATCCCGGAAGACGAGCAGGGGATGCTGTTCACCCGCTTCTTCCGGGCGTCGACGGCCACCCGCAACGCGGTGCCGGGGGTCGGTCTCGGTCTCACGATCACCCGCGCGATCGTGCTGGCGCACGGCGGCACGATGGACGTGACGAGTCAGGAGGGGGTGGGCACGGAGTTCCGCTTCATCCTCCCCGTCGCTCCCCGTACCGAGGTGCTGGCGAGCCTGAGTCGCGCGGACTGACCGCGCACTGTTGCGGTCGATGTCGGCCTGTGACCGTCGATGACGGCCGTCGGGCGGTCGGCGGGTGCCGCTCGCTACCGTCGGGCCATGACTCTTCTCCAGGACCAGCTCGCGGGCATCGCCGACGTCACCCCGGCCGAGCGCGCACAGCGCCTCACCGACGCCGGAACCGCATGGAACGAGCGGATCGCGGCGGACGACGCGAATGCGCAGCTCACGTATCGGGTGAGCGGGCGGGGCATCGGCTCCGTCGCCACGGAGATCCGTGCCGGCAAGCACCGCTTCCTGGTCGACGAGCCGGGAGCGCTGGCGGGCGACGACGTGGCGGCCAGCCCGGTCGAGTACGCGCTGGGGGCGCTCATCTCGTGTCAGGTGGTCGTCTACCGCCTCTACGCGCAGGCGCTCGGTCTCACGATCGACGAAATCGAGATCACGGCGGAGGGCGACCTCGACGTGCGCAAGCTCTTCGGCATCGACGAGTCGGGGCGCGCCGGCTTCCACGACGTGCGGGTGTCCGTGGACATCACCGGCCCGGACAGCGCCGAGGCGTACGAGAACCTGCGGGCGACCGTCGATGCGCACTGCCCGGTGCTCGACCTCTTCGCGAACCCGGTCCCGACCGCCAGCGCTCTCGCCTGAGCGCGGTGCGGGGCGTCGCCGCCCGTCCTGATAGCCTGGTCGGCTCGGCATTCGCGGGGCGGAAGGACGGCCACGCACCGTGGGCTATATCGATGTATCCAGTGTCTCCCTGACGCTTCCCGACGGCAGACCGCTTCTCGACGAGGCGACGTTCCGGGTCGGCGCCGGCTCGACGAGCGCGCTGATCGGTCCGAACGGCGCCGGCAAGACCACGCTGCTGCGGATCATCCGCGGTGACCAGGCCGCCGATGACGGCGCCGTCACGATCGACGGCGGTCTCGGCGTCATGGACCAGTTCGTCGGCCACGGCGAGGCGGGTGAGACGGTGCACCAGCTGCTCGTGCGGGTCGCCCCCGCGCGCATCCGCGCCGCCGCCGAGACACTCGAGGCCGCCGAGAACGCGCTGATCGAGCGCGACGAGCACGACACCCAGATGGCGTACGCCTCGGCCATCGCCGAGTACGCGGACGCGGGCGGCTACGAGCACGAGACGGTCTGGGACCAGTGCACGGTCGCCGCGCTCGGGGTGCCGTTCGAGCGCGCCCGGTATCGCGAGCTCACCACGCTCTCGGGCGGGGAGCAGAAGCGGCTCGCCCTCGAGGCCCTGCTGCGCGGACCCGATGAGGTGCTGCTGCTCGACGAGCCGGACAACTACCTCGACGTGCCCACCAAGCGCTGGCTGGAGGAGCAGCTGCGCCAGACGCCGAAGACGGTGCTCCTGGTGTCGCACGACCGCGAGCTGCTCGCGCGTGCGGCCGACCGGCTGATCACCCTCGAGCCCGGAGCCGCGGGCGCGACCGCCTGGGTGCACGGCGGCGGGTTCGCGACGTATCCGCAGGCCCGCAGCGACCGGATGGATCGGCTCGACGAGCTGCGCCGCCGGTGGGACGAGCAGCACGAGAAGCTGCGCACCCTGGTCGCGAACCTCAAGGTCAAGGCGTCGGCGAACGACGGCTTCGCCTCGCGGTATCAGGCCGCGCAGACGCGGCTGCGCAAGTTCGAGGAGGCCGGACCGCCGGAGGAGCGCCCGCCCGCGCAGGACTTCGACATGCGGCTGCGGGGGTCGCGCACGGGCAAGCGCGCCGTGGTGGCCCAGCGCCTCGAGCTGACCGGGCTCATGCGCCCGTTCGATGCGGAGGTCTGGTACGGCGACCGTGTCGCGGTGCTGGGCTCGAACGGGTCGGGCAAGTCGCACTTCCTGCGGCTCCTGGCCCGCGGAGGCAGCGATCCGGACCCGACCCTCGGCCACGTGACCTCCACGGGCGAGGATTTGAGCGCCGTGGCGCACACGGGACGCGCGGTGCTCGGTGCCCGCGTGGTGCCGGGACTCTTCGCGCAGACCCACGCGCACCCGGAGTTCGTCGGACGGACGCTCCTGGAGATCCTGCATCGCGGTGACGACCGCCGAGCGGGGATGCCGCGCGACGCCGCGAGTTCCGCGCTCGACCGTTACGGACTCGTGCGGCAGGCGCAGCAGACCTTCGACTCACTCTCGGGCGGGCAGCAGGCGCGACTCCAGGTGCTGCTGCTGGAGCTCTCCGGAGCGACGCTGCTGCTGCTCGACGAGCCGACCGACAACCTCGACCTGGAGTCGGCCGAGGCGCTGGAAGACGCTCTCGCACGCTTCGAGGGCACGGTGCTGGCCGTGACGCACGACCGCTGGTTCGCGCGGTCGTTCGACCGGTTCCTGGTGTTCGGGGCGGACGGCGAGGTCTACGAGTCCGACGCGCCGGTCTGGGACGAGAAGCGGGTCGCCCGCGCCCGCTGACGCCCCGCCCCACCCCTCCGGTCGTTGAGCGAGCCCGCCCACCCGGTCGTTGAGCGAGCCCGCCCCGGTCGTTGAGCGAGCGCAGCGAGACGAAACGGCCCCACCCCCCCACGGCATCAGGGCAGGCGGAAGGCCTCCGCGGCGCGCGCGGTGGGATCCAGGACGAGATCGGCCAGGACCCCGCCCACGCCCGGCGCGAACTTGAAGCCGTGCCCGGAGAATCCCGCCCCGACGACGACTCGGCCGCGGCGATCGAGGACGAACGTGCCGTCGTCGGTCGAGGTGTACGTGCAGCTGATCGGCACCGCGGAGGCCGCGTCGAGGCCCGGCATCCACTCCCGTACGTAGTCCGCCAGGGCTGTCTGATGCGTGGGGACGTGCGGGCGGGCGTCGGGGTCGACCGCGTCGCCGACGCCGTGGAAGCCGACCTTGACCCCTTCGCCGGGGGTCGGCATCCCGTACACGGTCGCGGGGTACGCGGCGGGATCGACGTAGTGGTTGAACGAGGGCCACACCGCATCCGTCCGAGGCCGGAAGTGCGCCGGCGTCTCCTCCGTGACGGTGAGGGGCGGCAGGCCGAGGCGGGCGAGGAGCGACGACGTCCAGGCGCCGGCCGTGACCACGACGGTGTCCGCCCGCATCCGGGTCCCGTCGGCGAGGGCGAGCACCGCGCCGGCGGGATCCTGGCCGATGTGCGCGACCGGACAGCTCCATCGCACCTCGCCGCCGCCGACCACGATCCGCCACTCCAGTTCGTGCAGCGCTTCCGCGGCGCGCACGACCCCGGCGTCCTGCGACCACAGCGCGTCGCCGTCGAAGCGCATCCCCGGCCAGCGTGCGCCGGCCTCGGCGGACGACAGCACCGCGGAGGGGATGCCGCGGGCGTCGAGTCCCTGCTGCACGGCCGCGATGTCGACATCGCCGTGTGTGACGAGCCCGTGCAGCCGAAGGAGCGGCTCGCCGCCGACCTCGCCGAGGGCGTCCCACCCCGCGCGGGCCCGCACGAGCAGGTCGAGGTAGTGGTCCTGGTCGTAGGCGTTGTTGAAGTTGCGCGTCGCGCCGTGCGAGGCGCCCTCGTGGTGTCCGCGGGCGAAGCGCTCCAGCACGATCGGACGCAGGCCTCGGCGGACCAGCTCCCACGCGGTCGCGAGTCCCATGACGCCGCCGCCCACCACGACGACATCCCCGACGTCCGTCTCCATGCTGCCTCCCGATCTCGCATCCAGTCTCCCAGCACGGGTGCGCTCGGGTGCCGGGTAGGCTGGAGGGGTGACCATGGAGATCGAGCTCGGCCGAGGAAAGCGCGCGCGTCGCGCGTACACGTTCGATGACATCGCGGTGGTGCCGTCGCGGCGCACCCGCAACCCGGAGGACGTGTCGACCGCCTGGACGATCGACGCCTTCGGGTTCGAGATCCCGGTGCTGGGCGCGCCGATGGACTCGGTCGTGAGCCCGCAGACGGCGATCATGCTCGGTCAGCTGGGCGGACTCGGCGTGCTCGACCTCGAGGGTCTGTGGACGCGGTACGAGAACCCGGAGCCGCTGCTCGCCGAGATCGCCGGTCTCGACGAGGGCAAGGCCACCGTCCGCATGCAGGAGCTGTACTCCGAGCCGATCAAGCCGGAGCTCATCACCCGTCGCCTCGCCGAGATCCGTGAGGCGGGCGTCACCGTCGCCGGATCCCTCACGCCGCAGCGTACGCAGGAGTACTACGACACCGTCGCCGCTGCGGGTGTCGACCTGTTCGTGATCCGCGGCACCACGGTGTCCGCCGAGCACGTCTCCAGCGTCGCCGAGCCGCTGAACCTCAAGAAGTTCATCTACGACCTCGACGTCCCCGTCATCGTCGGCGGCGCCGCGACCTACACCGCGGCGCTCCACCTGATGCGCACCGGCGCGGCGGGCGTGCTCGTCGGCTTCGGCGGGGGAGCGGCGTCGACGACGCGCGCGACCCTCGGCATCCACGCGCCGATGGCGACGGCCGTCTCCGACGTCGCCGCCGCACGTCGTGACTACCTCGACGAGTCCGGCGGACGCTACGTGCACGTCATCGCCGACGGCGGCGTTGGCACCTCCGGCGACATCGTCAAGGCGCTGGCCATGGGAGCGGATGCCGTCATGCTCGGCGTCGCGCTCGCCCGTGCCACCGACGCGCCCGGCCGCGGGTTCCACTGGGGCCCCGAGGCGCACCACCCCAAGCTTCCGCGCGGCCACCGGGTCGAGGTGGGCGGCATCGGCACGCTCGAGGAGATCCTCTACGGCCCCGCCCCCGTCGCCGACGGCACCGCGAACCTCATCGGCGCATTGCGCAAGTCGATGGCCACCACCGGATACTCCGACCTCAAGGAGTTCCAGCGGGTCGAGGTCGTGCTCGCACCGTACGAGGCCTGAGGCGCAGCGCTCGACCGTGACGACTCCTGCTCTCTTCCCTCCGACCCTCCGTGAGGTCATGCTCCGCGGGCGTTGGATCGGGATGCTCCTGCTCTGCCTCCTCGTCGCCGGCGTCTTCGCCTGGCTCGGACAGTGGCAGCTGGAGCGCGCGATCGAGACCGATCCGCCCGAACCGGGGATCACCGAGAAGGTGCAGCCGCTCACCGACGTCCTCGAGCCGGGGGCGTATCTCCCCGAGCCGCTCGTCGGTCAGCGTGTCGAGACCTCGGGGGTCTGGGTTCCGGAGGACTTCATCGTCGTGGGGAGCCGTTTCAACGACGACGTCCAGGGCTACTGGGTCACCGGTCAGCTGCGCGTCGCCGAGCGCACCTCCATCGCCGTCGCGATCGGCTGGGCTCCGGACCGGGCTGCCGCGGATGCCGCCGTGGAGGAGCTCGAAGCGGACGCCGACGGCGCCGAGGTCACGGTCACCGGACGCATCATCTCGGACGAGGGGCCACGGGTGCCGCCGCATGCCGAGCCCGAGCAGCTGGATCGCATGTCGCCCGCGGCGCTCCTGAGCCGCTGGCACGACATCGAGCAGCTCGACGTCTATCGTCCGTACCTCGCCTCCACGACCGCCACGGCGGGTCTGGTCGATATCTCGTCGCCGGCCCCCGAGGAGATGTCCCCGGTCAACTGGCTCAACGTGTTCTACGCGGTCGAGTGGGCCATCTTCGCGGGCTTCGCGTTCTACCTCTGGTACCGCCTGGCGAAGGACGCCTGGGAGCGCGAGGTCGAGGAGTTCGAAGAGGCCGCGGCCGCCGAGACGGCCTGACCGCACGCGCGTCACGACGCCCCTCACCACGCCCCTCACGACGCGCATCCGCGCGCGGAATCCTGCGCAATTGTGGATGCCGAGGTGCTCATAGCGACCTTCGTCAGGGGTCGTCGCCGACGTCCGGTGAGCGCTCGATGACGAATCGGAAAACTCCATTGAGGATGCTCCGACCGCTCCGTATGCTCGCTCCATGTGAGCACGCTGGGAGTTTCCCCTGTGTGCCGTGACAGGTCCTGAGAAGTGTCGAACCACGATCGAGGAGACAGCACCGATGATGTCCGCTCCAGGCGAGGAGAGCCGCGTGGCTCCCTCCTCGCACCGTAGAAGCAGGGGGCGCATCGGCGCTCTCGCCGTGACCTGCGTGGCCGCGCTGAGCCTCGGCTCGCTGGCCGCCGTACCCGCCGTCGCCGACACCACGGGGACGGGGGTGGTGATCAACGAGGCGTACCTCTCCGGAGGCAGCGCCGGTGCGGCGTTCAAGAACAAGTTCGTCGAGCTGTACAACCCGACCGCGGATCCGATCGCCCTCGACGGCATGTCGCTGCAGTACCGGTCGGCGACCGGCACCGGCGCCTTCAACGGCGTGGCACCGCTCAAGGGCACGATCCCCGCCGGCGGGTACTTCCTGGTGCAGGGGAACAGCAACGGCGCGAACGGCGCCGAGCTGCCGACGCCCGACGCCGTCAGCACCCTCACGCCGAGCGGCACCACGGGAACGCTCGCGCTCGTCGAGGGCACGGCCGCCGTGACCCTGACCCCCGGCTCGGCCGTCGGCGTCGACGGCGTGGTCGACCTGCTCGGCTACGGCGCCTCCAACACGTTCGAGGGCACCGTCGCGAAGGCCCCCGCCGGCAACACCGACGTCAAGTCGCTGAACCGCACGGACGGCGTCGACACCGACGACAACGGCACCGACTTCACCCTCTCCGCCACCATCACGCCGCAGAACTCGGGCGACACCGACCCCGGCACGGGACCGGGAACGGATCCGAAGAAGGCCACGATCGCCGAGGTCCAGGGCACGACCGACGTCTCGCCCCTGAACGGACAGACCGTGCAGGTCGAGGGCGTCGTCACGGCCGACTTCCGCACCGGCGGCTACAAGGGCATCGTCATCCAGACCCAGGGCTCCGGCGGCACGACGGATGCGACGCCCGGTGCGTCCGACGGCGTCTTCGTCTTCCTCAACGCGCTGAACCCGTCTCTCGAGATCGGCGACCTCGTGTCGGTGACCGGTGGCGTGAGCGAGTACTTCGGGCAGACGCAGATCAACCCGGCCGCTGCCGCGGACGTCTCGGTGGTCACCGCCGGCGTCGGCGTTCCCGCGGTCACTCCGCTGCCGGCCACCGTGCTCGGCGCGGACCGCGAGCAGTACGAGAACATGTACGTGGCGCCGGAGGGCACCTACCGCCTCGCGTCCAGCCACCAGCTGTTCAACTTCGGCACGCTCTGGCTGAACGCCGGCGACGACCTGGCGGTGAAGAGCACCGAGACCACGCGTCCGGGCGCCGACGCCGCCGCGATCGCCGCAGCCAACCGCGCGAACCGCATCCTGCTGGATGACGGCTGGTCGATCCAGGTGTCCAACAGCGGGCACCCCGGCGAGCAGCCGTACTTCACGAAGGGCGAGGTCGTCCGCAACGGCGACACCGTCGACTTCGGGGACAACGGCTACGTGCTGCAGTGGGGCTTCGACGACTGGCGTCTGCAGCCGGTCGTGCCGATCGACGACTCCTCGTCGGACGACCTCAAGGTCGGCTTCGCGTCGACGAACCCGCGCACCGAGTCGGCGCCCGAGGTGGGCGGCGATGTCCAGGTCGCGTCCTTCAACGTCTACAACTACTTCACGACGCTGAAGAGCGAGAACGCGGATGCCCGGGGCGCGGCGAACGCGACCCAGTTCGCGATCCAGAAGTCCAAGATCGTCGCGGCGATCAACGGGCTCGATGCCGAGATCGTCTCGCTCATGGAGATCGAGAACTCCGTGAAGCTGGGCAAGCCGATCGACACCGCGCTCAAGGATCTGGTGGCCGGCCTCAACGCCGACGCCGGGAGCGACGTGTGGGGCTACGTGCCCACGCCCGCAGCCCTGAACGACGCGGCGACCACCGACTACATCACCAACGCGATCATCTACAAGAAGGACGCGGTCAAGCGGGTGGGCGACAGCCTCACCGTCACCGATGAGACCGTGTGGGGCAATGCCCGTGAGCCGATCGCGCAGGCGTTCGACGTCGACGGTCGCGTCGTCACCGTCGTCGCGAACCACCTCAAGTCGAAGTCGCCGCCCACGGGTGCGGGCGCAGAGCCGGCCGACGGTCAGGGCTTCTTCAACGCCGACCGCGTGAAGCAGGCGAACGCGATCCTCGCCTTCACCTCCGAGCTCGAGGAGACCACCGGCAGCAGCGACATGCTGCTGATCGGAGACTTCAACGCCTACGGCAAGGAAGACCCGATCGACGTGTTCACCTCGAAGGGGTGGAGCGACCTCGTCGCCGACAAGGCGTCCGGCCAGTACACGTACTCGTTCGACGGCGAGCTCGGCTCGCTCGACCATGTGATCGCGTCGCCGTCGCTCGTCTCGTCGATCACGGGCGCCGGAGTCTGGGGCATCAACTCGCCGGAGTGGAGCGACCGCGGCTACGCGTTCGGCGCCACCGAGGAGGGCACGCCCTACCGCTCCAGCGACCACGACCCGATCATCGTCGGCGTCTCCTCGGAGATCCCGCCGGTGAGCATCGACGTGGTGACGGTGAACGACTTCCACGGACGCATCGAGGCCGACGGTGCCGCCGCCGGTGCCGCCGTCCTGGCCGGCGCGGTCAAGCAGTTCCGCGACGAGAACCCGAACACGATCTTCGCCGGTGCCGGTGACCTGATCGGCGCATCGACGTTCACCTCGTTCATCAACGACGACAACCCGACGATCGACGCGCTGAACGCGGCCGGTCTCGACGTCAGCGCCGCGGGCAACCACGAGTTCGATCAGGGCTGGGAGGATCTGCGCGATCGTGTGCAGGACCGCGCGGACTGGGAGTACATCTCGTCGAACGTGTTCGTCACCGAGACGGGCGAGCCTGCGCTCGCACCGGCCTGGGTGAAGGAGCTCGACGGCGTGCGGGTCGGCTTCGTCGGTGCCGTCACCGAAGACCTCGACTCGCTCGTCTCGCCCGAGGGCATCAAGGACCTCGAGGTGCGCAGCATCGTCGACTCCGTGAACGCCGTGGCCGACGACCTGCGCGACGGCGACGAGTCCAACGGCGAGGCGGATGTCGTCATCCTCCTCGTGCACGAGGGCGCGTCCAGCGTCGAGCTGTCCAGCATCACCCCGGACTCGCCCCTCGGCGAGATCGTCTACGGGGTCGATGACGACGTGGACGCCATCGTGTCGGCGCACACCCACCTCGCCTACAACCACGTGATCGACGGCCGTCCGGTCGTCTCCGCGGGGCAGTACGGCGAGAACCTGGGCCTGATGAACATCCAGGTCGACCCGAAGACGAAGGACCTGATCTCGATCACCAACGAGATCAAGCCCCTCACCGCTGCGGGCAAGCCGCTGTACCCGGCCGTTCCCGAGGTCGCGGACATCGTCGCCAAGGCGAAGGCCGAGGCGGACGTGCTGGGTGCGATCAAGGTCGGCGACATCACGGCCGACTTCAACCGGGCGCGTCAGAGCGACGGCAAGACGGAGAACCGCGGTGGCGAGTCCACCATCGGCAACTTCGTGGCCGACGTGCAGAAGTGGTCTACGGGCGCCGATGTGGCGATCATGAACCCGGGCGGCATCCGGGCGAACCTCACGTACGCCTCGGCCGGAGCATCCGACCCCGACGGCAACGTCACCTACCGCGAGGCGGCGACGGTCCAGCCGTTCGCCAACACGCTGGTGACGCTGACGCTCACGGGTGCGCAGCTGAAGGGCGTGCTGGAGGAGCAGTGGCAGCCGGCGGGTTCGGCTCGTCCGTTCCTGAAGCTCGGCGTCTCCGAGGGGCTGGTCTACACCTACGACCCCGCCGCGGCGCAGGGTTCCCGGATCACGTCGATCACCCTCAACGGGGCAGCGCTCGACCCGGCGGCGAACTACACGGTCGCGGCCAACTCGTTCCTCGCGGCCGGTGGAGACAACTTCTTCACCTTCAAGGAGGGCACGGGCAAGCGCGACACCGGCAAGATCGACCTGCAGTCGATGGTCGACTGGTTCGACGCGAACAAGACCGCGAGCCCCGACTACGCCCAGCGCGCGGTCGGCGTCGCGATCACCCCGGCGGATGCCGACGGCTACAGCGCCGGCGACCAGGTGACGGTGTCGCTCTCCTCGCTGGCGTTCAGCGCGGGCGAGCCGGCTCCCGGCCAGGCCTCGCTCTCGCTGGGCGACACCGTGCTCGCCACGGGCGCGGTCGACCCGGCCGTCGTCGACACGACCGACGAGGGCGGGCGCGCCAGCCTGACCTTCACGGTCCCGTCGGGGGTGTTCGGTGAGCAGGTGCTCACGGTCGCCGTCGCCGGCACCGGGACGACGGTGCAGGTGCCGTTCACGATCGCGGGCGAGGAGGAGTTCGCGGGCACGATCGCCCTCGGCTCGTCGAAGGTCACCGCGGGCAAGAGCCTCAAGGTCACCGGTGAGGGCTACGCGCCCGGTGAGACCGTGAGCATCGAGCTGCGTCCGAAGAAGGGCAAGCCGGTCCAGGTCGGCACGGTCCAGGTCGCGGCCGACGGCACGTTCAGCACCTCGGTCACCGTGCCGAAGAGCGCCCCGTCGGGCAAGTACACCGTCGCGGCCTCGCAGGCGGACGGCGACGAGGCGACCGCCACGGTCACCGTCAACCGTCCCGGAGGCATCATCGGGGCGATCCTCGACTGGCTGTGGGAACTCCTCACCCGGTGGTTCTGAACGGGGAAGAGTGGTGCTGATCCGGTAGCAGGATGACACAGGCGGAGGCCGTCGGGAGCGATCCCGGCGGCCTCCGCCTGTTCAACTCCTCTCAGGCGGGCACGGAGACCGGTGCCCACACGAAGCCGTCGGGGTCGACCGCGGCGCCGAGCACGCCGTTGACGGTGAGCCGGTGCGAGCCGGAGCCGTCCGCGGGCACGCCCGCGTCCTTGGCGAGCGACGCGTGCCGGTACAGGCCGAGTCCGATCGGGCTGCCACCCGTGTCGAACTGCACGTAGCTGCGCCCGAAGCTCTTGCCGATGGGGATGCCGCGCTCGGCGTAGAAGGTCTTCGAGGCGATCACGTCTTCCGCGCCGAGCAGCAGGATGATCTCGTCGACGTCGCGGCTCGGGGGAGCGGTGTCCTTCTTCGCGGAGGTGGCGACCTTCCAGATGGCGCCGTCCGGTGCCTGGACGGTCCCGCCGACTCCCCAGAGGGACTTGGAGACGGGCTTGATCACGGTGGCCCCCGCGGCGACGGCCGCGTCGACGAGGGCGTGCACGTTCGCCGGTTGCGAGACCACGAGCGAGAGCGTGTATCCGCGGAACCCGGAGGTCTCGGCATCCGCGCTGCGGAACCGCAGACGATCGCCGAGCCCGAAGGCCCGCGTATAGAAGGACTGGGCGGCGTCCACGTCGGGAACGTCGAGGGTGACGGAATCGATGGCGGTGTTCATGTCTCCGACGCTACGAGCGTCGGTCCCGGGGTGCTTCTCGATTCCTGACCGATGCGTCGGCGGCCGGATTCGACACGATTTCCCGGCGGCTAGACTGGACCCATGCCCGAACCGAAAGTCGCCAGCTTTCCGGCGATCCGCGGTGCGCTGAAGTTCTACCAGATCGCGTCGATCATCACAGGAGTCATGCTGCTCCTGCTGCTGACCGAGATGGTGCTGAAGTACACGCCGATCCACCTCGAGCTCTTCCTGGGAGGCTCCGGAGGACCGCTGTGGTTCGCGGGCGTGCTCGCCGGACCCGACTGCCAGTGGTGGTCGCTGTTCGCCCCGATGACCAACTCCTGCGAGATGACCTCGCTGGGCGACGGATTCAACCTGTCGCTGTTCATCCTCGTGGCGCACGGCTGGTTCTACGTCGTCTACCTCTTCGCGTGCTTCCGCATGTGGAGCCTGATGCGCTGGCGCTTCCCGCGGTTCATCCTGCTCGCGCTCGGCGGCGTCGTGCCGCTGCTGTCGTTCTTCATGGAGGCGGTCGTCGCCCGTGAAGTCAAGACCTATCTCGCCACCAGAGAGGCCGCCGAGGCCTCCGCCCCCGCCCCGGAAGGTGTCCGTTGACCGAACAGTCCGAGACCCAGCAGCGTCCTGCGCTCGTCGTCGACTTCGGCGCGCAGTACGCGCAGCTGATCGCCCGTCGAGTCCGTGAAGCGGGCGTCTACAGCGAGATCGTGCCGCACACGGCCACGGCCGAGGAGATCGCCGCCAAGAACCCGGTCGCGATCATCCTCTCCGGCGGACCCTCGTCGGTGTACGAGGAGGGCGCCCCGAAGCTCGACCCCGCGGTGTTCGAGCTCGGCGTCCCGACGCTCGGCATCTGCTACGGCTTCCAGTACATGGCCCAGACGCTCGGCGGCGAGGTCGCGAACACCGGCCTGCGCGAGTACGGCGCGACGGATGCCGTCATCACCGGTGACGGCGGAACGCTGCTCGGCGGCCAGCCGGCGGAGCAGAACGTCTGGATGAGCCACGGCGACCAGGTCGCCAAGGCCCCCGAGGGCTTCGACGTGCTCGCGACGACGGATGCGACCAAGGTCGCGGCGTTCGCGAACGAGGAGCGCGGCTTCTACGGCGTGCAGTGGCACCCCGAGGTCAAGCACTCCGACTACGGCCAGCGTGTGCTGGAGAACTTCCTCCACAAGGGCGCGGGTCTCGCGTCCGACTGGAACAGCGGCAACGTGATCGCCGAGCAGATCGAGCGCATCCGCGAGCAGGTGGGAGACGCCCGCGTCATCTCCGCGCTCTCCGGCGGCGTCGACTCCGCGGTGTCCACCGCTCTCGTGCACAAGGCCATCGGCGACCAGCTCACCGCGGTCTTCGTCGACCACGGCCTCCTCCGCAAGGGCGAGCGCGAGCAGGTCGAGAAGGACTACGTCGAGTCCACCGGTGTGCGTCTGATCACGGTCGACGCGGCCGACACGTTCCTCGGCCACCTGCAGGGTGTGACCGACCCCGAGGAGAAGCGCAAGATCATCGGCCGCGAGTTCATCCGCGCGTTCGAGAAGGTGCAGCTCGATCTCGTCGCCGAGGCGAAGGCCTCCGGTGGTGCTCCCGTGAAGTTCCTCGTGCAGGGCACGCTCTACCCGGACGTCGTCGAGTCCGGTGGCGGTGCGGGCACCGCGAACATCAAGTCGCACCACAACGTGGGCGGCCTTCCCGACGACCTCGACTTCGAGCTGATCGAGCCGCTGCGCGCCCTGTTCAAGGACGAGGTCCGTGCGATCGGTCGCGAGCTCGGCATCCCCGAGGCGATCGTCGGACGCCAGCCGTTTCCGGGGCCCGGCCTCGGTATCCGGATCATCGGTGAGGTCACCGCTGACCGTCTCGAGATTCTGCGTGAGGCCGACGCCATCGCCCGCGAGGAGCTGACGAAGGCGGGTCTCGACCAGGAGATCTGGCAGTGCCCCGTCGTGCTCCTCGCCGACGTGCGCTCGGTGGGCGTGCAGGGCGACGGCCGCACCTACGGTCACCCGATCGTGCTGCGTCCGGTCTCGAGCGAAGACGCCATGACCGCCGACTGGACGCGTCTCCCGTACGACGTGCTCTCGAAGATCTCGAACCGCATCACGAACGGCGTCCGCGACGTCAACCGCGTCGTGCTCGACGTCACGTCGAAGCCGCCGGGGACGATCGAGTGGGAGTAGGGAGCGCGATGCTCCCTGATGCGGCGCCGGCTCTGCCCGACGCCGAGTACCTGGTGCTGTCCAGCCGGCTGATTCCCGGCCTCGACGGCGGGTACACGATCGCGACGCTCGCGCGCGCCCGTCAGCTGGCGGGCGCCGGCGTCGCCGACGGCTCCGGCCCGCAGCTGCTCACGTTCGACCCGGGTACCGCGGCGGACCATGCCGTGCACCGCAGGACGTTCGTCGACCAGGGCTCGCTCCTCGACGCGTCGCGGATGCGCAACCTCTTCGACGAGGCGGTGCAGCCGGACGGCGGAGCCGCAGGCTGGCTGCGCGCTGCCGCCGACGCCGCGGTGACCTCCGACCCCGACGTCGAGTACCGCGTGCTGACGGATGCCGAGGGGCGACCGTTCGCGGCGCTCCCGGTGATCCCGGGCAACCCGGACTGGCATCTCACCGAGGAACCGGTGCTGGTGTACGACGCGGCGGGCGAGGTCGTCGGCGCCCTGCACGGTTTCCGCGGGCTGTACCGGGCCTGGCTCGAGCACGTGACCGCGGCGCTCGGCGAGCGACGCATCATCGTGATCTGCGAGTCGCGCCAGCTCGGAGAGCTCATCGCGGACTGGGGCGACCCGCGCGTGCGCATCGTCCACACGATCCACACCATGCACGTCGAGGCGCCGTACACGCCGGACGCGACCATGAACACGCTCTGGACCCGCTGGTTCCGTCTCGCCGACCGGTTCGATGCGGTCGTCTGGCCGACCGTCACCCAGCGCGACGATGTGGTGTCCCGGTTCGGGGACGCGGCGTCGCACGTCGTGGTGCCGAATCCGATCGCTCCGGTGGAGTCCCGCGACGACCTGCGCGAGGACGGCCTCGTGATCATGCTCGGACGCCTCGCACCCGGGAAGCGCGTCGACCATGCGATCCGTGCGTTCCTCGCGGCCGACGTGCCGGGCACCCGGATGGAGATCTGGGGTGGTGGTCCCGAGCAGGGACGACTGCAGGCGCTGATCGAGGAACTCGGCGCGGGGGACCGTGTCGTCCTCGCCGGCTACACGGAGGCCCCCGGCACCGTCCTCGATCGCGCAGCGCTCCTCGTCACGTCGACGGCGTTCGAAGGGCAGCCGCTCGGTGTGGTCGAATCGCTCCTCCACGGCACGCCCGTCGTGTCGTACGACGTGCGCTACGGCATCCGCGACGTCCTCGGTGCCGGCGGGGGAGTGCTGGTCCCGGACGGCGACATCGAGGCGCTGGGAGATGCGATCCGCGCATTGCTCACCGACCCCGATCGACTCGCGGCGCTCAGCGCTGAAGCACCTTCCGTCGCCGCTGCCTGGAGCCCGCAGCGCTCGCTCGACGCCCTCACCGCCGTGATCGCCGACGTCGCCGGGCGCCCCTCCCGCCGCGACGATCGCGGCTAGCCTCGAGGCGTGACCTCCGCAGCATCTGTCTCCGTCCTCCTGAAGTTCTCAGAATGAATTCCGGGACGATGTCGATCCGGGCCGTTCCTGTTCGACGTCTGAAGTGAGAGGGTCGAGAGACGGCCCCTCGAACAAGGAGAACATCATGAAGTTCATGCTCATCATGCGCGCGACCGACGCCGGCGTCGAGGCGTTCAAGGACCTGCCGTTCGAGCAGGTCATCGAAGCCATGGGCAAGTACAACGAGTCGATGATCAAGGCGGGCGTGATCGTCGCGGGCGAGGGGCTGACCGACGCCGCCGAGGGTTTCGTCGTCGACTTCAGCGCCGAGAAGCCGCTCATCACCGACGGCCCCTACGGCGAGACGAAGGAGCTCTTCAACGGCTTCTGGATCATCGAGGTGTCGTCGCGCGAGGAGGCCGCCGAATGGGCGAGCCGTGCGCCGCTCGGGGCCGGATCGTTCCTCGAGGTGCGTCGGGTCACCGGTGTCGAGGACTTCCCGGCCGACAACGAGTGGATCGAGAAGGAAGCCGGCTGGCGCGAGGAAGCGGCGCAGCGCGCACAGCAGTGATGGACGCATCCGCGAACAGCGAGACGGCGCGTTCCGCACCCGATGACGGGTCGGCGGAGCGCGCCGTCGCCGCTGTGTGGCGCATCGAGTCGGCCCGCATCGTGGGCGCGCTCACGCGCATCGTCGGGGACTTCGGCCTCGCGGAGGATCTGGCGCAGGAGGCTCTGGTCGACGCACTCCGGCAGTGGCCCGTCGACGGGGTGCCGCGCAACGCGGGCGCGTGGCTGACGGCGGTCGCGAAGCGCAAGGCCATCGACGGATGGCGCCGCGCCGAGCGCCTCGATGCCCGGGTCGCGCTCCTCGCGCACGACCTGGAGCGGGAGCAGGCGGAGGCCCCCGACCTGCCGTGGGATCCGGATGCCGTCGACGACGACGTCCTGCGCCTGATCTTCATCGCCTGCCACCCCGTGCTGTCCCGGGAGGCGCAGGTGGCCCTGACGCTGCGGGTGGTCGGCGGTCTGTCGAGCGAGGAGATCGCGCGGGCGTTCCTCGTGCCGACGGCGACCGTGCAGCAGCGGATCGTGCGGGCCAAGAAGACCCTGGCCGCCGCGCATGCCCCCTTCGAGGTGCCTCCTCGCGAGGAGCACACGGAGCGGCTCGGCGCCATCCTCGGCGTGCTGTACCTGATCTTCAACGAGGCGCACGCCGCGAGCAGCGGGCCGGACTGGATGCGACCCGAGCTGAGCGACGAGGCCATCCGCCTCGCCCGGGTGCTCGCGGCGCTGATGCCGCGGGAGCCCGAGGTGCACGGCCTGCTCGCGCTGATGGAGCTCACGGCCGCCAGGTTCGCCGCGCGCGTGGACCGCAACGGCGACCCGGTGCTGCTGGCCGACCAGGACCGCCGGCGCTGGGACCGCGGGCGCATCACCCGCGGTCGGGCATCGCTCGCGACGGCCGATGCGCTCGGACGCGGGCGTGGTGCGTACTGTCTGCAGGCGGCGATCGCCGAGTGCCATGCGGTCGCGGCATCCGTCGACGACACCGACTGGGATCGCATCGTGCTGCTCTACGAGGCGCTCGGCCGGATCGCCCCCTCGCCGGTCGTCGAGCTCAACCGCGCGGCGGCGGTCGCCATGGCGACGGGACCGGCATCAGCGCTGCGCATCGTCGATCGGCTCGGCGAATCCGGTGCGCTGCGGGGCTATCACCTGCTCCCCGCGACGCGCGGTGAACTGCTGCGTCGGCTCGGGCGTGAGGAGGAGGCGCGCGGCGAGTTCCTCGTCGCCGCGGGACTCGCCGGCAACGATCGGGAGCGGTCGCTGCTGGAGCGGAAGGCACTCGGGGCAGAAAAATGACCCGCCCCCAACGGATGCACGAGGCAGCCGTTGGGGACGGGCATCTGGGGCGCGAGGCGCCGGGGACGGCGTCGGTCAGTCGTTGACCTTCTGGCCACGACCGGCGATGAGGCCGTAGATCAGCAGCACGATGATGGAACCGGCGATGGCGAGGAGCCAGGTGCCCAGGTCCCAGAACTCCGTGAGCGGGCGGTTGAGGATCAGGCTGCCGAGCCAGCCACCGAGCAGTGCACCGACGACACCGAGCAGCAGCGTGATGAACCAGCCGCCGCCCTGCTTGCCGGGAAGGATCAGCTTGGCGATGGCTCCGGCGATGAGGCCGAGAAGAAGAAAGCCGAGAAAACTCATGGTCAGCTCCTGAATGTCGGGAGCCCCGGGGTGCCAGGGCTTCGTGATGACCACAATGCCCCCTCGTGCGGCCGCGTTCCACCCCCTTGCGCGCAGCTCCTCGGATATGCCAAGAGGCCCGCCTCCCAGGGGAGACGGGCCTCTTCGCGAACCGAGGTCAGTTGTTGCCGCGGGCGATCGCGATGATGCGCAGGATCTCGACGTAGAGCCAGACGACCGTGACCATGATGCCGAAGGCACCGAGCCAGCCGTACTTGCGGGGAGCGCCGTTGCGGACGCCCTGCTGGATCTGGTCGAAGTCGAGCACCAGCGAGTACGCGGCCATGATCACGACGAGGACGCCGATGATGAGGCCGAGCGGGATGCCGAGGAACGGCTTCGCGCTCAGCAGTCCGAAGGCGTTGTCGTTGATGCCGGTCCACATGAGGACGAGGTTCAGCAGCGAGAAGACGAGGTAGCCCATCATGGCGATCATGAAGATCTTGGTCGCCTTCTTCGACGCGCGGATCTTGCCGCTCGCGAAGAGGGCCAGGGTCACACCGACGACCGAGACGGTCGCGAGCGTCGCCTGGACGACGATGCCGGGGTAGATGACCTCGAAGAACGCCGAGATGCCACCGATGAAGAGGCCCTCGAATGCCGCGTAGGCGAAGATCAGCGCGGGGCGGACCTTCTTGCGCGACGTGAAGGTGATGACCATCGCGAGCACGAAGCCGGCGAGGGCGCCGACGATCCACGGCAGCATGTTGACGGCAGCGGGGTTGTCCGGGTTGTAGGCCGGGGCGGCGACGCCACCGAGGGTCCACACCCAGCCGATGGCCGCGGTGACGAGAAGGATGCCGAACAGGCCGGCGGTCTTCCAGACGGTGTCCTCGATGGACATGCGGTCGGTCTCGATGGCGCCGGCGGGCGGAGCGGCGTACATGCCCTCGAGCTGTGCGTTGGCCGCGGCATCCATCGCCCCGTGCTGGAGCGAGGCGCTCTGGGCGCCCTGGGCAGCCTGAGGTCCGCCCGGGTACGTCGCGACGTTCCGCGGGTCCTGCTGCTGGAAAGCAGGATTGTTGAAAGCGAAGTTGCTCATTGGTGGGCCTCACTCCAAAGGGGGGTAGTAGGTCTCTTTCCTCCACGATACTCGGGCGGACACGCTCCCGGGGTGTTCTACGCTGAGAGCGTGCCCAGGAAAATCCCCCTCGTCATCGGGCATCGCGGTGCGCCCGGCTACCGTCCGGAGCACAGCCGCTCCTCGTACGAGCTCGCCCTCGCGATGGGGGTGGATGCCGTGGAACCGGATGTCGTCGCCACGAAGGACGGCGTCCTCGTCGTGCGGCACGAGAACGAGATCTCCGGCACGACCGACGTCGCCGCGCATCCGGAGTTCGCCGACCGCAAGACGACCAAGCGCGTCGACGGCCAGGCGCTGACCGGCTGGTTCACGGAGGACTTCACCTGGGCGGAGCTGTCGACCCTGCGCGGACGAGAGCGGCTGCCGGAGGTGCGGGTGTCGAGCGCGAGCTTCGACGACTCGCAGGCCATCCTCCGTCTGCGCGACGTGCTGGACATCGTGCGCGACGGCTCGGTCGAGCACGGACACGAGATCGGTGTGGTCCTCGAGGTCAAGCACGCCACCTACTTCGCCGGCATCGGTCTCGAGCTCGCGCCGCTCATCGAGCGGGAGCTGCGGGATGCCGGCTGGGCGAATGGCGAGCTGCCGCTCGTGATCGAGAGTTTCGAGTCGACCGTGCTCGGTCAGCTGCGCGAGCGGGGGATCGCGGCGTCGTACGTCTACCTGATCGAGGCGACCGGGCGGCCGTACGACCGACTCGTGGCCGAGGGCAAGCAGGCGCGCACCTACAAGGCGACCGTGACCCCGGAGGGCCTCGACGGGCTCGTCGGCCGTGTCGAAGGCATCAGCGTGAGCAAGAAGATGCTGCTCGACCGCGGCAACACGATCGTCGCCGACGCCCATGCGCGGGGGCTCCAGGTGTTCACGTGGACGTGCCGTCCGGAGAACGCGTTCCTGTCCGCGGAGTTCCGCGGTGCGGGCGGCCGCGGCGCCTACGGAGACTACGAGGGGGAGTGGGGCATCATCGCGAGCCAGGGCATCGACGGCGTGTTCGTGGACCACCCCGACCTGGGCGTCGCCTTCTTCCGCGGCTGACCGAGGGGTCGCGGCTGACGGATTCTGCCGCGGCTGACCGAAGGTGGCGGCTGGCCGAGGGATCGCGGCGCGGGTTCAGAGCGGTCCGAGGACCGTCTGCACGTCGCGGTCGAGCACGATCGCGCGCAGGGGCTCCAGGATCTCGCGCTCCTCGAAGCGGAAGTGCGACTCCATGATCGCGGCGATCCCGTCGAGGTGCCCGCCGATGGACGCGGCATCGTCCCCGCGCTCGGCCGCGGTGCGCAGCGAGGCGAGCAGGTGGGCGAGCATCGAGTGGTCCTGCATCAGCTTGTCGATGATGCCGCCGAGCTCGGGATGCTCCGCGCGCAGCGCCGGGAACAGGGCGCGGTCCTCGGCCCCGTGATGTCCGTCCAGCGCAGCGCAGAAGCCGATGCAGTACAGCACGAGCTCGGAGGTCGCATCCGGTGCGCTCTCCCCCTCGGCGAGGGCGTCGCGGGTCGCGGCGAGGGCGGCGCGCAGACGGGAATGGGCCGAACGGAGCTCCTGATCCCAGGCGATCAGGCGGGCGGCGTCCATCGCCCCAGTGTAGGCGGCGGGCCGTTCAGAGCGTGCGGTCGAACGCACCCCGTCGGGTGGAGACGATCTCCTTGCCGAGCGGCATCAGCGAGACCGGCACCATCTTGAAGTCGGCGATGCCCATCGGGATGCCGATGATCGTCACGCACAGCAGGAACCCGGAGACGATGTGGCCGATCGCGAGCCACCAGCCGGCGAGGATCACCCAGAGCACGTTGCCGAGGAACGAGCCGACGCCGGCCGTCGGCTTGCTGACGACCTCGCGTCCGAACGGCCAGATGGCGTAGCGCGCGATGCGGAACGAGGCGATCGCCCAGGGGATGGTCACGATCGGGATGCACAGCAGCACCCCGGCCAGGATGTATCCGAGGAACAGGGCCCAGCCGGCCAGGATGACCCAGATGATGTTGAGGATCGTGCGCATGAGGTGATTGTGTCACCCGCGCGGCACGATGTCTGAGCATCCGCCCCGAGGTCCCGGGTGCGGCGGGTCCGCGATGCCAGACTGACCGCATGACCGGAATCGTGGTGCAAGACGTCAGCCGAGCGTTCGGGGCCGTGCAGGCCGTGCGCGCCGCCACCCTTCGCGCGGAGCCGGGCCGGGTGACCGGCCTGGTGGGACCGAACGGGGCGGGCAAGACGACCCTGCTCCTGATGCTCGCCTCGCTCCTGGCCCCCGACACGGGAACCATCAGCATCGGCGGGGTCGACCCCGCGGTCGACCCGCTCGCGGCGCGACGGCTGCTGGGATGGATGCCCGATGCGCTCGGAGCCTGGCCCTCGCTCACCGCGCGCGAGACCGTCGTCACGACCGCGCGGCTGTACGGCATCGAGAAGCCGGATGCGGAGGCCCGCGCCCAGCAGCTGCTCACGATGGTCGGGCTCGCCGACCTCGCCGACGCACCCGCCAAGGTGCTCTCGCGCGGGCAGAAGCAGAAGCTGGGCCTCGCCCGCGCTCTCGTCCACGACCCGCGGATCCTGCTCCTCGACGAGCCCGCATCGGGGCTCGACCCGGAGGCGCGGGTACAGCTGCGGGTGCTGCTGCGCCGCTTCGCCGCCGAAGGCCGCACGGTGCTGATCTCGAGCCACATCCTCTCCGAGCTGGAGGAGGTCGTCGACGACGCGGTGTTCCTCGTCGCGGGCACCGTCGTCGACGCCGCCCCCACACAGTCGTCCGCGCGCGCCTGGCGCGTCCGGTTGGCCGACGCGACGCCCGAGCGCATGAACGCCGACACCTGGCAGGTGGCCTCGAGCCTGGGTCTCGCTCCCGAAGCGCTGGCCGTCGACCGGGGCGCGGTGCTCGTCGGGTTCGACGGTGAGGGTGCCGCCGCGCAGTCGCTGCGTCGGCTCGTGGAGGCGGGACTCCCCGTCGCGGAGTTCGCGCCGGCGCAGAGCGACCTCGAGCACACCTTCCTGAATCTGTCGCACGCACCTCAGCAGCAGGCCCAGCCGCCCGCACCCCAGCCGCCCGCACCCCAGCCGCCGCAGACCTCGACGCCCGCGCCGCCGCCTGCTGCGCCCCCTGCACCGCCCGCGGCACCGACCGGAACGGAGGCGGGAGCATGAGCCTCGCGAACATCGGGATCATCGCCCGACTCGAACTGACCCAGCGGCTGCGCAGCGTCGGCTGGTACGTCATGCTCGGCGTCTTCGCCCTGGTGCTGCTCGGCGTCACCGGCCTCGCATTCGCCGTGTACTCCTGGGGCGATGCCGTCGGCGCCGGCGTCTACTCGATCGTGGTCAACATCGTGCTCCTGCTGGTCGTGCTGGTCTCGCCCACGCTCAGCGGCAACGCGATCAACGGCGACCGGGACGCCGCGACCCTCGCCGCGGTCCAGGTGACCGCCGTATCCACCGGCGACATCATGCTCGGCAAGCTCGTCGCGGCCATCGCGACCGGTGGTGCCTTCCTGGTGGTCGCTCTGCCGTTCCTCGCGCTCTCCCTGCTGGGCGGCGGGGCGGATGCCCTGGTGCTGCTCGTCTCGCTGCTCGTCCTCGCGGCCGAGATCATCGTCGTGGCCGCGATCGGCGTCGGCCTGAGCGGGCTCATCGCACGCCCGCTGTTCTCGGTGGCGACGACCTATCTCGTGGTCGCCGCCCTCGTCTTCGGCACGCTCATCGCCTTCGGCCTCGGGGGCATGGCCGTCCGCAGCGAGGCGACGGTCTCCTCGCGTCCGTACGATGCGAACGGGAACGTCGACTGCGAGCGCTGGGAGGAGAGCACGTCCTACGAGGTGCCCCGGTTCGACCTCGTCTGGTGGACGCTCGCCGCGAATCCCTTCGTCGTGCTCGCGGATGCGACCCCGACCGAGTTCTCGCCGGACGGGTATCCGGTCGACCTGTTCGGCCAGATCAAGTACGGGCTGCGCAGCGCACAGCAGTCGCCGCTCGACCAGCGCTGGGACGAGTGCGCCCCCGACGGCGGATACCGGACCCCCGAAGAGGTGATCGACGCGTCCGTTCCGAGCTGGTTCGTGGGGCTCGGCGTGCAGGTCGTCATCGCGGGCTCGCTGTTCGCCGGCGCCTGGGCGCGCACGCGGACGCCCGCTCGACGCCTTCCCCCGGGGACCCGCATCGCCTGATCGCCACCTCGCGTTCACCTGCCGTGCACCCGGGGGCTTCCCTGCGGCCACGCGGGATCGGTGGTCTGGGCGGGTACCCGTCTGAGTCCGGCGGGCCCCGTGCGCGGGGCCGTCCGGCAGAAGCCCCCAGGAGCCCCCATGCCCCGCCTGCACTCTGCAGCGGCGGTCGCGGCGGTGTGCGCGTTGAGCGCCGCCGCCCTGCTCGCCACGCCCGCCGCCGCGATCGGTGCCGATCCCGGCATCCGTCCCGCGGCGGAGACGCCGGTCGCCACGAGCCTCGTGCTCAACGAGATCGTCTACGACGACGCGGCGACCGGCCTCGCCGACCAGGTCGAGATCTACAACGCCGGCACCGAGACCGTGGATCTCGCGGGCTGGAAGATCGCCGACGAGAAGCGCGACACCTTCGGCACGGCGCCGGAGGGGACCTCGCTGGCCCCGGGCGAGTTCCTGGTGCTGGTGAAGGACGTCGACTTCGACTTCGGGCTCGGCAAGGGCGACGAGGTGGTGCTGTTCGACCCGAGCGGCGCCGAGGTCGATTCCTACGCCTATGCGAACACCGCACCGCTGTCGGTGTGGGCGCGCTGCCCCGACGGCACCGGCGAGTGGGCGCCCGCGACGGCGGCGACTCCCGGTGCCCCGAACGACTGCGCGGTCGCTCCGGTCGCCGGCTCCATCGTGATCAACGAGGTCGACTCGCAGCCGGCCGACTGGGTGGAGTTCTACAACCCCGGCACCGAGGCGCTCGACATCTCGGGCTATGAGATCCGCGACAACTCCGACGACCACCGCTGGCAGTTCCCGACGGGCACGACGATCGCCGCAGGTGCCTTCCTCGTGGTCGAAGAAGGCACGATCGGGATCTCCGGTGGCGTCGAGGCGGCGTTCCGCGAGCCGATCGGCATCGGCAGCGTCGACCGCATCCGCCTCTACGACGCGCAGGGCACCCAGCTCGACGACACGCTCCCGTGGCAGGGGCACGCCGCGATCGACGGCGACTTCGCCGCGGCCACTCTGGCGCGCTGCCCCGACGGCGTCGGCGCCTTCGTGCTCGCTCATCCGACTCCGCGCGCCGCGAACTCCTGCGTCATGCCGGCCGTGGTGATCAACGAGATCGAGTCGAACGGCGACACCACCGACTGGGTCGAGGTCGTGAACACCGGCAGCAGCGCCGTCGACCTCTCCGGCTGGACCGTCATGGACAACGACCCGACCGGCCACGCCGCGGAGAACACGCCCCTCCCGGCGGGAACGATCCTGCAGCCGGGCGGCTACTTCGTCTTCGACCAGCCCGCCGACTTCATCTTCGGCCTCGGCAACGGCGACACTGTCACGATCCGCGACGCGAACGGGAACACGGTCGACGAGCACGTCTACGCCGCGCATGCCGCCGGCGTCCTGGCGCGCTGCGCGGACGGTACCGGCGACTTCGTCGACATCGCCGTCTCGACCAAGGGCCTCCGCAACGCGTGCGGCAACCCGGTGCGCATCAACGAGGTCGAGTCGGACGGCGGCTCGCCCGACGACTGGGTGGAGCTCGTGAACCCCACGGACGCCTCCCTGGACGTGTCGGGCATCGTGGTGAAGGACGACGACGACAGCCACGCGTATGCGATCCCGGCCGGCACCACCATCGCCGCGGGGGAGTACCTCGTGATCGAGCGTGACCAGCTCGGCTTCGGGTTCGGCGGCGGCGACGCGGTGCGGGTGTTCGACGGCGACCTGCTCGTCGACGAGACCAGCTGGGGCGAGGGCCACGCGGCCACGACCTGGGGCCGCTGCCCCGACACGACCGGTGCCTTCGCGGCCACGGCCGAGTCCACGAAGGGCGCGGCGAACGTGTGCGCCGGAGAGGTCGCGGTCTCCCCGTGGCCCGGGTCCGCCGACGTGCGCGTCGTCGACAGCATCCCGACGTTCCTCGAGGACAGCTCGGGACTCGACGTGCAGGAGACCGCCGATGGGGCGTTCCTCTGGGCCGTCGACAACGGCGAGGGCCGCATCTGGAAGCTCGCGGCGCACGCCGACGGTTCGGTCGAGAAGGTGGACGGCTGGAAGGCGGGCAAGCGCGTGCGCTTCCAGAAGGATGCCGCGAATCCGGGCGCCGCAGGCCCCGACACCGAGGGCATCACGGTCGACGGCGACGGGTTCGTCTACGTCGCCTCCGAGCGCGACAACAGTGCCAAGGGCGTGAACCAGAACGTGGTGCTGAAGGTCGACCCCGACGCCTCGAAGGGCGACCTGGTCGCCCAGCAGGAGTGGGACCTGACCGCGCTGCTTCCCGCCGTGGGCGCGAACCTCGGGATGGAGGCCGTGCAGTGGGTGCCGGACTCCGCCCTCGCCGGCAAACTCTTCGATGACAACACCGGTGCCGCGTACGACCCGAAGGGCTACGCCGGTCACGGTGGCGGGCTGTTCCTGGTCGCGGTCGAGGACAACGGCCACGTGTACGCCTTCGCCCTCGGCGCCGACGGCTCGTCGCGCCTCGTGTCGGAGATCGCTCCCGGTCTCGCCGGCGTCATGGCCCTCGACTGGGACACGGTCCGCAACACCCTGTGGGCGGTGTGCGACGACGGGTGCCAGGGGCGCTCCGCCGAGATCACGCTCAACGGCACGGCCCAGCCCGGCATCGCCCACTACGCCCGTCCGGCCGGCATGCCGGACATCAACAACGAGGGCTTCGCGACCTCGCCGGCCTCGCTGTCGGTCGACGGTCAGCGTCCGGTGTGGTGGTTCGCCGACGGGTTCGCCTCCGAGGCGCTGCGCACGGGGACGCTGCCGGGCGCCGAGGGCGAGAACCCCGGCGGCGAGAACCCCGGTGGGGAGAACCCCGGTGGGGAGAACCCGCCACTTCCCGGCACCGACCTCGTCGACGGCAACCGCAACGGCCTGACGGTCGACCCGTCGGTCGCGGCCCGGGGGCAGAAGGTCACGGTCACGGTCGGTGCGGACGGCGCGGGGGAGGACGTGGCGGTATGGATGTACTCCGACCCGACGCGGATCGCGACCGGCGCGCTCTCCGCGGCCGGAGCGATCACCGTGACGATCCCGACCGACGCCCCGCTCGGCGCGCACCGCATCGCGGTGTACGACGGCGACGGCGCACTCCTCGGCTGGGCGGACATCCGCATCGCTGCAGGGACCGGGGCAGGCGGTCTCGCGGCCACCGGCTCCGAGCTCCCGGCGGCCGCCATCGCCGTGGCGCTGATGCTGCTGGCCGGGGGAGCCCTGGCCGTCGGACGCCGCCGCCGCGCGGCCTGATGCGGAAGGGGGTGCACGGGTCTCTCCCGTGCACCCCCTTCTCACGCGCTCCGCGCCGGGGCTTCCCGTGCCGCGGTGTCGGTGCCGACGCCTAGACTCATAAGGCCATGACCGAAGCTCCTCTCATCGTCCCCGGATCCGTCGGCCCCCGCTCCACCGGGGCGGAGGGGCAGGACGATCTCCTCGCCGGCCTGAACCCGCAGCAGCTCGAGGCCGTCACCTATCGCGGCCCCGCGCTGCTCATCGTCGCGGGAGCGGGATCGGGCAAGACCAGCGTGCTCACCCGCCGCATCGCGTCGCTGCTGCGCGGACGTGAGGCATGGCCGAGCCAGATCCTCGCGATCACCTTCACGAACAAGGCCGCGGGCGAGATGCGCGAGCGCGTCGAGGGCCTGATCGGCGACGCCGCGCGCGGAATGTGGATCTCCACGTTCCACTCCGCCTGCGTGCGCATCCTGCGTCGCGAGGCCGAGCAGTTCGGCTACACGAAGTCGTTCACGATCTACGATTCCGGCGACTCGCGCGCCCTCCTCAAGCGCCTGGTCAAGGAGCATGAGGCCGACGCCTACGGCCTCACTCCGGCCTCCGTGCAGTCGCGCATCTCGAAGCTCAAGAACGAGCTGTCCGACGCCGAGTCCTACGCGCGTCAGGCCAACATGACCGACCCGGCGGAGCGCGTCTTCGTCGAGGTCTTCGCCGATTACCAGCGGCAGCTGCAGAAGGCCAACGCCTTCGACTTCGACGACCTCATCGGCCAGACCGTGTACCTGTTCCGGGCGTTCCCGCAGGTCGCCGACACCTACCGCCGCCGGTTCCGGCACATCCTGGTCGACGAGTACCAGGACACGAACCACGCGCAGTACTCGCTGATCCACGAGCTGACGCGCCCCGTGTCGGGTGCCGCGGGCTCCGCTCCCGACCCGTATGCCTCGAACGGCATGATGATCTTCGAGCCCGACCCCGCGCCCACCGCGGATGCCGGTGAGCCCGGTGCCTCGCTCACCGTCGTCGGCGACTCCGACCAGTCGATCTACGCCTTCCGCGGCGCCGACATCCGCAACATCAGCGAGTTCGAACGCGACTTCCCCGGCGCCCGCGTGGTGCTGCTCGAGCAGAACTACCGCTCGACGCAGAACATCCTGTCCGCAGCGAACGCGGTCATCGGCAACAACTTCGACCGCAAGGACAAGAAGCTCTGGAGCGACAAGGGCGACGGCGACCCGATCATCGGCTTCACCGGCTACTCGCAGCACGACGAGGCGCAGTTCGTGGCCGACGAGGTGGAGGCACTGCACCGCGCAGGCATGCCCTACTCCGAGATGGCGGTCTTCTACCGCACGAACTCGCAGTCCCGTGCGCTCGAGGAGATCTTCATCCGCTCGGCGGTGCCCTACAAGATCATGGGCGGCACCAAGTTCTACGACCGCGCCGAGATCAAGGACGCGCTCGCCTACCTCGTCGCCGTCGCGAACCCCGCCGACGAGATGTCCGTGCGGCGCATCCTGAACAAGCCGCGCCGCGGCATCGGCGACGTGACCGAGACGGCCATCGCCCGGTTCGCCGAGGAGCACGGCATCAGCTTCCGCGACGCGCTGTCGCTGCCGGGGCAGCTCGGCGTCGGGCCGAAGCTGCAGGCGGCGATCGGACAGCTCGACGCCGTGCTGGCCGAGGCCACCGCGATCCTGATCCCCGCCACCGGGGAGCTTCCTCCGCCCACGGCGGTCGCCGATGGACTGAGCCTGCTGCTGGGCAAGAGCGGCTACCTCGACGCCCTGCGCGCGAGTCGCGATCCGCAGGACGAGGCGCGTGTCGAGAACCTCGACGAGTTCGTGGCCGTCGCCCGCGACTTCGCCCGCAACAACCCCGAGGGCACGATCGTCGACTTCCTCACCGAGGTCGCCCTGGTGTCCGACGCCGATGACCTCGACGACGAGTCGGGCTCGGTCTCGCTGATGACCATGCACACCGCGAAGGGCCTCGAGTACGACGCCGTGTTCGTCACCGGTGTCGAGGAAGACCTCATCCCGCACCGCATCTCGGCGGGGGAGCCGGGTGGTCCTCAGGAGGAGCGTCGCCTCTTCTACGTCGGCATCACGCGTGCGCGCAAGCGGCTGCACCTGTCCCTCGCGATGACGAGGGCGCAGTTCGGCGAGGTCACGGTCGCGATGCCCAGCCGGTTCCTGCAGGAGATCCCGTCGGGTCTGATCGACTGGCGGCAGTCGCCGGGAGATGTGAACTCGCGCGGCGGGATGCAGTCGCGAGCCCTGAACGCGCGTCGCCAGGGTGGCTTCGGCGGTTCCGGTGGTTCCGGCTCCGGCGATCGTTTCGCGGTCAAGGCGCTGCCCGGCCGCGACTCCCTGAAGCCGCTGTCGACCGCGATGGACAAGTTCCCGAACCGCGTCACGGCCAAGATGCGCGACAACGGCGATCTCGAGCTCGCGGCGGGCGACCGCATCCGCCACGTCGACTTCGGCGAGGGGCGCGTGGATGCCGTGACCGGCGAGGGTGCGAAGCGCATCGCCCATGTGCGGTTCGACTCGGCGGGGCAGAAGAAGCTGCTCATCAAGGTCGCGCCGATCGAGAAGATCTAGCACCGCCGCGGAGTCCTCTCCGCGGCGGAACGCAGGCCGGATTGCCGGTTAGGCTGACTGACATGGCCCTCTTCTCCCGCCGCAAGAAGTCCGGTGACGATGCCGTCGCCCCCACCGCCGTCACCGTCGAAACCGACGCCGTCGAGAACGACGCCGTCGAGAACGACGCTGTCGCCTCCGATCAGAGCGCGCCCGTCGAGGATCAGGCCGCCGCGCCCGCCATCGGCATCTCGGTGCAGGCGTTCCGCGGTGTCGGAGCCGAAGCCGGTCCCGAGGTCGCGCTGCCCTCCTCCGACCCGACGCCCGAGGCGCCGGTCGCTGCTCCTCGTCCTGCGCAGCCGAGCCCGGCCGTGCAGCCCGAGGTTCCTCCCGTTCGGCGTCTGCCGCTCGCTTCTCCGCTGCCGCCCGAGCAGACCGAGACCGTCGCGGGCATGAAGGACAACGTCCTGCTCCGCGAGGCGCTCACCGAGATCGAGGCGGGCGCGACCAACGACCAGCTGCTCGGCGTGATGCGCCAGGCGCTGCAGGGTCACCTGTACATCCGTGTGAACGGCGATGCCCGCGCGCAGATCAGCGAGGGGCGGCCGCTCTCCGTCGCGGTGGTCCGCGATGCGGAGGACCGCCAGTTCATGCTCGCGTTCAGCTCGGCGCGCGCGGTGCGCGACTCCGTGCAGCTCGAAGCCGACCCCTCCGCGACGTCGGCGGTGGCGCAGCCCGTCACCTCGGTGCTGCAGCAGGTCGTGTCCGGTGACTTCGCGGGCCTCATCGTCGACAACGCCTCGGCCCCCCACCGCGTCGTCTTCCCGACCGAGCTGCTGCAGAAGACGCTCGATCAGGCCGATGCCGAGATGACGGTCAAGAGCCTCCTCGCCGCGCCCCGCGAGCAGGATTCGGCGGTCAAGGTCGGCGAGGCGCTCGCGACGAAGCGGATGTGGGTCGCGGTGAACGACGGCTCCGACAGCGGGCAGGTCGGCATCGCCGAGGCGCAGACGACCGACGGCCGTCGTTTCCTGCAGCTGTTCTCGCACCCGCTCGAGGTCATCGCGCTCGGACGGGGCGACCGGCCGCTGCCCTTCGAGCCGGCGCAGCTGGCCAAGGTGCTCACGAGCCACTCCGAGATGGCCGGTGTGATCGTCGACTCGGCCGGTCCGACGCTCGTCGTCGAGCGCGACGCGCTCGCGCCGGTCCTGGTGCTCGCGGTCGACCTCGAGGACGAGTAGGGGAGCGCTCCGCCGCGTGACCCGCGCGGGGTTCCCTCGGTCGAGGCGGCGCTCTAGGGTCGGAGCATGGCCTCCGAACGCGTGACCCTGACCGTCGCCGACTCCGACGGAGAGCGCGAGATCGCGCTGTCCAGCCCGAACCGCGTGGTGTGGCCGGATCTCGGCATCACGAAGGCGGAGCTGGCCGAGTACGTCCAGCTCGTCTCCGTGCCGTTCCTCGCGGCCAACGGCCATCGTCCGGTGTCGCTCGAGCGGTTCCGCGACGGCATCGGTCCCGCCGACGGCCCGCGGGCCGAGGGCTTCTTCTCGAAGAACCCGCCCAAGGGGACCCCGGAGTTCGTCGACGCCGTGACGGTGACGTACAACAGCGGGCGCCAGCATCCGCAGATCGTGCTCACCCGCACGAGCGCCATCGTCTGGGCGGTGCAGATGAACACGATCGTGTTCCACCCCTGGGCCTCGCTCGCGGCCGACGCCGACGATCCCGTCGAGCTGCGCATCGACCTCGACCCACAGCCGGGCACGGACTTCGCGGATGCGGTGACGGCCGCGCACACGCTGCGCGAGGTGCTGCGCGAAGCCGGACTCGAGGCGTTCGCCAAGACCAGCGGCAATCGCGGCCTGCACGTGTTCGCGCCGATCGAGCCGACCCACGAGTTCCTCGACGTGCGTCATGCGGTGATCGCCGCCGGGCGGGAGCTCGAGCGCCGGATGCCGGAGCAGGTCACCACGAACTGGTGGAAGGAGGAGCGCGGGGAGCGGATCTTCGTCGACTTCAACCAGGCGAACCGCGACCGCACGATGGCCGGCGCCTACAGCCCGCGGGCTCTGCCCGGCGCCACCGTGTCGACACCGGTCGCGTGGGACGAGCTCGACGGTCTGGACCCGCGGCGGTTCACGGTGCGCAGCATCCCGGAGCGCCTGGCCGAGATCGGGGACCCCTGGGCGGACATGCCCTCGTCGCCCGGCCGCATCGACACCCTGCTGGAGTGGTGGGAGCGCGACCGGGAGAACGGGCTGGGGGAGCTGCCCTTCCCGCCGGAGTTCCCGAAGATGCCGGGGGAGCCGCCGCGGGTGCAGCCCAGCAAGAAGGTCGCCGCGAACTGGGACGAGGACGGCGCTCCCGCCGACAAGGACTGAGCCCGCTCAGGCGAGCACGTCGGCGAGGTCGTAGCCTGCGACGGTGTCCAGCTGGTCGTAGGTGCACGATCGCGCCTCGCGGTCCGGCCGCCAGCGCTCGAACTGCACGGTGTGCCGGAAGCGGGCGCCTTCGAGCTGGTCGTAGCGCACCTCGAGGACCCGTTCCGGGCGCAGGCGGACGAACGACACGTCCTTCAAACCGCTGAACCGCGACCGCTCGCCTTCGCCGGTCACCGCCTCGCCGCTGTCGTCGCGCTCGACCAGGGGTGCGAGCTCCTCGACCAGCTCCTGTCGACGCACGTCGCTCCACGCGGCCACCCCGCCCACCTGGCGGAGCACTCCGTCGTCGCCGTACAGCCCGACCAGGAGCGAGCCGACCCCGGAGCCCGACTTGTGGATGCGATAGCCGAGCGCGACCACGTCGGCCGTGCGCGCGTGCTTGATCTTGAACAGGGTGCGCTTGCCGGGCGCATACGGCTGATCGAGGGGCTTCGCGACGACTCCGTCGAGGCCCGCGCCCTCGAACTCGGCGAGCCACCGCACCGCCGCCTCGCGGTCACGGGTCGTGCGGGTGATGTGCAGAGGGTGCTCCACCGCCGCCATGAGCGTCTCCAGGCGCGTCCGCCGGATCTCGAACGGCTCCGTGAGAAGGTCATCCTCTCCCTCGGCGAGCAGGTCGAAGGCGATGAACATGGCCGGCGTCTCCGTGGCCAGCTTCGCGACGCGGGAGGCCGCCGGGTGGATGCGCTGGCTCAGAGCCTCCCAGTCGAGCCGCTGAGCGCCCGCCGGGCCGGTCGCGACGACGATCTCGCCGTCGAGCAGACACGGGCCGGGAAGCAGCTCCGGGATCGCCTCGACGAGCTCCGGGAAGTATCGGGTGAGCGGCTTCGCGCCGCGCGATCCGATCTCGACCGTGTCGCCGTCCCAGGCGATGAGCCCGCGGAAACCGTCCCACTTCGGCTCGTACAGAAGACCGCCCGGGCTCTTGGCCGGGTCCGGCACGGCGGGGACGGCCTTGGCGAGCATCGGCGCGGGGATGTCGTAGCGCATGCTCCCATCCTGACGGCAGGGCACCCGCGGCGGAAGGGCGGCTCAGCCGAAGAGGTCGTCGAGCGTCGCGGGCGCACCGGCGTCCCGCAGCGCGGTGTGCGCGGCGTGCCAGCCGGCCATGCCGTTCACGCCGGGTCCCGGGGGCGTCGAGGAGGAGGCCAGGTACACCCCGGGCATCGGCGTGCGCCACGGGACGGGGGAGAGGGTCGGACGCCTCAGCGCCTGGCGGATGTCGAACACGCCCCCGGAGATGTCCCCGCCGATCTCCGCCGGATTGATGGCCTCGCGTGACGAGGCGGGCACCGCGTGATGGGCCAGGATCAGGTCGCGGAAGCCCGGGGCGAAGCGCTCCACCTGGGCCGTGATGAGCTCCGTCGGATCGAGGTCAGACCCCGGCGGCACGTGGATGTACGCCCAGAGCACGGCCTTGCCCTCCGGGGCGCGGGTGTCGTCGCGGACCGAGGGCTGCACGACCAGCACGTAGGGACGCTCGCTGACCCGCCCGGCCGCGACGGCGTTCTCGCTCGCCCACACCTCGGCCCTGGTCCCGCCGAGGTGCACGGTCGGCGAGCTCGCGATGTCGGGGTTCGTCCACGGGACCGGACCGTCCAGCGCGAAGTCGACCTTCGCGGCCCCCGGGCCGTAGCGGTAGGAGGAGACGGCCCGTGCATAGCCCGCGGGGACGTCGGGGTGCGTCAGCACGAGTCGCGGCGAGGTGTTCAGCATCAGCAGGTCGCCTCGGCGCGGGTCTCCCCAGTCGAGCCGTCGCAGGTCGGTGACGGGTGTTCCCGTCTCGAAGACGCCGCCGTGCGCGCGGATGTCGTCGATCATGGCGTCCGCGATGCGCTGCGAGCCGCCGCGAGGATACGGCCAGCCCCGGGCGTGCGCGAGAGCGGCCAGCAGCATGCCGGCGGCGGCTCCGGCCAACGAGGGCAGGGGAGCGTTGGCATGCGCGACGACGCCCGACATCAGGGCGGCCGCCTCCTCGGTCCGGAACGCGTGCGCGGCGAGGGGGGTGCCCTGATCGAGGACCCTGATCGCGTAGCGGACCGCGGTCACGGGGTCGCGCGGAATGCGCAGCAGCTGGTTGCCGGTGAAGTCGGCGACGCCGTCGATGTGCCGGCTCAGAGGGCGCAGCCGCGAGAGCCAGGCCGGACCGTCGGCTCCGAGGCCGGCGGCGGCGCGGTCGATGTCGCGCCAGGCGATCGCCGCCCGCCCGCGGTCGAGCGGGTGCGCGTAGGAGGCTTCGGGGTGGATCCACTCCACGCGCCGGTCGAGCCCGAACGCCCGGAAGAACGGCGAGGCGAAGGCCGCCGGATGCACCGCGGAGCACACGTCGTGACGGAATCCGGGGAGCGTGGAATCGAGGGTGCGGACGCCGCCGCCGAGTGTCGCGGACGCCTCCAGCACCCGCACCTCGTAACCGGCGCGTGCGAGCGACACCCCGGCGGCGAGGCCGTTGGGGCCGGAGCCGATGATCGTCGCCCGCGCCATGACGCCAGTCTCCCACGCCCGCGCGGCAGAAGCGGTCGAGAGAGGGGCTCCGGGCGTGCGATCCTGGAACAGATGAAAGAAGTTCAGGGGCCGACCCCCGCAGGCACCTCCCGTCCATACCGCTCGCTTCCCGAGGCGCTGCGCGCGCACCGGATCGATCCGTCGAACCACGCGTTCATCACGGCCATCGTCGAAGCCATCGGAATCAGCTCGTTCATCGACCGCGGTCGATACATCGAAGCGATCCGTCGGGGTGAGGGCGCGTCGCTGCACATCGGCCGCACTTACACCAACGGCTTCACCGAGGACGAGCGCCTCGTCGTCGGATCCGCGCCGCTGCGTCTGCAGCCGAGCGAGGGCCGTGCGCCCTACTTCTACGTGAGCCACCCGAGCGAGTTCCTCCCGATCACGCCGCCGCGCGCCGCGAAGCGCACGACGACGCCGCGGGTCTCCACGCCCCGGGTCGAGAAGCCGAAGCCGGTGGAGGAGCGTGACTACGGCGTGTGCGACGTCTGCTTCATGGTGAAGACGCCGTCCGGCGGCTGCGGCTGCGACTGAACGTGACCGCCCGCGCGGAGGCGACGATCGGCCGCCCGCTCGTCCGAGCCGCCGACCTCGCCGGCGTCGATGCGCTCGCGGTCTCCGCGGCCGTCGAAGCCTACCTCCGCCAGACCGAGTCCGAGAAGGCGCAGCAGGAGGGCTCCGACCCGGACCCCGCCGCGCCGTTGCCGGACCGCTACCGCCGCGAGGTCGACGACCCCTCCGCCGCCTACGCCGGATGCCGGGTGCTGGTCGCCGAGATCGACGGGCGTGTGGTCGGCGTGGTCGTGCTGTCCGTGCCGGACCGCGTCGCGGAGATCAAGCGGCTGTGGGCCGTTCCCGACGTGCGCGGCCGTGGCGTCGGCTCGGCTCTGCTGGACGCGGCGGTGGCTGCCGCGATCGATGCCGGCGCCGCCGAGGTGCGCCTGTCGGTGTGGGACTGGCGGGTGGGCGCCGTGCGCCTGTACGCCTCGCGCGACTTCGAGCCGGTGCCGTCCTGGGACCACCGTGAGCGCCTGGTGTGCATGGTGCGACCGACTGCTCGGACGGCCGCGCCCGGGCTCTAGGCGAACGCGCTCATCCCGGTGATGTCGCGGCCGAGCAGCAGCGCCTGCACGCTCTCCGTGCCCTCGTAGGTATGGATGGCCTCGATGTCGGCGAGGTGCTGCATCACGCCGTTCTCGAGGAGGATGCCGTTGCCGCCGAGCAGGTCGCGGGCGGTCGAGGCGATCCGTCGCGCGGCACGGGTGTTGTGGAACTTCGCCAGCGACGCCTGGGTCGGACGCAGCTCGCCCGCGGTCTCCAGGTCTGCCATCCGGCGGCAGTACAGCTGCATCGCCGTGAGGTCCTCGAGCATGTGGGTCAGCCGCTCCTGCACCATCTGGAACTTCGCGAGGGGCTTGCCGAACTGCACGCGCTCCTTCGCGTAGGCGAGCGCCGCCTCGTAGCAGGCGGTCGCGTGTCCGAGCGCCGACCATGCGACTCCCGAGCGGGTCGCGTAGAGCACCGTCGAGGCGTCCTTGAAGCTCTTGGCACCCGGAAGCACCGCGTCGAGGGGCACGCGCACGTCGTCGAGGACGATGTGCGCCTGGTGGATCGCCCGCAGCGACGCCTTGCCGCGGATCACGCTGCCGGTGTAACCGGGGGTGTCCTGCTCGACGAGGAAGCACCGCACGGCGCCGTGCTCGTCCGCCCCCTCGTCGTCGACGCGCGCCCAGACGAACGTGATGCCGCCGGACGCGCCGTTGCCGATCCACTTCTTCGCTCCACGGAGCACCCACTCGTCACCGTCGCGGCGGGCCACGGTCTCCAGCGACACCGAATCGGAGCCGTGGTCAGGCTCGGTCAGCGCGAACGACCCGAGCACGGACGCGTCGGCGAGCGCCGTGAGCCACCGCTCCTGCTGGGCGGGCGAGCCGAACAGGGCGAGGGTGCGCAGCGCGAGTCCGCCCTGGACCGCGAGGATGGTGCCCAGCGAGCCGTCGCCGCGCGAGATCTCCATGTTGACCAGGCCGGCGGCCAGGGGGGACATGCTCGTGAGAGACGGATGCGGGATGCCGTCGACGACGAGGTCCATCTCGCCCATCCGGCGTGCGGCCTCGAGCGGGTACTCCGCCCGGTCCCAGGCCTCCGCCATCTGCGGCGCGACCTCGTCGACGTAGGACTTCGCGCGATCCCATGCCGCGCGGTCGGCCGTGGGGATGTCGGAGAAGACGGCGTAGTAGTCGCTGTCCTGACGTCCGGTGATGTCGTACGACGAGACACGCTCGCCGGGGAACGGGGTGGCTGCAGTGCTCATGGGGCTCCTTCGTGGACCTGAGTATCGTACTCCTCGATACTCGGTTCCACGACCCCGAGACGGCTAGTCGAGCTCGGACTGCAGACGGCGCGTGACCTCGGCGATCGGCATGGACCGCGGGAAGACCGCGACGACCATGTCGTCGGGGGCCTCGGCGGCCGCATCCGTGACTCCGTACCGGCGACGGACGTCGGCGAGGGCGGTCTGCAGCGTCGACAGCGGGACCTTCTTGCGGCCGCGCAGCAGCTGGCGCAGCACGTGGTTGTGCACGGCGGTCACGAGTGCGGCGAATCCGACGGCGTCCAGCGGGTCGACGCCGGGGAGGGCTCCGCGCAGGTACTCGTCGAACAGCCGCTCGTAGCGGAACACCGTGATGATCTCGCGCTCGCGCAGCACCGGCACCTGACGGACGATCTGGTAGCGGCGACGGGCGAGCTCGGGGTCGTGCGCGAAGTGGGCGAACACCGACTCGGATGCCGCGCACACCGCGCCCCACGGGTCGTCGTGTCCCTCGTCGAGGAACTCCCGGAGCTGCTCCAGGAGCACCTCGTGATCCGCGAACACGACGTCCTCCTTGCCGCCGAACTGACGGAAGAAGGTCGATCGGGAGACGCCGGCGGCCTTGGCGATCTGCTCCACCGACGTCTGATCGAACCCCTGGTCGCTGAAGAGCTCGAGCGCGGCGGCCACGACGCCGGTGCGCAGTTCTGCGGATTCGTGCATGGCGAAAGCCTAGACCTCGGCAGGCGGAGACGCCGAGGCGAGACCGTCATACTGAGAGCGTGAGTGAGCGCGGGATTGCGGCCGGATGGTACGAGACACGCCGCCGAGGCACCCTGCGGTGGTGGGACGGTGCGCGGTGGACCGAGCGCATCGCGGTGCGCGGTCGCGAGACGACGCTGGCGGACGACAGCGCCTCCACGCGCCGGCAGCTCCTCGTGTGCGAGGTCGTACTCGCCGTCGTCCTGGTCGCCTCGATCCTCTTCGCGCTGTGGGGCTCGCTGCCGGTGGTCGTGATCCGGCCCGTGATCGTCGCGACCGGTGCCGCCCTCGTCTTCACCCCGTTCGTGATCTCTCGACAGCTCCGTCTCGTCGCGCTGCCGGCGAGGCGCTGGGGCGTGCCGACGCTGCGCTGATCCGGACGGCGCTGCGGCCGCAGGAGCGCCCAGGCCGAGGTAGTAGGCTGGGGGACTGGTCGATGTCTCGACATCGAGAGAATTACCAGACAGCAGCCCAGTGAAGGAACCACAGTGGATCTGTACGAGTACCAGGCACGAGACGTTTTCGAGAAGTACGGAGTGCCGGTCCTCGCCGGCATCGTCGCGGACACTCCTGAAGAGGTGAGGGCGGCTGCCGAGAAGATCGGCGGAGTGGTCGTCGTCAAGGCTCAGGTGAAGACCGGCGGCCGTGGAAAGGCGGGCGGCGTCAAGGTCGCCAAGACCCCCGACGAGGCGTACGAGGCGGCGAAGGCCATCCTCGGCCTCGACATCAAGGGCCACGTCGTCAAGCGCGTCATGGTCGCGCAGGGTGCGCGCATCGCCGAGGAGTTCTACTTCTCCGTGCTGCTCGACCGTGCCAACCGCTCCTACCTGAGCCTCTGCTCGGTCGAGGGCGGCATGGAGATCGAGGAGCTCGCGGTCGAGCGTCCCGAGGCGCTCGCGCGCGTCGAGGTCAACCCGCTCACGGGCATCGACAAGGCGAAGGCCGTCGAGATCGCCCGCGCGGCGAACTTCCCCGAAGACCTCGTCGAGAAGGTCTCCGACGTGTTCGTGAAGCTCTTCGACGTCTACAAGGGCGAGGACGCGACGCTCGTCGAGGTCAACCCGCTGGTCCGCACCGAAGAGGGCGACATCATCGCGCTCGACGGCAAGGTCACGCTCGATGACAACGCCTCCGAGATCCGTCACCCCGAGCACGAGGCGCTCGAGGACAAGGACGCCGCAGACCCGCTCGAGGCCAAGGCCAAGGAGTCGGGCCTCAACTACGTGAAGCTCGACGGCGAGGTCGGCATCATCGGCAACGGCGCAGGACTCGTCATGTCGACGCTCGACGTCGTCGCCTATGCGGGCGAGAACCACAACGGCGTCAAGCCGGCCAACTTCCTCGACATCGGTGGCGGAGCCTCGGCTGAGGTCATGGCCGCCGGCCTCGACGTCATCCTCGGCGACCCGCAGGTGAAGAGCGTCTTCGTCAACGTGTTCGGTGGCATCACGGCGTGCGACGCCGTCGCCAACGGCATCAAGGGCGCGCTCGAGACGCTGGGCGCCGCGGCCTCCAAGCCGCTCGTCGTGCGCCTGGACGGCAACCGCGTCGACGAGGGTCGCGCGATCCTCGCCGAGTACGCGCACCCGCTTGTGACCCTGGCCGCCACCATGGACGAGGGCGCCGACAAGGCCGCCGAGCTCGCCAACGCCTGAGACTGAAGGACGAGAAGAATGTCGATCTACCTCAACAAGGACTCCAAGGTCATCGTCCAGGGCATCACCGGCGGTGAGGGCACCAAGCACACCGCACTGATGCTCAAGGCCGGCACCCAGGTCGTCGGTGGCGTCAACGCCCGCAAGGCCGGCACCACGGTCTCGCACACGGACAAGGACGGCAACGCCGTCGAGCTGCCCGTCTTCGCCTCGGTCGCCGAGGCCATGAAGGAGACCGGCGCCGACGTGTCGATCGCCTTCGTCCCCGGCGCCTTCACGAAGGACGCGATGATCGAGGCCATCGACGCCGAGATCCCGCTGCTCGTCGTCATCACCGAGGGTGTCCCCGTGGGCGACTCGGCCGAGGCCTGGGCCTACGCGCAGAGCAAGGGCAACAAGACCCGCATCATCGGGCCGAACTGCCCCGGCATCATCACGCCGGGCGAGGCGCTCGTGGGCATCACGCCCGCGAACATCACGGGCAAGGGACCGATCGGCCTCGTGTCGAAGTCGGGCACCCTGACCTACCAGATGATGTTCGAGCTGCGCGACCTGGGCTTCTCCACCGCCATCGGCATCGGCGGCGACCCGGTCATCGGCACCACGCACATCGACGCGCTCGCCGCGTTCGAGGCCGACCCCGAGACCAAGGCGATCGTCATGATCGGCGAGATCGGCGGCGACGCCGAGGAGCGTGCGGCCGACTACATCAAGGCGAACGTCACGAAGCCGGTCGTCGGCTACGTCGCGGGCTTCACCGCTCCCGAGGGCAAGACGATGGGCCACGCCGGCGCCATCGTCTCGGGTTCGGCCGGTACCGCTCAGGCGAAGAAGGAGGCCCTCGAGGCCGCCGGCGTCAAGGTCGGCAAGACGCCGTCCGAGACGGCTGACCTGATGCGCGCGATCATCGAAGCGCTCTGATCTGAGCTACGCTTGATCTGAAGGCCCCGGACTCCACTCCGGGGCCTTCTTTCATGCCCGGGTGCCGCGTCGCTTCAGCGGCGGCCCGCCACCGCGTCCAGCACGCCGTCCAGCGCGGCGTGGGCCCGCATCCGCGCCTCGGTGTCGTCCGGGTGCGCGGCGAGCCACAGGGCGAGTTCGTTCATGGCTCCGGAGAGCGCGGCCGTGAGCGGCGCGAGGAGTGCGGGGGAGACCCCTGCTTCGCTCAGACCCGTGCGCAGCTCCTGCTCCGGGCCCTCGGCGTCGAGGCGACGCCACTCCTCCCCGCCGAGCACGGCCGGGCCGTCGACGAGCAGCACGCGCGAGGCCGCTCCGCGCGTGATCGCGTCCAGGAACGCATGACTGCCGTCGCGGAGAGCGGCATCCGGAGCACTGTCTTCCGTGGCGTCGCGGATCGCGTCGGCCACGGACTGCTGCTGGGCAGCCGCGATGTCGCGGAACAGCAGCGGCTTCGACGTGTAGTGGTGGTAGACCGCTCCTCGTGTGACTCCGGCGAGGCGGGCGATCTCGTCGACGGATGCGGTGGCGTACCCGTGCGCGGCGAACTGCGCCGTGGCGACATCGAGGATGCGGCGTGCGGTCTCGGCGGCGTCGGCCGCGGAAGCTCGGGGCATGGGGTTCCCTTACGTGCGGTGTGTATGTATTGTAGCGAGCAGGATACAAACGCACTGTATGTAAAGGGAGAGGCATGGAGATCACGAGCTTCTACCCGGTGCTGATGGTGAACGACGTCGCTGCCACCGCACGCTTCTATCGCGAGGAGCTCGGCTTCGATGTGTCGTTCGAGGCCGACTGGTACGTGAGCCTGCGCTTCGAGGGTGGCGAGCTCGCGATCCTGGACCGCACGCACGAGACCATCCCCGAGGGCTTCCGCGAGCCCGTGCGGGGGCTGCTACTGAACCTGGAGGTGCCGGATGCCGCCGCCGCGCACGCGCGCCTGGTGGGGGAGCGGGGGCTGCCCGAGCGCCTGTCCCTCCGGGAGGAGGACTTCGGTCAGCGCCACTTCATCGTCGAGGCGCCCGGGGGTGTGCTCATCGACGTGATCGAGCCGATCGAGCCGTCGGCGGAGTTCGCGGCCGCCTACGCCTGATATGCGGAAGAGGGGCGGTTGCCGCAGCATCCGCCCCTCTTCCGTGTGATCTCGGTGTCAGATCCCGACGCCGAAGAGAGCCTCGATGGGCCCTCGGGCGAAGAAGATCAGGAACCCGGCGCCGACGACCCACAGCAGCGGGCTGATCGTCTTGGCCTTGCCGGAGAACGCGTGGATGAGCACCCAGCTCACGAAGCCCGCGCCGATGCCGTTCGCGATCGAGTACGTCAGCGGCATGACCGAGACGGTGAGGAACACCGGCAGCAGCACCCGGAAGTCCGTGAAGTCGATGTAGCGGATCTGCGCCATCATCATGGCACCGACGATGATCAGCGCCGCGGCGGCGATCTCGGTGGGGACGATCGACGTCAGCGGCGTCAGGAACATCGCGATCAGGAACACGACGCCGGTGACGACGTTCGCGAGTCCGGTGCGCGCACCCTCGCCGATGCCGGCCCCCGACTCGATGAAGACCGTGCTCGACGAGGAGGAGGTCGCACCACCGGCGATCGCGCCGACGCCCTCGACGACCAGCGCCGACTTGATGCGCGGGAAGTCGCCGTTGTCGTCGGCGAGGTTCGCCTCCTTGGCGAGGCCGGTCATGGTGCCCATGGCGTCGAAGAAGTTCGTGAAGAGCAGCGTGAAGACGATCATCACAATGGCGACGAGGCTGACCTTGCTCAGGTCGAAGCTGAAGTCGACGGCGCCGATCAGGCTCAGGTCGGGCACGCCGACGGGCGAGCCGTTCAGAGCGGGGACCGTCAGGCCCCAGCCGCCCGGGTTGACCACGTTGCCCTCGTCGTCGAAGCCGCGCGGGCCGATGTGCCAGATCGCCTCGACGATGACCGCGAGCACGGTGCCGCCGATGAGGCCGATCAGCATGCCGCCCTTGATCTTGAGCGCGACGAGGATGCCGGTGAGGAGGAGCGTGATCACGAAGAGCAGGCTCGGCACGGTCGCGACCGAGCCGTTGACGCCGAGGCCGACGGGCGGCGAGGACGCGCCGGTGGCGGTGACGAAGCCCGAGTTCACGAAGCCGATGAAGGCGATGAACAGGCCGATGCCGACCGTGATGGCGATCTTGAGCTGGAACGGCACGGCGTCGAAGATCGCCTTCCGCAGCCCGGTGGCGGCGAGCAGCACGATCACGACGCCGTTGATCATCACGAGGGCCATCGCCTCGGGCCAGGTCACCTGACCGACGACCGAGAAGGCGACGAACGCGTTGATGCCGAGGCCGGCGGCGAAGCCGAACGGCAGACGCGTGACGAGTCCGAACAGGATCGTCATCACGCCGGCGGTCAGCGCGGTCGCGGCGCCGACGGCGTTGAAGTCGAGCATGTTCCCGGCGACGTCGGGCTTGCCGGAGAGGATGATCGGGTTGAGGATCACGATGTAGGCCATCGTGACGAACGTCACCAGACCCCCTCGGATCTCGGTGCCGATCGTGGATCCGCGCTTGCTGATCTCGAAGAAGCGGTCCAGGGAATTCTTGGGCTCGGTGGATGCCGGGGCGGGCGGGGCAGTTGTCATCGGGAAACCTCCGGAGAAACGCTATCGTGTCGCCGCCCCCACGCGCGCCCCCAGGGCTTCGTCGGCAACTCGTCGTAGTCTCGAATCGCTATGCAACGCCTCCTCGTCGCGCTCCTCGCCGCCTTCGACGCCGCCATCGCCGCAGCGGTCGGCCTCGTCGTGCTGCTCGCGCCGCTGACGCTGCTGTGGACCGTCGCCTTCGGCATCACCGCCGACTGGGGAGCGCTCTGGCCCCTCACCGGGACCCTCTGGCAGTTCGGGCACGGCGTCCCGCTCGACGTCACGATCCCGAGCGAGCTCCTGGTCGCCCTCGCGATCCCGCCCCAGGCCGCGAACTTCGCGGTGTCGATCACACCGCTGGCGTTCCTGATCTTCACGCTGCTGTTCGCGGCGCGGTCCGGCAAGCGGGCGGCCGATGCCGGAGCGTGGCTGCTGGGCGTGGTGTCGGGGGCCGGTGTGTTCGCGCTCATCGCCGTCGGGGTCTCGCTGTCGACCCGGCTGGAGGCGGTGCAGACGCCCGCTCCGCTGACGATCATCCTCCCCGCAGCGGTCTACCTCGCCGGCGCGCTCTGCGGCGCGGTCCGCGTGGCCTGGGAAGAGGGGGACGGCGGCCTCCTCGATCGTCTCCACGACCGGATCGACGCCCGGGAGGACTGGGCTCCGGTCCCGGCCGCGATCGTCCGCGGCACGGCTTTCACGCTCGTCGCCGTGGTCGGGGCGTCCGCCCTCGCCCTCGCCGTCACGACCCTGTTCCGCGGCGGCGAGGTGGTCGCGCTGTTCCAGACCGCCCGCGTCGACGCCCTCGGCGCGACCGTCATGACGCTCGCGCAGCTCGCCTACCTCCCGACGATGATCGTGTGGGCGGCCTCGTGGCTCGCCGGCCCCGGCTTCGCGGTCGGAGCGGGCACCGCGGTGTCGCCCGCGGGCACCCAGCTGGGCGTCGTTCCCGGCATCCCCCTGTTCGGGCTGCTGCCCGAGAACAGCTCGTTCTGGATGCTCATCGTCGTGCTCGTCCCGGTCGCGGCCGGAGCGTTCGCCGGCTGGGCCGTGCGTTCCCGCCTGGTCTGGGAGGGAACCCCGCTCGGCATGCTGCAGCGCACCGTGATCGCCGTGGGCATCGCCGCCATCAGCGCGGGGATCGCCGGACTCGCCGCCGCTCTCGCGAACGGGTCCATGGGCCCGGGCCGGTTGGCGGTGGTCGGGCCCGCGGTGGTGCCGTTCGCGCTCGCGCTCGGCGCCGAGGTGCTCATCGGCGCGGCGATCCTGCTGCTCGCGCCGCGGAACCGCGATGAGCTGGCCGAGGAGCGCACGGACCGCTGGATCGCCGAGATGACCGAATTCGACCCGGCCGCGGGGTCGGCGGGCGCGGCGGGAGTCCCCGCGGTCGTGCCCTCCGCGTTCGACGACACCGCGCCGCTCGACGATGACCTCCGCCGGTTCGAGCCGCCGGGGAGCGAGCCCGATCGGCGCGACTGACCGCCGCCTCGGCTCCCGTCGTCACCGGGCGGGGGCGGTCCGCGGGCCCCGGTAGACTGAGCGCGTGCTCACGGTCGCCGTTCTCATCTCGGGCGCCGGCTCGAACCTTCGTGCCCTCCTCGAGGCTGCTCGTCATCCCGATTTCCCCGCCAGGGTGATCGTCGTCGGCGCGGATCGCGATGCCGACGGCCTCGCCCACGCCGAGGAGTTCGGCATCCCCAGCTTCACCGTGCCCTGGCACGAGCATGAGAGCCGCGAGGCCTGGGGGGAGGAGCTCGCCCGACAGCTCGCGGTCTGGAAGCCCGACCTGGTGGTCCTCAGCGGGCTCATGCGCCTGCTGCCGCCCTCGGTCGTCGCCGCGTACTCGCCGCGTCTCATCAACACGCACCCGGCCTTCCTGCCGGAGTTCCCCGGTGCGCACGGCGTGCGCGACGCGCTCGCCGCCGGCGTCGACCAGACCGGCGCCAGCGTGATCGTCGTCGACGACGGTGTCGACAGCGGACCGATCCTCGCCCAGGAGCGCGTGCCCGTGCTCCCGGACGACACCGAGCACAGCCTGCACGAGCGCATCAAGCCCGTCGAGCGTCGACTGCTCATCGACGTCGTCCGCGGGATCGCCACCGGCGACCTCGCCCTCACTCCTGCACCCTGACCCCCACCCCGACGCACCCCGCACGAAGGAGCCCATCATGGCCGGCCCCCGCCACGACCCCACGCTCTACCGCGATCGCGACACCGTGCCGATCCGGCGCGCGCTCGTCTCGGTGAGCGACAAGACCGACCTGCTCGTGCTGGCCGCGGCACTCGCGGAAGCCGGCGTGGAGATCGTCTCGACCGGGTCGACCGCTGCGACCATCCGCGAGGCGGGCTTCGCCGTGACCGACGTCGCCGCCGTCACGGGCGTCGCCGAGATGCTCGACGGCCGCGTGAAGACGCTGCACCCCAAGGTCCACGGCGGTCTGCTGGCCGACCTGCGCCTCGAGGAGCACGAGCGGCAGCTCGAGGAGCTCGACATCGCGCCGTTCGAGCTCGTCGTCGTGAACCTGTACCCGTTCGTCGAGACCGTCGCGTCGGGTGCCGTCGGCGATGACGTCGTCGAGCAGATCGACATCGGCGGTCCCGCGATGGTGCGCGCCGCGGCGAAGAACCACGCCAACGTCGCGATCGTCGTGTCGCCGCAGTCCTACCCCGCGATCGTCTCCGCGATCGCCGCCGGGGGCACCTCGGTCGCCCAGCGCCGCGAGCTCGCCGCACGGGCCTTCGCGCACACCGCCGCATACGACACCGCCGTCGCGCAGTGGTTCGCCGAGGGCACGCTCACCGAGCCGGGCGACCTGCCCGCGCACCTGACGATCCAGGCCGAGCGCCTCGCGACCCTCCGCTACGGCGAGAACTCGCACCAGCGCGGAGCGATCTACACCCGCGCCGGCGGCCACGGCATCGCCCAGGCGACCCAGCTGCAGGGCAAGGAGATGTCGTACAACAACTACGTCGACGCGGATGCCGCCCTGCGCGCCGCCTACGACATGGTCAAGCCGGCCGTCGCGATCATCAAGCACGCCAACCCGTGCGGCATCGCGACCACGGCGCCCAACGCCCTGGACCCGATCGCCAGCGCCCACCTGCGCGCCCACGAGTGCGACCCGGTCTCCGCCTACGGCGGGGTCATCGCTGCGAACGGCACCGTCACCCTCAAGATGGCCGAGAACCTCAAGGACATCTTCACCGAGGTGATCGTCGCGCCGTCGTTCGAGCCGGCCGCCCTCGAGGTGTTCAAGGCGAAGAAGAACCTGCGTCTGCTGCAGCTGCCGAAGGACTGGCAGCAGGAGCGCATGGACGTGCGCCTCGTCTCCGGCGGTCTGCTGCTGCAGGACGCCGACCGCTTCCCGGACGACATCGTCTCCGTCGCGAAGAACTGGGAGCTCGTCTCCGGTGAGCGCCCGAGCGACGAGGAGATGGAGAACCTCATCTTCGCGTGGAAGGCCTGCCGCGCCGTGAAGTCGAACGCCATCGTGCTGGCGAAGGACAACGCCACGGTCGGCGTCGGCATGGGCCAGGTCAACCGCGTCGACTCGTGCCGCCTCGCGGTCGAGCGCGCCGGCGACCGCGCTGCCGGATCGGTCGCGTCCTCCGACGCGTTCTTCCCCTTCGCGGACGGCGCCCAGGTGCTGATCGACGCCGGCGTCACCGCCATCGTGCAGCCCGGCGGCTCGGTCCGCGACGGTGAGGTCGTCGACGCCGCGCGCAAGGCCGGCGTGACGATGTTCTTCACCGGGGAGCGTCACTTCTTCCACTGAGCGCTCGCGGATCGCGAGACCCCGCTCCACGCCGAGACCCCGGCCTGCCGATGTTCGCAGGCCGGGGTCTCGGCGCGTGCGGAGGGACTCGGCGACGGCGCCACCGCCGTGTCCGATTTCCGCCAGTCGATGTCCCCGGGGCGTGACAGCATGGAGGCATGAGCTTCCCCGTGATCGATTTCGACGAGCGCTACCGGGCGATCAGCGCGCGCGACACCCGCTTCGACGGGCAGTTCGTCACGGCCGTCCGCTCGACCGGGATCTACTGCCGTCCGAGTTGCCCCGCGCGCACGCCGAAGCCGCAGAACGTGACGTTCTATCCCACGAGCGCTGCGGCGCACGAGGCCGGCTACCGCGCGTGCAAGCGGTGCCTGCCCGAGGCCGCGCCCGGCTCCCCGGCCTGGGACATCCGCGGCGACACCGCGGCGCGGGCCATGCGCCTGATCTCCGACGGCGTCGTGGAGCGCGAGGGCGTGCCGGGCCTGGCCGCCCGTCTCGGCTACTCCAGCCGTCACCTCACGCGCCTGCTGACCACCGAGCTCGGCGCCGGCCCCCTCGCCCTGGCGCGTGCACACCGCGCACACACCGCGCGCATGCTGCTGGTCGGGACAGACATGCCCATCTCCGACGTGGCGTTCTCCGCCGGCTTCGCGAGCATCCGCCAGTGCAACGACACGATCCGCGAGGTGTTCGGCCTCACGCCCGGTGAGCTCCGGGCCCGGCGACGGATGCCCGCCTCGGCGGTCCCCGGGGCGATCGATCTCGTGCTGCCGTATCGCGGCCCGCTCGACGCGAGCGGCATCTTCTCCTGGATGGCGGCGCGCGCGGTCCCCGGGGTCGAGGAGACCACGGCCTCCTCGTTCTCGCGGCACCTGCGGATGCCCGGCGGTCCCGCCTGGTTCGAGGTGCGTCAGGACGAGGCGGAGCGCCTCCACCTGCGAGCCCGGGTCGCGCGGTTGGGCGACCTGGCGCCGCTGGTCTCGACCGTCCGCCGCATCTTCGATCTCGACGCCGACCCGCTGGCCATCGACGAGGCGCTCTCCGCCCACCCCGAACTGGCGCCCCTCGTGGCCCGCACTCCCGGCATCCGCGTGCCCGGGTCGGCCGATCCGCACGAGATGCTCATCCGGGCCATGGTCGGGCAGCAGATCACCGTGGTCGCCGCCCGCACCGCGCTCACCGCCCTCACGGAGGCGCTGGGGGAGCGCACCGAGAGCGGCCTGCTCTTTCCCACGATGGCCGCCATCGCCGAGCACGGCGCCGAGGTCCTCCGCGGACCCGCCGCCCGCATCCGCGCGATCACCGGTGCCGCCGCCGCGCTCGCGGACGGGTCGCTCGCGCTCACGGTGGGCGACGACGGTGGGGAGCAGCGCGAGCGGCTCCTGGCGATGCCCGGCATCGGACCCTGGACCGCCGACTATGTGCGCATGCGCGTGCTCGGCGACCCCGACATCCTGCTGCCGGGCGACGTGGCGCTGCGCGCCGGTGCCGCGGCCTCCGGACTTCCCGGCGAGGCACGACCCCTCACCCTCTGGGCGGAGCGCACCGCCCCCTGGCGCAGCTACCTCAGCGCCCACCTCTGGCGCGCCGCCCCGGTGCGTCCGGCGGGCTCTCGGCGCAGCACCTCCCTGCCACGCGCCGCCCGCACCGAAGACACGACCTCGAAGGAGACCTCATGACCGCCCTGATCCAGACCATCGACACCCCCGACGGCGCGTTCACGATCCTCGCCGACGACCGCCAGCGCGTGCTGTCCTCCGGCTGGACGTCCGACGTCGAGGCGATCCTCGGACGCCTCCCCGCCGCGATCCGTCCCGAGGCCCTCCGCGAGAGTGAGACGGATGCCGCCGCCGCAGCCCTGGCGTACTACGCGGGCGACGTCACGGCCATCGACGCCGTCGCCGTGAAGCAGTCCGGCACCGCGCTGCAGCTCGCCGGCTGGTCGGCCCTGCGCGGCATCGAGCCCGGCGACCCGCTCACCTACACGCGCTTCGCCGCGCGACTGGGCAATCCGAACGCGGTGCGCGCGGCGGCCTCCATCTGCGCCCGCAACGCGCCCGCGCTGTTCGTGCCGTGCCACCGCGTGCTGCGCACCGACGGCAGTCTCGGCGGCTTCGCCTGGGGGCTCGGCGTCAAGGAGAGCCTCCTCGCTCGGGAGGCCGTGACCGGTTGAGGCGGGGTCGTGACCAGGTGACGGGGTCGTGACCAGCTGACGGGGTCGTGACCAGCTGACGGGGATCACGACGAGGGCGCGGGAAGGCGGCTCTCGACGGATCGGGAATGATTCTTGCGTTCAGCTGGTTCACAGCAATAGGCTGGTGGGCTGTCGCGCCAACCGGACGACATCGCCGAGCCCCTGAGGAGGACACCATGACCACGATCGCCACCGCGCGGATCGCAGCTCTCGGCTCGACCCCGGCGCGTCCGCTCTCCTAGAGCCACCCCGCCCCTTCTTCGTCGGATGCCGGACTCTGTGAGTCCGCTCTCGCATCCGTCCCCGCTTCCGCAACCGCTGTCCATACGAAACTCGTCTGAGAGACATGTCCTCCTCGCCTTCCGCGCAGAATCCCTCGCCTTCCTCCACCCTCTCCACTCCGGCCGCACTGTGGCGCCTGAAGCCCTTCGTGAAGCCGGTCATCTGGCGACTCGCCGGCGGTGCCGCCAGCGCGCTCATCGCCGCCATCATCGCCCTGATGATCCCGATCGTGCTCGAGCAGATCATCAGCGGACCGGTCCGCTCCGGTGAGATCAGCGCGATCGTCTGGGGCGCCCTGGCCGTCTTCGCCCTCGCCCTCGGCGAGGCTCTGATGGTCTGGCTGCGCCGCCAGTTCGTGCTCAACCCCTCCACCGAGGTGGAGTACAAGATGCGCACCGAGCTGTACTCGCGTCTGCAGACCCTCCCGGTGTCGTTCCACGACCGGTGGGGCTCCGGCCAGCTGCTCAGCCGCATGATGCAGGACATCGGTCTCATCCGCCGCTGGCTCGCGTTCGGCCTGGTGCTGCTCGTCGTCAACATCCTCACGATCATCATCGGATCCGTGCTGCTGTTCCGCTGGCACTGGCTGCTGGGCACGATCTTCCTCGTGACGGCCATCCCGCTGTGGATCCGCGGCTACCTGTTCGAGAAGCGCTACGGCGCGCTCACCCGCCGCAGCCAGGACCAGGCCGGCGACCTCGCCACCAGCGTCGAGGAGAGCGTGCACGGCATCCGCGTGCTGAAGGCGTTCGGTCGCGGCAAGCACGCGCTCAGCCGCTTCAGCCGCCAGGCGGAGACGCTGCGCGAGACCGAGATGAGCAAGGCCGGCGCGATCGCGTCGATCTGGTTCTGGCTCGACCTCATGCCGCAGATCGCCTTCGGCCTGAGCCTCATCTCCGGCATCTGGCTGATCTCGGTCGGACAGATCGACGAGGCGCAGCTGTTCGCGTTCTTCGCGATGGCCGTCGTGCTCCGCTGGCCCATCGAGTCGATCGGGTTCCTGTTCTCGTTCATGCTCGACGCCCGCACGGCGACCGACCGCGTGTTCGACATCTTCTCCGAGATCAACACGATCACGGACCCGGAGAACCCGGTGCACATCGAGAACCCGCGCGGAGAGCTCGCGTTCGAGAACGCGCACTTCCGCTACCAGGACGCGGGTACGCACGAGCGCGACCTGCTCGACGGCATCGACCTGGTGCTGCGTCCCGGCGAGACCATGGCGCTGGTGGGGCTCACCGGCAGCGGCAAGACCACGCTCACCACGCTCCCGACGCGTCTGTACGACGTGACGGGCGGCAAGGTGACCCTCGACGGCGTCGACGTGCGCGATCTCCCGCTCTCCGAGCTCCGACAGCACATCGCCATGGCGTTCGAGGACGCGACGCTGTTCTCGGCGACCGTGCGCGAGAACGTGCTGCTCGGCCGTGCCGATCTCGACGTGCACAGCGACGAGGGGGAGCGCGTGCTCCGCGAGGCTCTCGACGTCGCCCAGGCGTCGTTCGTGGACTCGCTGCCCGACGGCGTGGAGACGGTCATCGGCGAAGAGGGGCTCAGCCTCTCCGGTGGTCAGCGTCAGCGACTCGCCCTCGCCCGCGCGGTGGCGGCGAAGCCGAAGGTGCTCGTGCTCGACGACCCGCTGTCCGCGCTCGACGTCGACACCGAGGCCCTCGTGGAGGAAGCCCTCCGCCACGTGCTGGCCGACACCACGGCCATGATCGTGGCGCACCGTCCGTCGACGGTCGCGCTCGCCGACCGCGTCGCCCTGCTCGAGGCCGGTCGGGTGACGGCCGTCGGCACCCACTCCGACCTGCTGAAGACGAGCCGGCACTACCGTCACGTCATCTCCAGCCTGGAAGCAGAGGAGGCGGCGCGCACCGGCGCGATCCCCGTGATCCGCGATGAACAGGCCCGGATCGACGAAGAGGTCCGCGAGGGCCTCGGGATGCAGGCCGCCGACGAAGACCCGATCACCGAGAAGGAGGTGCAGCGATGAGCTCCGCCATCACCGGAACCCAGGACGAAGACCGTTCCGAGTACACCCGCGAGGAGAGCAAGGCGATCCGTCGTCGGTCCCTCCGACTGCTCGGATCCCTGGTCAGCCCGCTGAAGCCGCAGATCGTGCTGGCCGCCGTGGTGCTGGTCATCTCGACGGCGCTCCAGGTCGCGGGACCGATCCTCATCAGCATCGGTCTCGACCGGGCGCTGCCCGCCGTCCTGAAGGATGCGGACTGGATGCCGACCTTCGTGGTCGGCGGCATCTACCTGGTCGCCGGCGCCCTCGCCGCCGTCCTGATCGCCTGGTACGTCATCATCGCCGCCAAGCTCACGCAGGCGGTGCTGCTCGATCTGCGCAAGCGGATCTTCCTGCACACCCAGCGCCTGAGCCTGGAGTTCCACGAGTCGTACACGTCCGGCCGCATCATCTCGCGCCAGACCAGTGACCTCGACTCGATCAAGGAGCTTCTCGACGGCGGTCTGAACGAGCTCGTCTCCGGCGTGCTGTTCGGACTCTTCACCTTCATCGCGCTGTGCATCTGGGACTGGCAGTCCGGTCTCATCCTCGCGCTCGGCGGCGTGCCGCTGTTCTTCCTGATGAAGTGGTTCTACTCCCGGTCGCAGCTCGTGTACCGCGAGTCCCGCGTGATCAGCGCGAAGGTGATCGTGCAGTTCGTCGAGACGATGACCGGCATCCGCGCGGTGAAGGCGTTCCGCAAGGAGCCGCGCAACGACAAGGCGTTCCAGGAGATCGCGGGCGAGTACCGCGACGTCAACCGCCGGTCGATGCTGCTGTTCGGGACGTTCGAGCCGGGCCTCATGGGCGTCGCGGCACTGGTGCTCGGCATCGTCGTGCTCTGGGGCGGCATCCGCGTGTCCGAGGGCGTGCTCACCGTCGGTGTGCTGCTGTCGGCCGTGCTGTACGTGCGCAACTTCTTCGCGCCGATGCAGGAGATCGCGATGTTCCTGAACTCCTACCAGTCGGCCACGGCCGCGCTGGAGAAGGTGTCGGGCGTGCTCGAGGAGGTGCCGACGGTTCCGGACCCCGAGAAGCCGGTCGACCTCTGGGAGTCCCGCGGTCACATCGAGTTCGACGAGGTGACGTTCGGATACAACGGCGAGAAGACGATCCTCCCGAACTTCTCGCTCGACATCCCCGCCGGTCAGACCATCGCGCTGGTGGGCACGACCGGTGCGGGCAAGTCCACGCTGGCGAAGCTCATCTCGCGCTTCTACGACCCCTCCCGGGGCCGCGTCACCCTCGACGGGGTCGACCTGCGTTCGCTGCACCCGAAGGACCTCCGCCGGGCGATCGTCATGGTCACCCAGGAGGCCTACCTGTTCAGCGGGACCGTCGCCGACAACATCGCGCTGGGCAAGCCCGACGCGACGCTCGACGAGATCAGGGCGGCGGCACGGGCGGTCGGTGCGGACGAGTTCATCTCTTCGCTGCCCGACGGGTACGGCACCGACGTGAACAAGCGCGGTGGACGGGTCTCGGCCGGTCAGCGCCAGCTCATCTCGTTCGCCCGGGCCTTCCTCGCCGACCCGGCGGTGCTGATCCTCGACGAGGCGACGGCATCGCTGGACATCCCGTCCGAGCGCCTGATCCAGGACGCACTGCAGACCCTGCTCAAGGACCGCACCGCGATCATCATCGCGCACCGTCTCTCGACGGTCGCGATCGCCGACCGGGTGCTGGTGATGGAGCACGGGCGGATCATCGAGGATGACAGCCCGGATGCCCTCATCGGCGGAACGGGCAAGTTCGCGCAGCTGCACGCGGCCTGGCAGGAGACGCTGGTCTGAGCATGCCTGTGACGGCGGCGGCCACGCACGACCTCACCGACTCGGTGGGGCGGGCGTGGCCGCGGTCGTCCCGGCGGGTCTCGGTCGTTGCGGGAGAGCGCGGAGACCGACGCGTGGGTAGCATCGAGGTATGGACCCGTTGCTGCTCGCTGCCGAGTGGTGGTGGATCGCGCCGACCGCGGTCGCCGCGGGAACGGTCGGGGTGATGGGTCTTCGTCGACGCAGCAGCACCGTGAGCGGACGTCGTCTCGCCGTCGACGCCGCGCGCCACGACCTCAGGGAAGCGCAGCTGGTCGCGGGCGAGCGGCGCACCGCGCTGAAGATCGCCCGAGCCGATCTCGCTCGCGTCTCCGCCGAGCGGGCGGCGCAGCGAGCGACCGCCGAGCAGGTCGCCGGAGCCCGCCGGATGCTCCGCGAGAGGGAGCGCGACGCGAAGGCCGCCTCCGCCGATGTGCGCGCGCGTCAGGTCCGGCTCAACGCCGCGAGGGCCGCCGTGCCCTCGGCGTCGGAGCCGCGCCCCCTGGAGCGACTGCACGCCGCGCATGACGCGGTGACGACGCGGTGGATGCGCTACGAGACCGACCCCGCCCTGCAGATCGCCTATCCGGCCATGACCGACGTCAAGAATCCCGCCACGGCCGCGTACTTCCGTGCCGCCGGACACGCCGTCGACAGGCGACGCGAGGCGGCGGGCAAGGTCACCCCCGCGGAGTTCGCTGCGTACCGTGACGCGGTCGCCGAGCTGGAGCGGGCGTTCGAGGCGGCCGAGCACGCTGCGAAGGTGCAGGCGGGCGAGGCACCGTCGAACGCGGCCTGGCAGGATGCCGCGCAGGACATGCTCAGTCGCTCGGCCGAGGCCATCGACCGCGCCGCCGGTGCCGCTGCCGCCGCACTCTCGTCCTGGACGAGCCGCGGGCGCAAGGGCCCGCCGCCCGACCAGCAGCGCTGACCGTCACCCGACCGGCCTCCGGCCGCCTCCCTCGGTCGTCTCGGCGAGAGCCGAGGACGCCCCCACGGTCCTCGTCCGCACGAGCTCGCGGTACCAGTGCCCCGAGTCCTTGACCGTGCGCTCCAGGGAGTCGAAGTCGACCCGCACGATGCCGAAGCGCTTGGCGTAGCCGTAGCCCCACTCGAAGTTGTCGAGCAGCGACCAGACGAAGTAGCCGCGCAGGTCCACGCCGCGCTCGAGCGCCCGGTGCGCCGCGGTGAAATGACGGCGGAGGTAGTCGATGCGCTCGGGGTCGGGCACGGAGCCGTCCTCCGCGACCTCGTCGTCGAACGCCGCACCGTTCTCGGTCACCATCAGGGCCTGCTCCGGGAACTGCTGCGAGAGCGACACCAGCAGCTCCTCCAGGCCCTCCGGGGCGATGTTCCACCCCATCGCGGTGTACGGCCCCGGCTGCTCGGCGAACTCGACCAGCTCGTCGCTCCCCGGCCACGCCGTGCCGCCCTCCGCGCCCTTGTGGCCGTCGTTCTGCTGCTTGGGAGAGAGCCCGTCCCAGAGGCGGACCGTCGCGGTGGAGTAGTAGTTCACCCCGAGCACGTCGATCGGCTGGTGGATGGTGTCGAGGTCGCCCTCGCGCACGAAGTCCCAGTCGGTGACCGACGCGGTGTCCTCGAGCAGATCGGCCGGGTACTCGCCGCGCAGCATCGGACCGGTGAACGCCCGGTTCGCGAGCGCGTCGATCCGGCGCATCGCCTCGGACGCTCCGTCGCCCTGCCCCCGCAGGACGTGGAAGTTCAGCGTGACCGAGTAGTCGGGGTCGCCGGTCGAGGTGGCCCGCAGCGCCTGCACGGCCCGCCCGTGCGCGAGGTTGAGATGGTGCACGGCCGACAGCGCGGAGGCCGGCTCGTGCCGACCCGGTGCGTGCCCGCCCTGCCCGTAGCCGAGGTACGCGGAGCACCACGGCTCGTTGAGCGTCGTCCAGGTGTGCACGCGATCCCCCAGAGCCGTGCCCATGATCTCGGCGTAGCGCTCGAAGGCATCGGTCGTCGTGCGGGAGGTCCAGCCGCCCGCATCCTCCAGGTACTGCGGAAGGTCCCAGTGGTACAGCGTGGCCACCGGACGGATGCCGCGTTCGAGCAGGCCGTCCACGAGGCGCGAGTAGAAGTCCACGCCCGCCCGGTTGACCTCGCCCGAGGCGGCCGGCACGATGCGCGGCCAGGCGATCGAGAACCGGTAGGCCTGCAGCCCGAGGTCGCTCATCAGGTCGAGATCCTCGTCGACGCGGTGGTAGTGGTCGCACGCCACGTCACCGGTGTCGCCGTTCCACACGCGCCCCGGTGTCCTGCTGAAGGTGTCCCAGATCGACGGCGTGCGACCGTCCTCGGCCGCCGCGCCCTCGATCTGGTACGACGCGGTGGCGGAGCCGAACGTGAAGCCCTCGGGGAAGACGAGGCCGGAGCCGCGATAGTCGTCCCGGGGCGTGAGGGGGAGGGTCATGCGGTGATCTCCTCGAGGTCGGCGGTGTAGGTCTCGGCGCGTCCGTCGGGGTTCGTCACGGTGACGGCGACGCTGCCGGTGCCGCCCGGGAAGACCCGGAGCCGCAGACCGTCATGGTAGTCGTAGTCCGGCCGGTCCACCCGGGCGCCCCAGGGGAGCGCGGTCCCGGGCCGCACGTACAGCGGCAGGGAGTCGAAGCCGTGCCGCTCCCGGCGCCAGCCCCCGCCCGTGACGGTCTCACCCGTGAGCAGCGAGGTCCAATCCCCGGCCGGCAGGTAGAACTCGACCTCGCCGTCCGCCGTGAAGACCGGGGCGACGAGAAGGTCGGGGCCGAGCATGTACTGCCGGTCGAGGTACGCCGTCGCCGGGTCGTCGGGGAACTCCAGCACCATCGGGCGCATCAGCGGGACACCCGTCGCCGCCGCCTCCAGGCCGTGCTGGTACAGGTACGGCATCAGCCGCATCTTGAGGTGGGTGAACTGCCTCGTCACCTCGACGGCCTCCTCGTCGAACGCCCACGGCACCCGGTACGAGCTGGAGCCGTGGAAGCGCGAGTGCGAGCCGAGCAGTCCGAAGGCGGTCCAGCGCTTGTACACGCCGGCGTCCGGCATGCCCTCGAAGCCCCCGATGTCGTGGCTCCAGAACGCGAAGCCGGAGAGCGCGAGCGAGAGGCCGCCGCGGAGCGTCTCGGCCATCGAGGTGTACGTCGACGTCGAGTCGCCGCCCCAGTGCACGGGCATGCTCTGCCCGCCCGCCGTCGCCGACCGCGCGAACAGCACCGCGTCGCCCTCTCCGCGCGTCTCCGTGAGCACATCGTGCACCGCCCGGTTGTAGAGGTCGGTGTAGAGGTTGTGCATGCGCTCGGGATCGGCGCCGTCGGCCCACACCACGTCGGTCGGGATGCGCTCGCCGAAGTCGGTCTTGAAGCAGTCGACACCCTGCGCCACGAGGGCGCGCAGCTTCGCCTGGTACCAGGCCGTCGCGTCGGGGTTCGTGAAGTCGACCAGCCCCATGCCGGCCTGCCACAGGTCCCACTGCCACACGGTGCCGTCGGCCCGCTTCACGAGGAAGCCCTGGTCGGCGGCCTCGCGGAAGAGCGGCGATCGCTGGGCGATGTAGGGGTTGATCCACACGCACACCCGGAGGTCGCGCTCGTGCAGACGGCCGAGCATGCCCTCGGGGTCGGGGAACACCCGGGGGTCCCACTCGAAGTCGCACCAGTTGAACTCGCGCATCCAGAAGCAGTCGAAGTGGAACACCGACACGGGCAGCTCGCGGGCGGCCATCTCGTCGAGGAACGAGTTCACGGTCTGCTCGTCGTAGTCGGTCGTGAAACTGGTCGACAGCCACAGCCCGTACGACCAGGCGGGCACGATCGGCGGACGCCCGGTGAGCGCCGTGTAGCGACCGAGCACGTCCTTGGGCGTGGGGCCCGCGATCACGAAGTACTCCAGCACCTCCCCGGAGACGGAGAACTGCACCCGCTCGACGGCTTCGGAGCCGATCTCGTAGGAGACATGCCCCGGATCGTTCACGAGCACGCCGTACCCGCGGCTGGAGAGGTGGAACGGCACGTTCTTGTACGCCTGTTCGCTGGAGGTGCCGCCATCGGCGTTCCACACGTCGACGGTCTGCCCGTTCTTCACGAGGGGGCCGAAGCGCTCGCCGAGTCCGTAGATCTGCTCGCCGACGCCGAGGTCGAGCTGCTCGTGCACGAAGGTCGAGGCCGCGGGTGCCCCGCCGCCCTGGCGCGCGTTGCCCACGATGCCGGGATCGACCTGCGCGTCGTCGGCGAGGCGGATGTAGCCCTGCGCCTTGTGCCCGCTGCCGGTCACCCGTCGACCGTCGACCGCGAAGGAGAGGTTCCACGCCGCACCGGTCGCGATCGTCGCGACGAGGGAGCCGGCGTCGACCACGCCCGCGGTGTCGGTCACCGAGACGGAGGGCTCGGCCGTGCCTGCACCGGGAAGGGCGAAGCCGTGGGGCGGACGACCTCCGGTGTGGTGGGCGATCCGCACCCGGATCACCCCCTCCGCGGGGGAGGAGAGCGTCGTGGTGAGCACGGGGCGGTTGAGGGTGTCGCCGCGTCCCGCGATCACCTTGGTGGGAGCGGTGATGACGATCCCGGGACCGTCGGGGGTGTCCGAGGTCTCGGCGACGTCGTACGCCTCCTGCGCGTGGAGCGCGGTGACGCCGGGACGCAGCTGCCAGAACCCGTCGGTGAACTTCATTACTTGACTGCTCCTGCCGTGATGCCCCGCGTGAGGGTGCGCTGGAAGATGAGGAAGAAGATGAGCGTGGGGATGATGCCCAGCAGGGCGGAGGCGCTCGTGGTGGTGACGTCCATGAGCCGGTCGCCCTGCAGCACGCTGATCGCGACGGGCACGGTCTGGTTCGCGTTCGAGGCGAGGAACGTCAGGGGGATGAGGAACTCGTTCCACGTCCAGATGAAGAAGAAGATGAGCAGCACCGACAGCGTCGGGCGGCTGATCGGGAACACGACGCGCCAGAGGATCTGCCAGCGCGTGGCGCCGTCGAGCGACGCCGCCTCGAGCACCTCCTTGGGGAAGGTGCCGTACACCGACGAGAGCAGATACGTGCCGAACGCCGCCTGGATGACGGTGAACACGATGATGACCGACCACACGTTGTCGTACAGGCCGACGGATTTGAACATGTAGTACAGCGGGTAGAGCAGCGCCTCCTGCGGCAGCAGGTTCGCGAGCAGGAAGAGCAGCACGATCCAGGAACGGCCGCGGACGCGTCCGATGCCGATCGCGAACGCGTTGAGCATCGAGATCACCACGGCGAGGACCGCGACGATGCCGGAGATGAAGATCGAGTTCCAGACCTTCTCGGGGAAGTTCACACGTTCCCAGAATTTGATGATCCCGCCGAAGTCGAGCGTCTCGGGGAGCGCGAGCGGACCGGAGGTCGCATAGTCGACCGGGGACTTGAACGAGTTCACCAGCACGAGGTAGAACGGCGCGATGACCAGCAGGGCACCGATGACGACGAGCGCCAGCAGCAGCCAGTCGACCGGGCGCTTCTTGGTCATGCCGCCGCGGGGACGGCTCTTGGCGGGCTTGCCGGTGACGATGGCGGTGGTGGCGTGCATCACAGACCCGCCCTTTCCTTGCGCTCGAGCGAGTTCTGGACGCGGATGAAGATGATCGACACGATCACCACGACGATGGTGAGGACGGTGGCGATCGTGGCGCCGTAGCCGACGTTCCGCTTCGTGAAGAACTCCTGGTAGGCGTAGTACGCGGGCACGAGGGTCGCGCCGGCCGGTCCGCCGCGCGTGATGATGTACACCGGGCCGAAGACCTTCAGCGCGGCGATCGTGCAGGTGAGGGTGACGACGAAGATCTCGGGCCGGATGATGCTCATCGTGATCGCCGTGAAGCGCTGGAGCCAGTTCGCCCCGTCGAGCTCCGCGGCCTCGTAGAGCTCGGGGTCCACGCGCTGCAGCGCCGCCATGAACACCACGACGGGGTAGCCGAGCTGCACCCACACCATGACGACCATCAGCACGATGAGGGCGGAGGGCATCTGCCCGAGCCAGTCGTAGGCGGGGACGCCGAACCATCCGAGGATCTGGTTGAGGGCGCCGTCACCGCCGGGGCGCACGATCCAGCCGATCACGATGCCGGCGACGGCGATCGGGAGGATCTGCGGGAGGTAGTAGGTGGCCCGCAGGAAGCTGCCGACCTTGCCGCCGAACTTGCGTCCGACGACGTCGAACAGCAGGGCGGCGACGATGAGACCGACGATCGTCGGCACGACGACCATGGCGATGATCATCCACACCGAGTTCGTGAACGAGGTCCAGAAGTCGCTGTCGGTGAGGATCTTCTGCCAGTTCTCGAGACCGATGAACTCCGGCGTGCGCACACCCTTCCACTTCGTGAAGGTCAGGTAGACGTTCCAGATCAGCGGGACGATCACGACGATCAGCAGCAGCACGAAGCCGGGCAGCAGGTACATCCAGTAGGCCCCGGTCCCACCGCTGCGCTGCGGGATCGACGGCTGCTCGGGCGGCAGTTTGGTGCGGCCCTCGCGTCGGGTGGCGAGTGACATGTTCATCTCCAGACGATGCGGGGGGCGGCCGTCGGACGACCGCCCCCGCGGGTGGATCAACGGAATTCCGCGGTGCCCTCGTCGTACTGCTCGCCGAGGTTCTCGTTGGTGGTCTCGACGTCCTGCACGCCGGTGACGAGGCCCTGCAGCTCCTGCACGATCACGTCGTAGAAGCCGGGTGCGGGCCAGTCCGGGTAGAAGGAGAGGCCGTCGGCGTCGAGCACGCCGTTGAACGTCTCGATGAGCGCCGCGCTCTTCTCGTCGGTGATGTCGGCGGTGTCGGCCGCGACCGGGAGTCCGCCGTTGTTGCCGATGATCGCCTGGATCTCGGGGCGCATCGTGATGTCGATGAACTCGTAGGCGAGCTCCTTGTTCGCGGCGTTCTCCGGCACGACCCACAGGTTGCCCGAGGAGCCGAGCGAGAGGTCGGCACCCGGGAAGGCGCTCATCGACCAGTCGAAGCCGGTGGCCTCGGCGACGAAACGTCCGAACCACCAGGAGCCCGACACGAAGATCGGCGAGGTGCCGTTGATGAAGGAGACGCCGGCGTCCTCGGCCTTGACCGAGGAGACGTCGGAGGCGATGTAGCCCTTGTCGACGTACTCCTTCAGCGTCTCGGTCGCGGACGTGACCTCCGGTCCCTGCCAATCGACCGGGTTCTTGTACAGCTGGTAGTCGTCGACGAAGCCGCGGTCGCCCTCGAGCAGCGCGAGCTGGTACCAGAGCTGACCGAGGGGATACTCGGCTCCGGCCTCGGCGAGCGGGGTGACGCCCTGGGCGACGAACGCGTCGAGCACGTCGACGAACTCGTCGTAGGTGGTCGGGATCTCCAGGCCGGCCTTCGCGAACGCGTCCTCGTTGTAGTAGACGCCGACGAACTCGCCGTAGTTCGGAACGCCGAACCAGGTGTCGCCGCCCATCACGCCGTCCTCGGTGTACTTCGCCGTGGTCTGCAGCGACGGGGCGAGCTTGTCGTCCCATCCGTGCTCCTCGACGGCATCCGAGATGTCGGCGATCAGACCGGTGGAGGCGAGGAAGCCCGCCGTGGCGTTGCCCTTGTTGAACTCCATGAGGTCGGGCGCGGCATCGGTGTCGAGCACCTGGCTCGCGGTCTTCTGGATCTGCTCGAAGGACTTCTCCTCGAACTCGACCTTCGCTCCGGTCTCCTTCTCGAAGACCGTGATGGCCTCGGCCCAGGCCTTGCCCATCGCGCTGTCGGCGCCCTCGTAGTGCCAGAGCTTGAGGGTCTTGCCGTCGCCGCCGTCGTCGCCGGAGCCGGCGGTGCAGCCGCTCAGTGCGATCCCGGTCGCGGTGAGCGCGGCCAGAACGGCCAGCGCCTTCGTCCTGCGGGTGGTGCGTGCCATCGTCGGCACTCCTTTCTCTGCGGCCGCTCGGGCCGACACTTCATCGGGTCAGGTGTTCAGTTGTGGAAGAGCATCGTCGAAGCGTTTCGACATAGAGCATGCTCAGAGGAGATCTGGTCGCCGCTCAGTCCCCGGCGGGGGAGACGGAGCCGACGGCGCGGTACTCGGGCGGGATGAGGTGGATCCGGGGCGCCGCCTCGCCGTCGAGGCTGCGGACGGCGAGGTCGACCGCGAGCTCGCAGGACTGCTGCGGGACGAGCGGGATCGTGTCGATCGGCACCGAGAGCATCGCGGTGTCGAAGGAAGCGGCGGCGGAGATGACGGCGACGTCCGCTCCGACGGTCAGGCCGTGCTCGTCGAGGACGGACAGCAGGATCTCGTGCACGTCGTCGACCGCGTGCACGATGAAGGCGCGATCACCGCGGGCGAGTGCCTCCTCCGCGGCGGCGCGGACGACGGCCGGCTCGGTGGACGCCGCGCCGGTCACCGACCAGGTGAGCGCGATGCCGCGTGCCGCGATCCGCTCCTGCACGCCGTGCAGCAGGCGGCGCGGGAAGTTCGACCGGCGGTACGACACCTCGGTCTGGCCGAGCAGCGTGATGCGCTCGTGCCCGGCGTCCGCGAGACGGTCGACGGCGAGATGGCCGACGGCCTCGAAGTCGAGGTCGACGCAGGTGAGCCCCTCGCTGTCGTCGGGAAGGCCGATGAAGACGGTGGGCGTGCGGACGGTCCGGGCGATCGCCACCCGCTCGTCATCGGGGGCGACGTCGAGCACCAGGATCGCGTCGACCAGGTTGCTGGCGGCGACGCGGTTCATGCCCTCGGACGTCTGCTCATCGGTCAGCAGGAGGATGTCGTAGCCCTGCCGCCGCGCGGCGACGGCGGTCGCGAGGACGAACGCCATGTGCGTCGGGGCATGGGTGTCGGCGCGCAGCGGCTCCGTCAGCGCGAAGATGTGGGTGCGACGGCCGGCCAGCATGCGGGCTCCGGCGTCCGGTTCATAGCCCAGCGTGTGCACCGCGTCCTCGATGCGCTTGCGCGTCTTCTCGGAGACCGGGCGCTTGCCACTGAGCGCGTAGGAGACGGTGCTGATCGATACCCCGGCGGCGTGCGCCACCTCGTGGATCGTCGTCATGCGGACTCCATCGTCATCGGGGCGACCGCATCGTCGAAGCGCTTCGCCTGTTCCTTCTCAGCGATGATAGACAGCCGATGTCGGGGAGCGCAAGCTTTTTGTGGTTGCGCGCAACAAATTCGTCCCACGGTGCATGGGAGCGGTCCCGCCGGAGGGCGACGAGGTCTCGATGGGGGAGGGGATTCGAGACCCCGCCGCCGGTCTAGGTCGTGACGCGGATCTCGGCGATGACCTCGCCGTAGGCGGTCTCGCCGACGGGGGTGAACCCGACGCGGTGGAAGAACGTCTCCGGTCCTCCCTCACCCGCCTCGTAGATCACGTCGACGTGGTCGACGCCGCGTGCGCGGGCCTCGTCGACCAGTGCCTCGACGGCGTAGCGGCCGACACCGCGACCCTGGTCGTCGGCGTCGACGTTGATGCGCCACAGCACGGAGCGGAAGTGCTCCTCCGGCGCCTCGGGGTCGAAGTTCGCGCTGACGAAGCCGACGACCTCGTTGCGGTCGAGGATCACCCGCTGCCAGGACGTCTGCGGGTTGATGACGGTGGCCGCGATCCCGTACGAGACCGGAGCGAGGAACTGCTCCTGTCCGGGCTTGAGCGACAGGTTGTTCACGGCGACGATCGTCGCAGCGGAGAGTTCGACCATGCGCAGTTCGGACATGTCCCCAGGCTAACCCCTCGCGCGCGGCGGTACACGTTTCGGGCGAACATTTCACCTCGGCGTCGTCGACCCGCGCCGTGGAGAGCGTGCGCGTCACCGCCCCGAATACGCGATCCAGGCCACTCAGGTATCTTGGTATCGAGACAAATAGCCCCGTGAACGGAGAACCTCCCGGTGACCGACGACGCCATCATCTACACGTACACAGACGAGGCACCGGCGCTCGCCACCGCCTCGTTCCTTCCGATCATCCAGGCATACACCGGCCAGGCCGGCATCGAGGTCGAGACGCGAGACATCTCTCTGGCGGGCCGCATCCTCGCCGCGTTCCCGCAGAAGCTCACCCCCGAGCAGCAGGTCGGCGACGCGCTCGCCGAGCTGGGCGGCCTCGCCACGCTCCCCGAGGCGAACATCATCAAGCTGCCGAACATCTCGGCCTCCATCCCGCAGCTCAAGGGCGCCATCGCGGAGCTGCAGAAGCAGGGCTACGACATCCCGGACTTCCCGGACGAGCCGTCCTCCCTCGAGGAGAAGGACGTGCGCGCCCGCTACGACCGCATCAAGGGCTCCGCCGTGAACCCCGTGCTGCGCGAGGGCAACAGCGACCGCCGCGCCCCGCTCGCGGTGAAGAACTACGCCAAGAAGCACCCCCACCGCAACAAGCCGTTCGCGGACGGATCGAAGACCCGCGTCGCGACCCTCGGCCACGACGACTTCAAGCACAACGAGCGCTCCTGGGTCGCCGCCCACGACGACGTCCTGAGCTTCCGTCACACGGCGGAGGACGGCACCGTCACCGTGCTCAAGGAGGGCCTCAAGGTCCTTCCGCGCGAGATCATCGACGCCACGTTCCTCTCCGCCACGGAGCTGGACGCGTTCCTCGCCGAGACGCTGAAGACGGCCAAGGCCGACGACGTGCTCTACTCGGTGCACCTCAAGGCGACCATGATGAAGGTCAGCGACCCGATCATCTTCGGTCACGTCGTGAAGGCGTTTTTCGCCGACGTGTTCGCCCAGTACGGCGACAAGCTCGCCGCCGCCGGGCTCAGCGCCAACGACGGACTCGGGTCGATCCTCTCGGGCCTGGCGAACGTCGCGGACGGCGCGGAGATCGCCGCCGCCTTCGACAAGGCCATCGCCGAGGGCCCGCGCCTGTCGTACGTGAACTCCGACAAGGGCATCACGAACCTGCACGTGCCGAGCGACGTGATCGTCGACGCGTCGATGCCCGCGCTGGTGCGCAACGGCGGCAAGCTGTGGGGCAAGGACGGGGAAGAGGCGGACACGCTCGCCGTCATCCCGGACTCCTCGTACGCGAGCGTCTACCAGGCCGTGATCGACGACGTGATCGCGAACGGCCCGCTCGACCCGGCCACCATCGGCACCGTCCCGAACGTGGGGCTGATGGCGCAGGCCGCCGAGGAGTACGGCAGCCACGACAAGACCTTCGAGATCGCGGCGGACGGCATCGTCCAGGTGCTCGACAGCGAGGGCACGGTGCTCATCGAGCACGCGGTCGGCAAGGGCGACATCTGGCGCGCGACGCAGACCAAGCACATCCCGGTGATGGACTGGGTCAAGCTCGCGGTGACCCGCGCGCGGGCGACCGGCGACCCCGCCGTGTTCTGGCTCGACGCGAACCGCTCGCACGACGCGCAGATCATCGCCAAGGTGCACCAGGGCCTCGCGACCCTCGACACCAAGGGCCTCACGATCACGATCCTCGCGCCCGAGGAGGCCACGCGCTACACGCTCGCGCGCATGCGTCACGGCCTCGACACCATCTCGGTCACCGGCAACGTGCTGCGCGACTACCTGACCGACCTGTTCCCGATCCTCGAGGTCGGCACCAGCGCCAAGATGCTCTCGATCGTCCCGCTGCTCGCGGGCGGCGGACTGTTCGAGACCGGTGCCGGTGGTTCCGCGCCGAAGCACGTGCAGCAGCTCGTCGAGCAGAACTACCTGCGCTGGGACTCGCTGGGCGAGTTCTTCGCGCTGGCCGCGTCCCTCGAGCACTTCGCCGACCGCACGGGCAACGAGAAGGCGCGCGTGCTGGCCGAGACGCTGGACGCCGCGACCGGGACGTTCCTCGAGGAGGACCGCTCGCCGGGCCGCGCTCTGGGCACGATCGACAACCGCGGCAGCCACTACTACCTGAGCCTGTACTGGGCCCAGGAGCTGGCGAAGCAGACCAAGGACGCGGATCTCGCGGCCGCCTTCGCCCCGATCGCCGAGACCCTCGCGAAGAACGAGGAGACCATCGTCTCCGAGCTCAACGCGGTGCAGGGCACGCCGGTCGAGATCGGCGGCTACTACCGTCCGGACGACGCGCTCGTCACCGCCGTCATGCGTCCGTCCGCGACGCTGAACGGCATCGTCGACGCGCTGCGCTGACACACGGAAGAAGGGGGCGGATGCTGCGGCATCCGCCCCCTTCTTCGTACCCGCCGTGGCCCGGTCGCCGGCAGGCGCACGGCCGAAACCCAGACGAGAGCGTCACGCCACGGCGCGTCCGGCGCGGACACGCGGGTGCGCCGACATCCGCTCTCCGCTCTGGATCAGCTTTGTCCGCGGGCGCGCCGGTCAGCGACCGGTGCGGGTCAGTTGTAGACGGAGACCTCGAGGCCCTCGGGGGACCAGTCGTAGACGTACTTGGCGAGGTCGATCGGCAGGTTGACGCAGCCGTGGCTCATCCGGTTGCCGAAGTTGTTGTGCCAGTAGGTGCCGTGGAAGCCGATGTTCGGCGCGAACCAGGTGATCCAGGGCACGTCCTCGGTGCAGTAGGGGGCGCCTTCGTAGCAGCCCATGTCCTGCATCGCGGTGTGCGCGAACACCTTGAAGTTGCCGGTCGGCGTCGGTGTGCCCGGCAGGCCGGTGGAGACCGCCCAGGACTTCACGACCTCGTTGTTCTGGAAGAGGTACGCACGCTGCTGGCTGAGGTTGATCTCGATGCGGCGGGCCAGGTTCACGGTCTTGAACGGGGTCTCGCTCACGGTGAGTGCGAACACGCCGTCGCCCGCGGCGAGCTGCTGGGCGAACTGGTCGGCGACGCCCGAGGTGTCTCCGACCGCGCGCCCCGTGGCACCCGTCTGCTCCGCGCGCAGCACGTTGCCGGCGGAGTCGACGATGTTGGTGGCGTTGACCGGGGCGCGGTCGACGAGCTTGGGGAGGGTGTCGACGGTCGCCTGGATGGCCTGCGCGTCGGCCTCGATGCGCAGCTGTCCGTCGTCGTCGACGACCTTCAGCCAGGTCGCGGCCACCGCGGGCTTGACCGGCACGGTGCGCTCGTCGCCGACGTAGAAGCCGATCTTCCCGAGCATCGTGTTCAGCTCGGCGGCCGTGGCGGTCGCATCGTCGTCGGACACGGCGGGCAGCGCCTCGGCGGGGCCGCCGGGGTAGTCGAACGACGCGCTGCCGGCGGCGACCGCGTCGACGAAGGCGGCGTTGAGATCGGCGACGTCGATGCCGGTACCGGCCTCGGACGGCGTGATGACGTACTTCCCGGTGGCGGCGTCGAAGGCGACACCCGCGTCCACGGGGTCGACGAAGCTGGCCGGGACGGCGTCGCGCAGGGCCGCGGTCGCCTTGTCGGCGTCGAGGACGATCTCGGCGGGAACCGGGTCGCCCATCCAGGAGCCGAGGTTCCACATCGGACGCTCGGCGAACGCGGTGTCGGCCAGGGCGGTCGCATCGACGGTCGCGCCCAGGTCGGCGCCGGAGAGGACGGTGTCGTCTCCGTCTCCGGTGAGCGTGACCTCGGTCTCGGCGAGGTGGGAGTTGATGGCCTCGGCGGCGGCGCCCGGGGTCATCCACCCGACGGGGATGCCGGCGACCGTGGTGCCGGGGGCGATGAGGATCATGGAGGCGGCGCCCGCGCCCAGCACGACGGCGCCGACGCCCAGGCCGATCCAGAGGCCGAGGCGTCGCTTCTTGGGGGACGGCTCGACAGGGGCCCAGGCCAGGGGCTGCTCGCCCGTGTTCGGCGGCACGACCTCGGTGGAGGCCTCGCCCGGCGTGAGTACGGCGGTGGGTGCGGAATCGTCACCGTGCGCCTCGGCTGCTGCGCCCGGCGCAGAAATCAGATCGGTCACGAACTTCACCCCCCGGCTCTCAAACGTGTCCTGACGTCCAATGGTACGGGATGGGAGGTAACGGGGAGGCAACGGAAGTGATATCGTGCGCCTCCCCGCCCGGGAATCAGTCGACGATCGCGATGCCGTCGATCTCGACGAGCATCTCCTCACGCGGCAGGCCCGTGAAGACGGTGGTGCGCGAGGGCAGCACGTCGCCCGTCGTGTGGGCGCTGACGAAGGCGCCGTAGGCGTCGTTCATGATGGGGAAGTCCTCGCGCTTGGTGAGGTAGACGCGCAGCATCACGACGTCGTCGAACGTCGCGCCGGAGGCCTCGACGATCGCCTTGACGTTCTCGAGTGTGCGGGTGGTCTGCGCGGCGACGTCTCCCGGGAAGAGGTACTCGTTGGTCGTCGGGTCGACGGGGCCCTGGCCGGAGACCTGGACGAACGGGCCCTTGCGCACTCCCTGCGAGAAGGTGTGTGCGGGGGCGGGGGCGGCGTCGGTGGAAACTCGGATCTTCGCGGTCATGCCGCCAGCCTAGTAGCCTTGTTAGATGCCTCTACAAATTCCGGATCCCGTTCTCGGCGCCTGGACGAAGGGGTTCCCGGCGCAGGCCGCGGGACTCCGTCTCTCGGAGGTCGCCGCAGCCGGCCTGCACCTCTCGGACCTGGTCACGCCGGTCCTCACGGTGCATGAGGATGCGCTCACGCACAACGAGGAGACCGTCTTCGCCTGGGCCGAGGGCCGCGGAGTGCTGCTCGCGCCGCACGGCAAGACCACGATGGCGCCGGCGCTGTGGCAGCGGCTGCTCGATGCGGGCGCGTGGGGGATCTCGGTGGCGACGCCGTGGCAGGCCGAGGTGGCCGTGGATGCGGGCGTCGCGACCGTGCTGATCGCCAACGCCGTCACCGACCCCGCCGCCGTGCGCCGCCTGGGCGCGTTGCTCGCCGCGGACGAGGGGCTGCGCGTGCTGTGCTGGGCGGACTCGCTCGTCGGCGTCGAGATCCTGGCCGCGGGGATGCGCGACGCCGCGCGACCGCTGGACGTGCTGGTCGAGCTCGGCGGTGCGCACGGACGCACGGGCGCCCGCACGCTCGACGAGGGGGAGCAGATCGCCCGGGCGATCGCCGAGGCCCCGGGGCTGCGGCTCGCGGGTGTCGCGGGATACGAAGGGCCCTTCGGCCCGGACCGCAGCGCGGCGTCCGTCGCCGCGGTCGACGCCTACCTGCGCACGCTCATCGAGCTGCACGAGCGACTGACGTACGACGACGACGTGCGGCCGGTGCTCACGGCCGGCGGCAGCTCGTTCCCCGACCGCGCCGCGGAGGTGCTGGCGCCGCAGAACGGCACGGCCGACATCGTGCTGCGCTCCGGGGCGTTCCAGATCCACGACGACGGGTTCTACTCGCGGATGTCGCCGTTCGGGCCCCTGACCGGCACCGCGCCGCTGCGCTCCGCGATGCACGCCTGGTCGCGCGTCGTGTCCCACCCCGAGGACGGCCTCGCTCTGCTCGACGCAGGGCGGCGGGATGTGCCGTTCGACCTCGACCTGCCGGTTCCGCAGTCGGTCGCGGGGGAGATCACCGCGCTGAACGATCAGCACGCTTTCCTCCGACTCGCCGCCGACGACGGTGACGCCGCGGGTGCCGAGGTCGGCGATGTCGTGCGCCTCGGACTCTCGCACCCGTGCACCGCCTTCGACAAGTGGCGGGTGGTCGCGGTGATCGACGATCCGGACGCCGCCGATCCCCGCGTGATCGGAGCGGTCGCGACATGCTTCTGAGCGCGGAGAAGGCCGCTGACGGCCTGGTACGGATCTACCGCGGAGCGACCGTCGTCGACGGCACCGGATCGCCGCGCCAGGTGGCGGACGTCGCCGTCGAGGGTGCCAGGATCGTCGCGGTGCTGCCCGGGGGAGCGGACTCCGACCCCCTCGAGCTTCCCGAGGGAGCGGTCGAGGTGGACGCGACCGGCCTCGTCCTCGCCCCCGGCTTCATCGACATGCACGCGCACAGCGACCTGGCCGTCCTGACCGGAGCCGCCCACGACGCCAAGATCCGGCAGGGCGTCACGACCGAGGTGCTCGGGCAGGACGGTCTCGGCTATGCGCCGCTCGACGACGCCACGGCCGCCGTCATCCCCGCCCAGATCGCCGGCTGGAACGGGCTGCCGCCCGTCGCACCGTGGCGGACCATGGACGACCTGCTCGCGGCGATCGACGAGGCTGCGGTCGCGAACGCCGCCGTCCTGGTCCCGCAGGGGAACCTCCGGATGATCGTCGTCGGACACGAGAACCGTCCCGCGACGTCGGACGAGATCGCCGCGATGGCCGAGCTGCTCGGGGCCGCGCTGGACGCGGGCGCCTTCGGGATGTCGAGCGGCCTCACCTACACGCCGGGGATGTATGCCGACGTCGCCGAGCTGGAGGCCCTGTGCCGCGTCGTCGCCGAGCGCGGCGGCTACTGGGCTCCGCACACCCGCAGCTACGGCGGGGGAGCGCTCGACGCCTACCGGGAGGCGCTGGACATCGGCCGCCGCACCGGCTGCCCCGTGCACCTCACCCACGCGACCATGAACTTCACGCCGAACCGGGGGCGCGCGGATGAGCTCCTCGCGCTGATCGACGAGGCGATCGCCGACGGCGTCGACGTCACGCTGGACACCTACCCGTATCTGCCGGGTGCGACCACGCTCGCCGCCCTGCTCCCGAGCCGGCTGGCCGCGACGGGCGACCTGCTGCGGACGCTCTCCGCGCTCGACGCCGACGGCCGCGAGGCCGTGCGCGTGGAGCTCGAGGAGATCGGCTGCGACGGCTTCCACGGGGAGAAGGCCGACTGGACCCAGATCCAGATCTCCGGCACCGCGAATCCCGCCCTCGCGGACCTCGTCGGCCGCACGGTCGCGGAGATCGCCGCGGACACGGGTCGCCGGGCCGTCGACGTCGTGCTCGACACGGTGATCGCGGACGGCGGGGCCACCGGCATCCTCATGCACATCGGCGACGAGGACAACGTGCGCGCCATCATGCGCCACCCCCAGCATGCGGGCGGAAGCGACGGGATCCTGATCGGCGCCCGTCCGCACCCGCGGGGTCGCGGCACGTTCCCGCGCTACCTCGGTCACTACGTGCGCGAACTCGGCATCCTCACCCTGGAGGAGGCCGTGCGCCATCTGGCCGGCACGCCCGCGCGGCGTCTGGGACTCGACCGTGGTGACGCGCCGCGCGGCATCATCCGTGCGGGAGCCGTCGCCGACCTGGTGCTGTTCGACCCGGATCTGATCGCCGCCGGAGCGACGTTCGACGATCCTCTCGCCACTCCGCAGGGCATCGTCGAGGTGCTGGTGAGCGGTGTCGCCGTGCTCACCGACGGCGAGCCGACCGGCGCCACGCCCGGGCGGGCTCTGCGGATGCCGCCCCCGGCGCACCGGGCGACCGTGCCGCGCATCGAGGCGCGCATCGACCCTCTGGTACCCGGGTTCCGCTGGTCGGGAGCGACTCCGGTCCTCGTCTCCTCCGAAACCGCCGCCTCCGAAAACATCGCCTCCGAAACCGCCGCCTTCGAAATCGCCGCCGACGCGCTCGCCGCCTCCGTGGCACGGCTCAGCGGGGAAGCGTACGACGACGCACTGCCGCCCATCCGCCTGCTGATCGACGAGGGGCTCGGAGCGGACGCCGCATCGGCGGGGCGCATCGGAGCCGAGGCCTTCCGGGTGAGCGTCACCGAGGCCGGCGTCGAGATCAGAGGGGCGAGCCCCGCGGGCGTCTACCGCGGAGCCACCACGCTGCGACAGCTCCGCGATCCGGATGCGGCCACGGCGCTGATCCCCGCCGGAGTCTGGGAGGGAGCGCCTGCGTACGCCTGGCGGGGGACGATGCTCGACGTCGCCCGGCACTTCCGACCCGTCGACGAGGTCCGACGCCTCATCGACCTGCTCGCCGATCATCACCTCAACGTCCTGCACCTGCACCTCACGGACGATCAGGGGTGGCGCTTCGAGGTGCCCGGGTACCCGCGTCTCACCGAGGTCGGCGCCCGTCGCGCGTCGACGCAGCTCGGACACGGCCCGCTCGCGACCGTCGAGCCCGGCGTGCATGAGGGGTTCTACTCCACGGCGGATCTGCGGGAGCTCGTGGCCTATGCCGCCGAGCGCTTCGTGACACTCGTCCCGGAGGTCGAGCTGCCCGGCCACGTGCAGGCGGCGCTGGCGGCGTATCCCGAGCTCGGGAACGTCGACGTCGGCGAACCGGTCGCCTCGGCGTGGGAGCGCTTCGGCGTCAACCGTCGCACGCTCGCGCCGACCGAGGCCTCGCTGGCCTTCGGGCGCGCCGCGATCGATGCCCTGTGCGACGTGTTCGACGCGGAGTGGATCGGCATCGGCGGTGACGAGGTGCCCGTGACGGAATGGGCGGAGAGCGCCGCGGCGGCCGAGCGGATGCGCGAGCTGGGTCTCGCCTACGCGCACGACGTGCAGCCCTGGTTCACGGCGCACTTCGTGGCCCACGTCCGTGCCAGGGGCAGGACCGCCCTGGCCTGGGACGAGGTGCTCGAGGGCGACGTGCCGGAGGGGGTGCGGATCCTCGCCTGGCGGGGACCCGTGGCGATGCGCGATGCCCTGCGCCGCGGCATCCCGGTGGTCGCATGCCCCGACCTCGAGGTGTACCTCGACTACCCGCAGTCGGCGTCCGCGGAGGAGCCGATCCGGGTGGGGCCGCCGCTGACGATCGAGCGTGCCTACACGCTGCGGGTCGAGGACGGCGCGGTCGGCGGCCAGGCGAACATCTGGAGCGAGCATCTGCCCACCCGCGATCGCATCGACTTCGCCGTGTTCCCGCGCCTCGCGGCGATCGCGGAACGGCTCTGGGAGGGCGGGGAACCGGCCCCCTACGCCGACTTCGGGCGGCGCCTGCCGACCCATCTGCGCCGTCTCCGCGCTGCGGGGGTGCGGTATCGTCCCCTGGACGGCCCCACCCCGGATCAGCGTCGCCCCGGTGTGCCGGGCAAACCGCTCACGATCGAGGCGCGGGAGGACATCGTCGCGGGGCTGGTCGCCCGCCTCGTGGAGCGCTCGCAGACCGCCCCCGCCGAGTATCGAAAGTAATGTAACGTTTCGGTAACCCTCCCCGCGCGTCCGCGGGGAGAGGTTGCGTAAATTTTGTTCGTAAGGTCTACTAACAAACATGTCCGTTTCGGATGAACAGCGTCCAGCGCCGCCGTCAGAGTACGCCGGCGCGAGCACGCATGCCTTCGGCCCCGGGCGCCACCTGCGCTCGCGCACGAAAGTGCTCCCCGAGCACGCGCGCGGGCACAACCGCGCCCTGGTCCTGCAGACGCTGTACCACGCCGGCGCGATGAGCCGTGCCGACCTCTCCCGCGAGACGGGACTGACCAGGGTCACCATCTCCGACCTGGTCGCGGAGTTCATCGCCGACGGCATCGTCATCGAGATGGGCGTCCGCGAGGCCGTGGGGCCGGGCAAGCCGCCGATCCTCATCGACATCGACCGCTTCGGCCACCAGATCCTCGGGCTCGACCTCTCCGGACCGAACGCGTTCGCCGGCGCCGTGCTCAGCCTCGACGGGGACGTGATCGAGCGGCGCGAGGTCGCGCGTCCGGACTCGGCCGACGGCGAGGCCGCCTACTCCGCCCTCCGCGACCTCGCGCAGACGCTCGTCGCCGCCTCCACCCAGCCGCTCCTCGGTGTCGGCATCGGTACTCCCGGTGTCGTGCGCCCGGACGGCGTCGTGCTCAGCTCGCCGAACCTCGGCTGGACGAACTTCCCACTCGAGGCGAAGCTCGGCGTCGACCTCGATCTGCCCGTCCTCGCCCGCAACGACGCCAACGCGGCCGTGCTCGCCGAGTACACCTTCGGCGACGCGAAGGCCGACTTCATGCTGATCAAGATCGGCAAGGGCGTCGGAGCCGGTCTCATCACCGGCAGCCAGCCGCTGCTGGGCAGCCGCTTCGCGGCAGGGGAGATCGGACACGTCGTCGTCGGCACCGACGGCGGCCCTCGCTGCGCCTGCGGCAAGGACGGCTGCCTCGAAGCCTGGCTCAGCGTCACCCGTCTTCGCGCGGCGCTCGCCGCCGACCCCGACGCGCGCGACGAGATCCTCCGCGATGCGGGCACGCGCATGGCGATCGCCATCGCCCCGATCGTCGCGGCACTCGACCTCTCGGAGGTCGTCCTCTCCGGACCCGCCGACCTGCTCGACGGCATCCTGATCGATGCCGCCATCGAGACCCTGCACGCGCGGACGCTCGAGGGCGTCTTCGAAGACGTCACCGTGCGCCTGACGCACCAGGACGACATCGTCCTGCGCGGAGCCGCGGTGATGGTGCTCTCCGGGCAGCTGGGAGTGTCGTGATCTCCTCCTTCACGGCCGCCGGCACCATCGCTCGGAGCGGCATCCGATGAGCGGCGTGCGCACGGCCGACCCGACGGGTCGGCAGATTCGAGTGGGCCTGGACGTCGGCGGCACCAAGATCGACGCGGTCGCCGTCGACCCCTCGGGGGAGATCATCGGCCGCCTTCGCCGTCCCACCGGCTGGGGCGAGGACGCGGTCGTCGAGAGCATCGTCACGTCGGTCACCGCCCTCGCCGACGAGGTCGGCTTCCGGATCTCCGACATCGGCTCCGTCGGCATCGGCATCCCCGGACTCGTCGACGCCGACTCCGGGCGCGTGGATCACGCGGTCAACCTCGGCGTGGAGTCCCTGGACCTCGCCGGTCGGGCGGAGCAGGCCCTCGGCGTGCCGTTCCGCGTCGAGAACGACGTCAAGGCCGCGGCGCTCGGCGCCGCCGTGCTGAGCGGCGTCGCCGGATCGATGGCGTATCTCAACCTCGGCACCGGCGTCGCCGCCGGCATCGTGATCGACGGACGCATCTGGCGTGGCTCCCGCGGCACCGCGGGCGAGGTCGGGCATCTCTCCGTCGACCCGCGCGGCCGCCTGTGCGGCTGCGGGCAGCACGGCTGCGTCGAGACCTTCTGCGGCGGCGGCGCCCTCGCGAAGGCCTGGGGACGCCCCGGCGCGCTGCCCATCCGGGACATCTTCGACGCCGCCGAGGCGGACGACCCGCTGGGGGTCGCGCTCCGCGACGATCTGTTCCACGGCGCGGCCGCCGCGGTGCGCGTGCTCGTGCTGTCGGCCGACGTCGAGACCGTCGTCATCGGGGGAGGGCTCACGGCCCTCGGCGACCGCCTCGAGAACGGCATCCGGGCGGCCCTGCACGCCGGTGCGGAGGCGTCGCCGTTCATGCGCTCGCTGCGCCTGGATGAGAGAATCGAACTGTTGCCCGCGGGGTCCCCCGCTGCGGCTTTCGGCGCCGCACTGGTCGGCGCATCCATCACCGAGAAGGAGATCGTTCCGCATGGCTGAGGTCGTCATCGTCGAGAATGCCGAGGCCGCCGGTGCGCTGGTCGCCACCGAGATCGTCGAGCTGATCGAACGTCGCGCGGACGCGGTCCTCGGCCTCGCCACCGGATCGACTCCGCTTCCCGTGTACCAGGCGCTCCGCTCGCAGCTCGCCGGTCGGGATGTGTCGCAGGTGCGCGGCTTCGCCCTGGACGAGTACGTCGGCATCGACCCGACGCACCCGGAGAGCTACCGCTCCGTCATCACGCGCGAGGTCGTCGAGCCGCTCGGACTCGACCCGCGCCGCATCCACGTCCCCAACGGCGCCCAGGCCACGATACAGCACGCCGGCGACGACTACGAGGCGGCCATCGATGCCGCCGGCGGCGTCGACCTGCAGATCCTCGGCATCGGCACCGACGGGCACATCGGCTTCAACGAGCCCGGTTCCTCCTTCGCCTCACGGACGCGCGTGAAGACGCTCACGGAGCAGACCCGCGAGGACAACGCCCGCTTCTTCGACTCCATCGACGACGTGCCGATGCACTGCATCACGCAGGGGCTCGGCACGATCCTCAAGGCGCGCCACCTCGTGCTGCTCGCGTTCGGCGAGGGCAAGGCGGCGGCGGTCGCCGGGGCCGTCGAGGGGCCGCTCACCGCGCTCCTGCCGGGTTCCGCGATCCAGCTGCACCCGCATGCGACGATCGTCGTCGACGAGGCCGCGGCATCGCGTCTCGCTCTCGCCGACTACTACCGCTACACGTTCGCCAACAAGCCCTCCTGGCAGGGCATCTGACGCACCCGCGGCGGGCTCAGCCCGCCGACGTCGGCCAGGCGAGGGGGAGCAGGTGCTCCACGCTCAGCGGGGCGAGGGGGAGCGTCGCCAGGTCGGCGGGGGTGATCCACCGCAGCTCTGCGAGCTCGGCCTGAACGGTGACGGACCCCGGATCGACGGAGGTCGCGAAGGCCTCGGCGACGACCCGGTGCCCCGGCTCGTTGGCGGCCGCGGAGATGAACGTCCCGAGCGGACGGAGGTCGGCCTCGTCGAGCAGCAGTCCGAGCTCCTCGTGCAGCTCGCGGATCAGGGTCTCGGCAGCCGACTCGCCGGCTTCGGGCTTGCCGCCCGGCTGCATGAACCGGGTCGTGCCCTGCTTGCGCACGACCAGGACCCGTCCTTCGTCGTCGACGATCACGGCCGCGCTCACATGGATGTCAGGCATCGGGGCTGAACACCTTTCCGGGGTTGAGGATGCCGAGGGGATCGAACACCGCGGCGATCTGACGCTGGAGCTGCCACTGGTCGTCGCCCAGCTCGTCGGCGAGCCAGCGGCGCTTCAGGACGCCGATGCCGTGCTCCCCGGTCAGCGTGCCGCCGAGACGGATCGCGGCGCGGAAGAGGTCGTCGGCCGCCGCCCAGACGTGCGGCGGCGTCTCCGTCCCCTCGAACACGAAGTTCGGGTGCAGATTGCCGTCACCGGCATGCGCCACGGTGGGGATCGGGATTCCGTACTCGCGCTCGATCCGGGCGATCTCGTCGAACATCGCCGGCATCGCGCTGCGCGGCACGGAGACGTCCTCGATCAGCGTCGTGCCCAACGAGGCCATGGCGGGGTGCATCGAGCGCCGGATGGCGAGCAGACGCTCACCCTCCTCGCGGTCGTGGGAGACCACGGTCACGCCGTCGTGGGCCTGCAGGATCGCGGCGATCGCGTCGGCCTCGGACCGGGCCGCGGGGCCGTCGGTCTGAATGGTCAGCTGCGCGGCGCCGGGTGTCGGCGCGGGAAGGTCGAGCAGGGCGTGCACGGCCGCGAGGCTCGCGGCATCCATGAGTTCCATGATCGCGGGCTGCACCCCGGCAGCGGTCACCGCGGCGGACGCGGCGGCGGCGGCGCGGACTCCGGGGAACGTCGCGGTCACCGTGCAGGTCTCGCCCGGCACGAGTCTGCGCAGTTTGAGAGTCGCGCCGACCACGACGCCGAGCGTGCCCTCCGAGCCGACCACGAGCGCGGTCAGGTCGAGGCCCGTGACGCCCTTGACGCTGCGGTGTCCGAGGTGGAGGAGTCGGCCGTCGGCGAGCACGAGGTCGACGCCGAGCACCGCGTCGCGCACGACACCGTACTTCGCGCAGAGCAGGCCGCCCGCTCCGGTCGCGATGTTGCCGCCCACCGTGGAGATGTCGCGGCTGGCCGGGTCGGGCGGCCACCACAGGCCGTGGTCGGCGAGCTCCGTGTTGAGGTCGGCGTTCAGGATGCCGGGCTCGACGACCGCGAGAAGGTCATCCGGGCGGATCTCGTGGATCGCGGTCATGCGTCGCAGGGACAGCACGATCTCCCCGGTGCCCGCGTTGGCCGCACCCGCGAGGCCCGTGCCGGCGCCGCGGACCACCACGGGCGTGCGTGTGGCCGTCGCGATCCGCATCACCTGCTGGACGTGCTCGACCCGCTCGGCGTGCACGACGGCGAGCGGACGACCCGTGGCGGCGTGGCCGGAGCGGTCGGCTCTCGCCTCTTTGAGCGACGCCGCGTCGGTGTCGACGAGAGCACCGAGCGACTCCCGGAGGAGGGACAGGACGCTCACGACGGGCGGCTCATGGCAGGCGGCTCACGCGCGAGGTCTCAGGACAGGGCGCGTCGGCCGCTGAGGACGCCCGTGACGACCGCGACGAGGGCGAAGGCCGTGCCGATGAGGGCCTGCCCCATCGACCACCAGGCGATCGTGACGCCGACATAGATCAGCAGCTCCACGGCGGCCCCGAGGAACGGGTGCACGCGCAGCACCGGGCGCGGGGACAGGAACAGCGCCCAGATCAGCAGCACGAGGACGGGGGCGCCGATCCCGATGATGATGTTCCACGGAAGGTCCCAGCTGGCGAAGCCCCACAGCGCGAGAGACGCCACCGCGACGATCAGGACGATGACGCGGACGATGTCGAGCGCGGTGATGACCGGGCGGTCGACGCCGGGGACGGGTGCGGGATCCGAGGACATGGATCCAGTCTATTCGGCGGCCGGAGCGTCCTCGTCCGAGACGGCGGCGTCGGCGGGCGCTGCGGCAGCCTCGGCGGCGGGCTCAGCCTCCGCCGGAGCGGGTGCAGGGGCGGCCGGCGCGGGCTCGGCGGGAGCGGGTGCTTCCGGTGCCGGTGCGTCGGGAGCGGGCACGACGGCTTCGACCGGTGCCGCGGGTGCGGCCTCGGGCTCCGGCGTCGACGTGACTGTGGCGTCGGCGTCGGCTTCGGGTGCCGGGGCGTCGGCCGGAGCATCTCCGAGAAGCGGACGGTCGGGTCCGAGGGCCAGCAGCGACGTGCTGGTCGACGGACCGGCTTCGCCGTTCAGCAGGTAGCGGAACGTGACCGTCGTCCAGCGTGCGAGGACGTACTGCGTGAGGTTCGGACGGAGGTCGATCGTCCCTGCTCCGGTCGCGTCGAGGACGATGCGGTCTCCGCCGCCTCCGCGGCCGTCGAGCAGCGCCTCCACCGTCGTCCCCGGAGCGCCGGTGATCGGAACGCTGTAGTGGACGGCCAGTTCGTCGTCGAAGGCGATCGTCGCGAGCGACCACGCCGGGCCCTCCGTCGGGTTCGCCGGGTCGACGGGGTCGACGGGGTCCACCGGGTCGACGGGGTCCACCGGGTCGACGGGGTCCACGGGGTCCACGGGATCGACCGGGTCCACGGGATCCACCGGGTCCACCGGATCGACGGGGTCGACCGGGTCGACCGGGTCCACCGGGTCGACGGGAATCACGGGAGTGGTGGGAGCCTTCGGCGGCGCGACGACCGGCCCGGTCTGCTCGACGGGCGGCTCCGTGGTCGTGTCCTCCACCGGGACGACGGGTGCCTCATCGGGCTCGGTGATCGGCACCTCGACGGCGTCGGACTCGTCGAGCTTCATCGACTCGTCCGGCTCGACGTCTGCGGCGATCGAGGACGCATCCTTGTCGCCGGCGCTGGGAAGGGAAGTCGCGGGATCGGCTCCCGCGAGTCCGGGGATGATGGCGGCGGCGGCGACGACACCGGCCACGACGAGTGCGGCCGAGCCTGCACCGACGAGCGCACCGAGACCGGTGAACACTCCTCCGGTCGAACCTGCTCCGGCGCCGCCGGTGGTCCCTCCGGCCGCGCCTCCTCCGCTTCCGGATCCCGCTCCGCCGCCGGACGCGGCGATCCCGGTGGTGGCGTGGCCGGCGACGTCACCGCCGAACACGGCTCCGGGGATGCTCGAGGGCATGGCGGCCAGGGCGACGATCGGCGTTCCCGCGCCCTGCAGCGTCGCGAGGTAGCCGGACGCGCCGGTGACGCCGAGCACGAGCGGCAGCAGCACGAGGGCGAGGCGCTTGGAGACGTCCTTCGCTTCGGCGGCGACGATCATGCAGCGGGCGCAGTCGTCGAGGTGCAGCTCGAGGCGCTTGTGGTCGCGGGTGCTGAGGTTGCCGCGTGAGTAGGCGCCGAGGTGCTCGATCGTCCACTGGCACTCGGAGCCTTCGGCCGCGCTGCGGAGGTGTGCCTGGATCCATGCCTCGCGAAGACCCTCGCGAGCGCGGAAGGCCAGCTGGGACACGGCGCCGGACTTCATGCCGAGGAGGTGGCCGACCTCCTGAGGCTTCATCTGCTCGATCTCGGTGTACCAGAGCACCTCCTGCCAGCGGGAGGGGAGGCTGCGGAACGCCTGGGCGGTCAGGCTGCGGTCGAGCGCTTCGTTGGCCGCCTGATCGGTGGTCTCGGGGTCGGGGACCGTGTCGAGCTCGTCGATCGCGGTCTCCCGGCGCGCGCGTCCCCAGCCGGCTGCGGTGTTGCGGATGCTGGTGAAGAGATAGGCGCGGAAGGAGCCGTTCGGGCCGCCGCCCTTGATGATCGCCTGGTAGATGCGCGTGTACGCCTCCTGCACCAGGTCGTCCGGATCGATGGACGAGGTGATGGACCGCGCGACGGCGATGCCGGAGGGGTAGTGACGTCGCCAGAGTTCGCCGAACGCTCCCGTGTCGCCCGAGCGGGCACGCAGGATCAGGTCGGCATCACCGATCGGTTCGTCGTGGGTCGTGTTCTCTTCGTGCACAATCATCCATCTGTCGCGGGGCGCTGGTGCGTCTCTACGAGGTGAGACGCGCGAGAGCGCCTCTCATCACGCGACTTCTCCATTCTCTCGCGAATCTCCCAGGGAAGCCACCCTTCCTGCGAACTCCGAGGCGATGCCGAGGTGATGCACGGCGGGCGCACGGCCCCGACCGGCGGAGCCCCGCAGAAGTTTTCGCGGAAGTCGCGTAATGAATCGACCGGGGTGCCGTCTCATCCCATAGAGACAGCCGTACGGATCCCTCCGGGGGCGGGATCCAGGTGCCGACGCGAGGGGTATTCGCGCCGGTCGGGCGGGTCGGGAGCCTCGGGGGAGGAGTGCCCGGCCGCCCGTCTCAGGAGGGGGGAAGGGGGCCGTCGCTCTGGGGAACGGCGGCCTCCCCCGCACCTGCGGATCGGGGGTGCGGAAATCTCTCCGAAGAATTTCTGAGAAGTCGCGTAATGAATCGGTGAGTGCTTCGTCTCATCCATAGAGACAGCCGTACGAACTCCTCCGGGGGGGCGGAGTTCAGGCGCTGGTGCGGGGGCAATCGCACCGGTGGGGCGGGTCGGGAACCTCGGGGGAGGAGTGCCCGACCGCCCCTCTCACGAGGGGGACGAGGCCGCCGATCTGGGGAACGGCGGCCTCCCGCCCCGACACGAAGGACCGGAGAGCGCAGAGCTGCGCGTCGCGCGGTGCGCTGTTCCTAAGCGAGCAGCCGGGGCCCTGACCACACTCGCGCGACGTGCAGTTCCGCATCCAGGAGCACCGCATCGCCGAGCATGCCGGGCTGCAAGGCGCCCAGCGCCTCGTCACGTCCGATCGCCCGCGCCGGCGTCTCGGTGAGCGCGCGGACAGCCTCCGCGAGCACGACTCCCGCCGCGACCGCGCGCTGCAGCGCCACGTCCTGCGTGAGCGTCGATCCGGCGATCGAGCCGGTGTCATCGGCTCGGGCGATGCCGTTCTCGACCGTCACGCTCACGGCGCCGAGGTCGTAGTGGCCGTCCGCGCTTCCGGCGGCGGCCATCGCATCCGTGATCAGCGCCACCCGGCCCGGGGCGGAGTCGAACACGAGCTTCACGACGTGCGGGTCCAGGTGCACGTCGTCGGCGATCGCCTCCAGCACGACCCGGTGGTCGGCCGCAGCCGCGAGCACGGGGCCGGGAGCACGGTGGTGGATGCCGGGCATCGCGTTGAACGCATGGGTCAGGATCGAGGCACCCGCTTCGAATGCGGCGACTGCCATCGAGGCATCGGCGTCGGTGTGACCCACCGCGGCCGCCGACCCCGCGGCGACGATCTGCCGGATCGCGTCGAGCCCGCCGGGGAGCTCGGGGGCGATCGTCACCTGGCGGATCGTGCCGCGCCCGGCCTCCAGCAGTGCCGCGACATCGGCGGCCACCGGGTGACGCAGCAGCGACGGCTCGTGCGCGCCGTGGTGCCCGGGGTCGAGGAACGGCCCCTCGAGGTGCGAGCCGAGGATGTCGGCATCCGTCTCCGTCAGATCGGCGATCGTCGCGACGCTGAGCGCGAGTGCGTCCAACGGCGCGGTCACGAGCGACACCACGGCGCGGGTCGTCCCGTGCGCGCGGTGCAGATCGCGAGCGGTGCGGATCGCCTCCACGCCGTCGTCGAACGAGGCTCCGGCGCCGCCGTGGCCGTGGATGTCGACGAAACCCGGTGTGAGCAGAGCGCCGGGGCCGGCGACCGACGCGGCATCGACGACGTCGTCGGCGGGCGTCCAGTCGGAGCCCGTGCCGCGGCCGACGACGAGGCCGTCCTCGATGCGGATCCAGCCGTCCTCGGTGATCTCGCCGCGATCGACGACCCGGGCGGAGTGGATGACCAGTGAACCGGTCGCGGAGGAGTGGGTGCTCAACGTTCGCTCCAGGGGATCTCGTCTGCGGGGTGGAAGTCGACCCCCTCAGCCTTCCACAGCGGCGCGAGCGAGCCGACGCGCACGCGGAACGACTCCCAGACTCGCTCCGGGCCCTCCTGCGGCGACCAGGCCACCTCGGCCTGAGCGGCAGCGCGCGGGAAGACCAGCTGCTCGACGTCGTCGAGGGTCCGGGTCGTCTCGGACCACAGCGGTGCCTCGACACCGAGGATCGCCGCATCCGGCACGTCGAGGACAGCGGTCGGCTCCCACTCGTAGGCGGAGCGCACGTCGATGATGGCGGCCCAGGTCAGCCCGAGGGGGAAGTCCTCCGTGTACTTCATGTCGAGGTACGTGACGTTCGCGGCGGACATGATCAGCGCGCCTCCGCGCTCGACGAAGTGGGCGGCTTCCTCGGCGTGCGTGCCCTCGGGGGTGGTCTTGCCCCAGTACTGCCCGACCGTGCCCTCGGCGATGCCCGCGGCGGATCCCATCTCGTGCCACGCCACCGGCGTCTTGCCCGCCTCGACGACGATCGCGGTCGCACGCTCGGCGAACAGGTCGAAGTCGGCCTGCGGAGTGCCGAGCGACTCGTCGCCGCCGATGTGGATGTACGGGCCGGGGGTCATCTCGGCCAGCTCCCGCACGACGTCGCGCACGAAGTCGTAGGTGCGCTCCTCGTGGATGCGGACGCTGGAGTGCCCCACGCCCCAGCCCAGGTAGGTTTCGCCGGCGACGGGCAGCGACTGCCCCAACCGGGTGGAGTCCGCGATGAGGTTGTCGTTGAGGACCGGGGCCTCGACCAGCTCGGGGTAGGCGACGCCGATGGCGTGGGTGTGGCCGGGCAGATCGATCTCGGGGATCACGATCATGTGCCGCGAGGCCGCGTAGGAGACGATCTCCCGGTAGTCGTCCTTCGTGTAGAAGCCGCCGGGGTCGCCGTTCGCCGAGGTGGCCGCCGCGCGCTCCGTCAGCAGCGGCCAGGAGTCGATGTGCACGCGCCACCCCTGGTCGTCGCTCAGGTGCAGATGCAGGTGGTTGAGCTTGAGCGCGCTCGTGCTGTCGATGAACTTCTTCACGTCGTCGACACCGAAGAAGTGCCGCGCCACGTCGAGCATGACGCCGCGCCGCGGGAAGCGCGGGGAGTCCGCGACATCGGCGCCGAGCAGGCCCCAGCCGGAGTCGTCCTGCCGCAGCAGCTGCAGCAGCGTCTGCACGCCGTAGAACAGCCCAGCCTCGTCCGCGCCGACGACGACCGCGCGGTCGCCGATCTCGAGCGTGTAGCCCTCCGACGCCGAGGACTCCGGGTCGACCAGCAGCTCGATTTCCGCTGGTGCGACATCGACGCGGGTGAGGCGGAGTCCGGTGCGGCGCTCGACGGCGTCGATCAGCTGAGCGGTGGCGGGCGAGGAGCCGAGCACGCGCGTCGTCGCGGTGACCGGCATCCGTCCTTCTCGTGCGACGGCGGACACGGGCGCGGGGACGAGGGGAAGAGGATGAGGAAGGACCATGAACAAAACCTACCGGTCGGCGTCGCCCAGCGGAATGGCCGATGTCGAATCGATTCTGCGATTCGCGGACGGGTCGCCAGGCGTAACGGTCGGGTCCCGATTTCCTTCCGCCACGATCCGCGACGGATAGCGTGATCACCGCCATGCGGTCGAGCCGGGAGGAGCGGTCATGGAGACACCCGGGGGAGCGGTCGGGGCGACAGCGGAGACGCCTGAGGAGCGGTGCGAGCGTGTCTCCGAGGAACGAGACGTCTGGCGCCGTCGTGCCCGCATCGGCTTCGTCTTCCTCGGCATCTGCGCGATCCTCGGGACCTTCATGGGCTGCCGTGTGGCCACCCTGCCCGGGAACCGGAGCGTGGCGGTGGCCACGCCGCTGGAGTGTCGCGTCAGCGCGGACGGCACGCAGCTGTTCGCGACCATCCGGCTCGCGGCGCTGCAGCCCTCGTACGTGAACAAGGTCATCGTGGACGACGATGTGGACCGTGAGCTGGCGGGCCAGGAGGTGGGGTCGGCGCTGATCCTGGGCGATCTCCGAGATCTCGACGAGCTCGCGGACACGGATGTGCGGGAGCTCCTGGCCGGCGGCGAGCAGGCAGACCCGGCGCCGTTCGCGTTCGGAGACCCCGGGGAGGAAGACGGTGTGCTCGTCGTCGCGATCGATCTGCCCGACGGTGCCTCCCAGGGGCGGGCCGAGGGGATCAGGTTGCGCGGGAGCTCTGGAGCGCTCGCGAGTGAACAGCAGATCCCCCTCGGGATCCGCTTCGGGCCCACGCAGTGCGAGCTGGCGGTCTCCCGGCCGTTCGAAGGGTATTGAGAAGTCGGCGTACGCCCCCACTCGCATCCGCTATGCTCATACCGTCGCGACTGGCGTCTGGGTGGACTACCACCGGGGAGCGACTGACCACGGAATTCGACCGCGCGCCTGGGCCGATAGGAACACCCCTTCGAATCCGTCGTCAAAGGAGCACGTCATCATGACCGACCGTTACTTCAACGCCCCGCTCTCCGAGGTCGACCCGGAGATCGCCCAGGTCCTCGATCGCGAGCTGAAGCGTCAGCAGACGTTCCTCGAGATGATCGCCTCGGAGAACTTCGTGCCGGTCTCGGTGCTGCAGTCGCAGGGTTCCGTGCTCACCAACAAGTACGCCGAGGGCTACCCCGGCCGCCGCTACTACGGCGGCTGCGAAGAGGTCGACGTCGCGGAATCCCTCGCGATCGAGCGGGCGAAGAGCCTCTTCGGCGCCGAATTCGCGAACGTGCAGCCGCACTCCGGCGCCTCGGCGAACGCGGCGGTCCTGCACGCGATCGCGCGCCCCGGTGACACGCTCCTCGGCCTCTCCCTCGACCAGGGCGGCCACCTCACGCACGGCATGAAGATCAACTTCTCCGGCCGCCTGTACGACATCGTCGCCTACGGCGTCGACCCGGAGACCTCGACGATCGACATGGCCGAGGTCCGTCGCCTCGCGATCGAGCACAAGCCGAAGGTCATCATCGCCGGCTGGTCGGCCTACCCGCGCACGATGGACTTCGCGGCGTTCCGCGAGATCGCCGACGAGGTCGGCGCGCTGCTCTGGGTCGACATGGCGCACTTCGCCGGTCTGGTCGCCGCGGGTCTGCACCCGAACCCGGTGCCCCACGCGCACGTCGTCTCCTCGACCGTGCACAAGACGATCGGCGGCCCGCGCTCGGGCTTCATCCTCACCAACGACGCCGAGCTCGCCAAGAAGATCAACACCGCGGTCTTCCCGGGGCAGCAGGGTGGCCCGCTCATGCACGTGATCGCCGCGAAGGCGACCGCGTTCAAGCTCGCCGGCACGCCGGAGTTCAAGGAGCGTCAGGAGCGTGTGCTGCGTGGCGCGAAGCTCATCGCCGAGCGTCTCTCGCAGCAGGACGTGAAGGATGCCGGCATCGCCGTGCGCTCGGGAGGCACCGACGTGCACCTGGTGCTGGTCGACCTGCGCGACGCCGAGATCGACGGCAAGCAGGCGGAGGACCTCCTCCACGACATCCACATCACCGTGAACCGCAACGCCGTCCCGAACGACCCGCGTCCGCCGATGGTGACCTCGGGTCTGCGCATCGGCACGCCCGCACTCGCGACCCGTGGCTTCGGCGACGTCGAGTTCACCGAGGTGGCCGACATCATCGCGCTCGCGCTGCTCCCGGGTGCGGACGTGGAGGCACTGCGCGCCCGTGTCGACGCGCTCGCCGCCGCGTTCCCGCTCTACCCCGACCTGCAGCAGTAACCGTCTCTGCGTTTCGTCTCGCTTCGCTCGCTCAACGACCGACGTCGCCATGCTCGCTCAACGACCGGCGTCGTCATTGTCGCTCGACGACCGGTTCCGATTCGCTCGCTCGACGACCGGTGTGGTCCGGTCGTCGAGCGAGGAACGCAGCGACGAGACGAAACGCCTCCCCTCCCCGCCTCCTGCCGAGAAAGGCTCCTGACATGACCGCGAAGATCCTGGATGGGAAGGCGGCCTCCGCCGCCATCCGCGCCGAACTGACCGAGCGCGTCGCCGCGCTGAAGGCGAAGGGGATCACCCCGGGTATCGCGACGGTGCTGGTGGGTGCGGATCCGGCCTCGCAGCTCTATGTCGGGATGAAGCACCGTCAATCCGAGGCGATCGGGATGAACTCGATCCAGCGCGAGCTGCCGGCCGACGCGACCCAGGCCGACGTGGAAGCGCTGATCGACGAGCTCAACGCCGACCCCGCATGCCACGGCTACATCGTGCAGCTGCCGCTGCCGAAGCACCTGGACACGGATGCGATCCTCGAGCGGATCGACCCGGCGAAGGACGCCGACGGACTGCACCCGACCAACCTCGGGCGGCTCGTGCTCAACGTGAACAGCCCGATCCACACGCCGCTGCCGTGCACGCCGCGCGGCGTGATCGAGCTGCTGCTGCGCAACGACTACGACCTCAAGGGCAAGCACGTCGTGGTGGTCGGGCGCGGGGTCACGATCGGCCGTTCGATCGGACTGCTGCTCACGCGTCGCGATTTGAACGCCACGGTCACGCTCACGCACACGGGCACCGTCGACATGCCGCGGTACCTGCGCGAGGCCGATGTGATCGTCGCCGCTGCCGGCGTCAAGCACCTGATCCGTGCGGAGGACGTCAAGCCCGGTGCGGCCGTGCTCGACGTGGGCGTCACGCGCGAGAGCGACCCGGAGACCGGCAAGAACCTGGTGTTCGGCGACGTCGCGCCCGATGTCGCGGACGTCGCGGGCTACATCTCCCCGAACCCCGGTGGCGTCGGCCCGATGACGGTCGCTCTGCTCATGACGAACGTGGTCGAGGCGGCCGAGAGGTCGGTCTGATCGTCCGCACGTGCTCTGCACGGAAAAGGCGCCCATCCGTGGAGGAGGGGCGCCTTTTCCGGTTCTCGGAGGCTCCAGTTCTCGGAGGCTCCGGCGTCGCGGATCAGAGGGCGTCGCGGATCAGAGCTCGCCGCGGATCAGAGCTCGTCGAGCATCCGGCGCTGCTCGGGCGTCAGGCCGTCGCTGAGCTCATCGCGGGCCGCGCTGGTCTCGGGGGATTCCGGTGCCGCGGCGGGGGGAGTCGCGGCGGTCTTCGTGCCGCCGCCCTTCACGCGCGCCTGCACGGAGTCGTAGATCTCGCCGGCCTTGGCGCGGAGCCGGTCGTCGATCTGGTCGTAGATCATCCAGCCGAACAGCAGCGCCAGCGGCGGCAGCACGAACGCCCAGAAGCCCGAGGCGCGCACGCCGCTCAGCCAGACGGTCAGCACCCAGATGATGAGCTCGACGAGATACACGAGCACGTACTGCACGACCTTCTCGCCGGTCTTGGTGCGATCGGCGGCGGACTTCGCGGCAGACCTGCGGAACGCGCCGGCGAGCAGCGGCTTCACGAAGAGAGCGGCGAGGGTCAGGATGACCGACGCCCACAGCGCGTTCCACCCGACGGAGACACCGGGCAGCAGCAGGCCGATCAGGAGCAGCACGGCGACGTTGAACACGTAGAGCGCGGCGAACCGGACGATTCCGTTCTTCATGCGAACAGAATCCCACATCGTCGCGCGGAGGGCACCCCTCGGGTCGCACCGGCCACGGACGGGCGGGGTGTGCGGTCGTACACTGATCTCCGGCACCTGTTCCTTCCCCCCCTCCGCGTCTGGAGCCGTCATGACGATCGACCCGGATCCGCTGCTGGACTCGATCGACATCCTGACCACGGCCGACGGGGCGCAGTGGCCGGCGCATGTGCACGACGATCACGAACTGCTCTCCGCGATCACCCACTCCGTGACCGTGGTCACTCCGGATGCCGTGTACATCGCGCCACGGGGGACCAGTATCTGGATTCCGGCCGGTGTGGTGCACGAGGTGACCGCGGTGCCCGGCAACAGCATGCGGTGCACCTGGTTCGAGCCGGATGCCGGCGCCATGCTCACGAGCCGTGTGGTGGTGACCACGGTGCCTCCGCTGCTCGATCGGGTGCTCGCCGAGCTGGTGCGCTACACCGATCCTCCCCGCCGGGCGCGGGCGGAGGCGTTCGCCCTCGACCTGCTCGCGGACGCGCGGGAGACGGATGTCGGGCTGCCCACCCCGGCGAGCCACTGGCTGCGTGCGGTGACGGATGCGCTCATCGCCGACCCGGCTGATCGTCGCACGGTCGACGCCTGGGCGGCCCAGGCGTCGGTGAGCGTGCGCACCTTCATGCGTCAGTTCGCGGCGGAGACCGGGATGACGTTCTCGCGCTGGCGGGCGGAGCTGCGGCTGCAACTGGCGATGTCGATGCTCGCGAACGGGGCCGAGGTGGGACGCACGGCGCGGACGGTCGGCTTCGAATCGCTCGCCGCGTTCTCGGCCGCGTTCCGACGACGTGCGGGGGTCTCGCCACGGACGTTCGCCCGGACCCACGGCTCGATGACCGATTCCCACGCATAGTCGACCGATCGGCGCAACTCTCTCCATGAACCGGGCAAGCGGGCGCGCCATAATTAGGTAACCCTTGCCTTAATTGGAGATCCCGTGCGCCCATCACCGCGCCTGCGAGCCGCGCTCGCAGCAGCCGTCATCGTTCCCCTCTTCGCCGTCACCGCCTGCGCCTCCGCCGCAGGGCCCTCCGGAAGCGACTCCGCGGCCGGAGACACCGTCGTCGTCGACACCGTCTACGGCGAGGTGACGGTTCCCGCAGAGCCCGAACGCGTCGCCGCGATCTCGTACGACACGCCCTGGCAGGTCATGTCGTTCGACGTTCCCGTCGTCGCGACCATCGACTACACCCAGTGGATCGACAGCTACACCGAGGAGCAGCAGGACTACGTCGCCGACGCCGCGAAGGTCGGCAGCTACGGCGAGATCAACTTCGAGGCGCTCGCCGGTGCCGCCCCCGACATCATCGTCGGCGACGCCTACGAGGTGGACGAGGCGACCTTCACGCGACTGAGCGAGATCGCGCCGACGGTCATCGTCGGCGGCGACGAGCGCGGTGACTGGCAGTCGCTCACGGAGGACCTCGCGACCGCCCTCGGCGTGCACGGCACCTGGGCGAAGGCGAAGGAGTCCTACGTGGCCCGACGCGACGAGGTGAAGGAGCAGTACGCCGACGTCATCTCCGCCAACACCTGGGCGAACTTCTCGCTCGGCGACGAGGCCGGACAGTTCTCCATCCAGTTGCCGACCGGCTCGACCGGCAACCTGATCGTCAACGAGATGGGCCTCACCTATGGCGAGGGCGTCCCCCTGGAGGACGAGGGCGGTTTCGGCTACGCCTCGTTCTCGCTGGAGCAGATCGGCACCATCCTGGACGGCGTGACCGTCGGTCTCACGTTCGAGAACCCGGACGGCACCATGATGCCCGCTATCCAGGACGTCATCGACAGCAGCCTCTTCCAGCAGCTGGAGATCGCGAAGACCGGTCAGGTGTACGGCCTGTCGACGAGCGTCACCGATTACCGCAGCGCCGAGGCCTGGATCGACGAGCTCACCACCAAGGTGCTCGAACCGCTGTCGAAGTGACGGCTCTCGCCACGGACGGACGGCGGCGCGCCCGTTGTCCGTCCGACGCGATCGTGCTGCCGATCGTGCTGCTGCTCCTGATCATCGCGATCGGGGTCAGCATCGCGGTCGGCCCGCGCACCCTGTCCTTCGACGAGCTCCTGGCCGCACTCACCGCGCCGACCGGCACGGAGGCGGACCTCATCGTGCGCGACGTGCGGCTGCCGCGCACGTTCATCGGGATCGCCGCCGGCAGCGCGCTCGCGGTCGCCGGCGTGATCATGCAGACCCTCACCCGCAACCCGCTCGCCGAGCCGGGGCTGCTCGGCGTCAACGCCGGCGCCTCCCTGGCGGTCGCCGTCGCGATCGTCGTCCTCGGGGTCGGGGACTTCGGATCCACGATGTGGTTCGCGTTCGCCGGTGCCGCGATCGCCAGCGCCCTGGTGGCGCTCATCGGAGGAGTCGGTCGCGGTGCCTCGATCGGCCGCCTCGCGCTCACCGGTGTCGCGGTCGCCGCCGTACTGTCCGCCGCGACGTCGGCGCTCAGCCTGATCGATCCCGCGTCGTATCAGCAGATGCGGCTGTGGGGAGCGGGTGCGCTCGGCGGCCGATCGCTCGAGGCCGCCGTCCTCACGCTCGCGGTGGTCGGCATCGGACTCCTCCTCGTCGTCGTCATCGCCCCGGGCATCGGACTCCTCGCGCTGGGGGAGGACACCGCGCGTGCCCTCGGCGGTCGGGTCGGCGCCGTGCGGACGGGCGGCTTCATCGCGATCGCCGTGCTCTGCGGCGCGGCGACCGCGGCGGCAGGGCCGATCGCTTTCGTGGGGCTGCTCGTACCGCACGCACTGCGGGCGGTCTTCGGGCCGGACACCCGTCGTCTGCTGATCTACAGCGTGCTCGCAGGTCCTCTCCTGCTGCTGTTCGCCGATGCGCTGGGAGGCGTCCTGATCGCCCCGCGCTCGATCCCGGTGGGCGTGATGACGGCGTTCCTCGGCGCACCGGTGCTGGTCGCCCTCGTGCTCTCGCGGCGTGTGCAGGCCGAGGGAGCACCCTCATGATCGCTGCCGCCTCGGTCGTCGCCGCGCCGGCGGCCACGCGTCGCCGCCGCACGATCATCTGGGTGTGCTCCGCCGTCGTCCTGCTGGCGCTGGGGGTGGCGGGGCTCACGCTCGGCGACGCCCCCGTGTCGGTGTCGGACGCCGTCAGCGCTCTGCTCGGCGGAGGGGAGAGCGGCACGCGATTGATCGTGGTCGGCTGGCGGCTCCCGCGGGTCGCACTGGGAGCGGTGATCGGCGCGATGCTCGCCCTTTCCGGAGCACTGTTCCAGGTGGTCACGCGCAACCCGCTCGGCAGCCCCGACATCCTCGGATTCTCGGCTGGCGCCTACACCGGCGCGCTGATCGTGATCGTCGGCGGTTCGGTGAGCACCGTCGCCCTCACGGTCGGCGCGATCGGCGGCGGCATCCTCTCCGCAGCTCTCGTCTTCGCCCTCGTGGCCTGGCGCGGCGCGAGCGGCACGCGCCTCATCATCGTGGGCATCGCGCTCACCGCCATGCTCGGCGCCGTGAACACGATGATCGAGCTCGCCGCCGACGACGTGGTCTCGCGCAGCGCCGCCATCTGGGGCGCCGGGTCGCTGAACGGCATCGATGGAAGATGGATGCCGGTGATGATCGTCACCCTTCTGCTCGGAGCGTTCGCGATCGCGGGGCTCCGGCCGGCGCTCGCGCTGTACGAGCTGGGCGAGGATCGTGCCGCGTCCCTCGGCGTCCGGCCCGTGCGCCTGCGCCTGTCGGCGATGATCGCGGGCGTGGTGCTGCTCGCCGTCACGATCGCGGCCGCAGGGCCCCTCGCCTTCATCGCGCTCGCCGCCCCGCAGATCGCCCGGCGGCTGTGGCGCAGCGGCCCCATGCCGTTCGCGGCATCCGCCATGACCGGAGCGGTGCTCCTCGTCTCGAGCGACCTGATCGCGATGCGGCTGTTCGCCCCCACCATGCTCCCCACCGGCCTCGTCACGATCGGGGTCGGCGGACTCTATCTCGCCTGGATGCTGTCCGGCGCGAATCGAAGGAGGCGCTGATGCGCACCGATGTCCCCCTGTTCCGCGCCGAGGTGGCCGCCCGCACCGTCGTCACCCCGAACATGCTGCGGATCACGCTGCGCGGCGCCCGCACGGACCGCGGGGAGCGGTTCGCGTCGAGCGGACGGCCGGACGAGTTCTTCGGGCTGTGGCTCACCGCCGCCGACGGTCAGGAGGCCAAGCGCTACTACTCCGTACGAGCGTGGCGGCCCGAGTCCGACGAGCTCGACATCGACTTCGTCGTGCATGCACACGGGCCGGCGACGCAGTGGGCGCGGCGGGCCCTTCCCGGGGATCGCGTGGCCTTCGATGCTCCGCGCGGGCATTTCCAGCCGCCGCAGGGGACCGACCGCGTGCTCCTCGTCGGCGACGCCACGGCCCTGCCGGCCATCGGCCGCATCCTCGAGGAGCGGAGCCCTGCCGATCCTCCCGTCTGCGTGATCGTGTCGGTCGATGACCTCGGAGACCGGCAGGACCTCCCGATCGGGGAGGACGACACGCTGCACTGGGTGGACGGCGACGAGATGCTCGCTCGGACGGTGTCCGAGACGGCGACCGGAGCGGACGCGACCTATCTCTGGTTCTCGGGGGAGGCGACGGTCATGCGCGACGTCCGCCGGCACCTGCGTCACACGCTCGGCTGGCCGACCTCGCGGTACATGACGATGGGGTACTGGCGCCGCGATGAAGAGCGCTGGGCCGCCGAGTTCACCCGCCACCCCGATCTCGATGAGCAGATCGCCGCCATCTGGGAGAACGGCGAGGACGATGAGACCCAGCGCGATCGGATCGACGAACTGCTGACGAGGAACGGACTGTGACCGACACCACCTTCGACATCCGCGGACTCACCGCCGGATACCCGCACGGGCGGCCGATCTCGGTCGATCTCGACCTGACGATCGACCGGGGGTCCTTCGTCGCGATCATCGGACCGAACGCCTGCGGCAAGTCGACCCTGCTGCGCACGATCGCCCGACTGCTCCCGGTGCTCGCCGGATCGGTGCTCCTCGACGGCCGTGACATCCGTGCCCGCGGAGCGAAGGAGCTGGCGCGGGAGCTCGGCCTGCTCAGCCAGTCCGCCGAGGCTCCGGATGGCATGCGGGTGGCCGACCTCATCGCCCGCGGACGCTACCCGCACCGTCGGGCCTTCTCGAGCTGGAGCGCGGCGGATGAGCAGGCCGTGGCCACGGCGATGGAGCGCACCGCCGTGCAGGAGCTGTCGGAGCGGCCTGTCGACGAGCTTTCCGGGGGACAGCGCCAGCGCGTCTGGCTGGCGATGGCGCTCGCGCAGGAGACCGACGTGTTGCTGCTGGACGAGCCGACGACCTTCCTCGACATCACGCACCAGCTCGACATGCTCGACCTGTTCCGCGCGATCAACCGGGACCACGGGACGACCGTCGTCGCCGTGCTGCACGACCTCAACCAGGCGGCCCGGTACGCCGATCGCATCGTCGCGATGCGCGACGGCGCGATCGTCCGCACGGGACCGCCGGAGGACGTGCTCACGCCCGAGGTGATGATGCGGGTGTTCGATCTGGACAGCACGGTGATCCCCGACCCGGAGACGGGGACCCCGATGGTCGTGCCTCGGCGTCGCTGAGCAGCCGAGCAGCGGGCTCAGAGCGCCCGGTACAGATCCCAGGAACGCTGACACGCCTCGGCGACCGCGCGCACGTGCGCCGGGTCTTCGTGGATCCAGTCCGTTCCCGGCCGGTGCAGCTCGTCGACGGCCGCCGGGCCGAGCAGGTATTCGCGCAGGAACTCCGCCTGCACGGCGTCGAGCTCGAGGGCGGCGTCGGCCGCCCGATCGGCCAGCTCGCGGAAGTGCGCCCCGGCGGCACGGATCTCCTGGCTGCCCAGATAAGGGGTGTTCAGGGCGACGTCGTCGGGCTGCTCGACGCGGAACCCGGCACGGTGGGCCTCCGCGAGTGCGCGCAGGCGCTCCGGATCCATCGTGGGCGGATCTTCGGGGGTGCGCTCGTCGCCGCGGGGGTCGCCGCGGTTGGAGAGGGCGACGACCGCCGGCAGTCGATCCTGCGGGGCGCGGGCGACGTCCACCGCCCCGTCGCGCGTCGTCGTCGTGTTCATGGTGTCGTGGAAGGACAGCCGCGTGAAGCGTCCGCCCGTGCGGAGCTTGTCGGCGAGGAAGCGCTCGGTCAGCTCGTCCCTGGTGCGTTCGTAGACCCCGAGCCCGCGCTCGCCGACCTCCACGAAGGTGCTCACGAGGCGCGCGAGCTCGGCGTCGTCCTGCGGAACCTCGAGGATCGGGAAGAACGAGAACGTCACGGGACGGATCGCGTCGACGCCGGAGAGATCGACCTTCTGCCAGGGCCCGGCGGCGCGGGTGCGCTGGATCGCCGTCGTCAGGTCGGCGGCGATGTCGGCCGGACGTGCGCGGTTCGGATCGCGCACCAGACGCGGATGCGGATTGATCACCGCGACGATGCGACGGTCGTGTCGCGCCCATTCCCGCACGATCGCGGCGGTGGCGACGTCGGTGAAGTCGTACTGCAACCGCCGTGTCAGCGCGGGGGAGAGGAACGGCACGAGCTCCTCCGGGATGCGCGCGCCGGCGTGCGGGCAGCTCACCAGCACGTCGGCTTCCGCGATCGCCTCGTCGAGCGTCCGGTGCTCGCTGTCGGCGAAGGCGATGATCTCCTGCGGGGTGAACGTGTGTCCGGCGGGGATGAGGTCGAGGTCGCTCATGCGCTCATGCTAACGACCACCCCTCGACGTGGTCAGCCCTGTGCGTGCAACGAGCTCTCGATGCCGCTGATGCGCGCCTGCTCGTCGAAGCGGAACGTCGCCGTGCCGCTCGCGTCCGACACCGTCGCGCCGGAGAACGCCTCATCGGTCCAGGTGAGGGTCCAACCGGCGAGCCGTGCGAGGTCCCAGACCGCGGTGCGCGCGTCGGCGAGGCTCGTGGCGGAGAGCACGCGGGGCAGGGCGATGACGGCGTCGGCCACGGTGAGCGGCGCGAGCGGAGCGTCGAGCAGGAAGACGGCACGCGTGCCGCTGCCGACGGGAGCGGAGTAGTACGGGGAGCGTCCGGTCAGCTCGACCGCGACGCCGCCGACGGTGTGCGCGGCCTGCGCGATCCAGTCGTCGTCACCGGCGGCGTCCGTCGGGAACGGCACCTCGGAGGTGGTCAGGTCGGCGATCCCGTGCTCGGTGCCGTAGGCGTGCAGCTGCGCCGCGACGCCCTGGGGGTCGCCGCTCGGGTGCGCCCAGGCCCAGAGCAGCGAACGCGGCCCCGGCGCGATCGTCGCGATCAGGTGCGCGCGGGTGACGAGCCGGCGCGAGGGGTCGTCGTTCGCCGTGAAGGTCAGGGTGCCCGCGGTCATGTCGGCGTCCCACCGGTGCTCGCCGAGGGCATCGGCGGCGGCGGAGAGGGCGTCCTGTCGCAGGGCGACGAACAGGGCGGCACGATCGGCGAGGGGCTGGAGCGCGGCGAAGGTCATGCCGACAGTCTCGCCGGGAATGCTATGAATCCGCTAGTTCGCCGGCGGGACCGGGTGCGGCCCCGACGGGACGGCACGACGGCCACCACGACCGCGCTACGACCGCGCCACGACCGCGTCACCACGTGTCAGTAGCTGGCGCGCGCGGTCCCGTCGGCGGCGATGAAGCGTCCGGCCAGGGACTCGGAGGCGCGGGCCAGCAGGGCCACATCCGCGCCGACGGCCACGAAGTCGGCTCCGGCGGCGAGATAGGCATCGGCGGCCGCGGGGTCGAACGCGTTCACGCCGACCGCCTTGCCCGCAGCCCTGACCGCCGCGAACACGGTCTCGACCGCGGCCGTGACCTCGGGGTGCGTCTGCTGCCCGAGGAGTCCCATCGAGGCGGACAGGTCGGACGGTCCGACGAACACCGCATCGACGCCGTCGACCGCGGCGATCTCGGACGCGACCTCGACGCCCGCCGCGGTCTCGATCTGCACCGTGAGCGAGGTGTGCTGCGCGGATTCCTGCAGGTAGCCGTCGACGCGGTTCCAGCGGGCGCTGCGGGCCAGAGCGCTGCCGACTCCGCGCACGCCCTCCGGCGGGTAGCGGGTGGCGGCGACGGCTGCGCGGGCCTCGTCGGCGGAGGACACCATCGGGACGATCAGGTTCTGCGCGCCCAGGTCGAGCACCTGCTTGATCGCGACGGCGTCGTTGGCGGGCACCCGCACGAGCGGGGCGATCGGGTAGGCGGCGACCGCCTGGAGCTGCAGGAGCACGGACTCGAGCGTGTTCGCCGAGTGCTCCATGTCGATCAGCAGCCAGTCGAGCCCCGAGCCCGCGGCGACCTCGGCGAGGAGCGGGCTGCCCGAGCAGACCCACATCCCCACGAAGGGGCGATCGGCGTCCGCGAGCTGCTCGCGGAAGGAGGGGGCTAGACGAAGCGGCATGCGATTGTTCCCATCGGTCCGTAATCGCACAGCACCTCGTCGCCGCGCGACACCCACATCGGGCGTGTGAACGATCCTGCCAGGATGATCTCCCCGGCCTCGAGACGCGCGCCGTGCTGGTGGAACTTGTTCGCCAGCCACGCGACGCCGGTGGCGGGGTGGCCGAGCACACCCGCCGCGACGCCCGTCTCCTCGATCTCGCCGTTGCGGGAGAGCACGCCGGGCACCCAGCGCAGATCGATCTCATCCGGGCGCTTGCGCACGGTGCCGAGCACCATCGCCCCGTAGGCGGCGTTGTCGCTGATCGTGTCGACGATCGTGCGTCCCTCGAGCTCGATGTGCGAGTTCAGCACCTCCAGGGCCGGGACCGCGTAGTCGATCGCGGCGAGGGCGTCATCGAGCGTGCAGTCCGGCCCCTCGAGCGGGTGCTTCAGCACGAACGCCAGCTCGACCTCGATGCGCACGTTCGAGAAGTGGTCGGTCGGGATCTCGGCGCCGGACTCGTAGACGGTGTCGTCGAACATCACGCCGTAGTCGGGCTCCGTGATGCCGGTGGCCTGCTGCATCGCCTTCGACGTCAGCCCGATCTTGCGACCGACGAGCCTGCGCCCTGCGGCGATCTGCGCGTCACGCCACACGCCCTGGATGGCGTACGAGTCCTCGACCGTCGCCTCCGGGTACCGCGCCGTGATGCGCGGGATCACCCCGTGCGTCCGATCGGCCTCGGCGAGCTCCGCCGCGATCTGCGTGATGGTGTCGTGTGACAGCATCCGTTCCTCCTCTGTCTGACTGCCGTCCGGATCATGTCGCGATCGGACGGCCTCCGGCGCCTCGTACGACTTAGAGCTGATGCCCCAGCTTCTTCTCGCCCTCTTCCGCACGCGTGTACGAGAAGCCGTCGGCGCCGATGGTCACCGCCATCTCGCTGGAGTCGGTGCGGGCGACGACCGGCTGCGGGTTGCCGTCGAGGTCGAGCACCAGCGACGCATCCGTGTACCAGGAGGGCACGACCGGGTTGCCCCACCAGTCGCGGCGCTGATTGTCGTGCACGTCCCACGTGACGACCGGATTGTCGGGGTCGCCCGTGTAGTAGTCCTGCGTGTACACCTCGACGCGGTGGCCGTCGGGGTCGCGCAGGTAGAGGTAGAACGCGTTCGAGACGCCGTGACGGCCGGGGCCGCGCTCGATCGAGTCCGAGCGGCGCAGGGCCCCGAGCTTGTCGCAGATCGCGAGGATGTTGTGCTTCTCGTGCGTCGCGAAGCACACATGGTGCATGCGGGGTCCGTCGCCGCCGGTCATGGCCGTGTCGTGCACGGTGGGCTTGCGGCGCATCCACGCGGCGTAGACCGTGCCCTCCTCGTCCTGGATGTCCTCCGTGACGCGGAAGCCGAGATCCTGCATGAACCCCACGGCGCGCGGCACGTCGGGAGTGACCTGGTTGAAGTGGTCCAGCCGCACCAGCTCACCGGGGATGTGCAGGTCGTAGCGCCACGACATCCGCTCGACGTGCTCGGTGGCGTGGAAGAACTCGTACGGGAAGCCGAGCGGGTCGACGACGCGGACCGAGTCGCCGATGCCCTTCACGAAGCCGTCGGGGTTCCGGCGCACGTCGCAGCCGAGCTCGGTGTAGAACTCGACGGCACGATCGAGGTCCTCGGGCGTCCGGACCCGGTACGAGAACGCGGCCACGGCCGCGATCGGGCCCTTGCGCAGCACGAGGTTGTGGTGGATGAACTCCTCGGTGGAGCGCAGGTAGATCGCCTCGTCGTCCTCCGCGGTCACGTACAGCCCGAGGATGTCGACGTAGAACTGGCGCGAGGCGGCCAGGTCGGTGACCACGAGCTCCATGTAGGCGCAGCGGAGGATGTCCGGCGGCGAGCTCTGCGGCGTCGCGACGGGGTTGTCCGAGCTGATCGGCGCCTCCTGGGATACGTAGAAGCCCGAGGAGGTCAGGGTCATGTCTTCGCGGTGTGTCATGTCAGCGTCCTTGCTTTCGTGGGCCGTTTCGTCTCGCTTCGCTCGCTCGACCATCGATCGTTGAGCGAGGGGCGAAGCGACGAGACGAAACGGGACAGTGGGTCAGTTCTTGCCGAAGGTCGGGTTGTGGGTGCCGCCGAGCGTGATGTGCACGCTCTGCTGGTCGGTGTAGAAGTCGATCGAGCGGTAGCCGCCCTCATGACCGAGGCCCGAGGCCTTCACGCCGCCGAACGGGGTGCGCAGGTCGCGCACGTTGTTGCTGTTCAGCCACACCATGCCCGCCTCGACCGACTGCGCGAAGTTGTGCGCGCGGGTGAGGTCGTTGGTCCAGATGTAGGCCGCGAGTCCGTACTTGGTGTTGTTCGCGAGCGACAGCGCCTCCTCGTCGGAGTCGAACGGTGTGATCGCCACGACCGGGCCGAAGATCTCCTCCTGGAAGATGCGCGCGTCGGGGGAGACGTCGGCGAACACGGTCGGCGCGACGAAGTTGCCCTCCTCGAAGCCCTCGGGGCGACCGCCGCCGGCGACGAGGCGGCCCTCGCCCTTGCCGATCTCCACGTAGCTCATGACCTTGTCGTAGTGCTCGGGGTGCACGAGCGCGCCGACCTCGGTCGCCGGGTCGTGCGGGTAGCCGACCTTGACCCGCTTCGCCTGCGCACCGTAGCGCTCGACGAACTCCTCGTAGATCGAGCGCTCGACGAGGATGCGCGAACCGGCGGTGCAGCGCTCGCCGTTGAGGGAGAAGACGCCGAAGATCGTCGCGTCGACCGCGGCCTCCAGGTCGGCATCCGCGAAGACGACGGCGGGGGACTTGCCGCCGAGTTCCATCGACAGGCCCTTGAGGAACGGTGCGGCGTTGCCGAAGATGATCTGTCCGGTGCGGCTCTCGCCCGTGAAGGAGATGAGCGGCACGTCGGGGTGCTTCACGAGCGCGTCGCCCGCGTCCTCTCCGAGGCCGTTGACGAGGTTGAAGACGCCCTTCGGCAGCCCCGCCTCCTCGAAGATGCCCGCCCACAGCGAGGCGGAGAGCGGCGTGAACTCGGCTGGCTTGAGCACGACCGTGTTGCCGGTCGCGAGCGCAGGACCGAGCTTCCACGACTCGAGCATGAAGGGGGTGTTCCACGGGGTGATGAGGCCGGCGACGCCGATCGGCTTGCGGTTGACGTAGTTCATCTGGCGGCCGGGCACCTTGAAGGCGTCGTCGGACTGCGCCACGATCAGGTCGGCGAAGAAGCGGAAGTTCTCGGCGGCGCGGCGGGCCTGGCCCAGCGCCTGGGTGATGGGGAGGCCGGAGTCGTAGGACTCGAGCTCGGCCAGACGTGCATCGCGGGACTCGACGATGTCGGCGATCTTGTGCAGGACGCGCGAACGCTCGCGGGGGAGCATCCGCGGCCACGGGCCCTCGTCGAACGCGCGCTTCGCGGCGGCGACGGCGCGCTCGATGTCGGCCTTCTTGCCGGCGGCGGCCGTCGTGTACGTCTGGTTGGTGACCGGGTCGAGCACGTCGAACGTGTCGCCGTCGACGGAGTCGACGAACGCGCCGTCGATGTAGTGCTGGATGTGGTCGGGGAGGTCGGCGGGGATGCGCGAATCGGTCATGACATTTCTCCGGTCGTCTGTGCGGAAGTCGTCTGTGCGGAACGGGTGTGCAGCGCGTCGAGGAACGCGTCCATCGTGCGCCAGCGGTGGTTGCGGGCGGCGAGTTCGATCTCGAGCGGGTCGGCGCCCGCGCGGATGAGGTCGAGGATCTCGGCGTGCTCCTCCACCGAGTGCTGGGCGCGTCCGGGGATCGAGGCGAAGGTGGTGTCGCGGATGCCCGAGAGGCGGGACCAGCCGCGGTGCACGAGGTCGAGCAGGTGCGGGTTGGGGCACGGCTCGAACAGCACCGAGTGGAACTGGCGGTTGAGCTCGGTGAAGGCGCGGGCGTCGAGGTGGTCGAGCATCTGCGCCATCCGCTCGTTGATGCGGGCGGCCTCGTCGAGCGCGGCATCGTCCAGCAGGGGAGCGGAGAGCGCGGTCGCGGAGCCCTCGACGATGCCGAGCGTCTGCATGGTGTGCGCGTACTCGCTCTCGTCGACGAGGGTCACCCGCGCGCCGACGTTGCGCTCGAACGTCACCAGCCCTTCGGCCTCGAGGCGGCGGATCGCCTCGCGCACCGGGACGACGCTCATCTTCAGGTCTTCGGCGATCGATCCGAGCACCAGACGGTACCCGGGGCTGAACATGCGCCCGGTGATGCGCGAGCGGAGCCACTCGTAGGCGACCTCGGACTTGCTGGCGGCCGTCGTGGTCATCGTGCGCTCCGGTCGCCTGCGCTCCGGTCTGCAGCGCTCCGGTCCGAGGTGGCCTCCTCGTAGCGGGCTCGCCACTCGGCGTTCAGGGGGAACAGCCCGTCGACCGGGTGGCCGGCGGCGACCTGCTCGGCGATCCAGGCGTCCTCGACCTCCTGCGCGACCGCAGCGGCCGCGACCTCCGCGGCCAGGGCCGGCGGGATGACGATCACACCGTCGCTGTCGCCGACGATGATGTCGCCGGGCTGCACGGTCGCGCCGCCGCAGGAGATCGTGACGTCGACGTCCCACGGCACGTGCTTGCGACCGAGCACCGAGGGGTGCGCGCCCTGCGAGAACACCGGCAGGCCGATCTCGGCGACGGCGTCGAAGTCGCGGACGCCGCCGTCGGTCACGACACCGGCCGCTCCGCGCACCTTCGCGCGCAGGGCGAGGATGTCGCCGAGCGTGCCGGTGGTCGCATCCCCGCGGGCCTCGATCACGATGACCTCGCCCTCTTCGACGGCGTCGAACGCGCGCTTCTGGGCGTTGTAGCCGCCGCCGTACGCGGCGAAGAGGTCTTCGCGGAACGGGACGAAGCGCAGGGTCTTCGCGGTGCCGACGATCTTGCGGTCGGGGATGTTCACTGACACGCCGTCGATGAAGCAGGAGTGGTGTCCGCGCTTGCGGAGCTGGGCGGAGAGCCCGGCCGTCGGAGCCTCGAGGAGCTGGGCGCGCAGTTCGGGGGAGAGCGTGGGGCGTTTCGTCTCGTCGCTGCGCTCCTCGCCCGCGGGCAGGCCCGCCTCCTCGCGGGAGCCCCAGGCCTCGGTGCGCTGCAGGTCGTCGACCGCGGGGAGGGATCCGAGCTCGCCGTCGAACGGGGTGTCGCCCTGCGTCACGGTCGTGACGAGGCGCCCGGAGGTCGGGGCGCCGGGAGCATCAGGCGCATCCACCTCGACCTCGACGACATCGCCGGGGACGATGACGGAGGAGCCTGCGGGCGTGCCGGTGAGGATCACGTCGCCGGGCTCGAGGGTGAAGTGCTGCGAGAGGTCGGCCACGAGCTGCGCGAGGGGGAAGATGAGGCCCGCCGTCGTATCGTCCTGGCGGAGCTCTCCGTTCACCCAGGCGCGTACGCGGAGGGCAGCAGGGTCGACGGTGCGGGCGTCGATCAGGTCGGGACCGAGCGGCGTGTAGCCGTCACCGCCCTTGGAGCGGACGTTCGAACCCTTGTCGTTGGCGCGCAGGTCGTACAGCCCGAGGTCGTTCGAGGCGGTGACCGCGCCGACGTGCGACCAGGCTTCGTCGAGGGAGACCCGGCGCGCGGCCGTGCCGATCACGAGCGCGATCTCGCCCTCGAAGGCGAGCAGCTCGGTGCCGTCGGGGCGCTCGACGGTGCCGCCGGTCACGCCGACCGAGCTGGCCGGCTTGAAGAAGTACGAGGGGGATGCGGGGCGTCTGCCGCGCTGATCGGCGCGAGACGCATAGCTCAGGTGGATCGCGATGATCTTGCCGGGGCGGCTGATGGGATCCGTCACGGGGCGCCTCCTCGCGCTCGTCTGCGTTGTCGTGCGGGACGCCTTGTGCGTCGTATTCGAAATCATATATCATCGGTTCACCCCTCGGCAAGCACTTCGGATCCGCTCCGCTGCACGCCGTGACAATGCGGTCACAACCAAAGGAGACACCCCATGAGCGGGCAGTCACAGGATGGGTTCACACCCACCGGAACAATCGCGACGGCGGCCGATCGGCGCCGCGTCGTGTTCGCCACCGTCGTCGGCACCACCGTCGAGTGGTACGACTTCTTCATCTACGCCACGGCCGTCGGGCTCGTGTTCGGACAGTTGTTCTTCGAGCCGCTGGGGGCGAACAGCGCCCTGATCGCGTTCGCGACCGTCGGCGTCAGCTTCCTCTTCCGTCCCCTCGGCGCGTTCCTCGCCGGCCACTTCGGCGACAAGCTCGGACGCAAGACGGTCCTGATGTGGACGCTGATCCTCATGGGCGCGGCGACCGCCCTCATCGGACTCCTGCCCACGTACGAGACGATCGGCGTCATGGCGCCCATCCTGCTGGTGCTCCTGCGCATCGTCCAGGGCATCTCGGCCGGCGGTGAGTGGGGCGGCGCGGTGCTGATGGCCGTCGAGCACGCACCGCGCAAGAAGCGCGGCATCTTCGGCGCCTCCCCGCAGATCGGCGTGCCCCTCGGCCTGCTGCTCGCCTCGGGTGTCATGGCGCTGATGACCGCGATCGCCCCGGGGGAGCAGTTCGCGGCCTGGGGCTGGCGCGTGCCGTTCCTGCTCAGCGTGGTGCTGATCCTCGTCGGCTACTACGTGCGGCGCAAGGTCGAGGAGAGCCCCGTCTTCACCGAGCTCGCCGCGCGCAAGGAGAAGGCGCGCATGCCGATCGTGCAGCTGTTCCGCAAGCACGCGCTGCTGGTGATCATCGCGGCGCTCGTCTTCGCCGGCAACAACGCGGTCGGGTACATGACGACCGGCGGCTACATCCAGGGCTACGCCACGAACCCGGAGGGGCCGATCGGCCTCGAGCGCGGTCCGGTGCTGTGGGCCGTCGCCGGGTCGGCGGTCAGCTGGCTGCTCACGACGCTGCTGGCCGGCTGGGTCTCCGATCGGATCGGGCGGCGCTCGACCTACATCATCGGCTGGGTGCTGCAGCTCGTCGGCGTGTTCACGCTGTTCCCGCTCGTCAACACGGGCGAGATCGGACTGCTGTTCGCCGGGCTCGCGATCCTCACGATCGGTCTCGGCTTCACCTACGGTCCGCAGGCCGCGCTCTACACCGAGCTGTTCCCCGCGAGCATCCGCTTCTCCGGCGTCTCGATCTCGTACGCGATCGGCGCGATCGCCGGTGGCGCGTTCGCACCTCTGATCGCGACCGCCATCGTGCAGGCGACCGGGTCGACGAACGGTGTGACCTGGTACCTCGCGGGCATGACGGTCCTCGGGCTCATCGCCACGCTCCTGCTCCGCGACCGCTCCGGCATCCCACTCGGACCGGACCACGAGGAGGAGCAGTCGGTCAGCCCCATCCGCGGACTCGCGAAGGTCTGATCCGCAGGGCGGCCGTCTCTCGCGACCGCCGGACACGAGCGCACGCTCGCTCTCCGGCGGGCGTGCGTTCGTGTCTGTGTACGTCGGGTCTGTGTGCGTCGGGTCTGTGTGCGTCGGGTCTGTGCGCGTTCGCGCCTGCGCCCGTTCGCCCGTACGCGCCCGTGCGGCGTGGATCAGCCGTCGAGGGCCTCGCGGATGACGGAGGCGGAGCGCTGCAGCCGTGCGGCGATCTCGGCGTCGTCGAGGTCGGTGGCCACGTGGACCACGGCGATCGCGGCCGGGCGCTGCCCCCGGAGTGCGAGGGGAACCGACACCGACTGCACCGTGGGGATGACCTCGTCGTGGCTCGTCGCGAAGCCGCGGGTTCGGGCCGTCTCCACATCGGCGGCCAGTGAAGCGGGTGCGTCATCGGGCCAGTCGGTGCTCGGCAGCTGGGACAGGATCGCCTTCCCCGGAGCCCCCACGGTCACGGGATGCCGTGCGCCGGGCCGCTGCGCGACGCTCGCGACCGCGTGGCGGGGCTCGACGCTCGCCAGGGTGATGCACTCGGCGCCGTCGAGCACGGCGAGGAAGCAGGTCATGCCGAGCTCGTTGGCGATCGCGGTGAGCTCGGGGAGGGCCTCGGCCTGCAGGTCGTGCGCGACCCCGGCCGCGAGGGCCGCCATCCGGGCGCCGAGACTCACCGCGCCCGAGGCGTCGCGGGTGACGAGCCCGTGGTCTTCGAGCGTGCGCAGCAGGCGATACGCGATCGAGCGGTGCACGCCGAGACGGGTCGCGATCTCGTCGATCGTCAGCGGGCCGTGCGCGTCGGCGAGCACCTCCAGGATGCGGATGCCCCGGCTGAGGGTCTGCGAGGCCGGGGAGGTGGTCGGGCTCTCGGGCATGCGGGTGCTCCCTTGCGATCGCGGACGACGCGGTTTAGGCTGTGTTCAATAGTAGAACTCTGCGTTCCAATATAGAACACGGAGTTCCCCCGCGCAAGACCCGATGCGCAGGACCCCGACGAAGAAGTCCGGAAGGAATCGACGACGATGCAGTTCCACCACCACGGCTACGTCTCCGCTGACCCGCGCGTGCAGGACGCCGCCGGTATCGGAGCGGCCCGCCCGGCCGATCTCCCCGACGAGATCGACGTGCTGATCGTCGGCTCCGGGCCTGCGGGGCTGCTGCTCGCCGCGCAGATGGCGCAGTACCCCGGCATCTCCACGCGCATCATCGAGAAGCGCGACGGGCGCCTTCCGCTCGGCCAGGCGGACGGCATCCAGCCGCGCAGCGTCGAGACGTTCCAGGCGTTCGGGTTCGCCGAGCGGATCATCGCCGAGGCGTACAACATCGGCTGGATGAACTTCTGGGGCCCGAACCCCGAGAAGCGCGAGGAGATCATCCGCACCTCGCGGACCGCGGACTACGCCTACGACATCTGCGAGTTCCCGCACCTGATCGTGAACCAGGCGCGTGTGCTCGACTACTTCGCGGAGGCGGCCGCGAACGGCCCCGGGCGCATCGTCCCCGACTACGGGGTGGAGTTCACCGGACTCACGGTCCATGACGAGGGGGAGTACCCCGTCGAGGTGGGCATCCGCTACGTCTCCGGGGAGCGTGCCGGGGAGGAGCGCACGATCCGCGCCAAGTTCGTCGCCGGATGCGACGGTGCCCGCAGCGGGGTGCGCCAGGCGATCGGCCGCACGCACGTCGGCGCCTCCGCCGCGCACGCCTGGGGCGTCATGGACGTGCTCGTGAACACCGACTTCCCGGACTGGCGCACCAAGTGCGCGATCAACTCCGAGGCGGGGAACATCCTGCACATCCCCCGCGAGGGCGGGTACCTCTCCCGTATGTACATCGACCTGGGCGAGGTCGCCGACGACGATGACCACCGCGTGCGTCAGACGCCTATCGAGGAGATCATCCGGCGCGCCAACGAGATCCTGCACCCGTACACGCTCGACGTGCGCGAGGTCGCCTGGCACAGCGTGTACGAGGTCGGCCACCGCGTGACCGACGGCTTCGACGATGTCGTCGACGGCTCCGGGCGCACGCCTCGGGTGTTCCTCACCGGCGACGCCTGTCACACGCACAGCGCCAAGGCCGGGCAGGGCATGAACGTGTCGATGCAGGACGGCTTCAACCTCGGATGGAAGCTCGGCTCGGTGCTCACCGGCCGCGCCCCCGAGTCGCTCCTGGCCACCTATGGTGCCGAGCGGCGGCCCGTGGCCCAGCAGCTCATCGACTTCGACCGCGAGTGGTCGAGCCTGATGGCGCGCAAGCCGGAGGAGATCTCCGACCCCAACGAGCTGGCGACCTACTACCTCGCCACGGCGGAGTTCCCGTCCGGCTTCATGACGCAGTACACCTCGTCGATGATCACCGGAACCGACGCCCATCAGGCGCTCGCCGCGGGCTACCCGATGGGCAAGCGGTTCAAATCGGCCGAGGTCGTGCGCGTCGGGGACGGCAACGTCGTGCACCTCGGACACCACGCCAAGGCGGACGGCCGCTGGCGCGTCTATGCGTTCGGCGACCGGACGGGTGCGGCGCTCGCCGTGTGGGCGGAGAGCGCCGAGCCGCTGTTCGCCCGCTTCACCCCGGCGGATGCCGACGCCGACGCGGTGTTCGACGTGAAGGCCGTGTACCAGCAGCCGTTCGAGGAGGTGGAGGTGACCTCCGCCCCCGCGCTCTTCCAGCCGAAGACCGGTCCGCTCGGGCTCACCGACTGGGAGAAGGTCTACGCGGCCGGACCCAGCAAGTGGACCGAGACCGACATCTTCGCGGCGCGCGAGCTGTCCCGTGACGGCGTGGTGGTCGTCGTGCGGCCCGACCAGTACGTGGCGGCCGTCCTGCCCCTCGACGACACGACCGGGCTCGCGGAGTTCTTCGACGGGGCGCTGCTCCCCGCGCGCTGAACCGTGTCGGCATGACACGTGTCATGCCGAGGAGATGACACAGCCCTCCGGTTTGTTCGCGCCCGCGCGGCGAGGCTGGAGGCATGAACAACTCCTCCGTGGACGGGTCGGCGACGCGGGTCACCGCGCGACCGGCATCCGAAGTCCTGATCGACGGGCCGGTGGTGCTCGAGCTGAACGGCGTCACGCGTCACTTCGGCTCGGGCGACCGCCGCGTGCAGGCCGTCGGCGGGGTCGACCTGTCGATCCGGCGTGGCGAGGTCGTCGCGCTGCTGGGCCCCAACGGCGCCGGCAAGACGACCACGCTCGACATGCTCCTCGGACTCACCGAGCCGAGCAGCGGCACCGTGCGGGTGCTCGGGGTCACTCCCGAGCGCGCCACGTCGAGCGGCGCGATCGGTGCGGTGCTGCAGACCGGAGGGCTGCTCGGCGACCTGACGGTAGGTGAGACCGTGCGGCTGATCGCCTCGCTCTATGGCGCGGAGGCGCTGGGCAGGGTGGACGAGGTCATGGCGCGGGCCGACCTGAGCCCGCTCGCCCGTCGCCGGGTGTCGAAGTGCTCCGGAGGGGAGCAGCAGCGGGTGAAGTTCGCGCTCGCGATGGTCTCCGACCCGGACATCCTGGTGCTCGACGAGCCGACCGCCGGGATGGACGTCACGGCCCGGCGTCACTTCTGGGACGTGATGCGCGCCGATGCGGATGCCGGCCGTACGATCATCTTCGCCACGCACTACCTGGAGGAGGCGGAGCAGTTCGCCCGCCGGACCGTGGTGATGCATCGGGGAGCGGTCGTCGCGGATGCCCCGACCGCGCTGCTGCGTGCCAGCCTGGGCGAGCGCACGGTATCGGCGACGGTCGACGGGACGGCCACGGCACTCGTCGAGACCCTGCGCGCGGCCGACGGGGTGACGGGGGTGCGACTGGACGGCGATCGTGTGAGCCTGCGCGCCACCGACTCCGACGCCGCGGCCCGCATCCTGCTCGACCACGGCGCGCACGACCTCGAGATCGCCGCCCCCACCCTCGAAACCGCCTTCACGGCTCTGACGGAGAACTGACATGCTCGTCTCACCCACCATGCTGCGCATCGAAGGCGTCCGCCAGCTGCGCAACCCGTACACGCTCGCGTTCACCCTGGCGATGCCGGTCGCGATGTACCTGCTGTTCGGTGCCGGAATGGGCTACGGCTCGCTCTCCGCCGGTCACGGCAACGTCTCCTTCTACGTCATGACCTCGATGGCCGCGTACGGCACGGCGGTCGCGATGAGCTCGCTGACCTCGCTCGCCGCGACGGAGGCGAAGCAGGGCTGGGGCCGCCAGCTCGCGATGACCCCGCTCACCACGGCCGGTTACGCGCTGACCAAGCTGCTCACGGCCGTCGCGTTCGCGGCGCTGGCCCTGGTGGCGGTGTTCGCCGCGGGCATGATGACCGGCGCGCAGGCCGAAGACGCCTGGCGCTGGGTGGCCACGGCGGGCATCATCCTCGGGATCGGCCTGATGTACGGGCTGTTCGGGCTCGGGGTGGGGCTGTTCTTCAGCTCGGACTCCGCTGCTGCTCTCGCCTCGATCTCGATGACGTTCTTCGCGTTCTTCGGCAACGTCTTCATGCCGCTCGACGGGGTGATGCTCGACATCGCCCGCTTCACGCCCCTCTACGGCTTCGTGGCTCTGAGTCGTTGGCCGCTGACGGACGGGGTGCTGACGACGGGGCAGACCGATCCGCTCTGGATGCTCTTCCTCAACGTCGTCGTGTGGCTCGCCCTGTTCGTCCTGCTGGTCGTGATGGGCATGAAGCGCTCCCGGGCGCGGCAGTAGCGGCCGGCGGCGACAGTAGGTTGGACGGATGACGCAGCACTCGAAGCGCGAGGCGCCGGCAGAAGCCGGGGCCTCGCGCGACGCCTCCCGCGATGCCGCGCGGTTCGCCGCCGCCGGTGCGCCTCCCGCGGCCTGGTCGGCTCCGGGTGCGCGGCGTTCCCGCGCCGTCGGCAAGGACCCGTGGGCGCGGTTCGGATGGCTGATGGCCGTGATCTGGCTGGTCTTCCTGGTCTATCCGGTGATCGCGCTGCTGCACTCCGAAGCGCCGCTCGTCTGGGTGGTCGTCGGCTGGGCTGCGCTGGTCGCCTTCGCCGTGCTGTACGTCACGGGCTTCATCCACGGCATGCGCGGCGGAGGAGGACTCGGGCGGCCACCGTCCGTGCGGCAGTGGATCACGTTCGGCGCACTGATCGTGTGCATGGTGATCTCCATCCCGGCGGCGAGCGGCTCGGCACTGAGCTTCCTGCCGTTCATCATGGCGTTCGCGTCCTACGGTCTGACGCGACTGTGGCACTGGATCACGACGGTCGCGGCCGTCGTGATCACGGCACTGTGCGTGTTCCTGCTGCCGGGTGGGACCAGCTACTTCTCCGTCCTCGCGATCGTGGTGATGCTGGGCGTGGTCAACACCGTGTCGACGTGGCTCATCCTGCGTTCCGCCGAGGCGGAGCAGCTCGGGCTGGAGCTGGCGACGAGCGAGGGGCGCGAGGCGGTGGCGCGCGACGTGCACGACCTGATCGGGCATTCGCTCACGGTCGTCGGACTGAAGGCGCAGCTGGTGCGGAGGCTCATCGACTCCGACCCCGAGCGGGCGAAGGCCGAGCTCGCCGACATCGAGCAGCTGACGGCCGAGGCGATCGCCGGCGTGCGGTCGACCGTGGCGGGAGCGCGCGCGACCACCCTCGTCGAGCAGCTCGCCTCGTCCCGGGACTCGCTGCGGGCGGCGGACATCGAGATGACGGTCACGGGCGAGTCGAGTGCGCTGTCACCCGTGCAGGCGATCACCGCGAGCTGGATTCTCCGTGAGGCGACGACCAACACCCTCCGGCATTCGCGGGCGCGCACGGTGAAGGTGCTGCTCGCGCCGGGGAGACTGCTGATCGAGGACGACGGCGTGGGCATCGGCGGGGCGGAGGGCAACGGCATCCGCGGTATGCGCGAGCGGGCGGCGACGGCGGGCGCCGGATTCACGGTCGGCGCGGCGGGCGAGGCGTCGGATGCCGGCACGCGGGTGGAGGTGACGTGGTGACGGCGTCGGACGACAGCCCCCGGATCCGACTGCTGATCGCGGACGATCAGGCTCTGGTGCGCGGCGCCCTCGGCGCGCTGCTCGACCTGGAGCCCGACCTGGCGGTGATCGGGATGGCCTCGGACGGCGCCGAGGCGGTGCGGCTCGCCGCGGAGCTGCGACCGGACGTCTGCCTCATGGACATCCAGATGCCGGGCATGGACGGGGTGGAGGCGACGCGCCGCATCCGGGAGGCGAGTGCGGAGACGCGGGTGCTCGTCGTGACGACCTTCGCGCGGCCCGGCTATCTACGCTCCGCGCTGGACTCCGGCGCCAGCGGGTTCATCGTGAAGGACACCCCTGCCGAGGAGCTGGCCGAGGCCGTGCGGCGCGTGCACTCGGGGCTGCGGGTGCTCGATCCCGTGCTCGCCGCGGACAGTCTCTTCGACGGGGCGAATCCGCTGAGCGATCGGGAGCGGCAGGTGCTGCGTCTCGCGGCGGACGGGCGTTCGGCCGCGGCGATCGCCGCCGAGGTGTTCCTCTCGGCGGGGACGGTGCGCAACCACCTCTCAGCCGCGATCGGGAAGACCGGTGCGGCGAATCGGGCGCAGGCCGTGCGGATCGCGCTCGACAAGGGGTGGATCTGACGGTCCTGGCATGCGTGGCCGGTTGATCTGCGGCGGGGTGGAGCGACGGTCGCGTTACGGGTGGCCCACCGATCTGCGGCGCGGCGCGGCGCAGCGCGGCGGGTGCGCGATGCGGTGCGGTTCGGCTCGGTTCGGCTTGGCTCGGCTCGGTCCGGTCCGGCCCGGCCCGGTTCGGCTCGGCCCGTGGCTCGGCCCGGTTCGGTTCAGCCCTGGTAGAAGGTCGGTGGCCGCGCGTACCGTGGACGCCGACGGGCGACGGCGCCCGACAGGAGGAGTGCGTGATGGATTGGAAGATCGAACTCATCTTCGTGCCGGTCACCGATGTGGACCGCTCGAAGGACTTCTACGAGAAGATCGGCTTCAACGCCGACTGGGACCAGACGCCGGTCGACGGGCTGCGCTTCGTGCAGATGACGCCTCCGGGGTCGGCTTGTTCGATCGCTTTCGGCACCGGGTTGGGCATCGACCTCGAGCCGGGGCGGCAGAACACGATCCAGGTCGTGGTGCCGGACGCAGACGAGGCACTGGCGCATCTGAAGGGTCTCGGCGTGGAAGCTCGCGGCGTCCAAGACCTGGACTGGGGCAGATTCGTCTCGTTCGACGACCCCGACGGCAACTCGTGGACGCTGCAGCAGCTCCCTGACTACGGCGCATCCTAAGCTCGGGCGGCTCGGGCGGCTCGGGCGGCTCGGGCGGCTCGGGCGGCTCGGGCGGCTCGGGCAGCTCAGCGACGCGGTGACTCCGTGACGCGGTGACTCCGTGACGCGGTGACTCCGTGAGTGCGGGTCAGGTCAGGACTCGGCGCTGAAAGCGGTGTCGGTGTCAGTGTCGGTGTCCGGGCCCGTCAGCGCCAGCTGCGGTGTGTCAGTCGGCTGTGTCGGCGACGACTTCGATCTTGAAGCCCGAGGCGTTCTCGAGCCAGCCGGCGTAGTGCTGTTTCCCTCCGGCGTGCGGGTAGCGCTCCGCGTACAGGGGGCGCCAGCCGTGCGCGGGGGCCTCGGCCATGAGGGCGTCGACGGCTGTGCGCTCGCCGCCGTGGAACGCGAGGTGGTTGAGGCCCGCGCGACGACGGTCGTGCACAGCATCGGTCAGGTTCGGTGACGCCGTGAGGGTGAGGTAGGCGCCACCGGCAGACCAGGTCTCCCCATCGGCCCATTCACTGTCGAATGCGAACCCGAGCCGGTCGAGGATCCAGCGCCACTCCGCGCGCACCGCGTCGAAGTCGGCGATCCACAGTTCGACGTGATGGAGACCCGGCATCGTCCGAGTCTGCCACGCGGCTCATGTGCGCCGGATCATGGAGTGGCTGCGCGAGCGGGCCGACCCGGTCGCGGTGATGGCCGTCGTCCTCGTGCCGGTGCTGGTCCTCGTACCGGTGCTGGTCCGCGTCCTGGTGCTGATGCTCGCCCTCGCTCTCGTCCTCGCCCTGGAGGTGATGCCGGCGGTGGCGCCGGCGGAGGTGGAGGGGGAGCGGGGTGTGCGCCATTGCCGGAGGGGATCCCACCAGGCAGGGCCACGGACCTGTGGGGTGCCGTGCCGCATGCGGATCTCCCACCCCGACGTGTCGAGGGTGCGGTGGTGGTGCCAGCAGAGCGCGACGCCGTTGTCGGTATGGGTGGGGCCACCACGGGAGTGCTCATGGACGTGGTGGATCTCGCACCAGGCCGCGGGGACGTGGCATCCCGGGATGAGGCATTCTCTGTCGCGGAGGGTGATCGCCCGTCTCTGGTGGGCGGTGAAGATGCGGTCGGTGGTGGTGATCCCGATGATCCGCGCGCTCGAGTCGAACAGCACCCGCTGCACTCCTCCCGCGCACGCCGTGTGCGCGGCGACCCGCGTGGAGACGGGGGTGTCGATCCCGTCGACCTGCGCCCACCCGCTCCCGGTCGCGTAGTCCTCCGCCGTGACGGACACGACCAGCGTCGGTGCCGAGCCGCCCAGGCGTGGCATGTCGTCGTGGCGGGCGGCGATCCCGAGGGCGGCGGCGAGGGTGTCGTGCTGCTTCTGCGCGCGTGCGGTTGTCCACCGTCTGCCCCGCGTCGCCGGAGGGCAGGACACCCTCCTCCATCCCGCGCTGCGCCTGTGGGCGGCGTTCCCCGTCGGCGACCCCGTCCTCGACGTCCGTCTCTTGCGGGTCCATCTCCTCGGCGTCCGTCTCCTCGGCGTCCGTCCCCTCAGGGTCCGTCTCTTCGGAGGGGCGGAACATCACCCCGGGCAGGGGTGGGCCGTCGACTCGCGGGTTCAGGTAGGCGTCGAAGATCCGTTGCAGCTGTCCCGCGACCTCGGGCAGCAGCCCGCCTCGGATCGGGATCACGCCGTCCTTGGCCCGTCCGAGGATGACTCCCCGCGCGCGCATCGCGATCTCCTCCGCCGGTTCCGCCCCGTCCGGGTCGAGATACTGCACGATCACCTGGGCCAGGACGCGAAGGTCCTCCGGCGTCGCCGACGGCGCGGTGTCATCCGCATCACCGCCCTCTGCACTGCTCTCGGCGCTGCCCTCCGCACCGGCCTCCGCCTCCGCTACCGGGATCCCGCGCGCAAAAGCGGCGAGTTCCGCATCCGCTCGCAAACGGTCCTCTGTCCCCACCCGGTGCCCGGCCTGTTCCACGGGTCCGGTCGCGGCGAGGAGCCCTGCCACTCCGATCGCCCCGTCTTGCAGGGCGGTCCGGAGCGCGGGCCATCGGGCCGGCAGCCAGCCACCGGATGACAGATCCATCTCCCGGCGTACGGCTTTCGCGGCCTTCACCGCCCGCCCCGCACCCACCGCGTCGGTCCGCAGCACCCGCTGCAGGAGTTCACCCACCGTCCGGCAGCCGAACTGTCCGCAGAACGCGGTATCGCCCGAACCCGCCGGCCGTGGATCCGTGGAGGCGATCGTCTCCACAATCACGGCGTCCACCCGTCGCTGCGCCTCGCCCGCGACCCGCAACAGGTGCATCTTCTCGGCGTCGGGCAACTCCGTGATCGCCTCCGAGCGCAGCACCTCATCCAGGTCGGCCACGACCTGTTCGAGGAGCTCCACTGCGGTGTTCATGTCCCCAGTCAACTCGGGGCCACCGACATTCGAGGCGCTGAGAACGCCTGATCAGCGCAGTATTCCAGAACACTCTCCCGGATCCCCGTGGCCCTCCACAGAAGCCCCGAATCTACGGCTTCTCCACACGCCCGCGGAACACCGCGCAGAGCACGCCTGCAGAGCGCGACCGCGGAGCACGCCTGCAGAGGACGCCTGCAGAGTACGCCTGCACGACCATACGCCCGCCCGACCGCACGACCGCCCGCCCGCCCGCACGACCGCACGACCGCACGACCGCACGACCGCACGAGTTCACGACCGCACGACCGCACGACCGCACGACCGCACGACCGCACGAGTTCACGAGTTCACGAGTTCACGAGTTCACGAGTTCACGCGGATGATCTCCTGCTGGTACGGCGCGATGACGTCGCCCGAGATGCGAAGGTCCAAGAGCAGGAAGCGTCGCGACGCGGCGTCCTCCCGTGCCCAGGATGCCAGGCGTTCGAGGTCGGCCAGCGTGCGCACGACGACGCCCTCGGCGCCCACGGCGGCTCCGAACGCGGCGAAGTCCACCTCGGGGATACGCATCGGTCCCTCGGCCAGGCCTTTGAGGCCGTATAGGTTCACCTCGGCGCCGTACGCCGCGTCGTTCCAGACCACGGCCATTCCCCGGCCGCCGGCCGCGCGGACGGCGGACTCGAGATCCGCGATCGCCATCAGCCCTCCACCGTCGCCCGAGGTGAGCACCACGGTCGACTCGCGCCGAGCGAGGGCGGCTCCCACGACGCTGGGCCATCCCTGCCCGATCGACTGGAACGCGGTGCCGACCATCATCATGCGATCGGGAGCGGCGACCGGCCAGTACATGTTCGCCCATCCGATGAAGTGTCCGCCGTCGGACACCACGACGCGGTCCTCGGGAAGGAGTTCCGCGATGCGGCGGGCTGCGGACCGCGGGTCGAGGCGTCCGTCTGGCGCCAGGTCGTCGCCGGCGTCGTACGTGCGGGCCGACGCGATGTCGACGCTCTCCCGCCAGGGGTTCGCCGGCTCAGCGGCACCGATCCTCGTCACCAGGGCTTCCGCTGCGAGACGGGCGTCGGCGCGCACGAAGCCGCCGACGTGGGCGTGCGTCGCCGCGGGAGCGATGTCGATCTGGAAGACCCGCGTGCCGGGCGCGAACAGCTCGCCGAACCGCATCGTGAACTGGTTCAGGGCGGCGCCGAACACGACGGCGACATCGGCCGTGCGGACGAGCTCCATCGCCCCGTCGGCACCGAAGCCGCCCGTCACGCCGAGGTCGTACCGTGCGTCCGGGAACACGCCGCGCCCGAGCGCCGACGAGGCGGTGAGGGCACCGGTCGCCGCTGCCAGCTCGCCCAGTGCGGCGCTCGCACCGGAGAGCCATGCGCCGCGCCCGGCCAGCAGGAACGGGCGCTCGGCGCCGGCCAGCGCGGCGGCGATCTCGTCGAGCATGCCCTCGGCGAACTCCCCGCGCGGCGCGAGCGGCGCCGGGAGTCGCGGCGACGGAGCCTCCGGCACGTCTCCCGCCTCGAGCGCGGCGACGTCGTAGGGGAGGGCGAGCACGACCGGCAGGCGATAGGTGAGGGCGTGCTCGATCGCGATCACCGTGGTCGCGGCGGCATCCGCGCGGCCGACCGTATACGTGCGAGCCCCCACCGCCGAGGCGAGCGCGATCTGGTCGACGTCCCACGGTCGCGGACCCGACGTGGGCTCGTCGCCCACCACCAGCACCAGCGGCACACGCGCCTGCACGGCCTCGGCCAGCGCGGTCAGGGTGTTCGTGAAACCGGCGCCGTACGTCGAGGTGCCCGCGGCGATGCGTCCGGATGCGCGGAAGTGCGCGTCCGCGGCGACCACGGCACCCTGCTCGTGGCGGACGGCCGTGAACACCGCGTCCGTCTGGGTCTCGATCGCGTCGAGGAAGTAGGCGTTGCCGTTGCCCATCACGCCGAAGACGGCATCGATGTGCTGGGCGAGGGTGACGGCGACGTGCGCGGAGACGGTGGGCATGCGAAAGCCTTTCGAGACAGGGACGGAGGAACGGCGGATCCGTATGTGTCTCGCCTCCGCGTCATCGCGAAGTGCTTCGTGCCTCTTTTTCAGGCACCGGCCGGGCCGGACCCGCTCAGTCTATCGGCGGGAGGCGCGGCCGGCGTGCGCGAGAATGGACGGATGACGGATGCAGCGATCGAGCGCGAGACACTCACCTGGGACGGCTTCGGAGCGGCCACGCGCGATTTGGCGCGGAGCATCGTCGCCAGCGGCTTCGAGCCGGAGGTGGTCGTGGCGATCGCCCGCGGCGGACTGCTCCCGGCCGGCGCGATCGCGTACGGCCTCGGCGCCAAGAACTGCGGTGCCATCAACGTGGAGTTCTACACCGGCATCGGCACCGTGCTCGACGCGCCGGAGGTTCTGCCTCCCGAGCTCGACATGGCCTACCTCGACGGACGCCGGGTGCTACTCGTCGATGACGTGGCCGACTCGGGGCGCACCCTCGCGCTGGCCGTGCAGCTGCTGCAGGACAAGGGCGCCGACGTGCGCTCCGTCACGATCTACACCAAGCCGTCGACGATCATCCAGCCTGACTTCGCCTGGAAGGACACGGATCTCTGGATCAACTTCCCGTGGTCGTCCCAGGGCACCGTGCGCGAAGAGGACGAGGGGCTCGCCCCCTCGGCCTGACCCGCGCGAGCGTCAACCCCGCAGAAGCGAACGCAGCGTCTGGATCGTGTCGGCCTCGGCGGGTGACTTATCGGATCGATAGCCCTTCACCCGGGCGAAGCGCAGCGCGATGCCGCCCGGATAGCGCGGGGAGCGCTGCACGCCGTCGATCGCGATCTCCACGACGACCTCGGGGCGCAGGAACACCGTGGAGGCCGTGCGGTGCGACTCGTACGTGGGGAACTGCTCGGTCTGCCAGCGCAGCAGCTCGTCGGTGAGGCCCTTGAAGGTCTTGCCGACCATCACGAAGCCCTCGGGGTCGCCGAACTCTCCCGCGGGATCGCGCGCGCCCAGGTGCAGGTTCGACAGCCAGCCGCGTCGTCGGCCGGAGCCCCATTCCGCGCCGAGGACGACCAGGTCGAAGGTGAGGACGGGCTTGACCTTGATCCACGACTTGCCCCGACGGCCGGCGGCGTAGGGGGCGTCGATCGCCTTGACCACGACGCCCTCGTGGCCGGCTGCGAGAGCGTCGCGTGACAGCTGCTCGGCGGCGTCCGCGTCGTCCGTGACGAGGCCGGGCATCCGCCATTCCCCGGCCACGCGATCGAGCTCGGCCAGCCGGACGGAGAGCGGCTCGTCGATCAGGTCGCGTCCGTCGATGTGCAGCAGGTCGAAGAACCAGGGGCGCAGCACGAGCTCCCGCGAGACCTCGGCGCCGAACCGCGACATGGTCTCCTGGAAGGGGCGCGGGCCGCCGTCCTCATCCAGCGACAGCGTCTCGCCGTCGAGGATGAGGTCGTCGGCCGGGAGCGAGCGCACGATCTCGACGATCTCGGGCACCCGATGCGTGATGTCGGCCAGGCTCCGTGTGTAGACGCCCACCTCGTCGCCGTGACGGTGCACCTGGATGCGGGCGCCGTCGAGCTTGTACTCGACCGAGGCCCGCCCGGTGACCTCCAGCGCGGCGGAGGGGGTCGCCGCCGTGGCCGCCAGCATCGGCAGGATGGGACGGCCCACCTGCAGGCCGATCGCGTCGAGGTCGCCCTCGGCTCCGGTGAGCGCGACGCGGGCGGTCTCGCCCAGATCCCCGGACAGCATCGCCGCGCGCCGGACGGCGGCGGGCGGCCGATCGGCGGCGCGGGCGATCGCGTCGAGGAGCACTCCCGACAGGGCGCCGGTGCGGAGCTCACCGAGCATCGCCCGGACGAGGAAGTCCCATTCGGCCGCCGTCGCGCGGGAGGCGAGGTCGACGAGGATGCCGGTGCGGGCCGCCGCCGAACCGGAACCGGACGTCGCGGCGAGGGCATCGAGCGAGGTGTCGACATCGCCCACCGTCAGAGCGGCGTCGTCGGTGTGCGCGATCTCGATGGTCGTGAGTCCGCGCCATCCGACGCCCAGTCGTCCCTGGCGAGGGGAGGCGAGCAGGAGCCCCACGAGCGAAGCCAGCTCATCCGGCTCCGATCGCGCCAGCAGCCGCGCCAGCGCATCGACTTTCGCGAGTCGAGATGACGTGGCGGAGACCTCTGCTGTCGTGGCGACGACCTCGGAGAGCATCATCTCCGTATTGTCGCATCGGCCACCGACACCGGACAGGGCAGGCGTCGGTCACCCCGGATCAGGCCGCCGCCCCGTTACGCGACCGTGGTGCAAGCGCCGGGCACGGTGCGATCGACGGCTCCGGCCGCGGCATCGGCGTCAGCGCCCGTGGAACTCCGGCCGGCGCTTCTCCTGGAACGCCGCGAAGCCCTCGCGGTAGTCGTCGGTGTCGCAGAGCGCAGCCTGGGCGGCGTTCTCGATGCCGACCGCGTCCCACAGCGTCAGCCGCTCGTCGCGGATCCGGGCGATGAGCTCCTTGCTCGCGAGGAACGCCGCCGTGGCACCGCGCGCGGCCGCGGCTGCGGCATCCGTCGTCGCCTGCACGACGTCGTCATCGGGGAAGACGCGGGAGAAGAGGCCGGATGCCACGGCTTCGGCGCCGCTCATCAGCCGCCCCGTGTAGATCAGGTCGAGCGTCTTGTGGGCGCCGAGCCGTTCGAGGAAGAGCGCATGGCCGCCGGAGTCGAGCGTCGCGCCGAGTGCGGCGAAGGGCGAGCCGATCTTGGCCGATTCCGCGACGTAGACGACATCCGTGGCGATCAGCAGTCCGAGTCCGACGCCGAGGCATGCACCGTGCGCGACGGCGAACGTCGGCGCGGGGAAGCGCGCCATGCGCTGCAGCAGCGGCGTCACGAGGTCGCCGAGGTAGCCGATCACATCGTCATCCCGCGGATCCACACCCGAGATGTCCCGCCCCGCGCAGAACGCGCGCCCCTCTCCTCGCAGCACCAGTGCGCGCACGCCCGCGGCTTCTGCGGCGTCGTACGCGGATGCAAGCTCCCCCAGAGCCTGCTCGTCGAGGGCGTTCCGCTTCGCCGGCGCATCCAGCACGACCGTGGCGACGTCGTCGGCGATGGTGAGGTCGATCATGGGAGCCTCCGGGTCAGACGTCGTAGTCCACGACCACGCGGTCGCTGGTCGGATGGGACTGGCACGTGAGCACGAAGCCGCGTTCGAGTTCGTCCGGCTCCAGGGCGTAGTTCTCCGTCATGGTCACGCTACCCTCGATGACGCGGGCCCGGCAGGTGCCGCAGACACCGCCCGCGCACGCGAACGGGGCGTCGGGGCGCACGCGCAGCGCCGCGTTGAGCACGGACTCGTGTGCGTCGACCGGGCTCTCCACGGTCGAGGAGACGCCGTCGAGAGTGACCTCGATGCGCACGGTCTTCTCGCCCGCGCGCACCTGCACCGGACGGGCGGCGCGGACCGGTTCGTCCCCGGTCGTGAACAGCTCGAAGCGGATGTGCGAGCGGTCGACGCCGAGGTCGGCCAGCACGTCGCGGCAGAGATCGACCAGGGCGAGCGGTCCGCACAGGAACCACTCGTCGACGGTCGACGGCGGGATGAGCGACCCGAGGATCGTGCGGAGCTTCTCCTCGTCGATCCGCCCGGACAGCACGGGCGCCGCCCGCTGCTCGCGCGACAGCACATGATGCAGCACGAGCCTCGTCGGGTAGCGGTCCTTGAGGTCGGCGAGGTCTTCCAGGAACATCACGTCGAGTGTCGCGCGGTTCGTGTACAGGAGCGTGAAGCGTGAGGTGTCCGACCGGGTCAGCACCGTGTGCGCGAGCGCCATCAGCGGCGTGATGCCGGAGCCGGCGGCGATCCCGACCACGTGCCGGTCGTCGAGGTCGGGAAGCGCGGAGGTGAAGGTGCCCTGCGGGCTCATCACGTCGATCTCGAATCCGGGGCGCAGACCGGTCTGCGCCCACGTCGAGAACAGCCCGCCCTCGTCGCGCTTCACGGCGACGCTCAACCGCGTGTCCTGGCCGTCGTCGCGATGCTCCGGAGCCCGGCACAGCGAGTACGAGCGCCGCACCTCGACCCCGTCGAGCGTGGTGCGCAGGGCCACGTACTGGCCGGGGAGGTGGTCGTACTCGTCGGCGAGGGCGGCCGGCACGGTGAACGTCACCTCGACCGAGTCGTCGGTGAGCGGACGCACGTCCTCGACGGTGAGGGTGTGGAAGCGCGCGCGCTTGCGGGGCGCGGAGCGGCCGGGCGTCGTCGCGCGGGGAGAGGGCGCCGGCGCGGAGGTGAAGAGCGACATGTCAGTGCACCTTGAAGTGATCGAACGGCTCGAGGCAGGCGCGGCACTCGAACAGCGCCTTGCACGAGGTCGAGCCGAAGTGGGAGACCTCGCGGGTGTCGAGCGAGCCGCACCGCGGGCAGCGCACGCTCAGCGACAGCCGGATCGGGCCGGTCGAGACGGCGGCCCGGCCGGAGGGCGGCGCGATCCCGTACTCCGCGAGCTTGGTCTTGCCCGCGTCCGTCATCCAGTCCGTCGTCCAGGCGGGGGAGAGCACCAGCCGTACCTCGACCTCGTCGTAGCCGGCGGCCGTGAGCGCGAGGATCACGTCGTCGCGGATCGTGTCCATCGCGGGGCAGCCGCTGTACGTCGGGGTGATGTCGACATGGACATGCGAGCCCTCGACCTCGACGGCGCGCAGCACACCGAGGTCTTCGATCGTGAGCACGGGGACCTCGGGGTCGGGCACGGCGGCGGCGATCCGCCAGGCCTCCTGCGTCGGGGTCGTCGCGGGCGTCACCATGATGCCCCCGGATGCCGCCGCGCGAGCACCTGCATCTCCGCGAGGATGTGGCCGAGCGGCGTCGCGTGCGCCCCGTGCCTCCCGCCGGCGGACGATGCCGCGACCTCCGGGATCGCCAGCCCCGCCTCGGTGAAGACGGTCGTGACCACGCCGTCGAACCCGGCCCGGAGGGTCGATGGACGCACGGCGGCGTCGCCGAGCCGCTCGATCAGGTCGTCGTCGCGGAACAGCTCGTCGACGTACGGCCAGACGTCGCCGTTCGCGCGGATGATCCGGGCGCGGGACTCCTCCGTGCCACCGGCGAGGCGCAGCATCCACTGCACCGCGTGATCGCGGTGGTAGTCGACCTCTTTGAGCGACTTCTCCGCGATCGCGGCGAACGTCTCGTCCGTGCTCGCGCGCAGAGCGGAGTACAGCTCGAACATGTAGGTCGCGACGACGAACTGCCGGGCGATGGTCTGTGCGAAGTCGCCGTTGGGCTGCTGCACGATCCACGCGCAGCGGAACTCGGGCTCGTCGCGGAAGAACGCGAGCTCGTCCTCGCTGCGCCCGTCGAACGACCCGGCATAGTGGAGAAACGAGCGTGCATGGCCCAGGAGGTCGAGCGCGATGTTGCCCAGGGCGACGTCTTCCTCCAGCTCGGGGGCGTTGGCGATCCAGGCACCCAGCTGCTGGGAGAGGATGAGCGCGTCGTCGCCCAGCCGCAGCGCGTACTCGGCGACGTCGGCCGACACGGCGACCGCGCCGGTGCCCGAGAGCTCCTGGGAGAGGCGGAGCTCGTCGACCGAGACGTCGCCGTGGACGTCGATGTCCTCGTGCGCAGCGCTCACAGGTGCGGCACTCCCTCGGAGGCCGTGTAGTACACGGCGTGGCGGTAGTTCTTGCCCGCCGGGCTCTCGAAGTACGCGCCCTTGGCGTCGGGGTCGCTGGTCGTGATGGCCTCGGCCGGAGCGACCCAGATCGAGACGCCCTCGCCGCGACGGGTGTAGAGGTCGCGGGCGTTGCGGATGGCCATCTCGGCATCCGGTGCATGTAGTGAGCCGACGTGCACGTGGCTCAGGCCACGGTTCGCCCGGACGAAGACCTCCCAGAGGGGCCAGGGTTCGCGCTCGTCGGCGCCCGGCGTCGCCATCAGGCCACCGCCCCGGTCGTCGTGTGCGCCGGAGGGGTGCCGAGACGCTGCTTGCGCGCGTACTCCGCTGCCGCCTCGCGCACCCACGCGCCCTCTTCGTGCGCCGTGCGGCGACGTTCGAGCCGCTCTGCGTTGCAGGGACCGTTGCCCCGGAGCACCTCGAAGAACTCGTCCCAGTCGATCTCGCCGATCACGTACTGCCCGGTCGCCTCGTCGAAACGGAGGTCGGGGTCGGGGAGCGTGACGCCGAGGATCTCGGCCTGGGGGACGAGCATGCTGACGAAGCGCTGGCGCAGTTCGTCGTTCGAGAAGCGCTTGATCTTCCACTTCATCGACTGCGCGGAGTTGGGGGACTGGTCGTCGGGCGGACCGAACATCGCCAGGCTCGGCCAGTACCAGCGGTTCACGGCGTCCTGCGCCATCTCGCGCTGCTCCTCGGTGCCGCGCATGAGGGTGAGGAGGATCTCGAAGCCCTGGCGCTGGTGGAAGGACTCCTCCTTGCAGACGCGCACCATCGCACGGCCGTACGGTCCGTACGAGGCGCGGCACAGCGGCACCTGGTTGCAGATCGCGGCACCGTCGACCAGCCAGCCGATCGCGCCCATGTCGGCCCAGGTCGGCGTGGGGTAGTTGAAGATCGACGAGTACTTGGCCTTGCCGCTGATGAGCTGATCCATCATCTCGTCGCGGGTGGCGCCGAGCGTCTGGGCTGCGGAGTAGAGGTAGAGGCCGTGGCCCGCCTCGTCCTGGACCTTCGCCATCAGGATCGCCTTGCGCTTCAGGCTCGGGGCCCGCGTGATCCAGTTGCCCTCCGGCTGCATGCCGATGATCTCGGAGTGCGCGTGCTGGGAGATCTGGCGGACGAGGGTCTTGCGATAGGCGTCCGGCATCCAGTCGCGGGGCTCGATGCGCTGCTCGTTCGCGATGAGCTCGTCGAAGAGACGCTCCTCATCGGAGATCTCGCCCACGAGGGACAGGTCTGCGGGACTGGTCATCGTCGACTCCTCGGCCTCCGGTCATCTTTACTGACCGATCGTTAGGTTATTCTCGCACACCGGGGCGACGTCCTCAAGGAGGAGGTCAGTGCGAGCGCGAGATCAGCTCCAGGAGCGCGCGGCCGTAGGCCTCCGCCGGGTCGGGATGCTCGAATGCGATCGGCTCCCCGGCGATCCGGATCTCCACGCGGAAGGTGTCGTCGAGGCGCACCAACGAGTGGAAGGTGCCGCGCAGGAGGTCACGCAGCTGGTCCTCCCGTGGCAGCCAGACCGCATCCGCGAGAGTCACGGCGTCGAGCGCCCATTCCGTGGTGCCGTTGAACGCCAGATCGGTGCCGCTGGGTGTCTGACGCGCCTCGATCGTCATCCCGCTGACGGTGAAGACCTCGGCCTCCGCCTCGAGCTCCACCTCGTCGGGAAGGTCGAGCTGGAAGCGGTCGCCCTCGGTCGGATGCCAGGCGAGCCCGGCCTCTCGCAGGGCGACGGCCAGCTCACGCGTGATCATCCCCTCACGCTAGACGACGGGACGCGCCCGGAGGCCGGACGAACCTGTGGATGCCGGGCCCGAGGTGTCGGTGGGGTGGGGCAGAGTGGGGGCATGACCTCCGCCGCTCCCTCCGACACCCGCGAGGCCGCACGGGCCGCACTGCGAGAGCTCGTCGGCCGCCCGGACGCCGACTTCCACGACGGGCAGTACGAGGCGATCGAAGCGCTGGTCGAGGGGCGCCGCCGCGCCCTCGTGGTGCAGCGCACCGGCTGGGGGAAGTCCGCGGTGTACTTCGTCGCGACGCTGCTGCTGCGCCGGCAGGGTGCAGGACCGACCGTGCTGGTGTCTCCGCTGCTGGCGCTCATGCGCGATCAGATCGCGGCCGCCGAGCGGGCCGGCGTGCGTGCGGTCGCGATCAACTCCACCAACGCGCACGAGTGGTCCGACGTGCTCGCGCAGCTCGATCGCGACGAGGTCGACGTGCTGCTCGTCTCGCCCGAGCGCCTCAACAACCCGGCCTTCCGCGAGGAGCAGCTGCCGGCGCTCGTGCGGCGCATCGGCATGCTCGTGGTCGACGAGGCGCACTGCATCAGCGACTGGGGGCACGACTTCCGTCCCGACTACCGCCGGTTGCGCGACCTGATCGCGCAGATGCCCGCCGACGTCCCCGTGCTCGCGACCACCGCGACCGCCAACAGCCGTGTCGTCGCCGATGTCGCCGAGCAGCTGGGCAGTCTGCAGCCCGGTGGCGAGGGCGGAGCGGAGCCGGTGCTGACGATCCGGGGCCCGCTCGCACGCACATCCCTGCGGCTGGGGGTGCTGCGCCTGCGCGACTCGGCGAGCCGCCTCGCCTGGCTGCTGAGTCACCTCGACGACCTGCCCGGCTCGGGCATCATCTACACCCTGACCGTCGCGGCCGCCGTCGACACCGCTCGTCTACTGCGCGATCACGGGCACGAGGTGCGGGCGTACACCGGGCAGACCGACACCGAGGAGCGCGCCGAGTCCGAGGGGATGCTGAAACGCAACGAGGTCAAGGCGCTGGTCGCCACCAGCGCCCTGGGCATGGGGTTCGACAAGCCCGACCTCGGGTTCGTCCTGCACCTCGGCGCCCCCTCGTCGCCGGTGGCGTACTACCAGCAGGTGGGTCGAGCCGGTCGCGCGAGCGAGAGCGCCGACGTGCTGCTGCTGCCCGGCGTCGAGGACCGCGACATCTGGCACTACTTCGCGACCGCGTCGATGCCCGATCGCGAGCGCGCGGAGCGGGTGATCGGCGCGCTCGGCGATGCCCCGATCTCGACGCCCGCGCTCGAGGCGATGGTCGACATCCGTCGCACGCCGCTCGAACTGCTGCTCAAGGTGCTCGACGTCGACGGCGCCGTCCGGCGTGTGCAGGGCGGATGGATCGCGACCGGCGAACCGTGGATGTACGACGCCGAGCGCTACGAGCGCATCGCGGCGGAGCGGGTCGCCGAGCAGCAGCACATGATCGAGTACGAGCAGACCGACGGGTGTCGGATGGAGTTCCTGCAGCGTTCCCTGGACGATGACACAGCGGCGCCCTGCGGGAGATGCGACAACTGCGCGGGCACCTGGTTCCCCCGGGAGATCGGGCAGGCCGCGACGACCCAGGCTGCCGAGTCGCTCGATCGGGTGGGCGTTCCGATCGAAGCCCGACGTGCGTGGCCGACCGGGGCCGACCGGCTCAGCGTGCCCGTGAAGGGTCGCATCCCGGCCGACGAGCAGGCGGGCGAGGGCAGGGCGCTGGCGCGTCTCACGGACCTCGGCTGGGGAGGGGCGCTCCGCGAGCGCTTCGCGGCGGGCGCGGCCGATGCCCCCGTGACCTCGCAGCTGCTCGACGGCTGCGTGCGGGTGCTGGCGGGCTGGGGGTGGGAGGAACGACCGGTGGCCGTCGTCGCGATGCCGTCCCGGTCGCACCCGCTGCTCGTCGATTCGCTCGCCCGCGGGCTCGCCGACGTCGGGCGGCTGCCGTACCTCGGCGCGCTCGAGCCGATCGGCGGAGGGCCGACCGGTCAGCCGGGTGGGAACAGCGTCTTCCGCCTTGCCGGCGTGTGGGATCGTCTGGGTGCCCAGCACCTCGACGTGCCCGCGGGCCCCGTGCTCCTGGTGGACGACCTGGTCGACAGTCGGTGGACCATGACGGTCGCCGCGCGCGTGCTCCGTCAGGCCGGCGCGACCCAGGTCCTCCCGTTCGCCCTCGCCCTGCGCGGCTGACGCGGTCTCAGTCGTCGGCCGGCGCGAGGCGCGGCGGCCAGGCGGTGGCACCGAGTTCCCGGGAGATGTTCCTGGCGGTCTCCCGCAGTGCATTGAGGATCGCGTCCGAGGCGGGCGTCTGCGAGGTCGGCATCACGACGGCCACGGCGGCGACGATGTCGTTCGAGGCGTCGGCGACGGGGGCGGCGAGCGAGGATTCGCCCAGCACCGCCTCGTCGAACTCGCCGGCCGTGCCGCGTTCGGCGATCGCGGGCAGCTCGAGCGTCAGCCGTGTGATGTCGGTCACGGTGTCGCCCGTGAGGCTGCGCAGCGGCTGCTCGAAGACGCTCCGCTGGAAGCCCTGGTCGTACGCGAGCAGCACCTTGCCCATGGCCGAGGCGTGCGCGGGGATCGCGACACCCGTCTCCAGCATCTGCTGACTGTCGTCGGGCCGCAGGTTGTGATGGATCACGAGGACATCGGTGAAGTGCGGGGCGCCGAGTCGCACCGAGAGGTCGGTGCGGCGCGCGAGCTCCTGCGTCCAGCGCATCGCCCGCGCCCGCACGTCGAGTGTGTCGAGGTAGACGTTGCTGAGCCGGAGCAGCGTCGGGCCGAGCATGTAGCGCTGGCCGCCGCGCTCCTTGGCGACGAGCCCGTGCGAGCGCAGCGACTTCACGATCCCGTGCACGGTGGACGGCGGCAGGCTGAGCGCTGCGGCGAGGTCGGTGATGCCGAGGTGGCGTGCTCCCTGGAGCAGTTCGAGGATCTTCGCCGCGCGGTCGATCGCCTGGATCACGGGGGAGCCCTCCTTCCGGTGCGTCGTCGAGCCGGTGTGGTCGTGCCGGTCTTCCGGATTGATCTTGACAACCCGGCAGGCTCCGAGCATATTCGACATTAACGAATTGCTTTCGGATTTTTGCGGAAGAGACGCGCAAGAGGCCACAGAAGATCAAAGGAGATCGAACGATGAAGAAGCTCATCAACGCCCCCGAAGACGTTCTCGTCGAATCGCTGAGGGGCGTCGCTCTCGCTCATCCCGAGCTCTCCGTCGACCTGGAGAACCACGTCATCACCCGCGCCACCCCGAAGGCGCAGGGCAAGGTCGCCGTGGTGTCCGGCGGCGGATCCGGTCACGAGCCGCTGCACGGCGGGTTCGTCGGCACCGGCATGCTCGACGCCGCCGTCGCGGGTGAGGTCTTCACCTCGCCGACGCCCGACCGCGTGCAGGTGGCCACGAAGGCCGTCGACCGCGGAGCCGGTGTCCTCCACATCGTCAAGAACTACACGGGCGACGTCCTGAACTTCGAGATGGCCGCCGAACTCGCCTCCATGGAGGGGATCGAGGTGGGCAGCGTGGTCGTCGACGACGACGTGGCCGTGCAGGACTCGCTGTACACGGCCGGTCGCCGTGGCGTGGGCCTCACCGTGCTGCTGGAGAAGATCGTCGGTGCCGCCGCGGAGGAGGGCCGGGATCTGGCCGCCGTCGTCGAGCTCGCGAAGAAGGTGAACGGGCAGGGCCGCTCGATGGGGATGGCGCTCACGAGCTGCACGGTGCCCGCCGCCGGCAAGCCGACGTTCGACCTCCCGGACGACCAGATGGAGATCGGCATCGGCATCCACGGAGAGCCGGGCCGTCACCGCGAACCGCTCGCTCCGGCATCCGACATCGCCCGGCAGCTCGTCGAGCCGATCCTCGCCGACATCGACGCGTCCGGACCGGCGATCGTGATGCTCAACGGGATGGGAGCCACGCCCCTGATCGAGCTGTACCTCATGTACGGCGAAGTCGCGGCGATCCTCGAGAAGTCCGGCGTGCAGATCGCCCGGAACCTCGTCGGCAACTACATCACCTCGCTCGACATGGCGGGATGCTCGGTCACGCTGCTCAAGGCCGACGACGAGCTGCTGCGGCTGTGGGATGCCCCGGTGAACACGCCCGGCCTGCGGTGGGGCGCGTGATGGCGGCGATCGACACCACCGTCCTGGCCGACTGGATCTCCCGCTTCGGCGCCGCGGTCACCGAGAAGCGCGACTGGCTCACCGAACTCGACTCGGCCATCGGCGACGCCGACCACGGCGCCAACATGGCTCGCGGCATGAGCGCGGTCGGCGAGAAGCTGGGCGCGGGCACACCGGCGACCGTCGACGAACTCCTCAAGTCCGTCGGCATGACGCTCGTGAGCTCGGTGGGCGGGGCCAGCGGCCCCCTCTACGGCACCTTCTTCCTGCGGATGGGGATGACGGCCGGGGCGGTCTCGGAGCTCGACGGTCCCGGCCTCGCCGCGGCACTGCGAGCCGGACTCGACGGCATCGTCGCCCGCGGGAAGGCCGAGGCCGGCGACAAGACGATGTTCGATGCCATGGCTCCGGCCGTCGATGCGCTGGACGAGGCGCTCGCCGCCGGCTCCTCGGTGCCGGATGCCGTCGGAGCGGCGGCGGACGCGGCTGCGAAGGGCCGAGACGCCACGCTGCCGCTCGTCGCCCGCAAGGGTCGGGCGAGCTATCTGGGGGAGCGGAGCGCCGGCCACCTCGATCCCGGTGCCGCCTCGACGGCCATCCTCTTCGAGACGCTCGCCGCGGCGGTCGCGGACAGCGCCTGATGATCGGCATCGTCGCCGTCTCCCACAGCGCACGACTCGGGGAGGCGGCGCTCGAGCTCGCCCTGCAGATGGTCCCCGGCGGCGGGGTGCGCGTCGAGGTCGCGGCCGGGGCCGGGGTGGACGCCGACGGCGAGCCGATCCTCGGCACGGACGCCGTCGCGGTGGCGACCGCGATCGATGCGCTCGCCGAGGACTGCGAGGGCGTCCTCGTGCTGATGGACCTCGGCTCCGCTGTGCTCAGCGCGGAGCTGGCGCTCGAACTGCGCGCGAGCGACGTGCCGGTGCGACTCGCGCCCGCTCCGTTCGTGGAGGGGCTGCTCGCCGCGGTCGTCTCCGCCGCGGCGGGAGGGACACTGGACCTGGTGGCCGAGGAAGCCTCTGCCGCGCTGGGGGCGAAGACCGGGCAGCTCGATGCCGCCGTTCCCGACTCCTCGCCCGGGGCTCCTGCTCCGACATCCACCGCATCGCCCGCCGACTCGGCCGAGGCGGACGCGCTCGTGCGCACGGTCCGGGTCCGCAATCCGCAGGGGATCCATGCGCGACCGGCCGCCCTGATCGCCGAGGCCGCCGCCGGAGTGGACGTGCGCCTCCGGCGGCTGCCCGACGGCCCCGAGGCCTCGGCCGCGAGCCTCACCCGCCTCCTCGTCCTCGGGGCGCGGCAGGGGGACGAACTGGAACTGTCCGCCCGAGGACCCGAAGCGCTCGCCGTGCTCGACCGGCTCTCCGGCCTGTTCGACGACGGCTTCGGCGAGGGGACCGAGCAGGCCATGACCGCGGCGCCGACATCCGCATCCGAGGCCGAGGCGTCGGCGGCCGCGAAGCCCGCGGAGTCGAGCCCGCGATCCGTCCCGATCTCCTCCGGCACCGTGCTGCAGGGGCGCGGGGTGAGCCCGGGCCGCGTGGCCGCTCCCGTCGTGCACCTCGCACCGGCGCTTCCGGAGCCCGACGCGGACGCCGTCGTCGCGGTCCCCGATCGGGACGCCGAGGTCTCCGCGATCGAGTGGGCGGCCGTCGCGGTCGCCGATCAGCTCCGCTCCCGCACCGCGCAGGCGACGGGGGAGACCCGGGCGATCCTCGATGCGTCACGGCTGCTCGCCTCCGACCCGGAGCTGGTGTCCGAGGCGACCGCGCTGGTGCGTGCGAAGGGGCGCACCGCCGCGCGCGCGGTATGGGAGACGGCTGCCGGCCACGAGAGGGGGCTGGCCGCTCTGGGCGGGCGCATGGCTGAGCGCGTCGCCGACATCCGCGATGTGCGCGACCGGATCATCGCCGAGATCCTCCAGGTGGACATGCCGGGCGTTCCGGAGCGCGATGAGCCGTTCGTGCTCGTGGCGACCGACCTCGCACCGGCAGACACCGCGGCGCTCGACGGCGGCCGGTGCGTCGCCCTCGTCACCGAGCAGGGCGGTCCGACCTCGCACACGGCGATCATCGCGCGTTCCCTCGGTCTGCCGGCCGTCGTCGGGGTCACCGACGCCGTCGGCATTCCCGACGGAGCCGTGCTCCTCGTCGACGGCGACCGGGGCACGGTGCAGGTCGACCCGGCGGAGTCCGAGGTCGCCGATGCGAGGGCCGCTGCGACCGTCGTCGCCTTCGACGGACGCGGCCGCCTCGCGGACGGGCGTCGTCTGCCCCTGCTCGCGAACGTGGGCGGCGCTGCCGATGCCCGGGCGGGAGCGACGGCGCAGGCGGAGGGGATCGGGCTCTTCCGCACCGAGTTCTGCTTCCTCGGCCGGAGCGATGCGCCCACCGTGGCGGAGCAGATCGAGGCCTATCGCGGCGTGCTCGCGGCGTTCCCCGGGCGCAAGGTGGTGGTCCGCACCCTCGACGCGGGCAGCGACAAGCCGCTCCCGTTCGCGAACGCGGAGCAGGAGGAGAATCCGGCGCTCGGAGTGCGCGGACTGCGCATCGCCCGCCGCAACCCCGGCCTCCTCGACGATCAACTGCGCGCGCTCGCCGCGGCGGCGGAGCAGGAGTCGGCCGATGTCGAGGTGATGGCTCCCATGGTCGCCACGGTCGACGAGGCGGCGGAGTTCGCGGCCCGGTGCCGGGGCGCCGGTCTCGAGCGGGTCGGGATCATGATCGAGACGCCCTCGGCCGCCCTGCTCGCCGCCGAGCTCTTCGAGGTCGTCGACTTCGTGAGTCTCGGGACCAACGATCTCGCCCAGTACACGATGGCGGCGGACCGGCTCCTGAGCGACCTCGGCGACCTCAACGACCCGTGGCAGCCTGCGGTGCTCCGCCTGATCGGGATCGTGGGCGCCGCCGGTCGTGCGGCGGGCAAGCCCGTCGGCGTGTGCGGGGAGGCGGGCGGAGACCCGACCCTTGCTCCGGTGCTCGTCGGTCTCGGCGCGACCTCCCTGTCGATGACCCCGCGCTCCCTCGGCCGTGTCGCGGCGGCACTCGATGCGGCGAGTGAACAGGAGTGCCGACGGGCGGCGGAGGCGGTACTCGGGGCTGCGACCGCCGAGGAGGCGAGGGTTGCCGCAGGGACCGTTCTGGAGCGCGTGGGCCGGGCATGATCGCGGCCATATGCGGATTGAGGCATGCCCGTCATCTCATTCTCATATCGACATGAGATGCGCGAGCAGCGCCCGGTGCGTGCGCCCTAGGCTCAGGGTTACGGGGGCGTCGCACCGACGCCATGGGGGGATCTGAGACAACATGTCGCTGCGAGTGCCGTTTGTGAAGAGTGTGGTCGGCATGCTGGCGGTGGGTACGATCGTCGCCCTGTCGGCGTGTGCCCCGGAGCCGCAGCCGACGCCCAAGCCCACAGCTGCTCCCGAGACGCCGACCCCGGATCCGTACGGGGGCCCCATCTCCTTCATCGGAGACGAACTCGATTGGTTCCTGTTGAGCGCGGACGAGATCAGGGGCGCGCTTCCGGACGTCGGCGACGTCAGCCCGGCTGTCCCTTCGCTCATCCAGGTCTCGGACGGCTCGGGTTACGACCCTGACCCGGCGATCTGCATCGCGCTCACCGCCGAACCATCGCTGGGGTCCATCGGTGCACGGTCCGTCACCTGGACCAGCGCATTGCCCGAAGGGCGCCCAGGGTGGCTCAATGTCCTCCAGTTCGCCGACGAGAACGCCGCGCAGGCGCGCATGGACCAGTTCCTGGAGGCGGCCGCGAGCTGTGACGAGTTCCAGTTCGGAGGGCCGTCCTCCTTCGCCTCCTCGACCGCGGAAGGGGAGGATGGCGTCCGCGCCGTCGCCGGTTCCCTGATCCTCACCTACCCGGGCGGCGGCGGCCACAGCCTCTACAAGAGCTACTCTTCGGTCGGGAACGTGATCGTGGAGATCTGGCAGCCGTTCACCGGTGAACCGACATTCGACACCGAGGCGGCCGCCGTGCTGCTGCGCGATCGTGCGAGCGAGGCGAAGGGGAAGCTGGTCGACGCACTGACCGCCGACCCGCCCGTGGCAGCCGAGACCCCGGCGGCCGTCGACCCTGCCGCGCCGTGGAGCGAGTGGCGGATCACCGCGGACGGAGTCGGTCCGGTGCATCTGGGCGTCGAGTTCGAACAGGCGATCGCAGCTGTGCCGGGGGCGCGGGTCGAAGATCCCGAGGGGTATGGAGGATGGACTCGATTGATCTCCCCTGACGACTCCGCCTCGGTGCTGCTGCAGGGGCACGAGGAGGGGGCGGTCGTCGCGGCCATCTCCGTCGGGATCGCGAACGTCGCCGGGGAGCGGAACGACGACGGCGCGGCGCTTCCGACCGCCGGCGGAGTGAAGGTCGGGGACCCGCTACCGGCTGCCGTCTCCGCGTTTCCGAAGGGCACGGCTTTCCGCATCATCTCGTCCGGGGAGTACTTCTACGAGTGGTCCACCCGCGATGGCGTGGCGCTGCGCTTCCGGCTCGATCGTGACTCGACGGAGAGCGACGGGGCTGTGATCACCGGAATCACCGTCGAGGATGGGACGCTAGCCCCGGTGCCCGTCTTCGGCTGACGATCTCGCGAACCGATCTCCGTCCCGGGGGTTCATTACTAACCGATCGTTCAGTTAGTATGGGGCCGTCGGGCACCGCTGCTGCGGCGTCCGCGCGACGAGGAGGTCGGCGATGACAGAGGCGACGACGGAGACGGCGGATGCCGTGCGACCCAACCGGGCCATGATGGAGCGCGATCGGGCATCGGCGATGCTCGGTCTCGTGGTCGAGCGGGACGATCCCGGCCACGCGGTTGTATCGATGCGCGTGCGCGACGACATGACGAACGGTTTCCACATCACCCACGGCGGGTTCGTGTTCGCCCTCGCCGACACCGCCTTCGCGATCGCCTGCAACGAGGACGACCGGGTCACGGTCGCCGCCGGTGCCGACATCTCCTTCCTCAAGCCCACGGTGTCGGGGCAGACCCTGACCGCGACGGCCGTCCGGCGTTCGAGGTCGGGCCGCTCGGGCATCTACGACGTCACCGTCGCCGACGAGCACGGCGAGCCCGTCGCCGAGTTCCGCGGCCGCTCCCGCACCACCAGCCAGACGTTCTGACCACACACCGATCCGACGGAGCCCACCGTGTCGACGACGACCGCAACCCTCACCGTCCGCCCTCCCGCACCCGACGAACTCGATCCCGAGGAGCGCCTGAGTCGCGAGGAGATCACCGCGCTCCAGCTCGAGCGGCTCCAGTGGACCGTGCAGCACGCCTACGCGAACGTGCCGCTCTACACGCAGAAGTTCGACGCGGCGGGAGTGCACCCCGATGACATCCGTTCGCTCGACGATGTCCGGCGTCTGCCGTTCACGACCAAGGACGACCTGCGCCAGACGTACCCGTTCGGCATGTTCGCGGTCCCGATGACCGAGGTCGCCCGCATCCACGCCTCCAGCGGCACGACCGGTCGCCCGACGGTCGTCGGCTACACGCGCGGCGATCTGGACCGGTGGGGGTCGCTGGTCGCCCGCTCGCTGCGCGCGAGCGGCATCCGACGGGGCATGAAGGTGCACAACGCGTACGGGTACGGCCTGTTCACCGGCGGTCTGGGTGCGCATGCGGGCATCGAGGCGCTGGGCGCGACCGTCATCCCGATGTCGGGCGGGCAGACCGCGCGGCAGGTGCAGCTCATCCTCGACTTCGAACCGGACGCGATCCTGTGCACGCCGAGCTATCTGCTCACGATCGCCGATGCGATGGTGGCGCAGGGGGTGGACCCCCGTTCCACCTCCCTCAAGGTCGCGGTACTCGGCGCGGAGCCGTGGACCAACGAGATGCGGCATGAGCTCGAGCAGCGCCTCGACATCGATGCCCTCGACATCTTCGGGCTGAGCGAGGTCATGGGTCCGGGCGTCGGCAACGAGTGCATCGAGACCAAGGATGGTCCGCACCTCTGGGAGGATCACTTCCTGCCCGAGGTGATCGACGGGGAGACGCTCCAGGCGCTGCCCGACGGCGATCGTGGCGAACTCGTGTTCACCTCGCTCACGAAGGAGGCGTTCCCCGTGATCCGCTATCGCACGCGCGACATCACCCGACTGCTGCCGGGTACCGCGCGCCCGGGCATGCGACGGATGGAGAAGGTCACCGGCCGCAACGACGACATGATCATCCTGCGCGGCGTGAACCTCTTCCCGACGCAGATCGAGGAGCTGGTGCTCGGCATCGAGCAGCTCACGCCGCACTTCATCCTGGAACTCTCCAAGGAGGGGAGGATGGACGCGCTGACGGTGCGGATCGAGCGTCACCCCGACCTGTCCGTGGAGACCTGCCGGAGCGCGGCAGCGGTGCTGGCACAGCGCATCAAGGTGTTCGTCGGCTCCTCCGTCGCGGTGCAGCTGGAGGAGCCGGGCGCCCTGCCGCGGAGCGAGGGCAAGTTCAAGCGGGTCTACGACCTGCGCTGACCCGATCCGACGCTCCGACGCCGCGCGAGCGCCGGTGCGCGGATCACCGCGGGTCGGATGGGAGACTGTGGGTGATGTCCGAGATGCAGAGCACGCGACGAGGCCGCCCCGGCTATGACCAGCAGGGCATCCTCGCCGTCGCCGTCACCGCCTTCAACGAGCACGGGTACGACGCCACGTCCATCGGCATGCTCGCCGAGCGCCTGGGCCTGTCGAAGTCCGCGATCTATCACCACTTCGGGTCGAAGGACGAGATGCTCGACCGTGCGCTCGATGCGGCGCTGAGCGGGCTCGAGGCCGTCGTCGACGACCCTCTTCCCGCGGACGGCAGCGCGGATGCGAGCGCGGTGGACCGCCTCGAGCACGTGCTGCGCGGAGCCGTACGGGTGCTGGTGGAGCAGCTCCCCGCCGTGACGCTGCTGCTGCGCGTGCGCGGGAACACCGAGGTTGAGCGCCAGGCGCTCACGCGACGTCGCGTGTTCGACCGGCGGATCACGGCTCTCGTCGAGGAGGCGCAGGCGGAGGGGGAGCTGCGCTCCGACATCGATGCCAGCGTCGTCGCCCGGCTAGTGTTCGGCATGATCAACTCGATCGTCGAGTGGTATCGCCCGGGAGGACGCGAGGGCGCCGATCGGCTCGCCGACGACGTCGTCGCGCTCGCCCTGGACGGTCTGCGACGTCCGGACGTCGCAGCGGCCGCCCCGGCCGTCTGACCGGGACGCCGCAGCGGACTACGCGGCCACCTGCTCCTTCGCCACGAGCGTGAGCACGTCGTAGGTCGCGACGATCTCGTCGTGCTGGTTCTTCAGCACCGCATCCCAGCGCACCTCGCCGTACTCGTCGGTCTCGCGCGGCGTGATGAGCTTGGCGGTCAGCTCGACGCGGATCTGGTCGTCGGGGGAGACCGGTGTCAGGAACCGCAGGTTCTCCAGACCGGAGTTCGCCAGCACCGGGCCGGGCGCCGGGTCGACGAAGAGCCCCGCCGCCCACGACACGAGCAGGTACCCGTGCGCCACTCGCCCCGGGAAGAACGGGTTCGCGGCGGCCGAGGTCTCGTCCATGTGGGCATAGAAGGTGTCGCCCGTGAACGCCGCGAAGGTCTCGATGTCGGCGAGGGTCACGGTGCGCGAGGGGCTCACGACCTGGTCTCCGATGCGCAGCTCCGCCAGTGACTTGCGGAACGGGTGGATGCCGTCGCCGTCCAGGTACGGACGGGACGCGGCCCCCTGATGCCAGACCCCGGTCAGGGCCGTCATCATCTCGGGGGAGCCCTGCACGGCCGTGCGCTGCATGTGGTGCAGCACCGCACGGATGCCGCCGAGCTCCTCGCCGCCACCCGCGCGACCGGGGCCGCCGTGGACGAGGTTCGGGAGCGGGGAGCCGTGTCCGGTCGAGCTGCGCGCGTCGTCGCGGTCGAGGAAGAGCACGCGCCCGTTGTAGGCGGCCATCCCGGTCGCGAGAGCGGTCGCGACGGCCGGGTCGTGCGTCGCGACACTGGTCACGAGCGAGCCGCCGCCACGGGCCACGAGCGCCGAGGCCTCTTCGAGCGACCGGTATCCGATGATGCTCGACACCGGGCCGAACGCTTCGATCTCGTTGACGGCGGGACTCTCCGCATCCGGGAATCGGAGCAGCATCGGGGAGAGGAAGGCCCCGTCGGGGGCGGGCGCATCGCTGCCGTCGCCGTGCCGCACCGCGGGGGCCTCGGTCGAGCCGATCACCAGTTCGCCGCCGCCCTCCTGCAGACGCGCGACCTGACGCAGCACCTCGTCGCGCTGGGCGGTCGAGGCGAGCGGCCCCATCGTGACGCCCTCGGCTCGGGGATCGCCCAGGACCACGCGCTCCGACAGTCGTGCCCGCACCGCGCCGATCACGTCGTCCACGGCCGCCTCCGGCACGATGGCCCGACGGATCGCGGTGCACTTCTGTCCGGCCTTGGTCGTCATCTCGGTGACGAGCTGCGTGACGTAGGCGTCGAACTCCGGGGTGCCGCGCACGGCATCCGTGCCGAGGACCGAGGCGTTGATGGAGTCGGTCTCGCTGGTGAACCGCACGCCGCCCGTCTGCACCGCGTCGTGCGCGCGCAGGCGCTCGGCGGTCGACGCGGATCCGGTGAAGGCCACGAGGTCGCCCAGTCGCAGTTCGTCGAAGAGCCCGGGGACGCCACCCGAGACGAGCTGCAGGGATCCCTCCGGGAGGAGGCCGGACTCCACCATGATGCGCACCATCGCCTCGGCGAGGTATCCCGTGGGCGTCGCCGGCTTCACGACGGTCGGGACTCCGGCGAGGAACGCGGGGGCGAACTTCTCGAGCGATCCCCAGACCGGGAAGTTGAAGGCGTTGATCTGCACCGCGACGCCGGGGAGGCGGGTGTAGATGTGGCGTCCGAGGAAGGAGCCGTCCTTGGACAGGTTCTCCACCGCGCCGTCCACGTACACGGTCGCGTTCGGCAGCTCCCGCCGGCCCTTGCTCGAATAGGCGAAGAGGACGCCGATGCCGCCGTCGATGTCGACCCACGAGTCCTGCTTCGTCGCGCCGGTGCGGCTCGAGATCTCGTAGAGCTCGGCCTTGCGCTCCGTGAGCGCGAGCGCGAGCTGCTTCAGGCGCACCGCGCGCTGATGGAAGGTGAGCGCGCCGAGCGAGGCCTGGCCGGCCCGGCGGGCGTAGGCGAGGGCGCCGCCGAGGTCGATCCCCTCCGTGGAGACCCGGGCGACCACCTCTCCCGTCGAGGCGTCTCGCACCTCGGCCGCGTCCGCCTCGGGGGAGGGCGCCCACCAGGCGCCCTGCAGGTAGCTGGGGAGGATCTCGGTCATCTCGGTTCCCTTCATCAGGCGTCCCATTCGTAGAAGCCGCGTCCGCTCTTGCGGCCGAGGTGGCCCTCGGCGACGAGTCGTCGCAGCAGTGCAGGGGGTTCGAAGCGCGCGCCCAGATGCGCGGCCAGGTACTCGGCGATCCCGAGTCGGACGTCGAGTCCGACGATGTCGGTGAGTCGGAGCGGACCCACAGGGTGCTTGTACCCCAGCGTCATCGCGGCGTCGATGTCCTCCGCGGAGGCGACGCCCTCCTCGAGCATCCGGATCGCCTCGAGCCCGATCGCGACGCCGAGTCGCGAGGACGCGAAGCCGGGGGCGTCCGCCACGACGATCGGGGTCTTGCCCAGGGCGCGCACCCATCCGCGGGCGTCGTCGATCAGCGCCGGTCCGGTCGTGGCCCCGCGGACGATCTCGACGAGCGTGGAGGCGGGTACCGGATTGAAGAAGTGCATGCCGAGGAAGCGCTGGGGATTCTCGAGCACGGCGGCGAGCTCGTCGATGGAGATCGACGAGGTGTTCGACGCGAGCGCGGCGCCGAGAGCCAGCTGCTTCTCGACGCGGGTGAGGGCGTCGATCTTCAGCGCGATGTCCTCCGGCACGGCCTCGATCACGAGGTCGCACGCCGCGAACGACGAGACATCCGTGCCCGTCGCGAACCGCGCACGATAGGAGGTCGCCTCCTCGAGCGCGGTGCCCCGGTCGATCGAGGCGTCCACTGAATCGAGGACGCGGTCCGATGCGGCAGCGGCCGCGGCGTCATCGCGCTCGATCACGGTCACGGAGGATCCGGCGAGCAGGAAGGCGTGCGCGATGCCGGCGCCCATCCGTCCGCCGCCGAGGACCCCGACGTGTGCGGGGGTGCTGTCGGTCTCGCTCATCGGTCTCTCCGCTCCAGGAAGTCGGTCATGCGGCGGAACTTCTCGGGGCTCTCGAAGAGCTCGGCCTGGGCTTCCAGATCCGCCGCGGGATGCCGGTCGCGGGGAGCGCGGAACACGCGCTTGGTCGCGACCGTCGCCGCGGTGTCGTTCCGGGCGATGCGGTCGGCGATCGCGTGGGCGGCCGGCAGCAGGGCTTCCGACTCATGCAGGGCGGACACCAGACCGATGCGCAGAGCCTCCTCGGCGCGGACCGTGCGGCCGGTCAGCAGCAGCTCGATCGCCCGGGCGTCGCCGATGATCTCCTTGAGGCGCCAGCTGGCACCCGCTGCGGCGAGGATGCCGAGTCCGGTCTCCGGATTGCCGATCGCCAGGGTCGGGGTGGCGATGCGGATGTCGGCGGCGTAGGCGAGCTCCGCGCCGCCGCCGAGAGCGTATCCGTCGATCGCTGCGATCACGGGCATGGGCAACTCGGCCAGGCGCACGAAGGCGTGGGCGTTGATGCCGCGCAGCGCATCGGCCGCCCGACGCTCGCGGAGCTCGGCGATGTCGGCTCCGGCCGCGAAGACGCCGTCGGCGCCGGTGAGGATCAGGGTGCGCGGCGACTCCTCGAGCTCGGCGCAGAGCGAGTGGACCGCATCGATCGTCGCCTGGTCGATCGCGTTGCGCTTGTGCGGACGATGGAGCGTCGCCACCACGCGGTCCTCGTGCCGCTGGACGAGCAGCGGCGCCGGAGAGGGCTGCTCCGCGGGCATCACATCTTCTCCAGGATCATCGCGGCGCCCTGACCGACGCCGACGCACATGGTGGCGAGGCCGTACCGCGAGTCCTCGCGCTCCATGCGCCCGAGGAGCGTGACCAGCAGGCGCGAGCCGGACGAGCCGAGCGGGTGGCCGAGGGCGATCGCCCCGCCGTCGGCGTTCACGCGCGCCTCGTCGAGCCCGAGGCGTCGGATGCAGGCGATCGACTGCGTCGCGAACGCCTCGTTGAGCTCGACCGCACCGATGTCGTCGATCGAGAGCCCCGCCCGGCGGAGGGCCTTCTGCGTCGCCGGGACCGGACCGAGGCCCATGATCTCGGGCGCGATCCCCGCGCTGGTGCCGACGACGATCCTCGCCCGCGGGATCAGCCCGTGGCGTTCGACGGCCTCGGCGCTCGCCACCACGATCGCGGACGCGCCGTCGTTGAGCGCGCTCGAGTTCCCGGCCGTCACGACCTCACCACCGGCGACCACGGGACGCAGGCGTGCGAGGACGTCGAGTGTCGTGTCGGGCCGCGGTCCCTCGTCGACGAGGAACTCGCCGTCCCGGACCGGGACGCCCACGATCTCACCCGCGAAGCGACCGGCGGCGATCGCCGCCGCGGCGCGCTGCTGGGAGCGGACCGCGAAGGCATCCGCCTCGGCGCGGGTGATCCCGTCGACGCGGGCGACCTCCTCGGCCGTCTCCGGCATCGAGAACGTCGCCTTGTCGCGGGCGAGCAGGCGCGGGTTGGGGAACCGCCAGCCGATCGAGGTGTCGTACGCGGCTCCGGGCTTGGCCCAGGCCTTCTCGGGCTTCGCCTGCACCCAGGGCGCGCGGGTCATCGACTCGACCCCGCCGGCGATGATGATGTCGGCGTCGCCGGCCCGGATCGCCTGCGCGGCCATCGTCACCGCGGACATCCCCGACGCGCACAACCGGTTCACGGTGATGCCGGGCACGCTGTCGGGGAGTCCTGCGAGCAGCACCGCCATCCTGGCGACGTTGCGGTTGTCCTCCCCGGCCTGGTTCGCCGCGCCGAGGATGACCTCGTCGATCTCGACCCGATCGGCGTCGAGGCCTGCGCGCCGCGCCGCTTCCCTCACGACGAGGGCGGCGAGGTCGTCGGGACGGACCCCGGCGAGGGCTCCGCCGTATCGTCCGACCGGGGTGCGCGTGCCTCCGACGAGGTAGGCCTCGGTCATGCGGATCTCCTGACTGCGTCGTCTCGGGGGTGGTCCGTACGATCGGTCAGCAGGAATTACTGACCGATCGTATGGTAATTATGGCACAGACCCTCCGTCGTCCGCGATCCCGGATCCGCCGACAGCTCAGGTCAGCAGATCCACGTCCTTGGTCTCCTTCACGAGCGAGACGCCGATCAGGGAGATCACCGAGGCCACGGCGATGTAGACGCCGATGGTCCAGGCCGCGTGGAACTGGTTCAGCAGCGTCTCGGCGATCATCGGGGCGAACGCGCCGCCGAGGATGGCGCCGAGCGCGTAGCCGATCGAGACGCCGGAGTAGCGCACGTTCGCCGGGAACATCTCCGCGTACAGGGCGGCCTGGGGGCCGTAGGAGAGGCCGAGGGCGAAGGTCATCACGAACAGCGCGACGAAGTACCAGAGGATGTTCGCGGTGTCGATCAGGAACCACATCGGCACGGCCCAGAGGGCGAGGGCGACGTAGCCGATCTGGAAGGTGCGGATGCGGCCGAGTCGGTCGGAGAGATGCCCTCCCCACAGGGTGAAGATGAGCCAGCCGAACGAGGCGAGCGTCGTCGCCAGCAGTACCGGCGGGCGGTCCATGCCGAGCGCGGTGACGGCGTAGGTCGCGAAGAAGGCGATGAGCAGGTATCCGGCGGCGTTGTTCGCGATGAAGATGACCGCGGTCAGGATGACCTGCTTGGTGTTCGAGCGGAACAGCTGACCCAGCGGTGCGGATGCCTCCTTGCGACGCCGGCGCAGCTCCTCGAAGATCGGGCTCTCGTCGACGGCGCGCCGGATCACGTAGCCGACGGCGATCAGGACGATCGACAGCAGGAACGGGATGCGCCAGCCCCACTCCAGGAAGGCCTCCGGCGACATCGAGGTCGTCAGCACCCACAGCGTGAACGTCGCGAGGATCATGCCCACCGGGACGCCGATCTGGGGGAAGGCCCCGAACAGGCCGCGCCGGCCGCGAGGCGCGTGCTCGACGGCCATCAGGGCGGCGCCGCCCCACTCGCCACCCGCCGAGAAGCCCTGGAGGATGCGGAGCAGGATCAGCAGGATCGGGGCGGCGACGCCGATCGCGGCGTACGTGGGCAGGATGCCGATGAGCGAGGTCGAGAGGCCCATCATGATCAGCGTGAAGACGAGCATCTTCTTGCGTCCCAGCTTGTCGCCGAGGTGGCCGGCGACGATCGCTCCCAGGGGGCGGAAGAGGAACGAGATGCCGATCGTGGCGAACGACAGCACCTGCGCGAGCCCGGGGCTGGTCTCGGCGATCGGCGCGAGGAAGAGCGGTGCGAGCACCAGGCCGGCCGCCTGGGCGTAGATGAAGAAGTCGTACCACTCGATCGAGGTGCCGACGAGAGTGCTCGCGAGCACTCGACGTTCCTCGGCGGGCATCCGCCCGGTCGGGGTGTGGGCGGTGACGGCTGACGTCATGCGAACTCCATTGTTCTGCGGTTCCGTGGTGGGTGACGGCGAGATGCCGACGATCTTTCATGACCGAATGGTCGGTCAGTTAATCGCCGAGCGTAGCGCATCGACCACGGGGGAGCGCAAGAAGTTCGGTATTCCGGTCAGAGCCTCCCGAACGTCCGAAGCGGGTGTTCGATGAGCTCGGTCACGCGGCGGAGGAACCCGGCCGCGTACCCGCCGTCGCACACCCGGTGGTCGAAGACGAGCGAGAGCTGGACGATCCGGCGGACCACGATCGCGCCGTCCACGACCCAGGGCCGCTCGAGGATCCGGCCGATGCCGAGGATCGCGACGTCGGGGTGGTTGATGATCGCCGCCGAGCCGTCGACGCCCAGACCGCCGTAGTTGTTGAGGGTGAACGTGGAACCGCGCAGGCGCTCCGGAGGCATCGACCCCGCCCTGGCGGTCGCCGCGAGCTCACGCAGAGCGGCGTCGAGCCGGTCCACGCTGAGGGCGTGCGCGCCGGGGACGACCGGGACCAGGAGTCCGCGCTCGGTGTCGGCGGCGACGCCGAGGTTGACGCCCTCGAACGAAATCAGCTCGTCGCCGTCGTCGCTGAGCCGTGATGCCAGCACCGGGTGCTCCTCCAGCGCGATCAGGACGAAGCGGGCGAGGAGCGCGGTGAGGGACGGAGCCCTGCCGCCCTCGGGTGCCATCTGCCCGCGGAGGTCCCACAGCGCCGTCGCGTCGACGTCGACCCAGACGGTCGCCTCGGGGATCTCGGACCGGCTGCGGCTGAGCTTCGCGCTCACGGCGCGCCGCAACGGCGACAGGCGCTCGCGCGAGAGGACCGTGAGGCCGTCGACCGACTCGCCCGCGCCCGTCGGGGTGTCGCGGTGGTGTGCGGCAGCGCCGTCCACGGCGCTGTCGACGGCGGCGCGCAGCACGTCGGCGCGGGTGACGGCTCCGTCGGCGCCGGTCGCGGCGATCGTGTGCACGTCGAGGCCCAGATCGCGCGCGAGGCGGCGCACGAGCGGGGAGCGGACGGCCACGGGACGGCGTTCGGAGGGAGCGGACGGCGGCGCCGGTGCCGGTGCGGGTGCCGGTGCGGGCGTCGGTGCCGAGGTCGCTGCCGATGCGGATCCGGCGGGGCGGACCGCGCCGGCCGGCGGACGGCGACGCCCCTTCGCTGCGGGTGCCGTGGTGCCGTAGCCGATGAGGACGTTGCCGGATCCGGCCCGCTCCTCCTGGCGGTAGGCCTCGTGTTCGGGCTGGGCGGTCGCGGGCGCGCTCACCTCGAGGACCGGCGCGCCGACGTCGATGGTGTCTCCGGCCGTGCCGTGCAGTGCGGTGACGACCCCCTCGAACGGGGACGGCAGCTCGACCACGCTCTTGGCGGTCTCGACCTCGGCGATCGGCTGGTCCGTCGTGATCGTGTCCCCGACCGCGACGAGCCACTGCACGAGCCCCGCCTCCGTGAGTCCCTCGCCGAGGTCGGGCAGCCGGAAGACCCGCGTGCCGGTGTGCGATGTCAGCGGGGTGCTCATGCGTCCTCGTCCCAGTGCAGGGTGTCGATCGCGTCGAGCACGCGGTCGACGTCGGGCAGGTACCAGTGCTCGAGCTTCGGCGGAGCGTAGGGGGTGTCGAAGCCGGTGACGCGGCGCACGGGAGCGGCGAGGTACTCGAAGCAGCGCTCGAACACACGGGCCTGGATCTCGGAGGCGACACTCGCGTAACCGGGAGCCTCGGCGATGACCACGGCGCGTCCGGTCGACCGGACGGCGGCCGTCACGGAGGCGTCGTCGAACGGCGAGAGCGAGCGCACGTCGACCACCTGCACGCTGCGACCCTCCGCGGCGGCGACCTCGGCGGCCTCGAGTGCGAGCGGCACCGAGGCGCCGTAGGCGAGCAGCGTCACGTCCGTCCCGTCGCGGGCGATGCGCGCCGCACCGAGCTCGGCGGTGATCGAGGTGTCGACCTCGCCCTTGGCCCAGTACAGCTTCTTCGGCTCGAGGAAGATCACCGGGTCGGGGGAGGCGATCGCCGCACGCAGCAGCGAGTAGGCGTCCTGCGGCGTCGAGGGGCTCACGACCGTGAGGCCGGGTGTGTGGGCGTAGTAGGCCTCGGAGGAGTCGCAGTGGTGCTCGACCCCGCCGATGCCGCCGCCGAACGGGATGCGGATCACCAGCGGCATCCGCATGCCGCCGCGGGTGCGGTTGCCGAGCTTCGCGACGTGGCTGACGACCTGTTCGAACGCCGGGAGCGCGAACGCGTCGAACTGCATCTCGATCACCGGGCGCATGCCGTTCATGGCCATGCCGACGGCGGTGCCGACGATGCCGGATTCGGCGAGCGGGGTGTCGAAGCAGCGCTCCTCGCCGAAGCGCGCGGTCAGGCCGTCGGTGATGCGGAAGACCCCGCCGAGCGCCCCGACGTCCTCGCCGAAGACCACCACGTCCGGATCGGACTCGATCGCGTCGGCGAGCGCGCGGTTCAGGGCGGCGGCCATGCTCATCGTCGTCACGGTCGTCGCCTCGCTCTCCGTGCGGGTGTCGTGCTGTGCGATGGTCATCGGTGTTCTCCGTCCCGAGCAGTCCCCGCATCGGCGAGACGCGACCGCTCGATCTCGTCGCGCAGCAGGTGCCACTGCTCCTCGAGCTGCGGCGAACGGGTCGCCGTCACGAAGCGGAACAGGTCTTCGGGGTCGAGATCGGCATCGGTGTTCAGGGCGGCGCGCATGGCTGTCGCGATCTCCTCGGCGCCGGCGGCGAAGCCCTCCTCGGCATCGGCGTCGAGCGCGCCGGTCGACGTGAGGTGGGCGCGCAGACGCAGCAGGGGGTCGCGGTCGATCCACGCCTGCACCTCCTCGCGTTCGCGGTACCGGGTGTCGTCGTCGGCGTTGGTGTGGGCCTGCATCCGATACGTGTGAGCCTCGACGAGCGACGGACCGCCGCCGGCGCGGGCGCGGGACACGGCCTCGCCCAGCACGGCCAGCACCGCGGCGACATCGTTCCCGTCGACGCGCTGCCCCGGCATCCCGTAGCCGATGGCCTTGTGGGCGAGGGAGGGGGCGGCCGTCTGCCGGGAGAGCGGGACCGAGATCGCGAACTCGTTGTTCTGCACGAAGAACACGACCGGCACGTGGAAGACGGCGGCGAAGTTCATCGCCTCGTGGAAGTCGCCCTCGCTGGTCGCGCCGTCGCCGCAGAGCGCCAGCACGACGGTGTCCTCGCCGCGATGCTTCGCGGCCTGAGCGAAGCCCACCGCATGCAGGAGCTGCGTGGCGAGCGGGGTCGCCTGCGGGGCGACGCGATGGGCGCGCACGTCGTAGCCGGAGTGCCAGTCGCCCTTGAGGAGCACCATGGCGTCGGCGGGATCGACACCGCGGGCGATGACGGCGACGGAGTCGCGATAGGTCGGGAACAGCCAGTCCGTGTCGCCGAGCACCATCGCGGCGCCGACCTGGCAGGCCTCCTGCCCGTGCGAGGAGGGATAGACGGCGAGGCGCCCCTGGCGCACGAGGGCGCCGGCCTGGTCGTTGATCCGTCGGCCCTCGACGAGGCCGCGATACGCGGCCAGCAGGGACGCGGTGTCGGGAAGCGCGTAGCGCTCATCCGGGCCGGCCGTCCCGTGCTCGTCGATCAGTCGCACCGCGGTGTCTCGCGGGAGCATGTCGGTGTGCTGCATCCGTTCGCCCTCCTTGCCGAACTCGATGGGGACAGCTTGCCTCCGCGCGCGACAGTCATCCAAGATCATTTGCTCATTCATGGATGAAAGCGCTCTGAATGGGGCATTCTTGAGCGAAACGTCAGAAATTGTGGACCGATGGAAGGGGTCACATGATCGCGCTGGACGAGACGGATCGAGCGATCCTCGAGGAGCTGCGCCGCGACGCGCGTTCCTCGATGACGGCGATAGCGGATGCGGTGCACATCTCCCGAGCGGGCGCGCACGCGAGGATCAAGCGACTCACGGATGCCGGGGTGATCACCGGCTACTCGGTGCGGACCGACCCGGTGCTGCTCGGCCATCACGCGAGCGCTTACGTCACGCTGGCGATCGAGCAGGCCACCTGGCAGGCCGTGAGCGACCGGCTGCGGGCCATCCCCGAGATCGAGCACATGGCGCTGGTCGGCGGAGACTTCGACGTGATCCTCCTGGTGCGCGCGAACGACGCCCGGGACCTGCGTCGGATCGTGCTGGAGGACATCCAGGCGATCCCGTCCATCCGCTCCACGAGGACGACCCTGATCTTCGAGGACTACACGCGGGACTGAGACCCGACCCTCGGGGGCGGGCGACGTCATCCCGCCGCCCGCGAGGGAGCCCGCTCAGATGCCGTCGCCGGCGAGGGACGACACGATGACGATCGCGATGCACGCCGCACCGAAGGCGGTGGCGAGCGCGGTCAGCGCGAGCATCATCCAGCCGCCCGGTGCCCTGACGGTCGGCGGTCCGGGCAGGAGCGACGCCCGCAGCGCGGCGGTGACCCGCAGCTGGCGACGTCGCGCGGCGAACCAGAGTGCGCACGCGGCGGCCAGCCCGACCGCCCCCGGGGCGAGTCCCCAGACGGCGCCGGCGGACGGCAGCACGAGAGGGAAGATCCGCAGCGAGATCAGGGAGCCGATCGCGATCGCCAGGGCGGTGCGCCGCCAGGCGAGCTCGGTGCGCTCCGGTTGCAGACCCGGATCGAACGGTCCCGGACCGGTCACCGCCAGAGCACCCCGGCCAGGACCAGCAGGCCCACGACGGTCGCGACGACCGCGAGCACGACGGCGGAGAACGCCCCGGGCAGGGGACGGGACTGCCGCATGGCCCGTTCCGCCCGCATCCACTCCCACCAGGCGAGAGGGGCGACCGCGGTTCCGGTGATCATGAGGAGCAGCGACGCCGCGAGGCGGAACCCGGGGTGCAGATCCAGGCCGAGCACCTCCAGGGCGACACCGCCGGCGATGAGGGCGAGTCCCGTGCGCGTCCAGGCGAGGAAGGTGCGCTCGTTCGCCAGCGAGAAGCGCGGATCCGGCTCTTCGCCGATGCCGAACACGGAGGCGGGGAAACGTCGCATCGCCTCATCGTAGCGGCGGGTGCGGAGGGGACGGGGCTCGGGTGTCGCCCGGGCCGGACGGGGGAGTCGGCGTCAGTCGACGGTGATGTCGAACCCGGTGGCCGTGGCGGAGACGGTCACCTGGGAGAGGTCGGAAACCAGGGCGGTCGGGTGGTGCGCGGCGGCATGCGGTCCGACACCGATCACGCGCATGCCGGCGGCGAGACCCGCCTGGATGCCCGCGCCCGAGTCCTCGAACACGAGGCAGTCCGCGGGGTCGATCCCCAGCATCTCCGCACCCCGGAGGAAGCCCTCCGGGTCGGGCTTGGACGCCGACACGTCTTCGGCGGTGACGCTGTGCGCGGGCACGGTCAGACCGGCGGCCCGCATCCGCGCCGTCATGAGCGCGACGTTGGCGGAGGTGACGATGGCGTGCGGGAACGGCTGCAGGGCGTCGAGCAGTACCCGCGCTCCGGGGACCTCGATCACTCCGTCGACGTCGCCCGCCTCGGTGGCGAGCATGACGTCGTTCTCCCGGAGGTTGATGGCATGGTCGCGCTCCGGGAGCATGATCGCCATGCTCTGGTGCCCCTGCCGGCCGTGCACGGTGCGCAGCACGGTCTCCGGATCGATGCCGTGCGGCTCGGCCCACGCGAGCCAGAGCCGCTCCACGACCGCTGTCGAGTCGACGAGGGTCCCGTCCATGTCGAGGAGGACGGCGCGGGCGGAGAGAGTCTGGGTCACCGCTCCAGGCTACTGCGGGCGGCGCACGGGGACCGGCAGGGCCGGCTTCTAGGATGTGCATCGGGAAGGAAAGACCATGAACGCACTCGCGAGCAGGGTGATGCAGGTGCTGCGGCAGGTGCGCGGTCCGGAGACGGCGGAGACGGTCTTCGAGGCGACCGCCCTGATCGTGGGCGGCGGCTTCCTCGTCGTCGGCTTCGTGATCGGTCTCCCGGTGTTCTGGGGGCACGAGCTGGCCATCAGCGGCCCGGGCTCCATCGGCGTGTTCGCCGCGTACGGCGGTGCGATCACCGCGGTGATCGCCTTCACCCTCGGACGCCTCGCCGTGCGGCCGGAGCAGCCCGATCCGCAGGCCGTCCGCGACGGTTTCAGCGTGCCCGGCGATCGGCTGCGCTGGTACGACCTCGCGGCGATCGCGTTCGCGCATGCGGCGATCGCTTGCCTGGGCTGGCTGGGGATCGCGGAGCTGCTCGAGCGCAGCTTCACCGACGCGCCGGTGTTCCCGTTCCCCGGTGCCGTGCTGGTGGCCGTGGCCTTCGCCCTGACCGGATACGTCTCGTTCCTCAGCGCCGTCGCGCTCACGCCGATGGTGCTGTCGCTCGTGCTCGCGGTGTTCCTCGTGATCGGCGCCTTCGCCAGCATGCTCGCCTCCAGCGACGTGCACTGGTGGCGCGACAACCTGTCCGCGTTGGGCATGAGCACCAACAGCGCGTCCGTCGCCTTCAACGTGACGCTGGTCATCGCCGGCGTCATGATCACGACGATCTCGCGCTACGCGACCGCGGGGTTGCCCGCCGAAGGTCCGGCCGATCGCCGCGGACGGTTCATCGTGCGCGGCGGCCTGATCCTGATGGGGATCTTCCTGGCCTGCGTCGGGATCTTCCCGGTGGACGAGTTCTTCCTCGTGCACAACACCGTCGCGACGGGGATGACCGTCGTGTTCGCGGTGGTCGTGGTCGGACTCCCGTGGTTCCTGCCCACCATCCCGCGGGTGTTCGTCGCGTTCGGCTGGGCGTACGTGCTCGTCATCGTCCTGCTCGCGGCGTTCTTCGCGGTCGGCTACTACAACCTCACCGCTGTCGAGCTCATCGCGGCGGTCCTGATCTTCAGCTGGATCATCGTCTTCCTGCGCACGGCGGGATCCGTGGGCACCTCGTCTGCCGCACGCGGTGTCGAGGAAGGACGGGCGGACGGCGCGGTCTCGGAGGCGGCGTCCTGACGGCGCGCTCGACGCCCGTGCGACGGGCCGGCGTGGCCACCACCAGGTGAGGTGGAGGGCGGTGCTGCGCCGCCGTGTCAGTCGCGCAGGGCGCGGGTGGCCTCGCGTGTGCGCTGCAGCGCATCGACCGTCTCGGCGAAGCGGCGCTTGGCGATGCCGACGAAGAGGCAGTCGACCAGGGCCAGCTGGGCGATCCGGCTGACCATCGCGCCGGCGCGGAAGGTGGATTCGCGGACCTCGGTGAACAGTGCGTGGTCGGCGGCGCGTGCCAGGGGGGAGTCCTTGGCGGAGGTGACCGCGATGGTCGCGGCGCCGTTGGCCCGGGCGGTCTGGAGGAAGCGCACGGTCTCGGTCGTCGATCCGGCGTGGGAGAAGCCGATGGCGACCGTGGGGGCGGTGTGCAGCACGGTCGCCGCGATCGCCTCGTGGGGGTCGGAGGGCACGTGGGCGTTGCGCCCCACCCGGAGGAGCTTGTGGGCGAGGTCCTCCGCGACGAACTGGCTGGCGCCGATCCCGAACAGCAGGATGCGGTCGGCCGCGTCCACGGCGTCGATCGCGGCCTCGAGCACCGTGAAGTCGAGTCGTGCGACGGTCTCCTCGATCGCGAGCAGCTCGAGCGCGGCGAGCTTGGAGACGGCCTCGTGGAGCGTGTCCTCGTCGGAGATCTCCGAGCCGAAGGCGCCGCGGGCCGAGAACTGCGCCTCCTCCTTGCCGAGCTCGGTCGCGAGCGCCATCCGCAGCGGGGCGTATCCGCTGAACCCGATCGCTCGGCAGAATCGCACGACCGAAGCCACCGACGTGTGGCATTCCTCGGCGAGCTCGTTGATGGTCATGTCGATGACGACGTGGGGGTTCTCCCTGATCGCCGCCCCGACACGGGCGAGTGAGGGTGGCAGCGTCGAGGCGGCGGCCTCGATCGTCGACTGGATGCTCATCTGCTCCTCCGGGGGTGTGGGATTCTCAGTATGTCCTGGCTGTTCGGCCGACGCTCCGTAAATTCTTTTCACTAGTTTTAGATTCAATGTAGAGTTCTTTCCGAAAGTGTTCCGCAGGGCATAGCGAGGAGAGAGATGAGCAGCGTCCCGACGACCGCGGCGGTCGACCTCGGCAAGACCCGATGCCGCATCCTCATCGACCAGGGCGAGCGCCTCATCCGCTCGGGAGTCGGTGCCCCCGGACTCGCGACTCCTCGCGGCGTCGACGACGCGATCGCGGCCATCCTGCCCCTGCTCGACCTCGACGCGCCTCCCGCGCTGCTCGGCGTAGGAGCGGCCGGGGCGTGGGCCGCACCCGTCGCCGCACAGGCGCTCGCGAGCGCGCTCGCCGCATCGACCCGGGCGCGGGTGGCCGTCGCCTCCGATGTCGTGACGGCCCACGCGGGTGCGCTCGGCGGTGCCCCCGGCGTGCTCCTCATCGCCGGAACCGGTGCGGCGGCGCTCGGCGCCGACGCCGACGGCATCCGCCTCATCGACGGCTGGGGCCCCGACCTCGGCGACCTCGGCAGCGGGTCCTGGCTCGGGCGCGAGGCCGCCAGGGCCGTGCAGCGCGCCGCCGTCGGACTCGGGCCCGCGACCCGCCTGACGGCGACCGTGGCGGAGAGCATCCGTCCCGCCGACGACGTGGTCTCCTGGGTCGCGGAGGGCGGATCGATCGCCCGACGGCTCGGAACCCTCGCACCGCTCGTGCTGGACGCCGCGGCGGACGGTGACGCCGTCGCGGGGGAGATCGCCGCGGAGGCCGTCCGCCTGCTCACCGCTTCCGCCGTCGCCGCGTCGTCGCTCGCCCCCGAGGTCGCGCTCCACGGCGGCCTCACCGATCATGACTGGTTCCGTGCCGAACTGGTCTCCGCACTCGACGCGGCGGGACGCACCGTCGTGCCGTCCGCCGGCGACGCCCTGGACGGTGCGCTGCTGCTCGCGCGCCGCACCGACCTCCCCCACGAAAGGTTCGTCCACCGTGCCGAATGACGACTCCCGCCTGTCCGCTCTCCTCTCCGTCCTCGAGGGCCTCGACACCGAGGCGTCGACGACCGAGCGCGGCGATCTGGACCTGCTGGGCACGGCCGAGCTCGTGCGGCGCATGAACGCGGAGGACAGGCGTGTGCCCGAGGCCGTGGCCGAGCGCGCGGACGAGATCGCCACCGTCGTCGACGGCATCACCGAGCGGTTCCGTCGCGGCGGGCGCCTCATCTACATCGGTGCCGGGACGGCAGGGCGCATCGGCGTGCTCGACGCCAGCGAGTGCCCGCCCACGTTCGGTACGGACCCGTCGATGGTGGTCGGCCTGATCGCCGGGGGCGAGACCGCGATCCGCTCCGCCGTGGAGAACGCGGAGGACGACGAGGAGGCGGCCGGCGCGTCGCTCCGCGAGCTCCGGCTCTCCGAGAACGACACGGTGGTGGGCATCTCGGCCTCCGGCCGCACCCCGTACGTGGTGGGCGGACTGGCCTACGCGCGCAGCGTGGGGGCGTTCACCGCGGCCATCGCCTCGAACGCCGGCTCCGAGATCGGAGCCGTCGCCGAGGTGGCGATCGAGGTCGTCACCGGGCCCGAGTTCATCTCCGGGTCCACCCGGCTCAAGTCGGGGACCGCGCAGAAGCTCGTCGTGAACATGCTCACGACGCTCTCGATGATCAACCTCGGCAAGACGTACCGCGGGGTGATGGTCGACCTGCTCGCCACGAACGAGAAGCTCCACGCGCGCTCGATCCGCACGGTCTCACAGCTCGCGGGCGTGGATATCGACCGGGCCGCCGACGCGCTCCGGGCGGCGGACGGATCGGTCAAGCTCGCGCTCCTGATGCTCGCGACCGACGCCGCACCGCAGACCGCGGCATCCGCCCTCGACGCGGCGGACGGCGTCCTCCGGGACGCGATCGCCGCCCTCGCCTGAGCCAGGGTCCTTCGTCGCCCGCGCACGGCCCCGCGCCCGCCCGCGCTCAATAGGATTCGGGTGTGGATGATCTCGTGCCGGCGGCGCCCTGGCTGATGGCCGCGGCGGCGGTCGTCGCGGCGGGGGCCTCGATCGCGGTCGGCCGCGTGGTGCCCTGGCAGGGGCGCCAGACCGTGCTGGTGATGGCGGTGGCCATGCTGGTGACCGCGCTCACGGACGGCGCGCCGCTCTCGGGGCTCGTGCTCGGCGCCGTGCTGCTGCTCTCCGCGATGCTCGGCACGATGGGGGTGCGCGGCACTCCGGAGGCTGCCGGCTGCTTCCGACGGGCGCTCGTCGCGCTGCTCCTGGCCGTGTGCTCCTTCGAGAGCGCATCGACGGGCGCGGCCTCGGCGACGGGCGTGACGGCGGGTGCGCACGGCGGGCACGGCGGTCTCTCCGGACTGCTCGCGATCCTCATCGTCGTCGGGGTGATCGCGGTGGTGCTGTGGAACGTGGTGGAGGGCTGGTTCATCGAACCCGTGCACCACGGGCGTACCGCACGCCTGCTGACGATCGAGTCGTGGGCGCTCGCGGCCGGCACCGCGGTGACCTGCCTCGGCACCTGATCGCCGCCGCGGGGTCCGGTAGCGTGGCCGGATGCCCCTCGCTCTGATCACCGGCGCTGCGCGCGCGAACAGCATCGCCGCGGGCATCGTCCCCCGACTCCGCGCCGCCGGCTGGACGGTCGTCACGAGCGACGTCCGCGATGCCGATCACCTCGCCGACCTCTCCACGTCGGAGGGGCCCGACGCCCTCATCGCCGAGGTGAACGCCGCGCACGGACCGATCTCGGCGCTCATCCTCAGTCACGCGCACGATGTGGAGTCCGGCATCCTCGACACGACCGCCGAGAGCTTCGACCTGCACGTCGCCGTGAACGCGCGGGCGAGTCTGCTGCTGATCGCGGCGTTCGCGCGGCAGGTCGGCGACGACGGGGGAGTGATCCTCGCGCTCACCAGCGACCACGTGACCGGGAACCTCCCGTACGGCGCGTCGAAGGGCGCGCTCGATCGGCTGGTGATCTCGGCCGCGCGTGAGCTCGGACCGCGCGGGATCTCGGCGAACGTCCTGAACCCCGGACCGATCGACACCGGGTGGATGGACGACGAGACGCGCACGGGGCTGGCGGGGATGACGCCCCTGGGGCGCCTCGGGCAGCCGGCGGACGTGGCTGCGGTCGTCGAGTTCCTCGTCTCGGACGAGGGGCGCTGGATCTCGGGTCAGCTGCTCAAGTCCGACGGCGCGTTCTCGGCGCAGTACTGAGGGGACGGGGCCGACAGGGTCGTGATCAGTGCCCGCCGCCGAACTCGATCAGGCCCACGCCGACCGCGATGAGCGCGACACCGACGGCCATCATCGCCGAGAAGTGGTCCTTGAAGATCACCCGTCCCAGCACGGCGGTCAGCGCGACGCCGGCGGCCGCCCAGATGCCATAGGCGACGCCCACCGGCATCCCCAGAGCGAGGATCGTGCCGAGCAGCGTGAACGCGGCGAGGTAGCCGACCACGATCACGGGTATCCAGCGGCGGCGGCGCAGGCCCTCGGAGGCGCGCAGGCTCAGCGTCGCGGTGACTTCGCTCACGATGGCGAGTGACAGCAGCAGCCAGGTCACGGGGTGACCTCCGTCGCCTCGCGCTTGTGCGAGCCGAGCTCGACGAGCAGCACGCCGAGCACGATCACGCCGACGCCGATGATCTGCACCGGGCCCAGCAGCTCTCCGAACAGCACGGTGCCGAGCACTGCGGTGAGCACGACCCCGAACGCCGACCAGATGCTGTATGCGACGCCCACCGGCATCCCGCGATCGAGGACGACCGACAGCAGCCACAGCGAGCCGGAGTAGCCGAGCACCACGACGATCAGCCAGAGCGGATGCGTGAATCCCTCGGCGGCTCGCAGCGAGAGGGTCGCGGTGACCTCCAGGCCGATCGCGACCAGCAGGGGAGGCCATGCCGAGCGGCGGGGGCGGTCAGTCATCGGAGGGCCTTTCGTGGAGCGTCCGAGGAGGGGAACACGAGGGCGGCGTGCGGGATTCCCTCGGCGGCTGCGGAGTGTCCCGGTGCGGTCGCGAGCGCGCCACGAGCGTGGGTCCTTCGGGCTTCCCGACGCCCGGATTCGGCGCGTGTTCGACCGACTTGTACGCTGGAGACATCCCCCGATCCACCCGGCAACTCGCGCGCCGGTGATCTCGGCGCGCGCTCACCATGCAAGGACGCAGATGAACGATTCCGCGGCACACCGCGACGACTGGACCGAGAGCGAAGAGCTGGCGGAGCGGATGATCCCGCTCATCGGAGCACTCCGACGCGAACACGACGTGGTCACCTCGCTGCACGGGCACCGCCTGCTCGGGCTCTCGGCGACCGGCCTCGTCGAGGTGCACGAACGCGTGGCCCAGCTCGGGCACGAGCGCCTTCCCCTCGACGACAGCCTGGCCGTGCTGGAGGCGATCCACGCGCTCGCTCCGGGTGCCTCGTCCCTCGACATCGCCCGCCTCGTCGCCGGGCACGCCGAGAGCGGCCAGTCGCTGGAGACCTACCTCGCCGAGATCCTCGCTCCCGCGATGGGGGCCGTCGCCGCCGAACCCACCGATGTCGTGCTGTACGGCTTCGGACGCATCGGCCGCCTGCTCGCCCGCATCCTCATCGCCCACACCGGCGGAGGAAGCGGACTGCGGCTGCGGGCGATCGTCGTCCGTCGCGGTGCCGAGAACGACCTCGCCAAGCGCGCGTCCCTGCTGCTGCGCGACTCGGTGCACGGCCGCTTCGCCGGATCCGTCACGGTCGACGAGGAGGCCGAGCAGATCATCGCGAACGGCACCCGCATCCAGGTGATCTACTCCGACGACCCGGCGACCATCGACTACACCGCCCACGCCATCCACGACGCCATCGTCGTCGACAACACCGGACGCTGGCGCGACGAGGAGGGGCTCTCGCAGCACCTGCACTCGAAGGGCGTCGCCCGCGTGCTCCTCACCGCGCCGGGCAAGAGTCCGCTCAAGAACATCGTGCACGGCATCAACGACGAGACGATCGCCGACACCGATCGCATCCTCTCCGCCGCCTCGTGCACGACGAACGCCATCACGCCGGTGCTCGCGGCGATCGACGAGGCGTACGGTGTCGTCAAGGGACACGTCGAGACCGTGCACTCGTTCACGAACGACCAGAACCTCATCGACAACTTCCACAAGGGCGACCGGCGCGGACGCTCGGCGGTGCTCAACATGGTCATCACCGAGACCGGGGCGGCGAAGGCCGTCGCCAAGGCGCTCCCGCAGCTCGAGGGCAAGCTCACCGGCAGCTCGATCCGCGTCCCCACCCCTGACGTGTCGCTCGCGGTGCTGCACCTGACGATCGAGCGGCCCGCGACCAAGGAACAGGTCAACGACTACCTGCGCCGCGTCTCGCTGCACTCCAAGCTGCGCCAGCAGATCGACTACGTGGAGAGCCCCGACGTCGTCTCCACCGACTTCGTCGGCTCCCACCGTGCCGGCATCGTCGACGGCCTCGCCACGATCGCCGACGAGGACACGCTCATCCTCTACGTCTGGTACGACAACGAGTTCGGCTACTCCTGCCAGGTGATCCGGGTCCTCGAGGTCATGGCCGGGTCGCACCCGATCGTGCTCCCGGAGCGTCGTGAGGTGACCCTGCAGGGCTGAGACCACCCGTGCGGAGCGTCGGTGGCGCCCGGCATGATGGGGTCATGAAGACCGCGACCCTGCTCGCCGAGCGCCTCCGATCGCATCGCCTCACCGCGCCGACGCGGACCGTCGCGGATGCCGCTCAGCACATGCTCGCGGTGCAGAGCCAGGACTTCACGGCCGGTCGGTGGGCGCTCGCGGTCCGCACGCGTGGCCCGGTGCGACTGCGCGACGTCGATCGCGCGTTCGACCGCGGCGACATCGTCCGCGGCTGGACCATGCGGGGAACACTGCACACCGTGCCGGCGCGCGACCTCGGCTGGGTGCTGGAGGTCACCGCCGGGCGGCAGCGGCAGCAGGCGGCCTCGCGGCACCGGCAGCTGGGCATCGACGACGACATGGTCGCGGCGACCGTCCGGGTGCTCACCCCGGCGCTGCGCGACGGCGGGCGGACCCGCGCCGAGGTGTTCGAGATCCTCTCGGGCATCGGCATCGACCCGTCGGGACAGCGCGGCCTCCACCTGCTCTTCACCCTCACGATCGACGGCCTCATCTGCCAGGGACCCGTCGTCGCCCGAGCGGGTGTGGCGCGGGAGCAGCGGTTCGTCCTCGTCGAGGAGCACATCGGCGAGCACAGCCGGCCCGACGACCCGCTCGCAGAGCTGTTCGTGCGCTACATCGACGGACACGGACCGGCGCGGGTGGCCGACTTCGCGTGGTGGTCGGGTCTCACTCTCGGACAGGCGCGCGAGGCGGCGGACCGGGCGGCCGCACGCGTCGACGAGGTCGACGACGGACTGTTCGCCGCGCTCGCACGGCCCCGACGGGCGACGGGTGCCGCATCCGTCCACGCGCTCGGCGCGTTCGACGAGTACTACATCTCCTATGCCGACCGCACGGTCGTCTGCGCACCCGAGCACCTGGCGGCCGTCGGCCCCGGCAAGAACGGGATGGTGCGCCCCACGATCGTCGAGGGCGGGCGAGTCATCGGAACGTGGTCGCATGCCGTCGCGACCCAGGAGGCGCCGCCCGAGCTGTTCGAGGAACCGACGGACCCGACCGCTGTCGCCGCAGCACTCGCGCGGTTCGCCCGCTTCTCCGACGGCTGACCATGCCCGACTCCGTGAGCACCGTGCCCGTGAGCAGCCTGCCCGTGAGCCGCGGGGTCACTCGCTCGCGTGACGTCCGAGGAAGTTGTAGACCTCGTTGTCGTCCACGCCGGGGAACGCACCGCGGGGGAGCGGCGAGAACATGTGCGTGTGCACGCGGGCGCTCGGCCAGGCGCGGCCGTTCCAGCGCTCGGTCAGCTCGGCGGAGGGGCGACGGCAGCACGACTCGTCCGGGCAGGTCGACACGGCGCGGTCGCCGGTCTCGCGCCCGCGCCACCAGCGCGCGTCGTCGAACGGGACGCCGACGGTGACGGAGAACTCCCCGTCGCTGGATGAGCCCGTCTGCGTCGAGCACCAGAACGTGCCGGAGGGTGTGTCGGTGTACTGATGGTGCTCCGTGGTGCGGTTCTGCTGCGTGAACGCGGCCCGCGCCTGGAACTTCCGGCACACCCGCTGTCCCTCGACGGCGCCGGTCACGTCCATCGGCAGGGGCAGGTCGTCGTTCTCGTACACGCGGGTGATCGCACCGGTCGCATCCACGCGCAGGAAGTGCAGCGACATGCCGAGGTGCTGGGTGAGCAGGTTCGTCATCCGCATGCCCGCGCTCTCGTGGGTGACGCCGAACGCGTCCCGGAAGTCCTCGACCGCGAGGTTGCGGTCCTTCTTGGCCTGCTGCAGGAACGCGACGGCCGCGGTCTCCGGCATCAGGCAGCATGCGGCGAAGTAGTTGATCTCCAGGCGCTGCTGCAGGAAGTCGGCGTAGTCGGTCGGCGGCGTGTGTCCGAGGTAGCGGTGCGCCATGGCCTGCAGCGCCATCGAGCGCAGGCCGTGGCCTCCGGGGATGGAGGCGGGCGGCAGGTAGATGCGTCCGTTCTCGAGGTCGGTGACCGAGCGGGTGGAGTGCGGGAGGTCGTTGACGTAGATCAGCTCGAAGCCGAGCTTCTCGGCCATGATGCTCACGGTGCGGTGGGTGAGCGCGCCCTGCACGTGCCCCGCCGCCTTGAGGTGCTTCTCGGCGAGCTTCTCGATCTCGGGGAGGTAGTTGTTCTGCGCGCGCATCCGCAGCCGCAGCTCGGTGTTCGCGCGCCGTGCCTCCTCCGGCGTGGCGATGGCCTCGCGCTCGCGACGCTCGAGCTCGCGGTGCAGCCCGAGGACGGACTCGATGGTCTCGTCGCTCATCCCCTTCGTGACGCGGACCGGTGCGACGCCGAGCTGCCGGAAGACCGGGCTCGCCTGGGCGCGTTCGAGCTCGATCTCGAGAGCGGCACGCCGGTTCGGCGGCTCCCCGGAGATGAGGTCGGTCACCTCGGTGCTCGTGGCGTGCGCGATCGCCTGCAGCAGGGAGAGCTTGGGTTCGCGCTTGCCGTTCTCGATCAGGCTCAGCTGGGAGCCGGCGACGCCGACCAGGGCGCCGAGCTCGTCGAGCGTGTACCCGTTCTCCAGCCGGTGGTGGCGGATGCGATGACCGAGAGTGGTGAGGTGGATGCCGGAGGACGCCATTCCTTGAGTCTAGCGAAAGAATCCAATTTCTTACCGCCGGATTCGGCCGAAAGTACCCCGAGAAGCAGAAGAAGATAGGTGCAACGCCCCACACTTCAAAGGAGCACCTGTCATGGCCATCGCCGAAGTCTTCACCCCCCGCACGTCTCCCGTCGCAGCGACGCGTACGTTCGGTGCGGCTCCGACGTATGACACCCCCGCCATGGCCGAGCTGGCCGCGTGGGTCGAGGAGATCCGCGCGCTCACCCAGCCCGACTCCGTGCACTGGGTCGACGGCTCGCGCGCCGAGAACGACTGGCTGCTGCGCGGCCTCGTCGACGAGGGCAAGCTGATCAAGCTCAACCCCGAGTGGCGTCCCGGCTCGTACCTCGCCCGCTCGCACCCCAGCGATGTCGCCCGCACGGAGGGGCGCACCTTCATCGCCTCCGAGCGGGAAGAGGATGCCGGCCCCACGAACAACTGGGCCGCTCCCGCCGAGATGCACCGGAAGATGGACGAGATCTTCGAGGGCTCGATGCGCGGCCGCACGATGTACGTCGTGCCGTTCTCGATGGGACGCGTCGGCGGCCCCCTCTCCCACATCGGCGTGCAGATCACCGACAGTGCCTACGCGGTCACCTCGATCGGCATCATGACCCGCGTCGGCGACGCGGTCACGCGCCAGATCGCCGAGGGCGCGCCCTGGGTCAAGACCGTGCACACCGTCGGCGCTCCGCTCGCTCCGGGTGAGCAGGATGCCGAGTGGCCGTGCAACGACGACAAGTACATCGTCCACTTCCCGGAGACGCTCGAGGTCTACTCCTACGGCTCGGGATACGGCGGCAACGCGATCCTCGCGAAGAAGTGCTTCGCGCTGCGCATCGCCTCGGTGATCGCCCGTGACGAGGGCTGGCTCGCCGAGCACATGCTGCTCATCCGTGTGATCGACCCGCAGGGCAAGGCGTACCACGTCGCCGCGGCGTTCCCCTCGGCGTGCGGCAAGACCAACCTCGCCATGCTGCGTCCGACGATCCCCGGCTGGCGCGTCGAGACCCTCGGCGACGACATCGCCTGGATCCGTCCGGGTGAAGACGGCCGCATGTGGGCCATCAACCCCGAGGCGGGCTTCTTCGGCGTCGCGCCGGGCACCGGTGAGTCGACCAACGTGACGGCGGTCGAGACCCTGTGGGGCAACACGATCTTCACGAACGTGGCGCTCCGCCCGGACGGCGACGTGTGGTGGGAGGGTCTGACCGACCAGGCTCCCGCGAACCTCATCGACTGGGAGGGCAACGACTGGACGCCCGACTCCGGGCGACCGGCCGCGCACCCCAACTCGCGCTTCACGGTGTCGGCGGCGCAGTGCCCGCAGATCTCCGAGGACTGGGAAGAGGCCGTGCCGCTCGACGTCATCCTGTTCGGTGGACGTCGTGCCAGCAACGTGCCGCTCGTCGTCGAGGCCACCGACTGGACGCACGGCGTGTTCCTCGGCTCGAACATCTCGTCCGAGCGGACCGCCGCCGCCGAGGGCACCGTCGGGGAGCTGCGCCGCGACCCGTTCGCGATGCTGCCGTTCTGCGGCTACAACATGGCCGACTACTTCGGGCACTGGCTCGAGGTCGGTCGAGGACTGCGGTTCGACCGCGCGCCGCGCATCTTCCAGGTGAACTGGTTCCGCCGCGGAGCCGACGGTCGCTTCCTGTGGCCCGGCTTCGGGGACAACTCGCGCGTCGTGGACTGGATCATCCGTCGCATCGCGGGGGACGTTCCGGCGGTCGACAGCCCGATCGGACGCCTGCCGCGGGTCGAAGACCTCAACCTCGACGGACTCGACATCCCCGCCGCCGACCTCGACGAGCTGTTCTCCGTCGACGCGGAGGCATGGAAGACCGAGGCCGACCTGACCGAGGCGTTCTACGACACCTTCGGCGACAAGGTCCCTGCGGCGCTGCGCGCCGAGCTGGCCTCGCTGCGCTACCGCCTCGCGAAGGCGTAGCTCCCAGACCGGTGCCGGTTCGGGGGAGCCGGCACCTTCGGGCTCGATGCCCGTCGAACCCGCGAAGGCGGGAAGTCAGAGACGAACCCATGGCTGAGTGGTCTCCGGCATCCCGCCTTCGTGTTCGCGCAATCCCCGGGGTGAGCGCGTCACGGCGCTAGGGTCGTGGTACCCGCGCCTGTGCGGTGTTGTTCTCCGGGGGAAATGCGATGCGGCAAGGTCTGATCGGCGGGGGCGTGCTCGCCGCGCTGTGGTTCTTCTTCGGCTGGCTGCCGTACTGGCTGTCCGCGGCCGGCGGGAGCCTGGCGACGCTGACGTACTTCGTTCCGACGCCCATGGGTCGCGGTGTCTTCGGAAGCCCGGTGCTGTGGGCCGTCGTCGTGCAGCTGCTCATGGCGGCCGTGCTGATCGCCGGGTTCGCGGCGCTCGTCTCTCGTCTCTCCGCCGGGCGTGCGGTTGTCGCGGCGGGCTGGCTCGCCGCGATTCTGACCGCTTTCGCCATCGGTGCGGCCCTGGACCTCGGAAGCTTCGTCGTCGGAGCGGCGAGCTACGGGATCCGTGGCGCCATCGGCACGATGGGCGCCGCGGCGGAGACGACGTGGTGGGCGGTCGTCGTCGGATGGATCCCGGCACTCGTGAGCGTGTGGGCAGGGCGGTCGCGCGGCGCGGATTCGGCGCCCGTACGCGACTCCGGGTCGAGAGCGCGCGTCGCCGTCGTGTCCGTCGTCGCGGCCGTCGCGCTGGTCCTTCTTCCCTTCGCGGCTCAGGCCGGGCACGACGCCGGGCAGGAGCAGCTGCGCCAGGAGCAGGCGGCGGCGCAGGAGCAGGCCGATCCCGGCGGAGCAGCGGTTCCGGATCCCTCCGCGCCCGGTGAGCCGGTGCCCACCGCGGCGCCCTCCGACGGCTCGGCGGCCGAGGGGTCGTGCACCTCGGAGAACACGACGATCCTGGCGCCGGCGCCGGATGGCGCGACCGGGCACCGCGGGCAGGTGCTCGGACTCGTGAACGTGGCCGAGGAGCCCTGCACCATCGAGGGGTATCCCGACGTCGCGTACGGGGACCAGAACGGTCACCTCCTCGACGTGACCGTCGAGCGCGGCGACTCCTTCATGGCGCAGGACCCTGGCCCCTCGCCGGTCACCCTCCAGCCGGGGGAGTCGGCCTCGGCGGTGATCGGGTGGGACGCGAACTCGGTGAACGGGCAGCTGGCCGCCAGCACCCTGTGGATCGCGGCCCTCCCGGGGGAGGACCGGCTCTCGTGGGAGATGCCGCTGGACATCATCTCCGGGGCCACCGTGCACGTCACGGCGTGGCAGACGGCGGTTCCGCCCGCCGGCTGACGGCTCAGGTGAGCAGCTGGTGCCGGGCGAGATCGCGGTACAGCGGCGTCGACTCCACGAGCTCCGCGTGCGTGCCCTGACCCACCACGGTGCCGTCCTGCAGCACCACGATCAGGTCGCTGTCGACGACGGTCGAGAGACGGTGCGCGATCACGATGAGCGTCCGGTCGGTGGAGACCGCGTCGATGGCCTCGCGCATCCGCTGCTCGTTCACCCCGTCGAGCGACGAGGTCGACTCGTCGAGGAGCAGGATCGGAGCATCGGTGAGCAGGGCGCGCGCGATCGCGAGACGCTGACGCTCTCCGCCGGACAGCATCACGCCGTCCTCGCCGACGGGCGCTTCGATGCCGAGCGGGTTGCGCTCGAGCACGTCGCCGAGGTTGACCGCGCGCAGCACGCGCTCGCAGTCGGCATCCGAGGCATCGGGAGAGGCGAGTCGCAGGTTCTCCGCGAGCGTGCCGGCCAGCGTCGGGGCGTCCTGCTCGACGTAGCCGAAGTTGGCGCGGAGGTCATCGCGCGGATAGGTGCGCGCGTCGTGTCCGTGCAGTCGGATCGACCCTCCGGTCGGATCGTAGAAGCGCTCGATCAGCGACAGGATCGTGCTCTTGCCCGCACCGCTCGGCCCGACCAGCGCCACCCGGGCGCCGCGGGGCACGGCGAACGAGACGCCACGCAGCACCTCGTGGTCCTGCACGGCGGGTGAGGAATCCTCGGCCGACTCCAGGTGCGCGTCGGCGAGCAGGGTTCGCGCGGCCTGGGCGGCGGCCTTGCGGGCGGCGACGACGTTCTCCGGGTAGCGGAAGTGCACGTCGCGGAACTCGATGGCGGGGGCGTCCGGCGCGGCGGTCTCGCGGGGGAGCGCGGCGGCGATCGCCTCATCGTCCTGCGACTCGGTCGGCAGGTCGAGCACCTCCTGGATGCGCCCGAGCGCGCCGAGGGCCTGGTTCACCGAGGTGATCGCGCCGAAGGTGGTGGCCAGCGGCATCACGAGGAGGAAGAGGAACATGATGAACGAGATCAGCGCGGCGATCGTGATTGCGCCGGCGGCCACGCGGAACCCGCCCACGCCCAGGACCACGAGCAGCGAGAGCTGCAGTGCGATGCCGGAGACGGGCACGACGAGCGAGGAGATCTTCGCGATGCGCACGCCGATGCCGTAGGCGTCCGAGGCGAGCCCGGACACGGCGGTCGTCTCGCGCTCGGTCGCACCGGAGGCGCGGATCGTGCGGATCGAGCCGACGGCCCGCTCCACGCCGGACGCCAGCTCGCCGACCTTCTCCTGCTGTGCGGTCGAGGCGGTGCGGATCCGCCCGCTCAGCAGCACGACGACCGCGACCGAGATGCCGATGACGACCACGATGAGCAGCAGCAGGACGGGGTCGATCAGCAGCATCGCGATGAGCGCACCGATGAAGAGGACCGCGCTGCCGACGGCATCCGCGAGGCCCTGGGTGAGCACGGCATAGAGCAGCGTGGTGTCCGTGCCGACGCGGGAGACGAGGTCGCCGGTGCGGCGGGCGTCGAACTCCGACGTGGGCAGGTGCAGGATGCGGGCGATGAGCTGGCGACGGCTCGAGTAGACCACCGCGGTGCCCGTGCGCTGCAGCAGATAGTGCTGGAAGCCGGAGATGATCGACGACACGATCACGAAGCCGACCAGGAGCCAGACGAGTATGCCGATGCCGGTGTCGGACTGCACCGCCTCGATGACCTGGCCGACGAGCAGCGGTTGCACGAGCGATGTCGCGGCGCCGACGATGCTGAGCACCGCGACCACGATCAGGGTGCGCTTGTGTTCGAAGAGGAAGGGGAGGAGCTGGCGGAAGGTGGCGCGCGGGCCTTCGGGCTGTGCGCCACGTCCGCGGCGGCGTGCTGTCGCCGAACCGGACATGCGGGACCTCGATCTGGAGATGGTACTTCGACCGTACTTCGTTCGCGGGCGAATCCTATGGAGAGGCTGTATGCCGGTCAGGAGCGGCCGAACCGGCGGTGCGCCGCCTGCTTGCTCACGCCGAGCGCACTCGCGATCGCCTGCCACGAGTATCCGAGGTTGCGCGCACGACGCACGTTCGCCTCTTCGGCGCGGGCGACCTCGGTGCGCAGCTCGGCGAGCCGGTGCAGCGCGGCCAGGGGCTCGCTTCCGTCGTCCTGTGCGATCGCGGTGGGAAAAGTCATGATGCACCTCCGTCGTCAATACTCGTTGACGACGGGCGCGTTGTCAATATCTGTTGACGATGCGATCGGCGACGGCTGACCGGATCGCAGAAGGGCACCCCGTCCGCAGACGGGGTGCCCTGGAGTGCCCTGGAGCGATGCGTGTGCCGAGAGGCTACAGCTCGACGGCCGCCGCGACGCCGAGGTCGTCGTCGTAGTCGTGGTCCTTCGTCTCGGGGCTGAAGATCAGGGCGATGAAGGTGAGAACGCCCATCGCCGACAGGTACAGGCCGACCAGCCACGGGGCGCCGCCCGCCGCCTCCCACAGCTTCAGGGCGATCAGCGGCGCGACGGCCGCACCGAGGATCGACGACACGTTGTAGGCGATCGCCGACCCCGTGTAGCGCACGTTCGTGGGGAACAGCTCGGGCAGCAGGGCGCCCATCGGACCGAACGTCGCCCCCATCAGCATGAACCCGAGCACCAGGAACGCCTGCGTGAGAGCCCCCGTGAACTTCGGGTCGACCGCGGGCAGGAGGAAGGTGTTGAACGTGAAGCCGAACACGATGATCGCGCCGGTGACCCACAGCAGGAGCTTGCGGCGTCCCACGGCGTCGGCGATCGGACCGGAGAGCAGCGTGAAGATGCCGAAGAACACCACGCCGATGATCTGCATCAGCACGAAGTCGGTGTAGCCGAAGCCGAGACCGGGGTAGAACTGGGCCGCGAACTTGACCGGATCGAAGTCGGCGCCCGTCGCCTCGGCAGCGGCCTTCGCGGCGGCGGAGGCGGTGGCCAGGGAGTCCGGCTTGGTGCCGTACGCGAGGGTGAAGTTCGTCATCAGGTAGAACAGCACGTACGTCGCCAGCATGATGAACGTGCCGAGGATGAGCTGCTTCCAGTGGTACCGGAAGACCGTCGCCAGGGGCAGCTTGCGGATCGCGCCCTTCGTCTCGGCCTTCTTGAAGGTGTCGGACTCGACGAGCTTGAGCCGCACCCACAGCCCGATGATGACCATCACGGCGGAGAACAGGAACGGGATGCGCCAGCCCCACGACAGGAAGGCCTCGGACTTCAGGACCGGGTTCTCGGCGTGCGGCAGGAGCCAGTTGATCGCGAGGAAGAGGAAGTTCGCGATGATGAAGCCGAGCGGCGCGCCCAGCTGCGGGAAGGTGCCGTACCAGGCGCGCTTGCCCTTCGGGGCGTTCTCGGTGGCGACCAGGGCAGCGCCCGACCACTCGCCGCCGAGCGCGAAGCCCTGCGCGAGGCGGAGGATCAGCAGCAGCAGCGCCGCCCACCAGCCGATGTCCTGGAACGTCGGCAGCAGACCGATCACGAACGTCGCGATGCCCATCGTGAGCAGCGACGCCACGAGTGTGGCCTTCCGGCCGAACTTGTCGCCGAAGTGGCCGAAGACCACGGCGCCGATGGGGCGGGCGACCATCGCGGCACCGAACACCGCGAACGAGGAGAGGAGAGACGTGGTGTCGTTCCCGGTGGGGAAGAACAGCACCGGGAACACGAGGACGGCCGCTGTCGCATACGCGTAGAAGTCGTAGAACTCGATCGTCGTGCCGACCAGGCTCGCGGTGATGACGCGCGAACGAGGGTTCGCCGGCGCAGTGGCAGTACTCATGGATCTCCTCCGATCAGCCCCTGGTATACCAAGGGACTCGGGTGAGTTTACGCCTTCCTGAGTGTTCGCTGTGTGCGCATGACGCCGGTCGTCGGTGCATTCGGGGCGGTGCGTAGAGTCGGAGGCAGGCGGAAGGCGGGAATCACGCGATGACGACGAGGATGCTGCTCCTGGCGGACACCCACGTGCCGAAGCGGGCGCGACGGCCTCCGGACGCCGTGCTGCGCGCGGTCGAGGAGGCCGACGTCGTCGTGCATGCGGGGGATTGGGTGGACGCCGCCACCCTCGACCTGCTCGAAGCCCGGGCGCGGGTGCTGCGCGGGGTGTGGGGCAACAACGACGGACCGGAGCTGCGGGCGCGGCTCCCCGAGGTCGCCCGGTTCCGGGTGGAGAGCGTCGACATCGCCGTCGTGCACGAGACCGGGCCGTCCCGGCAGCGGGAGGAGCGGATGGATCAGGCTCACCCCGGCGTGGATCTGCTCGTGTTCGGCCATTCGCACATTCCGTGGGACACGGTGTCGCCCCGGGGGATGCGGCTGCTGAACCCGGGATCACCGACCGATCGGCGCCGACAGCCCGTCTGCACCCTGATGTGGGTCGAGATCGACGGAACCGCGGTGGACGCGACGCTCGTGCCGCTGTCCTGACCGCGGCCCTGCGCCCGGTCGGCCCTCACTCCTCCGTGTCGCCGAGCGCGGAGGATCCGACGAACGCCGCCACCGGCTCCACGAGCTGCTCGAGCTCCAGCACGACGAGACGGTTGGAACCGGCCTTCGTGGCGGGCGCGGGAACGTGGAGCGTGCGCTGCGGGCCGTTCCGCCAGTAGCGCCCGAGGAAGAAGCCGTTCACGAAGGCGTAGCCCTTGCCCCAGGCCGCGGTGTCGAGGAAGAGACCGGCAGGGTCATCGAGACGGAACTCGGCAGTCCAGGCCGTGGGCCCGGTCGCCACGGTCTCGGTCGCGGTGCCGATCCCAGCGCCGACCTCTGCGCCGATTCCCGACTCGGACTCCGACGCGAGCGCAGCCGCGATGGCGGCGACGTCCAGCGGTGTCGAGCGCCACCCGTGCAGCGGTGCGCCGTCGAGCGACACCTCGCCGATCAGTCCCTTCTCCTCGCCGAGCCGGTGGTCGTAGTTCACCCGCCCCTGGTCCTCGACGAGGATGCGGAGGGTGCGTCCGGCCGGGATGCGCAGCGCGCGGTCGTGCCGGGTGCGGGAGAACGTGCCGACCGCCACGCCGTCGACGCTCACCCAGCCGAGGTCGCGCACCTCGTCGATGACCAGCAGACCGCCGTCGCCGTGCGGGAGGTCGATGTCGTAGCGCACGAGCGCGCTCAGGTGTCCGAGGGCGTCGAAGCTCTGCGGCTGCTCCGTGACGGATGCGGAGGCGGAAGCGGGGGCGGCCGCGTCGGCCCAGGGTCCGGTCGGGGTGAGCGGAGCGCGGAAGGCCGGTGCGGGAGATGCCCTGCGGGGAACCTCGTCGGGCACCGGAGCGTACTTCGCGATCACGTCGCGGAAGGCGAAGAACTTCTCCGTGGGCTCCCCGGCCTCGTCGAGCGGAGCGTCGTAGTCGTAGGAGGTGACCAGGGGCAGATAGCGGCCCTTGTCGTTCGCACCGTTCGTCAGGCCGAAGTTCGTGCCGCCGTGGAACATGTAGATGTTGACCGAGGCTCCGGCGGACAGGAGCGCATCGAGGTCGGCGGCCGCTGCGGCGACATCCGTCGTGTGATGGACCCCGCCCCACCAGTCGAACCAGCCGTCCCAGAACTCCGAGCACATCAGGGGTCCCGTTGGCTGGTGTCGGCGCAGCGTCGCCAGGCGCTCGGCGCTGCGCGACCCGAAGGAGCCGGTCTTGTGCAGCTCGGGGAGGCTGCCGTCGCTCAGCATCCGGTCGAGGGGCTGATCCACGGTCGTCAGCGGCACGGTGATCCCGGCATCGCGGGTGACGGCGACCAGGGCCTCGAGGTACGCCGTGTCGGAACCGTACGCGCCGTACTCGTTCTCGATCTGCACGAGCACGACGGGGCCGCCCCGATCGACCTGCCGCGGCGCGACGATGTCGTAGACCCGGCGCAGATAGGCGCTCACCTCGGTGAGGAAGGCCGGTGCAGAGGACCGCAGCTCGTCGACGCTGCCGGTGAGCCAGACGGGCAGCCCTCCGTTGTGCCACTCGGCGCAGATGTAGGGTCCGGGGCGCACGATCGCGTCCAGGCCCTCGGCATGCACGAGGTCGAGGAAACGCCCGAGGTCGTTCCATCCGCTCGCATCCCACTCCCCGCGGCGGGGCTCGTGCGCGTTCCAGGCGACGTACGTCTCGATCGTGTTCAGCCCCATCAGCCGGGCCTTGCGGATGCGGTCCTGCCACTGCTCCGGGTGCACGCGGAAGTAGTGGATGGCGCCGGAGATCACCCGGTGGGGCTGCCCGTCGCGGAGGAAGTCGGTGTCGCCGAGGGAGAAGGTGGTCACGTGTCGTGGCGCTTTCGATGAGGCGGGCGAAGCCGGCCCCGACGCGAGGTCGGGGCCGGCTCGGCCGCGGGTGTTACTTGTTGACGGTGAAGCCCTGCGCGTTGCCGTACTCGACCAGCGCGTCCTGCCAGGCGGTGAGACCCTCGTTCAGGTCCGTGCCGTTCTGGTACGACTGGCCGACGGTGTCGCCGAAGATGCTGTTCGCGTAGACCTGGTAGGGCAGGTAGCTCCAGCCCTCGACCACGTCGTCCGCCGCGGCCGCGAGGACCTCGTTGATCTTCTGGCCACCGAAGTACTCCGGGGCGTCGGCGAGGAACTCCTCGCTCGACAGCTCGGCAGTCGTGGAGGGGAAGCCGCCGGACTCGAGGAAGATCGAGATGCTCTCCTCGGAGTTGTTCAGCCACCACAGGAAGCCCGCCGCCAGCTCGGGGTTCTTGCTCTGCTTCGTCACGGCCTGGCCGCCGCCGCCGTTCTCGGCGCTCGCCGGGGTCCCGTCGTAGGTCGGCATCGGCGCGACGCGCCAGTCGCCGGCGCCGTCGGGGGCGCCGGAGATGAGGTTGCCGGGCATCCACGCGCCGATCACGAGGCTGGCGAGGCTGCCGTCGCCGAGGCCGCGGAACCACTCGTCGCTCCAGCTGCCGTAGGGCGCGATCAGGTCCTCCTCGACGAGGCGGTTCCAGTTCTCGGTCCACTTCTTCGAGCCGGCGTCCTGCAGGTCGATCGTGACGTCGGTGCCCGAGGTCTCGAACGGCTTCCCGCCGGCCTGCCAGATCATCGACGTCGCGAAGCCCGCGTCGCCGGTGTCGTTGGTGATGTACGCGTCCGGGTTCGCCGCGTGGATCGCCTTGGCGGCCTCGTAGTACTCGTCCCAGGTGGTGGGCACGTCGACGCCGGCGGCGTCGAAGACGGCCTTGTTGTAGAACAGCGCCATGGGGCCCGAGTCCTGCGGCAGACCGTAGATCGCATCGCCGTTCGTGACCGAGTTCCAGGTGGAGGCGGTGTAGTCGTCCTCGAAGTCGGCGAACCCGTAGGGGGCCAGGTCGGCGAAGGCGTCGGTCAGCGCGAACTGCGGGAACGCGTAGTACTCGATCTGCACGACGTCCGGAGCGCCCGAGCCCGCCTTGATGGCGTTCTGCAGCTTGGTGTACTCCTCGTTGTTCGTGCCGGCGTTGACGAGGTTGACCTTGACGTTCGGGTACTCCTTCTGGAACGCCGCGACCTGGGCCTCGGCGGACGGCGTCCACGACCAGTACGTGATCTCGCCGCCCTTCTCGAGCGCGGCCTCGACCGCGTCGAAGGAGCCTGCGCCCGCGCTGCCGCCGTCGCCGGCGTCGGTGGTGCCGCCGGTGCTGCATCCGGCCAGGGCGATGGCCGCCACGGTTCCTGCGGCGAGCACCGCGAGGGTGCGCCGCGTCGGAGAGGGAAGGTGCTTCATTGCTGTGTCCTTTCGGGAGGTGCGGACCGTCGTCGGGCCGCGGTGGTGATGCAGAGGGTGCGGGGAGCTACTGCTTGACGCTTCCCGCGGTGAGACCTGACTGCCAGAAGCGCTGCAGCAGCAGGAAGGCGATGACGATCGGGATGATCGTGAGGAGCGAGCCCATGATCACGAGGTTGTAGATCGGCTGCGACCCCGCGCCGATGGCCTGGGCGCTCCACTGGTTGAGCCCCACGGTGAGGGGATACCAGGCGGGGTCGGAGAGCATGATGAGGGGCAGGAAGTAGTTGTTCCAGGTGGCGACGACCGTGAACAGCGCGACCGTCACGATGCCGGGAGCCAGCAGGCGCATCGAGATCGTGAAGAACGTGCGGAACTCGCCGGCGCCGTCGATGCGGGCGGCTTCCAGCAGCTCGGTCGGCACCGATTCGGAGGCGAACACCCAGATCAGGTACAGACCGAACGGGCTGATGAGGGACGGGATGATCACCGCCCACGGGGTGTTGGTCAGACCGAGCTCGCTGAACAGGAGGAAGGTCGGCACCGCGAGGGCGGTTCCGGGCACGGCCACCGCACCGAGGACGACCGCGAACACCGCGCGACGCCCCGGGAAGCGGAACTTCGCGAGTCCGTAGCCGGCCATGGTGGCGAGCAGCGTCGCCCCTCCGGCGCCGACGACGACGTACAGGAGGGTGTTGCCGAGCCAGCGCAGGAAGATGCCGTCGCGGTACGAGAACGTGGCGATGAGGTTGTCGAAGAACGCGAAGTCGTCGGCGAACCAGAGGCCGAACGAGCTGAACAGGCCTGCCTGCGTCTTGGTGGAGCTGAACAGCAGCCAGACCAGCGGGACGAGCGTGTACAGCGCGTACACGATCATGACGATCAGCAGCGTGTTCGATTTGCGGGGGTTCATCGGGTCGTGGCGTCGGCGCGAGGGGCGGGCGAGGGGGAGTGCCATGTCAGCGCACCTCCGACTTCGAGCCGCGCAGCTGCACGACGTAGGCGATGACCGCGGTGATGACGCCCATGATGATGGCGATGGTCGCGGCGTAGTTGAACTGCTGCCCGGCGAACGACAGGTTGTACGCGTACATGTTCGGGGTGAAGAACGTCGTGATCACGTTCGGTGCCAGCGGGCGCAGGATGTTGGGCTCGTTGAAGAGCTGGAAGCTGCCGATGATCGAGAAGATCGTCGCGATGACGAGGGCTCCGCGCACCGACGGGATCTTGATCGAGAAGATCGTGCGCCACGCTCCGGCGCCGTCCAGTGACGCGGCCTCGTACATCTCCGTCGGGATGGTCTTCAGCGAGGAGTAGAAGATCAGCATGTTGTAGCCGACGAACTCCCACGTGACGATGTTGCCGATCGAGAGGAGCATCCACTCCTTCGCGAACGGCGTGATCGCATCGACCCCGAGGAAGTCGTTGATGTTGCTCGTGAGGCCGAACTGGTCGCCGTAGATGTAGCCCCACATGAGCACCGCGACGACGGCGGGCACGGCATAGGGCAGGAAGATCAGGATGCGGAAGAAGGACGCTCCCCGCAGACGGGCGCTGTCGAGGGCGAGAGCGGCGCCGAGCGCGAGCAGCAGCATGATCGGCACCTGCACGACGAGGAAGATCAGCACGCGGCCGAACGCCTCCCAGAACTGCGGGTCGGTGAGGGCGCGGACGTAGTTGTCCACGCCGACGAACGCGGTGCCGCCGATGAGCTTCTCCTGGAAGAAGCTCAGGTACAGCGCATAGGCGAGGGGCGTGAGGAACACCAGGGCGAACACGACCATGAACGGGCCGACGAAGGCCCAGCCCTTCCAGTCGCGCTTGTCGCGGCGCCGGACGCCGGGGGCGCCCAGGGCTGCGGGGATTTCAGTCGTCATCGACGAGTCCTTCTTACGATCCGGGCGCTCCATGCGCCGTGTGTCAACGTCAACATATTGGATGGACTGGTAGTGTGTCAACGTCAACATATGAGGGGATGGGTGATCGTGACCCCAGAGCATCCGACCGAGACGTCACCGCGTCGTCGTGAGCCCTCCATGGAAGACGTCGCCCGCGCAGCCGGGGTCTCCGGACAGACCGTCTCCCGTGTCGTGAACGCCCGGGGATACGTCGGCGCCGCCACCCGCGAGCGCGTCGAGGCCGCGATGCACAGCCTCGGCTACCGGCCGAACAGTGCCGCCCGTGCGCTGCGCTCCGGTCGCTTCCGCACGATCGGCGTCGTGATGTTCTCGTTCAGCTCCTACGGCAACCAGCGCACGCTCGACGCGATCGCGGTGCGCGCCGCCCAGCTCGGGTACGCCCTCACCCTCATCCCGGTGGAGTCGAGCGCGGGCGAGACCGTCGCCGGCGCCTTCCGTCGGCTGGAGGAGCACGCGGTCGACGGCATCATCATCGTGATCGAGGCGCATCAGCTCGACGAAGCCGACATCGAGATCCCCGAGGCGCTGCCCGTGGTGTTCGTCGACTCGAACCGCGGCGAGACCCACCCCTTCGTCGACACCGACCAGGCGCAGGGCGCGCGACTCGCGACCGAGCACCTTCTCGATCTGGGCCACGACACGGTGTGGCACGTCACCGGGCCCGCACGCTCCTACTCCGCCGAGCGCCGTCGCGAAGCCTGGCGGGAGACGCTCGAGAAGCACGGGCGGGCCGTGCCGGAACCGCTGTCGGGAGACTGGACCGCGGCATCCGGCTATGCGGCCGGTGTCGAACTGCGCGGGCTCGACGACGTCACCGCCGTGTTCGCCGCGAACGACCAGATGGCGATCGGCGTGCTGCGGGCCTTCCACGAGATCGGCCGCGATGTGCCGGCCGACGTCAGCATCGTCGGATTCGACGGACTGCCGGACGCCGCCCAGCTGTGGCCGCCGCTGACGACGATCCAGCAGCATCCGGAGCGGGTCGGTGCGCTCGCCGTGGACGCGCTGCTGGCCGAGCTCGACGGGGTCGAGCGTCAGCAGACGCCGCTCGTCGGCACCGAGCTCATCGTGCGGGAGAGCACGGCGGCACCGCGGAAGAGCTGAGCCGCTCCGGCGTCAGCTCGCGACGAGAGGGGCGGGGAGCCTCCGGATCAGCGCCAGATCGCGGCGATCGCGGCGTTGGCGGCGGTGAGGATTCCGACCAGCCAGAACACCGCGGGCGGGATGGCTGCTCCACGCCGCTGGCGACCCAGACCGATTCCGAGCAGCGCGCCGATGACGAGCAGGATCACGAGCTTCACGCCGATCTTGACGTAGTTGAGCTCGTACGAGATGCCCCACGGCGCGGCGAGAGCGAGGCCTGCGACCGCGGCGATCGCCATGCCGATGTTCATCAGACGGGTGAACTCCCGCTTGCCGCCGAACGCCTGCACGGCCCAGGAGCCGAAGAGCACGGCGAATCCGATGAGGTGGACGAACAGCACGATGTGGCGGAGGGTCTCCATGCCCTCACCGTACGAGCGCGGAGCCCTTCTGCGCTAGCAAGGGCAGGCTGACCTCAGCCCCGCAGCTCCCGCGTCACCAGGGCGGTGCGCAGTGCGGCATCCGCGGCCTCGGCGCCCTTGTCCTCCTTGGAGCCTTCGAGGCCGGCGCGGTCGAGACCCTGCTGCTCGTCATCGAGGGTCAGCACGCCGAAGCCGACGGGCTTCCCGGCGTCCAGTGCGACGCGCGTGAGGCCGTCCGTGGTCGCGGCCGAGACGTACTCGAAGTGAGGTGTACCGCCGCGGATGATGACGCCGAGGGCCACGACCGCATCGGCTCCTCCGGCGAACGCCGCCTGCGCGGCGATCGCGAGCTCGAACGAGCCGGGCACGCGCACCAGCCGGTGGGTCGCCTGGGCGGCGTCCAGCACCCGCTCGGCGCCGGCGATCAGCCCGTTCGAGATGGTCTCGTGCCAGGTTCCGGCGATGATGACGACGTTCAGACCGCGTCCGTCGATGTTGCCCGTCTCGGGTGCTCCTGCGCCGCTCATTTGTCGTCCTCTCCGTGGGCGAGCGCCTCTGCGAGTTCCGCTTCGCCGATGATGTGACCCATCCGGTCACGCTTGGTCTCCAGGTACTGGTGGTTGTTCGGGCCGACGCCGACGATCAGCGGGACCTGCTCCACGACGTCGAGTCCGAGCTCGCGCAGCTGCGCGACCTTGTCCGTGTTGTTCGTCAGCAGGCGCACCTTCGACACGCCCAGGTCGGCGAGGATGCCGGCCGCCGCGGCGTAGTCGCGGGCATCGGCGGGCAGCCCGAGCGCGAGGTTGGCGTCGACGGTGTCGAGCCCCTCCTCCTGCAGGCTGTAGGCGCGCAGTTTGTTGATGAGGCCGATGCCGCGCCCCTCGTGGCCGCGCATGTAGATGACGATGCCGCCCTCCTGCTCGATGGCGTCGAGGGCGGAGTCGAGCTGGGGGCCGCACTCGCACTTCAGCGAGCCGAACGCCTCGCCGGTCAGGCACTCGGAGTGCACGCGCACCAGCGCGGTCTCGCCGGGCTCGCCGGACACCACGGCGATGTGATCCGTGCCCGTGACGCGGTCCTTGTAGGCGAGGAAGCGGAACGTGCCGTGCGTGGTCGGCACCGTGGCGTCCGCGCGCAGGCTCACGCGCCGCCCACGGTGCGCGCCCGGAGTCGCACCCTCGGGGTCGATCTCGTTGAGGTGCGCGATGAGCTGCTCGATCGTGATGACGGGCACGCCGTCGCGGGCGCCCAGCTCCAGCAGTCCGGGAAGGCGCATCATGCTGCCGTCCTCGGCGACCACCTCGGCGATCGCGCCGACCGGGCGGAGACCCGCGAGCTTCATGAGCTCGACGGCGGCCTCGGTGTGGCCGCTGCGCTCGCGCACGCCGCCGTCGACCGCCCGCAGCGGGAGCACGTGCCCGGGGCGGATGACGCTGGTCGCGGTCGACGCGGCGTCGGCCAGCACGTTGAGGGTGTGGGCGCGGTCGTGCGCGCTGATGCCGGTCGTGACACCGGAGGCGGCGTCCACGCTCACGGTGTACGCGGTGGACCGTGCGTCCTCGCTCGCCGCGACCATGGGCTGCAGGTTCAGGTGATCCGCGAGGTCGGTGGGCATCGGCGCGCAGATGAATCCGGACGACCAGCGCACGGTCCACGCCACCCACTCGGGGGTCGCGAGCTCGGCCGACAGGATCACGTCGCCCTCGTTCTCGCGGTTCTCGTCGTCGGCGACGAGGACGGGACGCCCGGCGCGCAGCGCCTCCAGGGCCTCGGGGATGGTGGAAAGGCTCATCGCGAGCCTCCTTCCGATGCGGCGCGGAACGCGAGCAGGCGCTCGACGTGGCGAGCGAGGATGTCGGTCTCGAGGTTCACGCGGTCGCCGGCCGCGCGGGTGCCGAGGGTTGTCGCGGCCAGGGTCTCCGGGATCAGGGAGACCTCGAACCAGGGGGCGGGGTCGGCGGGGGCGCTGACCGCGCTCACGGTCAGCGAGGTGCCGTCGACCGAGATCGAGCCCTTGTCGACGACGAGGGGGGCGAGGTCGGTGGGCAGGCTGATGCGCAGCACGCTCCACTGCGCGCCGGGTCGCACCTCGAGCACGGAGCCGGTGCCGTCGACATGACCCTGCACGATGTGCCCGCCGAGTCGCGCACCGACCGGCATCGCCTTCTCGATGTTCACGCGGGTGCCGACCGTCGCCGACCCGATCGCGGCGACGTCGAGCGTCTGCTTCATCACATCGGTGTCGAAGGTGTCGGCGGTCGAACCCACGACGGTCAGGCACACGCCGGAGACCGCGATGGACTCGCCGTGCACGGCGTCCGCTGCGGCGCGAGGGGCGCGCACGGTCAGGCGCCATCCGTCGCCGGAGGGGGCGATCGCGGTGATCTCGCCCATCTCCTCGATGATTCCGGTGAACATCAGGCGGCTCCTTCGTTCTGGGGGTCGGTGTCGTGCGCGGGGTGCGCGATCGCGAGCAGGTCGGGCCCGAGCGGGACCCACTCGTCGACGGTCAGGCGTCGCGCCTGGTCGATGGATCCGACGCCGATGTCGGTGAGGGCGAGCCGGTCGCCGCCGAGCAGCACCGGGGCGATGTAGGCGAGCACGCGGTCGGCGAGCCCGGCCTGGAGGAAGGCGCTGGCCAGCGTGGGGCCGCCTTCCACGAACAGGCTCTGGATGCCGCGGGCGTGCAGCTCGGCCACGACCGCGGGGAGGTCGTGGGTGTCGAAGAAGAGCGGGGCGTGCGGATGCCGGTGCACCGCGGCGTCGGCCGGGGTGGGACGCGACCCGATGATCACCGGGATCGGCTGGTGGGGGAGCAGGGCGTCGCCGTCGCGGGCGGTGAGCGCGGGATCGTCGGCGAGCACGGTGCCGGTGCCGACGGCGATGGCATCGGCCTCGGCGCGGCGGCGGTGCACGTCGGCCCGGGCGGCCGGTCCGGTGATCCACTGGCTCGATCCGTCGGCGGCGGCGGCGCGGCCGTCGAGGCTCTGCGCCCACTTGACCGTGATGTGCGGGCGACCGAGCTGCTGCGCCGTGAGCCAGCCGTCGATCAGTGCGCGGGCGGCCTCGGCCTGCTCGCCGGACTCCACGTCGACCCCGGCGGCGCGCAGGCGCTCCGCGCCCCCGCCGGACACGGCCCCCGGATCGTCGAGGGCGTAGACGACACGGGCGATACCCGCCTCGATGAGTGCGACCGCGCACGGGCCGGTGCGTCCGGTGTGGTTGCAGGGCTCCAGGGTGACGACGGCCGTGGCTCCGTCGGCCGCACCGGGCGCGAGCTTCGAGAGCGCGTCGACCTCGGCGTGCGGGGTACCGGCGCCGTGGTGCCAGCCCTCGGCGAGGACCGTGCCGTCGGGGGAGAGGATGACCGCGCCGACCTGCGGGTTCGCTCCGCGCGGTCCACGCGTGGCGAGCCGGAGCGCGCGATCCATCGCGCTGCGCTCTGCCGCGTTCACTGCCATCCGTCGTCCTCCTCTGAGACTCCGAGGTCGGGCGGGGTGGCGGAACGGACGCACGGATGCGTCTCGTGCTGCCTCCCTTCCGGACTAGCGAGGTCTCCCTCGCATCACCGTCGGTCCCGGAGTTCCACCGGATCGGCATCCCGATCTCTCGAGACGCTCGCGGACTGTCACCGCCGGTTCGGATTCCCACCGACCCCGGAGCACGTTGTTGCTCTGAGTGTACTCAACGCGTCCGGCCGCATTTCATTCCAAGACATGGACCGGGTCCGCAGGGCCACGCGGGCGGTCACTTCAACAGGCGCGAGAGCCGCCGGTCGGCGAGCACCTTGCCACCGGTCTGGCAGGTCGGGCAGTACTCGAGCGAGCGGTCGGCGAAGAACACGCTCCGGACGGTGTCGCCGCAGACCGGACACGCCTCACCGCGGCGGGCGTGCACCTGCATGCCGCGCCGCTTGGCGTCCTTGAGGTCGGCGGGCGGCTTGCCCGAGGCCTCGGCGACCGCCTCGGTGAGCGTCTCGCGCATCGCCGTGAACAGCCGGTCGATCTCGGCGTCGTCGAGCGTGCCGGCGATCGCGTAGGGCGACATGTGCGCGGCGTGCAGGATCTCGTCGGAGTAGGCGTTGCCAATGCCGGCGATCACGGCCTGGTCGCGCAGCAGCCCCTTGATCTGCATCCGCCGCTCTTCCAGGAGGCCGGCGAAGGCCGCGCGGGTGAACGCGGGGTCGAGTGGATCGGGGCCGAGGCGCGCGATGCCGGGGACCTCCTGCGGATCGCGCACGACGTAGACGGCCAGCGACTTCTTGGTCCCGGCCTCCGTCAGGTCGAATCCGCTGCCGTCGTCGAGGGCGATGCGCAGCGCGATGGGGGACTTGCCCGGTTTGATGAGCGTGGTGGGGAGTGTCTCGTACCACCGCAGCCAACCGGCCTTCGCGAGGTGGAACACGAGGTGCAGCTCTTCGCCGCAGGAGAGCACCACGAACTTGCCGAGCCGAGCCGAGGCCGTGATCGTCGCGCCCTGCAGCGCGGTGATCGGCGGGTCGTAGGTCTTCAGCGCAGCGATGGCGGCGACGGACGCGCGCGTGATGGTGCGGCCGACGGCGCGCTCGGCGAGGAAGGCGGTCAGGCCCTGGACCTCCGGCATCTCCGGCATGCACTCATCCTGTCACCGGCGTCCGACACTGTCACCCGTCGGTGGCGAGGGCCTCGAGGATCGGCCAGTCGACCGGGGCGCGGTCGTCATCCGGGAGGAGCCCGGCGACCCAGCCGTCGTCGCGGCCGCGCGGGCTCGTGAGCGCCTGGCGCTGCAGCCCCTCGTAGCGGAAGCCGAGGGCGCGGGCGGCGCGGGCGGAGGGGATGTTCCCGGCGACGGCCTGCCAGCGGATGCGCACGAGTCCGAGCTCGGCGAATCCCCAGTCGATCACGGCACGTGCGGCCTCGGTCAGGTAGCCCCTGCCGCGTGCCGACGCCACGACCCAGTATCCGAGCTCCGCGTGCCGGCCCGTGAAGTGCTCGGTGATGCCGTGCAGCCCGATCATCCCGACGAGCTCGTCGCCGGCGTACATGCCCCACACGGTCTCCGCGCCCTCGGCCCACCATCCCGCCACCAGGCGCACGAACTCCTCGGCGTCCTCGCGGTTGTACGGGCTCGGGACGGTCGTCCAGCGGGAGATCTCCGGCTCCTGGCACGCGTCGGTGATGGCGTCGACATCCGCCTCGGTGGGTGCCCGGAGCACGAGTCTTTCGGTGGTCAGGGTGGCCGATCGCATCAGACAAGCCTAAGCGGCGGGCCGCAGTGTCGGTGGGCGCGACTAGTCTTGTCCGGTGACTGTTCCGGGGATTCTGCGCGCCTTGGAAGAGGCGTCTCTGTACCGTGACGCCCTGCAGTGGGCGCACACCGACGCCGACCTCGGTCTGGTCGACGGGCTCGACGCTCCGGCCCTCGCCGGGCTGATCGAGAAGCGGGTGGCGGCGGGACATCCGGCCGCGCTCCTCGCCGTCGTACCCACGGGGCGACGGGCGGAGAGTCTGGCACTGGCGATGCACGCCTACCTGCCCGACGCCGACATCCTCACCTTCCCCGCCTGGGAGACCCTCCCGCACGAGCGGCTCAGCCCGAGCCCCGACACCGTCGGACAGCGCCTGCAGACGCTGCGCCGCATCGCCGAGTGGTCCGGAGACCACCCGCTCGTCGTGGTCGCCTCGGTGCGCGCGGCGCTCCAGCCGATCGCGGGCAACCTCGGCGAGATCGCCCCGCTCGAACTGACGGTCGGGAGCCGGGGCACCGAGCTCGATCGCGTGGTCGAGCAGCTGGTCGAGCGCGCCTACTCGCGCGTGGACATGGTGTCGCGACGTGGCGAGTTCGCGGTGCGCGGCGGCATCCTCGACGTGTTCCCACCCACGTCGGAGCATCCGTACCGGGTCGAGTTCTTCGGCGATGAGATCGATCAGATCCGCGCGTTCTCCGTCGCCGATCAGCGCTCGCTCCCCGGCGACGTCGCCGGTGTCGACCTACCGCCCACCCGCGAGCTGCTGCTGACGGCCGACGTGCGCGAGCGCGCCGGCGCGCTCGTCGCCGGTTTCCCCGCCATCGCGGGCATGCTCGAGAAGATGGCCGAGGGCATCCCGGTCGAGGGCATGGAGTCGCTGCTGCCTGCGGTGGCCGGTCCGCTGAAGTCCCTGGCCGAGTACCTCCCGGCCGGGAGCGCCACCGCGGTGGTCGACCCCGAGCGGTCGAGCGCCCGCGCCATCACGCTGGGAGAGACGAACCGCGAATTCCTCGATGCCGCCTGGAGCGCCGCGACGTCCGGTGCCTCCGCGCCCATCGACCTGGGCGCCGGCGACTTCCTGACGATCGCCGAGCTGCGAGAGGTGGTGCGCGACCGCGGCGGCGTGTGGTGGCGGCTGAGTCCATTCGGCGCGGGTCTCGGCGAGGGCGATGTGGAGGCGGCGAACCTCAGCGCCGCCGTGATCCCGTCGTTCCACGGCAACGTCGACGGTGCGATCTCCTTCGTCGAGGCGAAGGTCACCGACGGCTGGCGGGTCGTCGTGATCGCGGCCGGTCACGGTCTGGTCGACCGGGCGCGCGATGTCCTCGCCGACCGCGGCCTCGCCGCGCGCGTCGTCGAGACGCTCACCGATGCGCCCGAGGGCGGTGTCGCGACCCTCGTCACCGGATCCGTCGAGGCCGGGTTCCAGGTGGCGGAGGCGAAGCTCGCGGTCCTCACCGACAACGAGTTCTACGGCCGCACGATCGGCGGCGACCAGCGCGTCGTCAAGAAGCTCGCCTCGCGACGCAAGAACGTGGTTGACCCGCTCCAGCTCAAGCCGGGCGACTTCGTCGTGCACGCCACGCACGGCATCGGCCGCTTCGTCGAGATGACGCAGCGCGAGGTCTCCACCGGCGGCCGCAACGCCACCAAGTCGATCCGCGACTACCTCGTGCTGGAGTACGCGCCCTCGAAGCGGGGGTACCCGGGCGACAAGCTGTTCGTGCCCACCGATCAGCTCGACCTGCTCTCGAAGTACGTCGGCGGCGAGGCCCCGACGCTCTCCAAGATGGGCGGCAGCGACTGGTCGCAGGCCAAGGGCAAGGCGCGCAAGGCCGTCCGCGACATCGCCGTCGAGCTCGTGAAGCTCTACTCGGCCCGTATGAGCGCGAAGGGCCATGCGTTCGGGCCGGACACCCCCTGGCAGCGCGAGCTGGAGGAGGCGTTCCCGTTCGCGGAGACCCACGACCAGCTGCAGACGATCGACGAGATCAAGGCCGACATGGAGCGACCCATCCCGATGGACCGGCTGCTGTCGGGCGACGTCGGCTTCGGCAAGACCGAGGTCGCCGTCCGTGCCGCGTTCAAGGCGATCCAGGACGGCAAGCAGGTCGCGATGCTCGTGCCGACGACGCTGCTGGTGAAGCAGCACCTCGAGACGTTCACCGAGCGCTTCGCCGGCTTCCCGGTCAAGGTGCGGCCGCTGTCGCGCTTCCAGACCGACAAGGAGGCACGGCTCACGCTGCAGGGCCTGCTCGAGGGCTCGGTCGACATGGTGATCGGCACCCATCGCATCCTCACCGATCAGGTGCTGTTCAAGGACCTCGGCCTGATGATCATCGACGAGGAGCAGCGGTTCGGCGTCGAGCACAAGGACGCGCTCAAGAAGATGAAGACCAACGTCGACATCCTCGCCATGAGCGCCACGCCGATCCCGCGCACGCTCGAGATGGCGGTCACCGGCATCCGGGAGATGTCGACGCTCGCGACGCCGCCCGAGGACCGGCATCCGATCCTCTCGTTCGTCGGACCGCGCAGCGACAAGCAGATGGCGGCGGCGATCCGACGGGAGATCCTGCGCGAAGGGCAGATCTTCTTCGTGCACAACCGCGTGCAGTCGATCCAGCGCGTGGCCAGCGAACTCGCCGAGCTCGTCCCGGAAGCCAGGATCGCGGTCGCGCACGGGCAGATGGGCGAGCACCAGCTGGAACAGGTCGTCGACGACTTCTGGGAGCGCAAGTTCGACGTGCTCGTCTCGACCACCATCATCGAGACCGGTCTCGACATCGCGAACGCGAACACGATCATCATCGACCGCGCCGACAAGTACGGACTCAGCCAGCTGCACCAGCTGCGCGGCCGCGTGGGACGAGGGCGCGAGCGCGCGTACGCGTACTTCCTGTACGACGAGATGAAGCCGCTGAGCGAGACCGCGGCCGACCGTCTGCAGACCATCGCCGTGAACAACGACCTGGGCTCGGGCATGCAGGTCGCGCTGAAGGACCTCGAGCTGCGCGGGGCGGGGAACCTCCTGGGCGCCGAGCAGGCCGGACACATCGCGGGCGTCGGATTCGACCTGTACCTGCGGATGATCGGCGAGGCCGTCGCGACCTTCCGCGGCGACGAGGTCGAGACCGGGCAGGAGCTGCGCCTGGAGCTGCCGCTGGATGCGCGCATCCCCGAGTACTACATCGACAGCGAACGGCTGCGCCTCGAGGCGTACCAGAAGCTCTCGGCGGCCTCGGCGGCGACCGCGAAGGACGAGGCGATCGATCTGGTCATCGAAGAGCTCGTCGACCGCTACGGCACGCCGCCCGAGGAGGTCGAGGGGCTGCTGGCGATCTCGCGGCTGCGTCGCCGTGCCGCCCGTGCGGGGCTCACCGACGTCGTCGTGATGGGCTCGAACCTGCGCATCGCGCCGGCACGCCTCGAGGACTCGATCAAGGTGCGGCTGCAGCGGCTGTATCCCAAGGCGAAGCTCGTGGCCGGGGGAGAGGCCCTGGTCGTGCCGATGCCCACGGTTCCCGCCGCGGTGGGAGTCGGCGTCGAGCCGCTTCCCGATGCCGAGCTGCTGGCCTGGGTGGAGCAGCTCTTCACCGCGATCTTCCCGGAGCCGGTCAAGACCGAGTGAGGCGCGGGAGCGGTGCGCGGGACTAGTCTGGCCGCATGTTGTACGAGCACCTCGGGGCTCGCCCCCGCATCCATGACACCGCCGTCATCGCCCCCACCGCCGTGGTCTCCGGCGACGTGGAGGTCGGACCGGGTTGCCAGGTGCTGCACGGCGCCGTAATCACCGCGGAAGGCGGCCCCATCACGCTCGGCGCGCACGTGATCGTGATGGAGAACGCGCTCATCCGGGCGACGGCGGCCAACGCCGTGCACATCGGCGCGCACACGCTGATCGGCACGCTGGCGAGCATCGCCGGGGCGACCGTGGGCGAGGAGGTCTTCTTCGCGTCGGGGGCCCGCATCTTCAACGGCGCGCTGATCGGAGACCGCTGCGAGGTCCGGGTCAATGCGATCGTGCATCGTCGCGCCGTGCTGCCGGAGGGCACCGTGGTGCCGATCGGATGGGTGGCGGTCGGCGATCCCGTGCAGCTGCTCTCGCCGGATCGGGAGGGCGAGATCGCCGCAGCCCAGCCCGAGCTCGACTTCCCCGGTCATGTGTTCGGCGTCGACCGGGACACCCCCGACCTGATGGTGCAGCTCACCGAGCGGTACGGCAGCTCGCTCGCCCGGCACGCGCATGACAGGGAGATCGGCTGATCGCGGCCCCGCCGCGGAGAACGACGAAGCCGGGCGCCCCTGCGGACGCCCGGCTTCCTGTCGTTCGGATCAGATGACGCCCTGGGCGAGCATCGCCGCGGCGACGCGCTCGAACCCGGCGATGTTGGCACCGGCGACGTAGTCGCCGCCGACGCCGTGACGCTCTGCGGCGTCGAAGGCGGCGTCGTGGATGTCGGCCATGATCTCGCGGAGCTTGTTCTCGCTGTCGCCGAAGGTCCAGCGCTGGCGGGAGGCGTTCTGGCTCATCTCGAGCGCGGAGGTCGCGACGCCGCCGGCGTTCGCGGCCTTGCCGGGCGCGAAGAGCACGCCGGCCTTCTGGAACGCCTCGACGGCCTCGGGCACACACGGCATGTTCGCGCCCTCGGAGACCACGCGCACGCCGTTGGCGATCAGCGCCTCCGCATCGGCGAGGCCGACCTCGTTCTGCGTGGCCGACGGAACGGCGATGTCGACCGGGACCTCCCAGACGCTGCCGCCCTCGACGAACCGGGCGCTCGGGCGGCGGTTGGCGTACTCGACGATGCGGGCGCGCTCGACCTCCTTGATCTGACGCAGCAGGTCGACGTCGATGCCGGCGTCGTCCACCACGTAGCCGGACGAGTCGGAGGCCGTGACGGCGGTCGCGCCGAGCTGGGTGGCCTTCTGGATCGCGTAGATCGCGACGTTGCCCGAGCCCGAGATGCCGACGCGCTTCCCGGAGAGGGAGTCGTTGTGCACGGCGAGCATCTCCTGCGCGAAGAACACCGCGCCGTAGCCGGTGGCCTCGGTGCGCACCTCGGCGCCGCCCCAGCCGGTGCCCTTGCCGGTGAACATGCCGGACTCGTGGCGGTTGGTGACCTTGCGGTACTGGCCGAAGAGGTAGCCGATCTCGCGGCCGCCGACGCCGATGTCGCCCGCGGGGACGTCGGTGTGCTCGCCGAGGTGACGGTAGAGCTCGTTCATGAACGACTGGCAGAAGCGCATGACCTCGGCGTCGGACTTGCCGTGCGGGTCGAAGTCGGAGCCGCCCTTGCCGCCGCCGATGCCCTGACCGGTGAGCGCGTTCTTGAAGATCTGCTCGAAGCCGAGGAACTTGATGATCGACAGGTTCACCGAGGGGTGGAAGCGCAGTCCGCCCTTGTACGGGCCGAGGACCGAGGAGAACTGGATGCGGTAGCCGCGGTTGACCTGCAGCTTGCCGGAGTCGTCGATCCACGGCACGCGGAACAGGATCTGGCGCTCGGGCTCGACGAGTCGCTCCAGGATGCCGCCGTCGACGTATTCCGGGTGCCGCTCCAGGACGGGGGCGATCGAGTGGAGCACCTCGTGGACGGCCTGGTGGAACTCCGGCTCGTGCGGGCTGCGTGCGAGCACCGTGTCGAAGACGGGCTGCACGGAGACGGCGAGCGGATGGAAGTCAGCGGAAGTCGTAGCGGTCACGCGGGAGGGCTTTCTGGTGGGGGATGGTGGTGCAGGCGATCGTGTCGCGTGAGGCTTCGCCGGATCCGGCGGAGTTTTCACTCTAGCGGCCGTCGGAACGGGCGCCTCGCACGCGGCTCGACGGTATACCGGTCACCCGGTGTTCTGCAGGCCGGCGGCGACGCCGCTGACCGAGAGGAGGAGCAGTCGCTGCTGTTCGGCATCCGCTCCCGAGCCCGTGGGGTCCTCGCCCGCCGAGCGCAGCGCCCGCAGTGCACGGAGCTGGAGCAGCGAGAGCGCGTCGACATAGGGGCTGCGCAGCTGCACGGCCCGCTGCAGCACGGGCTTGTTCTCCAGCAGGCTCTCGCCGCCGGTGAGCCGGATCACCCAGCGCCGGGTGATCGCGAGCTCGTCGAGCACGAGCTGCGCCAGATCGTCGCGGTCGCCGAGCGCCAGGTACTGGCGGGCGATGCGCTCGTCGGTCTTGGCGAGGCTCATCGCGACGTTGTCGATCATGGTGCGCAGCAGCGGCCACTCGCGATACGCCTCGATGAGCAGCTCCTCGTCGCCGACGGCGTCCAGCGCCGTGCCGAGTCCGAACCAGCCGGCCAGGTTGATGCGCGCCTGCGTCCACGCGAACACCCACGGGATGGCCCGAAGGTCTTCCAGCGACTCGACCGACAGCCCGCGGCGGGCAGGACGTGAGCCGAGCGCGAGCAGGCCGATCTCCTCGAGCGGGGTCACGGTGGCGAACCACGGGGCGAAGCCGTCGGCCTTCACGAGGGAGAAGAAGCGCTCGCGCGACGCGGCGTCCATGACCGAGGCGACCTCGGCATAGCGCTCGGCCGCGCGGCTCGTGTGCGCCTCCTCGGTGGGGGAGGAGGCGAGCAGCGTCGCCGCAGCGACCTGATCGATGTGCCGCATCGCGATGGCGGGCTCGCCGTAGCGGGCGAAGATGACCTCGCCCTGCTCGGTGAGCTTGAACCGTCCGTCGACCGAGTGCGGCGGCTGCGCGAGGATGGCGGAGTTCGCGGGGCCGCCGCCACGTCCGAGGGCGCCGCCGCGTCCGTGGAAGAGGGTCAGCTCGATGTCGGACTCCTGCGCCCAGCGGGCGATCTTCTCCTGCGCCTCGTACAGCGCGAGGTTCGCCGCGACCGGGCCGACGTCCTTCGACGAGTCCGAGTAGCCGAGCATGACCTCGAGGCGGTTGCCGGTGGCGGCCATGCGCTCGCGGAACTCCGGGAAGGTGACGGCCTCGGCGAGGATCGCGGGAGCCGCCTGCAGGTCGGCGAAGGTCTCGAACAGCGGCACGACGTCGAGCACGGGCGCGTCGTCGCCGAGCGCGTGCCGGGCGAGGCGGTACACGTTGGCGAGGTCGGCGGCGGACTGGGTGAAGGAGACGACGTAGCGTCCGGCGGCGCGGGCACCGCGGTCGTGCTGGATCTCGGCGATCGCACGGAACACCTCCAGCACCTCCTCGGTCTGCGCGCTGAGGGCCTCGCCGCCTTCGAGCTCGGCGAGTGCCTTCCGGTGCACCTGGGAGTGCTGGCGCACCTCGAGCTCGGTCAGGTGGAAGCCGTAGGTCTCGACCTGCCAGATCAGGTGCTGCACGCCGCCGAACGCGTGCCGCTTCGCGCCGGCCGCGGCGAGCGATGCCTGCACCGCGCGCAGATCTGCGAGCAGCTCCTCCGGACGGCTGTAGCCCTGGGTGCCGTCGCCGTGGCGGGTGGCGGAGACGCGTCGGGCCAGCACGAGCAGCACGCGACGGTGGGGCTCGTCGGGCGAGCGGGTGGCGAGCTCGGCGGCCAGTTCCGGCTCCGCGGCGGCGAACCGCTCCCAGAGCGCCGTGACCTCGGCGCTCGGCGGGGTGTCGTCCGACGCGAGGGTGAGGGTGCGACCGATGCGCTCCAGGGCACGCTCGAGACCGCGCAGCACGTGGTCGGCGGCGATCTGCGACGCCTCCCGGGTGACGGAGGCGGTGACGAAGGGGTTGCCGTCGCGGTCGCCGCCGACCCACGAGCCGATGCGCACGAACGCGGGCACCACCGGCGCGCTCGCCCCCGACTCCTCGCCGCGGAGGGCGTCGTCGATGCGGCGGTACACGTGGGGCACGGTCGTGAAGAGGGTCTCGTCGAACACGCCCATGACGGTGCGGACCTCGTCGGTCGGGGACGGCTTCTGCGAGCGCAGGGGCGCCGTGCGCCAGAGGGTGTCGATCTCCTCCAGCATCCGCCGGCGGGCGCGGTGCTCCTCGGAACCGCCGGCGCTCGCCGCATCGTGCTGGGTGAGCAGCTCGGACAGCCGGCGGATGCTCGACGACACGGCGCGACGACGCGCCTCGGTCGGGTGCGCCGTGAAGACGGGGTGGAAGCGCAGACCCTCGAGGCGACGACGAGCCTCCTCCTCGCCGACCTCGGTGCGCAGTCGTGCGTACGCGGTCGCGACGGTGTCGGCGGCGTCCTCGCGTCCCGGCTGACCGGCGCGCTCGCGCAGTACCCGCACGCGCTGGTGCTCCTCGGCGAGGTTCACCAGGTGGAAGTAGCAGGTGAAGGCGCGGGCGACCTCGTCGGCCCGGGCCACCGTGAACGATTCGGCGATCGCCGCGGCGCGCTCGAAGGCGTCCGGGGTCTCCTCGTCGTAGGCCTGGATCGTCGCGAGACGCAGCCGCTCGACGTCGTCGAACAGTCCGTCGCCGCCGGCTTCGCGCAGGACCTGCCCGAGCAGCTGCCCGAGCATCCTGACATCGGTGCGCATCGCATCGGGGATGCCGCGACCGGCTTCGAAGCGGCCGATCACGCGGATGGCCTCGGTGTTCGTGGGCTCGGAGAAGGAGTGTGCGGGGGTCACCCTTCGAGAGTATCCCGCGTGAGAGGGGTGTCCTGCACGCATGACGATGTGCTCCGAAACGGGCCGAAGCGGGGAGGCGCCGAGACGTACCGGCGACCTACGATGGGGGGAATGCGCATCTCAGCGAACCCCCTCCGCGGCCAGCAGTTCCCCGCCGTCCTGCTCCTCGTCGCGGCGGGACTCGGCCTGCTCTTCGCGAACCTTCCCACGCACGATGCGCTCGCCGCCTTCCTCGACTTCCACATCGCCGTCCCCGGCACCGATCTCGACCTGTCGACCGCGCACTGGGTGTCGGACGGCCTGCTCGCGGTCTTCTTCCTCGTCGTGGCCATCGAGCTGCGCCATGAGCTGACCCACGGCGAGCTCGACTCCCCGCGCAAGGCGGTGCAGCCCGCGATCGCCGCGACCGGCGGCGTGCTGGTCCCGATCGCGGTGTACCTGCTCATCGCGGGCGGCGACGCCTCGACGGCGTCCGGCTGGCCGATCCCGACCGCCACCGACATCGCCTTCGCGCTCGGTGTCCTCGCCATGTTCGGACGCGGCCTGCCGTCCCGGGTCCGGGTGTTCCTCCTCGCCCTCGCGATCCTCGACGACATCATCGGCATCATCTTCATCGCCGTCCTGTTCGCCGCGGACGTGCAGTGGCTGCAGCTCGCCCTCGCGGTGGTCGGCGTCGCCGTGTTCTGGGCGCTCAGCCGACTCCTGCACGCGAAGGGCCATCCGCTGATCGCCGTCGCCATGGTCCTGGTCGGCGTCGTCACCTGGGGTCTCGTCGCCTCGTCCGGCATCCACGCGACGATCGCCGGCGTGCTGCTGGGCCTCGTGATGTCGCCGGTGCCCGCCGCCCGCACACGGCATGCGCTCGAGCCGACGGTGAACGGCGTCATCCTCCCGGTCTTCGCCTTCGTCGCGGCCTTCGTCGTGATCCCGGCCCTGTCCCTCGGGCAGCTGTCGCCGGCGTTCTGGGCGATCGTGGTCGCTCTCCCCGTCGGCAAGATCATCGGCATCTCGCTGTTCGGCTGGCTCGCGATGCGCATCCGTCCGAAGGGTGCGGAGCCGGCGCTGCCGTTCGCCGACATCCTCGCCGCCGGGGCCCTCGGCGGCATCGGCTTCACGGTGTCGCTGCTGCTGGCGAACCTGGCCTTCGCGAGCGACGGCGGCATCCGGGATCAGGCCATCCTGGGCGTGCTCGTCGGCTCGCTGATCGCCCTCGTGCTGTCGGCATTCGTCGTGTCGCTGCGGGCGCGCTGGTACCGTCGGGTCGCATCCGCCTCCTCGTGAGCGCGGCGCCCCGCTCCGAGAGATCCAAGGAGAGAGTGTGAGCCCTCAGACCGAGTCCGGTACGGATGCCGACGACCCGCTGCGCATCGCCGCCGAGACCATGCACGCCGTGCGCGAGCGGTGCGTGTGGTCGCAGCAGATCACACATCGCGACCTCGTGCCGTATCTGATCGAGGAGTCGCACGAGGTGATCGACGCCGTCGAGGCCGGCACCCGCGACGATCTGCGGGAGGAGCTGGGCGACCTGCTGTGGCAGGTGCTGTTCCACGCGGCGATCGCGGCGCAGGACCCGGAGGACCCGTTCGACATCGACGACGTCGCACGCACGCTCACTGAGAAGATGGTGCGTCGGCATCCGCACGTCTTCGCGGGCGAGGTGGCGGAGACGCCGGAGCAGGTCCTCGTGCACTGGAACGCCGCGAAGGCCGCGGAGAAGCGCACCCGTCGCAGCGTGCTCGACGGCGTGCCCCGGGGGATGCCGGCGCTCGCGCTCGCGCAGAAGCTCGCCGGACGCGCGTCGGGAGTGGGGGTCACGGTCGAAGCCGCCGCCGCACCGGCGTCCGAGGCGGAGCTCGGCGATGCGCTGCTCGCCCTCGTGGCCACGGCGCGCGCCGAGGGATGGGACGCCGAGCGGGCGCTGCGCGAGCGGCTGCGCGTGCTGGAAGACGACGTGCGGGCCGCCGAAGCGGCATCCTGATCCCGGCACGACGGCGTCGACAGACCTGGGAAGATGGAGCCGTGGCTACTGTGAACCCGCCGCGCGGCATGCGCGACATCCTCCCCGCCGACAAGGCCCGCCGTGAGCGCGTGCTCTCCGTCATCCGCGATCGATACCTCGCGCACGGATTCGACGAGATCGAGACGCCGGTCGTCGAGGACTACGACCGCCTGCATGCCGGCATCGGCGGCGACAACGAGAAGCTCTCGTACAACATCCTGCGCCGCGGCCTCGACGCCGACGCGATCCGCGCTGCGGCCGACGACCCGGCTACGCTCTCCGACCTCGGCCTCCGCTACGACCTCACCGTGCCGCTCGCACGCTTCTACGCGAGCAACCGCGGGCAGCTCCCGACCGTGTTCCGCTCGATCCAGATCGGTCCGGTCTGGCGTGCCGAGCGTCCGCAGAAGGGGCGCTACCGCCAGTTCGTCCAGTGCGACATCGACATCATGGGCGACGACTCCGCGCGCGCCGAGGCCGAGCTGATGGTCGCATCGCTCGACGCCGTCGACGCGCTCGGACTCGAGGGCGCGACCGTGCGCATCAACGACCGGCGCGTGCTCGACTGGATGCTGGACAGCTTCGGCTTCACGGCCGAGGAGCGCCCGGGCGTGCTCATCACGATCGACAAGCTCGACAAGATCGGCCCGGAGGGCGTCGCGACCGAGCTGCGCGAGCGCAGTGCGTCGACCGCGGCCGCCGATGCGTTCGACGCCTTCCTGCGCCGCCCGCAGACCCTGGAGTACAACCCGTTCGGCGAGCGGCAGATCCGCAAGGCGCTGCCCGAGGGGGCGCCCGCCGAGCTGGTCGAGCACCTGGTCGGCATCGGCGAGGCGGTCGCCGCGGGGCGCGGCCAGTCCGACATCCCGCTCGTCTTCGACCCGTTCCTCGTGCGCGGCATGGGCTACTACACCGGCACGATCTTCGAGCTCGCGCACCCCTCCGTCGGCTACTCGCTCGGCGGCGGCGGACGCTACGACGGCATGATCGGCCGGTTCCTCGGACAGCAGGTCCCGGCCGTCGGGTTCTCGCTCGGGTTCGAGCGTCTCGTCGATCTGATCGCCGAGGATGCCGACGCCGAGGCGCAGGCGGTCGTGCTCATCCACGATGCCGACGTGCCGGTCGCCGATCTCGTCCGCCACAAGGCCGCGCTCATCGCGGAGGGCGCGCGCGTGCGGCTCGAGCGCCGGACGAAGAACGTCAAGGCGCTGCTGGAGCGTTCGGCAGCCGACGGGTACACCGCCTTCGCGACCGTGTCCGCGGGCACCGGCGAGCTGGAGCTCAAGCCGCTCTCCTGACGCGGCTCGGATCCGTTCACGCCGCGTTCACGGCGACGCGGTGGAATCGGGGCGTGACTCGCGTTCGCATCCCGGTGGTCGTGCGACCGATCCTCGTGGCGCTGACCGTCGCCGCGGCGCTCGGGGGCGTCCGTCTCGTACTCGCGCAGCAGGCCGCTCTCGCGCGGAAGCGCATCGGCAAGCCGCTGGGGGAGGAGTCCCTCGACGCGGATCGCGTCTGGCGCGGTGCTCTCGACGGGGAGCCGCTCGAACTGCTCGTGCTCGGAGACTCGATCGCCGCCGGTCTCGGAGCGGAACATCGCAAGGAGACGCTGGGCGGGCGTCTGGCGAAGGCGACCGCGCGCCGGATGCACCGTCCGGTCCGGCTGCGTACGGCTGCGGTCGTCGGCTCGGAGTCGCCGGACCTGCCGGACCAGCTCGACGCGCTGCCCGCGGAGTACCACCCGCACGTGGCCGTGATCGTCGTGGGCGGCAACGACGTCACCCACCGCCTCCCCGTCGCCCTGTCGGCGCAGCACCTGCACGAGACGATCCGCCGACTGCGGGGGACGGGTGCCGAGGTCGTCGTGGGCACCTGCCCCGACCTCGGTGCGCTGCGCGCGGTGCCGCAGCCCCTCCGGCGGATCGCGTCGAGCCTGTCGCGCCGTCTCGCCGAGATCCAGGACGAGACAGCGCGACGGGCGGGCGCGGAGCCGGTCGATCTGCGCCGCGCGGTGGGGCCGATGTTCTTCGACGAGCCGGAGGCGATGTTCAGCCTCGACCGCTTCCATCCGAGCGCCCTGGGCTATCGGCGTACGGCCGAGGCCCTGCTCCCCGCCGTCAGTCGTGCGGCGGAGAGGGCGCTCAGCTCGCGCCGTCCTCCGGTGCCGCGCTGAACGACGCCGCCCACTCCGCGACCCGACGGCTGCTCTCCTCCTCGGAGATGTCCTCGACGCGGGTCATCACCGACCAGCGCACCCCGAACGGGTCGCGGATGCTGGCGAAGCGGTCCCCCGAGACGAACGGTGCGGGGGCTTCCCGCACCGTCGCCCCGGCCGCGACGGCCTTCTCCACGACGGCGTCGACGTCGGAGACGTAGAGCCCCAGGGAGTAGCAGTCGTCCTCGCCGTCGGGCGCGGGCACGAGGTGGTACTCGGGGTTGGGCTCACCGAGTTGCAGGAGTCCCACCCCGAAGTCGAGGTCGGCGTGCGCGACGAGGCCCTCGAACTCGGTCACGTCGACGACCCGCGCACCGAAGACGTCGCGGTAGAACTCGATCGCCTGCTTCGCGTGGGGGATGGCCAGGAAGGGGGTCAGGGAGGTCGCGCCGTTCGGCCGTCCCGCTGTCGTGTACGTGCCGGTCGCGCCGGTGGTGCGGATGTCGTCCGTGGACGTGTCTTCGCTCATGTGGCCACGGTATGTCGGGCGAGGAACCGGTGACTTGAAGATCCGCGACAACCTCCGCTGTCGGCCTCGAGGCCTACGCTGAGCGCATGGTGAACCCGACCCGCGGCGTGCTCTATCCCTCGCGCCTGCCGCAGTTCCATCGGCTGCCCGCCCCGGCCGCGGTGGCCGACCTGGTCGCCTGGTTCTGGATCCCGGAGTGGGACATCGAGCCCGGGCGCTCCTCGCGCCAGGAGATCGTGTCGTACCCCGCGCTCAACCTCGTCGTCGACGCAGGATCGGTCACGCTGTCCGGCGCGACGACGCGTGCCTCCCACCGCGATCTGCACGGGCGCGGCTGGGCCGTCGGCGCGCTCCTGCGCCCCGCCGCGGTCGCCGCGCTGATCGACGATCCCGTGGCGGTGGTCGACGGGGAGCGGGTGATCGAGTCGCCGGAGGCCTCCGCGCTGCGCGAGGCCGTGGTCGCGGCGATGACGTCCGGCGAGGGCCATCGCGAGCGTGCGGTCGAGGTCTTCGCCGACGGGCTCGGGGAGCGGGTGGGCCCCGTGGGCGACTCGGCGCACCAGGCCAACGCGCTGATGGAGGTGCTGATGGGGGAGGAAGCGGCGCTCACTCCGGAGGAGGCCGCCACACGTCTGGCCGTCTCGGTGCGGACGCTTCAGCGGATGACGCACCGCCACGTCGGTCTCTCGCCCGCGGCGATGATCCGTCGTCGACGGCTGCAGGAGGCCGCGCAGCGCGTTCGGGAGGAACCGGACGTCGATCTGGCGTCGATCGCGGCCGAGCTCGGATATGCGGATCATGCCCATCTGACGCGCGACTTCCGGTCCGTGCTCGGGATCGCACCGCGCGCCTACCGTTCCGAGTCGAGCCGCTGACGTCAGGCCCGTGCGAGCCGGAGCCGCAGCATCCGGTACGCGATGCCGAGCACGACGACGGCGGTCCCGAGGATCGACGCCAGCACCGGGAGCGTGTTCACCAGGACCAGGCAGCCGAGAGCGCCGAGCACCTGCAGGGCGCGGGGATAGCGGCGGACGGATCCGGTCTGGCGGAACGCGGCCGCGTTCGCGATCAGGTAGTACAGCAGCACGCCGAACGACGAGAAGCCGATCGCCTGCCGGAGATCGGCGACGAGCACGACGGCGATCACGATCACGGCGATCGCGATCTCCGCGCGCTGCGGCACCCGGTGGCGTTCGTCGATCTTCGCCAGGAAGCGCGGCACGTCGCTCTCCCTCGCCATGGCCAGGGTCGTGCGCCCGATTCCGGTCAGCAGTGCCAGCAGCGCGCCCAGTGCGGCCATCGCCGCGGCCACGCGGACGATCGGTGCGAGCTCCGGCGCTCCTGCGGCGACGAGCAGGTCCACGAGCGGTGCGGTCGAGCCGATGACGTCGGCGCCGAGGACGAGGACCACGGCGAGCGCGACCAGCACATAGACCACGACGGCCCCGCCGAGGGCGAGGACGATCGCGCGGGGGATGGTGCGCGCGGGATCGACCACCTCCTCGCCCATGGTCGCGATGCGCGCGTAGCCGGCGAACGCGAAGAACAGCAGCCCGGCTCCCTGCAGCACGCCGTACGCCGTGGGGTCGGGGAGCGGCGCCGGCGTGGCGACCGCGACGCCGCCGAAACCGACCCCGACCGCGACGGCGAGCCCGAGCAGGGAGCACACGACCAGAACGCGCGTGAGCAGTGCCGTGCGGGTCACGCCGAAGCAGTTGACGACGGCGAGCCCGGCGACGGCCACCACGGCGACGGGGACCTGCCAGCCCTCGGGCGCGGCGTAGGCGGCGAAGGTCATCGCCATGGCGGCGCAGCTGGCGATCTTGCCGATCACGAAGCTCCATCCGGCGATGAAGCCCCACCACGGCCCGATCTCCGCGCGGGCGTAGGCGTATGTCCCGCCCGCGACGGGATGCGCGGCGGCGAGCTGTGCGGAGGAGGTCGCGTTGCAGTACGCCACGACCGCGGCGATCCCGAGCGCGATCAGGATGCCGCTCCCGGCGACGCCGATCGCCGGTGCCCACACCGCGAACACGCCGGCGCCGATCATCGAGCCGAGGCCAATGGCGACGGCGTCTCCGAGCGTCAGGCGGCGGGCGAGGGGCATCCCGTCATGGTGGCACGCAGCGGTGAACGGCGGGTGGCCGGGACGGCGATGTCACGATCCGCGATCCGCGGGGGCTCGCATATGCTGGGTTCCACGTCTGGGGCCCGAGCGGTGACATCGCGAGCGCACGCGGTCCAGATGGATACCGGGGGGTGTCTTCATGTCAGAAGTGCAGGTGTTCTACGACGAGTTGCAGTCGTCGGCGTACGACCTCGCCGATGCCGCGTTCGTCCTGCAGACGGATGCATCGAATCTCGTCGGCGGTGATGTCGGAGTCGATGCTCCCCTCGGTCGCTACACGCTGAAGGCAGCGGTCGGCAGGCAGGTCGAGGCGCTCCGCGAGGCCACGCGTGCGCACCAGGAGGCGAGCGCCGCACTGAGGACGACGCTGACCAACATCACGGATCGGTACTCCGACCTCGATGTCGAACTCACGGGCAAGGAGCAGCCGTGAGCCTTGCTTCTCCGAATCGCGGATACCCGTTGGAGAGGATCACCGGTGACGTGGGGACGATGTCGCGCTGGGTGGATCAGTTCGAGGTCGTCGCTGAACACCTCACCGCGCTCCGCGGGGCGGCGGCGCGGACCTCGGGATGCGCCGGAGTGGGGAAGGCCGTGTCCGGCGCCCGCAAGGACGCTGTGGCGATCCTGTCGGTGATCGGCCCGGACGTCGCCCTCGCTCAGACACTGGGCGAGGCACTGTCGGCGTACGCGCAGGCGCACGACGCGCATGCGCAGAAGGCGAACGCGCTGATCGAGGAGATCGAGAGCGCGCACACCCGGTTCGAGACACTGGGGAGGGCCGCGGACAGCGCCGGGCGCGGTGCGCTGGCGGCGTCGAGGCTCGACGACCCCGTCGCCCTGGAGAAGGCGCAGGACGAGGCGACGGAGCAGATCGGTGCGCGGGATCGAGCGGAGGAGGAGCTGAACGAGCTCTGGCTCGAGTACGAACGGCACTTCGGGGCCTGGGAAGAGGCGTACGACGCCGCCGTGCGGGCACTGGTCCCGTCGGAGAGCGTGCCGGTGACCCTCGAGGCGAGGGACTTCCTCGACGCTCTCCTCTCCGCCGACACGCCGGAGGAGGTGCTGCGCCGGTGGCTGTCCCGGCCGGAACTGCAGGACGAGGTGATCAACGCGCATCCGGAGATCGTGGGCGCGATGGACGGGATTCCCGCGCTCGTCCGCGTGGCCGCCAACCGCCTCAACGCGCCCGGCTGGATCGCGGAGGCCGAGGCGGATCTCGCCGTCGAAGGGATCTCGGACGAGCGCGCGGCCTTCCTGCGCAGCGAGATCGCCTACCTGAGACAGGTGATGAGCGACGACGACCCCGTTCAGCTCTACCTCTACGATCGTGATTCCTCACGGATCATCGAGATGATCGGAACTCCCTCGCCCGAGACGGAGAAGGTGATCACGTACGTGCCGGGGACCTTCACGAGTCTCGGGGACTTCTACACGGGCGGCGCTCAGCAGATCGCCGGATACCTCGCGGACCAGGTGCCCGGTACGGTCGCATTCGTCTACAAGGACGGGCCCTTCCCGGGTGAGAACCCGGACGTCGGCGGCATCGACATGTTCCGCATCGGCGAGGCGAACGATCCGGATCGTGCGCTCGCGGCGGGGCAGCAGCTCGCGCGGTTCCAAGCGGGGATGCGCGCGGATCCGCTCCTGGGGACCGCGGAGCACGACGCCTTCGGGCACAGCTGGGGGCTCGCGAACGTCACGAGTTCCGAGGTCGCCGGGGCACACTATGACAAGGTGATCTCGCTCTCCGGGGCGGGAATGCTCGAAGCGTGGAAGCCCTCGCGGGACACGTCGTACACCGATCTGTCCTACAACGACATCCTGCAGTCCGGACAGGGGCTCGGGCTCGTCTGGGGCGGGAACAACCCGCGGGAGCACCCCGCTTTCGAACACGGCGAATACTACGAAGGACCACATGACGACCAACTGGCAGACTCGGCCTCCGTGCCATCCAGCGGGTACCCCGCGGTCTACGTGCCGCTCGATGACATCGGGGTGCTGATGGACAATCACAACCTGATCGCCACGACCGCCACGGCGAACGACAAGGCGCTGAACGAGATGCTGAACCTGGTGATCGGAAGATGAAGACACGGTGGGGTCTCATCGCCGTCGCGCTGGGCTGTGTCGTCGCACTGTCGGGGTGCGCACCCGCCGCCGAGGAGTCGAATGAGGAGGGCAACGTGACGCTGGAAGAGGCCAAGGCGCAGGTGCAGGCGACGGAGTTGGAGATCGCGTCGTTGATTCCCGATGACGTCGTCGCCAGCATCGATCAGAAGCCGGAGGGGACGCTGTTCTCCTGTGACGAGGAGCAGCACCGGTGGAAGGGGTCGACGACCGTGGTGCTCCTTCCGGAGGCCGATGCGACCGCGGTGGTGAAGCAGCTGGAATCGGACGTGAAGGATGCGGGCCGGTTCACTGTCGAATCGTGGGTGGATGTCACCGAAACCTACAGCGTGCAGCTGACGTTGCCCGGTTCCACGGAGAACTACGTTCTCAGTGAGGGAGAGCCGCACACGATCCGCATCGCTTCGGGTTCGGTGTGCTTCACCCTGCCGGAGGGCGTCTACCCGGGCGGCACGTTCTGACGGCCGACCCGCCGGCGCCTCCACGCCGCGGTCAGCCGCGTGAAGCCGTGACGCGCTTCTTCTCCCGGATGTAGACCTCGCGTCGCACCTTCGCGACGACGTCGCCTTCGCGGTCGGTGATCACCGTCTCGAACCACTCGAGCACCTTCGCTCCGCCGCGTGCGCGCTCTCTGATCTCCTCGGCCTTCTCCTTCGAGACCTCGAACTCCGCGGTCAGCACCCCGCGCCCCGGCTTGAGGAACTCGATCTCGCCGCGGGTGTCCCACACCACGTGGTCGCGTCCGAGCTGGTGCATGACCAGCATGAAGAAGTACGGATCGGTCATCGCCGACATCGATCCGCCGAACGCGGTCTTGACGTAGTTGCGGGTGAAGACGTTGACGTGCAGCTCGACGGTGGCGTGCGTCCAGTCCTCGCTGAAGCGGCGGATGCGGATGCCGCTGAAGAGGTTCGGGATCCACAGGCTCATGCCGATCGCGAGACGGCGGGGAGTGATGCGCATGAGGTCAGTGTGGAGGAGGCCTACGAGAGCGACAAAGACGTCTGTGGGGTTGCCACAGTTGTTCTAGTTTCTTTAGAATTAGTGCAACAACCGGAGGTCCGATGCTGATCAGGGTCGACATGGCGAGCGGGGTGCCGCTCTACGAGCAGGTCGCCGCGTCCGTGCGCGCCGACATCGTCGCCGGGAGCCTGGCGCCCGGCGATCGTCTGCCGTCCGCGCGCGAGGTGGCCGAGACGCTGGAGATCAATCTGCACACGGTGCTGCACGCCTATCAGCAGCTGCGCGCCGAGGGACTGATCGATCTGAGACGCGGCCGCGGCGCCGTCGTCTCCGCCTCCGTGGGGCCGCTCGCCGAGCTGACCCACGACCTCCGTGATCTGGTGACCCGCGCTGCCGCTCTCGGGGTCACGCCGGCCACTCTCGCCGCTCTCGTGAAGGAGATCACCGTATGACCGCCGACGTCCGTCGTGCCCGTACCGCGTTCCTGTGGGTCGGGGTGATCCTTCCCCTCACCGTCCTCGCCGTCTCGGCGGTCATCGTCGCGTTCTGGCTTCCCGAGATCCCGGAACCGGCGGCGATCCACTGGGGGGAGGACGGCGTCGACGGCTTCGGGCCGGGGTGGACGTATCTCGTGGTGCTGGGCGGCATCGCGGCGATGGTGATCGCTTTCGCGCTGCTCGCGTGGTTCGCGCATCGTCTCCCGCAGAACGGGCAGCCGGTTCCCTCCGCGGAGGCGGAGCGCCCGCAGTGGTCGATCACGGCGAGGTTCCTCGGTGCGATGAACCTCGGCACGGTCGCCCTCATCGCGCTCATCACGCTTGTCGGGGTCGGCTCGCAGCGGGGGCTCGCCGATGCCGCGGACACCCCCGACATCGGCATCGAGGTGCTCATCGGGTTCGTGCTCATGGCGGCCGGTATCGCGATCGGATGGTTCCTGCAGCCGGCGACGCCGCTGCCCGAGTCGAGTCGCACGGAGGACTCCGCGACCCCGCTCCAGACCTCCGCCAGCGAGCGCCTGGTCTGGATCGGCACCGCGGCGATCGCCGGCAGCGGTCTGGCGGTGCTCGGCGGCACCGCGCTGCTGGCGTGCTCGCTCGCGGCCATCATGATCGCGACCGGAGCGGGCGGACTGATGACCGCGATCATCATGCTGGCCGCCTGCGCGATCCTGATCGCCGCGCTGGCCACCACCTTCGCGTTCCGGGTGCGCATCGGCCCCGCCGGACTGCTCGTGCGCTCGCTGGCGGGTTGGCCGAGGATCGAGATCCCCGCCGCGGACGTGGCCTCGGTGCGTGCGATCCAGGTCGATCCCTTCGCCGAGTTCGGGGGCTGGGGGCTGCGCTACGGACTCGACGGCCGGTACGGCGTGGTGCTGCGCCGCGGCGAAGCCGTCGAGGTGACGCGCGTCGGCGGACGGCGATTCGTCGTCACGGTCGACGAGGCGCAGACGGCAGCGGCAGCGCTCGCCGCCGTCGCGCAGAGGGAAGGACGCGTCGCATGACCCACGACCTCACCCGCACGCCGCCCACGCTCCTGCGACGCGCCCGGCTGACCTTCCTCATCGTGGCGGTCATCGTGCCGATCGTGATCACGGCGATCGCGGTCGGGGTGCTCCTGTCCTGGCTGCCGACGTTGCCGTCGCAGGTGGTCACGCACTGGGGCGTCGACGGCGCCGACGGGTTCGGTCCGCCGTCCCTGTATCTCTGGCTCCTCCTCGGTATCGGTCTCGCGCTCCCCATCCTGATGGCGGTCGTGACGCTCGCCTCCGTCGGTGCGCACTGGGGCGGCGCCGCGCGACTGATGGGCGCGCTCGCCGCCGGCATGGCGGCCTTCGCCGCGGTCACGAACCTCGGCTCGCTCGTCATCCAGCGCGACCCGGCCGACCCGGCCGATGCTCCCGGCATCGGGGCTGTCATAGCGCTCGCCTTCGCCGCACTCGTCGTGGTGGGCGCCCTCGCCTGGATCGTGCAGCCTCGGGTCCGCCCGGAGCAGGGCCGCACGCTCGAGCCCCGCCACCGTGTGGACATCGCCCAAGGGGAGCGCGTCGTGTGGGTGGCGACCGCGTCGATGCCGCGGGGCCCGCTCGTCTTCCTCACCGTCGTGCTGCTGGGTCTCGTCGCGCTCGCCGGCTACATGCTCCTCACCGGCGTCGAGGGAGGCGTGATCGTCGCGCTCGTCGTGGTGGTCGTGGCCTTCGCCCTGGCTGCCACCATCTCGTTCCGCGTACGGGTGACGCCCGAGGGCTTCGCCGCCCAGGCGCTGCTCGGATGGCCCCGCGTCCGCATCCCGCTGGACGAGGTCGCCTCCGCTCGAGCGGTCGAGATCTCCCCGTTCGGCGAGTTCGGGGGCTGGGGGTGGCGCGTCGCCGTCGACGGGCGGCAGGGGATCGTCCTGCGTCGCGGGTCGGCGATCGAGGTCACACGCCGCGACGGGCGGATGTTCCTCGTCACGATCGACGGCGCCGAGGACGCGGCGGCGCTGCTGCAGGCGTACGTCGACCGCTCGGAATCACCGGGCACCGCGCCCGGCCACCTCGGAAAGGGAGCCTCATGAACGACCGGACTCTTCACGATCGGCGCGTGCCCTGGCCCGCCGTCGTCGTCTTCGTCCTGACCGCCTGCGCCCTGGCGTGGCTGGTGGCCCTGCCGCTGTGGCTCGGTGACGGACTGGCCGAGCCGCTCACGGTCGTGCTGCTGCCGGTCATGATGTTCACACCCGCCCTCGCGACGCTCGTCGTCATGTTCGTGATGGGCGTTCCGGCCCGTGGGCAGCGCGCCCGCTTCCTCGGGCTGTGGCCGCTGCGCCCCGCCGCGCGCGTGATCTGGCTCATGGTCGCGGGGTGGCTGGTTCCGCCGCTGCTGGTGGGGCTCGGGATCCTGCTGTCCGCCGCGCTCGGCTTCGTGCAGCTCGACCTGACCTTCGCGGCGTTGGCGGCCCAGCTCCAGAACAGCCTCCCGGCCGGGACGCCGCTCCCGCCGGTCGAGGTCGTGGTGATGGCGCAGCTCGCGATGGTCCCCGTCGGAGCCCTGTTCAACAGCATCTTCGCGTTCGGCGAGGAGCTCGGCTGGCGCGGCTGGCTGCTGCCTGCTCTCCGTCCGCTCGGCACCTGGCCGGCGCTCATCCTCAGCGGCGTGATCTGGGGCGTGTGGCACAGTCCGATCATCCTGCTGGGCTACAACTTCGGGCGCACCGACGTCACCGGGGTGCTGCTCATGATCGGCGGTTGCGTCGCCTGGGGCATCCTGTTCGGCTGGCTGCGCCTGCGCTCGGCATCGGTCTGGCCGGCCGTCATCGCGCACGGGTCGCTGAACGCGGCGGGAGGCGTGATCCTCCTGTTCGCCGCCACGCAGCCCGACATGGCGCTCGCCGGCCCGCTCGGGGTCGCGACGTGGATCGTCATCGCGGTGGTCGTCATCGTGCTCGTGGTCACGGGTCAGTTCCGGAAGCAGCCCGAGCTCGCCGACGCACCGGGTCGGCTGCTCTCAGCCCCACGCCCTTGACGCACCGGGGCGGCGGGGGTTGGCTGAACGCATGGACTCCACCCCCGACGCCTGGTCGCAGACCGATTCCTTCCTCGCCGACCTCCTCGTCGGGCCCGACGCCGATCTGGAAGCGGCGCTGACCGCCCAACGGGCCGCGGGCTTGCCGGAGATCGAGGTCGCGCCCGTCGCCGGCAAGCTGCTGGATCTCCTCGTCCGCATCAGCGGCGCCCGCCGGGTGCTGGAGATCGGCACCCTCGGCGGCTACTCCACGATCTGGCTCGCCCGCGCGGTCGGGCCGGAGGGGCGCGTCGTGACGATCGAGGCGGAGTCGGACAACGCGGCCGTCGCCCGGGCCAGCATCGACCGTGCGGGCGTCGGCGATCGCGTGGACATCCGCGTGGGCCGGGGCGCCGACGTCCTGCCGACCCTGGTCGCCGGTTTCGACCTGGTCTTCATCGACGCCGACAAGGAGTCGAACACGATCTACCTCGACTGGGCGGCGAAGCTCGGTCACCCCGGCACCGTGATCGTGCTCGACAACATCGGGCGCGAGGGCGAGATCGTCCGGGACGACACCACCGACCCCAAGGTGGTCGGCACGCGCGAGGGGCTCCGGATGCTGGGGGAGGACCCGCGCTTCGACGCCACGGCGCTGCAGACCGTGGGCGTGAAGGGCTGGGACGGCTTCGCGATCGCCGTCGTCGTCTGACCTCGGGCGGTCGCCGACCCGGGCCGGGCGAGTCCCTGAGTCCGTCGGACGGCCGGGCTAGACTGGGCGCGGATCGACGACGCTCCACACCACGTTTTCCCCCTGAGCAAGGAGCACATCAGTGGCACTGATCGAGGCTGTAGGCGCACGCGAGATTCTCGACTCGCGCGGAAACCCGACCGTCGAGGTGGAGGTGCTCCTCGACGACGGCATCGTGCAGCGGGCGGCCGTCCCGTCCGGCGCATCCACGGGCGCGTTCGAGGCGTACGAGCTCCGCGACGGAGACAAGAGCCGTTACGGCGGCAAGGGCGTCCTCAAGGCCGTCGAGGCCATCATCGACGAGCTCGGACCGGCGATCGAGGGCGTCGAGGCGAGCGAGCAGCGCATCGTCGACGAGATCCTGACCGAGGTCGACGGCACCGAGAACAAGAAGCGCGTCGGCGCCAACGCCATCCTCGGCGTGAGCCTCGCAGTGGCCAAGGCCGCCGCCGACTCGGCCGACCTCCCGCTGTTCCGCTACCTGGGTGGCCCGAACGCGCACGTGCTGCCCGTTCCGCTGTTCAACGTCATCAACGGCGGCGAGCACGCCGACAACGGCATCGACATGCAGGAGTTCTTCCTCGCGCCGATCGGTGCGGAGACCTACTCCGAGGCCCTGCGCTGGGGCGTCGAGACCTACCACGTGCTGCGCGCCGAGCTGAAGGCCGCCGGCTACGCGACCGGCCTCGGCGACGAGGGCGGCTTCGCCCCCGACCTGCCCAGCAACCGCGAGGGCCTGGACTTCCTGGTCAAGGCGATCGAGAAGGCGGGCTTCACGCCCGGCACCGACATCGCCCTGGGCCTCGACGTCGCCGCGACCGAGTTCTTCAAGGACGGCGTCTACCGCCTCGACAACAAGGACTGGGACGCCGCCGCGCTCACCGAGTACTACGTCGGGCTGGTCAACGACTTCCCGATCGTCACGATCGAGGACGCTCTCGCCGAGGACGACTGGGACAACTGGAAGCACCTCACCGACGCCCTCGGCGCCAAGGTGCAGCTGGTCGGCGACGACCTGTTCGTGACCAACCCGCAGCGCCTCGCCGACGGCATCAAGCGCGGCGTCGCCAACTCGCTGCTCGTCAAGGTCAACCAGATCGGAACGCTCACCGAGACGTTCGACGCCGTCAGCCTCGCGCAGCGCTCCGGCTACACCGCGATGCTGTCGCACCGCTCCGGTGAGACCGAGGACACCACGATCGCCGACCTGGTCGTCGCGACCAACGCGGGTCAGATCAAGGCGGGTGCGCCTGCTCGCAGCGAGCGCGTCGCGAAGTACAACCAGCTCCTGCGCATCGAGGAGGAGCTCGGCGACGCCGCGGTCTTCGCCGGTCGTTCCGCGTTCCCGCGGTACCAGGCCTGAGCGCAGCTGAGACAACGAAGAAGCCGCCCGCACGGCGGTGAGGATCGCCGCTGAAGCGGCACGACGAAGGAGGGGCCGTGGCACGACGACCGGCTCCTCCTTCGTCGTCTCCGGCGTCGACCGCGAAGGCGGGCCGCAACGCGCCGCCGACGAAGAAGCCCCCGGGGAAGTCGTCGAACAGGACGACCCGCGGCGAGGCCCCGAGGGTCGACGTGCGCGAGTGGGCCTCCGGCATCCGCCTGTCCGCGTTCTCCGTCATCATGCTCTCGCTGGTGGTCCTGGGCGCGTGGGTGCTCGTGCCGACGCTCGGCACCTTCATCGACCAGCGCCAGAAGATCGCGGCCCTGGAGCACTCGGTGCAGGTCAGCGAGGACGAGATCGCGGCCCTCGCGGCCGAGCGCGATCGATGGAACGACCCCGCGTACATCACGACGCAGGCGCGTGAGCGTCTCTACTACGTCAAGCCGGGGGAGGTCGTGTTCCTGATCGACAACGACCTCGACCCCGCAGCCCTCCCGCGGGAGCAGAAGCCGGTGAGCGACACCCTCGAGGAGAGGCCGGCGGACTGGATGCCCCAGCTGCTGCGCACCCTCGTCTCGACCGGGCTCAGCGATACGGCGACGGTCGCTCGCTGAGCGGCCGCTCCGAGCATCCTCTCGGCAGCCTCCCCTACGCTGGTGTGGTGACCACGCCGCCGTTCCCTGCTCCGACTCCCGCCGAACTCGCCGTCGTATCGGCCCAGCTCGGCCGTCCCGCCCGGGGTGTGGTGGGCATCGCGGCCCGCTGCGCCTGCGGCAACCCGACCGTGGTCGCGACGACGCCCCGTCTGCCGGACGGCACGCCGTTCCCGACGTTCTACTATCTGACCCACCCGGCGGCCACGGCGGCCATGTCGACGCTCGAGGCCACGCAGGTGATGCCCGAGCTCGCCGCTCTCCTCGTCGACGATGAGGGTGTGGCTGCGGCCTACCTCGCGGCGCACGAGGCGTACCTCGCCGACCGGGCGCAGTTCGGGGAGGTCTCCGAGATCGACGGCATCTCCGCGGGCGGCATGCCGACGCGCGTGAAGTGCCTGCACGCCCTCGCCGGTCACGCCCTCGCGGCCGGACCCGGCGTGAACCCCATCGGCGACGCGGCTCTCGCGCGGTCGTCGTGGTCGCCGACGGTCTGCCGTTGCGAAGACCCGGGTGCCGCACAGCGCGAAGAGGCGGCGCTCCCGGCATGAGCTCCCGTCGGACGCTGCGCAGCGCTGCCGCCATCGTGGTGGTCGCGGCCTCCGTCCTGCTCATCGGCGCCACCGCGACGCCGCCGCCGATCCCGGACGACCCGGCGGATCCGACGCGCGCCTCGGAGTACTGGCTCGACGGCGCGCGCATCCGCGAGGCCTGGCAGACGACCCGCGGCAAGGGCGTGACGATCGCCGTGATCGACACCGGCATCGGCAAGGTGCCCGCGGTGTTCGGGGACGCGGTCGTGGGCGGCACCGACGTGTCGGGCGCCGGAACACCCGACGGGCGCACACCCCTCGGCGCGGTCGACGGCAACCACGGCTCCTGGGTGGCCTCGCTCGCGGCGGGACGCGGCGCACCCGACGGCACCGGCATGATCGGCGTGGCCCCGGAGGCCGATCTGCTGTCGATCTCGGTGGGCTTCGGGGCGGCCGCCGCCGTGCCGTTCGCCGAGCAGGTGGCGAAGGGGATGCGGTGGGCCGTCGACAACGGCGCCGACATCATCAACCTCTCGTTCACGACGAACACCCTCGACTGGGACGAGAGCTGGGACGACGCGTTCCTGTATGCGTTCGAACACGACGTGGTCGTGGTCGTCGCGGCGGGGAACCGGGGGAGCGGGACCAGCATCATCGGCGCTCCCGCCACGATCCCGGGTGTTCTCACGGTCGGCGGCGTGGACCAGACCGGGACGGCGAGCGTCGAGGCGTCGACGCAGGGGATCACGATCGGCGTCTCCGCCCCCAGCGAGGGACTGCTCGGAGTGTCCGCCGACGGCGAGATCGCGAGGTGGCGCGGCACCAGCGGTGCGGCCCCCATCGTCGCGGGAGTCGCGGCGCTGATCCGCTCGGCGCATCCCGACATCAAGGCGATCGACGTCATCAACCGGATCATCAAGACCGCGATCCCGGTCCCGGATGCGATCAAGCCGCAGGATCCGCTCTACGGCTACGGCCTCGTGGACGCGGAGGCGGCGATCTCCGCGGACATCGCTCCGGTGACCGAGAACCCGATGGGCGACCTCGCGGAGTGGATCAGGGTCTTCCGCCGTGCCGAGACGGAACCGCAGCCCGAACCGTCCATTACGCCGGTGGCCGTGCCGCCTCTTCCCGCGGCCGACGCGCCCACCGAGGCCGGTTCACCGTTGCTTCCCAGCGCCGATTCATTGCGCTACGGTACCCTGCCGCTCATTGCGCTCACCGTCCCTGGTATCCTGATAGCGCTTGGCGTCACCGCAGCTGCCCGGCGCATCCGATCGGCGCGCGTTCCCGTACGCCAAACCCCCGACTCCGAGGAGTAGTTCTTCTGTGCCTCAGAACAGCACTGTGCCCAAGATCCTGATCGTCGGCGGAGGGTACGCGGGTTTCTACACCGCGTGGAAGCTCGAGAAGCATCTGCGCAAGGGTGAAGCCGACGTGACCATGGTCGACCCGCTGCCGTACATGACGTACCAGCCGTTCCTCCCCGAGGTCGCCGCCGGCTCCATCGAGGCCCGGCACTCTGTCGTGGCGCACCGTCGCCACCTCAAGCGCACCAACGTGCTCACCGCCAAGGTGACGAACATCAACCACGCGCAGAAGGTCGCGACGATCACGCCGCCCGTGGGCGAGCCGTACGAGTTCGCGTACGACCAGATCGTGGTCACCGCGGGTGCCGTCTCGCGCACCTTCCCGATCCCCGGCATCGCCGACAACGCGATCGGGCTCAAGACGATCGAAGAGGCCGTCGCCATCCGCGACAAGGTCATGTCGAACTTCGACAAGGCCGCCTCCCTCCCCGCCGGTCCCGAGCGCGACCGTCTGCTGACCGTCGTCGTCGTCGGCGGTGGCTTCGCCGGCATCGAGGTGTTCGCCGAGCTGCGTTCGCTGGCCTCCTCGCTGGTGGGCAAGTACCCGCAGCTCAGCTTCGACGACACGCACTTCCACCTCATCGAGGCGATGGGGCGCATCATGCCCGAGGTCTCGCTCCAGACCAGCGAGTGGGTGCTCAAGGACCTCGCCAAGCGCGGCGCCAACGTGCACCTCGACACGCAGCTCACGAGCGCGGTCGACGGCAACGTCGAGCTCTCCACCGGCGAGGTCATCCCGACCGACGTGATCGTGTGGACGGCCGGCGTCATGGCCAACCCGACCGTGGTGCGCGGCGGCGACCTCCCCGTCGAGGAGCGCGGTCGCATCCAGACCCGTGCCGACCTGCGCGTCGGCACCCCCGAGGCGTTCGTCGAGGGCGCCTGGGCCGCCGGTGACGTGTCCGCCGTCCCCGACCTGTCGGGTGGTGGCGTCGGCGGCTTCTGCGTGCCGAACGCCCAGCACGCGGTTCGCCAGGCGAAGCTCCTCGCGAAGAACCTCGTCGCGGTGCTCCGCGGTGAGGCCCCGAAGGACTACCTCCACAAGAACCTCGGTGCGGTCGCCGGCCTCGGTCTGTACAACGGTGTCTTCCAGTCCGGAAAGATCGCCCTCAAGGGTTTCGTCGCCTGGGTCGCGCACCGTGGCTACCACGGCCTCGCGATGCCGACGTGGGAGCGCAAGTTCCGCGTCATCTGGGGCTGGTGGAACAACCTGTGGCTGGGTCGCGACCTGGTGAACCTCGAGACGGTGCAGAACCCGCGCTACGTCTTCGAGGAGTTCGCCGCGCGTCCGCGTCCGGCAGCGCCGGCCGCCCCGGCCGCTGACGCCGCTCCGGCAGCCAAGGCCGAGCCCGCCGTGAAGAAGCCGGCGGCGAAGACCGCGTCGGCAGCGTCGGCCGAGGCTGCCGAGAAGCCGGCCGCCAAGAAGCCCGCTGCGAAGAAGGCTCCCGCGAAGAAGGCCGCCGAGCCCGTCGAGGCATCGGCGAAGTAGTCTCCTTCCGAACAGGACGATCGGCCCCGTGCGCTCTGCGCCGGGGCCGATCGCCGTTCCCGGGCTGATCGGCGACTCGGAGGCGACGCATAGGTGGGGCCGGTAGCGTCAGCCGGGCAAGGGGAGTACTCCCGTCTGCAGCGTCGTCGTCATTACGAGCACGAGATCGTGCTCCGGCCCGCTGGCCCGAAAGGGTGGAGGAGACCTTGGCACCCGCATCGCGGGCTGCCGAGAAACCCCTGCCGTCGTCTCGACGTGGTGGATCCCGGTGGCCCCACCACGAAGGGACCACCCATGGGAAAGCTCTCCCGCCTGATCGGACTCGCGTCCGACGCACTCGAGAAGAACTCCGGCTCCGGGCGCAACGGTCACCCGCAGGACGCGTCCCGCTCGCAGGGCGGATCGCGCTCGACCGACTGGGGAGGCATGCTCCGCGGTGCCGTGGACGCGGTCCGCGGCCAGGCCGATCCTGCACGGCCGTCTGATCGGGACGCTCGCCCCGCGCCGGCCGACCCGTACGCGCCGCCTGCCTCGCCGGGAGCCGCGCCTCGTCGTGCGGGCGCCGCCCCTGCATCCGCCGACCGCTACGCGCCGCCCGTCCCCGGGTCCGGACGCGCCTCGCACCATGGCTCGGACGCCGATCGTGCGGCCATCGCCCGCTACGACTACCTGCTGCAGACGGCCGATCCGCAGCGCATCGAGCAGATCCATCGTGAGGCCTTCGCGCGGCTGACTCCGCCGCAGCGGGCACTCATCGAGGACCGGATGCGGCAAGAGCTCGCGCCGGAGGAGCGCCCGCGTTCGTCATCACCCGACGATCTCGCGCGCGCGGCCGGACGGGCAGAGGCCATGCGGCCGGGGCGGATGCGCGGACTCCTGTCCCGGGTGCGCGGCGCCGGTGCCGGTGGAGCGGCGGTCGCGGCAGGCGGCGCGGCGGTCGGGCTCCTCGGCGTGGTCGCCGGCGGGGCGGTGCTCAGCACCGTCGCCGGACCGCTCCTGGAACAGGCCGCGAACATCGGCGTCGACTTCGGCGCGCTCGCGGAGGGCGTCGATCTCGAGTCCCTCGCCGCCGGCGTCGACGTCGAAGGCCTCGCGGGCGGTGCCGAGGACCTGATGGGATCCGCAGGCGAGGCGGTCTCCGGACTCGGTGAGAGCGCGAGCGGGTGGGGCGAACGGCTCGGCGATCTCGGCATCCCGGGCATCGGCGATCTCTTCGGGCGCTGAGCCGGCATGATCCTCGCGACAGACGCAGAGCACGGCTTCACCGGCCTCACCGGGTTCGCCGCCGATGTCCTCACCGCTTTCGGGGACATCGGCGTCGGTGTGCTGGTGTTCCTCGAGGTGCTGATCCCCCCGATCCCCAGCGAGGTGATCCTGCCTTTCGCGGGCTATCTCAGCCAGAGCGGCGACCTGAATCTGGGCTGGCTGATCTTCTGGAGCACGCTCGCATCCTGGCTCGGAGCGCTGCTGTTGTACTGGCTCGGCGCGGCGATCGGCATGGAGCGCGCGATCCGACTGCTCGCGGCGACACGGCTGGTGAGCCGCACCGACCTGGAGCGAGGATCGGACTGGTTCGTGCGCAGCGGCGGCTGGACCGTGCTGGTCGGGCGGATGGTGCCGGGCGTCCGCAGCCTGATCTCCATCCCCGCCGGGGCGTCCCGCATGAACCTCGTGACCTTCAGCCTCTACACGATCATCGGCAGCGGGATCTGGAATGCCCTGCTCATCGGGGTCGGCGCGGCGCTGGGCACCCAGCACGAGCAGCTCGAGCACTATCTCGGCTACCTGGACTACGCCGTGTACACGGCCATCGCGATCGCGCTCGTGGTCCTGATCGTGCGTCGGATGCGGGAGGCGGCGGAAGAGCGTCGGGTCGCGACCGCCGGCATCGTCTCCGGGGGCGACGAGCGGGACGAGTGACGGGACTCCGGGGCTTGCGCCTCGATCGCGGGGTGTGCCCCCGCTGGGACTCGAACCCAGACTGAAGCGATTTTAAGTCGCCTGCCTCTGCCATTGGGCTACGGGGGCCGCCCGGCCAGCCTATCGCCGCCCGCCCCGATGCGACGGGGTGCCGCGAGGGGTGATCCCGGGTACGCGGAGGCCTTAGGGTGGGGGAGTGCTCGACCTCATCGACGAACTGAGCCCCGTCCAGGGTGCCCCCGCGGTCGCCCCCGAGTGGGAGGACCCGGCGCGCTACTGGCCACGCCTGTCCGCCGTGACGGGACACCTTCCCGCTCCGGTGGCCGTGATCGATCGCGAGGCGCTCCGGTACAACGCGATGGACCTCCTGGTCCGCGCGGGCGGACTCCCGATCCGGGTCGCCTCGAAGTCGGTGCGCGTGCGCGCCGTGCTCGATGCGGTCCTGAAGCTCCCCGGGTTCCACGGCATCCTCGCCTTCACGCTCGAGGAGGCCCTCTGGCTCGCCGAGACCCACGATGACATCATGCTCGGCTACCCGACGGTGGATCGCGCGAGCCTGGAGCGGCTGTTCGCCGACGAGCAGGCGGCGCAGCGCATCACGCTGATGGTCGACGACCTCGTCCACCTGGATCTGATCGACAGCGTCGCCGGGCCGGGCCAGCGCCCGGAGATCCGTGTCGCGATCGATGTCGACGCCTCCTGGCGCTCCTCGCTGCTCGGGCACATCGGTGTCCGCCGGTCGGCTCTGTTCACGGCAGGGGAGGTCGCCGCGTTCGCTCGCAAGGTCGTCGCGCGACCGGGCTTCCGGCTCGTCGGACTGCAGATGTACGACGCGCAGATCGCCGGGCAGGGCGACGACGCCGGACCCGATGCGCCGCTGATCCGCATGGTCCAGGCGCGCTCGCGGAACGAGCTGCGCGAACGTCGTGCGGCGATCGTCTCCGCGGTGAGCGCGATCGCCCCGATGGAGATCCTGAACGGCGGCGGCACCGGTTCGCTCGAGTTCACCGGCAGCGATGAATCCCTCACCGAGGCGAGCGCCGGCAGCGGCCTCCTCGGCGGTCATCTCTTCGACGGCTATCGGTCGTTCCGCCCGGCACCGGCATCCGCGTTCGCATTCGACGTCGTCCGTCGTCCGGCTGCGGACATCGCGACGGTGCTCGGCGGAGGGTGGATCGCTTCCGGCCCCGCTCTGGCGTCCCGACAGCCGCGCGCCGTGTGGCCCGAGGGGCTGCACACGCTGTCCCGCGAAGCGGCCGGCGAGGTGCAGACACCGTTGCAGGGTCCGGCGGCGACGTCGCTGGGCGTGGGGGACCGGGTCTGGTTCCGACATGCCAAGAGCGGGGAGCCGGCCGAGCGCATCACGCACTACCACCTGGTCTCGGGCGACGAGATCATCGACGAGCTGCCGACGTACCGCGGCGAGGGAAAGGCGTTCCTGTGACGAGAATCGGCGGCTCCTGGCAGAACTGGAGCCGTACGGCCTCGGTGCGACCCGTGCGCGTGGAGCGCCCGCGCAGCCCCGAGGGCGTGCAGCGGGCGGTGATCGCGGCGGTCAAGCAGGGCCTCAGCGTGAAAGCCGTCGGCGCGGGGCACAGCTTCACCGGCATCGCCGTCGCCCCGGGCGTCCTGCTGGAGCTCGACGACCTGCAGGGACTCGTCTCGGCGGATGCCGCGACCGGGAGGGTCACGCTCCTCGCGGGCACGCGACTGCACCGCATCCCCGGCCTGCTCGCGCCCTACGGGCTCGCGATGGAGAACCTCGGCGACATCGATCGGCAGTCGATCGCCGGCGCGATCTCGACGGGCACGCACGGCACCGGCGCGGAGTTCGGCGGTCTCGCCACCCAGGTCGTCGGCATCACGCTGGTCACGGCTGCCGGCGAGTTCCTGCGCATCGACGACGAGCACGAGAGCGATCTGCTCCCGGCCGTGGCGCTCAGCCTCGGTGCGCTGGGCATCATCGTCGAGGTGACCCTCCAGTGCGTTCCGGCGTTCGTCATGCACGCGGTCGATGAGCCCGCGCCGCTCGACGAGGTGCTCGCGACGCTCGACGAGCGCGTCGCCGCCTCCGATCATTTCGAGTTCTACTGGTTCCCGCACACGGACGTGGCGCTGACCAAGCGGCAGACGAGACTTCCGGAGTCGACGGTCCGCAAGCCGCTCCCGGTGGTCGGGAAGTGGATCGACGAGACGCTGCTGTCGAACGGCGTGTACCGGGTGGTCTGCGCCGCGGGGCGGGCGGTCCCGGCGATCACGCCGCCGTTCAGCCGCCTCGCGGTCACGCTCACGGGCGACCGCGAATACACCGAGCTCTCGCACCGTGTGCTCATCCAGAGCCGGACCGTGCGGTTCCGCGAGATGGAGTACGCGCTGCCCGCCGAGAACGTCGTGCCGGCCTTCGAGGCGGTCCGCGCGCTGATCGCCCGACGTGGGTGGCGGATCGAGTTCCCCATCGAGGTGCGCTTCGCCGCCGCCGACGACCGCTGGCTGTCGACCGCGCACGGGCGCGCGAGCGCGTACGTCGCCGTCCACCGCTATTGGCGGGCGGACCCGACCGAGTACTTCGGTGCGGTCGAGGAGATCATGCTCGAGTTCGGCGGACGTCCGCACTGGGGCAAGCTGCACACCCTCACCGATGGGACACTGCGGGAGCGGTACCCGCGCTTCGACGACTTCATCGCGCTGCGCGATCGGCTGGACCCGGAGCGCCGGTTCGCGAACCGGTATCTCGAGCGCGTCCTCGGCAGCTGATCGGACCTCAGCGCGACCCGCGTCGCGCCCAGTCCACGTGCAGGGTGCGCGTCTAGGATGAGAGAAACACGAGGAAGGGTGGGCCTCTGATGGAATGGCTCGTGCCGGTACTGATCGTTGTCGGAGTGATCCTGCTCGCCGGCATCTATCTGTGGGCCACGTACAACTCGCTGGTGCAGCTGAAGGTGCGCGTCGACGAGGCGTGGAGCGGCATCACGGTGCAGCTGAAGCGTCGGGCCGACCTCATCCCCAACCTCATCGAGACGGTCAAGGGCTATGCGTCCCACGAGAAGGCCGTCTTCGAGAACGTGACGCGTGCGCGCGCCGAGACCCTCTCCGCCGGGGGACCGGGCGAGGCGGGCATCGCCGAGGGACACCTCCAGCAGGCGCTGCGCAGCCTCTTCGCGGTCGCCGAGGCGTACCCGCAGCTCCAGGCCAGCACGAACTTCCTCCAGGTGCAGCAGGCTCTGGTCGACACCGAGGACAAGATCCAGGCCGCGCGCCGGTTCTACAACGGCGGGGTGCGCGAGCTCAACACCAAGATCAAGGTCTTCCCGAACAACCTGTTCGCCAAGGGGCTCGGCTTCACCGAGCGGGAGTTCTTCGAGGTCGCCGACAGCAGCGCGATCTCCGAGCCGCCGCGCGTCCAGTTCTGATCCGCGCGTTCACCAGACGGTGAGCGCCACCCCGTCTTCGGTGAAGGATACGTCGCCGCGCACGCTCCAGGACTCGGTTCGATAGCTCGTCGTGCGTGTGGCGCCGTCCTGGCCCGTGCCGGTCACCGTCGCGACCAGCGCGCCGCCGTCGGCGCGGAAACCCGCCCCTGACAGCACGATCGTCGGCAGTTGCTCGATCCGATAGCGGATGTCGGAGACCTCGCGGAACTCCGTGCCCCACGGGATCCGGATGCCGCACCCGGTGGGCACGGCGGTGCCCGGTTCCGTGCAGGTCTCGAGGTGCTCGTCGAGCTGCTTCTGCGCCGCGGTCGTCGCCTCGGCACGGACGGACACGTCGACATCGACGGCGGTCTCGTCCCCGGGAAGGACGGTCACCGACTTCTCGCCGCTGAGCAGCGACACCGGCGCGGCAGTGACGGTGTAGGTCGCCGGCAGTAGCGCCGTCGCCTCGCCGGCGGGCAGGGTGTGCTCCCCGATGGCGACGAATGTGCCGACGGACGGAGCGGCGGTCACGCTGCCCCGCCCGGAATCGTCCACGACCCACCGTCCGTCGACGGGGGAGAGTGTCAGCTCTGCCGTGTGCTCTTCATCGGCCAAGCGGAAGGAGATCTCGGCCACAGCCGTCGCACCGCCGACCGGGGCGCTGCCACCGCCCTCGATGGAAGTCACCTCGGCATCCTCGACGAGTGCCGTCGCCTCGGAGAACGTCTCAAGGGTCTCCGGTGAGACCACCGCGCCGGTCTTCTCCACCGCGGCGGGGTCACCGGATTCGAGTGCGCGCAGGTACGCGGCAGCGGCCTCTTCCGGGGTGGACTCGCTCGTCGTGGACTGCCAGATCCACAGCCCGGCGGCGACGGCCACGACGACTCCTGCGGCTCCGCCGATCAGCCACCACCGTCGCCGACTCATGCGGGTTCTTCCCTGGTGTGCACGTGGCGCCGCACCGACGAGCCCGCTCCGGCGGCCAGTGCACCGTGCAGCGCCCCCGTGGCGTCGCCCCAGCCGGAGACCGAGACGTGCTCCAGACCCTGCCAGGAGGCGGCGAGGGCGAGTTCTTCCGCGATCGGCTCCGCATCGCCGGGTCGGGCCTGCGGCTCCCACCAGGCGGATTGCACCTGCAGGGTCGATGTGGCGCGGTCGGCCTTGAGGTCGACGCGCGCGACCACACGATCGCCCACGAGCACGGGCAGCGAGTAGTAGCCGTACCGGCGCTTTTCCGCGGGGACGTAGATCTCGATCCGGTAGTCGAGGTCGAACACGCGGAGGGCGCGCTCGCGGAACCACACCACCGGGTCGAAGGGCGTCAGCACCGCGGCCGTCTCGACTTTGCGCGGAAGGACCGCATCGCGATGGCGCCACGCCGGCAGCGGACGGCCACCGCGCTCCCACCCGCGCACCTGCACCGGCAGCAGCTCGCCCTCGTCGACGAGCTGCGCGATCGATCGCGCGACGGCCGCCCGATCGCGGATCCGGTAGTAGTCGGCGAGGTCGGACTGCGTCGCGACGCCGCTCGAGCGTGCGGCGCGGCGCGTCAGCTCGAGGATCGCGTCATCGCGCGAGATCTCGTGCGAACGGATGCCCTCGGGGATCACGTGCTCGGCCAGCGCGTATGTGCGCTCGAAGCCCCGGCGACCGCTGACGGCGACGTCTCCCGTGCGCCAGAGATGCTCGAGGGCCAGTTTCGCGTCGTCCCAGTCCCACCAGGTCCCGCGCTCTCGCGGCGCATCGTCGCGGAGGTCGGCGGGGCGAAGCGGTCCGCGGGCTCGCAGCTCGTCCTGCACCCACTGCACGGTGCGTGCGTTGTTGCTCATCCAGGAGTCCGCATCGGTCCAGCGACGACGGAAGTCGTCCATCCGAAAACGCCACAGCGGCCAGTCGGCGACCGGGATGAAGGTCGCCTCGTGCGCGAGGTACTCGACGTAGTGGGTGGTGCGAGACAGGAAGACCCGGTCGAGGAGCGCGGGGTCGTAGGAGCCGAGGCGGGAGAACAGGGGCAGGTAGTGCGAGCGCGCGAAGACGTTGACGGAATCGATCTGGAGCACGCCGAGCCGGTCCATCACGCGGTGGACGTGCCGTGCGCTGACGGCGCTCGGCCGCGCGCGGGTGAAGCCCTGAGCGGCCAGAGCGATACGGCGTGCCTGGGTGGGGCTGAGGGTGTCGGTCACGTCGTCAGCGTAACGCCGACCGGCGACATCGCGGTCCGTACTCGGAAGGATGCGTCCAACGGCATACGGCATGACCGTAGACTTGGGCGATGAGCGAGGACCAGCGACCCCGGCTGCGAGATCTCTTCCGTCCGCGCCCGGTCTCCACAGACCGCACCGTGACGACCGATGCCGACGAGGCGGTGCCCCTGCCGTTGCGCATCACCGCGAGCTATGCCTGGCGGCTGCTGATCATCGCCGCCGCCATCGGCGTCTTCATCTGGCTGGTGATGGTGCTCAAGCTCCTGGTCATCCCGCTCATGGTCGGCATCCTCATCACCGCCCTGCTGTGGCCCGCGTTCTCGTGGATGCTGCGACACGGTCTGCCGCGCTGGCTGGCGATCGCGATCTCGCTCATCGGCACCGCCGCGATCGTCGCGGGGCTCCTGTGGCTCGTGATCTGGCAGGTGCGCGCGCAGCTGCCCGACGTCCAGCAGCGCTCGACCGAGGCCTTCGACCAGTTCCAGGTCTGGCTCCACCAGGGTCCGCTCAACCTCTCCGACACCCAGATCGCCGACTACCTGCAGCAGGGGCTCGACTTCCTCGACGAGCAGGCGCAGGTGCTCTGGACCGGCGCGCTGGCCATCGGCACCACCGTGGGGCATGTCGCCACCGGCGCGGTGCTCTCGCTGTTCATCCTCATCTGCCTGCTCGCCGACGGCGCCGGGATCTGGCGCTGGACCCTGCGGATCTTCCCGCGCAACTCCCGCCCGGCGGTCGATGGCGCGGCCCGCAACGGCTGGGCGACGATCGTCAACTACGCCCGCACCCAGCTGTTCGTGGCGACCATCGACGCGATCGGCATCGGCCTCGGGGCGTTCCTGCTCCAGGTGCCGCTCGCGCTGCCGGTGGCCGTGCTGGTGTTCCTCGGCTCGTTCATCCCGATCGTCGGTGCCGTCGTCACCGGTGCCGTCGCCGTGTTCCTCGCCCTCGTCTACAACGGGCCGTGGATCGCGCTGTGGATGCTCGTGGTCGTCCTGGCCGTCCAGCAGATCGAGGGCCACATCCTGCAGCCGATCATGATGGGCTCGGCGGTCAAGGTGCATCCCCTTGCCGTCGTCCTCGTGGTGGCGGGAGGCGCGATGATCGCCGGCATCCCCGGGGCGCTGTTTGCGGTGCCGCTCGCGGCGTTCGTGAACGTCTTCGCCGTGACGGTGAGTTCGGGGTCGTGGCGTACCGGTGTCGGCCCGAGTGGCGACCTGATCTGGAGCACAGTACCGCGCGAGCGGAGACGGAGGAATCGATGAGTGCAGTCCCCAGCCTGACCGAGTTCGAGCACGCTGCTCAGAGTCTGGCTGAGGTGATCTCGCACACGCCGACGCTGCCGTCGCGAGCCCTCTCCGACATTCACGGAGGTCCGGTCCTGCTGAAGATGGAGAATCTTCAGCGCACCGGCTCGTTCAAGATCCGCGGTGCGGCCTACCGGCTGTCGAAGCTGAGCGCCGAGGAGCGCTCCCGCGGCGTCGTCGCGGCCTCCGCGGGCAACCACGCCCAGGGCGTGGCCCTCGCCGCGCAGGCGCTCGGGATCCCCGCCACGATCTTCATGCCCCTGGGCGTGCCGGTGCCCAAGCTCCTCGCCACTCGCGGCTACGGCGCGGAGGTGGTGCTGGAGGGCGAGACCGTCACGACGTCCCTGCGCCTCGCCGCGGAGTTCTCCGAGCGCACCGGTGCCGTCCTGATCCATCCCTTCGACCACCGCGACGTCGTGATCGGCCAGGGCACACTGGGCCTCGAGCTGCTCGAGGATGCGCCGGAGGTCGACACCGTGGTCCTCGGCATCGGCGGCGGCGGCCTCATCGCGGGCGTCGCGGCAGCCGTCAAAGCCCGTGCCGCCGAGCTCGGACGCACGGTGCGCATCATCGGCGTCCAGGCCGAGAACGCCGCTGCGGTCCCGCCGTCGCTCGCCGCCGGGGAGCCCGTCGACATCGTCACGCGACCGACCATCGCCGACGGCATCCTGGTCGCCCGTCCCGGCGCGATCCCGTTCGAGATCATCAAGGACCTCGTCGACGAGGTGGTCACCGTCTCCGACGACGATCTGGCGCGCGCGATCCTGATCCTGCTGGAGCAGGCGAAGGTCGTGGTCGAGCCCGCCGGCGCCGCAGGCGTGGCCGCCATCCTCGCCGGGAAGGTCTCCGGCACCGGGACCACGATGGCCGTCCTCTCCGGCGGCAACATCGACCCGCTGCTGCTGCAGCGCGTCGTCTCCCACGGGCTCGCCGCATCCGGCCGGTACCTCACCATCCGCATCCCGCTGCCCGACCGTCCCGGACAGCTCGCGCGGGTGTCCGAGCTCATCGCCGAGGCGGGGGCGAACGTGATCGAGGCCATGCACACCCGGCACGGCCACGGCCTGCAGATCAGCGAGGTCATCCTCGAGCTCAGCGTCGAGACGCGCGGGCCCGAGCACTCGGAGCACACGCTCGACACGCTGCGTCGCGCCGGCTTCGAGCCCATCCTGCTCGCGGACTGAGCGACCGGCCGAACACGCAGAAGCGCCCCGCATCCGAGAGGAGGCGGGGCGCTTCTGCGTGGGGCTCGGCTCAGCCCGTGTACGTCTCGACGTTCACGATCTCGACGCTGATCGAGCGGCCGTTCGGAGCTTCGTACGACGACTTCTCGCCGACCTTGAGGCCGAGGATGGCCTGGCCCAGCGGGCTGGCCTCGCTGTAGACGTCCAGGTCGCTGCCGGCGGCGATCTCCCGGCTTCCGAGGAGGAAGACCTCTTCGCCACCCGCGACGACGGCGGTGACGACGGTGCCGGGCTCGACGATGCCGCGGCTGGCGGGAGCCTCGCCCACCTTCGCGGTCTTCAGCAGTCCCTCGAGCGTGCGGATGCGGGCCTCCTGCTTGCCCTGCTCATCCTTCGCAGCGTGGTAGCCGCCGTTCTCCTTGAGGTCGCCTTCCTCGCGAGCCGCCTCGATGCGCTTGGCGATCTCATCGCGGCCGAACGTGGACAGGTGCTCCAGCTCGGCGACGAGCCGGTCATACGCTTCCTGCGTGAGGAAGGGAACCTGAGCGTCGGTGGACATGACGAAGCTCCTTCTTTCGGGATCCCTCCGACATGCTGCGGGGGATATGCCAAGACGCCCCGGCACGGTGCCGGGGCGTCGTCTTGTCTGGCACGAGTCTAGGCGACCCAGCAGGTGTTCACCAAACCTGTCGTCGCCTCCGCGACCGTCGGGATGGTCACCTTCCGGGCCTGGGAGTGGCTCTCGCCGGCGGCGATCTCGACGATCTTCCAGCCGACGACACCGAACTCCTCGTCGAGCGCCTCCACGGCGCAGACGACGTCCTTGCCCTGCACGCCGGTCACCTGGAAGCTCAGTTCGACCGAGTGCTCGTCGACGAGCACGAAGCCCAGATCGTCCGCGTCCACGGAGGCCATGGACTGCGCGACGGTCATCCAGCTGAAGGCGACGACCACGAGCAGCGCGACGGCGCCGCCGATGATCCAGGGCAGCCGACGCCGTCGGGTTCGGCCATAGCGTTCGTCGAGCTCGAGTGCGGTCGTCACAGGGGGGTTCTTCCGGTCGTTAGGCTGGTGTTACCAGGTTATGCGACCTGCGTGAGAAAGGCCCATTCATGCGCTCTCTGACCGAGACCCCGATGCCGACACCCAGCATGACGGTCAATCCGGTGCTGGTGACTCCGGGGTTCGTCGGTTTCGCCGTGATCGTCGTCATCGTGATCGCCGTGATCCTGCTGATCTGGGACATGAACCGCCGTATCCGGCGGGTCCGGTACCGCGACGAGGTGCGGGAGGAGCTCGACGCCGAGGAAGCCGCACGCGCGGCGGCGGAGGCCGCTGACGGCGCGACCGGTGCCGCGACTCCGGACGGGGTCGACACCGACGCGCGCGACGAGGGCCGGGAACCGCCCACGCGCTGAGCCCGTCGGGCGCCGCCGCCCCGAGTGCACACGTCCGCCGGTCTCGGACCTACGGTGCGCCCAGCGACGGCGAGAGCGGCGCCAGAGCGATGAGCAGGCACGCGGTCCAGTGGCACAGGAACGCGAGCACCGTGCACACGTGGAAGATCTCGTGGAAGCCGAAGTGGCCGGGCCACGGGTTGGGCTTCTTGAGCGCGTAGACGATCGCGCCTCCCGTGTAGAGCAGCCCTCCGACGATCACCAGCACCATCATCGCGAAGTTCGCGTTCATCAGGTCGACGATGTACATCACCGCCGCCCAGCCGAGCAGCAGGTACAGGGCGACGTAGAGCCAGCGCGGAGCATTGATCCAGAACACGCGGAACAGGATCCCGATCAGCGTGCCTCCCCAGACCAGGGACAGCAGGAGCACGCCCTTCGACGGGGGCAGCGCGAGGGTGGCGAGGGGAGTGTAGGTCCCGGCGATCAGCAGCAGGATGTTGGCGTGATCGATGCGCTTCAGAAGCACCTTCACCTTCGGTGACCAGTCGAAACGGTGATAGAGCGCCGAGTTGCCGAAGAGCAGGAGCGAGGTGACCATGAAGACCGCCGCGGCCCACTTCGCGGGCGCACCGTCCGCGACGATGATCAGTACGACACCGGCGACGATGGCCACCGGGAACGTGGCGGCGTGGATCCATCCCCGCCAGGTCGGCTTGATGTCGACCGCCGCATCCACGGCCGCGGCTTCGAGCAGTGGCAGCTGGGGGACGTCGGGGCCGGAGGCTTCGGGAGTGCTCACGTGCTCACTCTAAGCCGGTGCGCATACCGTGCACGGAACATATCCCACGCGGCGCGATTCCTCAGCATCCGCACCGGTGGTGGCGGTCCCGGCACGATAGCGTAGGGAGGTGATTTCCCGCGAGAGCCCGGTGCGAGGGCCGCTGTACCGGCTCTACACCAGTCGCCTGCGTCGTCACCTCGATCCCGCCTCCGTGCCGCATCACGTCGCGATGATGATCGACGGCAACCGGCGGTGGGCGCGCCAGCTCGGACTGGACACCCCCGCGGAGGGCCACCGCGCCGGAGCCGCCAAGATGCGCGAGTTCCTCGGCTGGTGCGATGAGCTCGGCGTGCGGGTCGTCTCCCTGTACCTGCTCTCCAGCGACAACCTCCGCAAGCGCGACTCCGCGGAGCTCGCCGACCTCATCGAGATCATCGCCGAGCTGGCGGAGGCCCTGTCCCGTGAGGGGAACTGGCGGGTCAAGCACGTCGGGCGCGCCGACATCCTGCCCCCCGAGCTCGCGCGGGTGCTGGCGGACGCGGAGGAGCGCACCAAGGACCACAGCGGACTGCACGTGAACCTCGCCGTCGGATACGGCGGTCGCAACGAGATCGTCGACGCCGTCCGGAGCATCATCACGAAGCACGAGGCGTCGGGCGGCACGATGGAGGACCTCGCCGCGCACCTGACGCCGGAGATGATCGGCGAGCACCTGTACACGGGCGGGCAGCCCGACCCCGACCTCGTCATCCGCACGAGCGGCGAGCAGCGGCTCAGCGACTTCCTGCTCTGGCAGAGCGCGCACAGCGAGTTCTACTTCGTCGAGGCGCTCGGACCCGACCTCCGCCAGGTGGACTTCCTGCGCGCGATCCGCGACTACGCCGATCGCGACCGCCGGTTCGGACGCTGAGCGGGCGCGGCCCGGACGGCACCGTGCCACAATGACGCAGTGAGCACTTTCCAGGACTATGTCGACACCTTCGACAACGAGTCCGGCTACCTGAACTGGGCGGCCTTCGGGCCGCTGTCGCCCTCGGTGCGCGAAGAGGTCTTCGCCGACGCCGACCTGCTCGGCAACGGGCGCCCGTCCTCCCTGTCCCTGGTCTGGGAGCGGGTCGGACAGGCGCAGGAGGTCGTGGCGGAACTGCTCGGCGGCGACGCCGACGACGTCACGCTCCAGCCCTCGTCCACCCACGGCCTCATGCACGCGCTGTACGGGCTGTCCGGTGCGGTCATCGCGAGCACGGCGGAGTTCCCCAGCGTCAGCCTGACCCTGGAGCGGGCATCCACGGCATCGGACCGTGCGCTGACGCCGCGCTGGATCACTCCCGACGACGGACGCGTGACCCCGGATGCCGTGGCGGAGGCTCTCGACGACGAGGTCACCGCACTGGCCGTGAGCCACGTGGACTTCCGCACCGGGTACCGCGCCGATCTCGCGGCACTGCGTGAGGCCATCGGCCCCGACCGGCTGCTCATCGTCGACGCCGTCCAGTCGTTCGGCGTCATCGACGTCGACTACAGCGCGGCGGACGTCGTGGTCGGACACGGCTACAAATGGCTGCGGGCCGGACGCGGCAGCGCCTTCGCCTGGTTCTCGCCTCGGGCACGGGAGCGGATCATCCCCGTGCTCTCCGGGATCACCGGGACCACGGCCTCCGGCCTGTTCGTGGACGAGCTCCCCGCGCCCGCGGCATCGGCCAGGGCGTACACGATCAGCGGTCCGGACACCCTCGCGGCGGGTCGCCTCGCGATCGGGGTGCGCGACATGCGCGACGCCGGCATCGCCGCGATCGAGGAGCGCCTCGCCGAGCATGTCGACACCGTGCTCGAGATCGCCGACCGCCACGGCATCGAGGTGAGCTCACCGCGGGAGCGCTCGCAGCGCGCCGGCATCGTCGCCCTCGCGCCGGAGGAGCCCGCGCGCCTGGCCGCGGCCCTCGCGAACGCCGGTCTGGTGGTGACGGCACGGGGGTCCTCGGTACGGATCGCGCCCCACGCGGGCACCGACGCGGACACGTTCCAGCTCCTCGACGACACCCTGCACGCGTTCGGCAACGAGACGTTCATCAGCGCGTAACGCAGCGCTGGCGTGTCGAGTGCGGGTTAATCCCTCTCGCGGTCGTACGTTCTAGGCATCGGGCAAGGCGCCCGGTCGGGTCGGCCTCAGGTTTTCGACTCGAGACCCCCTGGTCGACTCGTTCGAATAGCCGGGATTCCCCGGGTCGGGAGTGGGTCGTGACCACACGTACAGCGCAGCAGGCCACCAGCACCGCGCAGCAGTCCACCCGTAAGACGACGAGGCGAGCATCGTCCGCAGATCCGGATCAGGATCTGCGCACCTATGTGCTCGACACCTCGGTCCTGCTGAGCGATCCGCAGGCGTTCTTCCGGTTCGCCGAGCATTCCGTCGTCCTCCCCGTCGTCGTCATCACGGAGCTCGAGGGCAAACGGCACGACCCGGAGATCGGCTACTTCGCGCGACAGGCCCTGCGTCATCTCGACGACCTGCGCATCGAGCACGGTCGCCTGGACTTCCCGGTCGAGGTGGGGGAGGGCGGCACGCTCCGCGTCGAGCTCGCCAACACCGACTCCTCCGTGCTCCCCGCCGGCATCCGCCTCAGCGACAACGACACCCGCATCCTCTCGGTCGCGATGCACCTGGCGCAGGACGGGCAGGACGTCACGATCGTCTCCAAGGACCTGCCGATGCGGGTCAAGGCCGCCTCGCTCGGACTTCGCGCCGAGGAGTACCTCGCCGAGCAGGCCGTGGACTCCGGGTGGACGGGCATCTCGACGATCGACCTCTCCGGAGACGACATCAGCGACCTGTACGAGAGCGAGGTCGGCATCAGCGAGGAGGCTCGCGGGCTGCCGGTCAACACGGGACTGATCATCCACTCCGAGCGCGGTTCCGCCCTCGGACGGGTCACCGGCGACGGCGAATACCGACTGGTGCGCGGCGACCGCGACATCTTCGGGATGCACGGCCGCTCCGCCGAGCAGCGCATCGCGATCGACCTGCTCCTGGACCAGGAGGTCGGCATCGTCTCCCTCGGTGGTCGCGCCGGCACCGGCAAGTCGGCGCTCGCGCTGTGCGCCGGACTCGAAGCCGTGCTCGAGCGTCAGCAGCAGAAGAAGATCATCGTATTCCGTCCGCTCTTCGCGGTCGGCGGGCAGGAGCTCGGCTACCTTCCCGGCGACCAGGGCGAGAAGATGGGGCCGTGGGGCCAGGCGGTCTACGACACCCTGGGGTCGGTCGTCTCCGGCAACGTGATCGAGGAGGTCATCGAGCGCGGACTGCTGGAGGTGCTGCCGCTCACGCACATCCGCGGACGCTCCCTCCACGACGCGTTCGTGATCGTCGACGAGGCGCAGTCGCTCGAACGCAACGTCCTGCTGACCGTGCTGAGCCGCATGGGGCAGAACTCGCGCGTCATCCTCACCCACGACGTCGGGCAGCGCGACAACCTCCGCGTCGGCCGGCACGACGGGATCGCCAGCGTGATCGAGACGCTGAAGGGACACGACCTCTTCGGTCACGTGACCCTGATGCGCTCCGAGCGCTCGGCGATCGCAGCCCTCGTCACCGAGCTCCTGGAGGGCGGAGAGCTCAGCTGACCGAGGAAACAGCGGATGCCGCGAGGAACGAGTCCTCGCGGCATCCGTCGTCTCGGGGGTCAGCCCGGGTGGGTCATCGAGAGCAGGTCGAGCTTCTCGTCCAGCTGCTCCAGGGTGAGCTCGCCGCGCTCGACGTAGCCGAGGTCGATCACGGCGTCGCGCACCGTGATGCCCTTGGCGACCGAGTGCTTCGCGATCTTCGCTGCGGCCTCGTAGCCGATGAGCTTGTTCAGCGGGGTCACGATCGACGGGCTCATGCCCGCGAACGCGGCGGCGCGGTCGACGTTCGCCTGCAGGCCGTCGATGGTCTTGTCGGCGAGCACACGCGAGGCGTTCGACAGCAGGCGGATCGACTCGAGCACCGCGGTTCCCATGACGGGGATCGCGACGTTGAGCTCGAAGGAGCCGGATGCTCCGGCCCAGGCGACCGTCGCGTCGTTGCCGATCACGCGGGCGCACACCATCAGCACGGCCTCGGGCACGACCGGGTTGACCTTGCCGGGCATGATCGAGGAGCCGGGCTGCAGGTCGGGGATGTGCAGCTCGCCCAGACCCGTGTTGGGGCCGGAGCCCATCCAGCGCAGGTCGTTGTTGATCTTGGTCAGCGAGACCGCGATCGTGCGCAGCGCGCCGGAGGCCTCGACCAGACCGTCGCGGTTGGCCTGCGCCTCGAAGTGGTCCTTCGCCTCGGTGATGGGCAGCTCGGTCTCGGCCGCGAGCAGCGCGATGACCTTCTGCGGGAAGCCGAGCGGCGTGTTGATGCCGGTGCCGACCGCGGTGCCGCCCAGCGGGACCTCGGCGACGCGGGGGAGGGCCGACTGCACGCGCTCGATGCCCAGGCGGATCTGACGGGCGTAGCCGCCGAACTCCTGGCCGAGGGTCACCGGCGTGGCGTCCATGAGGTGCGTTCGGCCGGACTTGACCGCGTCCTTCCACAGCTCGGCCTTCGCCTCGAGGGCGACGGCGAGGTGGTCGAGCGCCGGGATGAGCGTGTCGATGAGCGCCTGGGTGACCGCGATGTGCACCGAGGTCGGGAACACGTCGTTCGACGACTGCGAGGCGTTCACGTGGTCGTTGGGGTGAACCGTCGCGCCGAGGATGCGGGTCGCGAGCGTCGCCAGCACCTCGTTCATGTTCATGTTCGACGACGTGCCGGAGCCGGTCTGGTAGGTGTCGACCGGGAACTCGCCGTCGTGGGCGCCCGAGGCGACCTGGTCGGCGGCCTGGGCGATCGCGTCGGCGATGGCGCCGTCGAGCGTGCCGAGCTCCTTGTTGGCGAGTGCCGCAGCCTTCTTGATGCGGGCCAGGGCGGCGATCTGCGTCGACTCCAGCCCCTTTCCGGAGATCGGGAAGTTCTCCACGGCGCGCTGGGTCTGCGCTCCGTAGAGTGCGTTCACGGGTACCCGCACCTCACCCATGGTGTCGTGCTCGATGCGGTAGCTCAGCGAGTCTTCGCCGCTGCGCTGGTCGGTCTCGGTCATTCCGAACCCTCCTTGGTTACGGGGCCTGTCCCCTGGATAGCGTCCTCGGTGTCGATGCCGACCGTGATCACGGGCACCGCGGTGCCCTCGGCCAGACGGTAGTTGGCGCCGACGATGCCGAGTCGACCCTCGGCGACGGCGTTGCTGATGATCTCGGACGACTGCAGCAGATCGCCGACGGTGTTGCGCAGGTGCTCGCGCCCGACGAGTTCCGAGTCGATGTCCGCCACCGTGCCGCCGCCGCTCTCGGCGAGGACCTTCCGCGCGGCCGGCACGATCGGAGCGATCAGCTTCCAGATGTGCGGGGGCAGCGGGGCCGCGTCGATCGCGGTGCCGTCGATCGCGGCGCGCACCGCGCCGCACGAGTCATGGGCGAGGACCACGATCAGCGGCACCTCCAGCACGGCCACGGCGTACTCCAGGCTGGCCACGATGGACTCGCCCATCACCTGGCCGGCGTTGCGCACGACGAAGAGGTCGCCCAGGCCGAGGTCGAAGATGATCTCGGCGGCCAGGCGCGAGTCGGAGCAGCCGAACAGCGTCGCGACGGGGTGCTGCGCCGCCTCGAGATCCTTGCGGCGAGCGACGTCCTGGTTGGGATGCCTCGGCTCGTCCGCCACGAACCGGCGGTTGCCCTCCTGCATCTGCTGCCAGGCCGCGGACGGGGTCAGGGGGTGCGTCATGAAGCCTCCGAGAGGGAGCGGATCTGGGGGATGAGGGACTCGGCCAGCTCGGCGGTGGAGTCGGGGGATCGCGAGCCGTAGAGCAGGATGTAGTCGTCACCCGCCTGCGTGCCGATGGCGTAGCTGACGTTGGCGTTCGAGTCGGAGCCTCCCGGCTTGAACACGTCCCAGTCGAACCCGCCGATGCGGACGGTGTCGGTGGGGGCGATGCCGTTCAGACGCTGCGGCGCCCAGGATGCGTCGGCGTCGAAGGCCTGGGCGACCTTGATGAAGCCGCGCTCGTCCTCGTCCTTCGGAGCGAGGGTGACCTCCCAGACGACCGTCGCCCCGCCCTGCATGGCGGCGGCGTTGGCGCGCCAGAAGGTGCCGAGATCGGGGATGAGCACGTCGCGGTCCATGGAGGACTCGACGCCCTCGGCGATGCCGGCCACGTCGAGCGGCTTCTGCTCCACCGGCTCGCCGCGGGGGACCGCGAGGATGATGACGGCCACGACGGCGACCGTGACGAGCAGGGCCGCGACGAGGTTCCGCATGGTCTGGCTCGACCGGTAGGCCTTGCTGGATGCGGCCTTGCGTGCGGCGGTCTCGTCGGGGGTCTCCGGGCGGCCGAGCTCGGCGATGATCGGGGGCTGCTTGCTCATGACTCTCCCGACGGCGTCTCGGTATCGGAGGCGGCGGCGCGGGCGGCGTCCAGACGGCGCTTCGCCCCGAGGAGCCACTCCTCGCAGCGGGCGGCCAGGGCTTCGCCGCGCTCCCAGAGGGCGAGCGAGTGCTCCAGCGTCGGGGAGCCCTGCTCGAGCTCGGCGACGACCTTCACGAGCTCGTCACGGGCCGCCTCGAACGACAGCGTCTCCACGGGGATGTCGTTCAGCGCACTCACCCCTCCATCCTACGTCGTGCGCCGCGGCGGCCAGGCTCAGGCGGATTCGGCGATCTCGCCCTCCGAGCGCGCCGCCACCGAGCCGCGATCGAGCGTGATGGTCAGAGCGCTGCCGGCCGGAGCCTCGGCGGCATCGCGCAGGATCACGCCTCCGTCGAGGTGGGCGATCGCGTAGCCGCGGGCGAGGGTCGCCGCGGGGGACAGCGCGCGCAGGGAGGCGCGCAGCTCACTGGTGCGACGGCCCGCGGTGTCGAGGTGTCGGGTCAGGGCGTCGCGTCCGCGCGACAGCAGTAGCCACAGCTCCTGGGCGCGGGCATCGATGATCGGTGCGGGGGAGCGCAGCACCGGGCGGGAGCGGAGCTGCTCGAGCTGGGCGATGTCATGCGAGAGACGCTGCGTCAGGCGGGTGGTCGCCCGGGACCGCAGCTGCGCGATCAGGGCGCGCTGCTCGCCGACGTCGGGCACGACCCGCTTGGCCGCATCCGTCGGCGTGGAGGCGCGCAGATCGGCGACGTCGTCGAGGAGCGGGTGATCGTTCTCGTGGCCGATCGCGCTGACGACGGGGGTGGACGCGGCGGCGACGGCACGGACGAGCCGCTCGTCGCTGAACCCGAGGAGCGTCTGCGGGTCGCCACCGCCGCGGGCGATGATGATGACGTCGACCTCGGGGTCGGCGTCCAGGCGCGCGAGCGCGGCCAGGGTGTCGGGGACGCAGCGGTCGCCCTGCACGGCGGCGTACTCGGTGCGGAAGCGCACCTGCGGCCAGCGGAGCTCGGCGTTGCGGTGCACGTCCTTCTCGGCGTCGGACCGCTCTCCGGTGATCAGCCCGATCACGTGGGGGAGGAACGGCAGGCGCTGCTTGCGGGACGGATCGAACAGTCCCTCCTGCCGGAGCTGGACGCGGAGCTTCTCGAGGCGCTCCAGCTGGTCGCCGAGCCCGACGTGCTTCATCGCCGAGACCGTGAAGCTGAAGTCGCCGGCCTTGACGAAGTAGTCGGCCTTCACCGCGGCGACGACATGGTCGCCCACGCCGATGTCGGAGGGGATGCGCCCGCGCACGCTCGACCACACCCGGATCGAGATCTGCGCGTCGGAGCGGGTGTCCTTGAGGCGCGCGAAGACGTTGCCGGCCCGCACGTTCCAGGAGGTGATCTCGCCCTCGACCCACACCGTGTTCCATCGGGCGATGAAGTCGCGGATGGTCGTGTTCAGGCGGGTGACCGAGGTGGGGGCGTCGGCCGTGGAGTCACGCGGCGCCACGGAGTCGGCGGGTGGCGTCTCGCCCTGTCCGGTCGTCGCTTCGAAGACTGTCATCCGCTCCCGCTCCTGCTCAGACTCTCCCCGGCCCCGCACAGCTGCGCGACGGTAGAATTCAAGGGTGACTTCGACTGCCGTTCATCTCCCCGTCCCTCGCCTCCCACGCGTTCGCGCGGCGGCCGGGCGGCTTCAGGATAACCCGGTGGCCGGACACAAGCGGGTTCTGCTCGCCGCTCCGCGCGGATACTGCGCCGGCGTGGACCGCGCGGTGGTCGCCGTGGAGAAGGCTCTCGAGCGCTACGGCGCGCCCGTGTACGTGCGCAAGCAGATCGTGCACAACATCCACGTGGTGACCGAGCTCGAGGAGAAGGGCGCGATCTTCGTCGAGGAGGTCGATGAGATCCCCGAGGGCGCCCACGTCGTGTTCAGCGCGCACGGTGTCTCGCCGGCGGTCGTGAACGCGGCCTCCGATCGCGGCCTGCACGCGATCGACGCCACCTGCCCGCTCGTGACCAAGGTGCACCGCGAGGCGGTGCGCTTCGCGCGCGACGATTTCGAGATCCTGCTCATCGGCCACGACGGCCACGAGGAGGTCGAGGGCACCGCGGGTGAGGCGCCCGACCACGTCACGGTCGTGAACTCCCCGGAGGAGGCCGACACCGTCGTCGTGAAGGACCCGAACAAGGTCGTCTGGCTCTCGCAGACCACCCTCTCCGTCGACGAGACCATGGAGACGGTCAACCGCCTCCGCACGCGCTTCCCCGAACTGCAGAATCCGCCGTCCGACGACATCTGCTACGCCACGCAGAACCGTCAGGTCGCCATCAAGAAGGTGGCCGCCGGCGCGGATCTCGTGATCGTCGTCGGCTCGTCCAACTCCTCCAACAGCGTGCGCCTCGTCGAGGTGGCGCTCGAGTACGGGGCGAAGGCGGCGTACCGCGTCGACTACGCCGAGGAGATCCGGCAGGAGTGGCTCGACGGTGTCGAGACCGTCGGCGTGACGAGCGGGGCGTCCGTCCCGGAGGTGCTCGTGCGCGAGGTGCTCGACGCGATCGGCGATGCCGGCTACCGCGATGTCGAAGAGGTGAAGACGGCGGAGGAGGACCTCATGTTCTCGCTGCCCAAGGAGCTGCGTCAGGACGCTGCCGGTCAGCGCGACGCACGGGCCCTCGGCGGACGTGCATCCGGAGGAGGCGCGTAGCGTTGAGCGCCGCGGAAGCGGAGCCGACCCTCATCGGGTCCGTACAGCGCGCACTGCGTCTGATCGACATCGTCGCCAACTCGCCGCGTCCGCTTCCCACCAAGATGCTGGCGGCGATCACGGGGCTCACCCCGGGCACCACCTACAACCTGGTACGCACTCTCGTGCACGAGGGGTACCTCAGCTCCGAATCCGACGGAGTGGTGCTCGGCTCGCGGTTCCCCGCCTTCCAGCAGCAGATCGACTCCCGGGGCGTCTTCCTCGCCCGCGTCCGCGCCGCCCTGCGCGATGTGACGGAAGACGTCGGCGCGACGGCGTATCTCTCCCGATTCGCCGACGGCGAGATGCACCTCATCGACATCGTCGACGCGGCGCGCAATCCGCGCGTCGAACTGTGGGTCGGCTTGCAGTCCAGCGCGCATGCGACGGCCCTGGGGAAGCAGATCCTCGCCGACCTGCCCGACGAGGAGCGGATGGACTATCTCTCCCGGCACCGTCTGGAGGAGCTCACGCCGCGGACGATCAGCGACCGCCGCACGCTGCTGACCCAGCTGGAGCGCTCGCCGGGGTGGGCGGTGGACCACGAGGAGTACGCGATCGGCGCGACATGCGTGGCCGTTCCGGTCATCGCTCCCGGCATCATCGCGTCGCTCGCGATCTCGCTGCCCGCGAACCGGGCGGTGGTGGACCGGGAGCTCGTCTCGACTCTGCAGCGCACCGCGCGGCACCTCTCGCTCCAGCTCGGAGCCGACTCCTTGGGCGACGGCGCCGATTTCACTATCTGAAGTCTCCCCCTGGCGCGGCGGCAGGCGTTTTCCTATGATCGGGGGAGTAGCGGATAAACATGAACGCTACCGATCGCCTCAAGCGTCCCCAGCGCTGGTGATCGATCCGGATGAGGAGCGTCCCCAGCGCTCCACATCCGCGGCCCCGAGAAGTCCCCACTTCTCCGGGGCCGCTATCGTTTCCGGGGTCCACGACGGCGGCGGCCCCTGGGAGCCGTGCAGAGCTTGTGCCGTTAGCATGGCGGGATGACCGATCAGCGGCCCCAGTACGGCGAACTCGCGACTCCCGAGGAGCAGCGCCGCGCCGCCGGGCTGCCCCCGATCGAGGAGTTCGCGCCCGCGCCCCCTCCCGCCGCGGTGCCCAGCACCGTGCAGGCGGCCGCACCGGCGGGCACGGCCCGCGCGAAGTCGCATCCGGTGGACCGTTTCGTGACGATCGCCTTGCTCGCGTACGGGCTGATCAACATCGTCATCACGGGCCTGGCGTACCTCGATCTGCCGAGCGTGATGAACGAGACCATGAAGATCATGGGTGTTGAGGGGGAGTTCACGAACTTCGCGCAGGGGCGCACCTGGGGGACCATCGCCGCGATCGTCCTCGCCGTCGGCTGGTCGATCACCGCGGCGCTGTCGATCCGTCGCCTGCGTCGCGGCCGGATCACCTGGTGGGTGCCGATCGTCGGAGCGATCGCGACCATGGTCGTGGTGTCGATCTGCATCGCGGTGCCGATGATGGGCGACCCGGCCTTCGTCGCCCATCTGACGGATCTCGGTCCGTAGTCACAGGACGGGGCCGGTACGTTCGAAGCATGCTTCAGAACAGCTTCGGCGTCCAGCTCTCCTACGCCTCCGTCGATCGCGGCGACGGCTCCGACCCCCGCACAGCCGCGCAGGATGTGCTCGCCCGCCTGCGCGTCCTCGCCGGACTGCGCGATGCGACCGGCGACTGGGGGGATGCGCAGGACGCCGTTCTCGCGATCCCGCTCACCGATGACCGTCACGTCCTGACCCTGGACGACGAGGACGGGATCGCGTCGACCCTGAGCACCGCGGACCTGCGCGCGGCGTTCCAGGAGCACGGACTGACGCTGTGGCTCGACGCGGACGACGACACGGAGGACGACACGGACGAGGAGGCGGACGACGCCCTCGACATGAGCGTCGAGGGCGACGTGGACGGCGAGGACGCGGAGGAGGACATGGTCGACATCGACCCCGCCCTGTTCGACACGCCGACCGTGCAGGTGTCCGCGTTCTCGCATCGGGGCCCCACCATCGCGCGGGTCCTCGCCTCGGCGCGCCGGACGCCGGTCGATCACCGCGAGTCCGGTGACTGGTCGCTGCAGCAGTTCGAGTCCGCCGATTCGACTGCGGACTGGGTCAGCTCGCGGGCCGAGCTGCCGCTGATCGAGCTCAGCCGCACGGAGTCCGGTGCCTGGTTCGACGTGACGGCGGTCGGCACGGGAACGGTGCCGTTCTGGCCGGATGCGGAACGGGACACCCGTGCGGTGCTCGACATCGATGCCATCCGCGTTCCGGAGACGGCCGAGATCTATCGCCGGCTGCTCACGGAGGGCGACGGGAGCCGGGACGAACTCCTCGGACTCGCCGCCGTCGTGCCCCTCGACGTCGACGCCGCTCATCGCGCGCTGATCCCGGAGTCCCTGGGTGGGGTGGTGGGCTCCGAGGCCCGGCTGCGCGCCTTCGTGGCCGCGTTCGGTGTGGCGCCCGACCTGATCGAGGCCGCGTTCGCGGAGAACGCCACAGTGCCCGAGCGGCGCTTCCTCCCGACCGGATGGTGGCCCACGCTCCGGGAGACCGCGATCGCGGGCATGGGGGAGCTCAGCCCGCTCACCCGTCGTCGGCGACCGCTGGTACGGCTGGAGGATGCGCTCCTGCGTCGTCGCGCACTGGGTCTCTCGGTGACGCTCGGCGAGCTCGCAACGGGGGTGTGGGCGGCGTCCCGCTGGCGCGGACTCGGTCGGTTCCTGGGCGTTCTCCTGATCGTCGACGCGGTGATCGACACCGCGATCTGGGTCACGCGGATCCGTCGCGGACGCCGCCCTTAGCGCTCGCTGCGTTCGCACCCGCCTCACACAAGAGATGCCCCCAGCCGTGCGGCTGGGGGCATCTCTTCGTCGGAGCGGGTCGGTCAGCTCTGGGACTGGCCGTAGGAGCCGAGCTGACGGGTCGACTCGACCACGCGGGCGGCCATCGCCGACTCGGCGATCTTGCCCCAGGCGCGCGGGTCGTACTGCTTCTTGTTGCCGACCTCGCCGTCGACCTTCAGCACGCCGTCGTAGTTCTTGAACATGTAGTCGGCGATCGCACGCGTGTAGGCGTACTGCGTGTCGGTGTCGATGTTCATCTTGATCACGCCGTTGGCGACCGCGAGGGCGATCTCCTCGTCGGTCGAGCCGGAGCCGCCGTGGAAGACCAGGTCGAGCGGCTTGGCGCCGGTGTTGTACTTCGCGGCGACCTCGGCCTGGATCTCGCCGAGGAGTTCCGGACGCAGCTTCACGCCGCCGGGCTTGTAGACACCGTGCACGTTGCCGAAGGTGAGCGCGGCGATGTAGCGGCCCTGCTCGCCGAGGCCCAGCGCCTGCACGGCCTGGTCGACGTCGGCGAAGGTCGTGTAGAGAGCGTCGTTCGAGCCCTCGTGCTGCACGCCGTCCTCTTCGCCGCCGACGACGCCGATCTCGACCTCGAGGATGGCGTTGATGTTCTTCATGCGGGGGAGGAGATCCTTCGCGATCTCGATGTTCTCCGCGAGGGGAACGGCGGAGCCATCCCACATGTGGGACTGGAAGATCGGGTTGCGACCGGCCTTGACCTCTTCCTCGGAGGCGGAGATCAGCGGCTCGACGAAGCCGGCCAGCGCGTCCTTCGGGCAGTGATCCGTGTGCAGCGCGACGGTGATCGGGTAGTTCTTGGCGACCTCGGTGGCGAAGCGGGCGAACGCGAGGGCGCCCGTCGCGCGAGCCTTCACCGTGTGGCCGGCGAAGTAGTCGGCGCCACCCGTGGTGACCTGGATGATGCCGTCGGAGCCGGCCTCGGTCAGTCCCTGGAGGACGGAGTTGATCGTCTGCGAGCTGGAGACGTTGAATGCGGGGTACGCGAAGCCGCCGGCCTTCGCGCGGTCGAGCATTTCGGCGTACTGATCCGGGGTGGCGACGGGCATGAGAACTCCTGCGATAGGGGAAGCCGGGACAGGTGCCACTCTATCGGGGCGCGTGGGTCGGTACCGCAGGCGTGACGTCGCTCGCGGCCCGGCGCTTCTGCGCCACTGTTAAGAATCGCGATTCCTTCGTCCGAACGGGCGCGAAAACCGGGCTGTTCGCATCGACCGATGGCTAGGCTGACCGCATGGTGAGTCTGACAGCCGATCTGAGTCCTCTTCGTCCCGACCGCAACCTCGCGATGGAGCTGGTGCGTGCGACCGAGGCGGCCGCCATCCGCGCGGTGCCGTTCATCGGCCGCGGCGCGAAGGAGGCGGCGGACGGCGCGGCGGTCGACGCCATGCGCGCCTTCCTCGGCACCGTCGACTTCCAGGGCCGGGTCGTGATCGGCGAGGGGGAGAAGGACAACGCGCCGATGCTGTTCAACGGCGAGGTGGTCGGAACGGGCCGCGGTCCGCTGTGCGACATCGCGGTCGATCCCATCGACGGCACGTCTCTCACCGCCGCCGGACGGCAGAACGCCCTCTCCGTGATCGCGGTGTCCGATCGCGGCACGATGCTGGACGCATCCACCGTCTTCTACATGGACAAGCTCGTCACCGGGCCGGCGGGTGTCGGCGTCGTCGACATCCGTCTCCCCATCGGCGAGAACATCCGCAAGCTCGCCGGGGCGCTCGACAAGCCGGTCGACGAGATCGTCGTCTCGGTGCTCAACCGCCCGCGTCACGAGCAGCTGATCCAGGAGATCCGCGACGCGGGTGCCGGCACCCGTCTCATGAGCGACGGCGATGTGGCAGGCGGGATCAACGCCGCGCGTCACGACGCCCGCACCGACATGTGCGTCGGCGTCGGTGGCAGCCCGGAGGGCATCGTCACGGCGTGCGCGATCAAGGCGCTCGGCGGACACATCCAGGGGCGCCTCTGGCCCCGCGACGACGACGAACGCCAGCGCGGGATCGACGCGGGCCTGGACATGGACAAGGTCTACGAGGCCGACGACCTGGTGCAGGGGAACAACACGATCTTCGTCGCGACCGGTGTGACCGACGGCCAGCTGGTCGCGGGCGTGCGTCGCGAGCGCGGATACGTCTACACCGAGAGCGTCGTGCTCCGCGGAGCGTCCGGCACACTGCGCCGCATCGCGTCGGAGCACCTCGTCTCGAAGTGGCTCTGACGCCGCCGGAATGACGTTCCTGGGACGAGCCCTGGTGCGCGCCATAGACGTCTGACCGGACGGCATCGTTATCGAGCCGGTATCGGTCGGGAGTGGCGTGATCCACGCTTTCCGGAGCGCCGTGTCACAATTGTCACTGGGTTTGTCGCCGTCGACGGAGCCGTCAGGCACCGCAGGCACAGGAGGGCGAACGGATGACAACGCAGCACACGAGCGGCTCGAAGGCCGCCGCGACGAAGATCATCACGACGAACACCGGACGGATTCTCCGGGTGAGTGCGGATGCCGAGTCCGGCGTCACCACTCCGCCTGTGACCGCCCCACCGGCAGCGATCGCCGATCCGGCTCGCCGCGCCGACGTGCTGTTCCGAGTCCGCCGTGACGAGGGGCATGAGATCAGCGCCTGGTGGATGATCGGGGCTTTCCTCGCCACCAGCGGACTCGTCATCCTCCTGCTCAGCGGCGTTCCCGGCGTCGCCTGAGTCGACTTCGCACTTCCGGCTGTCGCCCTGCCGGGTGTCACATCGTCGCGTGCGCTGTAGCGCGGTGACCGCATCGCGGTCGGCTAGACCTCGTCGAGGCGCAACCGCACCTCGCCCACATCGGCCTGCACCGCTGCAGCCGCATGTTCCGCGTCGTCGGGCGTCTCGGCGGCCGTCTTCTCGTCCGCTGCTCCGTCGGCGGCGATCAGCTCGGGGGCGGTGAAGCGTCGACCGGTCCCCGCCGTCACCGGGCGCGCCGAGTCGAGGGCGGATGCGTCGACGCCGGGGAACTGCCGTGCCGTGACGAGCACGCGTGTCTCCAGCGAGCCCGCGAACCGGTTGTAGCTGTCCACCGCGCGCTCCAGGGCGCGGCGCAGGTCGTCGGCGTGCCCGGCGAGCGTGCCCAGCCGGTCGTAGAGCTGCGTGCCGAGGGCGAGGAGGGTGCGAGCCTCGGTCGAGACCTCCTGCTGCGTCCAGGTGAAGGCCACCGTCTTGAGCACCGCCCACAGGTTGACGGGGGAGGCGAGTGCCACGCGGCGGCTGAAGGCGTAGTCGAGCAGTGCCGGGTCTTCATCGATGGCCGCCGCCAGGAGCGACTCGCTGGGCAGGAAGCAGATCACGAACTCGGGGCTCGCATCGAGACCTGCCCAGTACGCCTTCTTGGCGAGAGCATCGATGTGGGCGCGGACGGCCTTCACGTGCTTCTGCATCAGCGCGCGGCGTTGCGGCTCGCTCGCGTCGCCCGCCGAGAGCGCCGAGGCCTCGAGGTAGGCGTCGAGGGGGACCTTGGCGTCGACGGCGATCGAGCTGCCGCCGGCGAGACGGATCACCATGTCCGGCCGCCCCTGACCGCGGTCGGACGAGATCGTCGCCTGCAGGTCGAAGTCGATGTGCCGGGTCAGCCCGGCCGCTTCGACGACCCGGCGCAGCTGGGTCTCGCCCCAGACGCCGCGTGTGGCGGTCGAGCGCAGTGCGCCCGCGAGCGACTCCGTGGTGGCACGCAGCGCCTCGTCGGACTCCTGGGCGCGGCGCAGCTGCTCCTCGAGCGTGCCGAACTGCGCGTGCCGATCCCGCTCGATCGCGGTGACCTTGTCCTGCATCTGCTGCAGGCTCTCCCGCACCGGTGCGAGCGCGGTCAGCACGGCGTTCTGCTGCTGCACGCGCTGCGCTTCGGCCCGCTGCTCGTTCCGGGAGTGCTCCACGGCGTCGCGGTAGAGGTCGTACTGGCGGTCGCGATCGTCGCGTGCGGCAGCCAGTTCGGCCTGGGCGCGCGCGAGATCCGCGGCACCGCGACCGGCGCGCAGGAACCAGCCGACGGCGACACCCGCCGCGAGGGCGACGAGGACGAGAACGACTGCCAGAGCATCCATGTCTTCATGATGCGGCCGGCATCCGACATTCCGAGGCCGCCGCGCACGAAGGGCACGTGCGGGGTCAGGCGACGGCGCGCTCCAGGGCGGGGGTGACGGGCGCGGTCACGCGCAGGCTGAGGGCGTCCGCGAGCGCGAAGACGTCGGCAGCTCCCGCTCTGGCGGCGGCGTCGATCACGATCTGCGCGCAGGCACGGGCATCCGCGAGGGCGTCGTGGTGCGAGAACTCCTCGAACCCGGCGGCCGCCGCGGCGATCGGCAGGCGGTACGAGTCGAGCTGGTACGTCTTGCGGGCGACCTGCAGGCTGCACAGCGAGCGGTAGGGCGGGCAGAGCTGCCCGGTGGCCTCCGAGGCGCGGCGCAGCACGTTGAGATCGAATCCCGCGTTGTGGGCGACGAGGACGTCGGCTCCCGCGAAGGCGCACAGGCGATCGAACTGGTCGACCCAGGTGGCGGCCGACAGCACGTCCTCCGGCTGGATGCCGTGGATGCGGACGTTCCACTCCTGGAACTCGTCGTGCCCGGGCGGCGGCTGGATCAGCCAGCCGGTGGTGGCGACGACTTCGCCGCCACGCACGCGGACGAGTCCGACGGAGCAGGCGGAGGCGGGGCTGGAGTTCGCGGTCTCAAAGTCGATCGCAGTGAAATCCAGTGGCACACCCCCACTTTCCCCCGGGCTCTCGGAGACCGGTCGCAGACTCGCCGTATGCTGGCGACATGGCTGAGGACATGGCGACGTCGTTCGGAGCGCAGGCGGGGGACTACGAGGTCGGCAGGCCCGAGTACCCCTTCGACGCGGTGGCCTGGATGCTGGAGCGGATGCCGGCGGATTCGCGTCGAATCGCCGACGTCGGCGCCGGCACGGGCAAGCTCACCCGCGTCCTCGCCCAGGCTCCCGATGCCGAGGTGGTCGCCGTCGATCCCGACCCGGAGATGCTGGCGACGCTTCGTGGGGCGGTGCCCGGAGTGCCGACGTTCGTCGGGACGGCGGAGCAGCTGCCGCTCCCGGACGCGAGCCTCGACGCCGTCGTCCTGGGACAGGCCTGGCACTGGGTCGACCCGGATGCCGGGTCCGCGGAGATCGGTCGCGCCGTGCGCAGCGGAGGAACCCTCGGTCTCATCTGGAACATCCGCGACGATCGCGTCGAATGGGTGCGGAGACTGACCGAGATCATGCACGGCAGTCATGCCGAGAACATGCTCGCCGAGGGAGACCCGGTCGTCGCCGCGCCGTTCGGGCCGCTCGAACAGGAACGCTGGGAGTGGGTCCGCCCCATCACGCGCGATCTGCTGCATCGGATGGCGGCATCGCGGAGTTACATCATCACCGCCCCGGACGAGGAGAAGGCGCGCATCCGCCGAGAGCTGGACGAGCTGTTCGACGAACTCGACCTGCACGGCGACGCCACCATCGACCTCCCGTACGTGACGCGGGCGTACCGCACTGTGCGCGACTGACGCACAGCGCCGAGATGCGCTTCCCTTCTCCGCAGCGCGGAAGTAGCGTTGCGGCATGAACCGACAGCGGTCCGTCTGGGGGTTTCTCTTCGTCGCGACGATCGCTCTCGCCGGTTGCGCGCCGACACCGTCGCAGAACGCACCCTCTCAGGACTCGTCCTCGACGGCGGAGCTCGGGGCGCCGAGTGAAGCACCCGCGCCGTCCGGCGATCCCGCCACCTGGCAGCTGATCGTCCCCGACGACGTCACTCCCGACAGCAGGACCCTCGAGGTCGAGGTCACGCGTGTCGACTGTGCGAACGGAGTGACCGGCGAGCTTCTCTCTCCCGTCATCACCTATGAGGCGACGCAAGTGATCATCCGCATCGACGCGGAGCCGAGCGCTCTGGAGACGGCGAACTGCATGGGTAACGACGCCGTGCCGGTCACGGTCACCCTCAGCGAGCCGGTGGGTCAGCGGAAACTGATCGACGGTGCCTGCATCAGCACGGATGCGAAGCGGTCGGTGGCGTGCCTGAGCAGTGAGCGCACCTCACTGCTCTAGCAGAAGGGCGGCGGCGCGGGCGGTGGTGCCGGCCGCGACGCACAGCATCCCGCAGGATCACGGGGTGGCGGCCAGGTAGACTCGTGCCCCGTGGCTCTCACTATCGGCATCGTCGGCCTGCCCAACGTCGGCAAGTCCACCCTCTTCAACGCACTCACCAAGAACGACGTGCTCGCGGCGAACTATCCGTTCGCGACGATCGAGCCCAACGTCGGCGTGGTGAACCTGCCCGACCCGCGTCTCGACAAGCTCGCGGAGATCTTCGGCAGCGAGCGGATCCTCCCCGCAGCGGTGTCGTTCGTCGACATCGCCGGCATCGTGCGCGGTGCGAGCGAGGGCGAGGGGCTGGGCAACAAGTTCCTCGCGAACATCCGTGAGGCCGACGCGATCGCACAGGTCGTCCGCGGCTTCGCCGATGACGACGTGGTGCACGTCGACGGCACGGTGAACCCGGCGTCCGACATGGAGACGATCAACGCCGAGCTCATGCTCGCCGACCTGGAGACCGTCGACAAGGCGATTACCCGGTACGAGAAGGAGGTCCGCGGCAAGAAGATCGAGCCCGTGGTGCTCGAGACCGCGAACGCGGCGAAGGATGCGCTGGAGCGCGGCGTGCTGCTGTCGGTCGCCGGCATCGACCTGACGCCCATCCGCGAGCTGGGGCTGCTCACCGCGAAGCCTGTGATCTTCGTCTTCAACGTCGACGAGGCCGTGCTGACGGACGACGGCCGCAAGGCCGAGCTCGCCGCCCTCGTCGCGCCGGCGAAGGCGATCTTCCTCGACGCGAAGATCGAGTCCGAGCTCATCGACCTCGACCCGGAAGACGCGGCCGAACTGCTCGCCTCGACCGGGCAGGACGAGTCGGGCCTGGACCAGCTCGCCCGCATCGGCTTCGACACCCTCGGTCTGCAGACCTACCTCACGGCCGGTCCGAAGGAGGCTCGCGCCTGGACGATCCCCAAGGGGTCGAAGGCGCCTCAGGCAGCCGGTGTCATCCACACCGACTTCGAGAAGGGCTTCATCAAGGCCGAGATCGTCTCGTTCGAGGACCTGGTCGAGACCGGCTCCGTCGTCGAGGCCCGCGCCAAGGGCAAGGCCCGCCTCGAGGGCAAGGACTACGTCATGCAGGATGGCGACGTCGTGGAGTTCCGCTTCAACAACTGAGGCGTGGCATCCGGCGGGAGCGTGGGACGACTCGGATGCGAGCTACGGTGACGTCGTGGAGTTCTGCATCGGGAGCACATCCGATGGCTCGAGGGAGGCTTCGTCCATGATCCAGGGCAACAGAGCGTCGCTCAGCATCCAGAGCGACACGAAGACGGTCGCCCAGATCTCCGCGATGCTCGGCCTCGAGCCCACCGACTGGGGCGACGAAGGCGATCTCACGCCCTCGGGCCGGGCCGGTCGGAACTTCGCGCCGGAGTTCCTGACGTACCAGCGGACCTACTGGTCTCTCACGGAGAGCATCGACGAGCCGGATGCTGACGATCAGACCGGCTTCTCCGCGCTCCGGGCGTTGGCGGTGAGACTGGAACCCGCCGCACAGGCGCTCGCGGAGCTGCGCCAGGGCGGGGAAACCGTGCTCTGGTGGTCCGGAGACTCCGACAGCACGCAGGGCGGATTCGTGCTGGAGGCGGACCTGATCGGCCGCCTGGCGAAGCTGGGGTGCGCCGTCTACGGGACCGCCTTCCTCACGGAGGATGAGGCCGAGGGCGCCTGAGCGCACGAACCATCTGCTGCTCTCATAGCGCTGAGAGGCGCCGGAGGGACGGGGTACCCGGTTAGACGGCGGCGTGAGCGGGACCTGCGGTGAGGATCACGCACGCGACCGCATAATGGACTCCATGAACCCGAAAACGACGCTGCGGCAGGAGATCACGGGGCTCGTCGTCTCCGTCGCCATCCTCGTCGTGTTCGTGCCGACAGGGGTCTCGACGATGACGACGCCGAGCGCGTGGACGGCGGGTTTCATCGACATTCCGACCTGGCAGGCAGAACTGCCGACCTGGTCCACGCTCGGGATCAACGTCCTGCTGGTCCTCATCGCCGCCCTTCTCGCCTTCGTCACCGCGGCCCTCCTCGTCCGCCGTGTGCGGGCACGACGGGAGAACAACTCCGACGGGCCCTCGGATCTCGGTGCGACATGAGCGTCGTTCCGCCGGTCGACTCACACGGTGCGAAGGGTGATGGGGCCGCCGCGGTGCGGCCGACGGCGCCGGGGCGACGCGACATCCTCGCGATCCGCATCTGCCTGATCATCGTCATCATCGGGCTCGTCGTGAGCGGGGTCACCGCCTTCCCGTTGCGCGAGGAGCTCATGCTCGGCCGCGACATCCTGAACAGCACCGGTCTGAGCGCGACGTTCCCCGACCTCGCCTTCTGGGTGCAGCGGGTCGCGGAAGGGCTCGAGGTCACCGGAGACGACTATCCGTTTCTGGCGTACGGCACGGACTGGCTCGCGTTCGCCCATCTGGCGATCGCCGTGGCCTTCGTCGGACCGCTCATCGATCCGGTGCGCAACGTGTGGGTGACCGTCTGGGGCCTCATCATGTGCGCGGGCATCATCCCGCTCGCCCTGATCGCGGGAGCCGTCCGCGGTCTGCCGATCGGCTGGCAGCTCATCGACATCTCGTTCGGGGTCGTGGCCGCCGTGCCCCTCACGATCGCGCTCCTCCTGACGCGCCGACTCGAGAGAGCGCGCGGGAACGTTCCGGACCGGCGGACTCCGCAGCCCTAAGTGGCGCTCGCGACGTCGTCGAGCAACGCCCGGAGGAGTGCAGGGCGCCCATCCCGCACCGACCGGGGAAGCAGGGCGGCGAAGGCCACCCCGAGTGCGAGTGGCACCACGGACACGAACAGCGCGATGTCGGCGCTCAGCGACAGACCGAGCGTGACGAAACCCGCCGCTGCCAGGAACAGGACGGCGACGACGGCCAGGTCGGGACCGCTGGGGGCAACCCTGCCGGACACGCGCACGCCGGTGTCCATGTCGCGCAGCCGCGCCCGGAGTACCGTGCTGCCGGTGGCGTAGATCCCGCCGACTCCGTTTCGAGCGACGAGCACGTTGTCGTCTCGGATGCGCATCCGCACGCCGCTCGCATGCCCTCGAGGGCGCGAACCGAGGCGTCGTCGGAGATCGGACACCGTCTCATGCGGGAGCAAGACCTCCACCTCGCTCCAGAACATGCGGAAGAGTCTAGGTGGTTACGGCAACAGCCGATGGCCACGGGCGGCTGTGGCGACCCGGTCGGAGGGGCGTCCGCGCACCACCCGCGCGGGTGACAGGATTGACGGATGACCGCAACACTCGTGGCCCAAGGGCTGGCCGGCGGGTACGGCCATCGCACCCTGTTCGATTCGCTCGACCTGACCGTCGCGGCCGGAGACGTCGTGGGTCTCGTCGGGGCCAACGGCGCGGGGAAGTCGACACTCCTGAAGCTGCTGGCCGGAGTCGACGAGCCGCAGGCCGGGACGATCCGACTCACTCCGGCGGATGCCTTCGTGGGCTGGCTCCCCCAGGAGCATGAGCGCGTCGCGGGAGAGAGCGTGGTCGAGTACATCGGTCGGCGTACCGGGTGCGCGGAGGCGACCAGGGACATGGATGAGGCAGCCGCCGCTCTCGGCGACCCCTCGCTCGCCGCCCCGGGCACGGATCCGGCCGACACCTACTCCGCGGCTCTGGATCGCTGGCTGGCCAGTGGCGCCGCCGACCTCGACGAGCGGCTTCCGGCCGTGCTCGCCGACCTCGGCCTCGACCTGGGCGGCGATCCGGCCGACACCCTGATGACGTCGCTGTCGGGAGGACAGGCCGCACGGGTCGGCCTCGCGGCACTGCTGCTCTCGCGCTTCGACATCGCCCTGCTGGACGAGCCGACGAACGACCTCGACCTCGACGGGATCGAGCGACTCGAGACGTTCGTGCGCGGCCTCCGCGGCGGCGTCGTGCTCGTCAGCCACGACCGCGAGTTCCTCGCCCGCTGCGTCACCCGCGTGCTGGAGCTCGATCTCGCCCAGGGCACCAACCGGGTGTTCGGCGGCGGCTACGACGCGTACCTGGAGGAGCGGGCGACCATCCGCCGCCACCAGCGCGAGAAGTACGACGAGTTCGCGGACAAGAAGGCCGATCTCGTCGCCCGCGCCCGCACCCAGCGCGAGTGGTCGAGCCAGGGCGTGCGCAATGCGATGAAGAAGGCACCCGACAACGACAAGATCAAGCGCAAGGCCTCGGCCGAGTCGAGCGAGAAGCAGGCGCAGAAGGTGCGTCAGATGGAAAGCCGGATCGCCCGACTCGAAGAGGTCGAGGAGCCGCGGAAGGAGTGGCAGCTCGAGTTCACGATCGGTTCGGCGCCGCGCTCCAGCTCGGTGGTCTCGACGCTGAGCTCGGCCGTGTTCCGCCAGGGTTCCTTCCAGCTCGGACCGGTGTCGCTCCAGGTGAACGCGGGGGAGCGCATCGGCATCACCGGCCCCAACGGCGCCGGGAAGTCGACGCTGCTGCGCGGGCTGCTGGGGCGACAGAGCCCGGACGAGGGATCGGCGAGTCTCGGCGCGAGCGTGGAGATCGGCGAGATCGACCAGGCGCGTGCATTGCTCGTCGGTGCGCAGCCGCTCGCCGCTGCCTTCGAGGCGCTGGTCCCCGAGATGGCTTCGGGGGAGGTGCGCACTCTCCTCGCCAAGTTCGGTCTCAAGGCCGATCATGTGACGCGTGCCGTCGACGAGCTCTCACCGGGCGAACGCACGCGCGCGGGACTGGCGCTGCTGCAGGCGCGCGGCGTCAACCTGCTCGTGCTCGACGAGCCGACCAACCACCTCGACCTGCCCGCGATCGAACAGCTGGAGCAGGCGCTCGAGTCGTACGAAGGGACGCTGCTGCTCGTCACCCACGATCGGCGGATGCTCGCGACCGTGCAGACCGACCGGCACTGGCGGGTGGAGTCGGGACAGGTCGTCGAGGTCTGACGAGCGGCGGGCGCTGTCGACCGCGAGTGTCCCGATCAGGCGTAGGGCTGCGCGCCCTATGACGTTCACCTCATCGCCCGGCTCGGCGACGCCGCGGCGAGCCCGTGTTGCGGCCGAAGCGGGGGAGACGCCACAATATCGGTCAGGATGCCGGACGGTGACGTCGTGGAGCTCCTCGCCATGAGCCAGAAGCGCTCGTGGTGACCTCTACGAGCAGAAGGCCCTCATGACCTCGTCGCCCACGGCACCGCGCACCAACACCCTGGCTCTCGTCAGCTTCATCGCGGCCTTCGTCATCCCGGTCGGAGGATTCATCCTCGGGGTGTTCGCCTTGCGACAGCTGCGGGCCCCCGGGAACACCGAGTCCGGCGCAGGGCTTGCCCGATGGGCGCTCGTCATCGGCGCGCTCGGCACGCTGTTCGCCGTGCTCTTCTTCATCCTGTGGGGCACGCTGTTCTTCTCGGCGCTGGGCGGCCAGCCTTTCGGACGCTGATCCGGGCGTCTCCGTCTCGCTGACGGCCCGCTCGGGATACGCTGGGACACGGCGGCTCGAGCCGCGGTCCGGTCGCTGGCGTCCGCCGTGGACGTTCCGCCTGAGTTCCTGACACCGACGGCACGAGGAGATTGACGCCGATGACCGACACCCAGATCTTCGAGCCGGACGGCCGCGCGATCCCCTTCGTCGACGAGGGCGACGGGCCCGTCAAGCTCGTCCTGATCCAGGAGCGCGATGTCGCGGCTGACGTCCTCGGCGTCGTCGCGCACTACCTCGCCGAGGAGGCGGGCTTCCACGTGCTGCGGATCGGCCACCGCGCCGATGTCGAGGGCGCCGAGCCCTCGCTGGAGGACCGGGTGGAGGATGCACTCGCCGTGATCGACCACGTCGGCCTCGGGGACACCTGGATCGGCGGACACGGATTCGGTGGCACCATCGCGCGAGCATTCGCCGTCGCCCACGCCGACCGCGTGAACGGACTGGCGCTGCTCGGCGTCGAAGAGCACGACACGGCCCTCGCGCCCGTGATGCCGGTCCTCATCATCCAGGGCACCGACGACGCGACCACCCCGTTCGCGAACGGCGAGCGCCTGCAGTCCACGGCCCCGGAGCGCGCCAGCGTGAAGAGCATCGACGGGGGAGACCACCTCTTCCCGATGACGCACCCGATCGAGACCGCGGTCGTCATCGAGGAGTACCTCGACTGGGACTGAGTCCCTAGCGGCCCTGTCGCTTCTTGTACGGCTTCGGCTGTCCCTTGACGGCGGGAGCACGGCCCTTGCCCTTCGAGGCCTTGGCCTTGCCTCCCGCCGGCGCCGGGGCGTTGCGGACCGGCGCCGGAGCCGCAGCGACCTCTGCCTTCGCCTCCACCAGGAGGAGTTCGCCGACGTGCGTCAACCGGGTCGGCCCTTCACGATGGACGATCGGATGCCCGACCTCGGCCTCGAGCTTGTCGATCGACGTGTAGAGCGATGCCAGCGGGATGCCGAGCTTCTCGGCCGCGCGCGGAAAGTGCAGCTCCTCCGCGAGGACGACGAAACGGCGGAGCAGAGAGATCTTCACGGGGGCCCTTCGACGGTTCGCACGGGTTGCGAGCCTCTCCAGGTTACGCGCTGCACCGCGGGATCAGAGATCGCTGAAGTCGTTCGCGGGGGCGTTGATCCGCGTCACGGTGTCGCCCTCGAGAGAGAACAGCACGTAGAGGATGCCGACGGAGCCGGGATGCGTCAGCGACTCCGTGTCCGGAACCTCCTGCTCGCCCAGCCCGAGATCCGCAGCGGTGGCGGCATCTTCCGCATCCACCAGCGCCCACGCACCGGCGTCGAGGAGGTCTGCTCGGGTCGAACCGACGTGCAGGCCCTCCGCCGTCTGCACCGGCACTCCTCCCACCTCGGCGGCGGTGATCGAGACCGCCGCGGGGACCTCGCCCTTGCTGTCTGCGAGCACGATCAGTCCGTCCCAGTCGTAACGCTGCATAGGAGTGGTGTCGCCCGGGACGACCTCGATGTTCTCCGGCTCCGGAAGCACGCCGGTCGTCTTCTCGAGGAGCGCGAGCAACGCGGGCGAGTCGTCGAAGGCGACGCTGGTCGTCTCGGATTCGTCGGTGACGGTCAGACCCTCGAGAGATACGACGATCTGCGGGTCGACCTCCGGCGTCGGGCTGGAGGACGGCGACGACGATGCGGAGCTCGTCGCGCTCGGTTCGGCGGATGTCGAGGGAGCACACCCGATCAGCAGGAGTGCAGAAGCGGCAAGGACCAGGACCGGAGCAAGAGATCGTCGCATGCTCAGATGCTAGGGGAGCACCGACGCGTTCCACGAGAAGCCGACACGGCGGTGGAGCGAATCGTTATCTCACCGAAGTCCTCGCCCGCGTACGACGGATGCCGCGACCGAGTCGGCCGCGGCATCCGGAATCCTTCGGTCAGGCGACCTGGGGTGTGACCGCGAAGGACACAGAACCCTCGTCGTCCACGCCGGCGTCGAGGACCTTGTCGTCGAGCGCGGCAGCTGCGGACTCGTCGAGGAAGAGCCGGGTGCCGGCGACCTCCACGACCTGGTCCTGAGGCTCCGGGTCGGCCGCGACGAGCACGGCGAGACGCGCACCGCCCTCGGCGGTCGGGGCCTCGGTGGAGTGGATGCGCAGTCCGGCATCCGGGGCGTCGGTCTGGCGACTCACGAGGGTCGTCACGATGGCGGAGGCGTTGTCGGTGAGGGTGAGCACGAGACTCTCCTTCCGGTTGGGGCATGCCGCGGTCGCGACATGTCCGGGCTACGATTCCCGACCCCGCCGACGCCTTCAACCCCCTTGCGCGGATTCGGAGGAGGCTCTTACCCTGCTCGCAGGTTCTTCCGCAGAAACACCTGCTCGGTGCCGTCGCCGTCCGGCACCCGCTCGTGCTCCTCGTAGCCGCACGCCTCGTACAGGCGGATGTTCGCCTCGCTCAGGCTCCCGGTGAAGAGCTCGGCGACAGCGGCGTCGGACGACTTCTCGGCGCTCTCCAGCAACAGCCTCCCGACTCCCTCGCCCTGCACGTCCGGGGCGATCGCGATCCTGCCGATCAGGAGCATGCCGTCCCGTTTCACGTAGCGGATCGCCCCCACGAGACGCCCGTCGATCCGCGCGGTCAGCCCCGACTCGGAACGCAGCTCGGCCTCGAGCTCGGAGAGGGTCTGCGTCAGCGGAGGCATGTCGACGCTGCCGTAGATCGCGGCCTCCGACACGAAGGCCGCGCGCTGCACGGTGAGCACCTCGCCGGCGTCGTCGTCACTGATGGGGGAGATCACGATCTCCGGGTGTGCTCGGTCCTGCTCTTCGGTCACGGTGGCGCCTTTCTCGTCCCGAGCCACGTTCGGGGCTGGGCCCTTCCGGTGTCAACCCCCTCGGCCCCGACGCTCCGTCGGGTTAGCGTCGCACCCAGGAGGTCACACACCATGGCTGAAAGCACGACCAAGAAGACCGGCGGCTCGACGAAGAAGGGTGCCGTGAAGACGACCAGGCAGCAGAACGCGGAGAAGGGCTTCACCGCATCGCCCACGCTCGCCGCGAACCTGCAGACCGTGCTCGTGGATCTGCTCGAACTCGCGATCCAGGGCAAGCAGGCGCACTGGAACGTCGTCGGCCGCAACTTCCGCGACACGCACCGGCAGCTCGACGAGATCATCGACGACGCGCGAACCTTCAGCGACACGATCGCGGAGCGGATGCGCGCCCTGCATGCCGTCCCGGACGGGCGGAGCGCGACGATCGCGAAGACCACCTCGCTTCCCGAGTTCCCCGCCGGCGAGGTGTCCACCACCGAGACCATCGACCTGGTCACCGAGCGTCTGGAGGCGGCTGTCGCGACGATGAGGGACGTCCACGACGCCGTCGACGAGGAGGACCCGACGTCCGCCGACCTGCTGCACGCCGTGATCGAACGGCTCGAGCAGTTCGCGTGGATGGTCAGCGCCGAGAACCGGAGCCCGGCGGGACGCTGAACACGCCCCGTCCCGCGGGCGCCGTGGTCAGACCGGCCCGGCGCCGCGGGTGAGGGGGCGTCCGCGCATGATGCGCGGCAGGGCGATCCACAGCGCGAGCACCAGCACGAGTGCCGCGACGAGCGCGACGATGCCCGCGGTGCGATTCACCGTGAAGTCGACGATCAGTGTGGTCACCCCGATGGTCAGGGCGCCGATCACGATGAGGTCGATCCGGACGATGCGGGCCGCGATGCGCACGAGGTCCGGCTTCCGGCGACGTCCGAACAGGGCACGGTGCATCCCCACCGGCGCGAGAGCGAGGATCGTGGCGACAGCGGCGAGCCCCACGAGGACGACGTACAGGTCGCGCTGGAGCTCGTCCATGTCCGTGAACCGCGGCTGGAACGCCACGGCCAGGAGGAAACCGGTCAGGATCTGCGTTCCGGTCTGCATGACGCGCAGCTCCTGCAGCAGCTCGTCCCAGTTGCGGTCGGCACGTTCGTTCGCGGTCTCGTCGCGCCCGTCCGCACGGTCGTCGAGTTCGTGGTCGCCAGCCGGGAGGTCGGATGTCATGATCTCAGTGTCGTTTCCGCTCTCGGGTGCTGTCCAGACTCTTGCACCCACAGATCGAAAGAAGGCATCATGACGCTCCCGCCGATCAGGGACTGGTGGTCAGAGCTGTCGGAGGACGCGCGCCGGGCCGTGCTCGACAGCGGCTCGCCGCATCTCGAGGAAGATGTCCGCGAGGAGATCAGGGTGATCACCGGCGCGGTCGTCGGCATGGTGGAGTCCCTGTCCGACGATGATCTCGACTATGCCCGGGCGCACGCCGAGGACTGAAGCCGTCTCACGCGCCGTCGGGCGTCGGCGCCGGATGCTCCTCCCGCAGCCGCGGCTCCGTGCGACGTTCGGGACGCACCCCCGACTTGTCGGCGTAGAACGCGCGGATGCGATCCATGTCCGCTGCGACGTCGCCGGTGAGGTCGATCGTGGGACCGAGGCCGCTCGTCATGGTCGTGCGATCGACGAAGCCCAGTGTCACGGGCATACCCGTCTCGCGGGCGATCCGATAGAACCCGGACTTCCAGTACTCGTTGCCGCCGCGCGTGCCGTCCGGGGTCACGACGAGCCCGAACACGGTTCCGGCGTGCACCTGTCCGACCACGTCGTTCACGACGCGCGCAGGGTCGGAGCGATCGACGGGGATGCCGCCCAGGCGACGCATGAGCGGCCCTCGCCAGCCGTGGAAGAGGCTCTTCTTCCCGAGCCAGTGCACGTCGATGTCGAGCCGCCACGCGATCGCCAGCATCAGGACGAAGTCCCAGTTGGAGGTGTGCGGTGCGCCGACCAGGACAGTCGGGCGCGTCGGTGCGCCCTCGCTCACGAGCGTCCATCTGCTGAACGCCCAGAACATGCGGGCGAGGAGTCGTTTGAGCATGCGTCAACCGTAGGGGAGAGCGGCTTTCGATGCGCTGTCCGTGCCGGCCGGGCGGGTTCCGCGCCACCCGCTCCGGGCAGGCGTACCATCGAGGGATGAAGAAAATGCAGCAGGACTCCGTGCAGCAGGAAGCGCCCGTCGGGCTGCAGCCGCTCCTGGACTCCCTGAACCTGCTCGAGGGCGACGCCGTCGGCTACTGCAGCAATGGCGTCTGCCAGTTCCCCGCTCCGAAGAGCGAGTAAGAGGCAGACGCCATCGCGGGCCGTCTACGGACGGTCAGTGTCCTCCGTGGAAGCCCTCGCCCGCATCGTCGGCGGGCTTGCGGACGAACGGGCTGAGCGCCACCGCCGCGAGCGAGATGATCGCCGCGATGAGGAACGCCATGCGCGCACCGGGCGCACCGGCGACCGCGGTCGACAGGCCCTCCTGCTCGCCGGCGTGCAGGATCGAGGAGTACGTCACCAGCAGCACCGCGACACCCGCCGCGCCACCGACCTGCTGCAGGGTGTTCAGCACCGCCGATCCGTGCGAGTACAGCGAGCGCTGGAGCGACCCGAGCGAGGCGGAGAACAGCGGCGTGAACGACATCGCGAGTCCGACCGACATGGCCGCCTGCACGATGATCAGCACCCACCACACGGTGTGCTCGCCCACGGTCGAGTAGAAGAACAGCGAGGCCGAGACCAGGATCGTGCCGGGGATGAGCAGCGGACGGGTGCCGCGCGCGTCGTAGACCCGACCCATGATCGGCCCGAGCAGACCCATCAGCAGTGAGCCGGGGAGCAGGATCAGGCCGGACTGGAGCGGGTTGAGGCCGGCGACGTTCTGCAGGTACTGAGGAAGCAGCGTCAGGGTGCCGAACATCGACAGCGCCAGGATCGACATGATGATCACGGACAGCGTGAAGTTGCTGGAGCGGAACACGCGCAGGTCGAGCAGCGCGTCGTCGATGCGCTGCAGCAGGAGCTGACGCCAGACGAACAGTCCGAGCGACACGGCGCCGACGACCAGCGAGATGATCCCGGCGGTCTCGCCCGATCCGCCCTCGCCGCCGAACTGGCTGAGTCCGAACACGATGCCGCCGAAGCCGAGGGCCGCGAGCGGGATCGAGAGCACGTCGAGCGGCACGGCCCGGGTCTCGCCGAGGTTCGTCATCCACTTCACACCCATGAAGAGCGCGATGAGGGAGATCGGGAGGATGATCGCGAACAGTGCGCGCCAGCTCGCGAGTTCGAGCACCGCGCCCGCGAGGGTCGGGCCGATCGCGGGAGCGAGCGAGATCACGAGGCCGACGCGACCCATCATGCGACCACGCGACTGCGGCGGGACGACGTTCATGATCGTGGTCATCAGCAGCGGCATCATGATGCCGGTGCCGGCCGCCTGGATCACTCGGCCGACGAGGAGCACGGCGAAGCCCGGAGCGACGAGCGCGACCAGCGTGCCGAGCGAGAAGGCGATCATCGCGGCGATGAAGACCTGGCGCGTGGTGAACCGCTGCAGGATGAATCCGGTCGTGGGGATCACGACGGCCATGGTCAGCATGAAGGCGCTGGTGAGCCACTGGCCGAGCTCCGGCGGGATGCCGAGGTCGGTGTTCAGGTGGGGGATCGCGATCCCCATCGTGGTCTCGTTGAGGATGGCGACGAAGGCGGCGACCAGCAGCAGCCAGATCACCCGCATGTCCTTGCGGGAGATCTCGCCCCCTGCCGTTGCGGGGGTCGTCGAGATGGAGCCGGTATCGACGGCAGACATGGGCGGCCTCCAGGGCGAAGAAGAAATGGATATCGCGAGAGTTCGCAAGAGTCATTCAGCGTAACGGCGGCCACGGACATTTCATTCCGAACTCACAGATATCCGCCCATGGCGGATTCGCCGTCCTCGATGTCCTCGTGGCTGAGTACGCTGGCGCCATGAGCATGGGCGGCGGAATGGGCGGTGGACCGCGCGGCGGTGGCTTCCGCGGGGTCGACGAGAACGCGCAGCGGAAGCTGAACGCCGAGGCGCCGCGGATCAGCGGTCTGGGCGCCCGGGTGATCTCGCTGTTCCGCGCCTACCGCTGGCGGATCTTCTTCACGGGGATCCTCGTCGTCGTGGGCGCGGCGATTGCCGTGGTGCCGCCCCTGATCGTGCAGCGCATCTTCGACGACGCGCTGTTCCCCGTCGCCGGAGGGGGTCCGCATCTCGAGCTGCTGGGGTGGCTCGTCGCCGCCATGGTGGGTCTCTTCCTGCTCTCCGCGGTCCTCGGCGTCGCGCAGACCTGGTTGACCTCGACGGTCGGCAACAGTGTCACGGGTGATCTACGCGTCAAGCTGTTCGAGCACCTCCAGGCGATGGAGCTCGGATTCTTCACCCGCACCAAGACCGGAGTCATCCAGTCGCGACTGCAGAACGATGTCGGTGGCGTCTCGGGAGTCCTGACGAACACCGTCACCAGCATTCTGGGCAACGTCGTGACCGTGATCGCCTCGCTCGTCGCGATGATCCTGATCGACTGGCGTCTCACGCTCATCGCGGTGATCATGATGCCGTTCCTGATCTTCGTCCAGCGCAAGGTGGGCCAGGTGCGAGCCCGGATCGCGGGGGAGACCCAGGAGTCGCTGTCGGAGCTGACCTCGATCACGCAGGAGACGCTGAGCGTCTCGGGCATGCTGCTGTCGAAGGCGTTCAACCGGCAGCGCACCGAGTCCGAGCGCTACCAGGCCGAGAATCGCAACCAGGTCACGCTACAGGTGCGCCGGGCGATGAGCGGCCAGGGCTTCTTCGCGGTCGTCCAGGTGCTCATGGCCAGCGTGCCCGCGGTCATCTACCTGGTCTCGGGCTACCTGATCGCGGGAGGCACCGGCGCGATCACCGCCGGAACCGTCGTCGCGTTCACCACGGTGCAGGCGCGACTGCTCATGCCGTTGATGGGACTCATGCGGGTCTCGCTCGACCTGCAGACGTCGTCGGCGCTGTTCGCCCGCATCTTCGAGTACCTCGACCTGGTGCCCGAGATCCAGGACGCCCCGGATGCGATCACGGTGGACGATGCCCCGGGTCCGCGCGGGCGCCTCGAGTTCGCGGAGGTCGTCTTCCGCTACCCGGATGCCTCTGCCGACGCCCGGCCGACGCTGGACGGTGTCTCGTTCGTCGCCGAGCCCGGTCAGCACGTCGCGTTCGTCGGACCGTCCGGTGCGGGCAAGACCACGATCCTGTACCTGGCTCCGCGCCTGTACGAGGTCAAGGGCGGGGCCGTGCTGTTCGCCGGCGCCGACGTGCGCGCGCTCACGCAGGAGTCGATCATCGACCACGTCGGCATCGTGTCGCAGGAGACGTATCTGTTCCACGCGACGATCCGCGAGAACCTCCGCTACGCCAAGCCCGACGCGACCGAGGAGGAGCTGATCGCGGCGTGCACGGCCGCCAACATCCACCACATCATCGCCGGGTTCGAGCAGGGCTACGACACCGTGGTCGGCGAGCGGGGGTATCGCCTGTCCGGCGGGGAGAAGCAGCGCATCGCGATCGCCCGGGTGCTGCTGAAGGATCCGCCGGTGCTCCTTCTCGACGAGGCGACCTCGGCCCTCGACACCGTGTCGGAGCGCGTGGTGCAGGAGGCGCTCGACGAAGCGGCGAAGGGCCGCACGACGCTGTCGATCGCCCATCGGCTCTCCACGGTGATGGGGGCGGACGTTATCCACGTGCTCGAGGCCGGGCGCATCGTCGAGTCGGGGACGCACGCCGAGCTCCTCGCCCAGGGCGGGCTCTACGCAGAGCTCGCCGCGGAGCAGGTCGCGGCCTCGCGCGTGCTCGACACCGAGGCGGTCGTCGAGGAGGTCGTCACCGGAGGAGCCCCGGCGCCGTTCGCGGATCGTCGTGCCGATCGAGCGCCGGTCGACTCGGCGGGTGCCGACGCCGTCGCGGCGATCACCGCCGCGGTGCCGCTGCTCGCCGAGCCGCGTCCGGACGAGCGGGTCTATCCGCCGGAGCCCTGAGCCGGGCCGCGCGGCCTCAGTGCACCGACAGGCCGCCGTCGACGAACAGCGAGTGTCCCGTCACGTAACCTGAGCCCGCTCCGGCGAGGAACACGGCGGCGCCGGCGAAGTCGCTGGGCAGCCCGTTGCGTCCGATCATGGTGCGGGCCGCGAGATCCGCGACCTTCGCCGGGTCCTCCTGCAGGCGCGCGTTCAGCGGCGTGAGCACGAATCCGGGCACGAGCGTGTTGCTGGTCACTCCGGTGCCGCCCCAGGCCTCCGCCTCCGAGCGCATGAGCGACTCGACCGCGCCCTTGGAGGCGCCGTAGACGCCGCTGCCGACGAAGGCGCGGTGGGCCTGCTGGGAGCTGATGTGGATGAGCCTGCCGTAGCCGCGTTCCGCCATGCTCTTCGCGTAGCGCTGGCCGAGCAGGAACGGGGCGAGGGCGTTGACCGTCATCGTCGCATCCCAGTCGTCCTCGGTGATCTCCGGGAACGGCGGGCGGATGTTGATGCCCGCGGAGTTCACCAGGATGTCCGGCTCGCCGAAAGGCTCTGCAGCGGCCTCGGCGACCGCGTGGATGCCCGACCGGGTGCTGAGGTCGCCCACGACGCCGGCGACACGGCATCCGAGTGCCTGGAGCTCGTCGACGGTCTCCCGGATGCGCTCCTCGCCGCGGGCGACGACGACGGTCGCGGCTCCGGCGCGGGCGAGGGCGGTGGCGATGCCGCGGCCGATGCCGGAGCTGCCGCCGGTCACGACCGCGGTGCGGCCGTCGAGGGAGAACAGGGAGGAGAGGTATTCGTTCATGCGGTCACCGGGGGCAGGGGTCGGGAGCGGGCGTCGGAGGTCAGGGGTCACCACGCGAGCGCGGCGGCGATGGCGGGGTCGGGAACGGCGTCCGCGAACTCGGGGAGTGCCCGCAGCTCCGCGATGAAGGCGTCGACCTCGGCGGCGTACGTCGGGTCGGGGTGGCTGCTCGCGATGTCGAGGAGCGGGGCGACGTCCATGGCGAGGATCAGCTCGAGACGGGCGGTGACCGAGGCGCGGGCGCCCGCGTCGGTCAGCACCCGGATGCCGCCGCGCAGGGCCGTGAGGTAGTCGCGCAGCACCGGGAGCTGCGCCTTGCTCTGCGTGATGGAGGTGCCCTCGGCCCGGAGGCGCCACCGGACGACGACATCGGGGATCACGTCGAAGGCGCGCGCCCGCGTGTACATCAGCTGTGCGACGACCTGGTCTTCGTAGGCGACGCCCTCGGGGAAACGGAGGTCGCGCCAGAAGTCGGTGCGGCTCACCTTCGACCAGGCGACGATGTTCGAGACGGCGCGGGGGTGCGCATCGAGGGTCGTGCCGAGCTGTTCGGGCGATGTCGCGGCAGCGACCCAGGGCTGCACGCGTCCGGCGACGTATCCGTCGCCCTGCAGCCGAGAGCGCACATAGGCGCCCGCGACGAAGTCGCTCCCGCTCGTGGCGAGGGTCCCCGTCAGACGGGCGAGGGCATCGGGAAGCAGCTCGTCGTCGGCGTCGAGGAAGCCGAGGTACGGGGTGTCGACCCGGGCGAGGCCGACGTTGCGGGCGGCACCCAGGCCGCGGGACGCTTCGTGGCGGATCGTGGTGAAGCGACGGTCGGCGCTCGCGGCCGCGTCGAAGATCGCCCCCGTGTCGTCGGTCGAACCGTCGTCGATGAGGATCGCACGCCACCGGGGTTCGGTCTGTGCACGCAGGGAGTCGAGGGCGGCCGGAGCGTACGCGGCGATGTCTCGGCCGGGGACGATCAGCGTCACGATCGGGGCGGGGGCAGTCACCAGCCGAGTCTATGGCCGCGCGTCATCCCCCGGCCGTGCGCACGGATTCCGCGACGAGTGCCGCCAGTCGCTCCGGAGCGTCCTCGGGCAGGGGCTCCCGGCCGAAGGTGAATCGCACGGACGTCTGCGCGACCTCGGCGGGCACGCCGCAGGCCACCAGCACATGGGAGGCCTCGTCGCTGCCGGCGGCGCATGCCGACCCGCTCGACGAGATGACCCCGCGACGCTCCAGCTCGAGCAGCACCGCCTCCCCGCTGGTGCCGGCGAACGTGAAGCTCGCGGTTCCGGGCAGCCGCTGCACGGGGTCGCCCGTGAGCGCGGCTTCGGGGACGGCGGCGAGCACCCGGGAGATGAACCGCGTCGCTGCCGACCCGACGCGCGCGGCCACCGTCTCCCGTTCCTGCTCGGCGAGCTCCAGGGCGGTCGCCAGCGCCACGGCCCCCGCCACGTTCTCGGTGCCCGACCGTCGTCCGCGCTCCTGTCCTCCGCCGTGGAGCAGCGGTTCCAGGGGCACGCGGCCGCGCACTGCCAGCGCGCCGATGCCCTTGGGCGCCCCGAGCTTGTGCCCGGCGATCGACACCGCATCGGCGCCGAGGTCGCTCAGCGGAAGCCACCCCGCGGACTGCACCGCGTCCAGGTGCAGCGGCACCCGGACGGCGCGAGCGACCGACGCCAGCGCGGCCACATCCTGCACGGTGCCGATCTCGTTGTTGGCATGGCCGATCGAGACCAGCGCGGTGTCGTCCCGGAGCACCGCGGCGAGATCGTCCGGTGCGATCCGGCCGTGCGCGTCCACGGGAAGGAGCGTCACCTCGACCGCATGGAAGCGTCGCAGATACCCGGCGGACTCCAGGATCGACTCGTGCTCGATCGGGGAGACCACGAGGTGCCGCCGACCGGCCTCGAGCGCGGCGAGCACGATGCCCTTGACCGCGAGGTTGTTCGCCTCGGTGCCGCCCGCGGTGAACACGACGTCTCCGGCCCGCATCCCCAGCACCCGGGCGACCCGCGCGCGGGCATCGTCGAGCGCGCTCGACGCAGCCTCCCCGGCCGTGTGGTGGCTGGAGGGGTTGCCGAACACTCCGGTGAGGTAGGGGCGCATCGCCTCGAGCACCTCCGGTCGCACCGGGGATGTGGCGGCATGGTCGAGGTACAGCACGGCGCTCAGTCGATCCGCAGGTCCAGGCCGAGGTCGAGCGCACGGGCCGAGTGCGTGAGAGCCCCGACCGAGATCACGTCGACACCGGTGCGGGCGATGTCGCCGACCGTGTCGAGGTTCACCCCGCCGGAGGCCTCGACCGTCGCGCGTCCGCCGATCAGCGCGACGCCCCGGCGCAGGTCCTCGAGCGAGAAGTTGTCGAGCAGCACCGTGTGGGCGCCGCCGTCGAGGACCGCCGGGATCTGGTCGAGGCGGTCGACCTCCACGACGACGTGCGTGGTGTGCGGGAGACGGGAGAGCGCCTCGCGCAGCGCCGTCGCGAGGTCGAGGCCCGAGCGCGTGAGCACGGCCAGATGGTTGTCCTTCGCCATCACGGCATCCGACAGCGAGTAGCGGTGGTTGCGGGCGCCGCCGGACTCGACGGCGTGGCGTTCGAACGCGCGCAGACCCGGGGTGGTCTTCCGGGTGTCGGCGATGCGTGCGGCGGTGCCGTCGATCGCGGCGACGTAGGCCGCGGTGAGGGTCGCGATGCCGCTCATCCGCTGCGTGAAGTTCAGGGCGACCCGCTCGGCGGTGAGGATGCTGCGTGCCGGGCCCGAGACGGAGGCGAGGACGTCGCCGGGAGCGAACTCGTCGCCGTCCCCGACGTGGACGTCCACCGCCAGAGTCGGGTCCGTCAGGGTGAACGCGGCGGTGAAGACGTCACCGCCGCTGAAGACCCCGGGCTCGCGGGCGACGAGGTCGGCGGTGGCCGTGGCCTCCGCCGGGAGGAGCGTGGTGCTGGTCAGGTCTCCCCAGGGGGCATCCTCCTCGAGGGCGGCTCCGACGACGCGGGTGAGGGTGGCGCGGGTGAGCATCAGACGGTCTCCAGGATCGCGGTACGGGGGCGTGTCGTGGGGGTGGTCCGCACCTCGGGTGCATCGACGCGATGATGCGCGCCGACCGACGTCGTGCGGCGCAGTGCCGCGTCGGCGGTGGCCTCGGCGAGCAGCAGCAGGTTGGCGTCCTCGTGCTCGGCGACGCCGGTCGGCGCGGGAGCGGCGGCGGCCCAGGCGCGCACGGTCTCCAGAGCGTGCGCGAGTCCGGTGCCGGTCCGCAGCAGTCCGACCTCGTCCCACATGAGCTGCTGCAGGGCGGCGCGGGTGAACGCGGGGTGCGTTTCGTCTCGTCGCTGCGCTCCTCGCTCGACGACCGGAGACGGCACCGATCCCGCCGGCCCCCGGTCATCGGACGAGAGCTCGGCCCCCCGGTCGTTGAGCGAGCGAAGCGAGACGAAACGATCCGTCGTCAGGGCGGCCGCGGCACGGGCTCCGAACACCGCGCCCTCGAGCAGCGAGTTCGACGCCAGGCGGTTGGCCCCGTGCACGCCCGTGCGCGCGACCTCGCCGACGGCGAAGAGCCCCGGTACGGTGGTGCGGCCGTCGAGGTCGGTGACGACGCCGCCCATCAGATAGTGCGCGGCCGGGGTCACGGGGATCGGCTCGCGAGACCAGTCGAATCCCCGTTCACGCGTGACGCGGTCGATGGTGGGGAACCGGCGGCTCAGTGCGGCAGCTCCCAGGCCCGTCGCATCCAGTCGCACGGGAGCGCCCTGGGCCGCCGCCCGACGAGCGATCGCCCGCGACACCACGTCTCGCGGGGCGAGTTCGCCGTCGGGATGGCTGTCGAACGTGAAGCGGCGCCCGTCGTCGTCGATCAGGGTGGCGCCCTCGCCCCGTACCGCCTCGGAGATGAGGAATGCGGGACCGGCCGCCAGGACCGTCGGATGGAACTGCACGAACTCGAGGTCGGCGACCGCCGCGCCGGCGCGCAGTGCCACGGCGATGCCGTCACCGGTGGCGCCGTCCGGGTTCGTCGTGTGGGCGTAGAGGTGACCGGCGCCGCCGGTCGCGAGGATCACGGCGTCGGCCGCGAGCTGGGTCGACGTGCCGTCGATCAGCAGCCGGACGCCGCGGGCCGCTCCCGACGTCAGGAGGAGGTCGGTGAGCAGCGCGCGCTCGACGACGGCGATGGAGGTCTTCCCCACGGCGGCGATGAGCGCGGCCGAGATCGCGGCTCCGGTGGCGTCGCCGCCGGCGTGCACGATACGGGCGTGCTGGTGCGCGGCCTCACGCCCGAGCTCGAGCGCACCGTCCGTCGTCCTGTCGAAGGCGACGCCGCGGGCGATGAGCTCGGCGATCCGCTCGGCACCCTCGGTGACGAGCACGCGCACGGCCGCGGGGTCGGAGAGTCCTGCGCCGGCGTCCATCGTGTCGGCCGCGTGCTGCGCCGCCGAGTCGCCGGGGCCGTAGATCCCCGCCACACCGCCCTGCGCGAGTCCGGTGCAGCCGTCGCCGAGCGCGCCCTTGGTCGCGATCGTCACCCGGTGACCGGCTTCGTGCGCACGGAGGGCCGCGGTGAGCCCCGCGATGCCCGAGCCGACGACGACGACGTTCATCGCGCGCCTGCGACCACCGGGGGCTTCGCCGCGAGCATCCGCTCCAGCGCCACGCGCGCGGGGTCGGCGACGTCCCCGGTGACCGTGATGCGGTTCGGGGTGCGGCCCGCGACCAGCTCCTCCAGGACCCAGGCGAGGTAGCCGGGGTGGATGCGGTACATCGTCGAGCAGGGGCACACGACGGGGTCGAGGCAGAAGATCTCGTGCTGCGGGTACTGCGCGGCGAGTCGGCGCACGAGGTTGATCTCGGTGCCGATCGCGAAGGTCGTCGGCTCCGTGGCGGCGTCGATCGCGCGGCGGATGTACTCGGTCGAGCCCGCCTCGTCCGCGGCGTCGACGACCTCCATCGGGCATTCCGGGTGCACGATCACCCGCACGCCCGGGTGCTCGGCGCGGGCCTGGTCGATCTGACCCACCGTGAAGCGGCGGTGCACCGAGCAGAATCCGTGCCACAGGATCACGCGGGAATCGAGGAGTTCGTCGGCCGAGGATCCGCCCAGCGCTCGCCGCGGGTTCCACATCGGCATCTGCTCGAGGGGGACTCCCATGGCCTTGGCGGTGTTGCGGCCGAGGTGCTGGTCCGGGAAGAACAGCACTCGCCGTCCGCGCTCGAAGGCCCACTCGAGAACCGTCTCGGCGTTGGAGGAGGTGCACACGATCCCGCCGTGCCGTCCGACGAAGCCCTTGATCGCTGCCGAGGAGTTCATGTAGGTCACGGGGATCACGGGCACGCGCCCGTCGGCATCGGTGGCCTCGAGGTCGCCGAAGACCTCCTCCAGCTGCTCCCAGCACTCCTCGACCTGGTCGATGTCGGCCATGTCGGCCATCGAGCACCCGGCGGCGAGGTTCGGCAGGATCACGGCCTGCTCGGGCCCCGAGAGCAGATCGGCGGTCTCGGCCATGAAGTGCACGCCGCAGAACACGATGGCTTCGGCGTCGGCGCGCCCCTTCGCCGCGGTGGCGAGCTGGAACGAGTCGCCCACGTAGTCGGCGTGCTGCACCACCTCCTCGCGCTGATAGAAATGCCCGAGGATCACGACCCGGTCGCCGAGGGTCGCCTTCGCCGCACGGATGCGACGATCGAGGTCCGCTTCGGACGCCTCCCGGTACGCGGCGGGCAGTTCGCCCTGGCGCGGCGCTCCGGTCGGGATGACGTCGCCCATCGACGAGCCGGGTCCGTATCCCGGTCGGGTGTCGAAGTCCCAGGGGCCGACCGCGAGGTCGGTGGTACAGGTCGCGTCGGTCGATGCGCCGGAGACGATCGCCTGGATCGCGTGGTCCACCGAGGCGTCCAGCGGGGGAACGGCGGGAGCGGGTACGAAGGTGATGCTCATCGGGTGCTCGTTTCTTCGGGGCCGAGGGGGCCGCGATCGGCCAGCTCGATGTCGGTGTTGTCGCGGTACAGACGTGCAGGACGGTGGCTCCCGGTGCGGAAGCGATCGGTGGGGAGCAGGTTGCCGGCGGCCTCCACCTGACGGCGGAAGTTGGCGGGGTCGAGGGTCCGGCCGAGGATCGACTCGTACGCTTCGCGCAGCTCGGCGAGGGTGAACTCCTCGGGGAGGAAGCCCTGCGCCACGCGGCTGTAGCCGACCTTGTTGCGCAGCCGCCAGAGGGCGTACTCGACGATCTCGGCGTGATCGAAGGCCAGCGGCGGGAGCTGGTCGACGTCGAACCATCGCACGTTCTCCGGGGCGCGGCCGGAGGCCTGGTGCGCGGCGATCTGCGCGGTCACGTCGTCCTGCCGGAGCAGCGCCCAGTACACGATCGACACGACCCGGGTGGGGGAGCGGTCGACGGCGCCGAAGGCGTAGAGCTGCTCCAGATAGCTCGGCGCGAGTCCGGTGGTCTCGGCCAGGGTGCGCGCTGCCGCGTCGACGGGAGACTCGGCGACCGTGAGCCAGCCCCCGGGAAGCGCCCACTGCTGCGCGAAGGGCTCGCGCGTGCGCAGGACGAGCGGCAGCGCGAGCACGGCCCGTCCGTCCTCGGTGCGCCGCAGCGTGAGGATGACGGTCGAGACGGCGACGCGGATCGCACTGCTTCGAGTCATGGGGACTTTAACCTCCTGCGTCCGATCTTAGTGTCATCGAGACTCTTAGTGCGCGCATATGACGCGTATTCCTGCCGAGTCCGAAACGTTATCTGCGGGGCGCGAGGAAGCTTGTCCACCGGTGCAGGGTTTGTTAGGTTACTGTCCTAACAAACCCCTTCACGGTGGCCGACCGGTCGCCTTCCGGGGCCGCGAACCCCGACACCGGGGTTCCGCTCCATCCGGAGCGATCCCTCCTGCAGTGCAGCACCGAGAGGAAACAAGAGAAATGATCCGTAACGGAAAGCGCAAGCTCGCGCTCACCGCGGTCGCGGGGGCTTCCGTCCTCGCGCTGGGCCTCACCGCCTGTGGCTCGGGTGGTGGCGACGGCGGCAACGCCGACAGCGACCGGGCACTTCGTGTGTGGGCCGGTAGCCAGACCCCGATCACCGCGAACTACAACCCGTTCGCACCGACCGTGCTCCACGGCGCGCTCGGTCCGATCTACGAGCCGCTGTTCTTCTACAACAAGACCGCGGACTCCGAGCCTGTCGGCCTGATCGGCGACAAGTTCGAGTACAACGAGGACGGCACGGTGATCACCGTCACCATCAAGCCCGACCTCAAGTGGAGCGACGGCAAGCCGCTCACCGCGAAGGACGTCGTCTTCTCCTTCGAGTACGAGGGCAACAACCCCGAGGGCAACGGCCTCGTCTCCGCGGAGGCGACCGACGACACCACCGTCGTGCTGACCTACTCGTCGGCGCAGTACACGACCGAGTTCCAGCGTCTCGGCTCGACCTACATCCTCCCGGAGCACGTCTGGGCGGACATCACCGACTTCGCGAACTTCGCGAACGAGGACCCGGTGGGCTCCGGCGCCTACGTCGTCGACAAGACCACGAGCGAGTCCTACACCCTCGTCGCGAACAAGAACTTCCGTGACGCCGACAAGCTCGGTGTCAAGAAGGTCCAGTACATCGCGGTCGACAACAACCAGACCGCTCAGGACCTGCTCGCCGCCGGCAAGCTCGACTGGACGGGAATGTTCATCCCGAACCCGGACGACGTGACCTCCAACGGCAAGATCGACTGGATCAACACGCCGCAGGACCCGACGGTGCTCTACACCTGCTCGAACGCCGACCTCGGCTGCACCGGTCCGCAGACCGACGTCGCCGTGCGTCAGGCGCTCAACGTCGCGATCGACCGCGCCACCATCAAGGACAAGGCGTTCGTCGGTCTCACCGGCGACATCTCGCCGACGTTCGCTCTGCTGCCCCGTGACGAGAAGTGGGTCGCGGACCCGGCCAACGAGGTCAGCCCGCAGGAGGCCAACGTGGCCGAGGCAGGCTCCATCCTCGAGGCCGCCGGTTACACCAAGGGTTCGAGCGGCATCTACGAGAAGGACGGCGTGCCCGTCGAGCTCAGCCTGATCTCGGTCGACGGCTGGACCGACTACAACGACGCCGCGAAGCTGATCGCCGAGCAGGCCGAGGCGGCCGGCATCAAGGTCACGGCTTCGACCGTGCAGTGGCAGGAGTTCTCGGACGCTCGCCAGGGTGGCAACTACCAGCTGATCGTCGGCGGTGTCATCGGCACGTCTGTCGCCGACCCGTTCCAGATCTACCGTGACTGGTTCGGTGGCACCGAGGTCGGCTCGACCGGCCCGGTCGGCAAGGAGATCCCGGCGACGCGCTGGAACTTCAGCCGCTACAACAACCCGAAGGTCGACGCTGCGATCCAGTCGGCGATCAGCACGAACGACGAGGCGACGAAGAAGGAGCTGTACGCCACGATCCAGACCGAGATCGTGCGTGACCTGCCCTACATCCCGCTCGTCATCAACGCGACGCAGACCTTCTACAACACGAAGGACTACACGGGCTGGCCGACCGAGGACAACCTCTACGCCTTCCCGCCGTCGTGGGGTGCAATCGCGGCAGGCTACATCCTGACGCAGCTGCAGCCGGCCAAGTAATCAGAGAGGAGTCGGGGAAGAAGGAAGTCAGGAAAACAGTGACATGAAGTTCTATGCACGAAGAATCGGGTTCTACGCGTTCACGCTCTGGGCCGCGATCTCCATCAACTTCCTTCTTCCCCGGCTCATGCCGGGCGACCCGGCCGACATCATGATCGCCAAGCTGCAGCGGGCGGGCGGTGAGGTCTCCGAGACCACGATCCGCAACATCAAGCTGCTGCTCGGCGGTGACGACTCGTCCCTCTGGGAGCAGTACCTCTCCTACTGGGGGCGGATGTTCCAGGGCGACCTCGGAGTGTCGGTCACCAAGTTCCCCACCCCGGTGACGGAACTGATCGCGGGGGCGCTGCCGTGGACGCTCGTCCTCGTCGGCACCGCGACCGTCATCTCCTTCGTCCTCGGCGTCGTCCTCGGCGCCTGGGCGGGGTGGAAGCGCGGGACCTGGGTCGACCACCTGATCCCCGCGACCACCGTGCTGCAGTCGATCCCGTACTTCTGGATGGCACTGATCCTGGTGGCCGTGTTCGCCGTGGGACTGGGCTGGTTCCCGATCTTCGGCGGCTACGACATCTTCGACTACCCGGACGGCCCCGAGCCGACCTGGGCGTTCTTCACCGACGCGGTGGCGCACGCCATCCTCCCGGCGCTGACCATCGTGATCAGCTCGGTCGGCGGCTGGATGTTCGGCATGCGCAACATGATGGTCTCCACGCTCGCCGAGGACTACGTCCTCACGGCCGAGGCGAAGGGGCTCCGTCCGCGCCGCATCATGACGACGTACGCGGCCCGCAACGCCGCCATCCCCTCGATCGCGGGCTTCTCGATCACCCTGGGGTTCGTCGTCGCCGGGTCCATCGTGATGGAACAGGTGTTCACCTACCCGGGCATCGGCAAGCTGATGTTCCAGGCCGTCACCAACAACGACTACGCGCTGATGCAGGGCCTGTTCCTCGTCATCACGCTCACGGTGCTCGCCGCCAACTTCATCATGGACCTCGTCTATGGCTTCATCGACCCGAGGGCGCGCCAGAATGTCTGACACGAAGAACCCGCTCCTGACCCAGGAGCCCCCGACAACGTCGCCGGCCAGCACCATCTCGCTGGCCACTCAGCAGGGACGCAAGCGTCGCCGCGTCCTTCCCAGCGCCTCGCCGAAGTTCATCGTCGGCGTGATCCTGGTCCTCGCCATCGTGCTGTTCGCGATCATCGCGCCGATCTTCTCGCAGAACCCGCGCAGCACCGCCAACCCCGCGCTCCAGCCGCCCTCGGCGGAGCACTGGCTGGGGACGACCAAGCTCGGCAACGACATGTTCGCCCAGCTGGCCATCGGCGCTCAGGGTTCTCTGCTCATCGGCGTGACGGCCGGTGGCATCGCCATCGTGCTGTCCCTCCTGTTCGGCGTGCTCGCCGGGTACCTGGGCGGCTGGCGCGAAGACGGCCTCGCCCTCCTCACCAACGTGATGATCGTGATCCCGGGCCTTCCACTCGTGATGGTGATCGCCTCGTTCGTGCCGCAGCGCAGCTGGCAGCTCGTCGCCTTCGTCCTCGGCATCACGTCGTGGGCCGGTGCCGCCTATGTGCTGAGGCTGCAGACGCGGTCCCTGCGCACGAGGGACTACGTGTACGCGTCGAAGGTCGCGGGGGAACGGTCGTTCCGCGTGATCCTCGTCGAGATCATGCCGAACCTCCTTCCCCTGCTCACGGCGCAGTTCCTGTTCGCGATCATCTTCGCGATCCTCGGCGAAGCCGGCCTGTCGTACCTGGGGCTCGGGCCGAACTCGTCGATCACCTGGGGGTCGATCCTGAACGACGCGCAGTCCGGACAGGCGCTCGGTCGTGGGGCGTGGTGGTGGTTCGTGCCGCCGGGGCTCATGATCGCCGTCCTGGGTGCGGGACTCTCGCTGATCAACTTCGCGATCGACGAGGTCATCAACCCGAAGCTGCGCAATGCGCCGGAAGCCGCGCGCCGCGTGCGCAAGGCCGCCAAGACCAAGGGAGTCACCGCATGAGCGAGCCGGTCCTGACGGCGCGGAATGTGTCGATCGAGTATGAGGTGGATCCGCCGGTGCGGGCGGTGCGGGATGTGTCGTTGACGTTGAATCGTGGGGAGATTCTGGGGTTGGCGGGGGAGTCGGGGTGTGGGAAGACGACCCTGGCGTATGGGATGAATCGGTTGTTGAAGGCTCCGGCGTTGATGACGGGTGGGGAGATCGTGTTCCATGACCGGAATGGTCAGGACATCGACATCGTGGGTTTGGATGGGGAGGGTTTGCGGGCGTTCCGGTGGGACAAGATCTCGATGGTGTTCCAGGGGGCGATGAACTCGTTGAACCCGGTGATCAGTGTCAAGGCGCAGATCTTCGACATCTTCGACACGCACCGGCCGGGCATGAGCAAGAAGGCGAAGACGGCGCGGGCGGAGGAGTTGCTCACTTTGGTGGGGGTGGATCCTGCTCGTCTGTCGAGTTTCCCGCATGAGTTGTCGGGTGGGATGCGGCAGCGGATGATGATCGCGATGGCTCTGGCGTTGGATCCGCAGGTGATGATCATGGATGAGCCGACCACGGCGTTGGATGTGGTGGTGCAGCGGGGCATCATCCGGGAGATCATGCGGTTGCGGGAGAAGCTCGGGTTCGCGGTGATCTTCATCACGCATGATCTGCCGATGTTGATCGAGATCAGTGATCGGATCGCGATCATGTTGCAGGGGCAGATCGTGGAGGAGGGCACGGCGGAGGAGATCTACCGGTCTCCGCAGCACGAGTACACGCGGCGGTTGTTGTCGAGTTTCCCGTCGTTGAAGGGTGAGCGGGGCGACTTCGTGCGTACCGGTGTGAGCCAGGAGGGCGTCCGATGAACGCGAACACCACGACCGGGAACACCACGGCGGGCGCTGGGGCGCCGGTGGCACGGTTGGAGGCGCGGAATCTGGTGAAGGATTTCCATCTGCGTTCCGGGTTCCGCACCAGTGTCCTGCATGCGGTGAAGGATGTGTCGTTCACGATCGAGGCCGGGAAGACGGTCGCGTTGGTGGGGGAGTCGGGGTCGGGGAAGTCGACGATCGCGCGGATGTTGATGAAGTTGGAGAC
>NZ_JBWKXB010000001.1:1409062-1773219 GCF_059422585.1 Microbacterium sp. GW821-FHT01D02 | reverse complement strand
TGTTGAGTTCTCAAGGATCGGATGCTCCCACGACCCAGCCATCACAGCCAGGCCCGAAGGGCAACTTCTCTATCTTACCGATCTCGTTTCCGTTGTCAAGTCCGAATTTCTTCGGCCTGACCGTGGGAACGGATCAGCACCTTCATCCTGTTCACTCAGTGAGTGTCTGGGATTCGGGAGGTGTTTGCTGCTTGACGGGAGCCGGTCCGAGGACCTCCGCTCAACCGTTTGGGGCGAACAAGTAATAAGTTACGCGGATCCCGGGGATCGGGCAAATCAGGGCTGACCGCCGGGCGTGTCGCACCTTGGGTACCCGATTTCAGCGCTGGGTGATCACCACGTTGGTGCCGGTGTCATGGCCGAAGCTCCACTCGATGGCGAAGTCGCCCCACCCGTCGGACTGTCGGCCGTCGACCGCCCGCGTGTCGGCGATGCTCTCCGTCACCCGCTCGGGCACGTCGAGCTCCTCATACACACAGTCCAAGACGAGTGCGGTCACGCCACGGCGATCAACCTCGAGCGAGCTGGTCTGCAGGGTCAGGGTCTTGCCGTCGTCGGCGATGGTGACAGCACCCTCGAACAGCTCGTCGAGCGTCGGCCCTCCTTCGGCGCCTTCCACATCTCCGTAGTCCACCTCGCTGACGCTCAGGGGCTTCGTTCCCCCGCACGCATCCGCCGCCCTCTCCAGCGGCGAAGTCTGCAGCGCCGCGATCGCAGCCCACGCGCCGAGGCCCACCGCGATGACCCCCGCTGCGATAGCGACACCCAGCCCGATGCGGCGCCTCGATGCGCTGGGGAGGGGCGGCAACGTCTCTTCCAGCGCTGTACCTGCCGCCGCAGCCTCGCCGGTCGCACGTGCTTCAGCTCGATTCTCGCGTTCGTCCGATCCGGCCATGCGTCCCCCTACAGATATCGACGGACGGCTTCACGAATCGCCACTGCGTGGGAGGAGATCCCGGCGAGGAGACGTATCCCCACCGTGACGCCGTTCGTCACTGAACATTCATTCATCCAGACGATAGCGGATGCCGGTCCGGGAGGGACCAGGCGCATTGCACGTCGGCTCACCCAGATGCGGGACGGCATATCCATCCCCACAGGCGCGTGGGCCCGAGGCGAATCACGCCTCGGGCCCACGCACGCTTCCGTCAGCGAACGGTCTCGTACAGCCGCTTCGCGACGTCGGCGATGTCGATCGGGTTCGCCTCCAGCACCTGCGCGTACTTGTCGCGCGGCACCGCAGCGAAGCCCGAGAACGCCCCGGCGATCGATCCGGCCATGCACGCGACCGTGTCGGTGTCGTCGCCGCCGTTCGCGGCAGCCTGCACCGTGAGCCAGGGGTCGCCCGCAGCGGCGACGAAGAACCCGAGCGCGGCGGGAACCGCTTCCGCCGCCGGCAGGCCGGTGCCGATCTCGGCAGCGATGCGCGTGACGAGACGGTCCTGGTCGCGCTCCACGATGGCGATCTCGGCAGCACGCTTGGCTCGCTCGTAGACACTGGGGGCAGGGACCTCGCGTCCGAGCTCGCGCCCGAGCCGCTCGCCTTCCAGCGCCGCCCAGAGGAAGGCATCCACGACGTCGGTCACCGTCGCGTCGTCGACGAGGGCGGCGGCGACCGCACCCGCCACGGCCGCAGCACCGGCGACGCCGACGGAGGTGAAGTGGCTCGGGCGGGCCGTGATCAGCGCGGCCTGCACCGCTCCGTTCACGTCACCCGGGTGGGCGAGCCCCGCCGCACCGGCGCGCATCGCGGCGCCGTTGCTCGCGCCCGTCGTCGCCTCGTCGCCGGCCGCGCCGATCGTCTCGGGGTCTGCCCCTTCCTTGAGCGCGGCGACGGCGCGACGGGTCGTGGGCCCGGCGAAGTGCGGGAAGTAGTCGGTGTTCGTCGACCACTCGAGGATCATGTCCGCCACGTCGCGCGAGGTGATGGCGGTGCCGGTGCGGATGAACACCTCGGCGAGCATGAGCAGCTGGCTGCTGTCGTCCGTGATCTGCGCGGCGTGACGCCCCTTGGAGTAGGGGGAGTCGGGCAGCGGCTTGTGGAACTCGGTCACCGGGCCGTCGAACAGCGCACGGATCTGCGAGATGCTCCGTGTCTCGGTCGGTGCGCCGAGGGCGTCGCCGATCACCGCCGTCGCGAGCGATCCGAGGATCTTGTCCTCGAGGCGCGTGAACCTCGTCGGGTCGGTCTGCGGGGTCGTGGCGGTCGGTTCAGTCATGGATCTCTCCTCTTTCTTGTGAGTCATGGGCATGCGGCCAGCCGGGTAACCCGCCGGAGCGGGAGCCGAGGTGCCGGATGGTGCGGGCCGCGTGTGCGGCCGCGGCAGTGAGCGCGTGGTCGACCCCGCGCCCGGCGAGCAGTGCGGCGACCACGGTGCCGGCGAAGGCATCGCCCGCTCCGGTGGTGTCGACGACGCGGGGGACGTCGACGCTCGGCTGGGACCACACTTCGACAGCGCCTGCCCCGTCCGATGCGCCGAGCATCGATCCCCCGGCTCCCCGCGTGAGCACGACGACGCGGTGCGCGGTGTCGTGCAACAGGGCGGCGAGCGCCGCCTCGTCATCCGTGGTCGCGGTGAGCGTCTGCGCGGCGCCGGTGTTCACGATGGCGAGATCCGCCAGGGCGATGAGGGCTCGGGCCCGGTCGGGATCCTCGGCGACGAAGCTGCCTTCCACGTCGACACTGGTTCCGGCCCCTGCGGCGCGCGCACGGCGGATGAGCTCGTCCGACCCCGAGACGTCGGCGAGCACGTGCAGCCACCGGGTGGCCGACAGCACATCCGATCCGACGCGGGAGGCATCCGGCAGCGAGGCGGGCGTGCGTCCTCCGAGGAGACTCTTCTCCCCGTCGGCCGCGACCGCGACCGCGCACCACCAGGTGAGCTCGTCGGGCATCACCTCGACGTGGTCGGTGGCGATGCCGGCGCTGGCAAGGGCGCGGATGCATCCGATGCCGAAGGGGTCGTCGCCGACGCGGGAGAACAGCGAGACCCGCAGCAGGGGTTCGGCGAGCCCGGCGGCGACGGCGAAGTTCGCGCCCATTCCTCCGGGGTGGATGCCGAGGCTCTGTCCGATGGACTTCGCGTCGCGGCCGGGGAGGGCGTCGACGTCGACCATGAGGTCGATGCCGGTGTCTCCGACGACGAGCAGGTCGATCGGCCGATCGCCGCGCGCCGGTGTCGAGGGGACGAGGATGCTGAGCTCGCTCATGTGCGCTGCCTCCGTACTCGCAGGGTGTCGATCAGGACGCTGACGATGAGAACCGCGCCGAGCAGTCCGATCTGCCAGGTGTTGCTCACGCCTGCCAGCTGCAGTCCCGAGTTCAGGATCACGACCAGCACGAGGCCCAGCAGCGTGCCCGACACACGACCGATGCCGCCGGTGATGACGATGCCGCCGAGGACCGCGATGGTGATCGACTGCAGCTCCATGCCTGCGCCCGCTGCGGCCTTGGCGTTCAGCAACCACGAGGCATTGACGACAGCGGCGAGGCCGGCGAGCGCTCCGGAGGTGATGTAGAGACCCGCTCGCGTCGCCCGCACGTTCACTCCCGTGAGCAGAGCGGCCTGCGCGTTGTTCCCGGTCTCGTAGATCCGGCGACCCGTGGGGGTCCGGGACAGGATGATCGCCGCGATCACGTAGGCGGGCAGGAGCACCAGGATGACCTGCGTCGGGAATCCGGCGATCTTGCTCTGCCCGAGGAACGCGAAGCCGGAGCGGTCGAAGCCGTTGATGTCGATGCCGTTCGTGAGCACCAGCGCCGCGGAGGCGAACAGGTAGAGGGTGGCGATCGTCGCGATCAGCGGCGGGATGCGCAGCAGAGTGATGAGCGCCGCGTTGACGCCGCCCAGCACCGCTCCGGCGGCGATCGCGCCGAGGGCGGCGACCCAGGGGTCGAGCCCGACGTTCACCGCCAGCAGTCCGAAGACCACACCCGACAGGCTCATGGTCGAGCCGACCGAGAGATCGATGCCGCCGCCTCCGCCGAGGATCACGATGCTCTGTCCCAGGGCGAGCAGCCCGAGCACGGCGCCGTACTGCGTCATGGAGAGCAGGTTGTCGGGGCGTAGGAAGTACGGCGACAGCAGACTCATCACGACGACGGCGATCACGATGAGCAGCGCCAGCGAGACGCGGCGGTCACTCCACGGAACGGACCTCATCACGCGGTTCATGCGAGACCTCTCAGGAGGGGACGGTTGGCCTTGCGGGCCGCGAGGACGTCGATGGCCACGGCGAGGATGATCGTGGTGCCGACCATGAGTCCGTTCCAGAGCGGCGGGACGCCGGCGAGGACGATCCCGTTCTGCAGGACGACGATGAAGACCAGTCCCCCGAGCGTGCGGAGGACGGATCCTTCGCCGCCGAGGATCGAGGTGCCGCCGACGACGACCGCGGCGATCGCGAGGAGCGTCAGCTCGTTGCCGCTCGAGGCCTGCACCACGCCGACGCGGCCGACGTAGATCAGGCCCGCGAGTCCGACGAGCACGCCGATGGTGAGGTAGCTCAGGAACGTGAGTCTGCGGACCCGGATGCCGGCGAGGCGGGCGGCCTCGGGGTTGGAGCCGGTCGCATACAGTTCACGGCCGGAGGGGCGCTTGTGCATGAACCAGGCGAGGAACGCGTAGACGACGATCACGAGGCCGACGACCATCGGGACGCCCAGCACGCGCTCGCCCGAGAAGATCGGTGCGACGGGGCTGGCGAACAGGTCGTTGCTGTTCCAGAGCGCGAAGAGCGCGGTCTGGAAGATGGCCGCCGTGCCGAGAGTCGCGATGATCGGCGGCACCTTGCCGAAGGTGACGAGGCTGCCGTTGATCGCGCCGAGGATCGCCCCCACGACGAGGGCCGCGAAGACCACCACGAAGGCGGGGAGGCCGGCGCCGCTCAGCTTCGCGACGGTCCAGGCGACGATGCCGACGGCGAAGCCGGTCGAGACGTCGATGCCTCCCAGGATCACGACGAGCGTCACGCCGGCGGCGACGAGGGCGAGGTCGGCAGAGTTGTAGGCGATGTTCGCGAGGTTCTCCGGCGTGAAGAAGCGCGGAGACAGCAGCGAGAAGACGATGAACTCGACGACGAGGAGCACCGGGAGCAGCGCGAGCTGGACGCGCCGGAGGGTTCGGGAGTCAGCCACCTGCGCTCACCCCCGCTCCGACGGCGGCGCGGAGCACGGCATCCTCTGTCGCCTGCTCGCGGGTGAACGAGGCGGTCATGTGCCCCTCTCTCAGGACGTGGACGTGGTCGGACAGGGCGATCAGCTCGGGGAGCTCGCTGCTGATGACGAGCACGGCCACTCCGGTCGCAGCGAGCTCGCGGATGTCCCGGTGGATCTCGGCCTTGGTGGCGACGTCGATGCCGCGGGTGGGTTCGTCGAGGATGAGCAGCTTCGGCTCGGTGGCGACGGCGCGCGCGAGGAGCGTCTTCTGCTGGTTGCCGCCGGACAGGGTGAGGATGCCGGCGCGGCTGGTCGCGGTCTTGATCGAGAACTTCGAGATCCAGGAGGAGACGAACCCCTGCTCCTTGGCGACGCGGATGACGCCGGTGGTGGTGATCTTCTCGTGCGTGGACGCCGTGAGGTTCTCGGTGACGCTCATGAACGGGAAGACGCCCTGGGTCTTCCGGTCTTCCGGCACGTAGGCGACGCCGTGGTTCAGCGCATCGCGGGTGCTCCGCGGGGTGAAGGGTCGCCCACCGAGGGTCATCGCTCCGGAGGTGACGCCGGTCGCGCCGAAGATCGTGAGGGCGACCTCGCTGCGGCCGGCGCCGACGAGTCCGTACAGACCCGTGATGCGGCCGGGGAACACCTCGAAGGAGATGTCCTCGAACTGCCCGTCGACCGTCAGCGCATCGACGGTCAGCGTGGGGGCGGTGCCCTCGGGAAGGGGCGGGCGCTCCTCGGCGGCGAGCGGGGCCAGGGCCGCACCCGAGCGTCCGCCCATCATCCTCAGGAGGGGCTCCTGGGCGGGATCGTCGGTCTCGCCGACGTACCGGCCGTCGCGGAGCACGATGAACCGGTCGCCCAGGCGCTCGAGCTCGTCGAAGCGGTGGGTGATCGAGACGACGGATGTGCCCGCGGCGATCAGGGTGTCGACGATGTCGAACAGGCGCTCCGACTCCGCACGGGTGAGGATCGAGGTCGGCTCGTCGAGGATGAGGATGCGTGCGTCGACCCGGACCGCCCGCGCGATGAGCACCTGCTGCTGCTCGCCGAGCGACAGCTCCCCCATCTTCCGGTCGAGGAGCTTCTCGGGGAGGTTGAGCCGACGGAGCAGCGCGGTGGCCTCGCGGCGCATCGCTCTGGCGTCGACCGAGCCGAGCCGGGTGCGGGGCAGGTTGCCCATGAAGAGGTTCTCGATCACCGAGAGGTGGGCGAAGAACGCGGGCTCCTGGTAGACGGTCGAGACGCCGAGGGTGAGGGCGGCGTGCGGGTCCGCGGGGGCGTAGGTCTCGCCGTCGAGGGTCATGGTCCCCTCGTCGGGGCTGTACACCCCGGCGAGGAGCTTCATGAGCGTGGACTTGCCGGCGCCGTTCTCGCCCATGATGGCGAGGCGTTCCGCGCGGCGGACCTCGAGGGAGACTTCTTCCAGCGCGACGACCGCGCCGAACCTCTTCGAGAGGCCGCTGACCGCGAGGAGCGGGGACGGGTCAGAAGTCGAAGTCATCGACATTCTCCTTGGTGAACACGGTGGGCTGGCCGAGCAGCAGGGTCTGGGTGGCTTCGTCGTAGCGAACCGGCTCGTCGAGTCCAGGGACGTCGTTCTCGGCGGCGAACTCCTTGCCGTCGATGACCTGCGTGAGTGCCCAGACGGTCAGGTACCCGAGGTCTTCGACGTTCCAGAGGACGCTGGACTTCATGACGCCGGACTTGATGAAGGGCGCGACGGTCTTGGGGCTGCCGAAACCGGTCACGGCCACGTCGCCCGCCTTGCCCGCGTTCTGCACGGCCTGGGCGACACCCGGGACCGCGGTGGAGGGGACGGCGATGATGCCGGCGAGGTCGGGGTAAGCGGTGAGCAGGTCCTGGGCCTCGCGCAGCGCTTCTGCGCTGTCGGCGGTGTGGCGGATGCCGCCGACGAGCTCCATGTCGGGGTATTCGGATTCCTGGCGATCGACGGCCGCCTGCGACCAGGAGTTGAAGGTCGCGACATCCGCGGCTCCCGAGACGATCGCGTACTGGCCCTTGCCGCCGGCCTGATCGGCGATCTGGTCCATGGCCGTCTGGCCGAGTTCCTCGTCGCTCGCCTGCGAGACGAAGACGCTGCGCTTGCTGTTCGGCGCATCGGCGTCGGAGGTGATCACGGCGAGGCCGGCGGAGGATGCGGCGGAGATCGAGCCGTCCATCGAGGTGGGGTCGAGGGGAGAGATCGCGATGCCGTCGTAGCCCTGGGCGACCAGTCCGTCCACGATGCGCTTCTGTTCGGCGGAGTCGGCCTTGGCGGGGCCGGACTGCGTGTACGAGACGCCGAACTCCTCCGCGGCCTTCTCGGCGCCGGCCTTGAAGCCGGAGAAGTAGGGGATGCCCTCGACCTGCGACACGAAGGCGATGCGGGTGTCGCCGTCGCCGCTTCCCGACGTCGATCCGGGCGAGGTGGAGGAGTCCGGGGCCGTGCAGGCGGCGAGAAGGCCGAGAGTGGCGAGCAGAGCGGCGGCCGTCGCAGCGGTGCGGCGGGAGTGGGTGCGTCGTTGCATGATCTCTTCTCTTCATTGATCGAGGGGTTCGGGTCGCTTGTATCGTGTGGATCGATTCGAGCGTGACACGACGATACCAAGTTGTGGGTACAACTTCAATAGGTGTAGGTACATTTGAAAGTATGTGTAGGTACATCTTCCGTGTGGCACAGTGACAGGGTGACGAAGCCGGCCTATCAACAGATCGCCGACCAGCTGCGGCAGGAGATCGCGGACGGCCGGTGGAAGTCCGGCGAACGCCTCCCCGGCGAGCTGGAGCTGGGTGAGCTCTTCGGTGTCAGCCGCAACACGATCCGCCAGGCGCTCAACGTGCTCACGCAGGTGAACCTGCTGCGGCGCCAGCGCGGCTCGGGCACCTACGTGAGCGAGCAGGGCATGACCCACACGCTCGGCGACCTTCGCAGCTTCACCGACGTGATGCGCGACCTCGGCCTGCGGCCCGGCATCCGCGACATCGTGATCGAGCCCGACCCGTCGCCGCCCCTCAACGCCACCGACTTCCTGCCCGGAGCGCACCTCTGGCGCATCTCGCGCGTGCGCATGAACGACGACCGCCCGTTCTGCCTCATGGTGTCGTGGGTGCCGGACGAGATCGGCGCGCGGCTCAAGGCCTCAGAGCTGGAGCGGACCCAGTCGCTGTATGCGCTGTTCGCGGAGCTCGGCATCTACCTGAAAGAGGCGAGCGAGAAGATCCGCGCCGAGGCGGCGACACCGGAGCAGGCATCGGCACTGGGAGTCGCGGAGGGGTTTCCGCTGCTGACGATCAACCGATGGACGAGCGATACCTCCGGGCGGCCGGTGGAGTACGTGTCGAGCTCATCGCCGGGTGACCGGTATGAGTACTTCGTGAAGCTGACGCAGTAGAGGACGGGGCGGGAGTAGCGGTTGTTCTGGACGAAGCTCGGAGGCGGCGCGGAGCGAACTAGATGCTACACGGGGCGACTCCTTGACCGACGAACGCCAGATACAGGACTCTTACGAGAGTCATCCACACGCGCTCGTTACGAGTCGCGAGGAGACACAACGGATGTTGCATAAGTTGAGGCCTGGTTGGCTACTTGAATGCTACGTCCGGCGCTCGAACAACCTCATCTTTGTCTGAAGCGACTCGCCACAACTCCGCATCGAGCCTCGCCGCCGACCACTCGTGCTCCGTTGCGGGAACCACTCTCACGCTCACGATCTCACCCGGCTCAGGCACAACCACACCAAGGTTTCTCGCCAGTTCACGATGCCTGGCGTAGTCACCCCCGAGGACAACTAACCCTTCGGGGCGTAGAAGCGTCCGGGCGCCCCCGTTCGCGCGCACCCGTTTCATGAAGTCATCCTGCTGCGCCACGGTCGCGACAACATTCCGACCAATCCGTTGACCAGTGACTCTGCGCAAGAGCTCATTCACACGCTGCTGCCCCGATCGCGGCGCGAAGATCGCCTGCAAGTCATCCTCGCTGCACCGAAGCAACACATTTGGCGGGAGCTCTCCAGGACGCTCAAGCCATCGCACAGCGTCTCGGCCAAGAGGGTTAAGCTGCACCTTCGCATCACGATTTGACGTGGTTCGGCAGTGAGCTTGCGTAGCTCGAACTACTCCGAACGCAAATTCACTTGCAGCATCATCGACAAATCCGACCAGGAGAAGATGCCCAATCGCTTCGGGCGGGATCATCCAGCCATACATGCGCTGAGAGAACTTACAGTCCACGTCTATACCCGCAACCCGGTAATCGAGCTTAACGCCCTCGTCGATCACATCATCGAACTCTCGACGCAGATTGATTTCGAACAACGTACCGAAATGAGTGCGTTCCGTCTTATGGAGCTGCTGCCACGAGTACCGTCCGGTGCGCTGGCCATCGTATAGCTGATCCAACGTCTTGCGCATCAGCTGCCCGACACGGGACCCTTCTGGATCGGCCTCTTGGAACGCCTTGAAAACACCGATCAGTTCGCCGTCGGTTTCATCATCGAGCGGGTCGACGTGCCAGCCTTCGAAAGCTTCCAAGGTCATGTCAGCTCACCCGGTTAGTGTGCTTTGCGACAACCTGATGTCGCCAGTGATCGGCCTGCCCGGTGAATCCTCTGAACTCACCAAGTCGATAGCGCTCCGTACCTTCGTCGTCGACGACGACGTCGAGATCAAAGTCTCGCTGGAGGGCTGAAAGACGCTGTTGCACAGCTGCAACGCTGCCCAGGTTGTACTCGGCAACAAGTTCCTCGAGGCTTAGGCCTTTTCCACTGCGCGCAAGCGCGCGATACACGGGGTCATGCAAATCCGTCTGCTCCGCCAGATCGGTGCGCGCTTCTCCTTCGTGTAGTAACGCAGCTCGAATACTCTCGCCAACCGCCTTCGCCACGGGTGGCGGGAAAGCATTGCCAATCTGCCGATACTGTGAGGTCTTACGTCCGGCGAACTTGTACTGATCCTCCTCGGACCACCCTTGAATCCGTGCTGCCATCTCAACCGTTAGGCGAGGCATAACTTGGCTGGCCGGGAGAGCGTCCTCTCCTGGCGGCGCGTCAGCGACGCCTTTCCCATCGACGCCAAGCTTGGCCCAGCCGAGCTTGGCGCGAGTAGGACCGAGATCCGCACCGCCGTGCTTCTTACTTCCTCCCACCAGGGTCGGTCCGATGTCGTCTGCCATCTTGCGCCACGCGTCAGCATGCTTCCACCCATTTGCGGCCATAAGCGAATACAGCGCATCACCGACCGTCGTTCGAGCCCGGTCCTCAGGCGCGGGCCAACGGAAGAAGCGCATGTCCTCGGCTCTCATCGCCACGAGCACGAAGCGCGGCCTCAGCTGCGGAACGCCGAAGTCAGATGCGTGCAGCAGCTTCCACTCCCCGACAAAGCCGAAGTCATCAAGACGGTCGAGGATGCGCTGTCTGTACGCAGCGAAGCGAGGCGCCGAGAGGCCCCGGACATTCTCCAACATGATGGCTCTAGGGCGCATGACGGGGATCTGCTCAATTGCCCACGCGAAGAGGTCGCGCTCGTCGGAGGTGCCAAGCTGTTTCCCAGCCGCCGAAAACGGGGGACAGGGCACTCCACCGGCGAGGAGGGTCACATCGACGAAGTCTTCGGGCCGCCACACCGCCCGGTCAGCGACGTCTCCGACGACCACAGGAACGCGAAGGTTCTGGCTGAGCGTCAAGGCCGCCGTCGCATCGAGCTCGACCGCGACTGCGTGCTCGAACCCTGCCTTGTGCAGCCCCAACGACTGACCTCCTGCACCCGCACAGATCTCTGCAACGGTGAAATCGATCGTGGGGTGTTGGTTATTGCGCGGCACGTGCCCATCGTACGTTCGACCGGGGACATCGGCTCGGTCCAACACCTCTTGTGACCTAATGACGAGCCCAGTGTCCGTGATGGTAAGTATCGAAACCCAAGTCTCATAGCCCCGCGGCACTCGACGGGAGTGGGCACAAGAACCGGCGGAACGATCTGGTCGCCGACCGAGCAACTGCGGCTTGTCGCTTGTACGTCAAGATGGGAGTAGCGGCACGCATCCCATTCGCCACTTCCCGCAGACGGGCTACGGATCAGGTACGACGCTGCGTCAACGACGACTGTGGCTACGCAGGGCCGTTCAGACATCAATTCGGGGCGCCGTCGCCGTGAAGGTCGCCCTTCACCTGCTCGCCGACGCATTGGAATCCCGCACTGATCTCCTCCTCAAGCTTCGTATAGAATCCTGCTCCGGGTTGAGCGCGTCGCCCGCCACTCCTTGTTGCCCGGCTCACCTCGGCCTGCCACCTCGGCAAATCGGATTCTCGTCCCAGCCTTGGGCACCCCGCCGGGCATTGGGGAGAGACCCGTGACCCACTGGTCGCCGTGCGGCGTGTCGATGCGAACAGCCGTGAGACCCGCGGCCGCCACCTCTACCTTGCCGACGACGCCTTCGACGCAATCTGGAGCCTCCCACGACAAAGCGGCTTTCCAATGGGACTCGCATCGCAGCCGACGAGGGCAGAATCCGCACCCACTCGGGTCGGGCAGCTCAAGGGATGGAAACCTCCGGGCGTCCCTAACCCGAGCCAAGAGCTCGTCGATGACGGCCCCCGAGAATTCGATACGAACGGCGCCCTGCGTGAGGCTGAAAGCGACGAGTGCGCCGGGGAGGGAGCCGGTTTCCCGGCGAAGTAGGTGCGCGTAGATGAGAAGCTGGGTGCGGACGCTTGGGCTATGGCTGTCCGCTCCTGTCTTCAGGTCCACGACAGCGCCTTCGCCCGCGTCGACCACCACGTCGAGTTGCCCGTAGAGCAGCTGCACCTCGTCCTGAAGAAAGACCTCGGATCGAGCGCGCTGGCCAGCGGACTGGAGAAGGCCTGCGAGCTCATCTCCGCGCGAGCGCAGTCGAGACCGCGTCATTACGGAGTTTCGCAGTCGTTTCGCATCAATCTTCCATCGTTCCGCTTCGCCATCCCAGGCCACCAGCAGAGACTGGCCGGGCTCGTCTTCCAGCCAGGCCCCGCCGTCGAGCCATGCCCTCAGCGCAAGATGGGCGAGACTTCCCGCGTTGTTGGGCGCCGAGCTCGGCACGGCCTGAGGTTCTGCGTTGAATGCAGCGGACGCGGGGCAGTGCAGCAGACGTCCGGCCGACGTCGCCGACAACCATCCCGCGCCCGGAGTCACTCTGCGGCCTGTGCAGCGTCGGCGATGAGCTTGAGCACGCGCCGAGGGTCGCGGTCAATTGTGAACGAGTCGACGAACACGACGCCCTCGCAGTCCTGCGTCGCTTCAACCTCCGCTGCCGCGTCGGCCAGCCGCTCCGACATCACATCCAAGTCGGAGCCTTCAAACGCGTGCCGGAGAACCACCCCGAACTTTCCGTACTGGGGTGTGTCGATCACAGCAGCGGACGCACCGGGCAGATCGAGGACCGTCGCGTCAAAAGCCGCCGCCCACCTGCTCAGTGCTTTGGACTCCTCGGCGCGGTCGATGTGCAGTTGGCCGTCACGGAGGAGTCCGAAGAGGTCCCGAGCGAGGCGCCAGTCGAGCAGGGCGTGGTACGCCATGTTTCCGTAATCGCGCAGACACCGGTAGCACGATGAGTTGCAGACTTGCGGGTGGTCGTCTGTCTCCAGCTCCCCGAGGTATTTCTCGACCGCGGCGAGGAACTCCGCGATGAACTGCGCGGATCCCAAATGAGTACTGAAGCCGGCGCCGTTCTCGAGCGTGTCGGCGAGAAAGGCCTGAACCGACGGCTCCCCATCTGCGGTGACGCCCGAATAGATTCCGGCGTTCAACTCCAGCGGCAAGATGTCCAGCTTGGTCGCCGCGACCGTCCTCAGCAGGAAGGCGAGCGAGTACCAGCCGGCCCGGCGCCCTTCGGTGACGTCCGGGGCGGCGCTTGGCTGGTGGATGCCCGATGCGAGGTTGAGTCGGATTCCCCGGCCCCTGTCGGTCGGCGCAATGGAGCCAATGAAGAGGAAGTCGGTATGCTGCACAGCTCCCAGCGCAACGTGCACGACGTCGCCTGCTGCAAGCGACGGAGGAATCAAGTCCTGCTCGATGGCCTGCACTGAGACATATCCGCCCCAATTCTGCGAACCCGGCGCTGCGGGCTTGAAAGGGAACAGCTGCCCGCCATTGTCATTGATGACGTACCGCTCGGCCGGCCCGGCGAGCACGTGTGCCCGGCCGACTGCCAATTCAGAAAGCCTCTTCGGGTCTGCCATTGCCCGTGCTGCCATCGCACGCGGCGACCAGGAAAAGTTCCCGTCGAAGTCTGTGGCGAATCCGCTACGGAACCCTAGCGGCTCACGCAGGGGCACCTCATTGAAGTAAACGGGTCCCGCGCCGCATCGAGGGCATGTGTCTGTACCGTCCCCAGCGCGCTCATCACCGAGGTAGGAGCAGGTGCGGCAGATGAAGAGTGCTGTCGCGTTCCCCAGGGAGTCTGACACAGGCTGCGGCGCACCGGCGCCTGCGGGTTTGAACTCTGTGATGCCTACTACCGGATAGACCTTGCCATCACGGACGACCTCGCTGAGCGGCGCAAACGCGCTAACGGCCATGCTCAGGTCTCGGTCAATGGCGTTCCTCGGAGGCCATGGGTTCGAAGCCTGCGGACGGTCGAGATATAGGTACCGCACTGATGTCGGGAAGCCGAACATTGGCAGCAGACCTGCTTCTGCCAACAACTGGCTGAGGTCATCGTGCTTTGGCGTCGACACCGCAGCGGTGATGTCAGCGACGAGCGTGGCGAGGACAGCGTCCGCCCGCTCCGTGGCTGAACCATGGAACGACGTGCCCGAGCTGAGCGCCGCGGCGAGAGCAATGACGGCGTCACGGTTGCTCGCAATCCAGGTCTCGAGTCGCGGACGGATAGTTGCTTCCCAATCGCCGGTCTTGCCGAACTCGCCGTGCACGTTCGAGGACAGGTCATCGCCTCCGTCGGCGGACAAGTAGTCAGCCGACGCGAGCCGGAGAGTCTCGCTGCGCAGCGAGCGGTCGAAGAGCTCAGGACGATTCAGTGCTAGGTACGGCTTGGGCGTCGGCTCGTTGGTGATGCGGTCGGGTCGCTCGAAGTAATACTCATCGTGGCTACGGCCCCGGCAGATAGTGAGCGCGATGGCAACGGGTGAGCCCCTCCGGCCTGCGCGCCCGACACGCTGCTGATAGTTGAACCTCGTAGGCGGCATATTGCCCAGCACGACCGCAGACAGAGAGCCGATGTCGACGCCTGCCTCCATCGTGGTCGTGACGGAGAGCAGATCGACGGCATCCGTCCTCTCGTTCTCGTCGCCCGCGAGGAAGACGCCCTGGAACCTCGCCTGACGATTCTGCGCATCGACCCGGTCGGTCTGACCGGTGAGTTCGGCTGTGTTCAGCCTGAATCTTCCGTCGTCGCTCATCGCCTTCCATGCGTAGTAGTCCGTTTCGTTGAGGACTGCCATCGGATCCGACGGCAGTCGCCGCGCACACTTCGTGCAGTGACCATTTCCAATCGTCAGATGCTGACGTCGACACGTCTCGCACGTCCAGGCGCGTCCGTCACTCAACCGAATGGAGACCTTCGACGGGTCAATCAGGTAATCGTTAACTGCATTCCCGATGCGACTCAGCGCTTCCTGTCGCAACGCGTCAGGATCGCCCTGAGTATCGTCCGCGACCTTGATCCAAAATCTACGGAGCCGCGGTGTGGGCTCGCTGCGCACCGAACGAATCTTCTGGAAACGTCGCTGGTCCGCAAGAATGCGCAGCGCCGCCCTCGCCTCCGCGTTGCTGCTCGTACCGGGCGAGTCAGCGGGAGCGACATCGTCCGCGAGCGCTAGCCAGCCGAGACCTGTGGTCTCGAAGTCGCGTCCACCACCGGCGTAGAGACCTTCCAGGATTTCGCTCTCGAGAGAAGCGCTAATGTCCTCAATGAGCGATTGCCCGCTCGCCGAGAGACCGTTTCGCGCTACGACGGGCTTCGTGTTCCAGTTAAACAGCGACGACCAATTGTCGCCGCCGCGCTCGCGGAGGCTCGCGTGCGGCCCCCCGGGGTTCATGCCCAAGTCAAGCAAGTCGAGCGAGACGAGCGAGGACAACTCACTGAGAGTCAGTCCTTTCGACAGCTCAGCGACCAGGACCGGAGCACGCGCTGCGTCGGTTCCTGGAGCCTCTTCCCATATGTCCCTCAGCAAGTTGAAGCTCGCGGTGTCGCGCTCCCGTAGCCGCACGATGGCCTCCCAGCGGTCGGGAGTCTTCAGGCCCTCGACGAAGTACTCCCGTGCCTTCACCACGTCGGACGCCGGGTCTCCCGCTCGCTTCAAGCGCAGGTACATGAGCTGACGAAGGAGGTCCTGGTAGTGACGTAGGCCCAACCCCGCGGACAGTTTTGCCGCATCCTGTCGGCTATCGGTGAAGACGATGAGCTTGCGCTCCTGTTCGCTCAGGTCGTTTGCTAGCTCGGTCGTCAGGACCTGATTGATCTTCTCAAAACCAGAACGCATCGCGCGGATGGGCGAACGCTGTGTGCGCGGATCCGTCGGCTTGAGCCGCTCGGTCCCGGCATATTTTTGCTCCCAGTCGTCACCGCAGGCGGGACACTGCGTCGGGAATGGACTCACCGTAGCCATGTCGCGCTTGAGTTCCCGAGTATTGCTGTGTCGCGCGACCTTCGCGTGGAAGCTCCAGCCTGTGTGGCCGTTCGTGGTGTTCCGCAGTTCCCCGGAACCTGGATTCAGCGTGCTCGGCCGGAAAGAGTACTCCACAGCCCGGTTGTCTCGAGGCCAGGTGGGCAAGTCGAGTGCGTCCAGGGTTTTCACGTCGCGGGGCCAGTAGACAATGTAGTTGTCAGCGGTTCGCTGCAAACTGACCTGGTCCGGGAGCTTCGCCAACTCGGGGACGTCTGCGAGGAGCATGGTCCTTACCCCCTTCTCCTGGGGTTCGCCTTCCGGCGCAAAGCCACCGAGGAACACGTCACCACAGTTCTGACAGTAAAGAAGCTCGAGCACCCGCGCTCCGCATTCGCAGCGTGTTGCGGGCTCGGCGTGGAGCTTGCCGACAGTGCGGTCGTGCGACGGGTCGGTGACGGCCGGGCACTTGGGGTCCGAGCAGGCCCACATTCCGGCCACGTTGCGAAAGAAGAGGTGTGCGCGAAGCTTCGGGTCGCTCTCGATCGGATCTGCCGCGAGTCCCTCCAGCACTCGTGCGAGAGCTGCGCGGGAAACGTCCGGTTCCGCCTCAGGAAATATGGCGGTCGCAAGGTCGACGACCCTTTTGGCCGCACCGTGTCGAGCGTGCAGCGCAGTCCGCAACGACTCCACCACGCCACCATCGCGTGCCGCGATTGCCGCCTCGCTCGCGGACATCGCGGCTAGCCGCGCGGGGTCCTCCGCCGACGCGGGGTCCTTTGACGACGGCACCTTGTTGGTGCCTTCTATGAAGGCGAACGTGCCGGGCTGGGCGTCGAAGAACTGGTGGAGGTACTCCTGGTCCCGCTGGGCGTCGAGCGAAGCTGACGCGGCCAGTACGCGGAACTGATCGGGGCGCTCGTCCAACCCAAGGCGGCGCTTGAGATGCCTGAGCAGGTAGGCCACCTCGCTCCCCGCGGTACCGCGATACGTGTGGAGCTCATCCACGACCAGGGTGAACCGGTTCATCGGGTTCTTCAGCCACTTACGGGTGGACTCGAAAAAGTGCGTGTCACGGTCGCGGAGCAGCATCACGTTGAGCATCGAGTAGTTCGTGATGAGGATGTCTGGCGGCGCGTCGGCCATGTCCCAGCGCGAGCGCATCTCGGCACCGTCCAGCCGGGGCACAAAATATTGCAGGTCGTCGTCGGACAGCTGCCCGGCTAGCTCCCGGGCGCGGTCGCCACGGGCTTCGGTGGCCCTAAGATACTTGGCAAGTTCCCGCACTTTAAGCCCGTTCGCGCGCGATCCGGTCACGGGTGTCGCTCCGGTGTACCGGCCGAAGTAGAAACGGTGGCCATTTCGATGCTCATTCAGCCAGGCGCGCACGTCATCGCTATCGAGAGCCCTGCGGAGGCGAATGAGCTGGTCGTCGACAAGGGCGTTCATCGGGTACAGGACGATGGCGCGGACCGCGGCGCGTCCGGCGTCGGACTGCCGTTGAGTAGCGAAGGAGGGGCCGGTACTGTTCCACCAGCGCGACCCGAGACTGGATGGCCCGCTCCACTCCCGCGATTCCTCAAGCAGAGACGACAGTAGCGGGAGCATGAAGGACTCGGTTTTCCCCGACCCCGTTCCGGCAGTGATGACCATGTTCTTCCCGGGCGTCACGCCCGCCGCCAGTGCCGCTTCCTGGTGACCGTGCAGGCCCGGCACGCCCTTCAGCAGGCCTCTGGACGCGAACTCGGCGAGCTCGGGTGCTGCTCCCGCAGCCTCTACGGATTCCGCAAGCGAGTGGCCAGTACCCTCGTACTCAGGCCGAAGTTCGAGAAGGGGTTCTCGGAAGACGCCCCCATCACGGTCCAAGAGCATCTGCCTTTCGGCCTGAAGGCGTGGGTCCGCCAGACCAAATGGCGTGTTGTAGTAGTTGAAGTACGCCTCGCGCAGATGATCGAAGGTCTTGACGGCATCGAGGCGCCGCGGAGCGGGAGCGTTCATATACAGACAGACCTCTCAGTCGATGATCAGCGATTGGCCAAGGGACGTGCACACGCGCGCCGCGACAAGACGCGGCACGTTCTCGTAGATGGCGGTTGTAGCGGCCGCCCCAAATCGTGGGGGAAGGCCGGTGCAGAGCACGAGCGCTCGACTGTGCAGTGCGGGGAGCGGAGCGCCCCAGTCCACGAACAGCGTTCCCGTGTCTGCGGCCTCACGTCCAGGGTCCGGACGCCATCGCAGCGCTGACTCATTCAGCCGTGCAAGTTCGGCAAAAGTACCCGTGGACAGATCACACGCGAACCAATCGCCGTCGCGGCGCGTGATGTGCCTTGGCCTGCCGTTAACCAGCTCGGCATACAGACCGTTCGGGTGATTCGCTTGTGCGGGGCTGACCGGCTGCCAGTCCCGCGGGTACATCGACTCGAGCCGCTTGAGCTGACCGCCGTAGGCAGGTGGTCCGGTGAGAACGAGCGGGCGAGCCGAGGGCAGCGAGCGTGAGATGCGCTCGGCAGACTGCCCAGCGAGAACGATTCCTGCTGCGTTCGCGGCGTCAGCCAGATTTGATTCCCGCGTGAACGTCACATAAAGGGTCGTCGGCAACGGAACCTCCCCAGCGGGTGGCACTCGCCGTGCCGCAGGGAGCCAGCCGCAGAAGTCCTCCAGCGCGCGCATTATCCGAGGGCGGCGGGAGCCGGCAATGACTGCGAGCCCGTCTGCCGAGGGCAGCCGGGCAAGGGCGGCTGTCGTAACGGACCAGCGTCCTCCTTCCCAGTCAATCTCGCAGTGGCCGAGAGACGAGAGGTCGCGGAGCCAGCGTCCGCTGGTGTAACTTCGGGGTTCGATGTTCGCTGTCCTGGCGATCCAGTCGATTCGGTTCCGGACGTCCGCTATCGTCCCCGAACCGACTTCGCTCATCCATCGCAGCAGCAAGTCGCCGACGGTTTCATCCATTAGCCAGCCCCAGTTGTATCGCCCACAGCGCCGAACCTGTGGGTTCGCCTATCCGAGCCCATGTGCCGAGAACGTCAAACGTCGCCTTTACGGCTTGCGGAGAACCAGAAGAGAGCTGGCTAAGGTACCAGCTGGCCCCGCTTCGCTGCGCGAGCCAGCGTGCGGCTGGGGTGACGGGGGCCTCGAAGTAGCCCGGGGCGAAGGAGAATCCGGCTGCTGTAGTGAAGACGGGCTGGCTCGGCTCGGTGAGCTGCTGAACTCCGCCTCCATCCACCAGAAGCCACGTCTCATCGCGACCACGTCGACAAATCACAGTTACGGCGTCACGCATCCGGCTGACTACGGTCCCGACAATCTTGGTGCTTCCGGTCACGTCCCTAAGCGTCCCGTCGTCTTCCCAGCCGAGCGTGGCGGTCCCCGTCGGAGTTGCCTCGACGACAGACTCCTCCAAAAGCGTAAACGTTAGATGCTGGCCGTCCGCGATCACCTCCGTCGCGCCCTTCGGGCTGGGAAAGCGCCTCACCTCGAATGGGAAGCCGTTAGCCGATACGAGTTCTTCCTTGCCACCGAGCGATAGGACGACCAGCTTCGGTTCCTCTTCGGTGGGAAGGAGGAGGTCTGGCTCACCTCCCAGCAGGTAGTGGCTCGGCGCGAACTCACGGTCAAGAGGGAGACCCCGAACAAACCGCGCACGCGGCACGAGGGCCGGGGCCACTCCGAGCGCCCTTACGTCCGGTTCATCGCTGAGCGCCTGCTGCAGAGCGGCGTCGTCGGTGAACCTGACACCCTCGTACAGGACAAAGCTCGGAAGCAAGGGCCTCGTTCCCTGCTTTCTCTGGACCCACCCCTTCTCTGCAGCGGCGGCGATCACGCGGGAGACAGCTGCCGATTTCGCGGACGTGGAAGCAATAACGTGAGTTTCGTATGGGGCTATTCCGGCCGTCGACGACCACCCACCAGTGTCGGCATCGCGGGAAAAGATGAGCACCTCGGCCTTCGGGAACTCAGCAGTGTGCGCCTCCCCCCGAAGGCGAAAGCCATGCGTGATGAGTTCGGCGCTCACAGCAGGCGCGCCCACCGTGACGTAGTAGCGCGAAGGCGGGTTACCGACGAGAGCGACCGGCTCGTCGGCAGGTGAGGTCCCGTGGAGAAGAATGGAATCCGGAGCTCCGTCCTGGAGCGGGAACAGCCACGTCGAGGTCCACTCTTCGAGGTCGATTCCGAGCCGTGTGGCGATTCGGCGACGGCCGTCCTTTGTGAGGACACGACCATCCCACGCGGCAGCGCACGCCAGGACTATGGACGCAATTAGGCCCCTCATCTCGTCGCTGCGTAGTGCCGCCATGAAGGTGTCGCCAAGTCGGTTCTGACTGGCGGTGGTCCAGACTTCCAACGCGCGCAGCATCGCGTTGTCGCCCGGCAGGCCTGACTCGCGGAGACTTAGCGCTGCGAAAAGTCTGGTCAACTCCGCCCGGTCGCTTCGCATGAGCAGCGCCTGCGACTGCGGATAACCAATTCGTGTCAGGCGTTCATGTGTGCGAATAGTCGAGACACCGACACGGCCGTTCTGCTCGCCAATCCAGTCGTCGAGAGTGCACCACATATCGACGACGTCGAGGAAGGCGCTCCCGTCGATCTCGGCCTTCAACTGCGCCACGCGCGACGCAGTCGCATCGGGTTCAATCGATTCTGCGAGACGTCGGTAGTAATTCGTTGAGAGGGCCCGCCCATCGGAGCGCATACGCGTAGCGGCGAGCACAGTCATCGCGAGGACTGGCAGAACCGGGGGAGGCGACGCCCGATCACCTAGCTTCCACACCTTCAGGTAGCAAGTTACTCGGCTGAAGTACTCTCCTGGCGTGCGAGAGCTGGCGTCACGAACAGTGCGCGCGAGATCACCGGCGGGGTCATCCATTCCAGGTGCGATCTTGCAAAGCTCGTCATCATCGACGAACAGCACGACCGGGCCGTCTTGCGGCACGAAAAATGTGTCAGTAAGCGCGCGCTGCCACCACAAGTAGCGCTCATCCACCATCGATCAGCCTCCCCCTGGACTCACCATACACACGAGCACAGTGCTGCCGAAACGGATGATCGGTCACTGCTTGAAGACGATGAGACGGAGGCTGCCCGCGGAGTATTCGATCCGATCTGTTGCCCCTAGCCGTCGGCAAACGCGAGAACGTCAGCCGGGTCGGCCCCGTTGCGTTAGGTCCAACGAGCCCGGACGTCCACATTGGCATAGTTAGTCAACCGGCGAATAGATGGGGCACAGAGGCCATTCGGTTGGCGGCGCAAGGAGAGCGCATGGAGTTCGCCTGGCGGTGCGTTCCCAAGCACTACTGACGAAAACCGTGCACGGCGGCACGGTCCGGAAGGTGCGACTATTCCGCGCCTTGCCCGCACCTCCTAGGACGAAAGAACCGGTGCCGCCGTGATGCGATCTTCGTCGCTCAGCTGCGCCTGCGCCCACCTTGCTCCTCCGATGTCGAAGAAGGGGCGCGGATCAGAGACGTCGACTCGAACGACCCGAACACTCACCCACTCACCTCGCTGCGGGATCGGTAACCCCAGATCCATCGCAACCGCCCGATGAGGCGCCTGATGACCGAGAACGAGGATGCCTTCGTCTCGAAGGTGAATCCGCGCATCCCGTGCTCGTTTCGGCGCATCATCTTGCTGTGCCACCGTCAGAACGGTCCGCCGATTGATGATCGTTGACTGGACTGTTCTGAAGAGCTCATTCACGCGTGCCTGACCCGAACGCCCGTTGCCAAGAATCCGATCTCGATCGGCGCTCGAAAGTCCGCCTAGCAGATTCGCGGGCAGATCTGTCTGAATCCCACCCCAAAGCCAGTAGATCTCGTGTTTTGTTGCATCAGCGAGTTTGCGTTTGTTATCGCGGTTGTACGCACGTGCCCGCTCACCCGACAGCGTCGTCTTCCAACGCAGCCGCTGATCGGTGATCCTGACCAACCCAGCAGCCCATTCGCCCGTGTCGTCGTTGAGCCAAGTCAAGAGCGCCGGGAAGTCGGCCTTACCCTGCCGGTCTTCATGCTCGTCGCAGAGGTACATCTCCATCGGGATCTCCCATTTGCCAAGATCCTTTGAAAACTTGCAGTCGATGTCAAGGCCCGCGATCTGCCAGTCCAGGTGCGTCCCGTCCAAGAAGCTGAACTCCCTCGTCAGGTTCACCTCAATAGCGGTTCCAAGATGAGCCTTCTCTGTTTTCGAGAGGTGCTGGTAGGCCCACCGACCGGTCCGCTGGCCGTCCATGAGCTCGTCGAGGGCGTCTCGTAGTGCCCAACGAAAACGCTCACGAGAAAACTCTTCGTGGTTGAACCAGTTGACGACCGGCTCAAGGTCGACTGGCGGGTTGGGATTCTCGTTCCCGATTTCCCTCCACGCCTGGGTTCTGTTCTCCATCCCATTCGCTGGGGCCTCGAGGCGACGAAACACGTTTCTTCGGCGGCGAATCCCCTGCGCGGTGATCGCGCCCGCGCTGGTCCTCGACGACTTACTCGAAGGTTCCTTCTCTGAAATCACGTAAGAATCCTGGCATATTGCCGCATAGGCGAACGATTCTCCGAGGTCAGCTTCAGCGGGCGCCCCTCGAACGGAATCGCTCGGGTGCGCCTAGGGTGCTCTTACCCGTGGGTCCGTCAGCAGTCACTTGGTTCGCGACTCCCAAACCGCTTTCCCGAGCTAACCTGCTGCGCCACCCGCCGCAGCGCCAACAACAACGGCTCCACCAACACCGACCCCAGCACCACGTACCGCACCGCAGCTTCCGCAGACTCCTCCGGCACCCCCGCGACCTCCGCATCCGCAATCCGCCGCATGCTCGCGAGGTACTCCGCCATCGCTGCATCCGGCACGGTGAACCCGACGCGCTCCAACCCCTGCAGCGCCCGCGCAACCGCGTGCAGCACCGCCTCGTCGCACATCCCCGGCTTCCACCCGAGCCCCGCCACGAGAGCCTCGGCCTCCGTCAAATCCAAAGACTCATCCACCGGCGGAGTGATCGCCGCATGCGCCGTCCCGAGCAAGTCATGCGCACTCGCCGGCGGATCATCCAGCGCCCCGAGCACCCGCCGCGTCTCGGCGATGCTCACCCCGGCGTCGAGCAGCGCCCGGATCACCCGCAGCCGCTCCACGTGCTTCTCGCCGTACGCGGCCTGAGTCGGCGCACTGCGCTCGCCCTCGGGCAGCAGCCCCTCGCGCAGGTAGTACTTGATCGTCGGCACGGTCACGCCGGTCTGGGCTGACAGTTCGGAAATTCTCATGGCCACCTCTTGACTTCGATAGTAGCGCTATCCATTATGGATAGTGAAGCTATCCAACCAAGGAGTCATCATGTCGAAAGTCATCACGGGCCGCATGACCCACCGCCACGAGGGCGAGCTCGTCGTGTTCCACATCGGGATGCAGATCAACCGCTGGTGGCGCCCCGATCTGTGGATGCCGGCCTTCTTCGCCATGCCCGGGATGCTGCGCGAACTCAGCACCGACCCCGACTCGGGCATGCTCGGCTATCACCTGCTCTTCGGCTCGGGCGGGCCCTACGTCGTGCAGTACTGGTCATCTGTCGACAAGCTCTACGCCTACGCGTCGAGCCCGGACCAGCAGCACCGCCCCGCCTGGACCGCCTTCAACCGTGCAGCCCGCAAGGCTCCGGGAGCGGTGGGCATCTGGCACGAGACCTTCCGCGTCGACACCGCCGAGAGCGTGTATGTGTCGACGAAGCCGACGGGGCTGCCGAAGGCGACGGAGCTCGTCCCGGTCGGCAAGCGGCATGACCGGGCGCAGGCGCGGTTCACGGAGGGAAGGACGGATGCGTCGAAGACTCTCACCTCGCCGCATTCCCCCTAACCCCCGCCCTATAGACCTGAGCGCACCCTGCCAGCCCCGCTACCGCCGCACCCTCCGCCGGACTGATTGAAGCCAGACGGCGTGCATGGCAGGAGTAACGTCTTACACGACGGACGGGCGGATCAGTGAAGGAGCAGCGATGAACCGGGGAACTCAGAAGCCAGCCGCAAACGGGCGCAACCGGCCAGCAACCAGCGAAGGAAACGGTCTCGTGACGGATGAACGCGCCCGCGGCACGTCGCGCGAGCGAGCCACCGTAGCGGCGATGATCCTCCTCGGCGCCGCGCTTCCGGTGGTCGCGAATCTGCCGGTGTTCCAGAACGTGGTGTGGGTCTTCTGGCTCGCAGCACTCGTCCTCATCCTCATTGCGTTGACATTGGTCGTGGGCATATCCCGGCGCGAACGACGACGTTCCGGAGAGTCCTGAACCTCGTCACCACCGAAGAACCCACTACCCTCGCACCATGCCCACCGATCGCCCGCGCGCCTGGATCTTCGACGTCGACGGCACGCTCGCCCTCATCGGTGACCGCTCGCCGTACGACATGCGCAACGTCGCGATCGACACCCCCAACCACCCGGTCGTGATCGCCGCCCAGGCGTTCGCCGCGCATCCGGATGTCGACGCGCTCATCGTCGTCTCCGGCCGCGATGAGACCGCCCGCCGCGCCACCGAGGCCTGGCTGACCTTCAACGCGATCCCGTTCGACCGGCTGCTCCTGCGCCGCACGGGCGACCAGCGCGCCGACAACATCGTCAAGGCCGAGATCTACGACGCCCACATCGAACCGCACTTCGCCGTGATCGGCGTCGTCGACGACCGCCGCAGCGTGGTCGAGATGTGGCGCGCCCGCGGACTCACCTGCTTCCAGGTGGCCGAGGGCGACTTCTAGCCGCTCGGGAGCCGCCCTCGCGCCGACGCGCCCGCAATACATTGCCGCCCCTCGATCCGCGGAGTAACGTTCCACACGTCACTTGCGCCTCAAGCGAGGTTAATCAGCCCGCATCTGACCATCCGAGAGTCCGATCGGTGCCCACGAACGCCCGGTCCTGACAGGAAGGCAATGATGCCGAACACTGATCCGATCGCCCGGAGCCGCTCGGTCTGGCGCCGCAAGCCCGTCAGCGAGATGACGGAGGATGCCGAGCACAGCACCCTGCACAAATCGCTCGGCCTGTGGCAGCTCACGGCCATCGGCGTCGGCGGCATCATCGGAGTGGGGATCTTCTCCCTCGCCGGACTCGTCGCCCACGGTGACGCAGCGAACCCCGGCGTCGGCCCCGCGGTGCTGATCTCCTTCCTCATCGCCGGACTCGCGTCCGCCGCGGCCGCCCTCTCCTACGCCGAATTCGCCGGCATGATCCCCCGAGCCGGCTCCGCCTACAGCTACGGATACGTGGCCCTCGGCGAGGTCGTCGGCTGGTTCATCGGCTGGGACCTGCTCCTCGAGTACGTCGCCATCGTCGCCATCGGCATCTCGGGCTACCTCGACGCGTTCCTCTCGGGCTTCGGCATCCACCTGCCGCTCGCCGTGACCGAGACGGCCGACGTGGAGGGCGGCCTCGTCAACATCCCCGCAATCGTGATCTGCCTGCTCGTCACCTTCCTCCTCAGCCGCGGAACCCAGACGTTCGGCCGCTTCGAGCTGGTGGCCGTCGCGATCAAGATCGCCCTGATCCTCGGCATCGTCGGCCTCGGCATCTTCTACATCAACACGGAGAACTACAACCCGTTCATGCCCAGCGGCTTCGGCCCGGTGTTCACGGGCGCGGCGACCGTGTTCTTCGCCGTCTTCGGCTACGACGCGATGAGCACCGCCGCCGAAGAAGCCAAGGACGGCCGCAAGCACATGCCGAAGGCGATCATCCTCTCCCTCATCATCGCGATGCTGCTCTACGTCGCCGCGACCCTGGTACTCACGGGCATGCAGAACTACACGGAGATCGACCCGAAGGCCGGATTCGCCTCGGCCTTCTCCAGCGTCGGACTCCCGGTCGTCGCGGCCATCATCTCGGTCTTCGCCGTCCTGTCGATCCTCACCGTCATGCTCACCTTCCTCCTCGGCGCGACCCGGGTGTGGTTCTCGATGAGCCGCGACGGGCTGCTCCCCGGCTGGTTCAGCAAGGTCGACCGCCGAGGCGTGCCCCAGCGCGTCACCTGGATCGCCGGCATCGCCTCGGCAGTCTTCGCCGGGATCTTCCCGATCCGCGCCGTGGCCGACCTGACCAACATCGGCATCCTCGCGGCCTTCGTGGTCGTGTGCGTCGCGGTGATCGTGTTCCGCTACACGAAGCCGGATGCCCCACGCACTTTCCGCCTGCCGTTCATGCCGGTCGTGCCCATCATCGGCGTCGGGTTCTCCCTGTTCCTCATCTCGCAGCTCCACTGGGAGACCTGGCTGCGCTTCGCCGTGTGGCTCGTGATCGGACTCGTCATCTACTTCACCTACGGCCGCCGCCACTCGCTGATGAACCCGGACAGTCCGCGGCACCAGACGGCTGCGAACAAGTAGGCCGCCCTCGCGCCATCCCCTCGCGCCACATCGAACGCGTCGAGAGCTCAAGCGGTGGTAGATGCGCGATGAGCGCAGATCGACCGGGCATCGACCCGCGCCGAGGAGTGTCGTCAAATATATTGATAATGCACTCATATGTGTATCTAATGGAGGAATCAGAGAACTCACTCGGCACCAAGTACACGTACAAGCTGCAGAAGCAGCAGGGGTCGCGGCCCCGAATCGGGGGACCCGTCAACTGGCGCACCATCGCAACGAGCGGATCGCTCACCGCATTCAATCCGTATCGCTCAGCGATCTCGTGCGGCTTCTAGCGAGGGCCGCGGCCTCCGGCGCAGTCGTGGCAGCTCTCATTGCGACTGTCGCGGCGTGCTCCGCGACACCCACTCTGAGAACCGACGAAGCTGTGGGCCAGCCCCTCAGTTCCTTGAATCGAAGCGCGGCGGATCACGCGGGGCTCCTCATCCAGGACTCTTCGACGCGGGTAGGGGAGCGCGCTTCCTTCGCTCTGTCGACGTCGGACCCGAAGGAGTGGATCATCGTCGCCATCTGCGCCGACGACTCAGAGATCAACAGCGCAGAATCCGTCGAGATCGCGATCATCCCCAAGGCCGCCTACACGGCGTCGGTGAAGAACGAGGTCAAGGCAGGAGATTTCCGCGACGCCGTGACCTGCGAGGACCTCACGTACCGTTGACGGCGAGCGTTGCGCCTCGTCACTCCACGACCGGGGCGGCGATCCCCCGGAGCAAACGCACCACCGCCTCCTCCACCCGCTCCGCACTCAACGGCTGCCCGATCAGGGCGGCCCTCTCGTCACCGCCTCGCACCCGACCGAACGCGTCGACAGCTCAAGCGGTGGCGGGCCGGTGGTCGAGACGCCGCCCGCTTCGGGCTGTCCCGCTTCCAGGCGCACGACATCAACTCCTCCCGGGGACAGCCTTCAATCGTCTCTGCACTCATATATATTGCTTAAGCCCTCATATGTGGTCTTTTATGGACCATATCGGTTCAACCTAAGGGGGACCCATGAAGGCACACTTCCGACTCTCGATACTTCTCGCCGCACTCGCCGTAGGCGTCATCCCGCTCGCGGGAACCGCCGCAGCCTCGGCTGATTCGGGCGCGCTGACAGACAGCCAAGAGGCAGCAGTTCGCGTCAACATGACCAGGGGTGGCATCTCCCTACACATCCAAGATGCGCTCATCGACAAGATCGAGGCGGGCATCGCGCCCGACTCCCTCGGAGAGGTGAGCCCTGTCGACATCGTCACCGAGCGCACCCCGTCCGGCACCCGAACGATCCAGATCTTCGAGGACGGCTCTCGCACGTGGACGGAGATCCAGACGACCTCAGCGAAACCGTCGGGCCCAACAATCAACGCTTCGATCAGCGGATGTCGAAGCTCTGGAGGCTGGAAGGTCGGATGTCGTGTCGGGATCTATGACCTCATCAGCAGCGCGACCTTCGTGATCGACTACCAGACCAGCACCAGCGCTAGGGCGAAGGTGCGGGACATGCGATCCCTGACATGCGACAACATCGCGGGTCCGTGCACTCGCTCTGGCGGCATCAAGCGAGCAACCCAGAGTGCCGCCGGACCCGCATGGGCCGAGCTCTCCTACGCAGCAAGCGCGGGGTGGGTCCACACGAAGGGCTCCTTCGGCATCCGCGTCAGCGGCACCAGCGTGACCACCTACTAGCGGTCGCGCATTCAGGAAGAAAGGAAGCCCAATGTTTGGAAGCGGACTTGACGTCATCGCATTACTCGCCTGGCTCACGACCGTCGCCCTCGTCGTTGGCGGCATCCTCTTCGCAGGGTTCGTTGTGATTACAACTCTGAGGCAGCGTCGGTCGAAGACGAGCTCTGCTCACCAGGGACAGTCGAACCCGGGAGGGTGATCGCTCTCGCCCTCATCGTCGGCGCGTTGGCTCTGGCCGTTGCCACCACCCGTCACGGCCGACGACCCCGCGACTCCTGGCCCGCCACTGAGACGACTCGCTGCCCACCCAGCAGCGAGTCGTTTCGTCTCGCTCCGCTCGCTCAACGACCTAGGGCGGGCGAAGCGTTTCGTCTCGCCTCGTCACTCCACGACCGGGGCGGCGATCCCCCGGAGCAAACGCACCACGGTCTCCTCCACACGCTCCGCGCTCAACGGCAGGCCGATCAGGGCGGAGTACGACGCCATCGCGATGAACTGGTCCGCGATCGCGGCAGCATCCACGTCCGCCCGCACGTCGCCGTCGGCGCGCCCGCGCGACACGCGCTCCGCCACCCACTCGCGGATCGGCGCCGCGAGCCGCTCGTTCAGCACCAACCCGAGCTCGGGATCGGCCGCCGTCACCTCGATGAGCGCCCGCGCCAGCGCCACACCCTCCGGACGAGCCAGCCCGTCCGACATCGCTGAGAACCACGCCCGCAGATCCGCCCCGAGGTCGGCAGTCATCGGCACCGACACCTCGGCTCCGGGCAGCGCCCCCTCGAGCAGCGCCTCACCGAGAATCGCGGCCTTCGACGGCCACCACCGGTAGATCGTCTGCTTCGACACCTCCGCAGACTCCGCGAGGCCCTCGATCGTCACGGCCTCGTACCCGTCTGCGGCGAGCGCGCGACGCATCGCCTCCAGCACGGACTGACGGGCTTTTTCACTGCGGGGACGGGGCACCTTTCGAGCGTACTCAGGCGTACACTGGAATATAAGTAGACGCACCGTTGCGAAACAGCGCCGTTGCGAAACCCGAACAAGGAGAAAGAGCATGGCCCTCACCGCACACTCCACCATCGGCGACTGGATGAACGACCCGACCGGCGGGCCTCTCATCCGCGGACTCTTCGAGCAGACGGGTGCCGACCCCGAGCTCCTCACCCCCGTGCTCGGCCTCCCCCTGCAGCAGCTCGTCGCCATGAGTCAGGGCCAGCTCCCCCAGTCGGTCGTCGACGACCTCGTGCGCGCGGCCAACGGCGGCGAGATCCCCGAAGACGACGCCTCCGAGGGCTGGACCGAGAAGGTCACCTCCGGTCGCTTCGCCGGCAAGACCGTGATCGTCACGGGCGCCGCCTCCGGCATCGGCAAGGCCACCGCCTCACGCATCGCCCGTGAAGGCGGACGTGTGATCGCCAGCGACATCGCCGCCGAGAAGCTCGACGCCCTGAAGTCCGAGCTCCCGGATGCCGACATCGTCACGGTCGCGGGCGACCTCACCAAGCAGGACGCGATCGACGCCGTGCTCGCCGCCACGGGCGACCGCATCGACGGCCTCGCGAACGTCGCCGGAATCAACGACGACTTCTCCCCCGCGGGCGAGACTCCGGATGCCGTCTGGGACCGCGTCATCGCGATCAACCTCACCGCTCCGTTCAAGCTCATGCGCGCGGTCATCCCCGTCATGGAAGCCGCGGGTCGCGGTGCGATCCTCAACGTCTCGAGCGAGGCCGGCCTGCGCGGCAACGCCTCGGGCAACGCCTACACGGCCAGCAAGCACGGCATCATCGGCGTCACCAGGTCCGCCGCCTTCATGTACGGGCCGAAGGGCATCCGTGTGAACTCCGTCGCCCCGGGCGGCGTCGCCACCGGCATCCCGATGCCCCCGAACATGTCGGAGTACGGCTCCGGCCGCCTCGCCCCGTTCCAGCAGTCCATCCCGACGGTGGCAACGGCCGAGCACCTGGCCGCCTCGATCACGTTCCTGCTGTCGGACGACGCCGTGAACATCAACGGCGCCATCCTCGCCTCGGACGGCGGATGGTCGGTGCAGTAACCCGCACCCGCGAGACCAACGCCCCGCCGACCCGAACGGCGGGGCGTTTCGCGTATGCGTCGACTTTGACGGACGAACCCGTCTCGCGTCCGATCGATGTCTACGAGTAGGTCAAGCCGAAGAAGGTGGATCCGAGCATGAGGGCCAGGACGGCGACGATCGCACTGACGGCCCTCACCCACGCCGTTCCGCGGCGCACGGCGCCCACACCGGAAAGAGCTGCTGCGATCATCGTCGCAAAGCTCAGGGAGCGGATGGCGAGATCCGGCAGTACCGCCGCTGTCGCGATGCCCGCGAGAAGTGCGAGAACGACGGCGGACGCAGGAATCACGAGACGGCTGACGAGGCGCGACCGGGTGCGTATGACCCCGCCTCTCTGCTCCGCGACTGTCATACTCTCTCCCTCATATCAGCTCGACGATCGATGCGGCCAGGATCCCATGTCGGCGCCGCGGCGGCAACAGGTGATCGTTGCGAGATGCCGACGAGCCTGCACCCTATCGACCCGGACGCAAGGGGGATGAGTTTCGAACTCGCCCCGACCTACACTCGACCCCATGCTGAAGATCGGCTCGATCGTGATCCGCGTGACGGATCTCTCCGCACAGACCGCGTTCTGGAAAGCGGCGCTGGACTACGTCGAACGGTATCCACCGGACGACGACTGGGTCATGCTGAAGCCCCGTGACGGCGAGACACCCGGCATCTCCCTCGACGCCCACGCCTCCGAGCGGGCATTGCCACCGCGCATCCACCTGGACATCTACGCCGACGACCAGGCCGCCGAGGTCCGCCGGCTCACCACTCTGGGCGCGCGCGAAGTGCACTGGGACCGCAAGCCCGCCGATGCCGACTACGTGATCATGGAGGATCCGGAAGGCAACCGGTTCTGCGTCGTCGATGCCGCTGACTGGTCCGGCTGGACCGAGGGCTCGTGACCGTCTGAACCGCGTCGCGGCCGAAGATCATCCTCCGGCGGGGCTCTCGCGGTCGAGACGCCGCATCTTCGCATCGGTCACCAGCTGCCACGCCAGCAGGGCGAAGAGCGGGATGATCGACGCCAGACCGAGCATCTCCGGCTCGCCACCGTCACGGATGTAGATCACATTCGCGACCACCGCGAACATGATCGCCGCCACGGCGAGCGACAGGCGCACGGGCGAGAACAGGATCCGCGCCCGCGTGCGGAACGAGTTCGTGTACGAGTCCGGGGCCATCTGCAGGGATGAGCGTGTCATGTGGCCTCCGGTCGAACCGGCCGCGGCAGCGCCCGTCTCCGACCACTCTCGCACGCAGCTCCGCGTTCCGCATCAACGGGAGCGGTTGCTCTTGGTCCGTCGCCCCAGATCACGACGCGACTCGGCCCGGCATCCGCCCCACCGCCGCGCGCACCAGCGCCGCGTTGCCCGGCGCGGTCGAGCCGTCCGGCAGCAGCAGCGTGTCCTCCAGCCCGATGCGCGAGTCCAACCCGAGCTCCACGGCAAGGTCGAAGACAGGCCACGTCGAACCCTCCTCGCCATGCAGCAGGATCGGGATGCTGGGCTCCTCGAGCTCGACGTGCGCGATCATCGCCTCAGCATGGTCGCGCACCGTCTCGGCCGGCTCGTCCGGCAGCTCGATCAGCACCCGCAGGCACTCACCTCTCACGGGCGAGCGTTTCCACACCTCGAAGCCCGCCGCATCCCACAGCCCGGCCTCCACCCCGACGCCGCGTCTCAGAAGCAGGGCGGCCACCTCGTCGGCGCCGGCTTCGTGCCAGTTGACGGACGCGTGATCGGGCAATTCTGTCCACCCCTCGATAGCCGCGAGACGACGCTCCACCTCGGGCTCGGCCCACGCCCCGGTCGTCACCCCGACCGGAACACCGGGGTGCGCCGCACGCACGGCCCACACCCACCGCGCGACATCGGCGGGCGCGAGGCTGTCCCGTCCGGCCGCATCCTTCGGGTGCACATGCACCTCGTGCGCCCCGGCCGCCACCGCCCGCGCGGCATCGTCGGCGACCACCGACGCGTCCACACTCAGCCACGGATGCTCCGCCGGATCACGAGCGCCGTTGACGCATGCCTGCAACAGCATCCGTCGTTCGGGGTCGACGACGCGAGGCGGATCGGAGGGCGGCGCCATCAGCCGATCAGTTCACGCGGGTGCAGGTCGTACGCGAGGGAGTCCTTCGACGGACCCTCGTCGGACCGCATGGTGTGCCCGACCTGACGGGCGACCGCCGCACTGCGACCGACCTTCACCGCATCCTCTTCGCTCTCGAAGCTGCTGCCCAACGTGCGCGATTCACCCTCGATGCGGTTGAACCAGATGCCGTTGCGTTGGAACGTCTCGATATCTCCTGCGGCCATGCGGGATCCCTTCTGTCTGACTCCTGTCTACGCGACACGACCGACACCGCAGAGCCCCTTGACACCCGCGCGACGGGCGTCCGACCACGGGAGCTCAGCGCACGAGACCGGCCCGGCGCACCGCATCACCCATCGTCGCGAACGCCTCCTCGAGGATCGGTCGCGGCGTGGCGAACACGACCCGGACGAAGTCCTCCGCGCCCCGCCCCAGCAGCCGCCCCTCGGTGAGCACGACCCCGGCCTGCTCCCGGAAGAACTCGGCGGGCGGGCCGGGAATCCCCAGGGCGCGGGTGTCGATCCATCCGATGTACGTCGCCTCCGGCACCCGATACACGGCGCCGGGCAGATGCTCCTCCACCAGCGATGCGAGCAGCCGCCGCGACCCGTCGAGGTACTCGATCACGTCCGACAGCCACGGCTTCCCCTCGCGGTACGCCGCCGTCGAGGCGACCACCCCGAGCGTCGCCGCACCGTGCTGCACCGCGAACCCGAACCGCTTGTACAGCTCCTGGTCGGCGTCGTTCGAGGTGATCAGCTGCGCGGTCTTCAGGCCCGGGATGTTCCACGCCTTCGATGCGCTCGTGCCCGTGACCGTGTGCGCGGCCGTCGCCGGGGACACCGACGCATAGGGGACGAACGGCGCACCGCCGTACCGCAGCGGCGCATGGATCTCGTCCGCGAACACCCGCCCGCCGTGACGCTCCACGATCTCCGCGATCGCCTCGAGCTCCTCTCGGCCGACGATCGTGCCGGTCGGGTTGTGCGGATTGCAGAGCACAAGCGTGCGCGCCCCGGCGGCGAACGCCTCGTCGATGCGCTGCAGGTCGTGCTGCCAGCGCCCGTCGACCTCGACACCCGGCACCTCGATCACCGGATGCCCGATCGCGGGCAAGTATGTCAGGAACGGCATGTATGCCGGAGTCGGCACGATCACGGGCGACCCGGCCGGCGCATACTCCTGCACCGCGACCCCGAGCGCAGCCATGACATCGGAGACCGGATGCACCCGCTCCGGGTCGACCGCCCACCCGTACTCGTCCTGCATCCACCCCGCCGTGGCCACGCCCAGCTCCGCGGCCTGCGGCGGAGAGAGGTAGCCGAGGTTCTCGTCATCGATGGCCCGATGCAGCGCCTCGGCGATCTCGGGCGCGACCCCGAAGTCCATCTCCGCCACCCACGCCCCGATGCGCCCGGGGTGCAGGCTCCACTTCCGACTCTGCGGCCGATCGAGGTACAGGCGGGTGCGCGCATCGAACGGATGCGACGGAAGAGAACGGTCCGCAGTCATGGTCGTGGTCCCCGCCGGCTCAGCCGACGGCGTCGATACAGGAACGACAGCTCGAGGTCTGGATCTCGGTCACGGCAGGACTCCTTCTCAGCGGGGACCCCACCAATCTACGGACGCCCTCGACGCCCCGCACATCGCGTGTCGGTGCGTAACGCCGCAGCGCCCGGATACGACGAGGCGCGGGCCGCCCTCCGGCCCGCGCCTTCGCCCTGCGCCCCCAGCTCAGTTGTAGAGGATGCCGCCGTCGACCAGCAGCACCTGACCGGTCACGTAGCCCGACTTCGGGCTCGCGAAGAACGACACGACACCGGCGACGTCCTCCGGCGTCTCGATACGCCCGAGCGCGATCGCGTCGACGTTCTCCTTCAGGTTCTGCCCGAGCGGCTTGCCGTTGATCTCGTGCAGACGCTCGTCGATCAGGTCCCACATCCCCGTGCCGACGATGCCCGGACCATAGGCGTTGACCGTGATCCCGTGCACGGCGAGCTCCTGCGCCGCGACCTGCGTGAGGCCGCGCACGGCGAACTTCGACGCCGAGTACGCGCCGAGGATCGGGAAGCCCTTGATCGACGCGATCGAGGCCGCGGAGATGATCCGGCCCTTCACACCGCGCTCGATGAACGACGTCGCCGCCGCCTGGATGCCGTAGACGACGGAGTTCACGTTGATGCGGAAGATCTTGTCGAGCTCCTCGCCCGTGATCTCGAGGATCGGCTTGACCTGCGCGATGCCGGCGTTGTTGACGATCACGTCGAAGCCGCCGAGGGTCTCGACCGTGCGCGCGACCGCGGCATCGATGTCGGCCTTCTCGCTCACATCGGCCGCGGCGAAGAACGCGCGTCGACCCAGCGCCTCGATCTCGGCGACGACCGCCTCCCCCTTCTCCTGCTGGAATCCGAGGTCGACGACGGCGATGTCGTAGCCGTCCGTCGCCAGCTGCAGAGCGATCCCGCGGCCGATCCCCTGCCCGGCACCGGTGACGAGCGCGACCTTGTTGTCCGACATTGCTATCTCCTTGTGACAGTGGTGCGCCGAAGTCGGTTCACCCCGGCATCACCGCGAAGCTACGTCAGCCGACGTCGGATGCCCCGGCGCGAAGACCGATGCTCCGCCCGACCCGCGTGATTCCGCCGGACTCCCGCCCCTGCAACCCCCGGCAACGTCATCCCTCCGGCGGCGGGCGCCCGGGACGGCGGGAACGGATCGACCCCCACGACCACGCGGGATGGTTGACTGGAGAGGAGGGCTCCCCCAGGAGGCGACATGCTCGGTTCGGCCGATTCCGCGGTCATCACCGGCGCTGACGGCGCCGCGTACAACCGCCTCCTGTCCCGCATCCACGAAGCCATGGCCACCGGCACGGCCGCACCGGCCCGCCCGCGCGAGACCATCGCCGAGTCCTGGCGACGACTGCGGCAGCGCGGCCTGCGCCCCGACCGCAACACGGCCGCCGCCTCGCTGCGCGGCGACGCCTCCGCCCCGCACGCCGATCGTCTCCGGCGACTCTTCCCCCAGCTGCTCACCCACGCGCAGCCCCTGGTGGACGACAACGACACCCTGCTGGTGCTGGCGGATGCCGACGGCACCCTCATCGACACCGCCGGACACCGACGCAGCCGCGACCGCGCCGAGGAGATCGGCTTCCTCCCGGGACACTTCTGGGCGGAGCAGAACGTCGGCACCAACGCGATCGGCACGGCGCTGGTCACGAAGCGCCCCGTCGCCGTCCACGGAGCGGAGCACTTCCTCATCGGCCAGCACGGATGGAGCTGCGCCGCCGCCCCCATCCGCGACCCGTGGACCGGCGTGATCCAGGGCGTCGTCGACCTCTCGCTGCCCCTCGACCAGGCGCACCCCGCACTCCTCGCCCTCGCCTCCTCCATCGCCCGCACCGCGAGCCTCGAACTCGCCGCCGCGCATCGCCGCGACCTCGACCTGCTGCGTGCCCGCTCCGTCGCCGAGACCCGAGGGCTCGCGACACCGTGGGCCGTGATCGACGACAGCGGCTGGGTGGCCGATTCCTCCGGCGTCGACGCCCGGCGGCGCATCAGCATCCCCGGCACGATCACGGCCGGAGACGAGTGGATCGCCCCGCTCGGCGAGGTGGACGTGATCCCCCTCGAACACGGATGGCTGCTGCGCGGTCGCGACGGCGGATCCGATGAGCACGACGCCACGGCCCTCGTCGAGATCCGCCGGGGCGACACCGGCGGCGAGATCACGGTGTTGACCGGAACCCGCCGCCGTGCCATCGCCGTCACTCCCCGCCAGGCCGACATCCTCGTGCTGCTCGCCCACGCCGACCACGGCTTCAGCGCGGCCGAGCTCAGCGCACAGCTCTACGGAACACCCGAGCGCGACGTGACGGTGCGCGCCGAGATCAGCCGCCTGCGCCGGACGCTGGGCACCCTGATCGCCGCCTCGCCCTACCGCTTCGCCGCGGGCGTCGTGGTGGAGTTCGCGGACTGAACCGCGTCGCGCCCGCTCAACCTGCCTGCACGTCGAGCACCCAGGTCACACCGAAGCGGTCGGTGAGCATGCCGAAGCCCGCCGACCACGCCGACGCGGCGAGCGGCTCGACGACGGCCGCCCCCTCCGCCAGGCCGTCCCAGTAGCGCTGCAGCTCGTCGAGCGACTCGGCCCGCAGCGACTGGAAGAACGTGCGGTCGGTGATCGTCGCACCGTTCTCGCGGTGGGTCGTCCCCGCGACGGCCGCCGGGTCCTGGTCATCATGACCGGGAACGTCGTAGGCCATCAGCCGGATGCCGTCGGCGGACTCGAGCTGCCCGAACACGACCTTGTCGAAGCCGGGCACTCCCTCGGGCAGACCGAACTGCCCGTAGGTCGCGAGCGTGACCTCGCCGCCGAACACGGACCGGTAGAACTCGAGCGCCTGCCGCGCCGTGCCGCGGAAGTTCAGGTGCGTCGTGGTGGTGATGCTCATGAGCTTTCTCCTTCTTCTGCGGTCCGCCGTTCGAACCGCCTGGCGACAACGATCACAGGAGTAGAGGTCGGTTTCTGTCCTCTACTTCGGGCAGACTGAAGTGCATGACCGGAAGCTCGTCGCGGATGCTGGCTCTGCTCTCGCTGCTGCAGACGCCGCGCGACTGGCCGGGCCACGTGCTCGCCGAACGCCTGGAGGTCAGCCCTCGCACGGTGCGCCGCGACGTCGATCGCCTGCGCGAGCTCGGCTACCGGATCGGTGCGATCAAGGGCCCCGACGGCGGATACCGGCTCGCCGCCGGATCGGAGCTGCCGCCGCTCCTGTTCGACGATGACCAGGCCGTCGCGATCGCCGTCGCGCTGCAGACCGTGCGGTCGAGCGGGGTCGACATCGAGGAGGGCGCGGCACGAGCGCTCGCCACCGTCCGCCAGGTGATGCCCTCCCGGCTGCGCCATCGCGTCGACGGCATCCGCTTCACCGGCGCCGAGAGCACGACCAGGGTCGACCCTGCGGTGCTCGAGGCGGCGAGCGCGGCCGTCCGCGACCGACAGGTGCTGCGCTTCGACTACGGCTCCGACCACGATCGCCCCGCCCGCCGCACGGAGCCGCACGCGATCGTGGCCCGCGAGGGGCGCTGGTACCTGTTGGCATGGGACCGCGAGGCGGAGGACTGGCGGACGTTCCGCCTCGACCGGATGCACCCGCGCATCCCGACCGGACCGTCCTTCACCCCACGCCCGCTCCCCGCCGCGGATGCACAGACCTACCTCGCCGCACGCGCCAAGGGCTCGACGACGGAGGACCGCTGGCCCTGCGTCGGCGAGGTCGTGATCGCGCTCCCGGCCCGCGAGGTCGCGCCCTGGGTCGGCGAGGACGAGCTCGAGGAACTCCCCGACGGGTCGTGCCGCGTGACGGTCGGCTCATGGTCATGGGTCGGCGTGCTCGCCTCGGTCGCACGGTTCGACGCAGCGTTCACCGTGCTGGGTCCGCCGGCGCTGCGAAAGGCGGCGGGGGTGCTGGCCGGGCGATTCACCGCGGCGGCCGACTCCTCCTCCTGATCCGCGGGTTTTCAGGACCTCTCCCTCAATCCCGGAACGACGCTCTCGATCCGGTGGTCACGCCCCTCTCCGTTCGCTTGAATGGCCCGATGACCACGGACTTGCCCGAAGATGAATCCTCCGACGAGAAGCTGCGAAGGCTGGTGACGGACGGGATCGCCTCGGGCGAACGATCCGAAGTGGACCAGGACCACTTCGACCAACTGCGGGCCAGGGTCGGCAATTCATCGATCTAGTACTTCTAGTAGTGCCGCCGTAGAATCGAAGGATGGGGACAGTGACGAAGACGGAACTCAATCAGCAGACAGCGCGGGTACTGGCGCGTGTCACCGCAGGCGAGCATCTGACGGTGACCGATCGCGGCCGTCCGATCGCGGAGCTGACGCCGCCGGCCGAGACGGCATGGACACGCATGATCGCCAGCGGCCGCGTGACGCTCCCCACGAAGAGCGGACCTCTCGCCCACGCCCCGGTTCCCGACACGATGTCGACCGCCGAGATCCTCCGCGACCTCCGCGCGGACCACCTGTGATCTACCTCGACGCCTCGGCAGCGGTGAAGGCGCTCGTCCGAGAAGCGGAGTCCACGGCGATCCTCGATGCCTTCAGCGCCGGAACGGAGTTCGTCGCCTCCCGCCTCCTCGCCGTCGAGCTGCACGCGGTGGCGGATCGCCGTTCCCTCGATCACGAGAGTGCCGATGACCTGCTCGAGCACGTCGCACTCGTCTCCCTCGACGACGACACGATCGCCCGGGCCATCCGTACCCGCAGCGGCCTGCGCACCCTCGACGCCCTGCACCTGGCGACGGCGCTCGAACTGAGTGATGTGGTCACGTCCGTTCTCACCTACGACGACGAACTCGCGGCGGCGGCACGCGCACACGGCCTGGTACTGGCCGATCTCTCGTGAGGGGAGGGCCGCGTGTGCTGGCGGAAGGCGGCGCGGGAGAGCCGCCCCACCCGCGCCGGTAGACTGAACCTGCCCCGCCGGCCCCTTCCTTTGGAGTGCGCGTGACCACCGCCCCTGCACCTTCCCCCCAGCACGTCCCCGACTCCGTCGAGAACGCGATCGCGACGCCCGAGAAGGAGCAGCCCTACGGCGCCCTCGGCCTCAAGGACGACGAGTACGCGCGCATCAAGGAGATCCTCGGACGCCGCCCCACCTCGGGCGAGCTGGCCATGTACTCCGTGATGTGGTCGGAGCACTGCTCCTACAAGTCGTCGAAGAACTACCTGCGCCGCTTCGGCCAGAAGGTCTCCGACGAGATGAAGGAACGACTCATGGTGGGCATGGGCCAGAACGCGGGCGTCGTCGACGTCGGCGAAGGCTGGGCCGTCACGTTCAAGGCCGAGTCGCACAACCACCCGTCGTTCATCGAGCCCTTCCAGGGCGCGGCCACCGGCGTCGGCGGCATCGTCCGCGACATCATCTCGATGGGCGCCCGCCCGGTCGCGGTCATGGACGCCCTGCGCTTCGGTGCGGTCGACCACCCCGACACCGCCCGCGTCGTGCACGGCGTGACGAGCGGCATCAGCTTCTACGGCAACTGCCTGGGCCTGCCGAACATCGGCGGCGAGACGGTCTTCGACTCCGTCTACCAGGCCAACCCCCTCGTCAACGCCCTCGCCGTGGGCGTGCTGCGCCACGAAGACCTCAAGCTCGCCAACGCCACCGGCGTCGGCAACAAGGTCGTCCTGTTCGGCGCCCGCACGGGTGGCGACGGCATCGGCGGCGCCAGCATCCTGGCCTCCGACACGTTCGCCGACGGCGGTCCGACCAAGCGCCCCGCGGTGCAGGTGGGCGACCCCTTCGCCGAGAAGGTGCTCATCGAGTGCTGCCTCGAGCTGTACCGCGGCGAACTCGTCGAGGCGATCCAGGACCTGGGCGCCGCCGGCATCTCCTGCGCGACCAGCGAGCTCGCGGCCAACGGCAACAGCGGCATGAAGGTCTCGCTCGACAACGTGCTGCTGCGCGATCCCACGCTCACGGCCGAGGAGATCCTCATGTCGGAGTCGCAGGAGCGCATGATGGCGATCGTCGCCCCCGAGAAGCTCGACGCGTTCCTCGAGGTCGTGAACAAGTGGGAGGTCGAGACCTCCGTGCTCGGCGAGGTCACCGGCGACGGCCGCCTCATCATCGACTGGCAGGGCGAGCGCATCGTCGACGTCGACCCCTCGACCGTCGCGGTCGACGGCCCCGTCTACGACCGGCCGGTCGCCTACCCGACGTGGATCGACGCCCTCCAGGCCGATGCTGCGGAGAACCTCCCCCGCAGCGAGGACCCCGAGGTGCTGCGCGAGCAGTTCCTGAACCTCGTCGCCTCCCCGAACCTGGCCGACACGAGCTGGATCACCAACCAGTACGACTACTACGTGCTCGGCAACACGGCCCTGAGCTTCCCCGACGACGCCGGCATGATCCGCGTCGACGAGGAGTCGGGCCTCGGCTTCGCGGTCTCGACCGACGCGAACGGCCGCTACTGCCAGCTCGACCCCTACGCGGGTGCGCAGCTCGCCCTCGCCGAGGCCTACCGCAACGTCGCCGTCACCGGCGCCGTGCCCACCGCCATCACCGACTGCCTGAACTTCGGCTCGCCGGAGAACCCCGAGGTCATGTGGCAGTTCGGCCAGACGGTCGACGGCCTCGCCGACGGCTGCTACGAGCTCGGCACCCCGGTCACCGGCGGCAACGTCTCGTTCTACAACCAGACCGGCGACGTGCCGATCCACCCGACCCCGCTGGTCGGCGTGCTCGGCATCATCGACGACGTGTCCCGCCGCATCCCGTCCGGATGGCAGGACGAGGGCCAGAACATCTACCTGCTCGGCACCACCTCGACCGAGCTCTCGGGCTCGGCCTGGGCCGACGTCGTGCACGACCACCTCGGCGGACTGCCCCCGAAGGTCGACCTCGCCGGCGAGAAGCGCCTCGCGGGTCTCCTCGCTGCCGCCCGCGACGAGTGGCTCATCTCCTCGGCCCACGACCTCTCCGAGGGTGGCCTCGCGCAGGCTCTCGCCGAGGGCGTCATGCGCTTCGGCGTCGGCGCTCGTGTCTGGCTGAACGAGATCATCGAGCGGGATGGCGTGGATGCCGCGTCCGCCCTCTTCTCCGAGTCGACCGGTCGCGTGCTCGTCACGGTTCCCCGCGAGGACGACGTGAAGTTCCGCGGTCTCTGCGAGGGACGCAACTACCCCGTGGCCCGCATCGGCGTGACCGACACCGAGCCCCAGCTCGAGGTGCAGAGCGTCTTCACCGTCTCGGCCGCCGAGCTGCGCGAGCGCTCGCAGGCGACGCTGCCCTCGTACTTCGGCCCGACCGTCACGGAGCCGGTGACCGCATGAGCGACCTCAGCCGCCAGAACCCGAACGAAGAGGACTACGGCGACCTCGGAGAGCGGCGCAACCGGCGCATCCGCATCGTCGCCTGGACCGTCATCATCGCGCTCATCCTCGGTGGTGGCGGCGCGACCGTGATCACGCTGCTCCTCGGCTGAGGCCGTCGGCCGCGCGGGCGCGACGACCGCGCCCGCCCCTCGACCGCGCCCGCCCGCAGGCGTACCCTCGGGCGGGAACGGAGGCACCATGACCATCCAGCCGAGAGACGTCGCCCGCAACGAGGACATCGAGGGGTATCTGCTCGGCTCGCCCGTGAGCATCATGCGCGAGTTCATCACCTCCCCGGGACGAGGCCCGCGTCTGCACCGGCATCCGTACGCCGAGACCTTCGTGATCCACCACGGCCGCGCGCTGTTCACGGTCGGCGAGGAACGGGTGGTGGGCGTCGGCGGGCAGATCCTCGTCGTTCCCGCGCTCGTCTCGCACCGCTTCGAGGTTCTTGACGGCGGCACATACGAGGCGACGCACATCCACGCGAACGACCGCTTCGTCACCGAGTGGCTCGAGTAGTCGCGCTCGGGAGGCGTCCGAGAGATCAGCGCGTGAAGAGGTACCGGATCAGGTCGATGATCCCCTGGGGGCCGTGCGATTCACGTCCGAGCGACTCGACGATGATCGCGCCCAGGATCGCCCGCCCGATCTGCGCGATCGGCGCATCCTCCGGCAGCTGACCGTCGCGGATCCCGCCCCGCAGCCGCTCGGACAGATGCTGCTCCACCCCGAGGCTCCCGCCCAGGTGCGCACCGACGGCCGCATCCTCGGCAGCGGCCGCGACGAGCGACTGGAGCAGCGCCTGCCCCTGCGTCGTCGCGAGGATCCCGAACACCGAACCCAGCCAGGTCTCGACGTCGGCCTGCAGGTCACCCGTGTCGGGCACGACGAAGTCCACGGGGATGAGTCGGCCGTCCACCAGGCAGTCGGCGATCAGCGCCCCGCGCGACGGCCACCACCGGTAGATGGTCTGCTTGCCGACCCCGGCCTCCTTGGCGATCCCCTCGATCGTGAGCCGGTCGTACCCCTGTGCGTGGAACAGTCGGGAGGTCGCATCGAGGATCGCCTCGCGCGCCGCCGTGCTGCGCACGGGTCCGCTCCGATGCTCGTTGACCATCCATTCAGGATAGCCACAGATCCCTAGACGAGACGTGCCGTATGATCTTCGAGTCTGAAGGAGACCACGTGGCTTCACTGCTTTACCGTCTGGGTTCGTTCGCTGCACGCAAGGCGTGGACGGTGATCGTCTCGTGGGTGCTGATCCTCGGCATCGGCGTCGGCGCCTTCCTCACCCTCGGCGGCACGCTGAGCAACAGCTTCGACATCCCGGGCACCGCCTCGGGCGCGGTGATCGACGAGCTCGCCGACAAGCTGCCGGACACCGCCGGCGGCACGGGCACCGTGGTCTACCGCACCGACGACGGCTCGGCCTTCACCGACGAGCAGAAGAAGGAGATCTCCGCCCTCGCCGCGAGCGCCGAGGATCTCGACGGCGTCGCCCGCGTGATCGATCCGTTCGATGCCCAGAAGCAGCAGGACGAACAGGCGCAGAAGCTCGCCGACGGCGAGAAGAAGATCACCGACGGCCGCGCGCAGCTGGACGACGCCCAGAAGCAGATCGACGACGGCAAGGCCCAGCTCGACGCGGGAGTCACACAGCTCACGGCGGCCCGCGCTCAGGCGGAGCAGTCCGGCGCCGGGCCCGAACAGCTCGCCGCCCTGGATGCGCAGCTGGCGGCGTTGAACGCGCAGTCGGCCGATCTCTCCGCGCAGGAGGCCAGGATCGAGGCGTCGCGCACCGAGCTCGACGAGAACGCCGACCAGGTGAAGCTGGGCTCGACCCTCCTCGGCCTCGCGGGCGGGATCGGCGTGGTCTCCGACGACGACTCGACCGCCATCGTCAACATCTCCTTCGTCGACCCGCGCCTCGAGCTCTCGGAAGAGGTCAAGCAGGGCGCGATCGATCACTTCGAGTCCGCCCCGATCGACGGCGTCGAGGTCGACTTCGGCACCGACATCGCCCAGGGCGTCCCGGAGATCTTCGGCGTCGGCGAAGCGGTCGGCCTCGCGTTCGCCGCCATCGTCCTCATCGTGATGCTCGGCTCCCTCATCGCCGCCGCCCTTCCGATCGTCACCGCCATCGTCGGAGTCGGCGTGGGCGTGACGGCATCCCTCGCCTTCTCCGGCGTCGTGAACATGGCCTCGGTCACCCCGGTGCTGGGCGTCATGCTCGGGCTCGCGGTCGGCATCGACTACTCGCTCTTCATCGTCAACCGGCACCGGAAGCAGCTGCTGGCCGGGGTTCCGGTGCGCGAGTCGATCGGCCTCGCCACGGGCACCTCCGGCACGGCCGTCGTGTTCGCCGGGACGACCGTGATCGTCGCTCTGCTCGCCCTCAACGTGACCGGCGTGCCGTTCCTCGGACTCATGGGCACGGTCGGTGCCGTCTGCGTCGCCGTCGCGGTGCTCGTCGCGATCACCCTCGCGCCCGCCATCCTCGGCCTCGTCGGCACGCGGCTCCTGAGCCGTCGCGCGCGCGCCACGATCGGCCAGGAGCACGCCGCGGGCAAGCCCGTGAAGCGGATGTCGACCCTCCGCGCCGTCGTCACCGCCCTCGTGAGCGTCGTCGCCCTGCTGATCATCGCGATCCCCGCGATGTCGATGCGCCTCGGGCTGCCGGACGGATCGAGCGAGCCCAGCGACTCGACCAGCTACCGCGCGTTCCAGACCATCGACGACCAGTTCGGCGAGGGCGCGAACGGACCCCTGCTCGTCACCGCCACCCTCGACGACGCCGTCAGCGACGACGACCTGCTCTCCACGCAGGTCACGATCGCCCAGGCCATCGCCGACCAGGACGACGTCGCGGCGGTCGCACCGATCGCGACGTCGGACGACAACACGCTCCTCGCGTTCCAGGTGGTCCCGAAGGAGGGCCCGAACAGCGAGTCCACCGAGAAGCTGGTGCAGGATCTGCGTTCGATGCCGGCGATCGACGACGGCATCACCCTCGGCGTCGCGGGTCAGGCTGCGATCAACATCGACATCTCCGAGGCGTTGGCGGGGGTCCTGCCGCTCTACCTCGTGGTGGTGGTCGGGCTCTCCCTGCTCATCATGATCGTGGTGTTCCGCTCGCTGCTCGTGCCGATCATCGCGACCGGAGGCTTCGTGCTCTCGCTGTTCGCGACGTACGGCCTGATCGTCGCGGTGTTCCAGTTCGGCTGGGGCGCCGAGATCATCGGGCTGCACAGCACGGGACCGATCCTGAGCTTCCTGCCGGTGATCCTCGTCGGCATCCTGTTCGGGCTCGCGATGGACTACCAGCTGTTCCTCGCCTCCGGCATGCGCGAGGCGTATGTGCACGGAGCCTCGGCGCGGGATGCCGTGGCCCAGGGCTTCCGGGCCGGTCGTTCGGTCGTGATCGCCGCGGCGCTCATCATGGTGTCGGTGTTCGGCGGGTTCATCTTCTCGGAGTCGACGATCATCCGGTCGATCGGATTCGGTCTCGCGTTCGGTGTGCTGCTCGACGCCTTCGTGGTGCGGATGCTGCTGATGCCCGCGCTCATGCACCTGCTCGGACGCTCGGCCTGGTGGCTGCCGCGCTGGCTCGACCGCATCCTGCCGAACGTCGACATGGAGGGCGCGGCGCTCGAGCGCGACCACCCCGGGATGAAGGCCGTGGCCGTTCCGACGACGACCGATTCGGTGCCGACGAGCGGACACTCCGCCTGACAGCGCGACTCCGGACGTCGGCGGCCGTGCCTAGAGTGGGCGCATGACCGCCGACGCCCGGGAACGCCTGCTCGCGCTGCGCGCCCAGGCCGAGGCGCGGGTGCGGGCGACGGCCGCGACGCTCGACGAGCTCACCCACGACCGCGAGGGCTCGAACGATGACGACGAGCACGATCCGGAGGGCGTCACCCTGTCATCCGAGTGGTCGCGGCTGACCGGGCTCGCCGAGGCGGCGGCCTCCGAGCTGCGGCAGGTCGACGAGGCGCTCGCCCGGGTGGAAGCCGGCACGTACGGCATCTGCGCCCACTGCGGCAGGCCCATCCCCGCCGGCCGCCTGGAGGCTCGTCCGTTCGCCGAGTACTGCGTCGCCTGTGCCGAGAAGCTCGGGCACTGAGGCTCGGGCGCTGCCCTTCGTCCCGCTCGGCTCGCTCAGAGACCGGGACGAAACGACAACGGACGCGAGTAGCATCCCACCCATGCCCATCACACTCGAGAACGTCGGCATCGCCGTCCGTGACCTGGAAGCGACCATCTCCTTCTTCACCGCTCTCGGTCTCACCGTGCTCGGCCGCGACGAGGTCAGCGGCGAGTGGGCGTCGACCGCGGTCGGACTCGACGGCAACCACGCGAAGATCGCGGTGCTGCAGACCCCGGACGGTCACGGCCAGATCGAGCTGTTCGAGTACATCCATCCGGACGCCATCGAGACCGAGCCGACCCTGCCCAACGAGATCGGCATGCATCGCATCGCCTTCTCGGTCGACGACATCGACGAGTCGCTGGCGATCGCCGCCCGCCACGGCTACCACCCGCTCCGCGGCGTCGCGAACTACCAGGACGTCTACAAGCTCACCTATCTGCGCGGCCCGAGCGGCATCCTCGTGATGTTCGCGCAGGACCTCACGAAGAGCTGACCGGCCGACACCCCCCCCGACTGACTACGCTCTCCTCTGTGGACAAGCAGACGACGACGGCCCTCCTCCGCGCCGAGTTCTACCCGGTCCTGAAGGCGCAGGGATTCGTGCGCAGCGGTGATGTGCTGCGGCGCGTCGACGATCCGGTCGCCCACGTCGTGGAGGTCGTGCACCAGCCGCGGCGCGGGGTGTTCCGCGTCGACCTGGGCGCGCACCTGCTACCCCTGGGCGATGTCTCCCGCCATGCCATCAACCCGACGAAGATCCGCGAAGCCGACTGCGCCTGGCGGTCGTCGATCATCCCGGGCTTCCGCAACGACCACGATCCCGACTTCGTCTACGGCGACACGGCGACGGATGCCGCGGAGTCGGTCGCGTTCCTCGTCTCGGAGTGGGACCGGCAGTCGCAAGACTTCTTCGGACCGCTCACCGCCTGGCCGGACGACTTCCACGAGGGGGCACGCGTCGCCGTCGCGAACCCTTCGCACCCGGCGCACCTGCTCACCTGGGCGCGGGTCGCGGGGCTGGCCGGCGACCTCGAACTCGCCCGTCGCTGTGCGGAGGTCGCGCTGCCGAGCGTTCCCGAGCGGGCGACCGCCCTGCGGGAGGATCTCGAGGGCATCGTCCGCGACCCGCAGACCGCGGTGCCGACGCTGCGCTGACGTTCGCCGGGAGAAAGGCGCCGGGTGCCCGGTACCGGACGCCGGGCAGCACCGACGTGCGGCCGCGACCCCGTCACAGGGTCGCGGCCCCACGGGGCGTCACGGCAGCGCCGGACCTCCCGGACCCGCACCCGGCACCGGGTAGTACACGGGCGGGGTGTCGTCCCACGCCGACGGCAGCATGAGCAGGTCGTCGTAGTGGTGCATGGCGATGCCGCCGAACGAGGCGTCGTCGGCGAAGGCCGCGTACGTCTTGTCGAGCTCGCCCTCCAGGTACGTGCGCCCCTCCTCCCAGAACGTCACCGTCTCGGGGTCGCCCGTGCCGGAGAGGTCCTTGGTCTCGATGCCGATGACGACCGAGTCGGGCTTGCCGATCTGGTTCGCGTAGTCGATCTCGTGCTGCGCCTGGGCGATGATACCCGCGCTGCCGTCGGCCGTGTCGCGGTAGTCCATGATCGCGATGTAGTCGGTCATGTCCTGGATGTGGTCGCTGAGCGCCTTCGTCTGCCCGTTCCAGGTGATCGACGTGCAGCAGGCCGAGGAGTCGAGCCAGCGGGGGATCGCCGGACCGACGAGGACCGGGAGGCCGGAGGCGTCGCGCCGCTCGATGAGCGTGTCGAGGACCTCGAGCCACCGGTTCGGGAGGCCGCCGTTGTCCGGCAGCTTCCAGTCGCTGAGGATGTACGGCTCGATGTCGACGTTGATGCCGTCGAAGCGCGCGGCCTCGGGCACGGCCAGGTTGTAGTCGAGCACCTTCTCGAACTCGTCGACCGCGAAGTGCTCGAACTGCTCCAGGGCACCGAGGTACGGCGGGCGGGTGCCGCCGGCGACCGTGGCCTGCACGTGGTACCCGCGATCGCGCGCCCAGGTGACGAACGCCGCGACCTCATCGCGGGAGTCGCGCAGCATGTCGGTGGTGCCGTATCGGTCGACACCCAGGTAGATCGTGCGGATCGCGTCGGAGCCGAAGGTCGTCGTGTCGTCCATCACAGCACCGAGACGATCGCGGGCGTCGTCGTCGAACACGGCCTCGTAGGAGGCGCGCTCCCAGATCCACATCGCGCGGTCCTGGTGGTAGACGACCGGCGCTGCGGGTGTGGCGCCGCCGAGCGCGACGTACGTGGTCGACGAGTCCGAGACATGGTCGGAGCAGTCCGTCGCCCGCGCCTCGATGCTCACGAAGCCGGAGCCCGAGACCGGGAAGGATGCCGCGTACGCGCCTCCGCCCTGCGCCGTGGCCGCCTGCCAGGCGCCGCCGTTGACCCGCACCTCGACCGCGTCGAGCGCACGATCGGACGCCACGTCGACCTCGACGTCGAGCGATGACCCCGCGTAGGCGCCCTCGGTCGGCGAGGTGATGGTGACGACGGGGCGCGATGCGTCGGGGTTGTCGACCTCGACCGCGAGGAACTCCGACCACGTCGTGTAGAGCGTGGTGAGGTCACGGGCGCGCACCGCGAGGTCGAGCCGTCCGTCCACGTCGGAGATGTCGAGGTCGACGGTCCAGGTACCCGCCGTGCCGGTCACCGGGATCGGGACGAGCTCCTGGGCGCCGACGACCAGCACGAGCTCGGAGGTGTTCGCGAAGGTTCCCTCCACCGTGAGCGTCGATCCGGTGACGGTGTCGCCATCGGTCGGCGAGGTGATGGTGAGCTCTGTCGTGACGGCCTGCGCGGAGGCGGCGCCGCCGGCGGCGACCACCCCTCCGGCCAGAAGGCTCGCGGCGACCAGCGCCGACAGCCAGCGTGTGCGTCTCATCGGTGTCTCCTTCCGCTCCGCCGAGTGCGGAGTCGTCGTGACTGCCACCGTGACCCGCGGGCATCCCGCGGTCAACGAGACCGGGGCGAGAGGGAAGGACTGGGGGAATGACTCGGCCGATCCGCACCCCTCCCGCATGCCTCCGCGAACCCTGCACCCCTTGTCCGTCGGCCCGGAAATGAATACGGTTGCACTCGTGGGCACCCGGGCCGAGGAGGGCAGGATGGGGGCGTTTCCGAACACGCAGCCGCTGTTCCTCAGCCTGGCGCAGCAGCTGCGCGAACGGGTCGACGCGGGCGAGTGGCCCGATGGGGCGCCGCTCCCGGCCGAGCGTGCCCTCGCCTCCTCGTACACCGTCGGGATCAACACCGTGCGGCGGGCCGTGGGGCAGCTGGTCGACGAGGGCGTCGTGGTACGGCGGCAGGGCTCCGGCACCTACGTGTCTCCGCGGTCACGGCGGCCGCGACGCACCATCGGCGTGATCGTCCCCTCCCGCAGCTACTACTTCCCCGCCGTCGTGGAGGGCATCGCCGAGGTCGCCGACGCCGCGGGCGTGGCCCTGCGGGTCGTGTCGAGCGAATACGACGACGCCCTCGAGATCCGCCTCATCCGCGAGCTCCTGGCGGCCGGATGCTCGGGGCTGCTGATCACGCCGACGCTGCACCTGGCCGACCCCGCCGCGCGGCTCGATCTGCTGCGGTCGCTGCCGATACCTGTCGTCCTGATGGAGCGGATGCCGACAGACGGCGCCCCGGACGACCGGCTCTCCGCGGTCTGCACCGACGTCGTCGCCGGCGGCTACGCGGCCGTGCGGCACCTCGTGGGTCAGGGACGCCGCCGGATCGGATTCCTCGGTCGTGGCGACACCGCATCCGCCGACGCGGCCTGGCGCGGGTTCCAGCGCGCGGTGGACGACCTCGCGCTGCCCGACATCCCCCGCGCCGTCGTCCGCCGACAGACCTGGGATCATGCCGCTCTCACGGACTACGCCCAGCGCGCCGTGTCCACGGGCCTGGACGGCGTCGTGTGCCTCGGCGACCGGGAGGCCACCGCTCTTCTGCCGCGCCTGCGCAACGCGGGCCTCACCACACCGGATGACGTCGCGGTCGTCGCCTACGACGACGAGGAGGCCGCGGACGCCGCATTGCCGCTGACCGCCGTGTCGCCGCCGAAGCGCGAGGTGGGTCGGCTCGCCACGGCGACCGTGCTGCGGCAGATGAGCCGTCACGACGATCGAGCGCCCGTGCGCATGCTGCTCCAACCCGTCGTCCGGGTGCGGGCCTCCACTACGAACACCCGCCGATCTGTGCAACCGCTTGCAAAGACTTCTTTCTCATCTTAGGTTGGAGGGAGCGCCGCCCGAGCGCACCGCCGCCGGCCAGAGGAGTCCCGTGTCCGACCACCACCCCCGACGCACCGCCCCGCGCGCGCCCGTGCGCATCGTGCACCTCGGACTCGGCGCTTTCCACCGCGCACACCAGGCCTGGTACACCGCTCAGGCGGACCCGGATCGGGCGTGGGGCATCGCGGCCTTCACGGGGCGTTCGCCGGATGCGGCCACGACCCTCGCCCGTCAGGACGACGTCTACACGCTGCTCACCCGCGGCCGCGACGGCGACGAGCTGGAGACCGTGGAGGCCATCGTGGCCGCGCACGACGGCGCCGACACCGAAGCGCTGCGGGGCTACCTGGCACGTCCCGAGGTCACGGTCGTGACCCTGACCGTGACGGAGAAGGGTTACCGCCGCGGGGCGGACGGCCGCCTCGACGTCACCGATCCCGACATCGCCGCCGACATCTGCGCACTGGCGGAGGCGATCGTCGATCGCCATGACGACGCGGGCGGGGCGATCGCTCCGGGCGGGCTGAGCACGATGCCGGGCCGTCTCCTCTGGGCGCTCGACGCCCGACGACGCGCACTGCCCGACAGCACGATCACGCTCATCCCGTGCGACAACATCGACGACAACGGCTCCGCGCTGCGCACCGTGCTCCTCGACCTCGCCGCGCTCACCTCCCCCGCGCTCGGCGCGTGGATCGAGGCGCAGGTCGACGTGGTCAGCACCTCCGTCGACCGCATCACCCCGCGGACGACGCCCGCCGACATCGCCACGGTCGCCCGCTGGGGCCTGCGCGACGAGGCGCTGGTGGTCACCGAGCCGTTCCACAGCTGGATCCTCAGCGGGCCCTCGCGCGCCGGACGTCCGCGCTGGGAGGATGCCGGGGCATCGTTCGTCTCCGACATCGAGCCGTTCGAGCGGCGGAAGCTCTGGATGCTCAACGGCGCGCACTCGCTCCTCGCCTACGACGGCATCCTCCGCGGTCACACGACGGTCGCCGAGGCCATCGCCGATCCGGCCTGCGCCGCATCGGTGGACGCCCTGTGGGATCTGGACGCGAGTCTGCTGGAGCCTGCCGCCGACCTCGACCTGTCTGCCTACCGCGCAGCTCTCGTCGCCCGGTTCGAGAATCCCGCGATCGCCCATCACCTGCGCCAGATCGCGGTGGACGGCAGCGTGAAGCTCCGGGCGCGCGTGGTCGATCCGATCCGCCGCGCCCGAGAGCGAGGGGAGACGGGAGAGGCCGCGCTCGCCGTGATCGCCGCCTGGGCCCGGTTCGTGGTGGCGGAACAGCACGCCGGCCGCACCCTCGACGACGTCGCGGCGGACGAGCTGGCGACGCGTGCGTCCGCGGCCGATCCGCATCTCGCGCTGCTCGACCTGCTGGCTCCCGACCTCGCCGCCGACCCCGACGTCGTGGCCGCGCTCGGCCTCCTCGTGTCCTGACACGGCGCCCGCCGCCCGCGTGATCGGCGCTCGTCCACAGGCGAGGAGCGGCGCGGTGCCGGCGTGGTGGCGCGGTCGCTACGGTGTCCGGATGAGTTTCCGCCCCGCCGACCGCATCTTCGTGGATGAATCCAAGGCCCGCGGGTACTACGTGGTCGCGACGGCCGCCGCGTCGGCATCCGTTCACGCCGCGGAACGCACGCTCCGGAAGCTGCTCAAGCCGGGGCAGTATCGGATCCACTTCAAGAGCGAGAAGAACAGCCGTCGCCGATTCATCCTCGCTCGCATGTGCGAGCTCGACGTCCGCTCCTCGGTGTGGATCGTCAAGCAGCTCCCCGACAAGACCGCTCGCCCTTTGTGTCTCACGGCGCTCGTCGGTGCGGCCGTGAACGGTCGAGCCGCGCAGCTGACCCTCGAACGCGACGACTCCCTGGAGGCACGCGACCGACAGCTGATAGCCGGGGTGCTCCGTCGCGAGGGTGGCATTCCACTGCAGTACGGACATGCCGCACCGCGTGAGCACCCATTGCTCTGGGTGAGCGATGCGGTCGCGTGGTGCTACAGCAACGGAGGCGACTGGGTGCGGCGTTGCGACGCCATCGTGAACGGGCGCGTGACGCTCCTGGAAAAAGCGTGAGCCTGGCTCGTCATACCGTCCGGAAGACTGCCAGGCTCTGAGGGCTAATGCCCGCCGCTGCGCCGAGTCTAGCCCGCATGATCTGCGCTCGTCCACAGGCGACGCCCCTCCACAGACGAAAGAGCGCCGAGCCCTGAGGCTCGGCGCTCTCGACGTGTCCGGCGCGTCAGCCCTTCACGGCTCCGGCCATCATCCCGGCACCGAGGCGCCCCTGCACGAACAGGAACAGGATGACGACGGGCACCGAGATCAGCGTGGCACCGGCCATGATGCCCGCCCAGTCGGTGGCCGACAGCTCGCTGCTGAAGGTCTGCAGCCACAGCGGCAGGGTGGCGTTGCCCGGCTTCGTCATGACGACGAGGGCGAGCGTGTACTCGTTCCACGCCTGCAGGAAGGAGAAGACGGATGCCGTGACGATGCCCGGTCCGAGCAGCGGCAGCGTGACCCGCATGAACGCCCCGAAGCGGCTGCATCCGTCGACCATCGCGGCCTCCTCGAGCTCCGCGGGGATGCCGTGGATGAAGCCGCGCAGCAGCCATACCGTGAACGGCACGACCGCGCCGATGTAGAGCAGCGACAGACCGCCGACCGAGTTCAGCAGGTTCCAGCCGTCCAGCATGCGGAACTGCGAGATGAACAGCGCCTCGGTGGGGATCATCTGCACGATGAGCACGAGCAGGATGATGAAGCCGCCGCCCTTGAAGCGGAACCGGCTCACCGCGATCGCCGCGAAGAACCCGAACAGCACCGCGACGACCACCACGACGGCGGTCACTCCGGCACTCATCCCGAGCGCCGACCAGAAGCCGCGGTCGGCGAGGATGCCGGCGAAGCTGTCGAAGCTCAGCGGGAAGGGGAAGAACCGCGGCGTGCGCGAGAAGAGCTCCTCGTTCTCGGAGAGCGCGGTGTTCACCATCCAGTAGATGGGGAACACGAGGAAGAACGCGGCGACGACCGCCACACCGTTCCAGGTGCGCCGCCGCGTGTCGTTGCGGCTGCCGATCGTCCGCCGCGAGCGCGGAGGGACGACGGCGGGGATGTCGGTGGTCCTGGTCATGGTCGGGACGCTCATTCCGAGACCTCCTTCTGCTGGGCGAACATCTTGGCGATGTACTTCCAGGTGAGCAGCAGGGTGAGGATCAGCACGATCGTGGCGAGGGCCGACGCATCGCCGTACTCGCCCTGCCCGATGCCGATCCGGTAGATGTAGGTGCCGAGGAGGTTGGTCTCCTCGATCGAGACGCCCGCCTGCTGCAGCACGTAGATCTGCGTGAACACGCGCAGGTCCCACACGATCTGCAGCAGTCCGACGATCATGACCGCCGGGGTGATGAGCGGCAGCGTGACGTGACGGAAGCGCGTCCAGGGCCCGGCGCCGTCGAGCTGCGCCGCCTCGAGCACCTCGTTGGGCACCTGGGTGAGGGCGGAGTAGATCATGAACACGATCAGCGGCAGGCTGCCCCAGATCACGGTGATCGCCGCGATCGTGAACACCCCCATCGGGGTGGACGTCCACGGGAACCCGGCCATGTCGGGGAAGCCGATGCGCGCCAGGATCCAGTTCACCAGTCCGTAGCGGGCGTCGAACAGCCACTGCCAGATGACCATCGTCACCAGCGCCGGCGTCGCCCACACGAGCAGCAGTGTGATCTGCAGGGCGATCCGCGCCCACCTGCTCACCTTGGTCAGCAGCAGCGCGAGCAGCATCCCGATCACCATCGACAGCGAGGCGCACACGGCGCAGAAGAGCACCGAGCGGAAGAACACGACCCACATGTTCGGGTCGGCGAGGATGCGTCCGTAGTTCGCCAGGCCGACCCATTCGGGCTCCTTGCCGAACTGCTGGGCGAGCCCGAACTTCTGCAGCGACATCAGGAACTGCTGCAGCAGCGGCCAGCCGAGCGCGATCATCACGGCCACGAGCAGCGGCGTGATCAGGAGGTACGGGAGCAGCGCTCCCCGCGCGCGGCGGGCGCGCGCGCGGGGAACGGACTGCTGCGGGGGCGCCTCGGGGGCGACCTCGAGGTCGATCACGGGAGTGGCCATCATCAGTCGGCGTTGAGGGTCGCTTCGATCTTCGCGCCGATGCGCGTGACGACCGCGTCGATGTCCTCACCCTTCGCGATCGCCGAGTAGAGATCGACCGGGATGTTGTTGCCCTCCACGATCGCCCAGTTCGGGGCGGCCGGGGTGAGCGCACTCGTCTCGGCGATCTGCTGCTGCAGCTCCGCGTCGACGATGCCGTCGGGGATGGCGGACGCGAACGTGGTGTTGCCCGGGACCCATCCGGAGTCCTCGGCGAGCTGGCTCATGAAGTCCTTGCTGAGGATGAGCTTCATCGCCTTCTTGGCGAGTCCCTGCTGGGAGGAGTTCGCCGCGATGCCGACGTTCGATCCGCCGAGGAACTGGTGGCTCTCGCCGCCGGCTTCGACGGGCGGGAGCGCCATGACGCCGGTGACGTCGGCGAGCTCGGGCGAGATGCTGTCCTGCGCGAAGACGCGGTAGGAGAACATCGCGACCTCGCCGTTGTTGTACGGCACCCAGGGGTTGCCCGCGGTCTCCTTGGCGTCGAGCGCCCCGAGAGCGGAGCCCTGCCAGATGGTCTGCATCTGCTCGAGAGCCGCCTTGGCCTCCGGGGTGTCGAGTCCGCTGACCCAGGCACCGTCCTTCTCCTCGGCATAGTTCGCACCGTGGGAGAACAGCCACCCCTCAAGCCCGTGCACGTCGACCACGGGGAAGTAGATGCCCTTGAAGCCGTCGACGCCGTCGGGGTTCGCCTTCTGCACGGCACCGGCCGCGGCGACGAGGTCGTCGAGCGTCTCGGGAGCGGGGATGCCGGCCTTCTCGAGCAGATCGGTGCGGTAGAAGACGACGCTGGTGCCCGCGTAGAGCGGGTAGGCGTAGGTCTTGCCGTCGAGGGTCGCCTGGTCGATGAAGCTCGGGATCAGGTCATCGCCGTCGACCTCCTCGTACAGGTCGGAGATGTCGGCGAGAGCGCCGACATTGGCGAACGTGGCGGTCTTGGTGTTGCCGATCTCCACGATGTCGGGCGTCTCGGACTTGCTCGCGAGCGAGGTCTGCAGCCGCGAGACGATGTCGTCCCAGGGCTGCATCTCGACGGTCAGCGTGGATCCGGGGTTCTGGGCGGCGAACTCGTCTTCGAGCCACGCGACCGCATCCTCGGACACGGAGTCCTGCATCAGCCACACGCGGAGGTCTCCGCTCTCGGCATCGCCTTCCGAGTCGTTCCCGGCGCCGGAGCTGCAGCCGGTGACGGCCAGCACCGCGGCCAGTGAAGCAGCGGCCGCGATCAGGGTGCGTCTTGCCATTCTCGTTCCTCCATGGTCTTCTTCGACGGGCTCCGACAGGAGCCCGATGAACGGGTGGTCCAACCGAATCTCACGCTAACGTGCAATCGGTTGCATTACAAGGGCTTCTTCGTTGAAGAGGGCGTAACGGTTTTGTTTCTGTTTGATTACCAGGCAGTTTTCGCGCTCTCGGAGCGCGCGGAGCAGCCGACCCGAGCATCGCGGCGCGAACTCTCTGCACTGCGTTGCAGACTCTCAGACCGTGATCGCGGCCCCCGCGCGGGCGACCGCTTCGAGCACCGCGATCGGTGCCAGCAGCTGCGCCCCGGGGATCGGTCGCTCTCCCGATGCGAGCATCCGGGCGAAGGCGTCCACCCCCGGCTGCACGTAGTCGGCGCCGAGCAAGATGTCGCGACCGACCACGCCGTGGCCGCCGACGGCCGTCGCCCGGAACGGCACCTGACCGTCGCCGTCGGGACGGATGAACTCCAGCGTCACGAGCACCCCGTCGACCCGGTAGCGCGCGACGACGCCCCCGGGAAGGCGCTGCACGTCGATGTCCTCCGGCTCCCCGGGGACCAGCCGCTGCGCGACGTCGGCGATGTGGATGCCGTAGAAGAAGATGCCGCTGTACGGGCTGGAGGCGTCCGCCGGTCCGGTCACGGTGACGGCCTGGAGCTCACCGATCGAGCGCAGGCCCTCGGCGACCGCATCCGTGTCGGCCACCCACCGCAGCGCGGACGACGAGGTGAGGGCGACACCCCCGCGCTCGGCCGCGGCGACGATCTCCTGCGCGTCCGCGACGCTCGCCGCGAGCGGCTTGTCGACCCAGACGGGAGTGCCGGCCTCGAGGAAGGGGACCGCGTGGGCGCGATGCTGCGCCCCGTCGCGGGACGTGACGATGAGGGCGTCGATACTCCCGAGCAGGTCCGACGACGCGGCGACGATCCGCTCGATGCCGCCGAGCTCCGCGAGCTCGCGGGTGCGCTCGTCCTCACCGGCGACGAGCGCGACGACGCGCACCGGGACATCGGCAGGCTGCTCGACGTTGAGATACCGGATGATCTCCTCGGCGTGGCTGTTCTCGATGCCGACGATCGCGACGTTCTTCGTTTCCATGTCTCTCATCCTCTTTCACTCGTGGAGGTCGACGGGACGACCGGTGCGGGCGGACTCGTACACGGCGAGCACGACCTGCAGCGCGCGGCGCCCGTCATCCGTGGTGATCGCGGGACGGCTTCCGCCGCGGATCGCCTCGATCACGTCGAGGTACTGCCGACGGTGCGCCATGTCGACGTCGCTCCAGCCCTCGGGGACGTCGTGCTCGATCAGCGCGTCCGCCTCCGGCTGGTCCGCGGTCGCCGAGGCGAAGAACGACAGCCCGTCGTTCTCCATCACCGCGGTCCCCTCCGAGCCGTGCACCGCGAGGCGCACGGGCAGGCCGGGGTAGGCGGCGGTGCTGGCCAGCAGCAGCCCGATGGCTCCGCTCTCGAACTCGATCGTGGCGCCGGCGACGTCTTCGACCTCGATGCCCTCGTGGGCGAGTCGACCGGTCTTCGCGCTCACGGACACCGGGGTGCCGAGCATCCACAGCAGCAGGTCGAGCGCGTGGATGCCCTGGTTCATGAGCGCCCCGCCGCCGTCGATCGCCGCGGTGCCACGCCAGTCGCCGGACTCGTAGTACTCCTGCGGACGGAAGAAGGCCGATTCCACGACACCCGAGGTGACGCGTCCGAGCGCACCGGCATCGATCGACCGGCGGATGAACGAGGCCACCGGCTGGAACCGGCGCTGACTGATGACGGAGACCGTGCGCCCGGAGGCCTGCTCCGCGGCGCGGATGCGGTCCGCCGCGTCGAGGGTGACGTCGATCGGCTTCTCGACGATCACGTCCAGCCCGGCCTCCAGCGCCTCGACCACCGCGTCCGCGTGGAAGGCACTGGGCAGGCACACCGCCGCGAGGTCGAGCTCCTCCGTGCGGTACGCCTCCGCCGCAGAGGTGTGGAAGGGGACGCCGTACTGCTCGGCGAGCGCCCGCCCCCTCACCTCGTCGAGGTCGATGATCGCGGCGAGAGCACCGGCGTCGCCGAGGGCCGCGACGAGACGCGCGTGGACGGCGCCGATCACCCCCGCGCCGACGATCGCGATGCGCAGCGTTTCGGTCATGATGTCTCCTGTCATGGACGTCGGGGCGTCCGTCGGGGTCAGTCTGAGAGGCGCGACCAGGGGAGCGCGGCGCCGTCGCGGTCGGCGGATTCCTGGGCGAGGAGCGCGAGCCGGGTCGCCGCGAGGGAGTCGCGCGTGCCGACCGCGGAGGTGCGGCCGGCGGCGAACGCGTCGAGGGCCTCCTCCGCCGGACGCAGACCCGGCGGAAGATCGAGATCCCGCGTCGCCCGGTCCTCGGTGGTCACCTCGACGCGACCGCGTGCCCAGAAGATCTCCGCCGTGCCGCGGGTGCCGATCAGTCGCAGGCGGTAGTCGCCGTGCACATCGGAGGCCTGCGGCGTGAGCCAGCTGACCTCCGCGCTGACCACCGTGTTCGGGGTCGTGAGAGTCGCGGCCCCGTAGCGGGTGAATCCCTCCGCACCGCCGAGCGGGGCGGACACGGCGCCGCGCACGACGCCCTCGTCGGCGGGCGCGAACAGCAGCGCGGCATCGAGATCGTGCACCGAGAGGTCGGTGAGGATGCCGCCGTACTGCGCGCGGTCGAAGAACCACGCCGGACGCTGGTCGCGGTTGAGCTTGTGGGGTCCGGAGGAGGTGATGCCGACGATGTCGCCCAGCTCCCCCGCCCTGACCACGTCGAGGGCGGCCAGCGTCTCCGGGTAGCCGCGCTTCTCGAGGAGCAGGTTCACGGTGCGCCCGACCTCCGCCGCGACCGCCTCGATCTCGTCGAGCTCGTCGAGCGTCGTGCACAGCGGCTTGTCGGCGAGAACGTGGGCCCCGGCGCGGAGCGCGGCGACGACGTCGGAGCCGCGAGCTCCGTACACGCCGGCGACGACCGCGATGTCGACGCCCTCGGCCAGCAGATCGTCGGCCCGGTCGTACGCCGGGACGCCGAATCGGGCGGCGTGGTGCTCGGCGACCGCACGGTCGGAGTCCTGCACCCCGACGAGCACGAAGTCGGCGCGGTCGGCCCGGGTCAGCTCGTCGAGCACATAGTCGACGTGCGGATGGGCGGCACCGATGATCGCGATCCGAGGCATGGGCGACAGTAAATCATGCGACCGGTTGCACGGTCAACCGCCGATGCTGTGCACGGCCTCCGTCGTGGCCCGGACGACCAGGTGGGTGGCGATCGTGACGCGGGCATCCGACCGCTCCCCGCCGGCGAGGATGCCGAGCAGCAGCTCGGCCGCGGCATCCCCCGCCGCAGCCGATGCCGCGGAGATCGTGGTGAGGGCGGGATGCGTGCCGGAGGCGAGGGTGTCGTCGCATCCGATCACGCTGATGTCGCGCGGCACGTCGATGCCGCGGAGGGCCAGCCCGGCCATGACGCCCTGCGCGACCACGTCGTCGAACGCGATGACGGCGGTCGCCTCGGACGCGAGGATGCCGCCCACCGCGTCGCGCCCGGCGGCCGAGCTCGGACGCCCGAGCTCCTGCACGATCACCTCGAGACCCGCACGCTCGGCGGCCCGGGCGAGAGCCGACCGACGCTGCTGGTCGGACCACGACTCGCGGGGCCCGGAGAGGTACACGACGCGCTGGTGGCCGAGGCGGTGCAGGTGCGCCACGGCCTCGTCGAGCCCGCCGCTGGGGTCGATGAGCACCCGCGCCAGGCCGTCGATGTCGCGGTTCACGAGCACCACGGGCCGCGCGGCATCGAGCTCGCGGATGCGCTCCTCGTCGAGTCGCGGCGAGGCGAGCACGAAGCCCTCCACCTGGGCGCTGAGCCGCGACGTGAGGTTGGCCTCGCGGTCGGCGATCTCGTCGGAGTCGCCGAGGAACACCGCGTACCCGGCGGCGTCGGCCAGGGTCTGCACGCGGCGCACGAGCGGCGGGAAGAACGGGTTGGCGATATCGGGCACGACCACGGCGACGTTGCCGAAGCGTCCGGTGGACAGCGCCCTGGCCGCGTGGTTCACGACGTATCCGAGTTCTTCGGCGGCCGCCTTCACGCGCCGGACCGTCTCGGGGTTGAGCAGCTCGGGGCGGCTGAACGCGCGCGACACCGTCGAGCGCGAGACCCCGGCCACGCGCGCGATGTCGCCGATCGTCACCGAACCGGATGCCGGCTTCCTGTTGCCTGTCACGTCACACACACTAAGCCCGTGCACCGCCGCTGCGCGCGATCGGAGGGGTGCGCGGAGCACGGACGCGCCCGTCGCACCCCGCATCCGATCGCGATCCGGGGCTTGACTTTGCAAGCGGTTGCATTACTCTTGCGAATCATGAGCACGACGACGTTCGCCCTGCACGCCCACCCCGACCGCGCCGCGATGGGCGCCGCCGCCGCACGATCGGCTGCGCACACGCTGCGCGAGGCCGTGGCCGCGCGAGGCTCTGCACGGATGATCGCCGCCGCCGCCCCGAGTCAGCTCGACGTCTACCGCGCCCTCGCCGCGGAGGTCGACGTGCCGTGGGACCGCATCACGATCCTGCACATGGACGAGTACATCGGTCTCGACGTCGCGGCTCCCCAGCGCTTCGGCAACTGGCTCCGCGCGCACCTCGTCGACGCGGTGCAGCCCGCCGCCTTCCACCCGATGCGCACCGAGCTCGGCACGGAGGCCGCGACCGAGGAGTACGCCGCGCTGCTCGCCGAGGGCCCCATCGACCTGGTGTGCCTGGGCATCGGGGTCAACGGGCACATCGCGTTCAACGACCCGCCCGACGCCGACCTCACCGACCCCTGCCCCGTGCGCACCGTGCAGCTCGACCTGGCGAGCCGCGTGCAGCAGGTCGACGACGAGTGCTTCGATACCCTCGACGCCGTGCCCACCCATGCGCTGACGCTGACCATCCCCGCCCTGATGAACGGTGCCCACCTGGTGTGCGCCGTCCCCGATGCGCGCAAGGCCGAAGCCGTCCGCGCCCTCGTCGAGGAGCCCATCAGCGCCCACTGGCCGTGCACCGTGCTGCGCCGGCACTCCCACTGCGAGGTGCACGTGGACCGCGACGCCGCCTCGCTGCTGCACCCCTCTCCCGTCGAGGCCGTGCAGGCGGCACGATGACCGCGGCGGCCGTCCTGCGCGGACGCGACGCCCTCGGCTCCGGCGGACTCGAACTCGTCGTGGAGCACGGCCGCATCGGCTCCCTCACGCGGATCGCCGACCCCGGCGACGACGCACCCTGGATCGGCCCCGGACTGATCGACCTGCAGGTGAACGGTCATCTCGAGGGGGATGCCAACGCCGCCGAGCCCGACCCGGAGCACATCGCCGCGATGGCCCGCTCACTCGCGGGGCACGGCGTCACCCGCTTCCTGCCCACCGTCATCACCGCGTCGCCCGCCGAGATGGTCGCCCGCATCCGCGCGATCGCCGAGGCCGTGCGCGACTCGACGACGACCTCCCGCGCGGTCGCCGGGATCCATGTCGAAGGCCCGAGCCTGTCCGACCAGGACGGTCCTCGCGGGGTGCATCCGCTCGAGCACATCCGCCCGCCGTCGATCGCCGAGCTGCAGTCCTGGCTCGACGCCGCCCCCGGCCTGCTGCGCATCGTGACGCTGTCTCCGCACCACCCCGGCTCCGTCGAGGCCACGCGCTTCCTCGTCGCGCACGGCGTGCGGGTCGCGGTCGGCCACACCCACGCCTCGGATGCGGAGATCGCCGCGGTCGTCGATGCCGGGGCCACGCTCTCCACGCACCTCGGCAACGGCGCCCACGCGATGCTCCCCCGGCATCCGAACTATCTGTGGACGCAGCTCGCGGAGCCGCGGCTCGCAGCGGGCGTGATCGCCGACGGCCATCATCTTCCCGACGCCACCCTCGCGACCATGATCGCCGCCAAGCGCGATCACGGCCTCTTCCTGGTGAGCGACGCCGTGGCCACTCCGGCAGCCCTGCTCGACGGCGGCGTCTCGACCGTGGGCGGCGGCGTGCACCTCGCCGACGACGGCGCCCTCCGGCACGTGTCGACCGGGTTCCTCGCGGGGTCCGTGCAGACCCTCGACGTCGGCGTCGCGACCGTCGCGCGCCTGACGGGGTCTCTGGCCGCCGCCGTGCGGCTCGCGACCTCGGCCCCGGCAGCCGTCCTCGACGACGGGCCTCACTGGACCGTCGGCGCGCGTGCCGACGTGCTGCTCTTCGACTGGACCCCCGGCGACCGCTCGATCACGCCACGCGAGGTGCTGATCGCCGGCGAACCCGCCACCGACATGACCGACGCACCCGCAGCCGCAGGAGGAACCCGATGACCATCGACAGGGCTGAGGTGATCGTCACGAGTCCGGATCGGAATTTCGTGACGTTGAAGATCACGACCGCGGATGGGGTGACCGGTCTGGGGGATGCGACGTTGAACGGGCGGGAGCTCGCGGTGGTCGCGTATCTGACCGAGCATGTGGTGCCGTTGTTGATCGGGGCGGATGAGTCGCGGATCGAGGACACGTGGCAGTTCCTGTACCGCAGTGCGTATTGGCGGCGGGGTCCGGTGACGATGGCCGCGATCGCCGCGGTCGACATGGCGCTGTGGGACATCAAGGGGAAAGTCGCCGGTCTCCCCGTGTACCAACTGCTGGGCGGTGCGAGCCGGAACGGACTCCTCGCCTACGGGCATGCGTCGGGGAAGGAGCTGCCGGAGCTGTTCGATTCGATCCGTGCGCACCAGGCGCAGGGGTATCGGGCGATCCGGGTGCAGACCGGGGTGCCCGGGTTGCAAGCGATCTACGGGATCGCGTCGCAGGCGGCCGATACCGGGGGTGGGGAGGCGCGGTATGACCACGAGCCCGCCCGCCGTGGGGCCAAGCCGGTCGAGGAGGACTGGGACACCCGGGCGTATCTGCGCCACCTGCCCGGGGTGTTCGAGGCCGTGCGCAACGAGTTCGGGGCGGACCTGCCGTTGCTGCATGACGGGCATCACCGGATGACACCGATCCAGGCCGCACGGCTGGGGAAGGATCTCGAACCGTTCGACCTGTTCTGGTTGGAGGACTGCACCCCGGCGGAGAACCAGGAAGCGTTGCGTCTGGTGCGCCAGCACACCACGACGCCGCTCGCGATCGGGGAGATCTTCAACACGGTCTGGGACTTCAAGGACATCATCCGCGACCAGCTCATCGACTACGTCCGCGGCGCGGTCACCCACATGGGTGGGATCAGCGCGTTGAAGAAGACTCTCGACTACGCGGCCATGTACCAGATCAAATCCGGGATGCACGGGCCGACAGACATCTCCCCGGTCGGGATGGCCGCCGCGATGCACCTGGGTCTGTCGATCCACAACTTCGGCATCCAGGAGTACATGCAGCACGGCTCCCGCACCGACCAGGTGTTCCAGCAGTCGTTCACCTGGACCGACGGGATGCTGCACCCCGGCAACAAACCCGGCCTCGGCGTCGACCTCGACCTGGACGAAGCCGGCAAGTACCCGTACGAGCAGGCCTACCTCCCCTACAACCGCCTCCACGACGGCACCGTCCACGACTGGTGACCCCGAGGGTCGTCGCGCCCGCAACTGCACTCGGGCGCGACGGCCCTCCGCAGTAGGCTGAACCCATCATGGAAGAGTTCATCCAGGGCTTCTGGACCTTCGCGGGGCACTACTGGTGGCTCATCTTCCCCATCATGGGGATGGCCGGCGGTGCGGCGAAGGCGTGGGAGCAAGGCTCCAAGCGCCGTCACGAGCGCCGCCTGGAGACCCTTCGCATGAAAGCGCAGCTGAAGACCGCCGAGATCGAGGCCCGAGCCCTCACCCAGCAGTCCAAGCGCCGCGGGCCCTCGGTCGTCGACACGACGGCATCCGTCGCGCCGAACGACCTGGTCGCGCGGCTGTTCGCCGAGCACGACGAGATCACCGCGCGCTGGCTCGATTACGAGCTCGATGTCGCGAAGCTCATCGCGTTCCCGGCCATGAGCGACGGACGCCAGCCGCTGACCGCCGCCTTCCTGCGGGCGAAGAAGACCGCCGACGCCCTGCGCCCGGCATCCCCCGACGCGAAGGTGTCCGAGCAGCAGATCACCGAGTACCTGCAGGCGGTCGGCGACTACGCGGTCGCGTTCGAGATCGCCGAGAAGGACGCGCGACGCCTGCGCGACTCCACCTTCACCGAGCCGGAGCGCAAGCGGCTCGAGCGGGCGCAGCAGCTGCTCAAGGTGGCCGTCGACGACTCGGCCACGCAGGCCGAGCGCAACGTCGCCTACAAGCGCGTTCGCGAGGAGCTCGACGGTCTCATCCTGCTCTCCGACGAGGCCGTCACCGTGCTCGAGAAGCAGGTGGCCCGCGAGTTGCCGGCACACGCCGGTACCGCCCCGTCGGCAGCGTCCGCGCCCGCCGCCGCACCCGTAGCCGAGACCGCCCCGCAGCCGGAGCCCGAGCGCATCCCGGTCGCCGATCCGCTGCGCCCCGCCCCGCCGCGCGCGCAGCCCCGCGAAGAAGCATGACCCCCGAGAACGTCACCGGCCCGGTCGCGCACCACGCCGAAGGCCCCGTGTGGTCGATGGGCTGGGGTGGACTGCGCTGGGTCGACGGGAACGCCGGCGACCTGCTCACGCTGCGCCCCGACGGCGTGACCCGTCAGCACATCGACGACGGGTACCTCGCCTTCGCCCGGCCGCGCGCCGGTGGCGGCCTCGTGGCCGTGGGGGCGCGCACGCTGTACCTCGCGGATGACGTGGACGGCGACGTCCGCGCGGTCGCCTCGCTGGGCGACGATCCGCGCGTGCGCATGAACGACGGATGCTGCGACCCTCGCGGCCGCCTGCTCGCGGGGTCCATGGCCTACGACGCGGCGGCGGACGCCGGAAGCGTGCTGCGCCTCGACGCCGACCTGAACGTCACGACCGTGCTCCCGCGGGCCACGATCTCCAACGGCGTCGGGTTCTCCCCGGACGGACGGCGGGCGTACTACGTCGACACCGCGACGCACCGGATCGATATGTTCGACGTGGCCGAGGGCGAGCTTCGCGGCCGCCGCGCGTTCGCCGCGATCCCCGCCGACCAGGGCTCGCCGGACGGCCTGACGGTCGCCGCCGACGGCAGCGTGTGGGTCGCGCTCTGGGGCGGCAGCGCGGTGCACGGCTACGACGCCACGGGCGGGCTCATCGCGACCATCGAGCTCCCGGTGCCCCAGGTCTCCGCCTGCACGTTCGGCGGCGACGACCTCGACACGCTCTACATCACGACGTCCGCGCAGGGACTGCTCGCGGACCACGGCACCGAGGCCGGTTCGGTCTTCGCCGTGCAGCCCGGCGTGCGCGGCATCCCGGTCACGCCGTTCGCGGGCTGACGCGACATCCGCCCCCGAGACGCCCCGACGGCCTCTGACCGAGACACGGTGCACTCAGCAAAAGGAACCGTGCCCCGGACACAGGCCGCCGGGAGGGAGCTGCGGATCAGGCCAGGTGCACCCGCTCGGTGCGCTGGTGCTGACGGCCGAGGCCCTCGATCTCGATGGTCATCTCGTCGCCGTCCTGCAGGTACGGGAAGCGGCCCGACAGCGCGACGCCCTGCGGGGTGCCGGTGTTGATCACGTCGCCGGGCTCGAGCACCAGGTACTGGCTCAGCTCGTGGACGATCTGCAGCACCGGGAAGATCATGTCCGCCGTCGAGGAGTCCTGACGCGGCTCGCCGTTCACGGACGAACGCAGTCGCAGCGCCTGCGGGTCGACCTCATCGGCGGGGACGAGCGCGGGTCCGAGCGGGTTGAACGTCTCGGAGCACTTGCCCTTCGACCACTGTCCGCCCGACACGTCGAGCTGATACGCGCGCTCCGACACGTCGTTCGAGATCGTGTAGCCCGCGATGACGTCGCGTGCGGCCTCCGGCGACGGCAGGTACCGCGCGGTCGTGCCGATCACGACCGCCAGCTCGACCTCCCAGTCGACCTTCTCGGCGCCGGGAGGCAGCAGCACGACGTCGTTCGGCCCGACGACCGTGTTCGGGTGCTTGAAGAAGATGACCGGATGCTCGGGCGGCAGCGAACCCGACTCGGCCGCGTGGGCCGCGTAGTTCTGGCCGATGCAGACCACGGCGGTCGGACGGGCGACGGGCGCGCCGATGCGCAGCCCGTCGACGGCGACGGCGCTCAGTTCACCGCGGGCCAGAGCCTCGCGCACGCGGGCGATGCCATCGGCCGCGAGGAAGGCACCGTCGATGTCGGCGGTGAGGGGCGAGAGGTCGTACACGACGCCCTCGTCACGGACGAAGGGACGCTCGTCGCCGACGGGACCGAGTCGAAGCAGTTCCATGATGATCCTTCGGTCAGCGCGCGGCGGCGTAGGTCGGGTTGACGATCGGCACGGACTCGCCGGCCAGGTAGCGGATGATGTTCTCCGCCGCGTGCACGGGGAGGTCCTGCAGCGCCTCGGGGGAGAACCACGCGGCGTGCGGGGTCAGCAGCACCTCGTCGAGGTCGCGCAAGGGGGAGTCCGCGGCGAGCGGCTCTCCCGCGAACACGTCGAGCGCGGCGGCGCCCAGATGCCCGGCGCGCAGCGAGGCGGCGAGCGCCTCCTCATCGATGAGCGGGCCGCGGCAGGTGTTCACCACGACCGCGCCCTGCTTCATGGTCGCGAGGGCCGCGGCGTCGATCAGGTGCCGGGTCGCGTCGGTGAGCGGCACGTGCAGGGTCAGGATGTCAGCCTGCGCCACGGCGTCCGGGATCTCGACGAGCTCGCATCCGGCCTCGCGCACGGCGTCGGCGGGAGCGTAGGGGTCGGCGACCAGCACCCGGAAGCCCAGCGCACGGCATCCGCGGGCCACGATCGAGCCGATGCGACCGAAGCCGAGCACGGACACGGTGGTCGTCGACGGGCGGACGGCGAGCGGACGGGCGTCGACGGCCTTCCAGGTGCCGGCGCGGACGGCGCGATCGTAGGCCGGGAGGCCGCGGGCCTGGGTCATGATCATCGCGATGGTGTGCGCGGCGACCTCCTCGATGCAGTAGCTCGGGGTGTTCGCGACGGCGATGCCGCGGGCGGTCGCCGCCTCGACGTCGACCATGTCGTAGCCGATGCCGACGCGGCTGATGACGCGGAGGTTCGGCATCCGATCCATCACCTCGCCGGTGATCTGGGCCCACTGTACGACGAGGCCCTCGGCGTCGGCACCGGCGGCGGCGATGTCGTCGAGGCTGCCGGATGCGGCACGCTCGGCGCGCAGTCCCGCCTGGCGGAGGGTGTCTTCGATGACGGTTCCTGGCAGGTCGCAGTCGCTGACGAGGATGAAGGGCTCGGTCATGACAGCGATGCTATAGCATCTAGCAAATGCTTGTACAGCGCGAGCCGCACATCCTGGACAGCCTCACAATTTGCTATAGCATCGAGTCATGACTGCTCGCCGCGCTCTGATCACGGGGGCGAGTTCCGGTATCGGAACCGCCGCCGCCCTCGAACTCGCCCGCGAGGGCGCCGCCCTCTGGATCACGTATGCCGGGCGCGAGGCCGAAGCGCTCCGCATCGCCGAGGAGTGCCGGGACGCAGGCTCACCCGAGGTGCACGTCTCCCGCCTCGACCTGCGCGAGCGCGCGTCGATCGACGCGCTCATCGCCGAGGTCACGGCCGCGTGGGGCTCGCTGCACGTGCTCGTCAACAACGGCGGCGTCTGCCCGTACACCCCCTACGACGACATCGAGTTCGACGAGTGGGACATGGTCCTCGAGACCAACGCCCGCGGCACCTTCTTCCTGACCCGCGGCGCTCTCCCGTTGCTCCGGGCCGCCGAGGGCGACCGCTCGGTGATCAACATCGCCTCGATCGCCGGCCAGGTCGGCGCGCTGCAGACCGGCATCCACTACGCCGCGAGCAAGGGCGCGATCCTCGCCATCACACGCAGCTTCGCCCGGCACCTCGCCGCCGAGGGCATCCGCGTGAACGCCGTCACGCCGGGCCCGGTCGCGAGCGCCATCACCGACCAGCTGCAGGGCGCCGGACGCGAGAAGCTCGAGGCCGGCATCCCGCTCGGTGCATTCGGGCAGCCGGAAGACGTCGCCTGGATCATCGCATCACTCGCGTCGGAGCGGGCACGGTTCATCACCGGCGCCACCTACGACGTCAACGGAGGAGTTCGCATTGACTGACCGCACCGCCCTCGACCGCTCTGCCCTCGATACCGTGCAGGCGCAGCTCGACGCCTTCAACGCGCACGACCTCGACGCGTTCGTCGCGACCTACGCCGCGGACGCCGTGATCACCGGCGTCGCGCCGGAACCCGTGGTGGGCACCGACGCGATCCGCGCCTTCTACGAGCCGCGGCTGCAGAACCCCGAGCTGTCGTGCGTGATCGAGAACAGCGTGCTGTTCGGCACCCGGTGGGTCGTCGCGCAGGAGCAGGTCATCAACGCGGGCGTCGCGACCGAGACCATCGCGACCTTCGACGTCGTGGACGGCCTGATCGCGCGGGCGTCGATGCTCAAGGCCTGAACCGCAGCACGTCTCCGTCCTGGACCGCCCGCCGTCACACCAGGTCGAAGAGCTCGACGGCGTCCATGCCGACGAAGCTGGTCTTTCGGGACTCCATGGCCGCCATCCTCGGAATCCGCTCGAAGCGCCGATGCTCGGGAGCGATCATCAGGCGGAACGGACCCTTCACGAGCGCCACGATCAGATGCGTGTCGTACCAGCACAGCGCCTGCCGGCGCGAGGCCTTCTGCGCCCACGAATGGACGAGAAGCCAGGCGAGGACGGCGAACGGGATCAGGACCCAGAGCAGGAGCCCACGCACCAGCACCACCAGGTACCATCCCGTCCGGCTGAGTGCGTTCATGCAGCTGTGTCCTTCTTCGACGCGGCTCGGCGCGTCGAGCTCACGGTACCGGACCGACCCGGGAAGCCTGCGCATCGTGCCGGTTCACTCGTGCTCGGGCAGGATCGGGGACGACCAGCCCGGGTCGCGGCCGAGCTGGGCCGCCCGCGACACCGAGCTCGCGCCGTAGCGATCACGCAGGGTGTCGAGCACCCCGTCGAGGCGCGCCTCGTCGCCCCAGTCGATCGGCAGCTCGGGCTGCACACGGTCGGCGCGGTCGAGCTGCGACAGAGAGATGCCGAGCAGGGTGATGCCGCGGTCGGCGATCTCGGGCTGCGCCGCGGCGAGCAGCGTGCGCGCGAGGGTCAGCAGCACGGCGGTGCGGTCGGTCGGCGCGCGGAGCGAGCGGGAGCGCGTGGCCTTCGAGAAGTCGCCGAACCGGAGACGCAGCACGACGGTGCGGCAGACACGGCCGCCGTCGCGCAGCCGCCGAGCGAGCCGGTCGACGATCTGGGTGAGGATGAGGTCGAGCTCCTCGGCCGATCGCGGTCGGCTGCCGAGCGCCCGCTGCGAGCCGATGGACCCGCGTCGCCGAGTGGTGTCGACCGGGCGCGGGTCCCGCAGCCGGGCCAGCGCGTGCACATGGGCCCCGGTCGCCTTGCCCAGCATCCGCTCGGCGGTGGCCGCCTCGAGCTCGGCGAGCTGCCCCACCGTGCGGACGCCGTAGCGGTGCAGCTTCTCCGCCGTCACCGCCCCCACGCCCCACAGCCTCTCCACCGGCAGGGGAAGCAGGAATTCCTCCTCGCGCTCGGGCTCCACGACCAGCAGACCGTCGGGTTTGCTCACGGCACTGGCGACCTTGGCGAGGAACTTCGTGCGCGCGACTCCGACCGAGATGGCGAGTCCGGTCTCCGCGCGCACGCGCTCGCGCAGCCGCGCCGCGATCTGCTCGGGGCTGCCCGCGATCCGTCTCAGACCCCCGACCTCGAGGAACGCCTCGTCGATCGACAGCCCCTCCACGAGCGGGGTGGTGTCGCGGAAGATCGCGAACACCTGCTTGCTGGCCTCGGAGTAGGCGTCCATGCGCGGCGGGACCACGATCGCATCGGGGCAGAGCTCCCGCGCCTGCCGTCCGCCCATGGCGGTGCGCACGCCGCGGGCCTTCGCCTCGTAGCTCGCCGCCAGCACGACCCCGCCGCCCACGATGACGGGCCGGCCCCGCAGCTCCGGCGCATCACGCTGCTCGACCGAGGCGTAGAACGCATCGAGGTCGGCATGCAGCACCGTGGCTTCCCCACGCATCCCGTTCTCCTGTCGACGTGCGGATCGTCGCACGGACCGGGGACACCGGAAGCGGTATCGGTATCGGTGTCAGCAGGCACGAGGCGGTGTCCGTGACGGCGGGTATGGTCGGCGCGTGCCGGAACCGGTGATGCAGTGGTGGGCGCGACGGCAGTTCTCCCGCGGTCGCGCCGTTCCGTATGACGTGGGCACCTACCGTGCCGGGTGGGCGGCGTATCCGGAACTGATTCGGCAGTACCACCCGGAGCTGAACCACGGCATCGTCCTGTCGCAGATCCCGCTCGCGGCCGATGTGCTCCTCTGCTGGGAGTGCGCGGTCGGGCACCGGTTCGCCGCGACCCCGGCAGAGCAGCGCGAGCGTCCGGGACAGGTGCGACGTCGCTCCGCCTGGTGCCCGGAGTGTTCCGCGCTCGCCCGCCCGCAGCCGGTCGTGCTCGGCGAAGCCCGTGCCCTCCCCCGTAAGCCCCGTCGCCCGGCGCCCGCGATCTGCACGAAGACGCCCGACCTGCCCGCGGGGACCGCGTTCGAGAGCACGTGCGCACCGCGTCCTGCCTCCGCCGCGGAGGGACGCCTGCGGGCGGAACTCGGGAGTCTGATCGAGTTCGACCCGGCCGTGAACGCCGTGAAGGTGTCGCGCCCGTTCTTCCGTCACACCGAGGTCTGGCCCGACATCGTGCTCCCGGAGCTGCGCGTCGCGCTCGAGTACGACACCGTCGGGCGCCACGGTCTGGAGCACGTCGGCAAGCGGCAGGACGCCGACCTGCGCAAGGACCGCGCCCTCCGCGCCTCGGGCTGGGAGGTCATCCGCATCCGGACCGGGAAGCTCGAACCTCTCGGTCCGCACGACCTCGCGCTGTCCTCGGTGAGCGCGAAGAGCCTGGCGCGCATCCTCGACGAGCTGCGCGTCATCCGCGGTGCGCTGCTCGTGGACGCGTATCTCCGCTGACGACGGCCTGCGGCTGCCCGACCGTCAGGCCCCGAACCGCTCCCGCAGGGCGGGGTCGACCGCGATGTCGCCGAAGGATGCCGTCCAGGCGCCGTCGACCGCGATGGACTGCCCCGAGAGATACGGAGCCTCGTCGGAGAGCAGGAACGCCGTGACGGCCGCGACCTCCTCGGCTCGGGCGATGCGCCCCATGGGCGGTCCCTCGGCGAGTGCGCGCTCCTCGGCGGCCGGGTCGGCGGCCCGCGCGATCTGGGCTTCGAGGTGCGGGGTGCGCACGCCGCCCGGCGCGACGGTGTTGGCGCGGATGCCGAGTCCGCCGTAGGTCACGGCGACGCTGCGGGTCAGCGCGTCGATGCCGCCCTTCGTGAACTCGTAGGCCGCGTGATCAGTGAAGGACGCGCGGCCGTGGATCGAGCCGATGTTCACGATCGCCCCCGCGACGCCCTGATCCACGAAGGCCGAGACCGCGGTCGAGCAGCCCCAGATGTATCCGAAGCCGTTGATGCCGAGGATCTCGCGCACGGTGTCCTCGTCGAGGTCGTGCAGCGGCGTGCGCTTGGTGATGCCGGCGTTGTTCACCCAGCCGGCGAGAGGCGCCCGGGCGCGGGCGGCTGCGGCGGCGCGCTCATGCGTCGCGCGGTCGGCGGCGTCGCCGAGCACGACCTCCGCCACGATGCCCTCTTCGACCGTGCCGGACCCCGGCGAGCGCTCGAGCCCGACCACGATCCAGCCGTCGGCGGTCAGCCGCTCCGCGACGGCGCGGCCGATGCCCTTGCCGCTGCCGGTCACGACGACGCTGCGGTTCACGACGACACTGCGGTTCACGACGACACTGCGGTTCGTGACGACACTGCGCGGGGAGTCTGTCATCTCAGTCCCTCTCGAATCGGAAGACGGCGGGGTCGAGGTCGAAGCCGAGGCCCACGGCATCCGTCGGGTGCACCCGCCCCTCGAACGACGGACCGCCGAGGATGAACGAGGGCGCCGGGTCGTACGGGTTGATGCCGCGCGCGAAGGTCTCGACGCCGATGCCCAGGTGCGCGGTGACCTCAGGATAGACGTGCCCCGACACCGGCACGCCGCGCTCCGCGGCCCACGCGATCATCTCGCGAGCAGGGGTCACACCGCCGATCGCGACGACGTCGAGGCGCAGCACGTCGACGCCGCCGACCTCGACCAGCGCCTTCAGCACGGCGGGGTCGGTCACCTCATCGCCGACCGAGACGGTCAGCCCCGATTCGCGACGGATGCGGGCGACGCCCGTGGCGTCCTCGGGGAGCAGGGGGTCTTCGAGCCAGGCGAGCTGCGGGTCGCCCCACTGCGCGATCTCGGCCAAGGCGGCGTCCGCGTCAGGCCAGCCGAAGCCGACGTCGACCACGAGTCCCGTCTCGGCGGGGAGTTCCGCGTTCAGGGTCGCGATGAGCTCTCGCATGTAGGCGGGGTCGGGCGAGCGGGAGATCTTCACGTTCGTCCAGCCGTCCGCCTGTGCCAGCACCTCGTCGGCGACCTCGCGCGGGGTGCGCGACGGCGAGGGGTAGGCGGCGACCAGCATCGACTCACGGGGAGCATCGGCGGTGCCGAGCAGCGACCACAGCGGCACACCCGCACGCCGCGCCGCGATGTCCCACAGCGCGATGTCGACCAGGCCGATCGCCCGCCGCACCAGACCCACCCGTCCGACGATGGCACTGCCGCGCAGCATCCGCTCCCACGTCGCAGCGGGGTCGTCGGCATCCGCCCCCACCGCGTGCGTCGCGACGAGCCGCTCGACGATCTCGGCCATCGGCGCCTCACGCGAGAGGCAGTAGGCCACCCCGGTCGTGCCGTCGTCAGCGGTCGCCCGCACCGCGCTGTACTCGCGACGCGTCACCGTCATCGCGCCCAGCTGCAGGGGCGCCGGAAGCGGCAGCACGGCCGTGGCCGTGTCGATGCGGGCGATCGTGCTCATTCGGGCTTCTTCGCCAGCGGCACGCCGTAGTCGACCATGAAGCCGCCGTCGACGTAGAGCGTCTGGCCGTTCATGTAGCGCGACTGGTCGGAGACGAGGAAGCTGACCGCCGCGGCGATCTCGCTCGCCTCGGCCAGGCGCTTCGCCGGGATGCGCGACAGGATCGTGTCGAGGCTGAGCGTGCCCGCCTCGACACCCTGACGGAACACCCCGGTGTCGACGTAGCCGGGGGCGACGGCGTTGACCCGCACACCGCGCGAGGCCCACTCGGCACCCGCGGTCGAGGTCAGCCCGATCACCGCGGCCTTGGTCGTGGCGTAGGGCGCGCGTCCCGCCGAGCCGCGCGACGAGATGGACGAGATGTTGACGATGCGGCCCTCGCCGCGCTCCAGCATCCGCTTGCCTGCGGCCTGCAGCGCCGAGAAGACGCCGTGCAGATTGACGTCGACCACGGCAGCCCATTCGTCCCAGCTGAGGTCTTCGATGCCGCGGTGGCGCTGGATGCCGGCGTTGTTGACGAGCACCTCGATCGGGCCGAGCTCGGCCTCGATCTCGCCGAACACCCGGTCGACACCGGCATGGTCGGTCACGTCGAGCTCGCGCCACAGGATGCCGGCGGGGTTCTCCTGCGCCGTGAGCCCGGGCACGCGGTCGGCCGCGACGACGAGATACCCGTCCGCCGCGAGGCGCTGGCCGATCTCCCAACCGATGCCGGCGGATCCTCCGGTGACGATGGCGACGGGGGCGGTCATGGCTCTCCTCAGGGTCGGCGAGATTTGCTATAGCAAGTGTAGTCGGGGCGCGATCAACGGTCGAGCAGCGCCGCGACGACCACGACGGCGTGCTCCTCGAGCAGGTCGAGCGCTCCGGGCGCGAGCGGGGTCTGCCAGGCCTGGTAGGCCCCGCGCTCGTAGGCGTCGCGCGTCGGCAGATACACGAAGCCGGGGCCGTTCGTGAGGTTCATCACGACGATCGGCGTCTCCGGGAAGCGCGCCCGCAACGTGGTCTGCAGCCGTGAGTAAGCCTCGCCGGGATGCCCGACGATCACGGCATCGCCCAGACGCCAGGCCCACACCGGATGCTGCACGGTCGGGCCATCGATGTACCCGTCACGCAGGTTGCGCGCACGACCGAGGCGCTCCTCGCGGGAGCGTGGATCGATGTCCTTCCACTCCTCAGCGAGCTCGTCGAGCGTCGGCAGGTCGCGCAGCGGCAGCTCGACGCGCGTCACGGAACCCGCCGCGCCCTCCCCGCCGGGGGCTGCGCGTCCGGTCCAGATCGCGAGCGGCGCACCGGACTCGACGACGCCCTCGAGCGTCAACTCCTCCCCCGGCACCGGCAGCGCGTCCAGCGCCGCGAGCACCGCATGGCCGAGCGAGCGACCGTGACGGTCCGCCACCGCGACGTCGCCGGAGTACTGCTCGCGCGGGGCCAGCTCCCCCGAGGCCCCCTGCACGAACAGGCACGGCGCCTCGGTGGCGGTCTCGACGATCTCGCGCATGGCGCCGACGTAGTCCGGCGACACCTCGCGGTTCTGCCAGGCGAGCGTGGTCGGGTGGCACGCGTAGTTGACGATCGTGCCGCGCACCGCGCCGTCGACGCTGAGGCGCCCGATCGTCACCGTGTCATCGGCCGCTCCCGCGGGGTTGTAGCCCACCAGCGGTCGGCCGTCGACATCGAGCTCGCGGTCGGCGGCCAGGGTGCAGGTGCCGGTCGTCCACTCGATGAGTCCGGGAACCGCGCCGTCCAGTGCCTCGCGCCCTGCCGCGATGCCCGCCGCGGCGAGCGCTTCGAGGTACCCCGGGATCAGCTCCCCGCCCGGCAGATGCGCGTCGGCCGCGCAGAGCACCGCACCGGCATGGGTGTGCGAGAGCGAGAGCATCAGCTGGTCGGGCTGGAGCCCGAGGCCGTCGAGGATCGCCCCGCGCACGCTCCGCTCGTCGGCCACGCGACGCCACCAGGTGCCGTCGACCGCGAGCAGCACGCGCGGACGATCGTCGCCCCCGATGACGGCGAGCGCGGTGAGCTCGAACGGACGATGAGCCCCCTCGGAACGCTCCCAGTCGGCGGGGCCCCAGTTCTTCGCGCGGATGCCGACGGGCGGCGTGATATCGCGCCGGGCCACGCCGATGCGCGCCCGGGTGCGGGGGATGCGGATGCGATCGCCGATCGCCGTGCTCGTCATCATGCCTTCCTTCCCACGCCGGCCGGAACCGCGCCGGTCACCGCTCCCTGAGACTGCCAGAGCGCCGCGGCCTCCGCACGTCGGCGACGCTCCAGCACCGGGTCGGCCACCGGGATCGCAGCCATCAGCCCGCGCGTGTACTCATGCTGCGGATTCGCGAACAGGGCGTCACGGGCGCCGATCTCGACGATCCGGCCCTGCTGCATCACCGCCACCGTGGAGGACATGTACCGGATGACGGCGAGGTCGTGGCTGATGAAGAGGTAGGTCAGACCCAGCTCGGCCTGCAGCTCGCGGAGGAGGTTGAGCACCTGCGCCTGGATCGACACGTCGAGCGCCGACACCGACTCGTCGAGGACGAGGAACTCCGGTTCGAGCACGAGCGACCGCGCGATGGACACCCGCTGGCACTGCCCGCCGGACATCGAGCGGGGCAGCCGGTGCGTGAACTCCTCGTCCAGACGCACGCGGTGCATGGCCTCGCGCACCTTCTCGGCTCGGGTCGCCCTGGTCCCGATGCCGTGCGCGAGCAGCGGCGCCTCGATGATCTGGGCCACCGTCTGCCGGCGGTTGAGCGCGGAGAACGGATCCTGGAACACCATCTGCATCCGTCGCCGCAGCTGCCGCAGCTCCTCGCCGCGCATCTCGTGCGGGCGGTGCCCGTCGAAGACGACGGCTCCGGCATCGATCCCGCCGAGCGCCAGCACGGCCTTCGACACGGTCGACTTGCCCGAGCCCGACTCGCCCACGAGCCCCACGGTCTCGCCGCGACGGATCTGGAACGACACGTCGTCGACCGCGGTCACACGGCGGCCGGAGCCGAGGGTGAACACCTTCGACACGCCCTGCACGTCGACCAGCACGTCGCCGGTCTCGCGAGCCTGGTCGACCGCGCTGATCGACCCGGCCTCGGCCACCGGCTCAGTACCGCGCTCGAGCACCTCGGCGGCCGTGCGGATCGGCTCGTGCACATCGATCGTGAGGTCGACCACGGCGCCGAGCAGCGCCTTCGTGTACGGGTGCTCCGGCTCGGCGTAGAGCTTGTCGACCGGGGCCTCCTCGATCACCCGCCCGTGTCGCATCACGTGGATGCGCTCGCAGAAGCCGGCCGCGACGCCGAGGTCGTGCGTGATGAGCACGACCGCGGTGCCGTGCTCATCGGCGAGGCGGTCGAGCAGGTCGATGATGCGCGACTGCGTGGTGACGTCGAGTGCGGTGGTGGGCTCGTCGGCGATCAGCACGGCGGGCCGCGACGACATGGCCATCGCGATCATGACGCGCTGCCGCATCCCGCCGGAGAACTCGTGCGGGTACTGCGCCAGGCGCTCCTCGGGCAGCGGCACTCCGACCTCGGTGAGCAGCTCGACGGCCCGCGCGCGGGCGGCCTCCTTCGACACCCGGTCGTGCAGCCGGATCGCCTCCACGAGCTGGTGCCCGATCGTGCGCACCGGGTTGAGCGACGACATCGGGTCCTGGTAGACCATCGCGATCTCGCCGCCGCGCACCCGTGTCATCTCCCGCGTGCTCAGCGTGAGCAGCTCCCGATCGCGCAGACGGATGCTGCCGCCGAGCTTCGCGCCGTCGTTGAGCCGCATGATCGACAGCGCCGTGAGCGACTTGCCGGAGCCGGACTCGCCGACCAGGCCGATCCGCTCACCGGGTCGCACCGAGAAGCTGATGCCCTTGACCGGCATCGCGTCGCCGTAGGAGACGGTGAGGTCCTGCACCTGCAGGACGGGCGTGGCATCCGTCATCGGCCCTTCCCCTTCCGATCGCCGCCGAACTGATCGGCGAGCACGTTGAGCAGCCAGATGGTGACGAAGATGAACAGTGCGGGGAACAGCACGTAGCCGATCGACTGGTACATCTTCTGGTAGCCCTGCTGCACGAGGGTGCCCCAGGTCGCCTCGGGCGGCGCGATGCCCAGCCCGACGAAGCTCATCGAGGCCTCGAGCAGGATGGCGTTGGCGGCGTTGATGGCCGCCTGCACCACGATCGGCCCACGCGCGTTCGGCAGCACCTCGGCGAACAGCAGGCGGCTGCGCCTCGACCCGAAGGCCACCGCGGCCGTGAAGTAGTCCTCCTGCAGCTCGCTCAGCACCGAGGAGCGCACCAGGCGCGCGGTGGTGGGCGTGAGCAGGATGCCGATGATCACGGCCAGCTTGACCGGATCGGCCCCGAACGCCGAGATGAAGACCAGGGCGAACAGGATCTGCGGGATCGCCATCACGGTGTCGGCGAGGCGCATCAGGATCTCGTCGAGGATGCCGCGGGCGAATGCCGCCGCCATTCCCCAGGCGATGCCCAGCACCATGGCGACCAGGGTGGCGCCTCCGGCGATGAAGATCGTCAGCTGTCCGCCGTAGAGCACGCGGCTGAAGAGGTCGCGGCCGAGCTCGTCGGTGCCGAACAGGTGCGCGACCGAGGGTGCGGCGAACCGGTCGGGCGACTGCGCCGACGGATCGTACGGCGCGATGAGCGGCGCGAGCACGCAGGCCAGCACGATCACGGCGAGGAGACCGAGCGGGATCCACGAGGCGAGGGCGACCCGGCGACGCGGACGGGCGGAGCGCAGGGCGAGGGTGAGGGTGTCAGCCACGGCTGCTCCTTGCACGAAGACGCGGATCGAGCACGCCGTAGAGGAGGTCGACGATGAGCGTCGTGAGGATGAACATCGCGGAGATCAGCAGCACGACCGACTGCAGCACTGCGTAGTCGCGCTTGAAGACCGCGTCGATCGCGAGCGAGCCGAGCCCGGGGACGCCGAACACGTACTCGACGATCACGACGCCGCCGAGCGTGTAACCGACGATGAGGCCGAGCATCGTGAGCCCGGGGATCAGCGCGTTGCGCAGCGCGTGGCCGATCACGACGCCGCTCGCCGACTGGCCCTTGCCGCGGGCGGTGCGGATGTACGGGGCGTCGAGCACCTCGACCATCGACGCCCGCAGGAACCGCATGAGCAGCGGCGCGGCGGCGAAGGCGAGCGTGAAGGCGGGGAGGATCATCCGCACGAGGTTGTCGCCCGGGTCCTCGCTGAACGGGGTGTATCCGCGTGCGGGGAGCACCTTGAGCTGCACGGCGAAGACCACGATCAGCACGATGCCGATCAGGAACTGCGGCAGCGCCATGCCGGCTGTGGAGACCGCGGTGAGGATGCGGTCGACGATGCCGAGCGGACGCAGGGAGGCGATCACGGCGGCGGGCGTCGCGATGACCACGGCGAGCAGGATGCCGATCAGCGTGAGCTCGAGCGTGGCGGGAAGCCGCTGCGCGATGAGCTCGGACACCGAGTACTGGTTGAAGTACGACTGTCCGAAGTCGCCGGTGAAGACGCCGCCGATCCAGCGGAAGTACTGCTCGATGATGGGGGCGTCGAGGCCGGCCTCCTCGCGGAGGCGCTGGAGCATCTCCGCATCCACGCCCGGGGTCGAGCCGAGGCGGGTGATGACGGGGTCGCCCGGCAGGAGCCGGAGGACCACGAAGACGAGAAGCGAGGTGGCGATCAGCATCGCGATGCTGATCGCCACCCGCCGAAGGATGGACAGAGCCACGTCAGCCCTTGAGCTGCGCGTTCTCGAGGTGCAGCTGGCCGCCGCCCTCGACCCAGACGCCGTCGACCTTGGCGCTCGTCGCCGTGACGACCGTGGACTGCAGCGGCACGATCAGCGGAACCTGCTCGTTGATGATCGTCTGCACGGTGCCCCACTTCTCGGCACGGGCGGCCTCGTCCGGCTCGGCCACGGCGTCGGCGAAGGCGGTCTGGAAGTCGGGGTCGACCCAGTTGCACTCGCAGCGGCCCTCGAGGTAGAAGTTCAGCGAGTACGCGGGCTCCGGGGGCGTGGACTGGAAGTTCGGCACGATGTACCCGGGGAAGCTCTTGCCCGCGGGGTAGAACGAGTCGACCCAGGTGCCGATGTCGTTGTTGTCGATCTTGAGGGTGATGCCGATCTCCTTCAGGCTCGCCTGCAGGATCTCGCCGCTCGTGTTCCACTCCGGGTACTGCCCGGCGATGCCCCACCACGTGAGCGTGTCACCCTCGGTGATGCCCGCCTCGGCGAACAGCTCCTTCGCCTTGTCGAGGTCGTAGGAGTAGTCGGTCAGGTCGCCGCCGAACCACGGGTTGACCTCGCCGAGCGCGTTGTTCGTGGGCGAGACGGTGCCCTGCCCGTAGTACGCGGCCTCGAGGATCGCCTCCCGGTCGGTCGCATAGGCGAGAGCCTGACGCGCGCGCACGTCGTTGAACGGCGCCGACTGCGTGTCGACCTCCCACGACGGCCACTGGCTCGGGTTGTCGGGCGTGACGAGCGCGATGTCGCCGCCACCCTCGAGCCCCGCGACGTCGCCCTGCGGCACGGACCACAGCACGTCGATGTCGCCCGAGCGCAGACCGGTGACGGCGGCGGTGGACTCGGCGGCCTTGACGAGGGTGATCTCGTCGAGCGCGGGGGCCTCGCCGAAGTACTCCGGGTTCGGCACCAGCGTCAGGCTGTCGTCGGGCGTGAACTTGTCGACGATGTACGGGCCGGTTCCGATCGGCTCCTTGTCGATGGTGTCGAGCGCATCGACGTCGATCATCTTGACCCACACGATGCCGGCGGCGAAGGTCGCGATCGGCTCCGAGAGGGTGATGACGACGGTCTTGTCGTCGGATGCCGTGACATCCGTGACCATGTCGATCTTGTTCTTCTCCTGCGTCGCGGTCTCCGGGTCGAGGTAGTACTCGAAGGAGGCGACCGCGTCCGCGGCCGTGAACGCGTCGCCGTTGGAGAAGGTGACGCCGTCGCGGAGCGTGAAGGTCCAGGTCTTCTGGTCGGGCGAGGCCTCCCACTTCTCGGCGAGGTCGCCGACGATCTCCCCGGACTCGTCGGTCTTGGTCAGGCCGTTCCAGAGCAGGGGGAACAGCACCTCCTCCCAGGCGAAGGTGCGGATGGCGGGGTTGAGCTGCGGAATGCCCTGCGCGGCGGCGACGGTCAGGGTGCCGCCTTCCTGCGCCTGGCCGTCGGAGTTCGACGGGGTGCTGCTGCAGCCAGCGGTGAGGAGCGCGGCGGTGAGCAACGCTGCTCCGCCGAGCAATACACGACGACGCGACATGGGTGCCTCCAAGGGTCGGGTGGTGCGTTCGGGTAGGTAAGGGTTTCGCTATAGCATGTAGCAAAACCACAGATACGTCTAGAGCGAATCGAGCCGATGCGATCACGTTCTCGTCACGTCTCCGCGGGTCGTCATCCCGCCACTCGGGAGAAATCTGCCATAGCATCGAGCGAACGATCACGCGCCCGCTCGACGAGCTGACCGCGCCGCAGATCGAGAAGGGCACCCGAATGCGCAGCGTCTCGGATCAGAACATCGCCGAACAGGTCACGGACGAGCTGCGTTCGGCCATCCACTCCGGCGAACTCGCCCCCGGGGAGCGCCTCGTCGAGAGGAAGCTCGCCGACCGCCTCGGCGTGAGCCACATCCCCGTGCGCGAGGCGCTGACCCGCCTCGCCGAGGAGCGGCTCATCACGCGCGAACCGCGTCGTGGCGCCCGTGTCGCCCAGCTGAGCGCCCAGGACCTCGAGGAGATCTCGAGCCTGCGGATCGTCCTCGAGCAGTTCATGGCGATCCGGGTGCAGGAGCGCTGGAACGAGGAGTCGGCCGCCCGGCTCGGCGCGATCATCCAGGCGATGTCGGATGCGGCACCCGGTGACATCGACGAGGTGCTGCGGCAGGACCGCCTCTTCCACGAGACGCTCGCCGACCTCGCCGAGCACCGCTTCCTCGACGAGGTCAGCGGACAGCTGCGCGGCCGCATCACCGGGTTCATCCATGCGGCCAATTCCGCGCTGGACCCCGATGAGCAGGAGGAGCACGTGCGCAGCCACCAGCAGATCGTGGACGCCATCGCGAGCGGAGACCCCGATCGGGCGCAGGCCGTGATCGCCGAGCACGTGACCCGGGCGGTCGAGCGCATCACGCCCTCCGCGGCACCCGAGTGAGCACGCCCGTGGCCGGGAAGACGATCGTCCTCACCGGGGCATCCGACGGGATCGGAGCCGCGGCCGCCCGTCAGCTCGCCGCGTCGCCGCACCGCCTGATCCTCGTCGGGCGCTCGGTCGAGAAGACCCGTGCCGTCGCCCAGGAGGCCGGGGCGGAGTGGTTCACCGCCGATTTCGCGCGCCTCGACGAGGTGCGCGAGCTCGCCGGGAAGCTCGACACGGCTGTCGGCGACGACGGCATCCATGTGCTGGCGAACAACGCCGGCGGCATCTTCGGCGACCGGACCCCGACCGTCGACGGGTTCGAGAAGACGATGCAGGTCAACCACCTGGCGCCGTTCCTGCTCACCAACCTGCTGCTCCCCCGTCTGCTGGCGGCACAGGGCTCGGTCATCAACACATCGAGCATCGCCCACCGCCTGTTCGGCCACATCGACGTCGACGACCTCGACAACGCCCGCCGCTTCAGCCCGAACAAGGCCTACGGCGACGCGAAGCTCGCGAACGTGCTGTTCACGAAGAGCCTGCACACCCGGTTCCACGCCGACGGCCTGAACGCGGTGGCCTTCCACCCCGGCACCGTGCAGACGAACTTCGCCTCGGACTCATCGAGCATCATGCGGCTGCTCTACCGCACTCCGCTCAAGCACCTGCTGCTCATCGGCCCGGACAAGGGCGGCGCCACCCTGCGGTGGTTCATCGACGGCACGCCCGGCGACACCTGGTTCTCCGGCGCCTACTACGACGAGCGTCAGCTGACCACGAAGGTCAACCCCCAGGTGAACGACCCCGCCCTCGCCGAGGCCCTCTGGCAACGCAGCGCCGCCCTCGTCGCCCTCCCCCCGCGCTGAGCGCCCCGCTCGTGCCGTCGAGTGCACGGGTACTCGACGAGTGCACGGCCTCTTCTCGTCGAGAAGCCGTGCACCCGGCGACATCCCGTGCACTCGGCGGTACGAAGGGGGAGGGCGGGGGGCTCAGAGCACGAGGTTGGACGTGTCGACGACGCGGTCGCCCTCGGCGGGGAAGGCGGTGCGCGTGACCGCGGACTCGACGTTGCCGGTGTGCAGGAGGGTGGATGCCGTGCCGAACGCGGCATCCGCCAGCTCGAACGCCCCGCCCTCTAAGCGGTTGCCGACCGCGCGGTAGTGGGTCGCACCCTTCGGGACCGCGACGTGGGTGGCGGCCCCGTCGGCGCGGAAGGTGGTGTCGGTCAGGGTGAGGTGCAGCTCCCCGTCGCCGGTCCGCGCGATGCCCGTGCCGCCCTTGATCGCGACATCCGATCCAGCGATCTCGATCACCTGGCGCTCGCCGCGAGCTGCCGCGATGCGGGCGTTGCGGAGCGTCGATCCCTCGAACCGCAGGTGCGCGGAGGAGGACACGATCGGCGCGGCGTCATCCGCCGCGGTGAGGGTCGACCCGCGGAACGTGACCGCTCCCGACCCCGCGATCTTCATGCCGCCCACGCGGTCGAGCACCGTGTCGACGAACGTGACCGGCGTCTTCACCGTGGCGTTGGTGAGCTCGCCCGGCGCGACGAACGTGAAGTGCGAGTCCGCGATGACGGTCGGGCGTGCCGAGTTGTCCGACGACTGGGTGATGATGAGGGTGTCGGATGCCGTGCACCCGCGCAGCTGCGCACCGTCGGCGTTGATCCACAGCATCCCGGAACCCTCCAGCGAGGGCTTGCCGATCACCTGCACGTCCTCCAGGGTGAGGTCGGTGATGCGCACGCGCGCCACGAACCACGAGCAGATGTGCTTGCGCACCGTGATGCGCTTGGCCGCGGAACCCCAGGCCGCGCCGGAGTTCGCGAAGGTCATGAGCCCCGAGTTTCCGGTGTAGGTGAGGTCGTGCTCGTACTGGCCGTGGGTGACGAACGGCCCCTGGTCATCGCCGTCGCCGTGGCAGTTCTCCACCAGGCAGTACGCGCTCGCGGTGAAGTCGTTGAGGTGTCGGGCGTTCGCGGTGTGGCAGTTCGCGACGTATCCGTACAGGCAGTAGATCTGCTGCGTCAGGTAGCCGGCGCCGCCCCAGGTGACCGAGGTGGGGTTCTTGAGCGTGCAGCTCACGGTCGAGTAGTACGTGTTCCACCGGCGCTGGATGAGCGGCCAGAACGTGCCGGTGCCGTCGATGTGGTCGACGTCGCAGCGCACCGCGTACTCGAACGCCAGCGGGTGCGAGCCGGTGTACTCGTCGGTGCCGGTACCGAGGAAGGCCAGGTTCGACACCGTCACGTCCTGCACCGGCACGACCCGCCGCCAGGCCATCGTGCGGTCCTTGCCGAGCGGCCAGCCGTTCTTGTAGTTGATGCGGATGTGCGTGCCGTCGACGATCTGCGTCACCTGGACCAGCCGCTGCAGCTCGCGCTCCCAGCGACCGGAGAGCGCGTTCACCTCAGCGGCGTACCAGTCGCCGACGGTGAAGAACGAGGAATCCGCGACCGGGAAGACATCGCCGAGGTCCGGCACGACCTCGTTCAGTCGCGCCTCCTGCACGGCATCCGTCACCTCGCCGCGGAAGAACATGACGGCCGCGAACGGGTCGTCCTTGCCGGCGTTCTCGATGCCGTCGGTCGTCATCAGGTGGCCCCCGAAGTCGAACGCGATGTGCGACCGCGAGAACCTGTGGCGGCGCACGAAGTTGAGGTCGCTGTGCGCCTCGATGCGATGGATGCTCGCGTCGGCGACCATCGCGTCGAGCGCGTCGTCGGCGTTCGCGGTCGCGTCCATGACGCCGAACTTCCGGAAGTCGACGACCCCGTCGTGCACGAGCAGCCATGCTCCGCCCTTGGGTCCTGCCACCACCGTGCCGCCGTTCACCGCCGGGGCGCCCTTCTTGACGAAGCGGTAGAGGCCCGCGCCGCCGTCGCCCGCCGCGGCGTAGCCGGACGTGTGCACGAGGTCGCCGTCCTTGCCCTTGCGCTTCGCGAGGTCCGTCGCCGTGCCGCCGTTCGCGACGTTCGCCGAACCCGTGGAGCTCAGCGGCGCCACGGGTCCTGCGGCCTGCGCCGATGACGAGGCGCCCACCGCGGCCACACCGCCGATCGCCGCCGCGCCGAATCCGGCGAGCAGCATGCGCCTGCTGCGCAGGGCCGCGGTCTCGATCTTCTCCTGCTGGGTCATGGTCATCCTCCTTGCGGCTTCATCGCCGCGTTCAGGCGGTCGGCCTTCCGGCCGAACCGCGTCCTCCGATCGATCCCCAGACCCCAGTGCTGTTCTCCGAGCGGATGCTCAGAAGTAGTCGGCCGCCGTGAAGTGGCGGATGCCGTGCAGTCGGGCCGCCCGCCGCAGCGGACGGATCATCCCGGTGCGATCGTCCTGCCGAACGGCGTCGGGCGCGAAGGCCCGCAGGGCGTGCTCCTCCTCCGGCACGGCGGGGACCGCCAGATCGCAGGACCTCACCCGGGCGGTCGCCCAGTCCGCGGCGACGGCGGCGAGGAGGTCGGCGTGCACACCCGGTGCATGCTCGGCGTCGCGGGTCACGGCGCACTCCAGGAGCGTGCCGACCTCGCCGTCGATGTCGGCGACCGCGTAGCCGAGGGTCGTCGAGCCCTCGCTCCGTCGGTACAGGGTCGCGCCGCCCAGCCGCACCTCCGCCATCGCCCAGTCACGGTCGCTCCGCACCGGCGCGAGGACCACCCGTCCCTCACGCGAGTCCGCGTACACCGTTCGCAGCGGACCCATCGCTCCGGGGCCCACGGTCTCGCGCACCACCCGATCGGGCGCCCCGGCGAGCGTCGGAGCCACCCAGCGCCCGGTCAGGGTGCGGGGCATCGAGAAGGTCTCGAAACCGCTGGAGCGGTACACGTCCGGTGTGCCCGTGAACAGCAGCGCCCAGTCGGCACCGGCATCCCTCCCGGCGTCCATGCTCGCGGCGACCAGCTGACGCGCGAGGCCGTGACCCCGGGCGCGCTCGGCGACCGCGACGCTCCCGATCGCATGCACCGCAGCGACACCGCCTCCGTCTTCGCGCAGTCGCTTGGGCAGGCCGTGGATCGAGCCGCAGATACCCTCCGCGTCCTCGGCGACGAACGTGTGCGCGAGGCGCTCGTCGTCGAGGAGCCACTGGTCGGGACGGAGCGGAGGCGTGAACGCCGTCGCCCACAGTGCGGTGAGTCCGGCGACGTCCCCGGCGCGTGCCAACCGGACGGTCGGCGCGCTCACCGCTCGTCCCCTGCTCCCCCGGCGGTGCGCGTCAGCGAGCACCGCGGCGCCGACCCGGTCATGCCATCGAGGACAGCTGGTCGCGGTCGACGGCGTGCGAGAGCGGTCGGCCCTCGATGAAGGCGTCGAGCTCATCGGCGACGATCCGCCCCTGACGCAGCCGTCCCTGCCTCGTGCCGGCCGCCCGGTGCGGGGTGACCAGGACGCCGGGGAGCGCACGGAAAGGACTGTCGGCGGCGAACGGCTCCTCGTCGAACACGTCGACCGCGGCGCTGAGCCGACCCCGCTGCACCTCCTCGAGGAGCGCGGCCTCGTCGACCAGCCAGGAGCGCGCCGTGTTCACGAGCCCCGCGCCGTCGCGCATCAGGGCGAGCTCACGGCGACCGATCAGGTGGTGCGTCTCAGGGAGGGTGGGGGCGTGGACGGCGACGATCTGCGCGCGGCGCAGGGCCTCATCGAGCGGCACGAGTTCGGCGCCGAGGGCCGTGGCGGTGTCGGCGTCGATGGTGGGGTCGACCAGCAGCGGCTCGGCCCCGAGCGCGCGGATCAGTTCGAGGTAGGCGCGTCCGGTGCGCGAGGCGCCGATCACGGCGATGGGCGATCCGAGGATCTCGTGCTGCACGCCCACGGCCTCCGCGTCGTGCCAGCCGTCGCCCGCCCGGAGCGCGTTGTGCATCTCCGGCACCCGGTGCAGCAGGGCGAGGGTGAAGGTCAGCGACACCTCCGCGACGGACCGCGCCATCCCCGCGCCGGCCTGGGTGACCACGACGCCGCGGTCGAACAGCTCATCGGTCGCGAAGGGTTTGATCGTCGCGCCCGTGTGTGCGATCAGCTCGAGCTTCGGCAGCGTCGCGAGCACCGTGGCGTCGAAGGGGCCCACGCCCCAGCTCGTGACGACGATCCGCGCCTCCGCGAGCGCGGCATCCGCGAGCCGGTCGACCCGCACGAACGTCCCGCCCGACCGCTCGGCGGCAGCCCGCAGCCGCGCGGCATCGTCCGTCGAGAAGAACTCCGCGAAGAGCTCCTCCGAGACGACCGCGACCAAGGTCGGTGCGCTGGTCCTGGCGCTCATCGCAGCCAGGCCTCGAGGTTCTCGGCGATGAAGGCGTCGTCGTTCAGGGAGGGGTACGCGTGGCGCATCCGCTCGATCTCCTCGGCCTGCCCGGGCGAGAGCCCCTCCGCGGGGTCGAGGCACCAGATGCCCTCGAGCAGCCCCTGCTGACGCAGCACCTCGTGCACACCGGCGATCACGCCGTGGAAGTCGTTGCCCGGGTCGAACACGGCCTGGTTGACGTCGACCATGTCGGAGGCGAGGAGCCCGAGCTCGCGGTAGGCCTCGGCATCCCCGGCCATCGCGCGCTGTGCGCGTTCGAGCAGCGTGACCGCGGCACGCGTGCCGACCGCCCACTGGCCGAGCAGCCCCCCGACGAAGCGCAGCGTGCGCGCGCCCGACGGCGAATCCACGTGGAACTCGGAGAGCAGGTCGGCCACGATCGCATCGTCGTTGCCGGTGTAGAGGGCGATCTCATCGGCACGTCCGGACGCGGCGACCCCGCGCACCAGCTCGAGCGTGCGGTAGCGGTCGAAGGGGGCGGCCTTGACCGCGACGACCGCGGGGATGGACGCGAACTCGCGCCAGAAGTCGCGGTCGAGCACGGGGCCGCCGATCGCGGTCTGCAGGTAGAAGCCGACGAGCGGCAGCACCTCGCCGACGGCGCGGGCGCGTTCGAGCAGGGCACGCTCGTCGGCGCCCGCGACGCGGGGACTCACCAGCACGGCGTCGTAGCCCAGCGAGCGTGCGAGCTCGGCTTCGGCCACGGCCTGGGCGGTGTCACCGGCCACTCCGGCGATGCGCACGAGACGCGCATCGCCGCGGGCATCCATCTCCTCCGCCGCGAGCGCGAGCACCGGCTCGAACAGGGCGTGCTCCGGATCGCGGATCTCGAACTGGGTGGTGTGCACCCCGACGGCGAGGCCTCCGGCGCCGGCGTCGAGGTAGTAGCGGGAGAGGGCCCGCTGGCGACGCTCGTCGATGCGCCGCTCGGCGGTGAGCGCGAGCGGGTGCGCCGGGATCACCGCACCGCGGGCGAGGGTCGCGGCGGCTTCCGGTCGCAGGGTGGGGACGGGCATCAGAACTTCCCGTCCCGCACGGCCCACTTGGTGGGCTTGGCGATCATGGGGAGGCCCTTCTCGATCCAGTCGGCCTGCATCCCGATCAGCGTCTCGGCCGAGACGGACGGGTAGCCGAACAGGGCCATGCAGCGGCGTGCGTCGCTGAGCAGCGCGGTCGGCTGGGGCTCGTCGACGATCGTGATCTCGCGGTCGAACAGCGTGCCGAAGCGGCGGGCGATGGACTCGACGCTCAGCAGCTCGGGGCCGGTCAGGTTGATCGTGAACGGCGCGGTCGAGGCGTGCACGAGGCTGCGCAGGACGACCTCGTTGGCGTAGCCCTGCCAGATCACGTTGACGTTGGCGGTGGCGACCGACACGGGCTCGCCCGCGTGCACGGCGCTGCCGATGTCGGCGAGCACGCCGTAGCGCAGGTCGACCGCGTAGTTCAGGCGGATGATCGCGACCTTCGTGCCGCGCTCCTGCGCTCCGAACTCGAACACGCGCTCGCGACCGAGGCACGACTGCGCGTACTCGCCGATGGGAGCGGGCTGGACCTCTTCGGCCGCTCCTCCTGAGGAGGCGGGGAGGAAGGGGTAGACGTTGCCGGTCGACAGCACCGAGATCGCGCTGTCGCGGTAGCGGCGGGCCACGCGGTCGGGCAGAGCGGCGTTGACCTCCCACGCCCAGGAGGCGTTGGTCGCGGCGCCGAACTTCGCGCCGACCATGAACACCACGTTCGGGGCGTCCGGCAGCGCGGAGAAATCGTCGTTCTCGATCAGGTCGAACGGGACGACCTTCACCCCTGCGGTCTCCAGGCGCTCGCGGATCGCGGCGTCGCCGAAGCGGGACACGGCGTAGACCGCGTCGTCCTGACGGCCGGCGGCATCCATCCCGCGCCGTGCGAGCATCGCCAGGGTCGGGCCCATCTTGCCGCCCGCCCCGAGGATCACGAGGTCGCCCGAGCCGCGGGAGAGGTCTTCGATCAGGCCGGCGCTCGGTGTCGCGAGCGCCTCCTCGAGCTCCGCCTCTGAACTGAACTGGTGCTGAGTCACGTGGTGCTTTCCCTTCTTCTCAGCCCTTGATGCCCGTACCGGCCACGCCCTCCTGCACGTACCGCTGAGCGATGAGGTACGCGAGGAAGATGGGCAGCAGCGCGACGACGGATCCGGCGAGCATGGTGCTCAGCGGGACGTTCTGCTGCTGCAGCGACGAGATGCCGACGGTGAGTGTGAACATCGCGTTGGACTTCGCGATGATGAGCGGCCACAGGAAGTCGTTCCAGTGCCACAGGAAGACGAAGATGCCGAGGGTCGCGAGGATCGGCTTGCACAGCGGCAGCACGATCCGCAGGAAGATGCGGAACTCTCCGGCGCCGTCGATGCGGGCGGCCTCGAACAGCTCGTCGGGCAGCCCCGAGATGAACTGCCGCATCAGGAACACGGCCTGCGCGTTCGCGAGCGACGGGAGGATCAGACCCCAGTACGTGTCGACGCCGCCGAGGTTCGCCATCAGGATGAACGTCGGGATGAGGGTGACGTGGAACGGGACCATCACCATCGCGAGGAACGACCAGAACATCACCTCCTTGCCGCGGAAGCGCTTCTTCGCGAAGGCGTAGCCCGCGAGCGCCGAGAGGAACAGCACCGCGACGACCGAGACGAGCGAGTAGATGAGGGTGTTGCCGAGCCAGCCGAGGATGTTCTGTCCCGCGAGCACCTGCTCGTAGGCGTCGAAGGAGATGTCCTTCCAGGGCAGCAGGGACCCGGGGAGCTCGACGACCATGCCGGGCTTCAGGCTCAGCACTACCATCGCGTAGAAGGGGAAGAAGCTGAGGAGGCCGGCGAGGCTCAGCCAGACCCAGCGGCCGACGATCCCCCACCCGGTGGGCTGAAGCGCACGGTAGGCGCGGCGCTGCTTGGTCGACATCTTCGGCGGCATCACCGGGGACTGCGTCGGCGGCTGTGTCGGAGGCTGCAACAGAGCGGTCATTTCTGCTTTCCGATCACCAGGCGCTGGATGAGCGCGACGACGAGGGTCATGACGAACAGGGCCACACCGATGGCGGCCGCGTAGCCGTAGTCGAAGTAGCGGAAGCCCTGGTCGTACAGCATGTAGACGAGGGAGTAGCTGGCGTTCGCCGGCCCGCCCTGGGTCATCACGTAGATGACGTCGAAGACCTGGAACGCGGCGGTCGTCTCGATCACCGCGAGGAAGAAGAACGTCGGGCGCAGCACCGGGAGGATGATGTACCGGAACCGCTGCCAGGCGTTGGCACCGTCGACCAGGGCGGCCTCTTCGAGCTCGCGCGGCACGTCCTGCAGCGCGGCGATGAGGATCATCATCCCGTAGCCGAACCGCGACCAGACGCCGACGACGATGATGGCCGGGATGACGAGCACGGTGCTGCCGAGCCAGGACCCGCCGAGACCCAGCGGGGTCATCAGCGCCGACCAGGGACCGTTGGCGGAGAAGATCCAGACGAAGATCGATCCGGCCAGCACGAGCGAGGTGATGACGGGGAGGAAGAAGATCGAGCGGAAGAAGCGCGCACCCCGGAAGGCGCGGCGCACGCCGAGCGCCATCACGGTGGAGAGCACGAGCGCGATCGGCACCGCGAACACCGTGTAGATCAGCGTGGTGCCCATCGCCCGCCAGAACAGCGGGTCGGCGATCATGCGCTGGAAGTGGTCGAGGCCACGCCACGAGATCTCGCCGGTGATGTCGTAGTCGAAGAAGCTCAGGGCGACGCCGACGATGCTGGGGCCGAAGCGGAAGGCGATGAAGAGGAGGAACGCGGGGAGCACGAACAGGAAGGCGACCCGCGCCTCTCGCCGTGCGAGCACCCGTGCGACCCGCCCTGCGGGCCTCTCGGCCGTGGTTGCCGTCGTCATCAGTGATTCCTCACGTGGGGGAGTGAAGGGAACGGGAGCGTGCGGAGTTCGGGCTCCGCACGCCCCCGGTGCTGCTTACTTCTTGATGAGCGGTGCCGCAGCGGTCGCGGCATCCTTCAGCGCGTCCTCCGGAGACTTGTCCCCGAGGAGAGCGGCCTGGATCTCGGGAGCCAGCACACCCATCAGCGCACGCGACGACGCGTTCAGCTCGCCGACCGTGGTGTCCGGGACGTACTTCTCGACCTCGCCGAGCAGCGGGTCGTCCGCGTAGAGCGGCTCGGTGGTGCTGAGAGCGGAGAAGTAGCCCGCCGCCTTCAGGTACGGCTCGACGACCTCGGCGCCGGTGGCGTACTCGGCGAACTTCGCCGCGGCCTCCTGCGACTTGGAGCCCTTGAGCACCGAGAGCGAGCCGACCGTGCCGTAGGCCACGGTCTCCTTCTCGGTCAGCGGTGCGAGGACCTTGACGTTCTCCTCGCCCCAGAAGGGCAGGACCTCGGGGACCGCGTTGTTCCACGTGCAGGCGACCTTGCCCTGGGCGACGGCCGTCTGCTCGAGCGGGACGTTGGTGGTGAGCGCCTCGGGGTCGAGGGCACCCGCCTCGGCCAGGTCGGTCAGGAACGTGAGCGCCTTCACGCCGGCCTTGCTGTCGAAGCCGACGTCGCCGTCCTTCGTGTAGACCTCGCCACCGGCCTGCCAGAGCAGGGGGTAGTAGGTGAGGTTCAGGGTGTTCTCGGCGGAGGCCGGGTAGTTCAGGGCGTACATGCCCTTCGCCGTGAACTTCGGGGCCATCTCGGCGATGTCGTCCCAGGTCTCGGGGTACTCGGTGACGCCGGCGGCCTCGAACGCGGCCGCGTTGCAGATGAGGGGCTGGGCGCTGGTGAGCATGGGGGCGCCGAGGATGTCGCCGTCGAGCGTGACCGACTTCTTCACGTTCGGCAGCAGGTCGCCCTGGCGCTCCTCGCTCAGCAGGTCATCGAGCGGCAGGATCGACTTCTGGTATGCCGCGAGCTGGTCGGGGACGAGGTACACGACATCCGGGCCCTTGCCCGCCGCGATCGCGGTCTGGAGCGCCTCGTCGCGGTTCGCCCACGGGAAGATCTCGTAGGTGACGTTGATGTTCTCGTTCTTCTTCTCGAAGTCGGCGATCGTCGAGTCCCAGAAGTCCTTGTGCACCGCCTCATCGGCGATGACGGGGTAGAGCCAGACCGTGATGTCCTGCTCACCCTCTGCGGTGCTGCCTCCGCCGGCCGAACATCCGGCCAACAGGGTGGCGGCCGCGACTCCCGCGGCGACGCCGATGAACTTGCTGACGCGCATGGTGCTCCTTTGCTTGAACCGTGCTGAGTACGGTTCATTATGACACTGGGATGGGATAATTCGTCAAGTACAAGTTCGCAGAGGCTTGTTTCAGGCGTGTTTCCCGTTCGAGAACATCAAAGCTTGATCTGAGAATTCGGTGTGCTAATTTGATCGCACCCGACGACGGAGAAGAAGAAGGGACAGCACATGGCCGTGACCAGTCCACTCTCGATCGTTGCGCGATCCGCCCTGCAGCTGCGCGACACGGGTCCCGCGACCGTCAACGACCTGTCGCGTTCGCTCGAGATCTCCCGCACCTCCGTCGAGAACGCCGTGACCGCCCTGGGCGAATCCGGCCTCATCGTCGACGCCCCCGTGCAGAACGGCGGCGGCGCCGGGCGGCCGGCTCGCCGCTACTCCTTCCATGCGGCTGCGGGGACCGTGGTCGGCGTCGACATCGGGGTCGCCAGCGTCCGCGTCGTGCTGGCGGATCTCGCCGGACTCGTGATCGCGCAGCGCAGCTACTCCGGCGTCGCCGCGCAGCCCGACGGCGCCTCGAAGCTCGCCGCGGTGATCGACGATGTGCGACGCACGCTCGCCGCGGTCTCGATCCCGGCGTCGAAGGTGCGCGCGGTCGGGGTCTCGCTCCCCGGCATCGTCGACGACTCCGGCCGGGTGACCACGTCGGTCGTGATCCCGGAGTGGTCGGGCATCGACATCGGCTCGCAGCTGCGGCAGGCGTTCGGCTGCCCCGTCGCCGTCGACAACGGCGTGCGCCTGGCCGCGGTCGCGGAGCACCACCTCGGTGTCGCGCAGCTCGTGGACGACGTCATCTACCTCTCGGTCGGCAACCGCATCGCGATGGGACTCATCCTCGGCGGTCGTCCGCGCCGCGGCATCCACAACGCCGCCGGCGACATCGGCCGCCTGGCCTTCCGCGGGCTGAACACCGAGACCGGGCAGATCTCATGGCGCACCGCAGCGACCGCCGCCGAGGTCTTCGCGATGGCTCGCGGCGGCGACGGCGCGGCCCAGCAGGAGCTCGACGGCTTCATCGACGAGCTCGCGCACGGGATCGCGACCCTGACCATGACGGTCGACCCGGCGATGATCGTGATCGGCGGCGGGCTCTCCGCGGCGCACGAGCAGCTGCTCGACCCGCTGCGGGCGGCGCTCCCCGCGCACCTCGGCCTGCCGTTTCAGGTGCCGATCGCGGAGGCCCGCCTGGGCGCGGAGGCCGCGGCCCACGGCGCCGTGGTGCATGCGTTCCAGCGGCACGCCGCCGAGATCTACGGCATCGAGGACATGCCGGCCCCGCCGATCACCCCGCTGCCGCACGAACCCGCTGCGGCGGACGACACCGCCAGCGACAACACCGAGGAGAAGCAGTGAGCACGTTGAAGGTCGGACTCATCGGCGCGGGCGGGATCTCGCGTGTGCACGCCGATGCCTGGCGCGCACTCGGCGCCGAGGGGTACGTGACGTCGCTCGCCGGAGCCGAGGAGATCGCGGAGGAGTACGGGTTCGAGCTCGTCGCCGACGTCGACACCCTCATCGAGCTCGTCGACATCGTCGACATCGTGACGCCGAGCAGCACGCACGCCGACTTCGCTCTGCGCGCGATCGCCCGGGGGCGCGACGTGATCTGCGAGAAGCCGCTCGCGGCGACCGCCGAGGCCGCGGCCACGGTCGCGCGCGCTGCCGAAGACGCCGGCGTGCGGCTCTTCCCCGCCCACGTGGTGCGCTACATGGGCGAGTACGCCCAGATCAAGGCCGGCATCGAGGCGGGACACGTGGGCACGCTCGCGGTGCAGCGGTTCAGCCGGGCCGGCTCCGCACCGCAGACGCCGTGGTTCTTCTCGGAGAGCACCGGCGGCGGCGTCATCCGCGACCTGATGATCCACGACATCGACCAGGCGGTCTGGTTCGCCGGGCCGGTGGCCACGGTCTACGCGGTGCAGAATCCGCCGACGGTCGATGACCGGGTGCCCGCGCCGGTGACCTCGCACCTCGTGCTCACGCATCGCAACGGCGTCATCAGCCACATCCACGGCAGCTGGGTCGCGCCCGGCATGCCGTTCCGCACGAGCGTCGAGGTCTCCGGCTCCGAGGGACGGCTGCGCTACGACAGCGCCGAGGACAACGCGCAGCGCACGGACGCGGTGCTCCCCGAGGGCGACACCGACTACCTGCCGCCGATGTCGCCGCAGGAGAGCCCGTACTACGCCGAGATCGTCGACTTCGTCGCGGCGCTGCGCGAGGGGCGCGACGCCCGGGTCAGCCCGGCGGACGGGATCGAGGCCGTCGCCGTGGCCGAGGCCGCGTATGCCTCGATCGCCGCCGGTGCACCGATCGCCCTCCCCTCCCCCGAACGCTCCACCGCCATCGCCGAGGAGGCCGCCCGATGACCGCTCCCGCCCCGCTGCGGATCGCCGTCCTGTCGTTCGCGCACACGCATGCCCTGAGCTACGTGCACGCGCTGAAGGCGATGCCGGGCATCGAGCTGATCGCCGCCGACCCCGACGGCGCCGCGGCCCCCGACGACGCACCGCGCGGTGCCGCCCTCGCCGCCGAGCTGGGTGTCGCCTACGTCGAGACCTACGACGAGGCCTTCGCCTGGAAGCCGGATGCGGTCGTCATCGCCGCCGAGAACTCCCGCCACCGCGCCCTCGTCGAGCGCGCGGCCGCCGCCGGAGTGCACGTGTTGTGCGAGAAGCCGCTGGCGACGACGGTCGAAGACGCGATCGCCATGCGCGAGGCGTGCGAGCGCGCCGGTGTGATCCTGATGGTGGCGTACCCGGTGCGCTTCGCGCCGAGCGTGCGCGACGCGATCGCCGAGCTGCGCAGCGGCCGCCTCGGACGGGTGCTCGGCGTCACGGGCATCAACAACGGCAAGCTCCCGCAGGACCGGGCCTGGTTCACCGACCCCGAGCTCGCGGGCGGGGGCGCCCTGGTCGACCACGTCGTGCACAGCGCCGACCTGCTCGACGAGCTGCTGGGCGAGCGAGCCCAGACCGTCCGCGCCGTCTCCAACAGCATCCTGCACGCCGAGCGCGACCTCGAGGTCGAGACCGGCGGGCTCGTCACGATCCAGTATCCGAGTGGGGTCATCGCCACGATCGACTGCTCCTGGAGCTGGCCGATGAGCTCGGCCACGTGGGGCGGGCTCACCCTGCAGGTCGTCGCCGAGCGCGGCACGGTCACGGTCAGTCCCTTCGCCAAGGGGGTCGCCGGGCACGATGCGCACGGCGAGACCTGGAACCCGGTCGGGGCCGACCTCGACGCGCTGCTGCTCGACGAGTTCGTCCGCGCCGTCCGTGCCGGTCGACAGCCGCAGCCGGATGCCGGCGTCGGCATCCGCACGGTCGAGATCGCCAAGGCCGCCCAGGCGTCGGCGGCGCGCGGCGGCGAGGTCGTCGCCCTCGACTAGCCCGGACTAGCCACGAGCGCATCCGCACCCCGTCACCTCAGAAGAACGCGACGAGGTCTTCCGCGAGGATGCTCGCCGCAAGAGAGGTCTGGGCCGGGTCGCCGATCCCCGACTCCGCGCGCCCCGCCATCTCGGCCCCCACCGAATCCGGCCCACCCGCGAAGAGCTCGTTCAGCAACACAAGTGCACGTTCCGTCGAAGGACGGCTCAGGTCCTGGGTAAGCAGCCTCTCCAGGTCTGATGTCAGCTCGGCAGTCGACGTGGACACCAGGATCCGATAGATGTCGTGCGCGTCCTTATCCTGGCGTCTCCGTTGGTCAGAGCGACGTTCCTCGATCTTGTGGAGCTTGGCGACGATCAGCGCAGCATTTCCCGCAACTCGGACCTCGAACGAGCGATCGTCCCCGTCCTCCAACGCGTCGACGGTCATCAACGAGTTGTCCACCAGGGCCGCTTCGAGGCCCACCGTCCTGCGCATCGCACCGCGGTCGTGCGGTGGGACCGTGGCTCCGCGGCGCCCTGCGCCCGCCACCGCGTCGGGAACCATCAGGTCGACGGGGACACCACTCGCTGACACCCAAGCTCCGGGGTTCGGATTGAGGACGTCGCGCATGAGTCCGGCAGCGGCGAGCGCTTCTTCGAGAAGCGGATCCGGATGCAGCTCCCTGGGGTCGATCGCCAGGTCTGCGTCGGTCGTGAACTCTGCAAGCGCCACCTCCGCGCGCCCCGTCCGGAGATAGATGGCTTGCGCGCCGACAAGAACTGCTGAAGACCGGTGTCGGCCCAGCGCTGCGAGCGCATCCAGGAGTCCCCTTCGAGCGCGCACGATCTCTGGATTCATGCCAACCGCCATTCAGGCTCGTTGTCACGCATCCAGCGGATCAGCTCTTCCGCTTCTTGCGGATCCCGCCCAGGGCCGTTCAGAAGGTCGGTGGCAACCTGCGCCGGCGCAACGTGCCAGAAGCCCTCCGCGAAGGTCCTCGCGCGTTCGAATGCCACTGCCTTCGCTGAACGTGGTTCCAGCAACACGACGTTCGCTCCGGTTTCGGTCGGCCGTATGCCCCACTGCTCCGATGCTCGTCCCGCATCCGGTACGTAGACGAAGATCGACCGAATGGGCGCGACGCTCGTCCATACACGCGACGCTGCGGCACCGGTCACCGCGTATGGGACGCTTCCCTCTTGAAGTGACTCTTGGAAGTGCTCGACACCTCGGGGGTCTATGTAGCGAGTCACGGTGTTCTCGGCCAGAAAGTTGTAGTCGTCGGCCCACGCACGGAGCAGCCGCTCCCATGACGGGACGGACCACAAGCCATCTTCACGATCGGCAAGCCCTTCACGGTCAAGATAGTCGAGCACTCGATAGGCGGCACCGGTCGAGGCACCCGATTCTGCGATGAGATCCCTGACCCTCCATTGACGTGAGTAGTCGAGCAGAGCCCGCACCACGCGCGCTGCGGGATCGCCCTTGAGCGTCCCTCGCGGGCGCCCCGGGCTTCGTGCCGGATCCCGGTCCTCCCCGCGATCAGAAAGGAAGATCCCCGGCTCGACGGCCGAGAGCATGATGTTCCCGGTCACGTCGCCGTATGAGACGCCGATCCGTGTGAGTTCATCCCTCACCTGTGGCGCGAGGTAACGCGCGAGCAGCACCGGCAGCGCCTGTTCAGCATCGGCACGCTCGCGAAGCTTCTGTGCGGTACCAGCAGCCTGACGCCCCGCTGGGGCACCCGACTTCACCTCGACGATGGCCTTCGCCGTCCGTCCGTCCGGAGCAGACAGGACGAACTCAGCATCCACTGATGAGCTTCTCTCGCCGTCCGACGCGGCCGCCGTCAGCGCCCACCCAGACGGAATCCTCTCTCGGATCAACTCCATCACCGCGCGGAGGACCTGAGCTTCCGAAGCAGGAACTGTCATGGCGCCTTTCCCTCGAAGATCAGCGATTGTTGCGCGCCGCGAGAGCCGATCCGTCCGCGCCCCTCGAACATACCCTGCGTTCGGGAAATTGTATAGTTCCGCACGCGGCGGAATATTGCAATAACGCGAACGGCCGAGGAGGCCCGGATCGCGCTAGCCCGGACTAGCCGATGTGGAAGGTGCCGACGTCGGTGCGTCCGTCGCTCTCGTAGATGCGGATGTCCCAGCCCGTCGGATACTTCTCATCGCGTTCCGCCTGCCACTCGAGAGCTTCCTCGGGGTTGTTCGGCAGGGTCGGGTGATCGGGCGAGAAGGCGTCGAGCTCCGCGGCCCAGGCGTATCCCTCGACCGCGGTCCCGTCATCCCCGACACCCGACACGGCGATGAGATCGGGCGCCCCGTCCGGACCACCCTCGACCCCGAACGTCTCGCCGTGCTCGTTCACACCGAGGTGCGTCGGCACATAGGTGAGGTACTGCATCGTCGCGGTCGCGGTCGCCCCGCCCGAGGTCGCGAAGGTCAGATCCGGCGTCGTGTCGTCGAGCGGGAAGTCGTACCAGGCCATGGTGGTCCCTGCCGCGACATCGGCGGCGGACGCGGTCGACGACGGATTGTCGCCACCGGCGTCGGTGCCCCAGGTGACCTTTCCGGGCGCGGTGAGCGTGAGCGTCACCCGCACGTGCGTCGCGTCCTCCGGACGGTGGTCGAGGGGGAAGGTGACGGCCCCCTCGACGGGAATGCTGTGCGGGTCGCCGAGGACCGAGATCACGGGACTGCCCGGCACGGTCCCCGGCGGCGCCGTGACGGCTTCGCCGAGGTCAGGGACCGGCTGCCCGGCGGGAGCCTGGGGAGCCTGCCGCGCGGAGAACGATCCGCTCGCTGCGAAGGCAGCCGTGGAGATGCCGGCTCCGGCGAGGGATCCGGCGAGCACGAGCGACACGGCCCACAGGCCCCGTCGTCGGGCCGGCCGGGCACGTGCCGCCGTGGAGATCAGCTCCGCGCGGATGGCGTCGGATCGCTCGGGGGAGAACGAGGGAGTCATGATGCGCTTCCTTCCGTCGGCGTCAGGTCAGGGGAAGAGGACGAGAGACGGGCACGGAGCCGGGACAGCCGCATCTTCGCGGCCGGCTCGCTGATCCCGACGGCCGCTGCCGCCTCCCGGATGGTGAACCCCTCGAGCGCGGTCAGCACCGCGAGGTGGCGATCCTGCTCCCGGGCTGCGCCGAGCACCTCGCGGACCCGGCGGGTGCGGGCGGAGTCCTTCTCGGCGATCAGCTCCGCCGGGTCGGGCGCGTGCTCCGGGCGCGGGATCCGCTCGAGGAAGGTCCGGTAGCGGCGGCGAGCGCGGCTCGCGTTGCGGTGCACGTTCTGGGCCGTCACCAGGAGCCATGGCAGCAGGGATCCGTCGACGAACCTCACTCCGGTCCGCTTCCGCCAGAGCTCCAGGAACACGGCGGCGGTCAGGTCCTCGGCATCGGACGGAGCGTTTCCCGCCGACAGCAGACGACGGAAGACGCGATCCCGATGCCGATCCCAGACGATACCGAAGGCATCGCCGTCTCCCGCGAGCACCTGTTGCCAGACGCCCCGATCATCCACTGGTTCCATACTCCATAGTGTCCGCGGCCCCACGGAAGGTCACACCTCGCCGAAGATCCCCTCGCGACTTCGTCATCCTGTGCTCGGTGCCCAGGTGGCAGGAGTATGCTGACCCGTTGGGTCGCTCGACCCCGAAGAGTCCCGAAAGGCGGTGATGGCGATGTCCGATGATAGTTACGACGCCGCCTTCGCTGCGTCGCGACTCCCTGCGCTAGCGCGTTGACCTTCCGGTCCGCTTTCGCACGTCCTTCTCCGCAGCCGTCGGCGGCGTCATCCGCCCCCTGACGAATCCGCGCACGGAGCTCTCTGCTGCCGTGCACCTGCGAGAACGGAGCCGCATCATGGCGCTCATCGACAACGGCGTGTACGTCCACGGACGTCGCGTGGAGACCCCCAAGAACCTGGACGAGACCTACCGGATGCTGGACGCTGCCGGGGGAATCGCGTGGATCGGCCTGTACCGGCCGAGCCCTGAGGAAGTGGCGTCCGTCGCTCGCGAGTTCGACCTGCATCCGCTCGCCGTCGAGGACGCGCTCTCCGGACACCAGCGCTCGAAGGTGGAGCGCTACGGAGACACCCTGTTCGCGGTGCTGCGGCCCGCCCGCTACCGCGACGAGCAGGAGTCGATCGAGTTCGGCGAGCTGCACCTGTTCGTCGGCCCCGACTTCGTGGTGACGATCCGGCACGCCGAGTCGCCCAACCTCGCCGCCGTGCGCGCCCGCATGGAGGCGAACCCCGGGCTGCTCGCGATGGGTCCGGAGGCCGTGCTCTACGCGATCCTCGACGAGGTCGTCGACGGGTACGAGCCGATCGTGGCCGGGCTGCTGAACGACATCGACGAGATCGAGGACCAGCTCTTCGGCGACGGCGACGACGACAGCGCGCTCTCCCGTCGCATCTACGAGCTCTCCCGCGAGGTCATCAACTTCCAGCGTGCGGTGCACCCGCTGAACGGGATGCTGGAGTGGCTGCGTCGCGGGTCGGAGAAGTACCGCATCGACGAGGAGCTGCAGCGCTCCCTGCGCGATGTGCTCGACCACACGATCCGCGTCAACGAGAAGATCGACTCCTTCCGGGCGATCCTCGAGAACGCGCTGACCGTGCACTCGGCGCTGGTCGCCCGCCGTCAGACCGAGGCCGGTCTCGCCCAGAACGACGAGATCAAGAAGATCTCCTCGTGGGCGGCGATCATCTTCGCCCCGACGCTCGTCGGCACCGTGTACGGGATGAACTTCGACGTGATGCCCGAGCTGCACTGGGCCTTCGGCTACCCGATGGCCATCGGCGCGATGGCCGCCTTCGCCGTCGGCCTCTTCGGGGTGTTCAAGTACAAGAAGTGGCTCTGACCGGCCGCACGATGTCGCGCCCCCACCTGCGGAATCAGGTGGGGGCGTCGTTCTTCGGAGCAGACGCCCGGTCTGCGGGAGACTGGGGTCAGACAGAAGGATTCCGAAGGGCCGTCAGTGATCTCCGACACCTACAAGCAGCAGTACATGAAGGCCTGCGCCGACGACAGCCTGAAGGGTCGGGGCCACTACCGCGACGAGGCCGAGTACCTGGAAGCCTGTCGGAGCATCTACGACACGTACTGCAAAGGTAAGTCGACGGCGGAGCAGCTCCACACCTGGCGCGGGCTCCTGCGGGTTCCGTGGAAACTGACCTCGCGCGACGCTCTCCTGGCTGATGACATGCCCGCCTTGAACGATGCCCTGTTCCACATCGCCGCTGCCGAAAGCTGCCGGAACTGGACTGCCTCGACCCCGGACTTCGCCTACGCCACGGTCAAACGCCTGTTGGCGGCCGGGATGTTCGATCGAGTGCCTCTGCTGCTGCCGGAGGAGTTGCTGGATCACGACGCATGGGCACCCATGGTCACCGTGTTCATGGCCCTCTGGTACGGACGTGAAGATGTGGTGCCGTCAGCACGTGCGCGCGCGCAACGCCTGCTGAATGGCAAGCTTCCGAGGCTCTATGACGCGGAGATGAGATACCTGCTCGCCCTGCTCGACGGCGATCCGGACGAAGCCTCGGCGCAGTTGAACCAGTACGTCACCGCGGTCGCACGGGTGTCCGAATCCGGCGTCGGGCCTTTCGAGAAGCTGTTCTGGCCTGCCGCTCATGGGCTGTACAACCTGTCGTGGAAAGTCTGGCCGGAAGCCCAGGCGCGCTCGATCGCGTTGCCTGAACATGACCGGTTCTGTGATGACCTGGCTCACTGGCAGAGCGAGAACGGCTTCCCGCCGGGCACCGTGCGAATCGAGTACCCCGAGCCCTTGGGGATCATCAACGCGCTGCTGACCACCACCCCGCCGCGGCTTCACCTCCTCCCGGACGAGAAGACCTACGACGAGGCCCGGTTCCGTGCGGAGCTCATCGACGTGGTCCTCGCTCCGCGTACCCAACCCTGACGCGACGATGGGGCGCATGCCGGAAGACGCCGCCGATGGCTCTCCGGCGACGGTCGCCCAGGGGCGCCCATCCGGGTCGGCGGCTCTCGCCCGACCGGCGGGGTCTCATCGCGACCGGTGCTCGGTCCGTGCCAGGGCATCGGCTGCGCGGACCAGCGCGAGGTGCGAGAACGCCTGCGGGGTGTTGCCGAGCTGCCGCGCCGACACCGGGTCGTACTCCTCGGAGAGCATGCCCACGTCGTTCGCCAGCCCACACAGCCGCCCCATGAGCGCATGGGCCTCGTCGAGCCGACCGGTCACGGCGTACTGCTCGACCAGCCAGAACGAGCACGCCAGGAACGCACCCTCAGACCCGGAGAGGCCGTCGACACCGGTACCGGTGCGGTAGCGGCGCACCAGCCCGTCCGCCATCAACGTCTGCTCGATGCGCTCGACCGTCGCCAGCATGCGCGGGTCGTCCGGCGGGCAGTACCCCACCTGCGGAAGGAGCAGCAGCGACGCGTCGACCTCCGTCGTTCCGTAGTGCTGCACGAAGCGGCCGTCGACGACGCCGTGCCGGTCGATCTCCTCGCGCATCCGGTCGCGCAGTCCGCGCCACCGTTCGACGGGACCGGTGAGGCCGAACTCCTCCACCGCGACCACCGCTCGGTCGAACGCCGCCCACATCATCACCCGTGAGTGCGTGAAGAGCTGCGGTTCCCCGCGAATCTCCCACAGCCCCTGATCCGGGCGCTCGATCTGTTCGGAGGCGAACCGCACCAGCTCCCGCTCCAGCGGCCACGAGAAGGCCGACTCGTCGAGTCCCGCCGCCCGCGCTGCCGACAGCGTCACCAGCACCTCCCCGACGACATCCGCCTGGTACTGCTCCGCCGCGCCGTTGCCGATCCGCACCGGTGCCGAACCCTCGTATCCCGGGAATCCGGGGAGGATGCGCTCCGGGAGGTCCCGCTCTCCCGCGGGGCCGTACATGATCTGGAGGTCGGCCGGGTCCCCGGCGACCGCCCGCAGCAGCCATTCGCGCCACTGCCCCGCCACCGCGAGGAACCCGTGGGCCAGCAACGCCTCGAGGGTGAGGGCCGCATCGCGCAGCCAGACGTACCGGTAGTCCCAGTTGCGCACGCCCCCGATCTCCTCGGGTAGCGCCATGGTCGCCGCCGCAGCGATACCGCCCGTCTCGTGGTTGGTGAGCGCCCGCAGGATCAGCAGCGACCTGACCACCTCATCCCGATGCGGGCCCTCGTGCGAGATCCGCTCCGCCCATTCCTGCCACCAGGCCTTCGTCTCGGCGATCTCCTTCTCGACATCGAGCGTCGGCGGAACCTCGAGATGCGAGGGGAACCAGGTGAGCTGCAGGTCTCGCACCTCACCCGCCTCAACCGTCACCTCGCCCCGGTGCTGATGATCGACGGCCTTCAGCGCCGCACCGCGCAGGGCGACGGCGTCCGGTCCGCCCATCGCGACCAGGCACGGTTCGGCGTCCGTCCCGACCTGGCGCACCCAGGGCATCACCCGGGCGTAGTCGAAACGGATGCTCAGACGCTGCTCGAAGGTCATCGTCCCGCGGATGCCGACGACCCGGCGGATCAGATCGGTCCGCCGGATCGTCGCATCCGGGTCGAGTCCGATCGGCATGAAGTCGTGCACCTCGGCGACGGCATCCGGACTCTCCCAGCGGGTGACGAGCACGAAGGTGTCGCCGTCGTATCGCCGCGTGCGCACCGCCGCCTGATCCGTCGGACGCAGCAGCCATCGCCCGTGCGACTCGTCGCCGAGCACCGCCCCCAACGTCGACGCCGAATCGAGCCGCGGCAGGCACAGCCAGTCGATGCTCCCCGCCGTGGAGACCAGCGCCGCCGTGCGACAGTTGCTCAGAAGGGCGTAGTCCTCGATGCGCGTGCCCGCATCGGGAGCGAGAGTCACCATGGCGTCGCGCCGCTTCTGCCGTCGATCAGTTCTCGTCGGCGCGGCTGATCTCGTCGAGCAGCTCGTCGAGGGTGTCGAACTCGATGGTCTCGACGCCGTCGAGATCCCGCACCTCGACGCCCTCGACCTCCAGCTCCTCATCCAGCTGCACGAGGATCCGCGAGTCGGGGAACTGCTTCGGCGCGAGGAACGCGAGCAGCGCGGCATCGGCGAACACCACGACGGAGGTGGCCTCGAGGTCGTCACGCAGGTCGATCTGCTCGACCACGGGCTCATCCTCGACGGCATCGTCGATGTCGGTCGCGACCTCGTCGATCACGGCCCGCCAGCGAGACTCGCTCACCGAGAGGATGCGGGCGAGCGCCGCGATCAGGGCATCGTGGTCGAGATCCTCGCCGTGCTCGTCGTCGTCCTCGAGCTCGGGGTCGACGTTCACGTTCACGACGGTTCCGGCGGCGTCGATGCTCGCGCGCCCGTACACCAGGCCGTTCTCGGCGACGGGGTCTTCGAGCAGACCGCTTTCGACGATGCGGGCCAGGAGCGTGTCGAGTGCAGACGAAGTCATACCCCCAGTCTTTCGCATCCGTCGCGGCCCGGGGCGGTCATCCTCGTGGCAGCAGGGACGCAAGGGGCACGGCGAGGGCGGTGAGGATCGCCGCGACGGACAGGATGCCGGATGCGCCGGCGCCCGAGTACGCGATGCCGGCGAGCACCGGGCCGCCGACTGCCCCGAGGTTCAGTGCCGCCGTGGCATAGGCGCCGCCGAGCACCGGCGCCCCCGACGCCTGGCCGACGATGCGCGCGATCAGCGAGGAGCCGACCGCGAACGACAGCATCCCGCCGATCAGCGCACCGACGAAGACCGCCGGGACCGACCCGACCGCGAGCCCGAACAGCGCCCAGACCGCGGTGGTCGCCACGGAGCCGATCACGACCCAGGCGCGATCGAAGCGCGCGGCCCATCGCCCGGTGGCCGTCACGCCCAGGAAGGCGCCGACCCCGAAGACGGCGAGCAGCAGCGGGATCCAGGATGCGTCGATGCCGGCATCCGCCCCGATGACGGCGAGGAACGTGAAGACCCCGAAGGTCGCCGCATTGACGAGCACGGCGAGCACCACGGCCACCAATACCGAGCGGCGTCGCAGCTCCACGAGCTCCCCACGCAGATGGACCTGCGGCGCACGGGGAACGGCGCCGAGCGTTCGGTCCAGGAGCAGTGCCACGACGGCGGGAAGACACAGCACGACGACGGCCCAGAAGGTGGAGCGCCAGCCGAAGGCCGTGGCGAGCATCGCACCGGCGGGGACCCCCACGATCGTCGCCAGCGTCGTCCCCGCGAGCAGGACTGCGACCGCGCGGGTCGTCTGTGCCGGGGTGACGACGTTCCGCACGGTGGCGAGGGCGATCGCCAGGAAGCCGGCGTTGGCCAGCGCGGCGAGGATCCGAGTGACGAGGAGCAGCGCGAACGATGACGCGACGGCGCCGACCACATGCGCGGTGATGAAGGCCGCGAGCAGCAGCACGAGGGCCGACCGCGGACGCCACCGGCTGGCGAAAACGGCCATCAGCGGGGCGCCGACGACCATGCCGACCGCGAAGGCGGAGGTCAGGAGGCCGGCGGTGGACGGATCGACGTCGAGATCGGCGGACAGAGGGAGGAGAAGGCCGGCGAGCATGAACTCGCTGGTGCCCTGGGCGAAGATCGCCAGAGCGAGGACGGGGACGAGGAACGGCATGGTGCATCCAGACGCGCAGAGCCGCACGCGCTCCGGAGCGCGCCGAGCGGCAGGTGAGAGAGGTCGACGAGGATGCGGGGAGCGCACGACGTGCGCTCACACCCGCGATCTAGCGTCTATCCGACTCAGGGCTCACCCGCCCACCGTATCCCACGCGCCCCTCACGCGTCCTTCGCGATCGGGCCGGCCACGTCGACCTCATCATTGCGCCGGGTCTTCGCCCACCCGTTGCGTCCGCGTACGATCCGATAGACCGCGCGAGCTCCCGCCACGTACACGTAGTAGTCGTACAGCCACACCCCGATCCCCCAGAGGACGGCACGCCAGAACCCGATCCCGGGCTCGCTGTGACGGCGGTAGATCGGGCCCCACACGACGAACGGGCCGATCCCCAGCACGAGATACAGGACCACGAAGAGCAGGAGGGAGCTCAACGGCACGACGAGCGTCCCGGTGAGGAGTCCCACGGTCGCGCCGATGAGGAGGGTCACCGCTGCGACGCAGGCGAGGACCTGGAAGACCGGAAGCAGCAGGTAGTAGCAGACCTCGAGGACGCCGACGATCGAGAGCTTCCGGGAGCGGACGATCTCGGGGATGTAGCGGATGCACTGCATGTTCCCCTGCGCCCACCGGGTGCGCTGCACCGCGAACCTCCGGAAGTCGTGCAGGGCCTCCTGAGCGACGTACGTGTCGTGCAGATGACGGTTCTTGTGCCCCGCGAGCAGGATGTGGATCCCCAGCTCGTAGTCCTCCAGGAGGGAGCCGTGCCAGGGCCGATCGGACCGCGCGGCGATGTCGTCCAGGACGGAGAGGCGCGTGAACTGGCCGTTCCCTCCGAGACCCACCGTCTGCGTCCACCCGCGAAGCGCCTGGACCGCGGCGATCTGGCCCCGGAACTCCATGTCCTGCATCCGGATGAGGAAGCGGCCGAAGGCGTTCCTCGCCCGCCCGGCACCCGCCACGGGCCGGCGGTCATCACGGTTCTTCATGTAGACGGTGACCTGCGCCGCGCCGACCTCGGGATCCCCGAACGCTTTCGGGGAGGCGGCCTGCCGGAGGATGTTCTCGGCCACCTCGCCGTCGGCGTCGACCACGCAGACGACGACGCGCGACCGGTCGATGCCGGCGGGGAGGAAGGCGTTCATCGCGAAGTACGCGGCGTTGAGCGCATCGCCCTTTCCGGTCCGAGCTTCCGGCCGACGCCGCTGCACGAGATGCACGAAGGCGTCCGCGTCGGCGGCCGCCTGCACGATCGCCGCCGTCCCGTCGTCGCTGTCGTCGTCGATCACCCAGACATGGGCCTGCGGAACCGTGGTGCGGAGCATGCGGATCGTGCGCCCGATGACGACCTCCTCGTCGCGGCACGGCACGAACATGTGCCACTCGAACGCATCGACCGGTCCTTCCGGGTCGGGCGTGCGGCGGAGGAAAGGGACCACGATCAGGATCACGTAGACGATGAACGCGAGGGTGATGAGGAGCGAGTACGTCCCGGCGATGGCGAGCACGGCGGCCTCAGCGCGCAGGGGCGGCGGACGACACGGACATCAGGCGGCCTCGGCCGTGATCGCGGAGCGGATGTGCTCCGCGATGCGCTCCGTCGCGTGGCCATCGCCGAACGGGGAGGGCAGGGCGACCAGCCCGGCGAGGTTCTTCTCCACGGAGGAGAGCACCGCGGCGGCCTCGCCCGCGAGCGTCTGCGGCGTGACCAGGCGCGTGAAGGAACCCAAGGCCTCCGGTCGTTCGGTCGAGTCCCGGACCACGAGGACCGTGCGGCCGAGCACCGTGGCCTCCTCCTGGATGCCGCCGGAGTCCGAGACCAGCAGCGCGGCATTGGCCGCGAGGGCGAGGAACCGCTCGTACGTGTACGGCTCCTCGGAGACCAGGCCGTCCAGCAGGTGCTCGGCGTCGAGCGCGGTCAGCATCGCCCGGGTACGCGGATGCACGGGGAAGATCACCGGCCACCCCGACGCGGCGATCTCGTTGAACGCGTGCAGCGTGGTGAGGAGGTTGTCCGGGGTGTCGACGTTCTCCTGCCGGTGCAGCGTCGCGAGCACGTAGTGCGCCGACCGGAGACCGAGTCGCTCGAGCTCGTCGCGGTCGGGCCCGGCGGCGGCCCGCTGCATCTGGACGGCCTCGACGACGGGGTTGCCCGTGACGAGGATGCGGTCGTCGTCGATGCCCTCGGCGAGGAGGTTGTCACGGTTGGCCTCGGTCGCGGCGTACAGGTCATCGGCGATGTGGTCGACCATCACCCGGTTGTGCTCCTCGGGCATGCGGCGGTCGTCGGCGCGAAGCCCTGCTTCGACGTGTCCGAGCCGCACACCGGCGGCGTTCGCGGCGAGCGCGGCGGCGATCGTCGCGTTCGTGTCCCCCTGGACGACGACGTACTGCGGCTCGACCTGCGCGATCGCCTCCGCGATCTGCTCCGCGCCACGTCCGATCTGCGCCGCCCGCGGCAGACCGCCGACACGGAGCCGTCGATGCACCCGCTCGATCCCGCACGAGTGCAGGAACACCTCCGACATCCCGCGGTCGTAGTGCTGGCCGGTGTGGACGACGTACGCGGCGTCGCCGAGGCAGCGCACCAGCGGGGCGAGCTTGACGATCTCGGGCCGGGTGCCGAACACGATCATCACCGAGGACTTCGGCAGTTCGACGGCCTCGGGCGGTGTGGAGAGCTTCATTTTGGGTACCTCGATCAGCCCCCGGGTGGACCCCGTGGCCGACGTGATGAGTTGTGAGGTGCCTGCGGTGCGGTACGCGCCGCGGGCAATGAGGAACCGACAGTACCCGCCGTCTTCCCCATCGCCCGCGCCCATCTCTGCACGCATATCGACGTTCCGGCATACGTCGGCAGAAGCACCGCGGCCACTAGGCTCGGAGCCGTGTCGAACGCCGAATCCCCCGCCACCGCATCCGCCGTCTCCGACCTCCGCCGCATCGCCGCCGCACTCGCGGACCCCGCGCCGCGGAACTGGATCATCACGGGCGACTCCATCACCCACGGCCTCGTGCACACCCAGGGTGGTCGCAGCTATCCGGAGCACCTGCACGAGCTGATCCGCGGCGAGCTGGAACGCGTGCGCGACATCGTGCTGAACACGGCCATCAGCGGCAACCGCATCGTCGACCTCCTCGACGACTGGGACCGCCGCGTCGCGGACTGGAACCCCGATGTCGTGACGCTCATGATCGGCACGAACGACGCCTCGGACGGCGGGCCGCGCGAGGTCATCTCCGCGTCCGACTACGCCGCGTCGCTGCGGGAGTTCGTGGCCCGCGTGCGGGCCATCGGCGCCGTCCCGGTGCTGCAGACGCCGCCCGCGATCGATGTGCGCAACGCTCCGGAGCGCGCCCGGATCGGCGAGTTCGCCGACGCCGTGCGCGAGGTCGCGGCGAGCGAGGACGTGATCCTCGTGGATCAGTACGCCCGCTTCGCCGAGCTCGGTGCCGGCGGGGTGCCGTGGGGGCTGATGAACGACCCGTTCCACCCGAACACGACCGGTCACGCCGTCCTCGCGCTCGAGCTCGCGGGCGCCCTCGGCATCCGTCCCGAAGGACCGCGCGCACGCACCACCGCACTGCTCGAGGGCCTGGTCGCGACGGCGCGCCTGAACGGCTGACAGCCACCGCGTCCCTCACCCGCGCGGGGCGAACTCGCTCTGGACGCCGCCTGCGGCGCACCAGTAGGTTGAGCGCATTCGCAGTCGTCGAGAGGTGGGGGCATGTCTCACGTGGTGGCAACCGGGGCCGGCAAGGCCATGATGGAGCGGCGGAACGATCCGACGCACGATTACATCCTCGAACTCACGGGCAAGGAGCGCCCCCGGGTGCTCTTCGTCGGCACAGCGACCGGCGATGACGCCGCGTACATCGTGAGCTTCTACTCCACCTACGATTCCGACCGCTGCGCGCCGCACCACCTGCCGCTCTTCCATCGGGCGGTGGACGATCTCGCGGGCTACGTGAAGGGCTTCGACGTGATCCACGTCGGCGGCGGCAATACGGCGAACATGCTCGACGTCTGGAAGCGCCAGGGCCTCGACGAGATCATGCGCGAGATGTGGGAGGACCCCGACTCGAACGTCGTCTTCACGGGCGGCAGCGCCGGCGGCATCTGCTGGTTCGAGGGCGGCACCACCGACAGCTACGGCCCGACCCTCCAGGTCCTGCCGGAGGGACTCGGGTTCCTGCACGGCAGCTTCTGCCCGCACTACGACGCCGAGGACCAGCGCCGCCCGCTCTTCCACGCGTCCCTGCTGAGCGGCGAGCTCTCCACCGGCTACGCGGTCGGCAACCTGCAGTCGCTGCACTTCGAGAACTCCGAGTTCGTCACCGCGATCAGCCCGGTCGAGAACGCGCTCGCGCTACGGGTCGAGGCCATCGACGGGAAGATCGTCGAGACCGAGCTGCCCACGACCGTGCTCACCGGGAACGCCCCGATCGTGAAGGGACCGTCGTCATGAACGACAACGTGTGGATCCTCATCGCGCAGCTGATCATCGTCATCGGCGCCATCTACATGGGCACCCGCACGAGCGGGATCGGCCTGGGCGTCTGGGGACTGGTCGGCGTCGCCATCCTCATCTTCTTCTTCGGCGAGGCACCGGGCAACGCTCCGGTCGACGCGGTCTTCATCGTCATCACCGTGATCACCGCGGCGTCGACCATGCAGGCGGCGGGCGGCATCGACTGGATGGTGTCGGTCGCCGCGAAGGTCATCCGCCGCAAGCCGAAATCCGTGGTGTTCCTCGCTCCGGCCATGTCGTTCCTCTTCACGGTCGGCGCCGGCACGGGCAACATCTTCTACCCGCTGCTGCCCGTGATCTACGACGTCTCCTACCAGCAGAAGATCCGTCCGGAGCGGGCGCTCTCGGTCTCGGCCGTCGCCTCGCAGGTCGGCATCCTGTGCTCGCCCGTCTCCGCCGCCACCGCCTCGATGGTGGTGCTGCTCGCTCCGCAGGGCGTCGACCTCGGCGGACTGCTGCTCATCATGTGGCCGGCCTCCATCGCCGGTCTCTTCGTCGCCGCGCTCGTCATGATGCGCCACGGCAAGGATCTCGAGGAAGACCCGGAGTTCCAGCGCCGCCTGGCCGACCACCAGATCAAGCCGCCGACGGTGGATGCCCACGAGAACAAGCTCGCGCCGACCGCCGTGCTGTCCGCCGCACTGTTCCTCGCGGGCGTCGCGGTGATCGTGTTCTTCGGCCTGTTCGAGAACCTGCGTCCGGTGATCGGCACCGACGATGCGGGCGACCCGGTGCGGCTCAGCGTCACGGTCATCATCGAGGTGACGATGGGCATCATCGCCGCCCTGATCTTCGTCTTCTGCAAGGTGAAGGCGGCCGACGTCCCCAAGCAGCCCACCTTCCCCGCCGGCATCGTCGGAGCCATCGCCCTCTTCGGTATCGCGTGGCTCGCCAACACCTTCGTCGCGGCGAACCAGAAGCTCATCGTCGATGGGCTCGGCTCGGTGGTCTCCGGATCGTCGGCGTTCCTCGGCGCGCTCCTGTTCGCGCTCGCGCTGTTCGCGGTCGCGATGCTCACGACGAGCCAGTCGAGTGCCACGAACGCCATCGTGCCGATCGGCATCACGATCGGACTGCCGGCATCGCTCCTCGTCGGACTCTGGCCCGCGACCATGGGCATCTACACGCTGCCGGCCAACGGCAGCCAGGTCGCCACGGTGGCGTTCGACCAGACCGGGACGACGAAGATGGGCAAGTTCGTCTTCGACCACTCGTTCCAGCTGCCGAACCTCGTGTACATCGGCGTCGCCATCATCGTCGGGGTGACGCTGTCGTTCCTGTTCGCGTGACATGACCGAGGTCGTCGACCGCTCCGCCCTGCGCCAGTTCCTGCTCGGGCTGGCGCAGGGGATGAACGCGTCCGCCGAGTCGGTCGACCGCATCCGCGACACCATCACCGACGTCGCGCGGGCGAACGGCGGCGACGACACCGACTTCGTGGTGCTGCCGACGATCATCATCGTGGAGACGGGGGAGTCGGACGAGTCCCGGGTCGCGATCCGCTCCGCGACGAACGCGTCGTTCCGCTTCGACCAGATCGCCGCACTGTACGAGCTGATCGGCCGGGCGCGAGCCGGGGCCGTCCCGCCGATCGACGGCATCCGACGACTGAACGAGATCGGCGCGATGAAGCCGCGGCTCGGCTGGTTCACCCGCACGCTCGGGCACGCCATCCTCACCACCGGTCTCGCGCTGCTGCTCGCCCCGACCTGGCAGGGAGTGATCGTCGCGTTCATCCTCGGCTTCGGGATCGGCCTGCTGAAGCTCGTGCGCTCGCCCACCCTGCAGCTGATCCTGCCCATCGCCGCGGCGTTCGTGTGCGCGGCGGCGGTCTTCCTCCTGGCCGAGGTGATCGAGATCGGCGACCCGATTCGTCTGCTCATCGCGCCGCTGGTGACGTTCCTCCCCGGCGGTGTGCTGACGACCGCGACCGTCGAGCTCGCCGCGGGGCAGATGATCTCCGGCGCCTCGCGACTCGTCTACGGCTTCGTGCAGCTCGCCCTGCTCGCCTTCGGCATCCTGGCCGCGGGTGCAGTCGTGGGGGTGGAGTCGCATTCCTACGAACCGCTCGACGCGTCGTCGTTCCTGCCGTGGTGGGTTCCCGCCATCGGCATCCTGATCTTCGCCCTCGGCAACTACTTGCATTTCTCCGCGCCGCCCTCGACCTTCGGCTGGGTGCTGCTCGCACTGGTCGTCGCGTACGTCGGCCAGTGGGCGGGCACCGAGTTCATCGACCCGACCGTCGGCGGGTTCATCGGCGCCGTCGCCGTCACTCCGGTCGTGTTCTGGATCGCCGGTCTCCGTCACGGCGCTCCGTCGCAGCTGACGTTCCTTCCGGCGTTCTGGCTGCTGGTGCCCGGTGCCGCCGGACTGGTCGGGCTCACCGAGGCCGTCGCCACCGACAACGGCCTCGCCGACTTCGCCACCGCCCTCATCTCCGTCATGTCGATCGCGCTCGGTGTGCTGATCGGCACCGCGCTCTACCGGGTGGTGCATCACGGCGCCGAGGAGTTCGTGCAGTTCGCCGTCGCGCTGCCCGCCCCGTCCGACGCCGAGGATGCGCCTCGGAGCTTCTGGGCGCGGATCACCGGACCGTGGCGGCGACGGGGCATGGGCCGGGACGATCGCCGGAGGTAGACCTCGCGCGCGCCTGATCGATCGGCGGCCGAAAGGTCGAGGCAGGTCATACTGCCACTGATTCACCGTCACGCCGCCCGATAGGGCGAGCGGATCTCAGTCCTGCTTCTTCTTTCGAGTTCGCTTCTGCAGTTCAGGAACGACCAAAGTAGGTACTGCGCGCATCATGAACTTGTCGAAGTCGGGGACGGTGAATGCGGCGTAGCCGTGCTCTGGCGTGTAGAGAAGACCCATGTCGATGAGTTCGGCTCGAGTGGGGCCAAGCTGAGTCGATTCCCGCCCCATGACCTTGGCGACATCTGAAGCCTTCTGAGCCGCAGGGCCAAGCTCAGCCATGGCACGCATGTAGGCCGTCTGGAGCGGCGTTGCGCGGTCGAGTCTGACCCTGAAGAACGAGCTGTCGAGCTTGGCCTCGTAGCCCTCCCGAGCGGTCTCGATGTCGACTCGAGTGATCGGAGAGCCTTCCGCGATCTCCCACACCTGGAACCCGAGCTCTTGAATGAAGTACGGATACCCCTGGGAGATCTCGAGCGCGAGAGTGATGGCGTCGCTCTCGAAGGTCACCCCTTCCGCCCGGGACGGTTCGATCAGCGCCTGACGCGCGTCAGGCTCGTTGAGCGAGTCGATCTTCGGAAACTGGAAAAGACGTTCGGCGTAGGACTTGGCATCGCCTGCCAGTTCTGCGATCTGCGGCAGCCCTGCTCCTACGAAGGTGATCGGCAGTTTCCGCTGCACGGTCTTGTGCACGGCCTGAATGAGGGCCTCGAGCTGCCGCGTGCTGAGGAACTGGACCTCGTCGATCAGGATGGCGATTCCCCGTTCACGCTCCTGAGCGATCTCGCCAATCGCGACGAGAACGTCGGTCAGATCCATGCCCAGGTCGCCGTGATCAGCGAAGCCTTCTTCAGGCTCGATATCCCAGGACAAGGACCACGCGCCCTGCTGATCTACGGAGAGCGCAAACGAGGTGACGACGGCAGCAGCCCGACGGGCTCGATCCGTCCATTTCGCGCGTGGCGAGAGCCTGAGAAGTGCCGCCTTCAGGAGGGATGCCATCGTCTGCCGAAAGCGAGTGTCGTCGTGCTTGCTCGCCTCGATCTCCAGCACCTCCCACCGTTCGGCTCGGGCGATGTCGCCGAACTCGTTCAGGAGGACGGTCTTCCCGACGCCACGCAGCCCCGTGATGATCATGGACTGATGGGTCTTGCCTCGCGCGAGACGCTGGAGGAGGGTCTTGAACGCCTTGGTCTGTTCATCACGTCCGACGACAATGTCTGGCGACGCTCCCGCATTCGGCGTGTAAGGGTTCAGCACGCTGTCCATGTCACCACTCGCTTAGGTAGTTTACAGCGCTTTATTAGATATGAATAAAGCGCTGTAAAGAGAGTAACAGAAGCCCGCGAAGACGACCATGGCGATCGTGGCACAGAGCATGCTGGCCGCTGAAACCCTGGCTAGGGTCGAGACCCCCTGCTCCCGGCCTCGGAAACAGGGGGTCTCGGCGCGCACCCGGGGTCTGGGCGGCGCTACTGGCGGGAGCCGATCTCGTCGATCGGACGGGTGCGCATGGTCGCCGTCGTCCCGATCCAGAGGGCGACGAGGGCCAGCGCACCCATCGACAGGATGATGGCGAGCGACCCGGCCACGGGGAGGGCAGGCACCGGCTGCCCCGAGATACCCATGCTCACTCCGATGAGCGGAGGGATCGCGACCACGACGCCGAACACCATCGCGACGACCGCAACGAGCACGGCCTCGATCCGCATCATCGCGCGCACCTGACCGCGGGAGGAGCCGATCAGCTGCAGCAGCGCCAGCTCACGAGACCGCTCGCCCGTCGCCATCACGAGCGTGTTGACGACGGCGATCGCGATGTAGCCGAGGATCACGAGCAGGGCGATGAGATTCACCCACCCCTGCTGCGACTGCGCTCCGGCCCCTGCGGCCTTCTGGCCCGACCCGTCGGTGACGACGAGGCCGAGCTCGCTCAGAGCGGCGCGCACATCGTCCGCGGCACCGTCAGCGACCGCCACGAGCGCGAACGCATCGAGGCCCGCCGTGGTGTGCGCCCGGACCGCATCGGCGGCCATGGTGAGATCGCCGAAGCCGAGCCCGCGTTCGTACACCGCGACCACCGTCGCCTGCAGCGGAGAGCCGTCGCCGAGGTGCCCGGTGACCGTGTCGCCGAGGTCCACGCCCAGCGACTGCGTCGCATCCGTGCTCACGGCCACCGTCGTCACACCGTCGAGCTCGGTGAGTGATCCCTCTCGTACCCGCAGGTCGAGACTGTTCCCCACCTCATCCGGATCGATACCCTGCAGCACGTGCTCCGCCCTCTCCAGCTTCCCCTCGAGGTCGTGGGAGTCGAGCACCGCGGTGCTCATCGCGACGCCGGACGCCTCCGTCACCCCCGGGGTCGAGCGGATCACGTCGATGGCCTCGGACGCGAGCCCGGTCGGCGCCGTCACGCGAAGGTCGGCGATGACTCCGGCGCTCGCCTGCGTCGCCGCCTCCGCGGCGATGATCGACGGCGCCCCGATCTGCACGAGCCCGAGCCCGATGCCGAGGGCGATGGGAAGGATCGCAGACGCCAGGCGTCGGCTGTTCGCCGCGGCGTTGGCCGAGGCGAGGAACCCCGCGGAGGACAGCCGACGCAGTACCGCGCCGACCGCGCCCACGCTCAACGCCACCAGCCACGGGCCGAGCACGGCGAGCGCGATGATCAGCAGCATGGCCGCACCCGCAGCTGCGCCCGCAGCCAGCTGGCCGCGAACGACGAGAGGCACGGTCGAGACGGAGACACCCGCGCCCGCCAGGATGAGCCCGGTGATGATGCGCGGCAGACCGATCGCGGGTGCACCCGTCGCCGACTCGCGCAGCGCCTCGACCGGATCGAGCTTCGCGACGCGAGCGGCGGCGATACGGGCCGCACCCCAGGCCGACGCGAGCACGAGCAGCACCGCGTCCACCGCGGGAAGCGGGCCCACCGCCAGAGCGAAGTCGCCCGGGATCACACCGCCGGCCACGAACGCGGACTGCAGCATGCCTGAGAGGAGGTAGCCGGGGACGATGCCGAGCAGCACGGCGGCCGCTGCGACCGTCAGCACCTCGCGGGCGACGAGCGAATGCACCTGAGCAGGACTCGCTCCGACGGCCCGCAGCAGTGCGTAGTCGCGACGCCGCGACTGCACCGAAAGCGACAGCGTGCCCGCCACGATGAACATCGCGACGAGGATGCACGTGCCGACGAAGGCGCTGCCGATGGCGACGAGTGTGGACCGTGCTGCCCCGGAGTCGAGGAACTCGATGTCGCCGCGGCCGTCGCCCGTGCGGGCGATCAGCCCGGGGAAAGCCTCCTCGATCGCGGTCGCCGTCCGCTCCGGATCCGCGGTGAACACGCCGATCGCCTGCGCGGCGCCGTCGTGCGGATCGAGCTCGTGGATCCGCTGCTCGGTCAGGAACACCGGCGTCGCTCTGGTGGGAGCGACGGGCGCCGCGACCTCTCCGACCACCCGGTACTCCGACGGGATGCCGCCATGCGCGAGCACGACCGTGTCTCCCACGGCGTGACCGGCACCCACGGCGACGACCACCTCGTCGGCTGCCGCGGGCTCCCGCCCCTCGCGCAGCTCGAAGCCCGTCAGCGCGGTGGCCGCCCACGGGTGGGCCTCGACCGGGGCGGACTCCCCCGCACCGGCATCCGTCCCCTGCACGGCGAGCGGGACCGTCACGTCGATCACGACGCGGTCGACGCCCGGGACGGCGGCGACGTCACGCGGCGCCTCGTCCGGCAGAGGCACGCGCTCCCGGAGCGGCACCGGCAGATCTTCCGGCGCATCCACCTGCTGCGGCGCGCCGACCACGACGTCGACCGCCGCATAGCGCTCGGGGGCCAGGCCGCCGCGCATGCCGGATTCGACGAGGACGCCGAGGCCGGTCACCAGCGCGCTCGCGACGAACACCGCGACCGCGACGCCGACGAAGCTCCCCCGGTGGTGGCGCAGATCTGCACGGACGAGCCGGCCGATACCCAGCTGCCCGGCCATCACCACTCCCCGAGGGCGCTCATGCGCTCGTTGATCTGCGCGGGGTCGGCGCCGTCGAGGTATCCGGCGAACGCCCCGTCGGCGAGGAAGATCACGCGGTCGGCGTGCGACGCCACAACCGGATCGTGCGTCACGACCACGACCGTCTGGTTCAGTTCTCTCGCCGTGTGGGCGAGCAGGTCGAGGACCTGCTTCCCGGCGCGGGAGTCGAGTGCGCCGGTCGGCTCGTCGCCGAACACCACGTGCGGACGGGTGATCAGCGCACGGGCGATCGCCACGCGCTGCTGCTGACCGCCGGAGAGCTCGGAGGGACGACGCCGCCGGAACTCGCTCAGGCCGACCGCGTGGAGCAGGAAGTCGAGCCACTGCGGCTCGAGCCGACGGCCGCCGAGGCGCAGCGGCAGCGTGATGTTGTCCTCGACGTTCAGGGCCGGCAGCAGGTTGTACGCCTGGAAGACGAAGCCCACGTGATCGCGGCGGAACGCGGTGAGCTGACGGGCCTTGAGCCCCGAGATCTCCGTGCCGCCCAGGTGCACGGAGCCACTGCTCGGCCGGTCGAGTCCGGCGGCGCTGTGCAGCAGCGTGCTCTTACCCGAGCCGGACGGACCCATGATCGCGGTGAACGTGCCCTTCGCGATGGCGAGGTTGACACCGCGCAGAGCGGTGACGCGGTTGCTGCCTGCGCCGTAGGTCTTGACGACGGACTGCAGGCGCAGCGCCTCGGAAGGCCCCGCATCGACGGCGGGAGCAAGTGGTGTGGAGGTCATGCTTCGACGCTAGGGACGGCCGGCGCGGCATCCCATCCCGCTCTCTGCCGCATCGATGGTGGTGCTGGCTATACCGCGCCGCCCGGGCCGCTCGGGCAGACTGTGGGAGTGAAGGACGGACGGATGCGGCGCTGGCTGCGCGCATGGGGATACCTGGCCGTCGAGGCGGTGGTGTCGATCGCGTCCGTGGTGTTCCTCTGCCTGGGAATCGTCCTGCTCCCCTTCATGATCATCACCGGCGGTGTGCTGCTGATGCCCGAGGCCGTGCAGAGCCTGCACCGGTGGACGGATCTCAGCCGCCGCCGGGTCGGCGCCTACCGCGGCGAGGAGCTGGCGCCGATCGGCCGTGCGCTTCCGCCCTCGTCGACCATCGAGGACCGTCTGCGCTTCGCGTTCTCGCGCACCACCGGCCGCGACGTCCTGTGGCTCGCGGTGCAGGGGCTCCCCGTGCTGTTCGTCTCACTGCTGACGATCTCGCTGCCCGTCGCGGCGGTCAACACCCTCGCCATCACCTACTACTGGCAGTTCGCCCCCGCCGATGACCCCGTCGGTTCGGTCTACCCCGTCACGTCCTGGGAACTCGCGGCCACGATGCCGCTGCTCGCGGCGGTCTACGCCGCCCTCTCGGTCTTCCTGATCCCCGCCGTCGCACGCCTGGTGTCGTTCGTCTCGGCGAAGCTGCTCGCGACACCGGAGAAGTCCCGCCTCGCCGCCCGCGTCGACGCCCTGACCCTCAGTCGCGCCGCCGCGCTCGACGCGCATGCGGCCGAGCTCCGCCGCATCGAACGCGACCTGCACGACGGCGCGCAGAATCGCCTGGTCAACGTGGTCATGATGCTCGGGATCGCGGAGCGTGCTCAGGAGACCGGAGGCGACGTGCTCGAGCCTCTCCGGCGAGCGCAGGATGCCGCGACCGATGCACTCGCGGGACTCCGCCGCACGGTGCACGACATCTATCCGCCGATCCTCGACGAGCTCGGACTCGAGGGGGCGCTGGCATCCCTCGCCGGGCGCAGCGTCGTGCCGTGCACGATCGAGACGACCCAGGTGGGGCGCGTGCCGGCGGCCGTCGAGTCCGCCAGCTACTTCGTCGTCGCCGAGGCGCTCACGAACGTCAGCAAGTACAGCGAGGCGACGCGGGCGGCAGTGCGGGTCGAGCGCGAGGGCGAACTCCTGCTCATCACGGTCGAGGATGACGGCGTGGGCGGCGCGGTCGAGCGTCCCGGTGGCGGGGTCGCCGGAATCCGTCGTCGCATCGAAGCCTTCGAGGGGACACTGAACCTCACGAGTCCCGCCGGCGGACCCACCACCCTGAGAGCGGAGCTGCCATGCGGATCGTGATCGCCGAAGACGACACCCTGTTGCGGGAGGGTCTGGCGCTGCTGCTGCGCAGCGAGGGATTCGAGGTCGTGGCGGCCGTCGACAACGCCGAGGCCTTCCTCGACCTCCTCGATCAGGCGGACGCGGCGGTGGTCGATGTGCGGATGCCGCCCACCTTCACGAGCGAGGGGTTGAAGGCCGCGGCCGAAGCCCGCGCCCGCCGCCCCGGGTTCCCGGTGCTCGTGCTGTCGGCGTACGTCGAGGATCGATACGCGGGCGAGCTCCTGGCGGCCGGCGCCGACGGCCTCGGCTACCTGCTCAAGGAGCGTGTCGGCAAGGTCGCGTCGTTCGTCGATGCGCTGCACCGCGTGGCCGCCGGCGGCACGGTGATGGATCCCGAGGTCATCTCGCAGCTGATGAGCCGCCGCCGCGCCGACGACCCGGTGCAGACGCTCACACCCCGCGAGCGCGAGGTGCTGGGCCTCATGGCGGAGGGACTCGACAACGCCACCATCGCCGGGCGGCTGTTCGTCACCGAGACCGCGGTGAGCAAGCACATCGGCAACATCTTCGGCAAGCTCGGCCTCGCCTCCAGCGACAGCGGCCATCGGCGCGTACTCGCCGTGCTCGCGTACCTGCGCACCTGAGCGCGCGGTCGCGGTCGTTCGCGCTCGCGCACCCCGCGCCGATCCGCCATTCCGCCGAGACCCGCTTTTCCACCGAGACCCCGCGCTGCCGCCGCACACAGCGCGGGGTCTCGGCGTAGACCCGGGGTCTCGGTACATCTCTGAAAAAACGTTCGGTATTCGGTGTTGCTAAGTACCAGTACTCAGTGTTACTTTGTACCGGTACCCAGCAACACTGAGTACTCAACCGAGAAGGAGAGGAGAGACCGATGGGCAAGCAGATGACCGAGATGCTCAAGGGCACTCTGGAGGGCATCGTTCTGGCCCTCCTCGCCGAGCAGCCGGCGTACGGGTACGAGATCACCACGCGGATCCGCGACCACGGATTCACCGACATCGCCGAGGGCACGATCTATGCCCTGCTCGTACGCATCGAGCAGAAGAGCCTGGTCGACGTCGAGAAGGTGCCGAGCGAGAAGGGCCCGCCCCGCAAGGTGTACACCCTCAACGCGCAGGGCACGCAGGAGCTCGAGGAGTTCTGGAACACCTGGAGCTTCCTCAGGACGCACATCGAACAGCTGAACACGAACAACACCGACAGCAAGAACACGAACAACGAGGAGAACTGATCATGGCCGCAAAGTGGATCGAAGCGCTCACCGGATCGCTCGAGCAGAAGAAGCAGTACAAGCAGGCGAAGGCCCGCATCGACGCGCTCCCCTCGCCCTACCGCGAGGTCGCCAACGCCCAGTACCGGTACTACATGTACTACGGCGGCATCACCGACGGCGACACCATCGTCACGATGTTCCTCGACCTCGCCGACCTGTGGGAGCGCGCTGCGCTCGACGGAACCCCGGTGAGCTCGATCGTCGGCGACGACCCCGTCGAGTACGCCGAGGAGTACGCCCGCGCATACGGCGGAACGCAGTGGATCGACAAGGAGCGCGCACGCCTCATCAAGGCATTCGACGACGCGAAGAAGAAGGAGAACGAATCATGACGAACACCGCCATCTCGGTGCGGGGCATCGAGAAGTCGTACAAGGATCTGCACGTGCTGCGCGGCGTCGACTTCGAGGTCGAGAAGGGCAGCATCTTCGCCCTCCTCGGCTCGAACGGCGCCGGCAAGACGACGATCGTGCGGATCCTGTCCACCCTCCTGAAGTCGGATGCCGGGACGGCGACCGTGCAGGGTGTGGATGTCGCCACCGACCCGGTCGGCGTCCGTGAGCGCATCAGCCTCACGGGGCAGTTCGCCGCCGTCGACGAGATCCTCACCGGACGCGAGAACCTCGTGCTCGTCGCGAAGCTGCGGCACCTGCCCGACGCCGGCAAGGTCGCCGACGACCTGCTGGCGACCTTCCGCCTGACGGATGCCGGCGCACGCAAGGTCGGCACCTACTCCGGCGGCATGCGTCGTCGGCTCGACATCGCCATGAGCCTGGTCGGACACCCCGAGGTCATCTATCTCGACGAGCCGACCACGGGCCTCGACCCCGAAGCCCGCATCGAGGTGTGGGACGTGGTCAAGGAGCTGGCGCACACCGGCACGACCGTGCTGCTCACCACGCAGTACCTCGATGAGGCGGAGCAGCTGGCCGACCGCATCGCCATCCTGCACGAGGGCCGCATCATCGCCAACGGCACCCTCGCCGACCTGAAGAAGCTGCTCCCGGCCGCGAAGGTCGAGTACGTCGAGAAGCAGCCCACCCTCGAGGAGATCTTCCTCACCCTCATCGGCCCCAAGGCCTCGGAAAAGAAGGAGGACGCAGCATGACCACGCACTTCGCCGCCGACACGGCGACACTCACCGGCCGCTCCATGCGGCACATCTTCCGCAGCCCCGACACGATCATCACCACGGCAGTCACCCCGATCGCGCTGATGCTCCTGTTCGTGTACGTCTTCGGCGGTGCACTCCAGCAGAGCACCGGCACCGAGAACTACGTGAACTACCTGCTCCCCGGCATCCTGCTCATCGCGATCGCATCCGGTATCGCCTACACGGCGTTCCGGCTGTTCACCGACATGCAGAGCGGCATCTTCGAGCGGTTCCACTCCATGCCGATCGCCCGATCGAGTGTCCTGTGGGCGCACGTGCTCACGTCGCTGACGGCGAACGCCATCACCCTGGCGATCATCTTCGGCGTCGGATTCCTCATGGGCTTCCGCACCGGAGCGAGCTTCTGGGCCTGGCTCGCCGTGATCGGCATCCTGATGCTGTTCACCCTGGCACTCACCTGGCTGGCGATCATCGCGGGCCTGAACGCCAAGACCGTCGACGGCGCGAGCGCGTTCTCGTACCCGCTGATCTTCCTGCCGTTCATCAGCTCGGCGTTCGTGCCGACCGACACGATGCCGGCGCCGGTGCAGTGGTTCGCCGACAACCAGCCCGTCACCTCGATCGTGAACACCATCCAGGCGCTGTTCGCCGAGAAGCCCGTCGGCAACGACATCTGGGTCGCCCTCGCCTGGTGCGTCGGCATCCTCGTGGTCGCCTACGTCTTCGCGATCATCTCCTACCGGAAGAAGGTCAGCTGATCTTCGCCCAGCGAGACGGGACGCTCCGACCGGGTCACTCGACCCGGCCGGGGCGTTTCGCCGCGCTCGGCGCGAGGCGCTTCTCCAGATCCCCCCAGCTCCCTAGAGTGGTCGTGTCATGGAAGAGCTCAGGAACCTCGTCGGCCGCCAGCAGATGATCAGCGCCATGCTCTTCGCGACGGAGAATGCCGCGCGAGTGATCGAGATCTGTTCGGCCCCGCCGCCAGCCGACGGCGACACCGTGCGGGCACTGGCCGATGCTTGCGGACTGACGGACTTTCAGGCCGAGGTCATCCTCACGATGCAGGTGCGGCGATTCTCCCCCGACTCGGTCGCGCGGATGCGCGACGACTTACGAGAGGTCGAGATCAGCATCGACCGGCTCGGTGAAAGCGACTCTTAAACGTCGCGCCGTACGGCCACCTCACCGCAGCCCGAACGGCCCGAGCACCTCACGGCGACCCGTGCGCACCCAGATCGCCCCATCGACGCGCTTCTCGGCACGGGTGGCGAACCGGTATCGGTAGGACACGGCACGCACCCACCGGGGCCGCTCGCCGTCGAACGGATCGACCCTCAGCAGCGCGAGCGTCGGAGCGTCCGCCTCCAGCAACCGCACCAGGAACGCGGTGAACCAGTCATCCAGCGAGCGCCCGAGCGGCAGGAACCACATCAGCCAGTCGAGGCGCAGGTGATACGGCGCGAACTGTCGCGGCAGCCGGCGCACCTCACCGGGCTTGCCCCGGAACTCGTACTCGCGCCACTCCCTCCCCTCCTCGTCGACCGAACCCTCGACGACGATCTCGATCCGCTCCTTCGTGACCGTGCCGAAGGCGCCGTACGCATTGCCGAGTTGCCAGCGGTTGAAGCTCGCGTTCATGAGCTGCCGTCGGGCGAAGAGGTTGCGCAGGGCCGGCACGCTCACCACGACGTAGAGCAGCCCGACAGCCGACGTGATCACGACCCAGTACAGCGGGAACGCACCCTCACGCTCGTCGCCCGAGGGCAGTCCGATCGCGGAGAAGGCGACGATCATGGTCGCCGCGTTCAGCCAGGCGAAGTTGCCCGTCAGGACGAGCCACGCCTGCGTGAGGATCACGACGGATGCCGCGACGGCGCCGACGATCTGCGGCACCGGCCCGGGCACCCACAGCGACAGCAGCGGCGCGAAGAGGAAGAACGGCACCACCAGCTGCGCGACGTGATTGGCCACGACCTCGGCCCGATGGAACCAGCCCGGCAGCAGGTGCGCCTGCCGACTGAGTGGTCCCGGCATCGGCTGCGTCTCGTGGTGGTACATCAGGGCGGTCAGGTCGCGCCACTCGCGTCCGCCGCGGATCTTGATCATCCCGGCACCGAACTCCAGCCGGAAGAGCAGCCACCAGAACAGCACGATCACGACCGTGGGCGGCGGCTGGTCGTTCGAGCCGAGGAACGCCGCGAGGAACCCGCCCTCCAGCAGCAGCATCTCCCACCCGAACGAGTAGAAGGTCTGCCCGATGCTGACGATCGACATGTAGCCGAGCCACAGCGCCAGGAAGCACAGCATCGACACCCACGGCGGCCCCCACTGCGGGATGCCGACGACGAGGACGGCTGCCACCATGATCCCGGCGACGCACAGCAGCATGAGGCGGCGGTCGGTGTAGCGGATGCGGGTGAACAGCGTCGGATGCAGCATCCGTCGCCGCGCCCGATTCGCGCCGACCCACTCGAGGAGCTCCGGTGCGGGGAGCAGCCCGTGCTCTCCGAGGAGCGGACGGAACTGGTTGAGGCTCGACACGAACGCGACGAGGTACAGCGCCGCGATGCCCCTCTGCAGGACCTCGCGCGCGAATCCGAAGTCGACCGCCGCGAACCCGTCCACGGCCACAGGCTACGCCCGTGAGCGCGGACGGGTCCGGAGCCCGGTCAGACCGTCCGCAGGGCCGCGGTGGGCGACAGCCGTGCCGCGCTCACCGCGGGGTACAGACCCGCGATCACTCCGACCACCAGCGCCACGACGGGGCCGCCGACGAGCACCACCAGGGGGATCGTCACCGCCTGCCCCTGGATCGAGGCATAAGCGACGACGCCGAGCGCCCCGCAGATCACCCCGGCGATGCCCCCCAGGCCGCCGAGCACGATCGCCTCCGCCACGAACTGACCCGCGATCTGCCCCGAACGCGCGCCGAGCGCCCGCCGGAGTCCGATCTCGCCGCGCCGCTCCAGCACCGCCACCACCATGGTGTTGGCGATGCCGATCCCTCCGACCAGCAGAGCGATCGCGGCGAGACCGACCGCGAGGCCGGACAGCGAGTCATCCGCGGTGTCCCGTGCGCCGGCGAGGTCGCCGAGCCCGGTCACCTGCACGTACGGGGACGACGGATTCGCCGCACGGGCGATCGCGTCGCGGATCTTCTCCCCGGTGTCGCCATCGGCCATCCGCACGTAGATCGAGGCGATCGTGTCGTCCCCCTTCGCCGACACGTGCTCAGCCGCCCAGTGGTCGCCGAGGAAGGCGCTCGCGTCGATCGACTCGGCGAGACCGGCCGAGTCGAGGATCCCGATCACGGTGTACCACTGCTCCCCGATCCACACCCGCACCCCCGGTTCCGTGATGCCCATCCGCGCAGCGGCCGCCGCTCCGAGCACGGTCACCGGCAGCGAACGGTCGGTCTCGTCGAACCAGGCGCCCTTCGCCACCGACCCCTCGACCGACGACAGGAAGTCGGGGCTCGCGGCATACGCGGTCAGCCCGTTGCCCTGACTCTTCGGCATGAGGTCGTTGCGGTACACCCCGGTGCCGTCCGGCACCTTCTCGAGCACCCCGACCTCCTCGACGCCGTCGACCCGCTCGATCATCCCGGCTGCCGATGCGGGCAGCGCGACCGGTTTGTTGTCCGGCCCGTATCCGGGCTGCACCACGATCATGTTCGCCCCGAGCGCGTCGAGCTTCGCCAGGAGCTCCGCCTGATTCGACGCGGCGATGCCGGTGATGGCCGTGAGCGCCGCGATGCCGACCGCCACTCCGAGCGCCGACAGGGCCGTGCGCATCTTGCGGCTGCGCGGCCCGATGAGCGCGGTGCGGATGCTGTCGCCGACGCTGAGCCGCGGCATCCGCTCCCCCCTGCGCCTCATGCCGCGACCTCGTCCCGCTCGCGCGCACCCGTGTCGCTCACGATGCGTCCGTCATGGATGCTGACCTGCCGCTGCGTGCGCTCGGCGATGTGCCCGTCGTGCGTGATGATCACGACCGCGGTCCCGGAATCGGCGATCGAGGTGAGCAGCTCGAGGATGCGCTCGCCGGTCGTGGAGTCGAGCGCTCCGGTCGGCTCGTCGGCGAACAGCACCGACGGGCTCCCCACGATCGCCCGCGCGATCGCCACACGCTGCTGCTCCCCGCCGGAGAGCTGCCCCGGCCGGTGCTTCATGCGGGCGCCCAGGCCGACACGTTCCAGGGCGGCCGCGGCACGCACCGCACGCTCGGCGACCGGCACCCCGGAGTAGAGGAGTCCGAGCGCGACGTTGTCGACCGCGCTCAGCGCCGGCAGCAGGAAGAACTGCTGGAACACGAACCCGATGCGGCGAGCGCGCAGGACCGCGCGCTCGCGCTCCGGCAGCGCCGCGGCATCCGTGCCGTCGATCAGCACGGTGCCGCTGGTGGGGTCGTCGAGGGTGCCCATGATCGAAAGCATCGTGCTCTTCCCCGATCCTGATGCCCCCACGACGGCCACCAGCTCGCCGCTCTCGATCGCCAGACTCATGCCGTGCAGCACGCGCAGCGGCGGGTTGCCGGGATACTCCTTCACGACGTCGACGAGCTCGACGACGGTGTCCGGCGTCATTGCGCCACCACCACGGCGTCGCCCGCGGCGAGGTCACCGCCCGTGACCTGCACCTTGGTGTCGGCGATCAGACCGACCTCGACGGCGACGCGCTCGACCTTGCCGCCCTTGCGCAGGACGTCGACCGCGTAGCCGCCGTTGGTCGTCGCGACGAGGGCGGTGACCGGCACCACGAGGGCGTCCTTCACCTCCGAGGTCGCGAACACCACCTTGACCGCACGCAGCCCGATGCCCTCCGCGACGGCCGGGTCGTCGAACTCGATGTTCGCGGTGGCCGGCGTGGTCTCCCCCTCCTTCCCGGTCGGCTGACCGCCCGGGTCCACGGCCGTCACGGTGGCCGGCGCCTCGGTGCCGTCGGGCAGGATCACCGTCACCGGCGTCGCCGGCAGGATCTCGCGCGCCTGGGCATCCGTCAGCTTGGCGACCACCCGGAGCGTGGTGCTCGTGTAGGTGAGCGGGCTCGTTCCCGCCGGGTCGCCGAGCTTGGCCGTGACCGACTCGACGCGAACCGACGCCGCCGTGATCGCGACGACGTCGCCCAGCTTCACCACGCCGTCCTTCGTCACGCCGAGGGACTTCTGCCACGCCTTCACGTTGGCCTCGGTGACCCGCGTGAACTCGTCGTCCACCGTCATGTCCGTGCCGAAACCGAGGTCGGCCAGCGCCTGCTCCAGCTGTCGGACGTCGGGCCCGTCCTCCACGCCGTACCCCAGGTCCCGCCAGAACGGCCGGTCGCCGCGCATGGCGATCACGGGCTTCCCGTCGACCTCGTAGATGGCCTGCCCGACACCGATCACCTCGCCGGCCTTCGGCAGACGCGTGATGGTCCCGGCGCGGCCGGGCAGGGCGATGGACGCCCCGTAGCTGAGACTGCCGTTGAGCCGCAGGTCGGACGTGAGCGTGGTGAGCTCGGCCTCGGCGGTCACCGGCTTCTCCTTCTCGTCCGGCGTCTGGGCCACCGAGCTCCACGGCTGCAGCACCGCCAGCGTCACCGCCGCCGCCACGAGCAGCACCCCGACCGGCGCCAGCACCTTGGTCAGACGGCGGGTCATTCCTCGCCCCCGGACGGGAGCACCGTGGCGACCGAGAACGCGCCCTCGAAGTACTCGCCCATCAGCGCGAACCAGTCGAAGTCGGCGGATTCGATGCTCTCCTGCGTGAACATGGGCGGCATCTCCCCCGCCGAGTCGGCGCAGGCCTCGAGCAGCGTGCGGGCCTCATCCTCCGTCATGCCGACGGGCAGCGTGAGCATGCCGTCCGCGTCGGGGTCGGCGAAGTCCGTGAAGCCGTTGTCCCGCGCGCAGGCGGCGAACGCGAGCCCCGATTCGATGATCTCCTCCGGCGAGATCATCTGCGTCTGCGACCCCGACGCCGAGATGTCGGGCTCCGGCTGCGTGAACTCGGGGACCTTCTCCTCGCACTTCTCCCAGGCCGCGCGCTGACCGCCCTCCTCCGGGTAGCCCGACGCCGCGGTCGACGCCAGCCAGGTGCCGTCGTCGTCCGAGAAGATCATCGACATCGCCATCTCCTCGCCGTCGCCCGCGCCCATCGTCGCGGTGCTGTCGCTCAGCGTGCCGAGGGCTCCCTCGCCCCCGGCGACATCCGGCATCAGCAGCCCCACCTGGCCGCCCTCGACGATCTTCGCGGTCTGACCCTCACCGGTGAGGCAGGTCACGAACCGCGCGGCGGCCGCGTCGTTCGCGCCGTCCTTCGCCTTGTCGTCTCCGGAGGGTGCGGCGCACGCGGCGAGCGCGAAGAGCGCCACGACAGCGGGCATCACCGCCAGCGAACGACGTGCTTTCGAGTCGAACATGACTTTCCCTTTCTCGCGGTCGCAGCTCATCCGCGACGTGCAGTCAGTTCTACGGATGCGGTGGTTTGCTGTGGGTATGACGGCGCCTAACCGGAAACTAACCGCGGAACGCGCACCCTCGGAGACGGGAGGTGCCATGCGACTGCTGCTGGTGGAGGACGAGGCCGACCTGGCCGACACACTGGCCGACGGCCTGCGCCGCGAGGGGTACCTCGTGGACGTCGCCCGTGACGGCGCGAGTGCCCTGACGGCGGCCGCGTCGACCGACGTGGATGTGATCGTGCTCGACCGCGACCTGCCCGTGCTGAGCGGTGACGCGGTGTGCCGCACGCTCGTGGCGCAGGAGTATCCGGCCCGTATCCTCATGCTCACGGCGGCCGGCACCCTCAACGACCGGGTCGAAGGGCTCGACCTCGGCGCCGACGACTACCTCGCGAAGCCCTTCGCCTACCTCGAGCTGCTGGCCCGCCTCCGTGCGCTCGGCCGTCGGGGAGGCTCCACGCGCGTGAACGCGGTCCTGGAGTTCGCGGGCGTGCGCCTCGACGTCGTGCGCCGCGTCGTCGAGCGCGACGGCACCCCGATCCGGCTCACGCTCAAGGAGTTCGGGGTGCTGGAGACGCTGCTGGCGGCGGAGGGCGGCTACGTCAGCTCGGACGATCTGCTGGACGAGGTCTGGGACGAGCCGCAGGAGCGCACCCGCGGGGTGGTCAAGATCGTGGTGCACACGCTCCGCCGCAAGCTCGGCCCGCCCGAGGTGATCCAGTCCGCGGCCGGACACGGCTATCGAGTGGGGACGACATGAGACGGATGAGCTTCCGCACCCGGTTGGTGATCATCATCGCCGGAGTGTTCATCGCCGCGGGCGCCGCCCTGCTCGCGGTGCAGTATCTGGTGGTGCAGCAGCTGTTCGCCTCCGCCATCGACACCACGGCCGCGAGCTGCGTCCCGGCGCTGTCGCTCACGAGCATCGCCGAGGGGACGGCCGCGACCTCGGGGACCGACATGAGCGACGTCGCGCCCCTCAGCGACAGCAGCGGCCTGGTGTACGGGACCATCAGCACCGGATGCAGCTACTTCGCCCAGACCGCCGACGCCGCCCAGTTCCAGACGGCCACGCCGATGCAGACGCTGTCCCTGGACGCGGTCGAGGGCGCAGTCCTGCAGCAGTCCACGTTCCTCGCCGACGAGGTCGGCGGGGGACTGCTGCTGTGGTCGGTCGTGGTCCTCGTGGCCTTCACCGGTGTCGCCGGAGCGATCGCGTTCTGGCTCGCGCGACGGTCGCTCGACCGCATCGGAGAGGTCACCGCCACCGCGCGGGACATCTCCGCGCACGACCTCGGACGGCGGCTGGATCTCCCGGGTCCCGACGACGAGATCAAGGAGCTCGGCGACACCATCGACGGGATGCTCGACCGGCTGCAGTCCGCCTTCACCGCCCAGGACCGCTTCGTGGCGAATGCCTCACACGAGCTGCGCACCCCGCTCACCACGACCCGCACCGCACTGGAGATCCCCCTCGAACAGGGGGCCGTGCCGGAAGACCTCCGCGCCAACATGCAGCGCGCGCTGCGGGCCACCGAGCAGAGCGAACGCCTCATCACGGCGCTGCTCGCCCTCGCCCGCGCCCGCACCGGACTGGACGAGGTCGAGCCCGTGGAGCTCAGCGGCCTCATCGAGGACCAGGTCGACGAGCTGGACGTGCAGGAGATCGAGGTGCACGCGAACCTCCGCGAGCTCACGGTCGACGGCGACGCGGTGCTGCTCGCGAGGGCCGTCCGGAACCTGCTCGAGAACGGCATCCGCCACAATGTGCCGGGCGGCGAGCTGTGGGTGCGATCCCGTCGGGAGCGCGGACGCGCGATCGTGGAGGTCGAGAACACCGGGGGCGTGATCGCGCCGGCCACGGTCGAGCTGCTCACCGAGCCGTTCTACCGCGGCGATGCGAGTCGCACGTCCGCGGGACCGGACGGCACCGGCCTGGGGCTCGCGATCGTGCAGAGCATCGCGAAGACGCACGGCGGCGAGGTGCGTCTGCGGGCGCGGAAGGGCGGCGGACTGATCGCCGCGATCGTGCTGCCCCTCTGAGCGCGGGCCGGCGTGGGCGTCTCGTCTCGTCGCTGCGCTCCTCGCTCGACGACCGGGAACCCCGTCGCTCGACGACCGGGAACCTCCTCGCCCAACGACCGGGAACCCCCCTCGCTCCTCGCTCGACGACCGGGAACCCTCGCCCAACGCACGACGACCGGGACCCCTCAGGGCCCCGGTCGTCGAGCGAGCGCAGCGAGACGAGACGTCCCGCCGTCCGATCAGCTGGTGACGGTCCAGTCGAACTGGTCGCCGTACTGCTTCAGCCACTCGTCGACGGCATCCGCTTCCTTGCCCTCGCCGTACTCGTTGACCACGAGGTCCTCGAGCGCGCCGTACTGCTCGTCGTCGAGCTTGATCTTCTCGATCAGCTCGGCGGCCTCGGGGAACTCGTCGGCGAAGCCCTTGGTGCCCAGGAAGTGCAGGCCCTCGGCCTTGCCCATCGCACCCTTCGGGTCTTCGAGGTCCTTCACGGGGAAGGCGTCGTTGGCCCAGAACGGACGCCACAGCGTGACGACGATGTCCTCCTGCTTGTCGGTCGCGGTCTTCAGCTCGGTGAGCATGGCCGCGGTCGACGAGGTGACGAGCTCGTACTCGCCGTCGAGCCCGTACTCGGGCATCATCTTCTGGGTCTGGGCGGTCAGGCCCGCACCCGGCTCGATGCCGTAGATCTTGCCGTCGAAGTCGGCGCCCTTGCCCTTGAGGTCCTCGATCGAGGTCAGCTCGGAGTACTCCGGCACCGCGAGGGTGAGCTTGGCGTTCTCGTAGTACGCGCCCAGGTCCTCGATGTCGTCGCCGTACTTCTCCATGTACGAGGCGTGGGTGAGCTCAGGCCAGGCCGACGGGTACATGTCGACGTCGCCCTGGGCGAGGCCGGTGTACAGCGGTCCGGCCTCGGTGAGCGTCTTCATCTCGACCGTGTAGCCGATCTTCTCGAGCTGGTCCTGCAGCAGGTACGCGGTGCTCAGGCCGTCGGTCCACGAGGGCAGGAAGCCCAGCGTGATCGTGCCCTTGTCCTCGGCGGAGCCGTCGCCGCCACCCGTGCCGCCTGCACCGTCGCCGCTGCAGCCCGCGAGGGTGAGTGCCGCTGCGGCACCGAGCGCTGTGATTGCCAGGATCTTCTTCTTCATGCGATTTCTCTCTCTCAGTTCCGTATGTGTGTTGTTTCGTAGGGGGGAAAAGTCAGTGCACTCCGCCGCCGATGGGCGCCCGACGCGGCGGCGCCTTGATGCGCTCCGCCTCGTCCGCGGCATCCTGCTGCTCGATGGTCTCGGGTGCAGGAGCGGATGCCGTGCCACCGCCCTTCGGCGTGCGGCGACGCTCGATCATGCCGAGCAACGAGGAGCGGTTCTCGCCCGGGGCACCCAGTGCCGCGGTGACCCGGTCGAGGAAGACGGCGATCAGCACGACGCCGAGTCCGGCCTCGACACCCTTGGGGATGTTGATCGTCGAGATCGCCTCGACGACCATCTTCCCGAGGCCGTCCGCGCCGGCCATACCGGCGATGACCGCCATCGACAGCGCGAGCATGATGACCTGGTTGACGCCGGCCATGATGGTCGGCATCGCGAGCGGGAGCTGGATGCCGCGCAGGATCTGGCCCGGCTTCGCACCGAACGCCTGTCCGGCCTCGACCGTCTCGGAGTCGACGCCGCGGATGCCGAGCTCGGTCAGGCGCACGCCCGGAGGCAGCGCGAAGATCACGGTCGCGACGAGGCCGGGGACCACGCCGATGCCGAAGAACACGATCGCCGGGATCAGGTACACGAAGGCCGGCATGGTCTGCATGAAGTCGAGCACGGGCTTGAGCACCGCGCGCACGGTCGAGTTGCGCGCCGACCAGATGCCGAGCGGCACCGCGATCAGCACCGCGATCACGGCGGCCACGAGCACGAGCGCGAGGGTCTGCATCGCGGGGACCCAGAGGTCCATCGCGACGATCAGCCCGAACGACACGATGGTGCCGATGGCGAGCTGCCACGAGCGCACGACCCATGCGATGAGCGCGGCGATCACGATGATGACCGCGAAGTGCGGGGTGAGCAGCATGCGGGTGAGACCGTCGACGAGGAAGCTCATCACGAACGAGATGACGTCGAGCAGACCGTCGAGGTTCGCCTTGATCCAGTCGACGCCGGATTCGATCCAGGTCCCGACGGGGATGCGGAAACCGTCCATCAGCGCACCTCCTCCGTGGTCGTGGCATCCGCCGGTTCGGCGGTCCATCCGTCATCGAGCACGGCGTCGATCTCGGCCTGGGGCATCGGCATCATCGGGAGGAGGATCTCCTCCGTCGCACCGGGGCCGGGGCCCAGGGCGGCGAGCAGCGTCACACGCGGGATCACGCCGGTGAGGCGGCCCTCGGCATCCGTCACCGCGAGGGGCAGCGGCGACTCGACGGCGGGGACGAACAGGTTCATCAGCACGTCGTCCTCGCGCACGCTCTGCAGCACGGGCTTGATGATCGAGTCGAGCGTGGTCGCGCCCTGACGGACGAGCTTGACCGCGTCGCGGTCGGTCACCACGCCGACGAGCTGCCGGTCGCGGCCGACCACGTAGGTGGCCGACATGTAGGCGTCGCGCATCTGACGCAGGGCCGTACGGGGGCCGGCGGTGTGCGGGACGACGGGGCGCGGGCGCTCCATCACGTTCGCGGCGGTGAGCACGCGGGCGCGGTCGACGTCCTGCACGAACTGCTCGACGTAGTCGTTGGCCGGGTCCATCAGGATGTCCTCCGGCGTGCCGATCTGCACGATGCGGCCGTCGCGCATCACGGCGATGCGGTCTCCGAGGAACATGGCCTCGTTCAGGTCGTGCGTGATGAAGACGATGGTCTTCTGCAGCTTCTGCTGCAGTTCGAGCAGCTGCTCCTGCATCTCGCGGCGGATGAGCGGGTCGAGCGCGCTGAACGCCTCGTCCATCAGCAGGATGTCGCTGTCCGCGGCGAGCGCGCGGGCGATGCCGACGCGCTGCTGCATGCCGCCGGAGAGCTCGGAGGGGAGCTTGTCGCCCTGTCCCTCGAGTCCGACCAGCGACAGGATCTCCTCGGCCTTGGCCAGGCGCTCGGCCTTGGGAGTGCCCTTGAGCTCGAGCGGGTAGGCGACGTTCGCGGCGACCGTGCGGTGCGGCAGCAGGGCGAAGTGCTGGAACACCATCGAGATGCGGTCACGGCGGATCTCGCGCAGTCGCGAGGCGGGGATGCCGGTGATCGCGTCGCCGTTCACCGTGACGGTTCCGTCGGTGACGTCGTGCAGCCCGTTGAGCATGCGGATGATGGTGGACTTGCCCGATCCGGACAGGCCCATGATGACGAAGATCTCACCGCGGTTCACGGTGAAGCTGGCGTCGATGACGGCTGCGGTGCCCGCGTCAGCGACGGCGGCGCGGCTCTCACCGGCCTTCAACCGACGGACGGCGGTGCTCGGATTTTTACCGAAAACCTTGTACAGATTGCGCGCTTCGAGAGCGATTTCGGACACGTTTCCCCCGCGGCTCGCCTTCGGGCGGCTGAGCCTGCTTCGGTTACGCCCGGGTGATCCTCACGTGGCCGTTCGACATGATCGCTGTGGCGGCGCTGACGGCGGATTTCGGATCCGCCGCAGAGAGTATCGACCGTACGCCCACGCCTCTTCGCAGCACAGCTCATCGAAAGAAGGACGTGACCGCGGACTGGTCTTCGGACCGTCAGGCCCGCATTCCAACGTAACGAAATGGCCGATCAGGGGCAAATCCCGGCGCGGAGGAGGGCCCGAGTTTCCCCCGCTGACCGGGGGATTGCACGGGCGTTCAACAATCCCTCCACGGGCGGGTCGAGGGTCAGGAATCGGGCGTTTCCGAGGCCCGGACGCTGCGGGTCACCGTGAACTTCGGGGTGCGCTGGAGCTGCGTGGTCGGGCCGATCAGGCGGGCGAGCTCGGGGCGGTATCCGAGCGACGAGTTGTACACCGTGAGGAGTTCCCCGCCGGGTCGGAGCAGGCGCGCGGCGGCCTCGAACAGACGGGTCGCGGCGCCGGTGTGCACGCTCGCGCCGAGGTGGAACGGCGGGTTGAGGAGCACGATGTCGAAGGATGCGTCCGGCAGCGCGGAACCGGCGTCGTCATGCGTGACCGCGACCCGCTCGGAGACCCCGTTCGCCGCGGCCGTCGCCCGGGCGGAGGACACCGCGGCGGCGGAGCGATCGGTCGCCGTCACCCGCGCGTCAGGATGCGCGAGCGCGTACGACACAGCGAGCGCGCCGGTGCCGCAGCCGAGGTCGAGCACCCGCGGCGTCTCCGCTCCGTGGCCCTCGGCCTCCTCGCTCTCCGACCGGTCGCCCTCATCCCCGGGTCGTCGAGCGGGCGAAGCGGGTCGAACCGCCTCTCCACCGAGCACGTCCAACAGCACCCGCGTGCCGATGTCGAGGCGGGCGCCCGCGAACGCCCCGCCGTGCGCGACCAGGGTCAGTCCGTCATGCTGCTCCGTCACCGGGAACGGGGGCTCGGCGGGCACCAGCAGCGGCTGGGACGCGATGATCAGCCGCGACTTCCGCTCCGCGCGCTGAGGTTGCACGTGCGCGAAGCTGCGCCCCAGCACCTCGTTCTGGGTGAGTGTCATGTGCTTCACGCGACCACCCGCGACGAGCACCGCATCGGGCGCGGCCCACCGGGTGACGGCATCCGCGATCTCCTCGAGCTCGGCGAGCGACTTGGGCAGCTGCAGCAGCACGAGCCGGGCGTCGGCGAGCAGGGACTGGTCGAGCTCGTGCGCGGTGAAACCCGTGAGCCCGAGCTCCTCGGCGTTGCGCTGCAGGGCCCGACGACCGGTCGCGAGGTCCTGATGCACCCGGATGCCACGCAGCCCGGCCTGCACCAGGGCCAGGGTGATCGCCCCGTATTCGTCGCCGATCACGACGGTCGCGGCCCCGTCCGCACCGAGCGCGAGCGCCCTCTCGACGAGCAGCAGATCGGTCGCGTCATGCGCCTGGAGGTTGTCCGCCTCGACGTCGGGCCAGCGGCGCAGGCGACTGTAGGGGAACTCCGGCACCTGCCCACTGTACGCGGGGGCCGTAAGGATTTCGCATGCGTTGTTTTCGCAGGATTCACAACTTTGTGAATCGGGCGTACGCTCCCGCGCATGACCACCGTCATCGCCACCCAGAACCTCACCAAGCACTACGGGCACGTGCACGCGCTCGACGGTCTCGACCTGACCGTCGAGCAGGGCCGTGTGCACGGCTTCCTCGGCCCGAACGGCGCGGGGAAGTCGACCACGATCCGCATCCTCCTCGGCCTCGCGCGACGCACCGGCGGCGAGGCCACGGTCTTCGGCGAAGACCCCTGGAACCGCGCGGTCGAGCTGCACCGGCGCATCGCCTACGTGCCGGGCGACGTCAGCGTCTGGCCCAACCTGTCCGGCGGCGAGGCCGTCGATCTGCTCGCCCGGCTGCGGGGCGCCCGCACGAAGGATACGGCGTACCAGCACGAGAAGAAGCGGCTCATGGAGGCCTTCCAGTTCGATCCCCGCAAGAAAGGACGGGCCTACTCGAAGGGCAACCGCCAGAAGGTCGCGCTCATCGCCGCGTTCGCCGTGCCGGCCGACCTCTACATCCTCGATGAGCCCACGAGCGGACTCGATCCGCTGATGGCGGTCATCTTCCAGCGCGAGGTCGCCCGCGCCCACGCGAACGGCGCGACCGTGCTGCTGTCGAGCCACATCATGAGCGAGGTCGAGCAGCTGTGCGACCACGTCTCGATCATCCGCGCGGGCCGCATCGTCGAGACCGGAACCCTCGAGGAGCTGCGCCATCTCACCCGCAGCGACGTGTCGTTCACGCCCTCCGGGGCGACCCTCGAACAGGTCGAGCGCATCCCCGACGTGCACGACGCGACGGCGCAGGGCGAGCGCATCCGTCTCGCCGTCGACAGCGACCGCACGGCCACCGTCCTGCCCGCTCTCGCCGCGCTCGGCATCAGCGACCTGCGTGTGGCTCCGCCCTCCCTCGAAGAGCTGTTCCTCCGCCACTACGGCGACGACCTCGCAACGCTCGAGGCCGCGGAGGACGGCGGGACGGATGACGCGGTCCCCGGCAGTCGCCGTGAGCGCCGCGCCCAGAAGGAGCGTGCATGATGACGCGCTTCGGCGTGCTGCTGCGGCAGCGGCTGCGGCGTGACTGGCTGCAGCTGACCCTGTGGATCGTCGGCACCGCGCTGATGGCCTTCGCCGGGTATGCCGGCGTGAGCCAGTCGTACGCGACGCTGGCCGACCGGCAGAACATCCTGGCCGCGGCCCTCGCGAACCCGGTGATCCTGATGTTCCGCGGACTCCCCTCCGGCACGTCCGAGGGGGCCTTCCTGGCCTTCGAGGTGCTGCCGTGGCTGGCGCTCCTCGCCGCACTGATGAGCACGTTCCTCGCCGTCCGCCACACCCGGGGCGACGAGGAGGCCGGACGCGCCGAGCTCGTCTGGGCGACACCGGCCGGGCGCCGCCTCCCGACGATCGCCACCGTCGTGCACGGACTCCTCGCGAACGTCGTGCTCGCCGTGCTCACGGCCCTCGCCCTGATCGCCACCGGTCTCCCCGCGGCGGGCTCGCTGCTCGCGGGGGCGGCGGCCGGATCGTGCGGCATCGCCTTCCTCGGCATCGCCCTGCTGGCCGCGCAGCTGATGCGCACCTCCCGCGGGGCGAACTCGCTCACGATCTGGATCCTCGTCGCGACGTTCCTGATCCGCGGCATCGGCAACGCCGCCGGGACGCCGAGCGACGACCTGTCGAGCATGACCAGCGCCTGGCCCGCATGGCTCTCGCCGTTCGGCTGGGCGGAGCAGACCCGCCCGTACGACACCGACCTGGTCTGGCCGATGCTCCTCGGACTGGGGGTCGGGCTCGTGCTGGCGGTCGCCTCGGTCGCGCTGCAGTCCCGGCGCGACATCGACGCCAGCTTCGTCGCCGAGCGTCGCGGTCGTGTCTCGGCGCGGCCGGCTCTCGCCTCGCCGCACGCACTGGTCTGGCGGCTGACCTCGGGCTCGATCGTGGGTTGGGCGGTCGGCGGTGCGGTCACCGGCATCCTCGCCACCACCCTGAGCGGACTCGTCGACCAGATCTCGGGAGAGAACCCGGCGGTGGCCGAGATCCTCAAGAAGATCGGCGGCGCGACGGGCGGGCTCGACGAGGTCGTGGTGACGGTGTTCTTCACGCTGCTCGGCATCCTCGCGGCCTGCTGCGCCGTGCAGACGGTCGTGCGCGCGCGGCAGGAGGAGGCCCACGGCACCGCGGAGGCCGTGCTCGCCACACCGGTCGGACGCGTCCGCTGGCTCTCGGACTTCGTGATCGTCGGCATCGTCGCGGTCGCGATCGTGATCGCCGCCGCCGTGCTCGCGGGCTGGATCGGGGTCTGGTCGCGCGGGGGCGACGACGCGCTGTTTCGCATCGTGGCCGTGGCCGGGCTCGGGCAGGCGGTCGCGGCCGCGATCTTCGCCGTGCTGACCGCCCTGGTGTTCGTGCTGCTCCCCCGGGCGACGACCGCGGTGGCGTGGAGCCTCGTGCTGCTGGCGGCCCTGCTCGGGATGTTCGGTCCCCTGTTCGGGCTGCCGGAATGGACCGCGAACCTCTCCCCGTTCGCCGTGACCCCCGTGGTCGACGGAAGCGGCGTGGACGTGCGCGGCCTGTGGTGGCTCGTACTCGCCCTGGCCGCGGGTGGCGCCGCCGCCCTGACCATGATGCGACGCCGTGAGCTCGCGCCCGGCGCCTAGGAGGAGCCCGATGCCCGACGACAGCACCGAGAACTCCGACAGCACCGAGAGCGCTGAGAGCACCGACGCGCACCGCGGGGTCGAACCCGCGGAGCAGGCGGCGGCCATGATGACCGCCGCCGGGATGCCGCGGATGCCGGCACGCGTGATGATGGCGCTGGTCGCCGCCCCCGAAGGCGGGTACACGGCCGCCCAGCTCGGCGAGCGCCTCGGCGTCTCCGCAGCCGCCGTCTCCGGCGCGGTGCGCTACCTGCAGCAGCTGCACTTCATCCAGCGCCGCTCCCGCCCCGGCGACCGCCGCGACCGCTACGAGTTCGTGCACGATCCGTTCTACAGCTCGATCGTCGGCAACATGCCCGTGTACTCGCGCCTCTCGGAGTACATCGACGACATCGCCGCCGAGCACGACGACGACCAGGGCGCCCACGACCGGGCCCTCGAGCTCGCCGAGTTCTTCCGCTTCCTCTCCGTGCGGATGCTGCAGATCGTCGAGGACTGGCGCGCGCAGCGGCGCGACTGACCCCTGCCCCCGGGCCGAAACGGAGACCATCCGCGCGCGCTCCGGCGTGCCGCGCGTCGACGCGCCGCGCCCGGACCCGACGCTCTGGGTTCCGGCACGCGGGACGGAGAGGGGTTGACACCTTCCGGGTTACATGGTTACTTAGTCGAGTAAGTAACCCACCAACCCAGCGGAGGACTCGTGATCGAAGAAGGCAAGCCGCTCTTCCTCCAGATCGCCGAGCAGATCGAGGACTCGATCGTCGACGGCTCGCTCGCCGAGGAGGCTCAGGCCCCTTCCACGAACGAGCTGGCCGCGTTCTACCGGATCAACCCCGCCACTGCAGCGAAGGGAGTCGCCGTGCTCACCGACAAGGGAGTGCTGTACAAGCGCCGAGGCATCGGCATGTTCGTCGCCGACGGCGCCAGGGAGACGCTCCTCGGCGAGCGCCGCACCGCCTTCGCCGACCGCTACATCGACCCGCTCCTCGCCGAGGCCCGCACGCTCGGACTCGGCGCCGACGACCTCGCGGCACTGCTCCGGCAGCGCGCCGCACTGACCACCGACGCAGAAGGGAAGACCCCCGCATGACCGCCGTCATCGAGGTGCAGAACCTCAGCAAGCGCTACAAGGAGAAGCGAGCGCTCGACAACGTGTCGCTCGCCATCGAGGGAGGCGCGATCTACGGCCTCCTCGGCCGCAACGGTGCAGGGAAGACGACACTCATGTCGATTCTCACGGCCCAGAACTTCGAGTCGTCCGGCACCGTGAAGGTGTTCGGCGAGCACCCGTACGAGAACGCGCACGTGCTCAGCCGGATCTGCTTCGTCCGCGAGAGCCAGAAGTACCCGGACGACGCCTACCCCAAGCACGCCTTCAAGGCCGCGAGCCTGTTCTTCCCGAACTGGGACCAGGCCCTCGCCGACGAGCTCATCGCCGAGTTCCAGCTGCCGATGAAGCAGACGATCAAGAAGCTCTCGCGCGGTCAGCTCTCCGCGGTCGGCGTGATCATCGGACTCGCCTCCCGCGCCGAGATCACCTTCTTCGACGAGCCGTACCTCGGACTCGACGCGGTCGCCCGGCAGATCTTCTACGACCGCCTGGTCGAGGACTATGCGGAGCACCCGCGCACCGTCATCCTCTCGTCCCACCTGATCGACGAGGTCTCGAACCTCATCGAGAAGGTCATCGTCATCGACAACGGTCAGATCCTCCTGAACGAGGACACGGATGCGGTCCGCGACCGCGCCGTGACGGTGGTGGGCGATGCCGCCAAGGTCGACGCCTGGGTCGGCACCCGTGAGGTGCTGCACCGCGAGTCGCTCGGCCGCGTGGCATCCGTCACGGTGCTCGGGGCCGTGTCACCGGAGGAGCGCACGCAGATCACCGCATCCGGGCTCGACCTCGCGCCGGTCTCGCTGCAGCAGCTGATCGTCCGACTCACGCAGAAGGCCGAGGCCGACTCCACGAGAGCGTCCGCCACGAAGGAGGAGGTGCGCTGATGCGACGCACGCTCAACGTCATCCGCCTGCAGATGATCAACCGGCAGACCTTCATCTGGGTGCCGCTGATCATCCTCGCCGGAGCGACCCTGATCTCGGTGCTGATCTACGCGATGATCCCGGGCGACGCCCCCAAGTACGGCGGCGGCGGCCAGGCACCCCTCTGGTACTTCTTCGCCATCGGCCTGTCGGCGATGACGCTCACGTTCCCGTTCTCCCAGGCGATGAGCATCACGCGTCGCGCGTTCTTCTTCGGAACGATGCTCACCGCGGTCCTCGCCAGCGCGTTCATGGGCGCTCTGTTCCTGATCGGCGGCGGCATCGAGGTCGCCACGAACGGCTACGGGGTGAACGGCTGGGTCTTCTACCTCCCGTGGCTGTGGGAGGCCGGCCCCGGCGGCGCCTTCGTCGTCTACTTCACCCTCGCGCTCTTCTTCTTCGTGGTCGGCTTCACCGGCGCCACGATCTACAAGAGCTGGGGGCTGACGGTCCTCACGATCGCGTGGATCGCGCTGGCATTGATCCTCGTCGGACTCGTGTACCTCGTGACCCGGCTCGAGCTGTGGGGCCAGGTCTGGACCGGCATCGGCGATCTCGGAGCACTCGGCCTCGCACTGTGGGGCCTCGTCGTCACCGCGGCCCTCATGGGTGTCTCGTTCCTCGCCTTCCGGCGGGCCATCCCGTAGGCGAGCATCGATCCACGACGCCGGTCACCCCTCGGGGTGGCCGGCGTCGTCGCGTGCGCGCTACCGGTACCCCGCCGCGGAAGCAACCCGCTCGCCAGGCGCGGGCCGGACACCTACTCTCGCGGGATCACCTGCCACCGACAGAGCCACCGACAGAGAGGATGCCGTGACGCAGAGCCGCACCCCGCTCCGGGCACGACGCGCGGGCATCGCCCGTGCCGTCCACGACGCCGTCCGCCCCGCGCGCCTCCTGCTCGTCGCGAAGACGACCCTCGCCGTCGGGCTGGCGTGGATGATCGCCCCGCACATGCCGGGCGTCACCGACGACTACCCCTACTACGCGCCGCTGGGTGCACTCGTGAGCATGTATCCCACGCTGATGGGATCGGCGAAGTCGAGCCTGCAGACGCTGCTCGGGCTCGCGACCGGCATCGGTCTCGCCACGATCGTGGTGCTGACGGTCGGACCCACGTGGTGGACGATCCCGGCCGTCGTCGGCGTGGGGGTGCTGCTGTCCGGCACCGGCTGGTTCGGGGTGGGGCGCGAGTACGTGCCGATGGCGGCGCTGTTCGTGCTGATCATCGGCGGGCAGAACGCCGACGACTACTCGCTCGGCTACCTGACACAGACCGCGGTCGGGGTGGCCGTGGGCCTCGTCGTGAACCTGGTGATCGCGCCCGCTCCGCTCACCGTGGCGGCGGCCGGGCGGGTGGCGGCGTTCCGCGCGCAGCTGGCGCAGCACCTGCACGACATCGGATCGGCGGTGTCGGAGTCGTGGCCTCCCGAGCACGAGCAGTGGGCGGACGATGCGGCCTCGCTCGCCGACACCGCGGCCTCGCTCCGGGCGGCCCTGGCGGAGGCGGACGAGAGCCGGCGCGGCAATCCTCGCGCGAAGGGGCACCGGCCTCGGATGCAGCAGAACCACGACGAGCTCGCCGCCCTGGACCGGATCGCCCACCTCATCCGCGACATCTCCGACGAGATCGCGGACACCATCTGGGAGAGGACGGGCGCCCTGGAGCTCGACCCCGCCCTCCCGGACCCGCTGTCCGCCGCGTGTCATGCCGTCGCCGACGTGATCGCGCAGGGTGACGCCTCGTCGAGTGCGGAGCATCGCGCCCGGGGCGAGGCCGCGCGCGCCATCCGCCTCCTCCTCGAGACCGTCGACGACCGCACGATCGACGTCCGCCGCTCGATGGGCCCCGGCGTTCTGACCGCCATGCATCTGCGCCGCATCCTGATCCTGAGCGGCACGCCGGCGCGGCGCGAGGAGTAGTCCGTCAGATCGTGTCGTCGGCGGCGATCACGTCGACCTGCCAGTAGCGGCCGTCGGGGTCGGCGCTGTCGTGCGCCTCTTCGGCGGCGGTCAGGATGTCGTTGAACTTCACCATCGCATCGTCGAACTCGGACTCGGTCAGCCGGATCGTGCGCTGGGTGAAGGCGGCGTGCACCTCGGTCGTGCGTCCCGCGACGTACTCGGGGGTCCAGGCGGTCACCCGGCGCAGCAGATCCTGGTGGTCTTCCACCAGCGCGGCGATCACGGCGCTGCCGAGCTCCTCGTCGGCGACCGGGCTCTCCGGGCCGCCCACGTTCAGTGGCCCTTTGTGCCCGGTCCAGACGCGGTCGCGGCGGTCGCGGGCCTTCTCGGGCGCCTCCTCGATGAGACCGGCATCGGCGAGCGCGCGCAGATGGAAGCTCGCGCTGTTGGCCGGCACACCGAGTTCGGCGGCGATGTCGGCCGCACGGAGGAAATCCCGCCGCGAGAACAGGCGGATCATCTGTCGCCGCAGGGGGTGCGAGTAGGCCTTGAGCATGGCCGAGGTCATCCAGACGGGATCCTCGCTCGTGCCTTTCGCGGTGTCCTCCGTCATGTGCCGATCTTACCCGCACCCGAAATTGCGCAATAGAACTTGCGCAATTGTTCTTGCGCATCTACTCTCGACGCATGACCACCGCGACCGAGCCCCACCGCCTCTGGCGCAACCCCCGCTACCTCACGTGGCTGGTGAGCGACACGAGCAAGGGCCTCGCGGGCGCCCTGTTCGGCTTCGCGATCCCGCTGCTCGCTCTCATCGTGACGAACGACCCCGCACAGGCGGGCATCATCGGCGGCGCGGGGATGGTGGCGCGGCTCCTGATGACTCTCGCCGGAGGAGTCCTGGCCGACCGCCACCGCCGCATCGCGCTGATGCTCCTCGGGTCGCTCATCGGCATCGTGCTCGCGGGCGGCTTCACCCTCCTCGCCCTCGGCGATGCGATGACCTTCGGCTCTCTGCTCGTGATCGATGTGCTCCTCGCCGCCCGCAGCGGACTCTTCGACGTCGCCGGTGAGAGCGCGATCAAGGAGATCGTCCCCGACGATGCGATGGGGCGGGCGCAGGCCGCGAACCAGGGGCGGGATGCCGCACTCCAGCTCGCAGGAGGACCGCTCGGCGGCCTCCTGCTGGGTGTCGGCGGCTGGCTGGTCGGCGCGGTGATGACGCTGTGCCACGCGATCGCCGCCCTGACCGCGTGGATGCTGGGCCGCCAGGCCCGGCGCGCGGGGCTGGTCGACACGGGAGCCGCGGACGAGAACGCAGACGATCCGGATGACCCGCGGCGTGTCGTGGCTGAACACGCCGTCGCCGCGACGGATGACCTGGGTTTCGGCGCCCCGACGGCCCCGGCGACGAAGCCGAATGCCTGGGCGGAGCTGCGTGAGGGATTCCGCTGGCTGCTGTCCCGGCCCGACCTCGGCGGCGTGCTGCTCATCACCACGGTCATCAACCTCGGCTTCAACGCCGCCATCACGACCGCGATCTACGCCCTGCAGCAGGCCGGGTACTCCACGCTGCTGATCGGCACCCTGAGCGCCGCGATCGGGGCCGTGATGCTGGTCGGAGCCGTGTTCTCCCCGCTGCTGGTCCCGCGGATCAAGGCCGGCGTGCTGACCATCGCCGGACTCTCGGTGGCGTCGGTCGGCGTGATCGTGCTGTCGATGGTGACGTCACCGTGGGCGATCGGGATCGTCCTCGGAGCGTCCGTGCTCCTCGTGCCCGCCCTCAACGCGGGGATGATGGGCTACTTCATGGTCGCCACGCCCAGCCACCTGCTCGGCCGGGCCAACAGCGCCGCGGGCGTGCTCGGCATGGGGGCCATGCCGCTCGCGCCGCTGATCGCCGGCTTCGGTCTCGCCTGGGTCGGCCGCGAGTGGACGATCCTGTTCTGCGCCGTGCTCTGCCTCGTCGCCGTGGTGCTCGCCGTGAGCAACCGGGCGCTGCGGGCGCTGCCCGTGGAGGCGGGCTGGGCCGCGCACGCGAAGCAGTTCGAGTCGGCCTGACCCGCGTCCCGGAGCGGTACGGCGCTAGAGCGCGCCGGTCAGCGCCGCGATGCCCGCGATCGCCGCGACGAGGGCGAGCACGAGCGCGATCGCGATGAGGACGGCGTGCACCTTCAGGAACGCGGTGGCCTTGCCGTGCTCGTCCCGCGCCCGCGGATCCCGGGCGACGCGCTTGTAGAACTGCGGCCAGACGAGGGCGTTGAAAGCGGCGTTGAGGAAGAGGAGGACGGCGAGGACGATCACCCCTCAACGCTACCGACATCAGCCACGGCACCCGACCGCGTATCCCGCGATGGCCGACGGCCACGGCGCGCGGGCACCGCTTCATGTCCCCCAAAGAGAGGACATCTCTTTGGGGAGAACGCGGGTATGCTCGGCGTGTAACACATTAGAAGTTACCTGCTCTAGAAAGACGTGACGTGGCCGTAGTCAACTACTCTCTCGCTGCGTTGGTCGGGCTTGTTCTGGTCGTCACTGGCGCAATCAAGCTGCGGGAGGGACGACGCGCGCTCGGCGAGTCCATTGAGGCATTCCGAGTGGTTCCAGCTTCGCTGGTGCGCCCGATCGCAGCTGTCCTCCCGCCAATCGAACTCGCCATCGGGATCTGTCTCCTCGGTGGAGTTGCTGGCCCTTGGTGCCTCACGGCCGCGGGGCTCATCGTGATCTATACCGCGTCAGTCATCTCCGTTGTCGTCCGGAAGATCTCGACCGAATGCGGGTGTTTCGGCTCAGTTCTCAAATCGCAAGCCAATTGGGTCGTGGTCGGGCGCAACGCCGTCCTCTTGATCGCTCTTCTTCCTTCCCTCGCCCTCCCCACCTTGACTCTTTTCGACGCATGGATCGGATGGGGGCTTATCGGTCTGGGAACCGTCGTCGGGCTAGCTCGAATGCTCGCACCAGACCGGCCCGCCGCAGAACAGCTAACTGAGGAGGCATCGCGACTCGAAGTCGAGTAGCGATGCACCAGATTGGAGATTCATCGTGAACATGAAACGCAGATCCTTCATTGGTATCGGCATCGGGGGCCTCGCAGCAATGGTGTTTCCTGAGCTCGCAAGCGGCAGCACGCGGGCTTCCACAGCGAAGGACCCTGACGCCGAGGTGCCCCGGCAGTGGCAGCCGAGAGATGCGAGAGCTGCGACCAATGAGGAGCGCGCCAAATACCTTCCTCTCTTCGAAAGCGACCTTGAGAGTATGGAACGCAGCTATGGGGCGCGCATGGAAGGTGAGCCGCTGCCCATGTCGGTCGCCACGAGCGTATACGGCACGGTCGTGGCCCTCGGTGCCGCGTTGGTCACATCACGCGTCTACGCCCGGCACGTGGAGCTCGCCCCCGACGGAACGGTAGTGCGGACAGCGACAACAACTTTCGCAATCTCCGGGGATGCAAAGAATATGACCCTGGATTCCATCGGGCCCGATGCGCGCTCGGCGGTGAAGAGCAGAGCTCAGTTCGACGCGAGGACCGCTACGGCCGCAAAGGCCTGCCCTCCCGGGAAGCACTCCTGCCGTACCTGTTCCGATCTGAACAGGGTAGGGGTACTGACCTGTTGTGGTGGCTGCGCATGGGCGGCAGCCAACCCGATTGCGCTGTTGTCCTGCGTCATCATCATGTGCTCGCTGTGCGCCTCACAGAACTGTCGGCGGTGGACCTATGCGTGCTGCGGCGTCTGAGCGGGAGCAGATCGTGACCGCCGGTGCTGACGGCCGACGCAAGCAAGCTCAGCGGTGGGTGCTTCTGGCATCGACGCTCGCGTTCAACGCCTTCGCGACGTGCTACTACGTCGCGGTTGCCGTGATCAGGAACCCCGTAGTGCTGGCGGTCGGCCTTGCGGTCTTGTGGGCTGTCTGGGCCGCGTCGCTGATCATCACCCTGACGGTGCGCCCAGCGACGCGTGTCGACCGGCTAGTGGGCAGGGCCGTGCCGGTGTGCCTCGTCATCAGTGTGGGACTGTACTTCCTGGTCTGAGCACTACTCGCCACTCCCGGCGGCCAGGTGCACCTCGTCGGCAACCGCGGATACGCCGTCTCTCGACGATGCGAGCCCGCGACATGTATCAGAAAGCTCTTGCCGCGCTCCTGGTAGATGTGATCACAATGGGCTTCATGATCGACGGTGCACCCGGCGCCGCTCTCGATCCTGCCTCGGACGACGGGCGCGCACGCTGGGAGCGCGCGGCGGACCTCTTCGACGCATGGCGCGAGGGCGACTCGCGCGCGATGGACGAGCTGGTACGGCTGATGACCCCCGTGCTCTGGCACGTCGTGCGGGCGTACGGGCTGGAGCGCACGCTCGCCGAGGACGTCGTGCAGACCACCTGGCTGCAGCTCGTGCGCGGCCACGGATCGATCAGCGACCCGCGTGCCGTGTCCGCCTGGCTCACGACCACCGCCCGCCGGGAGGCGTGGAAGGTCGCGAAGGCACACGGGAAGGTCGACACCACCGATGCGGACGACCTCGACACCCTGCTCCCCGAGCAGGCCTCCGCCGAGGAGCACGCGACACTCGGCGACGAGAACCGGCGCCTGTGGATGGCCGTGCGCCGTCTGAACGAGCGCTGCCAGAAGCTGCTCCGCGTGATCGCGTTCGAGGACCGCCCGGACTACGCGCGGATCGCGGCCGACCTCGCGATGCCGATCGGAAGCATCGGCCCGACCAGGAATCGGTGCCTCGCCAAGCTGCGGGCCCTGCTGGACGCACCACCGACCGCACAGGCAGGGGGTTTCGCATGACCGAGCAGGAAGACGCCCGGATGTTCGCCCGACTCCGCTCGCTGTGGGGCGAGGTCGACCCGATGCCCGCCGGCCTGATCGACCGCATGGTCGCCGCGGTGGCCGCCGAGGGGCTGAACCGGGAGTATGCGCTGCTCACCCTGGTCGAGGGGCAGTTCGGTGCGGTGCGGGGCGAGGCCGATGCGCTCACGCTGCAGTTCAGCGACGGATCCACGAGCATCCTGCTGCACGTGACGAGCACCGCGTCCGGCCGGCGCCGGGTCGACGGATGGGCTGACGCCGCCGCCGCGGAGATCGTGCTGACCCAGGGCGAGCGCACGCGCTCGACCTCGCCCGAGGAGACGGGCCGCTTCGTGTTCGACGATGTGCCGCCGGGTCTCACCCGCGTGCACCTGACGACCGTGATCGGGGACGAGGCCCGCACGCTCTCGACCCCGCAGTTCGAGCTGTGACCGCGGGCGCCGCCCGTCGATGAGGCCGCGGGGCGACCCGCAGGGAGAGGATGACCCATGGATCAGCCCAAGGGATGGAGCTGGCAGGATCGCGCGGAGGGATCGATCCGGCGTGGCACGGCACTCGATCCGAGCACGGAGCCGGTGGACGGCATCCGCGCCTTCCCGACCGCGTATCTGCCGGAACGGCTGCTGATCACCCGAGCCCTCGGCGACGAGGAGGCCTACGACCGCGAGGTGCGGACGCTGCGCGACGCGGCCGACACCTTCGGCTGGCAGCTCGAGGTGGAGGACGGGACCCGGGCAGCGGCCGACGGCGAGCTGGTCCCGGGGGTTCCCGGCTTCCTGCGCGCCCGACTGCGCACTCCCGATGAGCCGGTCCGCGGCGAGTCCCCCGTCGCGCCGGACGCCTGGCGCGTGCTGCAGCGCGCGCGGCGCATGTCCCGCTCGACGATGCCGCGGACGAGCCTCGACCACGTGCTGTCGATCGACCCCGTGGGGCTGAATCCGTTCACGCGCACCAACCCCTTCACCCGCACCAACCCGTTCACCCGCACCAACCCGGTGCGCGGTGCCGGAGGGGGCGCGGGCGGCAGCGACGACTACCTCGAGCCCGGGCGCGGTGCCCGGCAGCCGGTCACCTGGCTGGGGCCTGCTCCCGTGCGCGGACCTGCTCCGAAGCGCGGGCGGCGACCGGTCGTCGCGGTGCTCGACACCGGATGCGGGGAGCACTCCTGGCTGCCCGCCGACATCGTCACGCGGAAGATCGACCTCGACGGCGTGCCCGTCGGACTGACCGACGACGCGGATCCGGAGCGCTACCCCGACCTGTACGGGCAGCTCGACGGGGAGATCGACGCGGTCGCCGGGCACGGCACGTTCATCGCCGGGCTCATCCGGCAGGCGGCTCCGGATGCCGACATCCTCTCGATCCGGGTGGCCGGCGCCCTCGGTGTGATCGACGAGAGCACGCTGCTGGAGACGATCGCGCAGGTCGTCACGCTGCTGGCCCGGCACCGCGAGGATCCGAAGACCGGCTTCCCGATCGACGTGCTGAACCTGTCGCTCAGCTACTACCACGAGACCCCGACCGACGGCCTGTTCAGCCTCACGCTGCACCAGCTGCTCGCGAAGGCGCGCGAGCTCGGGTGTGTGGTCGTGTGCTCGGCCGGCAACGACGCGATCGACCGTCCGTCGTTCCCGGCATCGCTGTGGCCGTGGCCCGGATCGGACAACGGCATCCGCCCCGACCGGGATGCACCGCTCGTCTCGGTCGGGGCGCTGAACCCCTCGGCCCGATCGGTCGCCCTCTTCTCGAACATCGGCCCCTGGGTGCAGGCCTATGCGCCGGGTGCGGCCGTGGTCAGCACCTCACCCGCGTTCGTCGGGGGCATGCAGGCGTCGACGCGGGCGGACGTCGACGGCATGCGCCGCGAGACGATCGACCCCGACGACTACCGCGGCGGGTTCGCGGTGTGGAGCGGCACGTCGTTCTCGGCACCGTACGTCGCAGGGCGCATCGCGGCGCAGCTCGGTTCCGTGCCGATCGCGGGGGTGAAGCCGGCGGCCGCGGCGAAGGCCGTCGCCGCGGTCCTGAAGACGCTGCCCACGCCCGTCGACCCGGTCTGACCCCCGGGACGGACCGTCCGTACCGATGCGGACGGCCCGTCCTGGGTGCCCGCGCGACGGGACCGCGCTCGCGCTCTTCCCCACGGGCCCGGCGCACGGCATTCTGGGGGGATGCCCCTGACTGCGACCGAGCTGCACCGGCGCGGCGTCGAAGCGGCGAACGCGAGACGGTTCACGCAGGCGCGGCGCGCTCTCGACGCCGCATCCGCCCGCACCGACGACCCCGACCTGCGTGCGCGCATCGACGGCACGGTGGCGTACGTCCTCGCGCAGACGGGGGAGCCGGCGGCCGCCGAGCAGCTGTGTCGCGAAGCGCTCGGCCGCTCCGGGCTCAGGGCCGAGACGGTCACGGTGCTCAGCGGGCAGCTCGGCACGCTGCTGATGCACGGGGGCCGACTGGCCGAGGCGGAGGCCGAGCTCACGCGCGCGATCGACACCCTCACCGCGATCGGCGACGAGACCACCGAGCTCGCGAACTGTCTGATGAACCGTTCCGTCGTGCGGATGCAGCAGCGCGAGCTCGAGTCCTGCGTGGAGGACCTCCGGCGAGCGGTCGCCGTCTACGAGGCGAACGACGACGACGAGCCGCTCGCGGAGGCCCGACACAACCTCGGCTACGCGGCGCTGCTGGAGGGAGACCTCGTCACCGCCCTCAGCCTCATGACCCGCTCCCGTCCCCAGCTGGCGGCGATCAGCGACCTCGCCGCCGCGATCAGCGACCTGGACCGCGCCGAGGTGCTCCGCGACGCGGGCCTCACCACCGAGGCGGAAGCCCTGCTCGGGCGGGTGGCCACGCAGTTCGGCGCGCAGCGGATGCGGCAGGCGAGGGGCGAGGCGGAGTTCCATCTGGCACGCTCCCTCCTGCGCCACGACCCGGCCGCCGCCGAACGCGCGGCCCGCACCGCCGCTCGTCGCTTCTCCGCGCTGGCGAACGACGGATGGGCGGCCCGAGCGGATGCCGTGCGGCTGGAGGCGCAGCAGCGCGCGCGACCGCAGCGCCCCATCGACACCGCGGAGTTCGCCCGCACGGCGAGAGCCCTCGACCGCGGCGGCTTCCACACCGAGGCGACGGGTCTGCGCCTCAGCGCCCGCCGCGACGGCAGCGGACGGTTGCCGCGACTCGACGACGCCGCGCCGACTCCGCTCCGTCTGCGCGCCCACGAGGTGCGCTCCGCCCGCGCAGCCGCTGCCGGGCGCGACCGCGACGCCCTGCGCGCGGCCGCCGACGGGCTCGAGCTGCTCACGGCCTGGCAGCAGTCCTTCGGGGCGCTCGACCTGCAGGCCTCCGTCGCGATGCACGGGTCCGAGCTGATGTTCGCCGGTCTCTCCGCCGCCGCACGGCTGCGCGACCCCGCGACGCTGTTCGAGTGGTCGGAACGGGCACGCCACCTCAGTCAGCAGGTCGCCCCGGTGCGTCCCCCGCACGACGAGTCGCTGGCGGCGGACCTGGCCGAGCTGCGGATGCTGCGCGCCGAGCTCGCCGGCGCCGACTGGACCACGGACGCCCGGGTGCGCGCACTGCGCGACCGGGTGCGGGAGCGGCAGTGGGCGACCACCGGTTCGGGCGGCACCCGCGAGCGGCTGGGACTCGCCCAGGCCACGGCCCTGCTGGAGCCGAGCACCGCGGTGCTCTCCTACGTGTTCACCGGATCCGCCCTGCACGGCATCGTGGTCACCTCGTCGGGAGCGACGGTGGTCGACCTGTCGTGGGCGCGGGCGCAGGCGGCGCTGGACGGCCTCCGCGCAGACCTCGACATGGCCGCGATGACGCGCGGCGGTCTGATGGGCGCGGTGACGGAACGGGCGCTGGCATCACGGCTGGCGCTGCTCGACACCGAGCTCCTCGCGCCGCTGCTGCGGGCGGCGCCGGACGCGTCCCGCCTGGCGATCACGGTACCCGGCGCCCTCGCGGGGGTGCCCTGGGCGATGCTCCCGGGGATGACCGGCGTGCCGTTCACCCTCGCGACGTCGGTGTCGCGCCTGCTCGGCGACCCGTCGCGCGCCACCGCCCACGCAGCGGCCACCGGACCGACGAGGATCGGCTTCGCGGCCGGCCCCCGCGTCGCCAGGGCGGGCGAGGAGGTCGAGCGGGCGGCCACCGCCTGGCGCGGCGCGGGTCGGTCGCCGCGCATCCTGGACGCCACGGATGCGACGGTCTCGGCGGTCACCGAACTCGCCGCCGACACCGATGTGCTGCACATCGCCGCGCACGGCCGACATGCCGTGGACAATCCCCTGTTCTCCGGATTCGAGCTCGCCGACGGCATCCTCTTCGGCTACGACGTCGACCTCATCCCGCGAGTCCCGGCGACCGTGATCCTGTCGGCCTGCGAGCTCGGCCGCTCCTCCGTGCGCTGGGGCGAGGAAGCGCTCGGGATGACCCGGGTCTGGCTGCACGCCGGCGCGGACTGCGTGATCGCCGCCCCCGTCGCGGTCCCCGACGATGTGGCCGGTGAGCTGCTGAGCGCCGTGCACACGGGCCTTTCCGCGGGCGCGTCCCCGGCGGTCGCCCTCGCCGAGGCCGCTGTCGAGACCGGTCTGAGCGCCCCGTTCCAATGCCACGGGGACGGGTTCTGAACTTTTTTCTCCATTCGTTGTATCAGAACGCGCACTCCGTGCTCCTGTTCTTCGGAAGGTGCCATGCGAAGGGCCTCGAAGGGAGAGGCGCGAGGGAGGCGCAGTCGGATCTGGGGATATCGCGCGCGCTGGGGAGCGTGAGTACGACACGGACACCATCTGCTCGGGGGCGGCGCGGCGTGCAGCCGCGGCACCCTCAGAGGGCCTCGACGTTCTGGGGACGTCGGGGCCCTTGGGGTGTCCGGGCTCGGAGATCTCAGCCGAGCTGGGCGCGGAAGTAGCGATCGGCGATGTCACGGACGACCGCAGGATCGCGCTGAGGCGCCACGGTCTCGAAGTGCTCGGCGCGGTCGAGCTCGTCCACCACGAACCTCGTGAGGATCGCAGGTGGGGTGCCGGAGCCGAGCTCCCGGGTCACCGCCTTCGCCGCGATGAGCTCCGTCGCGGCATCCGTCACCTCCTGCGGAACCGAGCTCTCCGCCAGCAGCGTGGGAAGGTCCATGGGCGGAACCGACTCCTCCGGGTGATCCGCGAGCCACCGCAACGCGGCAGCCGGCCGCAGCGTGTAGAAGAAGCGCTTGAGCGTCGTGGTCGCGGTCTGCTGCTGGCGCGCGACGTGCAGATAGTGACGTGCGATCGACCCGCGTTCGATGACGTCGGTCGCGAGCGTCAGCAGACCCTCTCGAAAAGCGCTCTCGCCAGCGTAGACGATGGGCGAGCGGAGCCATTCGATCACCGTGGCGTTCCCTCTCACCAGCAGCTTCACGGCCTTCGCCAGGTCCCAGCCGTTCACGTCGAACGTCTTGTCGAGGGGCGTCTCGATCACGTCGCGGGCGGGCCAGAGCGAGAGGTAGTCCTGACGCCCGCGCACGAAGATGAATCGGCAGTCGTAGTCGCTGTCCGGCGACGGAAAACCCCAGGCACGGCTGCCGCTCTCGATCGCCCAGGGGATGCGCACACCGTGTTCCGCGGCGACGCCATCGAGCCGCCGGTCGATCTCGGAGACCACCAGCGGATCGAGGGAGGAGGGAATCGCACGCATTGCTCGAAGATACCCGGAACGCGGTTCGGCTCGTGCCGGACCGCGATCCGCCAGCGGCCGCGGTCAGGCGACGAGGACCGCGTAGCCGGCGGCGCGGAGGGCCGAGAGCACCTCGGGGTCCGCCCCGCCGTCCGTGATCAGCGTCGGGAACAGCTCGACGCCGCCGACGGTCGAGAACGCCTCGACGCCGAGCTTGCTGCCGTCGGTGACCACGACCGCCCGGCGGGCCCGCTCGGCCATCATCCGGTTCACGGCGGCCTCGCGCTCGTCCTGTGTGGTGGCGCCGGCCACCGCATCCATCCCGTTCACGCCGATGAACGCGATGTCGAGCCGCACCCCGCGCAGCAGCTGCTCGACGAACGGTCCGACGAGCTCGTAGGTGCGCGAGTGGATCACGCCGCCGGTCACGACCACCTTGATGTCCGGCCGCGTGGCGAGCTGGGCGGCGATGTTCACGGCGTTCGTGACCACGGTGATGCCACCGCTCCCCGCGAGGTCGTCGCGGGCCGCGAGGGCAGCGGCGATGGCCGTCGTGGTGGTGCCGCCGGAGAGCCCGACCACCATGCCGGGTGCGACGAGCCCGGCTGCGACCTGCGCGATGCTGGCCTTCTCGTGCGTGCGCAGGTGGCTCTTGTAGCGGATGGGCAGCTCGTAGGCGACGGTCTGCGCCACCGCACCGCCATGGGTGCGGGTGAGCAGCCGCTGCTCGGCGAGGGTGTCGAGGTCGCGGCGGGTCGTGGCCGACGAGGCGCCGAACTGCTCCACGAGCTCGTCGACGGTGACCTCGCCGTTCGCGGCCAGGAGGTCGAGGATCGCGTTCAGACGCGCGGCCCGCTTCATCAGGCGGCCGATCCGACGGGCTGCAGGGCGAACAGCCGGAGCATGCGGGCGGCTTCGTCCGCCAAGGCGTCGCGGGCCGGAGCCAGATACTTGCGGGAGTCCACCAGGCGCTCATCGGCGTCGAGCTTCTCGCGGACGGCACGTGTGAAGAAGCCGTTCAGGTGCGTGGACACGTTGATCTTCGTCATCCCCGCGCGCACGGCGTCGGCGATCACCGCATCCGCGACGCCCGAGGAGCCGTGCAGGACCAGCGGGACGGGCAGCGCCGCGCGCAGCCGGGCGATCAGGTCGAGGTCGAGCGACGCCGTGCGGTCGGTCATCGCATGCGAGGACCCGACGGCGACCGCGAGTGCGTCGACGCCGGTCGCGGCCACGAACGCCCGCGCCTCGTCGGGGTCGGTGCGGACGCCGGGCGCGTGCGCTCCGTCCTTGCCGCCCACCTCACCGAGCTCACCCTCGACGGAGACGCCGGCCTCATGCGCACGGGCCACGACCGCTGCGGTGAGGGCCACGTTGTCGTCATAGGGCAGCGCGCCGCCGTCGAACATCACCGAGCCGAAGCCCAGGGCGATGGCCTCGTCGACGAGCTCGGGACGCTCGGCGTGGTCGAGGTGCACGGCCACGGGCGTCTGGGCCCGCCGCGCCACCGCGAGCGTGGCGAGCGCGATCGGCTCCAGCCCGCCGTGGTAGTCGGCGCAGTTCTGCGAGATCTGCAGGATGACCGGCAGCTGCGCAAGGGCGGCCGCCCGCACAAGACCCTCGGCGGTCTCGAGGTGGATCACGTTGAAGGCGCCGATGCCGGTGCGGGCGGTGGCAGCCACGGAGATGAGGTCGCGGGCGGAGACGAGGGTCACGAAGGGTCCTTCCGGAACGAAGCGGGGTCGGGTCGCGAGATCCGCAGCTGCTGTTCGAGCTCGGTCCAGCGCGGAGAGATGTCGCCGGCGAGCGGGGTGAGCACCGCGGCGGCGGACCAGGCCGTGGCACGGCGGAGGATCGGCTCGGGGTCGCGCACTCCGTCGGCGTAGAGCACGGCGCAGGCCGCGACGCCCGCGTCGCCGGCACCCGTGGGGTTCCCGGCGAGGGGGTCGTCGAGACGCGCGTGCACGAGATCGGATGCCGTGACCGCGAGCATGCCGTCGGCGCCGAGCGAGAGCAGCACGAGCTCGGTGCCGCGGGCGATCAGAGAGCGTGCGCCCTCGACGGGGTCCGCGATGCCGGTGGCCTCGACCAGCTCGGCGGCATTGGGTTTGAGCACGGTGGCACCGGCATCCGCCGCACGCAGCAGTGCGGGACCGGAGGTGTCGACGATGACCGGGACTCCGGCGTCCCTCCCCACCGCGATGAGCATGGGGATCAGCGGCTCCGGCGCCCCGCGAGGCACACTGCCGGAGACCACGAGCACGCTCGCGGAGGGCAGCCGCTCGACCACCTCGGCGAGCACCGCCGCCCACTCCTCGTCCGTGGGGTTCACGCCCCGCTCGTTGATGATCGTGGTGTCGCCGAGGGTCTCGTCGACCACGGCGATGCTGCGACGGGTGTCCGCCGCGACGGGCACCAGGACGTGCGGCACGCCGCTGGCCCGCAGCTCCGCGGAGAACTCCTCGCCGACGCGGCCGCCCGCGGTGGTGACGGCGAGCACCTCCGCGCCCTCGGCGTGCGCCACGCGCGCGACGTTGAGGCCCTTGCCGCCGGCCCTCGCCACTCCGGCATCCGCCCGGTGCGTGCCGCCCTCGGTCAGCCGGTCGATGCGCCAGGTGAGGTCGAGAGCGGGGTTCGGGGTGACAGTGAGGATCACGTGAGCTCCCGCGCGCGCAGTGCTGCGCCGAGCAGGCCGGCGTTCCCCGAGAGCTCCGCCGGGACGAGCGCCGGGATCCGGTGGAAGCTGAGCCGCGCGGCGAGACGCGTGCGCAGCTCGTCGAACAGGGCACCGCCCGCGCGCGAGAGGCCCCCGCCGATGACCACGGCTTCCGGCGCCACGACGGCGGTGAGCTGCGCCAGGGACATCGTGAGCGCGTCGAGCGCCGAGTTCCAGATCTCCGCGGCGATCTCGTCGCCGGCGGCCGCGCGGGCGATCACGTCCTTCGCACCGTCCGGGGCGACTCCGGTCGCTTCGCGGTAGCGACGGGCGATCGCGCCGGCCGAGGCGACCGCCTCCAGGCAGCCGCGCGCACCGCACGCGCAGATCGGCCCGTCCGCGATCGGGGAGTGCCCGATCTCGCCCGCGTATCCACCGGCGGTGTACGGGACGCCGCCGACCAGCAGGGCCCCGGCGATGCCGGTGCCGATCACGAGCACGACGGAGTCGGCGTAGTCCCGGGCGCCACCGAGTCGACGTTCGGCCCAGCTCGCGGCGCGGACGTCGTGGTCGAACGCCACCGGCAGCCCGAGGCGTTCGGAGGCGAGGTCGCGCAGCGGGGAGTCGTGCCAGCCGAGGTTGCTCGCGAACACCCCGAGCCCGGCATCCGCATCCACGATCCCCGGGACGACGAGGCCCACGGCCTGCGGCACCACGTCGGGGTGCGCGGCACGGAGCTCCGCCGCCAGCACCTCGAGACGCCCCAGGAGCGCCTGCGTCCGGTCACCGTCGACGACCGGAGTGGGCGTGCGACGGAGCCCGAGTGCTGCACCGTCGGCGTCGAACAGCGCCGACTTGATGTCGGTGCCGCCGACGTCGAACGCCAGCACGGGGGCGCCGGTCCCGAGGGTGCGCACGGCGGCGAGCTTCTCCCCCGCGGCGTCGCGCTCGACGTCGGGAACGGCCGCTGCCGCGTCAGGGTCGATCATGGTCGGCTCCGGCCGTGCGTCGGGTCATGCATCCAGGATGACGGATCGCGTGAGGTTGCGCGGCTGGTCCGGGTCGAGACCCCGCGCGACGGCGCGGTCGAGCGCGGTGCGGTGCAGGCGCACGAGGTCGGCGAGCGGGTCGATCGCACGCTGTTCGAAGCGGGCGCCGGTGGCCTCGACCTGGCCGGCGAGCCCCTCGGGAGCCTGGCCGAACTGCCAGGTCACGCGACCGGGGGCCGCGATCGCGATCGGGCCGTGGCGGTAGTCCATCGACGGGTACGCCTCGGTCCACGACTGCGAGGATTCCCGCAGCTTGAGCGCCGCCTCGTGGGCGAGACCGATCGTCCACCCGCGCCCGAGGAACGTGTACTGCTCCGCATCGCGCAGCTCGTCGTCGCCGGGTTCGGCGAGCACCGCGGTGGCGTCGGCGATCGCACCGGTGAGGTCTTCGCCGAGGGACGCGCGGAACAGCGCGAGAGCCGTGGTCGCGAAGCGCGTCTGCACCACCGACTGCTCGTCGGCGAAGGGCAGCAGCACCGCCTCGTCGACCAGGGAGACGAGGGGCGAGTCCGGGTCGCCGATGACGCCGATCGTCGTGATGCGCCCCTTTACCTGCTCGACGAGCTCGAGCACCTCGGTCGTCGTGCCGGATCGGGTGAGGGCGACGACGGCGTCGTACCCGCGGTCCATGAAGGCCTCGGAGGCGGCGAACGCGTCGGTCTCGCCCTGTCCGGACGCTTCGCGCAGAGCCGCGTACGACTGCGCCATGAACCACGAGGTGCCGCATCCGACCACCGCGACGCGTGCGCCCTTCGCGGGCAGAAGCGCCTGCTCGGCCTTCAGCTCGACGGCCGTGGCCCAGGTCTGAGGCTGGGAGTGGAGCTCCTCGCGCATGTGTGCGCCGGGCAGCGTGTGCGTCATCGAAGTGCCTTTCGAGCAAGAAGTTGCATACTTGTGATTGTTTGAGGCTGAATTCGATCATAGTATGGCGCCAGAGAACAGCAACCCCAAGTTCTGCTTGATTTGTTTGTTCCCCTGACAAATAATCGGACAAGTTCTACCGCCTCGACGTCGATCTGATCGTCGCCGAGAATCCGAGCCCCCGGCTTGAACGATCGCGGCTGCCATCCGGCGAAACGATCACCACGCACCGTCGCGTGATGTGCTTGCGACTGTGCACCACTCCCACTCCCGAAGCGGCCCCGCCGCCACGGAGCGGACATCACAGTGAGGAATGCAATACACATGAAGAAGTCACTGCGGTTCGGCGCCGCCGCCATTGCGGCCGTCGCCACGCTCTCGCTCGCTTCGTGCGGGTTCGGCGGATCGTCCGGCGACGGCGGAGGTGCGGAGGGATCGACCACGCTCGACCTCCTCGTCCCCAGCTACTCCGACGGCACCAAGGCGAACTGGGAGACGGTGATCAAGGGGTTCGAGAAGGCCAACCCCGACATCAAGGTCAAGCTCGAGGTGCAGTCCTGGGACAACCTCGAGAAGGTCGTCTCCACCAAGATCCAGGCGAACGAGGCCCCGGACATCTACAACGGCGGACCGTTCGCCGGTTTCGTCGGCGACGAGCTGCTGTACCCGACGAAGGACGTCGTCTCCGATGACGTGTACTCCGACTTCCAGGACTCGTTCCTCAAGAACGCCGAGGTCGACGGCACTGCGTACGCCCTGCCGCTGATCGCGTCGGCCCGTGCGCTGTTCGTCAACAACGCGCTGCTCGACCAGGCCGGCGTCGAGGCGCCGACCAACTGGGACGAGCTGCTGGACGCCGCGACCAAGGTGTCCAAGCTCGGCGGCGGCGTCGCCGGCTACGGCATGCCGCTCGGCTCGGAAGAGGCGCAGGCCGAGGCGGCCGTGTGGCTGTGGGGCGGCGGCGGATCGTTCGGCGACGCATCCGAGATCACGATCGACACCCCGGAGAACCTCGTGGGCGCCGAGCAGATCAAGAAGATGATCGACGCCGGTGCGACTCAGGCCGACCCGGGTTCCACGCAGCGCTCCCCGCTGATGGACATCTTCATCCAGGGCAAGATCGGCATGCAGGTCGGCCTGCCGCCGACGGTCGGCCAGATCAAGGAAGGCAACCCCGACCTGGACTACTCCATCGTCCCGATCCCGACCAAGGACGGCTCGCCGTTCACTCTCGGCGTCATGGACCAGCTGATGGCGTTCAAGAACGACGACGACAAGCAGGATGCGATCAAGAAGTTCTTCGACTACTACTACTCGGCCGACGTGTACGTGCCGTGGGTGCAGGCTGAGGGCTTCCTGCCCGTCACCAAGTCCGGTGCCGAGCAGCTCTCCGGCGAGGAGGCTCTCAAGCCGTTCCTCGACGTGCTGCCCGACGCCCAGTTCTACCCGTCGACGAACCCGAAGTGGTCCGCCGCCGACGGCGCCTTCAAGTCGCTGTTCGGCCAGCTGCAGTCGAAGCCGGCACAGGACGTGCTGACCGAGATCCAGGCGCAGGTCGACGCGGGCTGAGCCCGCTGAACGGAGAGGTTCGGGTACCCGAATGAGCCAGAAGACAGAGTCCTCGAACCTCGCGGGGGCGGCGACCGGCCGCCCCCGCACCCGGAAGACCCCGGATGCCTCGCGCGGCAGGCCGGGTGGGAAGGATCTCCTCCAGGCGCTGCCCTGGATCGCGCCCGCCCTCCTCCTCATCATCGGCGTGGTGCTGTTCCCCGCCGGGGTGATGTTCTTCAACTCGACACGCGACATCTCGCTGTCGGGCCTCGACAAGGGGTCGGTCGGCTTCGACAACTTCGTCACCGTCTTCACCTTCGCCGAGTTCTGGCCGATCTTCTTCCGCACGATCGTCTGGGTCGTCTCGGTCGTCGCGCTGACGGTCGTGATCTCGCTCGGTCTCGCGCAGATCCTGAACAAGGCGTTCCCCGGGCGTCAGCTCGTGCGCATGGCCGTGATCGTGCCGTGGGCTGCGTCGGTCGTCATGACGACGATGGTGTTCTACTACAGCCTCGAGCCGTACTTCGGCATCTTCAACAAGTTCCTGTTCGACATCGGGCTCTCCGATGACGCGGTCGGCTACGGCTGGACCAAGAACCCGACGACGGCCTTCATCTGGTCGATCGTGATCGCGATCTTCGTCTCGCTCCCCTTCACGACGTACACGATCCTCGCCGGCCTGCAGTCGGTGCCGGCCGATGCGATCGAGGCCGCGAAGATGGACGGCGCCGGCCCCACCCGCACCTACTGGTCGATCATCCTGCCGCAGCTGCGCAGCGCCCTGGCGGTGGCAATCCTCATCAACATCATCAACGTGTTCAACTCGCTGCCGATCCTGAAGGTGATGACCGGGTCGATCCCCGGCTACGGCGCCGACACGATCATGACCCTGATCTTCAAGTACATCGAGCTGCAGAAGAAGGTCGACGTCGCGAGCGCCCTGTCGGTGGTCGCCTTCCTCATCGTCATCGTGATCGTCGCGGCCTACGTGAAGATCGTCAAGCCCATGAAGGAGGTCTGATCATGACCGTGACCGAGACCGCCCTCGTCACCACCGCCGGAGGCCGCGGCCGGCGTACCCCGCCGATCCCCGGCCGCAAGCGCCGCTACACCGAGGACCAGGTGACGCTGCCCCGCGTGATCCTGCGCACCGTCGCCGGGTTCCTGGTGCTGGCGATCTTCGTGCTGCCGTACCTGATCATGTTCTTCGGCTCGGTCAAGACCAAGTCGCAGATCCGCTCCGTGGACCCGACCTACTTCCCGGTCGAGTGGCACTGGGAGAACTACATCTCGATGTGGTCCACCCCGGAGACGCCGCTGCCGTACAACCTCATCTCGACGATCATCATCGCCGTGTTCGCGACGCTGCTCGTCCTGCTCGTGTCGCTGCCTGCCGCGTACTACACGGCCCGGTTCAAGTTCCCCGGGCGCATGGTCTTCCTGTTCCTGGTGATCGTCACCCAGATGCTGCAGCCCGCGGTGCTGACCTCCGGCCTGTTCCGCCAGTTCACGACCCTCGGGCTCGGCGACACGTGGGCGGCCATGATCTTCATCAACGCCGCGTTCAACCTGTCGTTCGCGGTGTGGATCATGCACTCCTTCTTCGCCGGAATCCCGAAGGAGGTCGACGAGGCCGCCCAGATCGACGGCGCCGGCCGCTTCACGGTGCTGTTCAAGATCAACCTGCCGCTGGTCTGGCCGGGCATCGTCACCGCGATCGTGTTCACGTTCGTGGCCTGCTGGAACGAGTTCGCGGCCTCGCTCGTGATCCTGTCGACCGACAAGAACCAGCCGCTGTCGGTGGCGTTGACCAAGTTCGTCGGCCAGTACGAGACGAGCTGGCAGTACGTGTTCGGCGTCTCGATCGTCGCGATCCTGCCGGTGGTCATCCTGTTCATGCTGATCGAGAAGCGCCTCGTCGGCGGCCTGACCGCCGGCAGCGTGAAGTAACCCGCCGTTTTCACTCTCCGCATCCGCCCGACAGCACCCCTGTCGGGCGGATGCGCGTCTGCAGGCCGGAGCCGCGGCGCGCTCCGGGCTCAGGGGCGGGGCGTGGATGCTGCGCGCAGCTGCTCCGGACTCCACCGGACGCCGAGCGCCGAGGTGAGAGCGGCCTGGGCGGCGCCGGCCGAGAGCGACACCCGCGGATCGGCGTAGCGCACGGGCACCTGCGCGGTGCCGCGGGCGGGATACTCGGTCTCGCGGCGGACCCTGTCGAGGAAACGAGGTCCGAGCTCGGTCGCCGGACCGCCGATCACGACCTCGGTCGGGTCGAGGAGAGCACTGATGAGCTTGATGGCCCGCGCGAGGGCACGGGCCCCCTCATCGAGGTGCTCCTCCGCGGCGCCGGCGACGAGCGCACGGATCTCGGAGGCGTCCATGGCGTCGGAGAACTCGTCTCCGAGCATCGGCCCCAGAGCCGCCGCCGACTCCAGGCATCCGCGCTGTCCGCACCGGCACGGCCGCGCGGCGTCGCCGAACACGACCTGCACATGGCCGATCTCGCCGGCACGGTCGCGCGGACCCGGGGCGAGCTCGCCGTCGAGCGTGACGGCCGCACCGACACCGCCGCCGAGGTGGATGAAGAGTCGATATCCCGACGGCGACGCCTCCCTGCCCGCTTCGCCGATCGCCTCCGCGTCGACGTCGTTGACGAGCAGCACGGGCGTGCCGAGGATCCGCTCGAAGCGCTCGGCGAGAGGAACGTTCTGCCACTTGAGCTGCACGCTCTCCAGCACCGCGCGGCCGTCCGTGGTCCCGGGGAGCTGGACGCCCGCGGCGAGGAGTCTCTTCCCGAATTCCGCGGCCACCTCCGTCACCGCGGCGTCGAGAGTCCGGTCGCGGGTCTCCACCGTGTAGTCCACGCGGCGGGTGTCGACCTCGGTGCCGTCGAGCGCCACCAGAGCGATCTGCGCGTGGAGGGGCTGGATCACCAGCACCAGGATCAGATGGTGGCTTGCGTCGATGCTGAGGGTCGTCGCGCGCTTGCCGCCCGTGCTCGCGGCCTGCTCTCCCTCGACGATCAGCCGGCTCTCGATGAGCTCGGCCACGAGGGACGAGGCGGTCGCCGCCGTCAGTCCCGTCGCGCGCGCGATGCCCGCCCGCGTCTGGGTGCCCGGGCTGCGGAAGACCAGCTGCAGCGCCCGGCGCAGGTTCGCACGCCGAACCGATGCCTGGGTGTCGAGGCCGTCATCCGTGGTGAGCATGTGTTCCCGTTCCGGAGCTCGTCGGTCGCGAGCTGTTGACAGATCGTGGTGCGATCCGTAGTCTCTCCCTAAGTTTATTCATTGAACTTAGTTGGTCAATCGACCTCTCAGAGCTCCGGACGGGCGAGTGCTGCACACACCGTCGCCCGTCCGGCACCTTCCTCAGCGGCTCTCGGCCGCTTCGGTGTGGTGGCGGATGACCTCCGCCACCACGAAGTTGAACCACTTCTCCGCGAACTCCGGGTCGAGATGAGCCTCCTCGGCCAACGCGCGCAGTCGTGCGACCTGCTGCTCCTCCCGATTCGGGTCGGATGCCGGCATCTGGTGCTCGGCCTTGAGATGCCCGACCTGCTGGGTGGCGCGGAAGCGCTCGGCCAGCATGAAGATCAGTGCGGCGTCGATGTTGTCGATGGTGGCGCGAAGTCGGAGCAGTTCGGCCTTCGGGTCCTCGGCGGCGGTCATGCCCCTACTCTAGAGCCGCAGAACGCCCCGGTTTCGACTCGGGTCACCGCTATCGTGAGCACATGAGCAACGAAGAGTCGCCGGCATCCGCGCCCCTCGACGACGCCGCACCGCGCAGCGCCGACGACAACGCCTCCACGGCCCCGAGCGACTCCGACGTCGCACCGCCCGCGGCCGCCCGCCGCAGGTCGGCCTCGGCCACCGCCGCCTCGGTGCTCGAGCCATCCGCCACCGGCACCCCGCACACCGTCGTGATCGAGCCGATGACGCCGAGCCGCTCGTTCTGGACGCGCATCGACCGGCCGTTCGTCTTCGGCTTCCTGGTGACGCTAGGCGGACTCGGCGCGATCGTGATCGGCCTCGCGCTGTCGAACCTGTCGACCGTGCTCATCTACATCGCCCTCGCCCTGTTCGGCGCCCTCGGCCTCGACCCCGCCGTGCGGTTCCTGGAACGACGCGGCATCTCCCGGGTGGTGTCCGTGATCATCACGATCCTCGGACTCATCGTGGTGTTCGCGCTCGTGCTGTGGATGATCATCCCCGTGGTGATCGACCAGATCGTCAGCTTCGTGAACTCCGTCCCCGGCATGATCAAGGAGTTCACGCAGAGCGACATCTACGCATCCCTCGAGGCGCAGTTCGGCGACCAGTTCCAGGATCTCGTCGCCGAGGTGCAGTCGTTCCTGACCGACTTCGGCAACCTCGCGACCATCGGCGGAGGCGCACTGGCCGTCGGCGCATCGATCGCCACCAGCATCTCGGGTGCGATCGTCGTGCTCGTGCTCACGCTGTACTTCCTCGCGTCGCTCCCGTCGATGAAGCAGGGCCTGCTGCGTCTCGCCCCGGCCCGCGACCGCGCTCGCGCCGGGGACATCACCGACCAGATCACCGACTCGGTCGGCGGCTACGTGATGGGGATGGTGGTGCTCGCGTTCTGCAACGCGACGCTCGCGTTCCTCCTCTACCTCTTCCTCGGGCTCCCGTTCCCGCCGCTGATGGCCGCGATCGCGTTCTGCGTCACCCTCATCCCGCTCGTGGGTTCGGTGCTGTTCTGGATCCTGGGCACCTGCCTCGCGCTGTTCAGCAACCCGATCGCCGCGCTGATCTTCGCGGCGATCTACCTCGTCTACATGCAGATCGAGGCGTACGTGATCACTCCGCGCGTGATGAACCGGGCCGTGTCGGTGCCGGGGTCCCTCGTCGTGATCGGCGCTCTCGCCGGCGGCACGCTCCTCGGACTCCTGGGAGCACTGGTCGCAGTCCCCGTGACGGCATCCATCCTCATCATCATCAAGCAGGTGCTGGTCCCCAAGCAGGACGCCAGGATCTGACCCGAGAACGCGGAAGCGCCCGGACCCTGAGAGGGTCCGGGCGCTTCTGTGTGGTGACGACTCAGTCGAGGTCGTTGTCCGCCAGCCACTTCTTGGCGATGTCGGCCGGCGACTTCTGGTCGACCGTGCTCTGCACGTTCAGAGCCACGAGCTCCTCCGCGGTCAGCTTGGCGCTGATCGCGTTGATGACGTCGGCGACCTCGTCCGCCACGTCGCTCGAGACGATCGGCACGACGTTCGACGCCAGGATGATGTTCTTCGGGTCTTCCAGCGCGACGATGTCCTCCGTCTGGAACGCCGGGTCGGCCGAGTAGATGTCGGCGACCTGGATCTCCCCGGCGAGCAGCGACTCCAGCGTGGTCGGACCGGTGGCCGAGAACGCGAGGTCCACTCCGTAGACCTCCTTGGCCTTGGCCGGGCCGTACGGGCGCTGCTCGAACTCCGGCGCCGCACCGATGGTGACCTTGCTGCTGACCTTCGCGAGGTCGGCGATCGAGGTGAGGTCGTTCTCCTCGGCGAAGCTCTTCAGCACCGTGTAGGTGTCCTGGTCCGAGGCGTCGGCGTAGTCGAGGGCGGTCAGCCCCTTGGGCAGCGCCTCCTTGAGCGCGGCGTAGACGTCGTCCGGGCTGGTGGCGGTCGAGCTGTCGTCGAGGTACTCGAGCAGGTTGCCCGTGTACTCCGGGAACAGGTCGATCGCGCCGGACTCCACGTCGGGCATGTACGCGTCGCGCTGGCCGATGTTGAACTGCTCGTCGACCTTGAAGCCCGCGGCCTGGAGAGCCTGCGAGTAGATCGTGGCGATGATCTCGTTCGAGTAGTAGGCCTGCGAGCCGATGACGATCGTCTCGTCGCCGGAGCTCGAGCCTTCGCTCGGAGTGTCGAGCGGGTTGCTGCTGGCGCAGCCGCCGAGGACGAGCGCTGCGGCGAGCGCAGCACCACCGGCGAGGGCGAGTCGTGACTTACGTGCTGTGAACATGGGACTTCCTCTTCTCTGGGACAACGGGATGGATGCTGTGGGTCGGTGTCAGGCGGTGGCCGCGGCCGTCGCCTTGAGAGCGGTACGCGATCGACGCTTGCGCGGCGCGGCGCGCACACCGGCGGGAACCGCGGCGCGCTGGAGGAGCGCGAAGATCAGGTCGACGACGAGCGCCAGGACGGCGACGAGGATGGCTCCGCCGAGCACCTGGTCGAACTTGCGCAGCGGGATGCCCTGGATGATCGGCTGGCCGAGTCCGCCGAGGTTGACCCACGCGGCGATCGTCACGGTGGCGATCACCTGGAGGAGCGCGGAGCGGATGCCGCCGACGAGGAGCGGCAGGCCGAGGGGGACCTCGACCTTCCAGAACACCTGCCACTCGGTCATCCCCATCGCGCGCGCCGAGTCGAGCACGCGGCGGTCGATGGCCTCGAACCCGGTGTACGCGCCCGCGAGGAGCGAGGGGATCGCGAGCAGGACGAACGTGATGATCGCGGCCTCGGGAACACGGAGGACGCCCAGCAGCAGGACGAGCAGCACGAGCAGTCCGAACGAGGGGATCGCGCGCGCCGCACCGGAGACCGCGACCGCGACCTCGCGCCCGCGGCCGGTGTGCCCGATGAGCCAGCCGATGGGGACGGCGATGACCGCGGCGATCAGCACCGAGACCAGGGTGTAGTACATGTGCTGGCCGAACAGGGTGGGCAGCGAGTACGAGCCCTGCCACCGGTCGGGGGAGAAGAGCCAGGCGAGGGCCTCGGTGAAGACGTTCATGCGGTGGCCTCCACGCTCAGGGCCCGCCGGCTCGCCGACGGGAGCTTCGTCGCCCGGGTCCACGGCATCAGCGCGCGCCCCAGCAGCAGGAGCAGCAGGTCGATGAGGAGAGCGATCACCACGACCGCGATCACTCCGGCGAACACCTCGGCGAGGATGCGGCGCTGCAGGCCGTTCTCGAACAGGTAGCCGAGGTTGGTGACGCCGACCAGGATGCCGACCGTGGCGAGCGAGATCGTGCTGACGGCCGCGACCCGGAGTCCGGCGAGGACCACGGGGCCCGCGAGCGGGAAATCGACCGTCCAGAAGCGACGGAACCCGCCGTAGCCCATCGCGGTCGCGGACTGCCGGATCGCGGGGTCGACCGAATCCAGACCGTCGGACACGGCGCGCACCAGGATCGCGATCGCGTAGATCGTCAGGCCGATCACGAGGTTCACGGGGCTGCGGGCCGGATAGCCGGCCACCGCGGGGAGCAGGATCAGCAGTGCGAGCGACGGGATCGTGTACAAGAGGCCCGTCAGGACGATGACCGGGCCCTTCACCAGCTGGTAGCGCCAGGCGAGCCACCCCAGCGGCAGCGACAGCACGAAGCCGAGCACGATCGCGATCGCGCTCTGCTGCAGGTGGACGACCGTCAGCTCGAGGATGAGTCCGAGGTTGTCGACGACCCAGTTCACGGAGCGCCCTCCGCGACGCCCTCTTCGTCGAGGAGTGCCTCGGTCACGGCATCCGGCACGTCGACGACCGAGCCCTGCGTGCGCCCCTCGGAGTCGACGACCACCGTGCCGCGCGGGGTCTGCTTGAGGTGCAGGGCGCGGCGGCCGCGGTCGGCGCCGATGAACGCGGCCACGAAGTCGTCGGCCGGGTTCTCGATGATCTCGCTCGGGCTGCCCACCTGCACGATGCGCGCGCCCTTGTCGAGGATGACGACCTGGTCGCCGAGCAGGAAGGCCTCGTCGATGTCGTGCGTGACGAACACGACCGTCTTGTCGAGCTCGTGCTGCAGACGGATGGTCTCCTGCTGCAGGTCGGCCCGCACGATGGGGTCGACGGCGCCGAAGGGCTCGTCCATGAGCAGGATGTTCGGGTCGGCGGCGAGGCCGCGCGCGACGCCGACACGCTGCTGCTGACCGCCGGAGAGCTGGCTGGGGTAGCGCTCCGCGAGGGCCTGGTCGAGGCCCACCGTGTCGAGCAGCTCCCGCGCGCGCTGGTGGGCCGCAGCTTTCTTCACCCCGGTGAGTCGCAGCACGGTGGCCACGTTGTCGATCACGGTGAAATGCGGCATCAGGCCGGAGTTCTGCATGACGTAGCCGATGCGCCGACGGAGAGCCACCGGGTCGCCGCCGAGCACGCTCTCGCCGTCGATCTCGACCTCGCCGGAGGTGGGCTCGACCATGCGGTTGATCATGCGCAGCAGGGTGGTCTTGCCGCAGCCGGAGGAGCCGACGAGCACGGTGGTCTTGCGAGAGGGCAGCACGAGGCTGAAGTCGTCGACGGCGAGGGTGCCGTCGGGGAACCGCTTCGTGACGTTGCGGAACTCGATCATGGGCTGGTCTCCAGTCGGTCGATCGATGCGAGAGCGGGCGAGTCTTGGCTCTTCAGACGGCTACGGGCCGACCTCGACGCGGGGGTCGAAGGCCACGTACCCGGAGAAGTCCTTGCCCACACGGTCGAACGCGGAGGGATAGGGGTGCGGGTACGACCACGCGTAGTCGGTGTGGAGCTCGCCGTCGGTCTGCACCGAGAAGTACTGGGCCGCTCCCTTCCACGGACAGGTGTACGGGGTGGGGCTCTCGACGAGCGCGCCGGGTGCGACGGATGCGGGTGGGAAGTACCAGTTCCCCTCGATGCGGACGAGTTCGCTCTCGTCGGCTTCGGCGATGACGGTTCCTGCGAGTACAGCCTTCATGGTCCTGCCTCCTCGGATGTGGGTTCGAGCGTATAAGACGGCTGTGACATCAGGGGCGAGGGTTGCGTCCCGGCCGTCAATATGAGAAACAATCCGGATCCTGTTCGGCACGATCCCGTGATCGGATTGCCCCGATGCGGGGTCACGCGGAGTCGCGACCGTACCCTTCCAGCAGCCGGAGCCAGATCTCGCTGATCGTGGGATACGAGGGCACCGCGTGCCACAGCCGGGCGATGGGCACCTCGCCCACGATCGCCACGGTGGCGGCGTGCACGAGCTCCGCGACCTCGGGACCGACGAACGTGGCGCCGATCACGACGTCGCGCGCCGTGTCGATCACGAGCCGCGCCTGTCCCTCGAATCCGTCTTCATAGAGACTCGCTCCCGCGACCCAGCCCAGGTCGTAGTCGACGACCTGGATCTCCCGGCCGGCGTCGCGCGCGGCGGCCTCGGTGAGTCCGACCGAGGCGACCTCGGGGATCGAGAACGTGACCTGCGGCACCGCGGCCTGGTCGGCCGTCGCGACATGACGGCCCCACGGGGCGTCGTCCACGTCCGCGCCCTTCGCCCGCGCGACGATCACGTCGCCGGCGGCACGCGCCTGGTACTTCCCCTGGTGCGTGAGCAGCACGCGTCCGTTCACGTCGCCGACGGCGTACAGCCAGTCGTTGCCGGGGACGCGCAGGGTGTCGTCCGTCTCGATCCAGCGGCCGGGTTCCAGGCCGACCACGTCGAGTCCGATGTCTCCGCTGCGGGCGGACCGTCCCGTCGCGGCGAGCACCTCCGTCGCGGTGATCTCCTCGCCGTCCCCGAGGGTGATCGTCACGCCGTCGGCACCGCGGCGCACGGATGTCGTCTCCGTGCCGGTGCGCACGTCCACCCCGAACTCCTTCAGCCCCGCGGCCACACGCTCGCCCGCGAACGGCTCCATCCCGCCGAGCAGACCGCTGCGGGCGATCACGGTGACCTTCGAGCCGAGCGCCGCGTAGGCCGTGGCCATCTCGACCGCGACGACGCCTCCGCCGATCACCGCCAGGCTCTCCGGCAGCTCTTCGGCGCTGGTCGCCTCGCGGCTGGTCCACGGGGAGGCCTCGCGGAGCCCGTCTATCGGGGGGATCACGGCATCCGAGCCGGTGCTGATCGCGACCGCATGCCGAGCGCGGAGCACGCGCTCGGCCCCGTCGGCATCCGTCACGGTCACCTCGCGCTCGCCCGTGATCCGGCCGTGGCCCCGGGCCAGGTCGATGCCGGCCGAGTCGAGCCACTTCACCTGGCCGTCGTCGGACCAGTTGCTCGTGAACGAGTCGCGGCGGTCGAACACCGCCCGCACGTCGAGCTTCCCGGTCACCGCCTGCGACGAACCGGCCACGTGCTGCGCGGCCCGGAGCGCCTGCGCCGAGCGGAGCAGCGCCTTCGAGGGCATGCACGCCCAGTAGGAGCATTCACCTCCGACCAGCTCGCTCTCCACGATGATCGCGCTGAGTCCGCCCTGCACGGCCCGGTCGGCGACGTTCTCGCCCACCGGCCCTCCGCCCAGGACGATCAGGTCGTACTCGTCGGTCTTCTCCGCAGCAGTCATGCCTGGCACCTCTCCGTCGGCCGGTTCCGTCGTCCAGTCTCGCTCAAGCCCAACGCCGAGTCACGGGCGACTTGTTCCCGACCCGGCGTGGCGGAACGGAGCGGGCGGTCGGAACCGGCCGTCGGAGGGTCAGGCCGCGGCGGGTCCCACGGTGGCGGCGGCGACCGGGCGACGGTCGGCGAAAGCACGCGGGTAGGCGCGGCGCAGGGCCACGACCACGAGCGTCGCCGCCGTCACCTTGATCAGGTCGCCGGGGAGGAAGGCGAGGCTCGACAGCGCCGTGAGGTCGAGCGGGACGCCCGTCACGAGCGCCTGGACGGGGATGCCGAACGCGTACACGACGAGCACGCCGCCGACCAGCGCCGCGAGCGCCGAACGCCACCAGGTGAAGCGCCCGGTGCGCATGATGAGACCGATCACGACGACGGCGGCGATCCAGCCGATCATGTACCCCACGGTCGGTCCGACGAAGACGCCGAGCCCGCCGCGTCCACCCGCCAGCACGGGGAGACCGACGGCGGCGAGGGCGAGCACCAGCGCGATGGACAACGGCGCGATGCGCGGGCCGAGGATGAGACCCGCGAGCATCACGCCGAGGGTCTGCCCCGTGATCGGGACGCCGCTGGGGAGGGGGACGACGACGGTCCCGAGCACGATGATGAGGGCGGCGAACACGGCCACGCGGCCGAGGGTCGCACTGGTGTCGCGGGGTGAAGCGGTCATCGGGATTCCTTCCTGAACGGTGTTCACCTGAACACCGTTCATCAGAGTACGGATGCGGCCCCACCCGCGCAAATCAGCGCGCGACCCTCAGTGCTCCTCGGCCGCGGCGTCCGTCGCATCGGAGGCGACACGGATCCGTGGAGCGAGGACCGCCGCGGCGAAGGCGACCACTGCGGCGAGCGCGAACACTCCGAGGAACGGATCGGCAGCGGCCAGCGCGGTGAACAGCGTTCCGGTGACGGCGAGTGCGAGGGCGCTCCCGAACGAGTCGGCGACGGTCATGGCGCCGCTGTTGAACCCCTGGGTCTCCGGCGTGGACATCGCGAGCGTGAGGGCGCTGGTGCGCGGGCTCATCAGTCCCATCCCCATGCCGGAGATCGCCCAGGCGACGGCCACGACCAGAGCGTCCCAGCCGAAGCCGGCGGTCGCGAGAGTCAGCAGGATCCCGAGCAGTACGAGGACCGTGCCGAGACGCACCGCGGCCACGCTGGAGAGACGAGCACCCATCCGTCCCTGCACCGTCGCAGCCGCGGACCAGGCGAGGGCGCCCCCGGTGAGGGCGAGGCCTGCGAGCGTCGGCGTGAGCTCGTAGCGATCGGTGAGGAGATAGGGCAGGTAGACCTGCGCCCCGAAGAACCCTGCCGCCGCGACGCCGCGGACGAGGATCACGGAGGGCAGACCCCGTCGCGCGCGAAGCGTGCCCCGGGGCACCAGCGGCCGCACGGCGATCAGCGCGACCACCACGGCGACGATGGCGAGCACGGGTCCGACACCGGGGATGTCGCCGACGAGGTTCAGCGCGAGCACGGCGACGGCGGCGAGCACCGACCAGCCGAGGCGCCCGTACGCCCACGGGGTGGCGGGATCCCCCTCGTTCGCGAGACCGCGAAGCGCGGGGATCACCATCAGCAGCGCGACGAGCACCAGGATCACGACGCCGAGGAAGACCCAGTGCCAGCTCCAGAGCTCGGTCACGAGCCCCGCGACCGTCGGACCGATGAGCGAGGGGATGACCCAGGCGGCCGCGAACCCCGCGAAGATCGCCGGATGGAGCGCCTGCGGGTAGACGCGCGCGACCACGACATAGAGCGCCACCATCAGCCCGCCGCTGCCGAGCCCCTGGGCGAAGCGCCCGGCGACCAGCACCTCCATGTTCGGCGCGAGACCCGCGATCAGCAGCCCCACGATGAACATCGCGACAGCCGTGTAGAGCGGGGCGACCGGACCGCGCCGGTCGGCCCAGTTCCCCGCGATCACCATGCCGATGACGCCGGTGGCCAGCGGTCCGGCGAACGCGAGCGCGTACAACCGGTCGCCCCCGAGGTCGGCGCTCACCGTCGGCATCACGGTCGTCACCGCCAGGGACTCGAACGCCCCCAGGAACACAAGCGCGCACGCGCCGATCGTGATCCAGAGGTACTCACTGCTCACGATGCGCGGTGCGGCCGCATCCGGGGTCGACACCTGTCCGGTCTCCGAGGTCATGGAGACGACGCTAGAACCTCAAGTAAGGTTGAGGTCAAGCGGATGGCGCGGAGTCACCGCTCTGAATGGAGGGCTGCCTCCGCCGCGCCGCCCGACCGCCGTCAGCGGACGGGGAGGAAGTGCGTCGGCGTGGGCACCTGCGCCTCGTGGCGGATGCCGAGCGGCGCGCCCGTGCGCTCGTCGAGGTCGAGCAGCGTGATGGTGTCGGAGCGCTGTCCGGCGACGAGCATCTTGCCCTCGTGCACCAGGTGGTGCCGCGGCCAGTCGACTCCCGAATCCGCGAGCGCCACGGACTCCAGCGCTTCGCCTCCGCCGCGCACGCGCAGCGCCGCGATCGTGTTGCTGCCGCGCAGGGCCGTGTAGAGGAACTGTCCGTCGCGCGACCGGGCGAGCTCGGCCGGGAAATCGGTGCCGACCTGGGCGATCGGGCTCGACAGGGTCGACGACACCACGCTCCAGGTGCCGTCCGGCGCGGCCGCCAGCGTGAACACCTCGCACGAGTACTCGGTGACGATGTGCAGGTGCCCGCTGGGGTGGAGGACCATGTGCCGCGGGCCTGTGCCGAGCGGGAGCACGACCTCGTGGTCGAGGACGAGCCCGCTGCTGCTCTGACGCCAGATCCGCACCAGGTCGAAGCCGAGGTCGGTGGTCGCGATACGGCCGTCCGGCAGGTAGGTGGCGGCGTGCGCGTGCGAGGTGCGCTCCCCGCCGACCGCGTACGGATCGACCGCGGCGACGCCGTCTCCGGGAGGAGTCGCGGCCGGAGCATCCGGATCCACGTCGTCCCCGAACAGCGCCGCGCGGAGTGCGGCCGCGGCATCCGGCTTCGCGGGGACGATACGGCCGTCCGCGTCGAGGCCGAAGCGCACCACACGTCCGTCGCCGTAGCAGCTGGCGACCAGGGACGAGCCGTTCAGCGCGACGGCGACATGGCAGACGTACTGGCCCACCGCGGCGGGCGGACCCAGCGGGGTGAGGGCGGACTCCCCCGTTCGCGCGAAGGCCTGCACGGCCGCGTCGCCCTCGAGCGCCGCGTAGACGACGTCGAGGGACGGATGCTGCGCCAACCACGACGGCGACGGCGTCTGCACGACCGCGCCGCGGTAGGCGAGCGTGCTGGCCTCACGACCCTCGTCACCCGCGAGCAGGCCGACGCCGTCGGCGGAACCATCCATCGCGGCACCGTAGCCGCCGAGCCAGAATCGCGTCATGGCGGGCCGGATCAGTCGAGCAGATCGTGGCGGACGATGACCTGGTCGCGCTCGGGGCCGACGCCGATCACCGAGATGCGGGTGTTGCTCATCTTCTCGAGCGCGAGCACGTAGTCCTGCGCGTTCTGCGGCAGGTCCTCGAAGGTGCGCGCGACCGAGATGTCCTCGTTCCAGCCGGGGAAGTACTCCAGGATCGGCTTCGCGTGGTGGAAGTCGGTCTGGTTCACCGGCACCTCGTCGAAGCGCTCGCCGTCGACGTCGTAGGCGACGCACACGGGGATCTGCTCGAGTCCGGTGAGGATGTCGAGCTTGGTGAGCACCAGGTCCGTGATGCCGTTGATGCGCGTCGCGTAGCGCGTGATCGGGGCGTCGTACCAGCCCACCCGGCGCGGACGGCCGGTGGTGGTGCCGAACTCGAAGCCCTGCTTGCGCAGCCACTCACCCTGCTCGTCGAAGAGCTCGGTCGGGAACGGACCCGAGCCGACGCGGGTCGTGTACGCCTTGACGATGCCGACGATGCGGTCGAGCGCACCGGGGCCGACGCCGGCACCGGTCGAGGCTCCGCCCGCGGTGGCGGACGACGAGGTCACGAACGGGTAGGTGCCGTGATCGATGTCGAGCATGGTCGCCTGGCCGCCCTCGAACACGACGACCTCGCCGCGGTCCAGGGCCTCGGCGATCAGGTAGCCGGTGTCGGCGACCATCGGCCGCAGGCGCTCGGCGTACGACAGGAGGTCTTCGACGATCTCGTCGCAGGTCACCGCGCGGCGGTTGAACACCTTCACCAGCAGGTGGTTCTTCTGATCGAGCGCACCCTCGACCTTCTGACGCAGGATGTTCTCGTCGAACAGGTCCTGCACACGGATGCCGACGCGGTTGATCTTGTCGGCGTATGCCGGGCCGATGCCGCGGCCCGTGGTGCCGATGTTGCGCTTGCCGAGGAAGCGCTCGGTGACCTTGTCGAGCGTGCGGTGGTACTGCGTGATGATGTGCGCGTTGGCGCTGACCTTGAGCCGCGACACGTCGATGCCGCGGGCGGACAGGGCCTCCAGCTCGGAGAACAGCACCTCGAGGTCGATGACGACGCCGTTGCCGATGACCGGGTTGACCCCGGGAGAGAGGATGCCGGAGGGCAGCAGGTGCAGCGCGTACTTCTCGTCGCCCACCACGACGGTGTGCCCGGCGTTGTTGCCGCCGTTGAACTTCACCACCCAGTCGGTGCGCTCACCGAGAAGATCGGTGGCCTTGCCCTTTCCTTCGTCGCCCCACTGCACGCCGACGATAACGATTCCTGGCATGGGTGTCCCCCCTGCTTTCGCCGGGTTTGCACCGGCCGATGAGCTGGCCCTCTTCGGGCGACTCCATCTTAGCGAAGGGGGCTCGGGCCCCTTTCGGCCGACGGCCCGCGGTCGGCGGGAAAGCGACGGCGGATGGCGCTTCGCGGGGTCGACCGATGTCCGCGGCCCCTGCGAGGATCGAAGGATGGCAGAAGCCGCATCCGGCGATCCCGGGATCCGCACGAGCACCACCGAATCCACCAGCACCGACGCACCGAAGAAGCAGGGTGCGCTCGTGCTCCTCGCGGCCCTGGTGACGGTGGTGCTGTGGGCGTCCGCCTTCATCGGCATCCGCGGCGCCGGTCCGCACTTCGACCCCGGCGCGATGGCGCTGCTGCGCATGGCGGTCGGCACCGCCGTGCTCACGGTCATCGCCGTGCGGCACGGCATCCGTCTGCCCGAGCGCCGCCACTGGCTGCTCATCGCGGCGTGGGGCATCGGCTGGTTCTGCGTCTACAACCTGGCCCTCAACAGCGCGGAGCTGACGCTCGACGCCGGCACCGCGGCGATGGTCGTGAATCTCGCTCCGCTCATGGTCGTCGTCTTCAGCGGGCTGTTCCTGCGCGAGGGGTTCCCCAAGCCGCTCGTCATCGGGGCCCCGATCGCGTTCCTCGGCGTCGTGCTGATCGGCATGAACTCGTCGACCAGCACGGGCCCCGACATCACGGGCCTGCTGCTCGCGCTCCTCGCCGCGGTCATGTACGCCGGGTGCACGCTCGTGCAGAAGCGCCTGCTCACCTCGGGTGTCGACCCGACCACCCTGACCTGGCTCGGTGCGGGCGTCGGCACGATCGCGCTGCTGCCCTGGATCGGCACCCTCATCGGGTCGCTCCAGACGGCACCGCTGGATGCGACGCTGTGGGTCGTCTACCTCGGCATCTTCCCGACCGCGATCGCCTTCACCACCTGGGCCTATGTGCTCCAGCGCAGCACCGCCGGGCAGACCTCGGCGACCACCTACGTCGTGCCGGCGATCGCGATCCTCATGTCGTGGGCGATCCTCGGCGAGGTGCCGACGCCGCTGATGTTCCTCGGCGGAGCGCTCTGCCTGCTCGGCGTGCTCATCACCCGCCTGCGGTGGCGCCGACGGACCTGAGACGCGAGCCGTTCAGCGTCCGGTGATGAGGCCCCGAGCGAGGCCGAGGTCGGCCAGCCGGGTCGCGGCGAGGCTCCGCTTCAGCTCGAGCGATTCGCCGATCTCGACCGCCAGACGCGGGCGGGTGCGGATCAGGGCGTCGATCGTGTCGAGGGGCAGCACGACCACGGTGAGGATCTCGCCGGCGACGGTCACGGCCTGCGTGCGCTCGCGGGTGAGAGCGGTCTGCCCGATCAGGTCGCCCTTCTCGGCGTGGGCGAACTCGACGCGCCCGTCGTCGACCTCGAGCGCCAGCACCGCCCGGCCGGACAGCACGACCCGGACCTCGTCGGGGACGACGCCGCTGGGCATCACGATCTCGCCGACGCCGTAGCGCTCCAGCCTCGCCGCGGCGAGCACCTCGTCGAAGTCGCCGTCGCGCAGGTGCAGCGTGGGGGCGATCTCCTGGATGGCCTCGACCAGCCGCTGCGGCTCGGCGAGCGGATCGGTGGAGTCGCCGTCGAGTGCGAAACCACGACGCCGCGACGCGTACCAGAGCCAGGACAGGTACATGGAAAGGGCGCGGGAGGCATCCGCCGGGCCGGCCACCGGGATCGACACCGAGTACGCCCCGGCGCCGGAGTAGTCGACCGTCGCGCGCTCACGCTGCAGCCGCATCGGCAGGGAGTCGGCCACCTCGACCAGGAGGGCGATCACCTCGTGCGGCGGGTCATCCGTCGAGAACTTCACGGCCGTCTCGGAGTAGTAGGGCCCTTCGGGCTCGCTCATGTTCGTGAACGAGGCCCCGGAGAGCGTGGAGTTCGGCACGATCTGGATGCCCGAACCGGTGTCGATGTGCACGGCCCGCCAGTTCACCTCGACGACCCGGCCCTTCACCCCGCCGGTGTCGAGCCAGTCGCCGATCTTGAAGGGCTGCTCGAACAGCAGCAGCAGACCGGAGATGACCCCGCCCACCGCGTTCTGCAGGGCGAGGCCGATCACGATCGATCCGACGCCGAGAGCCGTGAAGAGTCCGCCGACATCGGCATCCCACACCCAGGAGAACAGCAGCGCGAGGCCGACGCCCACCAGGACGAGGCGGCCGATCTCCACGAAGATCGAGGGGATGCGCTCGCGCCACGAACCCGGCTTCGCGTTGGCGAACAGCGCGACGTTGAACGCCGACAGCACGAGCAGGATCACGAGGAAGCCGAACACGGTCGCCACGACGCGCGTCCACACCTGATCGGCGGGCGACTGGATCGCGAACACCAGCAGCGCGAACAGCGCACCCACCGGGATGACCCAGTTGCGCAGCATCCGCAGCGGCTTCGCGACCGGGTTGTTCCGCCGCGTCAGCGTGCCGATGAGCTCGGTGAGGACGACGAGGACCACGGGCACACCGACCGCGAGACCGATGAGCCACCAGCCCCAGCCGTCCGTGAACACGTCGCCCATGATCAGACCACCTTCCACACGGTCTCGGTCCTGCCCTGCGTCTCCACCGTCCCGGCCTCGACGTAGGTGACGATCTCCTGCGTGCGGTCGCGGACGGTCTGGCTCACGTAGATGCCGGGCTCGCCCGTGACCGAGCGCACCCGGTAGGCGAGGTTCACGGCGTCGCCCCAGAGGTCGTACGCGAGGCTGGTCCGCGCGACGAGACCACTCGTGACCGTGCCGGTGTCGACACCGGCCCGCAGTCCGATCTGGGTGCCGTTCTGCGCGTTGAATCGCTCCAGCACGCCGACCAGGCTGCGCGCGAAGTCGACCGTGCGCCGGATGTTGTCGACCCGCGGCACGATGAGTCCCGAGGAGGCGAGGTAGCCGCCGCGCAGGGTGCGCACCTTCTCGACACCGGCCTTCTCCGCCGCCTCATCGAAGCCGCGCATCAGGGTGTTCAGCAGCCCGATCTCCTCCTCCGCGCTCATGCCGCGGGCGAGGTCGTCGAAGCCGACGAGCTCGGCGAACACGACCGACACGTTCTCGTGCGCCTCGGTGATCGCCTCCTCGCCCTGCTTGTACTTGGTCGCGACGCTCTCGGGCATCAGCGTGTGCAGCAGCTTCTCGTTCTCCTTCTGCTGCTCCTCGATCAGGTCCTGCTTGATCCGCAGACTCGACGCCATGTCGTTGAACGCGCTGCCGAGATCGCCGAACTCGTCCCGCGAGCCCTGCGGCACCTGCACGTCGAGGTCACCCTCCGCCACGCGGTGCACGGCGCCCACGAGGCGATGGATCGGACGGGTGAACACCTGGGCGAGCAGCAGCGACAGCAGCGAGACCCCGAGGAGGATGCCGAGCAGCGAGAGCAGCACGTTGCGGGTGAAGACGTTCACGGGCTCGAATGCCTCGGCCGTGTCGATGCGGGCGATCACGACCCAGTCGAGACCCTCGATGTCGAGGGGTGCGTAGGTCGTGACGCTCTCCCCGCCGATGAAGTCGCGCCCCACGACGGTGCCGGTGCGTCCCGCCTGCGCCTCCTGCACGGCCTTCGTGTCGACGGGCTGCAGCAGGACGGTGCCCTCGACCTGCTTGATCCGCTCGACGACGGTCGGCGCCATGCCTCCGCTGATCAGCCGCTTGATGTAGTCGGCCGGATCCTCCACGAGCCGGCGCGCCGTGGAGCGCATGAGGTCGTCGCGTCCGACCAGGTAGACCTCGCCGGTGTCGCCGAGCCCCTGCGCCTTCCACTGCTCGTCACCGGTCATCACGCCGTTGATCGTGTCGACCGAGATCTGGAACGCCATCGCCCCCGTGATGCCGCTGTCGTTGCCGACCGGCGAGACGACCCACATCGTCGGGACGTTCAGCGAGGGGATCCAGCGATCGAAGTCGGTGAGCACGACGCTGTTCACCGAGTTCGTGGCGATCGCCTCGGCATACGCCTTCGACAGCGCGGAGTCCCGGTACGGCCCGGTGAGGAGGTTCGTTCCCAGCTCGACGCCCTTGTAAGCGGAGAAGGTGACGTCGCCGTCGAGGTTGAGAAGCAGGGCATCCTCATAGCCGGCCTGTTGGATCAGGCGGGTGAAGTAGTCGCCGTAGCGTTCCGTCGCCGTCGAGTAGCTGGTGCCGTCGCCGCTGTCGTTGAGCAGCAGCTGGGCGTCGTAATCGGCGTCGAAGTCCTTGTTGCCCAGCGCGTACTGGAGCTGCACGTACTGCCCGGCCGCGGAGTCGGGGATGAAGGCCGTGTCGCCGTACTCCTCGCCCGAACGCGACTCGAGCTCGGGGATGAACGTGTCGGCGTAGTACGCCTCGAGCTCGGTCCGCTGCGCCTCGTCGACCTCGACGTCGGACAGCTCGGCGAATCCGCCGTTGATCGCCGTCGACATGCTCTGCGCGCTGAGGTTGCGGCTGTTCAGAGAGGCATCTCGCCGCACACTCTCGATGAAGGTCGTGATCTCCGCCGCACGCATCGAGCGGATGGTGGTCAGCTGGTCGACCGCGGATTCGTGCAGCGACTGCCGCCCGTTCACGAATCCGATCGCACCGACGATGACCGAGGAGACCAGGCTCACCCCCAGCAGCATGATGAGGAGTTTGGACTGGATGCTGAGACCGGCGCGACGGAACCGTCGCTTCTTCGCTCCGGTCGCGTCGATCGTGCTGCTTCCGCCTTCGCTCATATGCCCCTCCGCCATGCGCGTTCTGCGTGAACGGTCCGACGATATCGATATATCGGTGCCGCGGTCTATCGAAACCTGCCACTACAGTTGCCGACGGAGGCGAAATGACGACCTGGTGGCCCTATCTGCGCATCGCCGCAGCCCTTCTCGGCACGGCGGCACTGATCCGCCAGCTGGCGCAGAGCGTCGGCAACGCTCAGGCGTCCACGACGGAGTGGGGAAGTCACCTCCCCACGGTCGTGACGAACTTCTTCAGCTACTTCACCGTGCTCTCGAACATCGGTGCCGTCGTGACGTTCGTGATCGGCGCGGTGTGGATGCTGCGCACCCGCGGACGGAACGATCCGGAGCCGCGCTGGCTCGCCACGCTGTTCGCGTGCGTGAGCACCTACATGATCGTCACCGGCATCGTGTACAACCTGCTGCTGCGCAACATCCCCCTCGACGGCGTCTCGGAGGTGTGGACCAACGAGAGCATGCACGTCATCCTCCCGCTCGCCATGCTCCTCGACGTGCTGTTCGCGCCGCGCCGGCGGGCGCTGCCGTGGTCGACGATCTTCATCGCCGCGATCTTCCCGCTCGCGTGGGCGGGGTACACGCTGATCCGCGCGAACCTCATCACCGCTCCCCTCACCGGCAACGCCTGGTGGTACCCGTACCCGTTCCTCGACCCGCACCAGGTGCCCGGCGGCTACCTCGGCGTCTCGGGGTACATCGTCGGTATCGCGATCGCGATCATCGGCGTGGCCGCGGGCGTCGTCTGGGTGGGCCGCGCCCGCGGAGCGAAGACCGTCGCCCCCGCCTGACCCCACGCACGACGACGCCCCTCGCACCCGGAAGGGTGGAGGGGCGTCGTCGATCCGCCGGGCGGTCAGGCCGTGGCGAGGACCTCACGGTCGTCGTCGTGCGGCAGTCCGCCGATGCTCCGGGTCGGCTCCACGGCATCCGGGTCCACGTCGAGGTAGCGCTCCAGGGAGTCGTCGAGCTCCTCGAGCCAGGGCGTGTGGTGCACGACGGCGATGGTGCCCGTCATGACCGACTCGTACACGCGGTCGCGGTAGCCCATGATGTCGTCCTTCTTGTCGCGCTTCCACGCGAGGAAGATCTCGACGACCCGGTCGATGTCGAACTCCGGGTAGTCGGTGAGCTCCAGCAGGTCGCGGATGTAGTCGGCCTGGAAGCGGATCTCCGCGGCGGCCGAGTCGATCTGCCCGAATCGTGTGCGCCACTCGGCGATGGATGCGGCGCGCTCCTGCTCGTCGGGCAGCGCGAGGCGGCCGAGGATCAGGTCGCGCACGTACCAGGCCTGCGCGTCGAACATGTTGAAGGTGAACCACTGGTCCTGCGCACCGAGGTAGGTCAGACGCGGGTTGCCCTGCCACACCACGCCGCGGTACAGGCCGTCAGGGTAGACGTTGTTCGGCGAGGACAGCGCGAGGTCGTCGGGGAGGAACGGGTACTTGTGCAGGTATCCGGTGCACAGGATGACCGCGTCGATGTGCTTCGAGGTGCCGTCGGCGAAGAAGGCGGTGCTGCCCTCGAAGCGCTCGATCACCGGGCGCTCCTCGATGCCCTCGGGCCAGTCGTAACCCATCGGGGCCGAGCGGAAGCTCGCGGTCACCGAGCGGGCGCCCATCTTGAACGCCTGGCTGCCGATGTCCTCCGCGGAGTAGCTCGCGCCGATCACGAGCACGTCCTTGTCCTCGAACGCCTCCGCGCCGCGGAAGTCGTGCGCGTGGCTGATGTAGCCGGGGAACGTCTCGATGCCCGCGAAGTCGGGCACGTTCGGGAAGGAGAAGTGCCCGCTCGCGATGATCACGCGGTCGAACTCCTCCGTGACCGACTGCCCGGTCGGCAGGTCTTCACTGGTGAGCGTGAACACCTCGCGCTCGCTGTCGAACTCGATCCAGCGCACCACGGTCTGGAAGCGGATCAGGTCGCGGACGTCGGTCTTCTCCACACGCCCGGCGATGTAGTCCCACAGCACCGGACGCGGCGGATAGGAGGAGATCGGGCGACCGAAGTGCTCGTCGAAGCTGTAGTCCGCGAACTCCAGCGCCTCCTTCGGGCCGTTCGACCACAGGTTGCGGTACATGCTGGAGTGCACCGGCTCCCCGAACTCGTCGAGTCCGGTCCGCCAGGTGAAGTTCCACTGGCCGCCCCAGTCGGCCTGCTTCTCGAAGCAGACCAGCTCGGGGATCTCCGCCCCCGCGCGGGCTGCGGATTCGAAGGCCCGCAGCTGCGCCATGCCCGAGGGGCCGGCGCCGATGATCGCTACTCGTTCTCTACTCGTCACGTATTGTCCTCATACTCTTCAGTCATGTATCGGGCGCGGCCGCATCCGAGCGAGGAACAGTTCTGTCCCGGCGGGAGCGGAATGCTCGACCTGCCCGGAACGCGGCTGCTCTTCGACGTTAGCAGGGGGTGGAGCGGATGCGATTACGCTGGTCCGCGGGGGATGGCCGTGACGTGCGTCCCGGAACGAGGGAGCAACCAGATGACCGAGTACTCCACGCCTGACCAGCGGACGACCCCCGCTCCTCCTCCCCCGCCCGCCCCGGCCGCGGTCGCCGCGAACGGCGCACCGACCGGTGCCGAGATGGCCAGGGCGACCGAGGTGCTACGGATCATCTCCGCCTCGTACTCGGCGAAGATGGTCGGCCAGGACCGGCTGCGCACGAGCCTGCTGGTGTCCCTCATCGCCGGCGGCCACATCCTGCTGGAGAGCGTCCCGGGCCTCGCCAAGACCACCGCCGCCAGCACGCTCGCCGACACCGTGAAGGCGCAGTTCAAGCGCATCCAGTGCACCCCCGACCTGCTGCCGAGCGACATCACCGGCAACCAGATCTACGACGCGGCGACCGGCTCGTTCCGCACCGTGCTCGGCCCGGTGCACGCGAACTTCGTGCTGCTCGACGAGATCAACCGCTCCAGCGCGAAGACGCAGAGCGCGATGCTCGAGGCGATGCAGGAGCACCAGACCACGATCGGCGGCGAGATCCACCACCTGCCGAAGCCGTTCCTCGTGATCGCGACGCAGAACCCGATCGAGCAGGAGGGCACGTACGAGCTGCCCGAGGCGCAGATGGACCGCTTCCTGCTCAAGGAGATCGTGGAGTACCCGAGCCCGGCCGAGGAGCTCGAGGTCCTGAGCCGCATCGACTCCGGCGTGCTCGACCCCGACCGGCACGTGGCCAGCGCCGTCAGCCTCGACGACGTGCACCTGCTGCAGGACGTCGCGAGCCGCATCTACGTCGACCCCGCGATCCGCAACTACATCGTGTCGATCGCCTACGTCACCCGGAACCCCGCGCCGTACATCGGCGAGGAGCGCGCCCGGTTCATCAAGTACGGCGCGAGCCCCCGGGCGAGCATCGCGTTCCTGCAGGCCTCGCGGGCGCTGGCGCTGCTGAAGGGCCGCTCCCACGTGCTGCCCGAAGACATCCGCGAACTCCGCCACCTCGTGCTCCGCCACCGCGTGCTGCTCACGTTCGAGGCCGACGCCGAGGGCATCCGCAGCGAGGAGATCATCGACCAGATCTTCGCGTCGGTCCCCACGCCCTGATCCGTCCATGGCCAGCCTGATCACGCAGGTGAAGAGCAAGCTCTTCATCCACTCGACGCGCAAGTCGCTGCACGCGCTCGACGGCGCCTACGCGTCGCTGCTGCGCGGTCGGAGCCTCGACTTCGAGGACCTGCGCAAGTACGAGTACGGCGATCAGGTGCGCGACATCGACTGGCGGGCGACCGCCCGGCTGGGAACACCTCTGGTGAAGCGCTCCCGCGCGACCCGCATGCACACCGTGATGTTCGTGGTCGACACCGGCCGCTCCATGTCGGCCCTCGCGGCGGACGAGAAGTCCAAGAAGGAGCTGGCGATCCTCGCCACGGGCGTGCTCGGCGTGCTGACGCTGCGCCACGGCGACGACTTCACCACGGTCTACGGCGACGCCGCGAAGGTGCGCCGCCTGGCCCCGGGCCGCAGCGAGGGCGCCCTGGAGCACGCGCTCCGCACGATCGACCGCACCATCGACGAGAGCTCCGCACCGAGCGACCGCGACGCCCTGCTCTCCTTCGTCACCCGTACGATCGCCCGCCGCATGATCGTCGTCGTCATCACCGACGAGGCCCCGGTCACGAGCGAGACCGAGCGGATGCTGCGCCGTCTGCGCGTGCAGCACGACGTGCTGTGGCTCACGCTGCGCGACGCCGAGCCCGTGCTCGACCACGCCACCGGCCGCATCCGCAGCGACGTCGACAGCCGCTGGCAGGTGCCGGACTTCGTACAGGGCGACCACGGCATCGTGCAGGAGCTGACCGCACAGCGCGAGGCGGATGCCGCGCACCTCGCCGAGATCCTCACGCGTTTGGAGATCAGCCACTCCGCCCTGGACGGGCAGGACGACGCCGTCACGCAGCTGCTGCACCTGCTGAATCGGAGGTCGAATGCCCGGCTCTGACGAGCTCTACCCTCCGGCGCAGTACGGGTGGGGATGGATGCTGCTCGCGATCGGCATCCTCGCCCTCCTGGTGCTGGGCGCCTGGCTGCTCATCGTGCTCACGCGTCCGCGCCGCACCCTCCCGCCCGCCGACGACAACTCGGGGAACCCTCCGCTGATCATCGACGTGCTCTCGCAGCTGCGCACCGAGTACCTCGCCCGCATCCAGCAGATCGAGACCGACTACCGCGAACGCCGGATGTCCGCCCGGCAGGCGAACCTCGAGCTGAGCCGGGTGGTCCGCACGTTCGTGAACGAGTACAGCGGCCTGGAGGCCCCGGTGCTCGCGCTCGACGACCTGGTGGCCCGGGGTGTGCACCCCGCGCTCATCGACGCGATGGGCCGCCACTACTACCCCAGCATCTTCCGCCAGGGGCCCGCGATCGATCCGGTTGCCGGCGCCGAGGCCGCGCGGACGGTGGTGCGCACATGGCACTAGCGAACGTGTGGATGCTGGTGGCCGCGGTCGCCGTGGTGCTGATCGCGCTCACGGTCGGCCTCATCCTCGGACTGCGGAAGGGCGATCGCGTCCGCGGCGGCGACGCGGCCCGGGTCGCCCGCGCCGAGCGGCTGCGCGCCCTCCCGACGTTCCGCCGCGCGCTCGCCCGTCGAGCCGTCGCGCTCTCCGGCATCCTCGCGCTGGGCGCGCTGACGGCCGTCGTCGCCGGTGTGGTGGCCGCCCGGCCGATGTCGGCGCAGACCATCCAGCCCGTGAACACGAGCCGCGACATCATGCTGTGCCTCGACGTCTCGGGGTCGATGACCGAGGTCGACGTCGAGGTGCTGACGGTGTTCGACGAGCTGCTGGACGGGTTCGAGGGCGAGCGGATCGGACTGACGATCTTCAACAGCTCCCCGGTGCAGATCTTCCCGCTGACCGACGACTACGACTTCATCCGCGAGCACCTGGCGAGCATGACGGAGAGCTTCGACTACGTCGACCAGATCCCCGAGCACTGGGTCGGGACGCTCAACGGAGACGGCGCGTCCCTGATCGGCGACGGCCTGGCCGCCTGCACGATGGGCTTCGACCGCCCGGACGACGAGCGCTCGCGCTCCGTGATCTTCGCGACCGACAACGAGGTGAACGGCGCCTCGATCGTGACCCTCGAAGAGGCCGCCGCCTATGCCGCATCGAAGGACGTGCGCGTCTTCGCGCTGAACCCGGTGCAGGGCAAGGACGCCGATGTCAGCGCGGAGCTCTCCGCAGCGGCCGAGGCCACCGGCGGGGCCGCCTTCGGCCTGCGCGATACGACGACGGTCGCGGACATCGTCGCCCAGGTGCAGGAGCAGGAGGCGACGGAGCTGCGCGGCGAGGTGCAGGTGGTCTGGACGGACACGCCGAACCTCTGGATCGTTCTGCTCTCGGTCGGCCTGCTCGGCCTCGTCGTGGTGCTGTGGAGGGTGCGACTGTGATCTTCCAGCCCGTCCTCCACCCCCTGCTGATCGCCCTGCTGTGCGTCCCCGTCCTCGCGCTGGCCGTCTGGATGCTGGTGCGACCGCCGAAGTCCGCCGGCGTCGCCACCGCCGATCCGCGAGCGCTCGCGGGGCAACGCGCCCTGTGGGCGATGCGCGTGGTGCTGGTGCTCGCGTGCGCCGTGCTGCTGCTGCGTCCCGGCATCCCCGGCGGCGCCACCCAGACGCTCGCGACCGACACCGACATCGTGCTCGTCGTCGACACCACGGCGAGCATCGTGGCCGAGGACTGGGGCGACGACGAACCGCGACTCGACGGCATCCGCGACGACGTGCGGGCGCTGGTCGAGGAGTACCCGGGCGCGAGATTCGCCCTCATCACCTCGGATGCGGCGGCCGAACTGCGGATGCCCCTCACCACCGACACCACCGCGCTGATGGGCTCGCTCGAGGTGCTGCGCCCCGAGGTCACGAGCCAGTCCCGCGGGAGCTCGATCGGCGTCGCGGCTCCGCTGCTGTCGGAGACCCTCGCCTCGGCGGCCTCGTCGTCCCCCGACCGTTCACGCATGGTCTTCTACTTCGGCGACGGCGAGCAGACGGTCGACACGGAGCCGGAGTCGTTCGACGCGAGCGCGAAGTACACCGACGCGGGCGGGGTGTTCGGCTACGGCACCACCGAGGGCGGACCGATGCGGATCACGACCGGCGGCGTCTCCGAGGACGGGGCCGGCTACATCCAGTACGAGGGCGCCGACGCCCTGTCCGTCATCGACGAGGCCAACCTGCAGGCGATCGCGGAGCAGCTCGGCGTGGAGTACCAGCACCGCACCGCGGACGCCGCGCCCGCGCTCCCGGAGGCCCCCTCGACCACGACCAGCTACGCCGAGTCCGGCGAGGTCGGCAACGTCACCGAGCTGTACTGGATCGCGGCGCTCGTCATCCTGGCGATCCTCGGCGCGGAGCTGACGCGCGCCGCGATGCTGATCGCCAAGCTCCGGAACCTGCGGGCGCCGCGGCAGCCCGGCGCCTCCCGGCCCGGCGCGTAGGCCTCCGACCCGCCGTCTCGGCGACGCCGGACCCATGGTATTGTGTTACGCATTGCGCGCTATCGTGCTGCATGGGGTTCGCCGTCGCGCGCCGGCCGGTTCAGATGAGCATTCTCGGGGAAGCTCTCGCGGTTCGGATCGCGCTGCGATGTCGCGCCGACGGAGCGTCGGCGTCAGATGACTGGGGAAGCACATCATGGGGAAGAGAATCGCGCTGAAGCGCGCTCGCAAGGGAGTCGTCGGGGCCGTCATCGGCGTCCTCGTCACGGCCGGTCTGGTCTCGTTCGGAGGGGGAGCAGCGACGGCGGCGGTGACGCCGGCACCACCTCCCCTCCTGCAACGCGACGACGGCGTCGTCACGTCCGATCCGATCCCGACCGTGCAGATCGACAACGGGTACGTGTGGGCGCAGACGACCATCGGGTCCACCGTGTACGCGGTCGGCAAGTTCGACAACGCGCGGGAGCCGAAGGCCGCGCCCGGCACCGCCCTCACGGCGCGCTCCAACGTGCTCGCCTACGACATCGGCACCGGGACGCTGCTGCCGTTCGCCCCCAAGGTCAACGGCGTCATCAAGGCCGTCACGGCCTCACCCGACGGAAGCCGCATCTACATCGGCGGATCGTTCAACTCGGTCAACGGCAAGGACCGGTGGAACATCGCCGCCCTCGACGCGACGACGGGCGAGCTGGTGCCCGGATTCATCCCGTCCATCGGCGGCTCCGGCGTGTACGCCCTCTCCACGTCCGGCTCGAGCGTCTTCGCGGGCGGACAGTTCACGCAGGCCAACGGCACGGCGAGGAAGAACCTCACCGCGTTCGACGCCTCGAACGGCGCTCTGCTGCCGTGGACGCCGCAGACCGACCTGCAGGTGGACGCCATGGTGATGGACCCGGCCGGCAAGGACGTCGTCATCGCCGGCCGCTTCTCGCAGATCAGCGGCAACACCTCCCTGCGCGGGATCGGCGCCGTGGACCGGACGACGGGCGCGGTCGACACCGGGTGGGAGCTGCCCAAGACCGTCAAGAACGGATCGAACACGGGCGCCAACGCCGGCCAGGCGGGGATCTTCGGCCTCGCGGCCGACTCCGCCGGTGTCTACGGAACGGGCTGGGTGTACGCCAACGCCGACGTGGGCAACCTCGAGGGCACGTTCGCGGCCGAGGCGGGCACCGGCAAGGTCCGCTGGATCGCGGACTGCCTCGGCGATCACTACGGCGTCTACTCCACGGGGAAGGTCGTCTACACGACGAGCCACACCCATGCCTGCAGCACCATGGGTCTCCACCCGGAGCAGAACCCGCGCACGCACCGCTACTCCGAGGCGTACACGACCGACGCCCGGGGAACCCTGGGGCACCAGCCGGCAGCGCCCGCGTACAAGGACTGGGCGGGAACGCCCGCACCGTCGCCGTACGCCTGGACTCCGGACTGGGCCGTCGGCGTGACCACCGGAATGGGACAGGCCGGGCTGTCGATCACGGGCACCGGCGACATGATCTCCGTCGGCGGGGAGTTCCGCTCGGTCAACAACGGCCAGTTCGAAGGGCTCGTGCGCTTCTCGACCGCTCCTCCGGGAGGCGCGAAGGACAAACCTCGCCTCGCGGGCGACACCTGGACGGGCACCGCGACGCAGAGCGCCGACGACGCCCGCCGCGTGAGCGTCTCCATCCCCGCCAACTGGGACCGGGACGACCTGACGCTCACCTACGAGCTCCACCGCTCCGACACGAGCGCTCCCGTCGCGACAGCCACGGCCGATGCGACCTGGTGGAACCGTCCGGCCGTGAACCTCGTCGACACGGCGGCGCCCGCGGGCGCACTGCAGTACACGGTCGTCGCGCGGGACGGCAACGGCAACACCGCGACGAGTGCGGTCCTCGCCGTGCAGAAGGCGGCCGCGCTCCCCTCCGGACAGATCGCGATCATCGCCCCCGTCAGCGGCAAGGCGGTCGGCGTGTCCGGCACGGCATCCGCGACCGTCCAGCAGACGATCACGGACTCGCCGTCGCAGCGCTGGACCGTCATCCCGAAGGCGGAGGGTCGCTTCCAGCTGAAGAACGCCGCGACCGGAGCCTGCCTCGCGGTCTCCGGTCAGAGCCAGGCCGACAGCACTCCGGTGCTCCAATGGGCCTGTGCCGACCAGCCGCACTTCCTGTGGAGCCTGAAGGATGCGGGGAACGGCTACAGCCAGCTCGTCGCCTCGCACTCCGGCAAGTGCCTCACGCTCAGGGCCGGCAACTCCGCAGACGGCACCCCGTTCGTCCAGTACGACTGCGCGGCCCAGCCCGCGACCTCCTCGCAGTTCACGCTGCGCGCGGCCGGCCAGGCCACGATCGTCGCCCGCGGCAGCGGCAAGGCGGTCGGGGTGTCCGGCACCGCCGCCCAGACCGTCCAGCAGACGATCTCGGGGGCCTCCTCGCAGCGCTGGACGATGGTTCCGCGGGCCGACGGCCGATTCCAGCTGAAGAACGCCGCGACCGGAGCCTGCCTCGCCGTCTCCGGCCAGAGCCAGGCCGACGCCGCGAAGGTGCTGCAGTGGACGTGCGCCAATGAGCCGCACTTCCTGTGGAGTCTGAAGGATGCGGGCAGCGGCTACAGCCAGCTCCTCGCCTCCCACTCCGGCAAGTGCCTCTTCGTCGCCGGCGGCAGCAACGCCGACGGTGCGGAGTTCATCCAGAACACCTGCACGGCCGCGCCGACCACCGCGTCCCAGTTCACCCTGCGGATGTCGAAGTAGGCCCGACGGCATCCGGCCGGCTCCGGGGTGGACCCGGGGCCGGCTGGATGAGTCCGTGAGGTTCCGCGGATAGGATGTTCAGCGCTTCGTCGTGCCGCTCCGAGAACCGCTCTTCTCCAGCACCGCGGCCGTCGAACGGTGAGGGGGTGGGGTGTGACGGGCTCTTCGACACGACCCGATCTCGGGCCCGTCGGAGCATCGGCTCCGGATGACCGGGCGGCCGCGCTCCTGCGGTCCAACCGTCGCCGTCGCAGCGTCCGCCGCTGGGTCGCGATCGGGACGCTCCCGCTCACCCTCGCCGCACTGCTCTTCGTCGGCAAGCTGCTGAGCATGTACGCATTCGCCCATCAGGCGATCACGGCCTATGTGGTGGACGACTTCGCGGGCTCGGAGGCGTCGGCACGGGGCCTGGACTTCCTGAACTGGTTCGAGCCGTACAAGGCGCCGTTCAACATCGGCACGGCACTCGGGGCGGCCGAGGAGCTGCCCGAGGCGAGGGCGGAACTCGAGGAGGCGCTCGACCTCGCGACGGGGCTGGAGGTGTGCGGCGTGCGCATCAACCTCGCCCTGGTCATCGAGCGGATGGGCGACGCCGCGCGCGCCGACGGCGACGGCGCGACAGCGACCCAGCTCTACGGCGAGGCCCTGAGCGTCACGGTCGAGACCCCCGAGGAGTGCCACAGCGAGGAGGCGCAGCAGCAGTCCTCCGATCCGCAGCGTGACATGTCCGATTCCCTCGACAGCACCGAGGACCGGCTGAAGCAGAAGCAACAGCAGCAGGAGCAGGAACAGCAGCCCCAGCCCCCACCGCAGCCCGGTGACGACGAGCAGCCCTCCGAGGACAAGCTGAAGGGCCTCCAGGACAAGCTCGAGCAGGGCACGCAGGAGCGCGACCAGCGGCAGGGCGACGACCCGGGTGGTTCGGGGACGGACAAGCCGTGGTGATGGACCCCGAGAAGCAGCGGGCGCGCTACGTGTCCCACACCGAGGGTGCACCACCGGTGCCCCCTCCCGGCGGCTACCGTGGTGCGCGACGCCAGGCGAACGGCCCCACCCCGCCTCCGGCCGTTCCGGTCGCGGCACCGGCGCAGGAGCCGAAGAAGCCGGCGAACGCGCTCGGCTGGATCGCCCTCACCGCCGCCATCCTGTTCGCACTGATCCTGCTCGGCACGCTGATCGCCGGCGGCACCGACCTGCTCTACGGCATCACGATGCTCACCCTGCAGCTGGTCGTGGTCGCCACGGTCATCGCCGCCCTGTTCTCGCCTCGGGGGCGGATGCTGGGGGCGATCGCGCTCGTCGTGACGATCCTGTTCAACGTCGCCACGGTCGGCGGCATGAGTGCCCTGCAGACCTCGGCCTCCGGGAACTACCAGGGCACCAAGACCGCCGAGCAGAAGCACGCGGAGGCGTATCCGGGCATCAAGGGGACCGATCCGCAGCAGACGCTCTCGCAGCAGTCGCTGGAGGAGGTGCGCGCGCAGTCCGAGGCGCTGTTCGCCGAGATCCGCACGCGGCTCACCGAGGAGTTCGGCTACACCTGGACGCCGGTGGGCGACGAAGACCTGCGGCCCGAGCGCAACGGCTACGGCGGCGAGTCGATGCTCGTCGAGTTCACCTCGTCGGGCTGGGCGACCACCGAGCCGATCCAGGACTACGACCGCAAGCTCGAGGTCATGGCCGTCATCAATGAGGTCGTCGTCCAGCACGGGCTGTGGGACCTCTACTCGTTCAACGATCCAGCGGGGTCGGGCATCGACTCGGCGATGATCGCGAAGCTCTACGGCAGTGACGACCCGCGCACGCAGACCACCTGGGAGTACTACACCGAGAACTACCCCGATCCGCTGCGCTTCTACGCCAACATCTACGACCTCTCCAACGATCGGGACGGCGGCTTCCGGGCCGCCCGCGAGGCGCAGAACGCGCGCACCGGAGAGCCGCTCGAGGGCCTGCAGCTCGTGGTGATCGCGAGCGGCGTGCTCAGCGAGGCCGACCGCGCGGAGTTCGAGGCGAAGCTGCAGGAGTACCCGGGCTTCGAGTGAGCGCCGGGGGTCTCGGGGCGAGAACCCGGAACGACCTCGCGTCCTTCGGCGGGTCGGACGACGACACGCCTCCGTGCACGCGGACCCTCTCCGTTTCGGCCCCGGCTCCGACCCCGGCTCCGGCCCCGGCCCCGGCCCCGGCCCGGACTCCGGCCCGACGGCAGCTCACGAGCCGAGCGTGAGCAGCATCCGGGCGAGGACGTAGCGTGCGTGTCCGCGCGGGGTCCGCGGGTCGTAGCCCAGGGTCTCCACGAGCGCGGTCAGGCGCTCCTGCACGCTGGAGTGGTGCCGCCCGAGACGCAGCGCCGCGGCTCGCACGCTCTGCTCCTCGGCGACGGCGTCGAGCAGCTCCCGGCCGCGCTCGTCGAGGCCGCCCAGAGCGACGGCGTCCGGATGGAGGGGACCCTGGTCCGCGGTCTCCGCGACGAGCAGCAGCGCTCCGAGGTCGGCGGCATCGACCACCGGCTCCGCGGGACCGGTCAGGCGCACGGCCACGAGCGCGGACGACCACGACTGCGGGAGGCGCTCGCCCGGCCCGGCGGTGCCGAGCCCCAGGCGCAGCGCCGATCCTTCCGGCCACGCCTGCACGGCGTCCGTCCGAGCGTCCAGGATCGTCGCGCGTGTGAGACCGTGCCGGGTGGCGACCACGGCCGACGGATGCTGCGGCAGCGGCGCCGGATCCGGCGGGGACGCGACCAGTCGGAGGGCCTCGGCGGCGATCCGGAGGCGGGGCAGCGCGGCGGCGCGCTCATCCGCACCGGCGTAGGAGCTGATGGCGAGCTCGACCGCGCTCTCCGGGCCGACCGCACGCCGGGCGCGGATGATGCCGAGCGCGAGGGCCAGCCTCTCGAGGATCATCGCGTCGTTGGTGTGCGGCTCGCCCTCGCGCTCGATCCAGGCGACCGAATCCGGACCGCTCTCCCGGATCGGCCAGGCCGAGGAGGGCTCGACCGGATCGATGCGCACTCCGTCGGCGCGCACCCGCACGATCTGGCGACCGTCGCGCTGGCCGACGGTCGCCCCGCTGAGCACGGCCGCGCCCCGCAGCATGCTCTCGATGCCGACGGAGCGCGCGACGAGGGCGTCGAAGTACGAGACGACTTTGAGCGTCTCGCTGGCATCCGGGTCGAGGGCGGTGAGCCGCCCCAGCAGATCTTGCATGTCGGGCTCCATCGCGCGGGAATTCCACCCTACGGGGTCGACGGACGACCCCGTAGGGTGGAGCGGACTCAGCCGAGGAGGCGGTTCACCCAGCTGTCGCGCGCGGCGAGCATGGCCTGCGCGACGGCGCTCTGCGGGGCGAAGGCCTCGAAGGCGTGGAAGCCTCCGGCCCAGACGTGGAGCTCGGCCTGGACGCCGGCTTCCCAGAGCTTCGAGGCGTACGCGACGTCTTCGTCACGGAACACCTCGGCGCTGCCGCAGTCGATGAACGCGGGCGGCAGACCGGACAGATCGGTTGCGCGTGCGGGGGCGGCGTAGATCGAGACGTCGTCGGTGCCCTTGCGGTCGCCCAGCAGCGCCGTCCAGCCCATCACGTTCGACGCGCGGTCCCAGAGGCCGACGCCGTCGATCTGCTTGGTCGACACGCTCTCATCGCGATCGTCGAGCATCGGGTAGAGGAGGAGCTGCCCGACCAGGGCGGGCCCGCGGCGATCACGCGCCAGCAGCGCCGTGCCGGCAGCCAGCCCTCCCCCGGCACTGCCGCCGGTGATCAGGAGGCGGTCGAGGTCGATGCCGAGCTCCTCGGCGTGGTCGGCCGTCCAGCGCAGACCGGCGTAGCAGTCCTCGACGGGGTAGGGATCGGGGAACTCGGGGGCCAGTCGGTACTCCACGGCCACGATGACGCCGTTGAAGCGCTCCGCCCAGCCGAGGAGCCCCTCGACGCCGAGCCAGCGGTCACCGACGATCATCCCGCCGCCGTGCGTGTGGAAGAACCCGGGGCCTGTGCCCGTCCGCCCCTCCTTCTCGACCACGGAGACGATGATCGCATCGCCGTCGTGCCCCTCGATGGTGACGTCGCGCCAGACGAATCCGCGTGCGGCGAGGAGGTCGGCCATCTCGTTCTCGCCGCCGACGACCGACTGCCGCATGAGCGGGATCATCTCCAGCGTGAGCGTGGTGGGCACTTCTGCTCCGGCGAGCACGAGTGCGGCTTCGAGTTCGGGGTCGAAGGGCGGTCGGGCCAGGGTCGTGTCAGTCATCGGAACTCCTTTGTTCGCGGTTGTCCGGCCGCCTGCGCGGCAGCGTCCAGCCAGCCTTCCTCACGCCGCACCCGAGGATAACCCGCCAGCCGGGGCCGATCCGATGCCGCCGGTCCGCCGGGTGGCGGGGCCGCCGCTGCCGGCATCCGGCGACTCCCTTGATGGTGTGTCCCCCGCCGGATAGCCTGACGCCGGAGGGAAGGGGTGCGCGCATGATCCGAGAACTCGACGAGCAGCAGTCCTATGAGCTGCTGACCACGACGACGATCGGGCGGATCGGCTTCGTCCACGGCGGGCGGGTGCAGATCCTTCCGGTGAACTTCGCCGTCTCCGGACACGAGCTGCTGCTGCGGACCTCGCCGGACGGCCTGCTGGCCGAGCTGACGAGAGAGCCGGCGGAGGTCTCCTTCGAGGTGGACTATCACGATCCGCTCGGAAGCACCGGATGGAGCGTGCTGGCGCACGGCAACCTCTCCCGCGCAGCGGAGGACGAGGCCGCCGCCATCGTCGCGCGCGTGCATCCGTGGGCGGGCGAGGATCGGGTTCTCCCGCTGACGCTCAGCGTGGAGAGCATCTCCGGCCGGAGCGTGCGACGGGACTCCTCCCGCGGGAAGATCTGACGCGCCGGCGTCGCCCCGTCGTCGTCGAGCGCCGTCGCTCAGGAGGCGAGGGCGAGCCCCGCGGCGAGCGCGAAGCCGAGCACGGTCGCGAGGCCGGTCGACTCCTTGGCCTTGGACTGCGCCTCGGGGATCATCGAGTCGACGAGCATCACGAGCAGCGCCCCCGCGGCGAATCCGCTCGCGGCCGACCGGAACTCGTCGCCGGTGATGCTGGCGAGACCGAAGCCCGCGACGGTCGCCGCCGCGCAGATCACGGCGACACCGGCCCACAGCAGCAGCACCCGCGGCTTCGCCATGCCGCCCTCGAGCAGGTCGGCCGCCGAGCCGATCGACTCCGGCAGGTTCGAGACGAGGATGGCCACCACCAGCGCGATGCTCACGGGCTCTCCGGACGCGAGTCCGATGCCGAGCACGAGCTGCTCCGGGATGCCGTCGAGCAGGGCGCCGACCGCGAGCTGGCCGCCGCCCGCCTGCTGCTTCTTCTTGGCGGCACGGGCATCGAGGATGCGGTCGGCGATGTAGTAGCTGAGCGCACCGGCCGCGACACCGACCACGAGCGGGATCGGGCCGGCGAGGTCGAGCCCTTCCTCCCACAGCTCGAAGGCGATGGAGGCCATCAGCGCACCGGCGCCGAAGCCCAGGACGATGCCGAGCCAGCGCGGCGGCCACTTCCGCAGCAGGGCCAGCACGGCGCCCACGAACAGCGGCGCCGCCGCGACCGCACCCCACAGCACTGCTCCGCCCATGTCTACCTCCGTGGGGCCACTCTCCCACCTGCACGTGCCTCTCGCCGCACCCGGCCGCGGGGAGCCGGTGAATAGGATGACGACGACGACAGAAGCCACGGGCGGACGGAGCGGAGCGGGGATGAGCGACAGACCGGTCGAGGTGCTGCGCGTTCCGGCATTCGCCCTCTTCTGGTCCTCCTCGACGCTCGGCGCCTTCACCGGTGCGGTGACCGCCGTCGCCTTCCAGGTGCTGATCGTCACGACTCTGAACGCCTCCCCGTTCGAGATCGGCTTGCTCAACGCGGCGAACGTCGTGCCCTACCTGCTGTTCGGCCTCATCGTCGGCGCCCTGATGGACCGCTGGCGACGAAAGCCGGCGCTGGTCCTGGCGAGCATCGGCCGCGCTCTCACGCTCGCGCTCGTGCCGGTGCTGTGGCTCACGGGCACGTTGACGGTGTGGTCGTTCGGTGCCCTGTTCCTGCTGTTCGGCGCGCTCACCCTGATCGCCGATTCCGCCGCGCAGCCGATGCTCCCGCGCCTCGTCCCTCGCGATCAGCTGGTCGCCGCGAACGCTCGGCTCGGGCAGGCGGGCACCGTCGCCCAGACGACGGGACCGGCGCTCGGCGGCGCGCTCGTCGGCTGGCTGGGAGCACCGTTCGCCATCCTGATCGATGCCGTCGCGTACCTCGTGAGCGCGGTCCTCCTGAGCCGGATCCGCGTCGAGGAGGCGAAAGCGGCACGCCGGACGGACGGCCGCCATATCGGCCACGACATCATGGAGGGCCTGCGCTGGACCTACTCCCACCGCACGCTCGCCCCGATGGCCGCCTCGATCAACGTCTGGTTCCTCGGCAACAGCATCGCGCTGACCGCCTTCGCCCCGTATGCATTGAGGGAACTGGACCTCGGCGCGCTGATGTTCGGCGCCGTGCTCGCGATGGGCGGCGTCGGGGGCCTGCTCGGTGCGCTCCTCGCGCCGGCCGCGGGTCGGCGATTCGGTGTGGGCGGCGCGGTCCTCGGAGGGCGACTCCTCTCAGCGCTCGCGTGGACGGCGGTCCTCGTCATCCCGCACGCCGAAGACTCGACTCTCCTCGTCGTGGCGATCCCCCTCGGCGTGGGGCAGTTCCTGTTCGGTCTCGGGATGGGGCTCGAGGACCCGAACGAGATGGGATACCGCCAGGCCGTCGCGCCCGACCAGATGCAGGGCCGGGTGAACGCTTCGATCCGCACCGTGAACCGCGTCGCCTTCCTCGTCGGCGCCCTGATCGCCGGAGGTCTCGCGACCGTCTTCGGCTACCGCGTGACGATCGGGGTGAGCGTGGTCGTGTTCGTGGCGGCGGCGGCGATCGTCCTCTTCTCGCCGCTGCGGGTGGCGCGTCACGAGGATGTCGCTCAGTCGGAGTAGTCGGCGTCCGGGGTGACGAACGTCGCCGTGTACTCCTCGGTGCAGGGAGTCAGGACGTACACCTTCCCCCAGCCCCAGCCCATGGACAACGGATCGTCCTGACTGAACCGCGTACGCCGTTCACCCGCCTCGATGACGACCCAGCCCGCATCGTCCGTCCGCCAGGTGGCGTCCCCCCTGACCGGGATCACGTCGCCGTCGAGACACACGCGCCCGTCATCGAGCTTGCGCTCCTCCGACCCGAGCATCAACGCCGACACCTCGGCGGTGCCGTCTTCGTTGAGTGTGAACCCGGCGAGTTCCGAGGCCTCTTCGAAGGCGTGATACGTCGCGGGGAACGCCAGGTGCGCCGCCATGTCCTGCCGCGCGAGCGTCGACCCCCGGAAGGCCTGGACCGCCACGACGACGAGCACGGCGAGAACCGCGCCTCCTGCGATGAACCACCACCATCTCCGGGTCAGCGCTCTCTGCATGAGAGCAATGTATCGATCGACCCTGCGCGCATGCCGGGTATGGAGCGCTCCGGACAACCTCATCGAGAAGGACGCGCGGCTCGTCATCAGAGCCTCCGGCACCACGCTCACACCCGACGACGTCCGCGAGCTCCGCCTTGCCGACCAGCGCTGACCTCCTCCTCGACACGAGCGCCGCAGTGGCTCTCCTCGTCGAAGACAACACGGCGCACGACACGCGATGGGCACGTACGCGGCGATCGGCGTCACCGTGGACCTCGTCTGAGGCGAGACAGGGCGACACGCCGCCCGCCGATAGACTGGAGGGCATGTCCAAGGTCCTCCAGTCCCTGCCCGTCGGCGAGCGCGTCGGCATCGCCTTCTCCGGAGGACTCGACACCTCCGTCGCCGTCGCGTGGATGCGCGAGAAGGGCGCCGTGCCCTTCACGTACACGGGCGACCTCGGCCAGTACGACGAAGACGACATCGCGTCGATCCCGGGCCGTGCGCTCGAGTACGGCGCCGAGGCCTCGCGCCTGATCGACTGCAAGACCGCCCTGGTCGAGGAGGGCTTCGTCGCCCTCTCCTGCGGCGCCTTCCACATCCGCTCGGGCGGCAAGACCTACTTCAACACCACGCCCCTCGGCCGCGCGGTCACCGGCACGCTGCTGGTGCGCGCGATGAAGGAGGACGGCGTCGACATCTGGGGCGACGGCTCCACCTACAAGGGCAACGACATCGAGCGGTTCTACCGCTACGGCCTGCTCGCGAACCCGCGGCTGCGCATCTACAAGCCGTGGCTCGACGCCGACTTCGTCACCGAGCTCGGCGGCCGCAAGGAGATGAGCGACTGGCTCGTCGCCCGCGACTTCCCGTACCGCGACTCCGCCGAGAAGGCGTACTCGACCGACGCGAACATCTGGGGCGCGACGCACGAGGCGAAGACCCTCGAGCACCTCGACGTATCGCTCGAGACCGTCGACCCGATCATGGGCGTGAAGTTCTGGGACCCGTCAGTCGCGATCGAGTCCGAAGACGTCACGGTCTCGTTCGAGGCCGGCCGCCCCGTCGCCATCAACGGCGTCGAGTTCTCCGACCCGGTCGCGCTGGTCCAGGAGGCGAACACGATCGGCGGACGCCACGGCCTGGGCATGAGCGACCAGATCGAGAACCGGATCATCGAGGCGAAGTCGCGCGGCATCTACGAGGCTCCGGGCATGGCGCTGCTGTTCATCGCCTACGAGCGTCTCGTCAACGGCATCCTGAACGAGGACACCCTCGCGACGTACCACGAGCAGGGTCGCCGCCTCGGCCGCCTCATGTACGAGGGCCGCTGGCTCGAGCCGCAGTCGCTCATGCTGCGCGAGTCGATCCAGCGCTGGGTCGGCCTCACGATCACCGGCAGCGTGACGATCCGCCTGCGCCGCGGCGACGACTGGACCATCCTCGACACCGTCTCGCCGAACCTGTCCTACGGCCCCGAGAAGCTGTCGATGGAGCGTGTCGGCGACGCGGCCTTCGGCCCGGTCGACCGCATCGGCCAGCTCACCATGCGCAACCTCGACATCGCCGACTCGCGTGCACGCCTCGAGCAGTACGCGGGCCTCGGCCTCGTCGGCGGCGCGACGGGCGAGCTCGTCGGCCGCGTGACCGCCGGCGAGTCCGCCGAGATCACCGAGTCCGTGCACGGCTCGGTCTCCGAGGCCGACGAGAACCTGGCGGATGCCGTCGACACGGCATCCGAGGGTGCGGCCTTCGACTCCGGCACCGACTGACTCTCGGTTCCGACCGAACCATCGCGCCGACGCCCGGGACACGGGCGTCGGCGCGAACTGCTTCTACGCCTGCGGCGCCTCGGCCTGCCCTTCGGCACGGTCGATGATGTGGGGGAGCACGACGTCGAAGAGGGTCACGATCGCCGCCCGCGTCGAGGCTGCATCGCGCTGACGGATGGCCTCACGGATCGCGACCGTCGACTCCTCGGACGCCTCCCAGTCGAACAGACCACGCGCATGCTGGGTGAAACGACGGATCTGCGGGCCGAGGAACTCGATCACACTCACCCGCGTGGCGTTGCCCTCGATCCGCGCGAAGCCCATGGCGATGGTGCGCATCGCCTGGCCGAAAGCCGGGACGTCGTGCTCGCGGACCGCGACGGACATGTCCTCGGTCAGCTCGACCAGATAGGTGACGTCGTCGGGCCGGATCAGCGGCATCGCATGACGCACCGAGCCGATCCAGATGTCTCCGAACAGGGCGACGGCGTCACGGATGCGGTCGAGCTTGAGCGGCGCGACCCGCGTGAAGCGGTTGCGCTGCATCTCGACGAGTCCCGCTTCGGTGAGACGGGCCAACGCATGCCGGACCGGTGTCCTCGACGTCCCCAGATCCTCCGCGAGCTCGTGGTCGCGGATCGTCTCGCCGGGCCTCAGCTCACCGTTCACGATCGCATCCCGAATCCTCCGGTACACGTCTTCGCTCATCGTCCTGCGCTCCAGCGCACCATCGATGCCTGCCACGTCACACCCTCCTTCGAACACAGCGGTCCCCCCGCTCGATTCGTCCGACACCATCCGACCCCGCGTTTCCGCGTCGATCCGGCATCGCTTCTGCGCCAGCGCGCAACGCGTAACATAACACAATCGCCCTCGCATGAAGCCGAGGGGGCCCCGTTCGATCGAATTCTGTGAGTACTCCGAGTTATCTTGCACAGATATGTGCATGATTCTTATCATGGAGGAATGACAACCCGTGCACCTCGCCGCGACGCCGTCGAGAACCGCGCCGGCATCCTGTCCGCCGCGCGTTCGACCCTGGCCGTCGACCCGCACGCCTCCATCGACGTGATCGCCCGCAGCGCCGGCCTCTCGCGCCGCACGCTGTACGGGCATTTCGACGACCGCGACGCCCTCATCCGCGAGCTGATCTCAAGCGGAGCCCAACGCTTCAACGCCATCGCCGCTTCTGTCGAGGACACCGACGCCCGCCTCGCCTTGGCCCGCCTCGCCGCCCTCCTCTGGCAGGAGGCCGCGCACGTGCAGGTGGCCGCCGCACTGGCCCTCGACGAGACGCACGTGGAGCACACCGCGGCCGCCCTCGCCCCGCTCCGTCGCACCGTGGCCGCACTCGTGCGCCGCGGCCAGGACGACGGGAGCTTCCGCACGGACCTCAGCGCCCCCACCCTCGCCCGCCTGATCGAGGAGATGGCACGCACCGTCGTGTCCCGGACGGATGCCTCCAGCTCCGCAGCCGCCGACCTCGCGGTGCGCACGGTGCTGAGCATCGCCGGGCTGTCCTGGCGCGAGTCGGACGAGCTGCTGGCCGCGCATCCCGACATCACCACCTCCACCCCCGACCCCACCGCCTCCGTTCACGACCAGATGGTCAGCGCATGAAGATCTCCCTGCAGGATGTGAGCAAGGGGCGGGGCGGTCAGGCCCTCCCCACGACGTCGCTGGAGTTCCACACCGGAGCCGTGCGCTTCGCCCTCGCCGAGACCGAGCAGCGCCCGACGGTGCTGGGGCTGATCGCCAGCGGACGCATGCGACCGGAGTCCGGGCAGGTGAGCATCGACGGCACCACCGATCCGAAGGCGCTGCGGCGACGGGTCGCCCTGGTCGACGCCCCCGACGTCAGCGATCCGCATCCCGACATCGCCCTCGCCGGCGTGGTGGGCGAGGAGCTGATGTTCGCGGGCCTCGGAGCCACACCGCTGCACGCACGGCGCTGGCTCTCGCAGCTGGGCTACGCGGAGCTCGCCTCGGTGCCCATCGGCAACATCGACCCCGCCGCGCGCGTCCGCATCCTGTGCGAACTCGCCGTCCTGCGCAAGGGTGTGGAGGGCGTCGTCCTCGTCTCCCCCGACCGCCACGGCGGGAGCCCGGACGGGTGGTGGCGCATCGCCGGAGAGTTCGCGGACCGCGGCTACGCGATGCTGGTGATCATCGGCGGCTCGGCGGCCGTCGCGCTCGAGCGGATGCACGAGTTCGAGGCGATCAACGCCTCCGGCCCGGTCGAGCCCCTGGTTCTCGATGCAGCGGCCGAACCCGACTCCGGAGCCGGCACCGAAGGCGAGATCGAGACCGGTCCCGCGGACGAGGTCGAGGCCGAGATCGGAACCGGCTCGGCGGCCGAGGGCGAGGCCGCTCCGGATCTCGAAGAACCGGAAGATCTCGAAGAAGCAGAAGACCCGGAAGATCCGGAAGAACCGGAAGAGTCCGACGAAGACCCCGAGGCATCCGCCGCGAACGAGAACGGAGATGTGCGATGAAGGTTCCCGCCATGATCGCCGCCGAACTCCGGCGACTCACCGCGAGCAAGATGGGCATCATCGCCCTGATCGCGCTGGTCTGCGTGCCGATCCTGTACGGCGGTCTCTACCTGTGGGCGAACCAGGATCCCTACGCCAAGTTCCCCGAGGTCCCGGTGGCGCTCGTGGTCGACGATGAGGGCGCCCCCGCGCCCACGACGGGAACGGAGCCGGCCACCGGGGAGACCGTGAACTACGGCGAGGACGTCGCCGAGAACCTGATCGAGGGCAATGCCTTCGACTGGCAGCGCATGACGACGGACGAGGCGGCCGACGCGCTGCAGCACGGGGACGTGGACTTCACCGTGACGATCCCCGCGGACTTCTCGACCGCGCTGACGTCCGCGGCCGGCGACGATCCCCACCAGGCCCGCATCGAACTCGAGACGAACGATGCGAACAACTACCTCGCGTCGTCGATGGGCACGCAGGCCGTCGAGAAGATCCGCAGCTCCGTCGCCGAGATGGTCGGCAGTCAGGCCGCGGAACGTCTGCTCACCGGCCTGAGCGACGTGCGCGACAACCTGATCACGGCGACGGACGGCGCGACCAAGCTCGCCGACGGCGCCGGCACGGCCGCCTCGGGCAGCTCGACGCTCGCCGACGGGACCGCGCAGCTCGCCGACGGCACGGCCAAGCTGGCCGCCGGTGCGCAGACGCTCGCGAACGGCGCACAGCAGGTGAGCGCGGGCAATCGGCAGCTCGCCGACGTGGCCGACCGTGCCGGCGCGGCCGTCCAGCAGGCGGCGAACGCCCTGCCCCAGGTGCGCACCGACATCGCCGACGCCCTGGCGGAACAGGGTCTGACCCCGGAGGAGATCGACCAGGTCCTCGCGAAGCTCGATCCGCTCGGCGCACGCCTGCAGGAGGGCAACACGCAGGTGCAGAGCGCTGTCGGCAAGGTCGACCAGCTCGCCACCGGCGCGGCCTCGCTGGCCTCCGGGGCCTCGGACCTGGCGAACGGCGCCGGCACGGTCGCCACCGGCGCCTCCGCCGCGAACGACGGCGCCGTACAGCTGCGTGACGGGCTCGCCACCCTGGCGTCCGGCACGGCGGACCTCCGCGACGGGCTGTCCGACGGCGTCGAGGCGATCCCGTCATCCACTCCCGAACTGCGCTCCCTGCAGGCCGACACGATCGCCGACCCCGTGAAGGTGTCCAGCGACAAGGTCGCCTCCGCCGAGGACTACGGCGCCGGCCTGGCCCCGTTCTTCGCCGCGCTGTCGGCGTGGATCGGCATCTACGCCCTGTTCCTCATCGTGAAGCCGATCTCCCGCCGGGCCATCACCGCGCTCCACTCCCCCGTCCGCATCACGCTCGCGGGCTGGCTGACACCGGCCCTGCTCGGCGCGGTGCAGATGCTCGGGCTCATGGGGATCCTCGCGCTCACACTCGGCTTCACCTTCGACCATCCGCTCGGCACGCTCGGCGTCATGGTGTTCGCGTCGGCGACGTTCGCGGCGATCATCCTGGCGCTGAACGTCTGGCTCGGGTCCGTCGGGCAGTTCCTCGGCCTCGTGCTCATGGTGCTGCAGCTGGTCACCGCCGGCGGCACCTTCCCCTGGCAGACGCTCCCCGCGCCGCTGGCCGCCCTGCACCACGTCCTGCCCCTGGGCTATGTCGTGGATGCGATGCGACAGCTCATGTACGGCGGCGACTACGCCCGCGCCGGTTGGGACCTCGCGGTGCTCGGAGTGTGGCTGGTGGGCGCGCTGCTGCTGGCGATGGCCGGCGTGACGCGGATGACCCACCGCCGCACCCTGCGCGATCTGCAGCCGAGCCTGATCGGGTGAGCGGACCGGGGCGCCCGGCCCGCCGGACGGATATGATGCGAGAGCGCGACCCTGAAACGCGCACTGGGGCTCGGTGGGACTGAGTTCCACCTGTCTACCCGAAAGAGTTCTCGACGATGACGACCGATTCGCAGGAGTCCACCGTACCCACGCACCCTTCCCTGGGCGTCCGCATCGGCCGGATCGCCTTCCTCGTCGTGGCCGGGCTCGTCGTCATCGCGGTGGCGGCGGCGTTCTTCGTGACCTGGACGATCCAGCGCTCGTTCCCGCAGACCGCCGGCACGGTGAAGCTCGAGGGCCTCCGATCCGAGGTCACCGTGCAGCGCGACGACCTCGGCATTCCGACCATCACCGCCGACTCGACGGACGACCTGTTCTACGCCGAGGGGTTCGTGCACGCGCAGGACCGCTTCTTCGAGATGGACTTCCGCCGGCACGTCACCGCCGGCCGCGTCGCCGAGATGTTCGGCGAGTCCCAGGCCGCGACGGACGCTTTCCTGCGGACGCTCGGCTGGCGCAAGGTCGCCGAGGCGGAGGTCGAGGCGATGGACGACACCACGCGCGGCTACTACGAGGCCTACGCCGACGGGGTCAACGCCTACCTCGCCTCGCGCTCGGGAGCAGAGCTGTCGCTCGAGTATGCCGTCCTCGGCATACAGAACCCCGACTACGCCCCCGAGCCCTGGCAGCCCGCCGACTCGGTTGCCTGGCTGAAGGCCATGGCCTGGGACCTCCGCGGCAACATCGAGGACGAGACGGAGCGGTCGCTGCTGGCCGCCGAGCTGAGCGACGGCACGGATACGGCCGCCACCGCCGACGTCCTCGCGAAGCTCTATCCCGACTACCCGTTCGATGAGAACCCGGTCATCGTGCCGAAGATCTCGACGGTACCCGCGCTCGGGACCGATGCCGAGCCCGCGGCCTTCGTGCCGTCCCCGTCGGATGACGAGGTCCAGCAGGCGACCACCACCGTGGAGTGGAAGGAGACGGCGAACGTCATCGAGGCGGCGAGCGAGCTCGTCGGCGATGTCGGCGAAGGCATCGGCTCGAACTCCTGGGTCGTCTCCGGCAACCTCACGGAGAGCGGCATGCCCCTGCTCGCGAACGACCCGCACCTCGGCGCGTCCCTGCCCTCGGTCTGGTACCAGGTGCAGCTGAAGTGCTCGACCGTCGACGACGACTGCCCGTTCGACGTGGGCGGCTTCTCCTTCTCGGGTCTCCCCGGCATCGTGATCGGCCACAACCAGCAGGTCGCGTGGGGGTTCACGAACCTCACCACCGACGTGACCGACCTGTACGTCGAGCGCATCCAGGGCGACGAGTACTGGCGCGACGGCGCGCTCGTCCCGCTCGAGCAGAGCACCGAGACGATCAAGGTCGCCGGGGGCGACGACATCGAGCTGACGATCCGCTCGACCGTGCACGGCCCCATCATCTCGGGGCTCACCGATGACTTCACCGCCATCGCCGACGACCCGGAGCCGGCGCTCGAGGAGGGCACCGACGCCCCCACCGCGCTCCCCGCCCCGGTCGACGGCACCGAGTACGCCGTCAGCCTGCGCTGGACCGCGCTCGATCCCGGCACGACGGCGACGGCGATCTTCGCCCTCTCCACCGCCCAGGACTTCGAGGACTTCCGCTACGCCGCATCCCTCTTCGACGTGCCGGCGCAGAACCTCATCTACGCCGACACCGACGGCAACATCGGCTACCAGACGCCGGGGCGACTCCCGATCCGCGGGGCCGGTGATGGATGGATGCCGCAGCCGGGTTGGGACAGCAGCTACGACTGGACGGGCTTCATCCCGTTCGAGAAGCTGCCGGTGTCCTACAACCCGGGCTCCGGGTACATCGTCACCGCGAACAACGCCATCGTGACCGACGACTACTCCTACTTCCTCTCGCGCGACTGGGACTACGGCTACCGCGCGGCGCGGATCGCCCACCTCATCGAGCGACGTGCCGCCACGGCACCGCTGACCGCGCAGGACATGCGCGACATCCAGATGGACGACGAGATGTGGATCGGCAAGCACCTGGCGACGGCGATGAGCGACGTCTCGGTGTCCGGTGCCGGGCCCACGGAGGCGGTCGAGCTGCTGCTCTCCTGGGACGCCCAGAACACCGCGTCCTCCGCAGCGGCCGCGTACGCGAACGTGCTGTGGTCGAACCTCGTGCAGAACATCTTCGGGAAGCGCGAGCAGCCCCTGCCCATCGACGGTCAGGGACGACTGTTCACCGTGGTCGCCGACATGCTCGAGGACCCGACGGATCCGCTGTGGGTCAACCCGCAGATCGACGTGGACGGGATGGACGCCATGCTCGCCCTCTCGGCCGAAGAGGCGTACGACGAGCTCTCCGCACTGCAGGGCACGATCGTCTCGCGCTGGAACTGGGGCGACCTGCACGCCATCACCCTGACCAGCGACACGCTCGGCTCCTCCGGCATCGCCCCCATCGAGGCCCTGTTCAACCGCGGACCCTTCCCGGTGAGCGGCGGCGCCTCGGTGGTGAACGCGACCGGGTGGGATCTCGGCACCTCCTACGCCACGACCACCGTGCCGTCCATGCGCATGGTGATCGACCTGTCCGACTTCGACGCGTCCACCTGGAACCACCTCACCGGCGCGTCCGGCCATGCCTTCCACGAGCACTACATCGACCAGACCGCGGACTGGGCGGTCGGCGAGCAGACGCCGTGGGCGTGGTCGTCCCATGCCGTGGATGGCGCGACGGTGGACACGCTGGTGCTGGCGCCCGCCGGCTGAGAGCGGGACGCCCCTGAGAAAGAGGCGCAGGATGCTCGGCTAGCGTTGAGGGGTGCCATCCAGTTACCTCGCCCCGAAGGGCACCATCGCCACCCTCCTGGAATTCGAGCACGGCGGCGCGACGCTCATCGCCGAGAGCTTCGGTGAGGGACCGCACACCTACCTGCTGCTGCACGGCATCGGGATGGGCCGCAGCGTCTACCTCGACGTCTTACAGCGCCTCGAGGGCCGCGTGATCGCGCTCGACCTGCCGGGTTTCGGCGAGGCACCCGAGCCGACCCGCACGCTCACCATGGAGCGGCACGCCGATCTCGTCGCGGCCTATCTGCGCCACGTGGACGCGGACCCGGTCGTCGTGATCGGCCACTCGATGGGCAGCCAGATCGCCGCGGAGCTCGCAGCCCGGCATCCCGAGCTCGTCGAGGGCGTGGTGCTGGCGGGCCCCACCGTGAACAAGGCGGCCCGCAACATCGGCGCCCAGGCGCGGTATCTGCTGACCGACCTGGTCGGCGAGCGGCCGCTCGTGATCTGGCGCGGAGCCCGGGAGTACCTGCGCGGCGGTCCGCACCTGATCCGCAAGATGCGCGCGACCATCGTGCACGAGCCGGAAGACGCCTTCGTGCGCATCGAGTGCCCGGTGCTGGTGCTGCGCGGGGAGAGCGATCCCCTCGCCCCGATGAGCTGGTGCCGTGAGATCCTCGACGCGATCCCCGGGGCCGAGCTCGAGGTCATCCCCGACCACGGTCACGGCACCCTGATCAGCGACTCCGAGCCCGCCGCGCGCCTCATCCACGAGTTCGCCGCACGCCTCTGAGCCCGGTTCCGGCTCCTCGGCGACGGCGTCAGCCGGCGGCGGGCGGGGTCTGCTTCGACTCGGCCAGCTCGTCCGCGACGAGACCGCGCTGCTCGATCGTGCCGTTGCGGTACGCCTGTCGGCCGACCATGTGCGCCGAGAGCGGGGCAGTCGCGAACTGCATCAGCACCACGGGGGCCACCAGCACGAACCCGAGCAGGATGCCGCCGATCGAGCGCTGCGACAGGGCGATGGCGATGCAGATGAGCAGCAGGCCGAGCACCTGAGGCTTGGTGGCCGCGTGCAGCCGCGACGGCACGTCGCGGAAGTGCAGCAGTCCCACCGCAGCCGACAGGCAGAGCACGGCTCCGAGCAGGATCAGCACCAGGACGGCCACGTCGATGACGGCATCCGGGATCATGAGACCGAAGACGTTCATGAGGTCGTGTTGTCCCTTCTCGCGACGAAGCGGGCGACGGCGATGGAGCCGAACACCCCGATCGCGGCGATGATGAGGAGCACGGGGATGTTGCGGGTGTGACCGTTGATGGCCATCTCCGCACCGAGCACGCACATCACCTCGGTGAGGAGCACGTCGGAGGCGACGGCACGGTCGAGGATCGACGGACCGCGCACGATGCGGATGAGCGCGAGGATGGCGGCGATGCCGAACACCACCATGATCAGCAGGAGCAGGATGTTCATCGGGCACCGCCCTTCATCGATCCGAGTCCGGCGCGCTGGTCGGCCTTGAGGGCACGGTACTGCGCGGGGTCGCCCAGCGCACGCACGACTCGGCGCTCCCACGTGAGCACCCCGGCGCGCTGCTTCTCGACATCGGCCCGGTTCCTGACCCCGATCACGTGCAGGTACAGGATGCGCCGGTCTCGATCGGTCTCGACGACGAGAGATCCGGGGATCAGCGACGACACGACGGCGACGTGCGTCATCACCAGGTCATCGGCGTAGCGCAGCGGCACCGCGATGATGGCCGTGCCCGGCTGCCGGCGGAAGTCGAAGACCTGCACGGTGACCGAGAGCGCACCGCTGAGAACCGCCCACAGGAACTGCACGACGAAGAGCGCGGCGTACCAGAGGTTCACGCGACCGGAGAGCGCGACCGTCGGCAGGCGGAAGACGCGGGTCACGAAGATCGCGACGACGAGACCGGTGAGGAACGACAGCACGGTGAACTGCGCCCACAGCAGCATCCAGAGCACGACGAGCCACGCGAGGAACGGCAGCTGCACCCGGATGTCCCGCCAGAGGTGGCGCTTGGTGTCGCGACCCATCAGCCCACCTCCTCTTCCAGCTGCACGAGGCTCACGGGCTGCAGCAGGGCGGCGCCGATGCGGTCGCAGAGCGCGTAGAGCGGGCCGGCGAAGATCGTCAGCGCCAGCGTGACCGCGACCATCCCGCCGGTCGCGACCGTCATGATCTTCGGGATGCGGCGGGTCTCCTGCTGCTCGTCGGCGGCCGGAGCGTTGCCGAGGTAGGAGATGCGGCCCTCGGTCTCGGTCGAGTCCTCCTCCTCGCGCCAGAACGCGAGGTTCCAGGCGCGCATGAGGGCGTAGAGCGTGAGCAGCGAGGTGATGATGCCGCCGAAGATCAGCACGATCATGAGCGGGGTGCCCACGGACGCCGCGGCCTCGAACAGCGCGAACTTGCCGATGAACCCCGAGAACGGCGGCAGGCCACCGAGGTTGATCGCCGGAACGAAGTAGAGGACGGCGATGACGGGCGCGACCTTCAGCAGGCCCTTCACGCGCAGGATCGAGGTGCTGCCCGCTCGACGTTCCACGAGCCCGACGGCGAGGAACAGGGTCGTCTGCACGACGATGTGGTGGACGATGTAGTACACCGTCGCGCCGATGGCCGCGGGGGTCGCTATCGCGAGACCGAAGATCATGTAGCCGACATGGCTGACCAGGGTGAACGACAGGATTCGTTTGAGCTCCGCCTGCGCGACCGCGCCGAGCACCCCGACGATCATGGTCGCGAGCGCGATGATCAGCAGCAGCGTGTCGATGCTGTTCGAGGCGAAGAGCTGCGTCTCGGTGCGGATCAGCGCGTAGACGCCGACCTTGGTCAGCAACCCGGCGAACACCGCGGTGACCGGGGCCGGCGCGGTCGGGTACGAGTCGGGCAGCCAGAACGACACCGGGAAGATGGCCGCCTTGATGCCGAAGGCGACCACGAGCATCAGGTGCAGCACCAGCTGCGTCTCCTGCGGGAGCTCGGACATACGCTCGGCGATCTGCGCCATGTTGACCGTGCCGAGCGCGCCGTAGATCATCGCGATCGACGCGAGGAACAGGATCGACGAGACGAGCGAGACGACGATGTACACCGCGCCGGTGCGGATGCGCGACTCGGTGCTGCCCAGCGTGATCAGCACGTAGGACGCGACGAGCAGGATCTCGAACCCGACGTAGAGGTTGAAGAGGTCGCCCGCGATGAAGGCGTTGAAGATGCCGGCCGCGAGGATCAGGTACGAGGGGTTGAAGATCGAGATCGGGGTCTCGTCCGTGCCGTCCGCGGCGCCCTGACCGATCGAGAAGAGGAGGACGGCGAGCAGCACGATGCTCGATACGAGCACCAGGAGCGCGGCGAGCCTGTCGACGTACAGCACGATGCCGAACGGGACGGGCCATCCGCCGACCGAGACGGCCAGCGGATCGCCGGAGTCCACGACGACCAGCAGGATGGCGGCGATGACCGAGACCGCGGCGAGGGTGGCCACCGTGACGACGACCTGGAGCCGCGGGTTGCGTCCGAAGACGAGGGTGATCGCGGCACCGAGGAGCGGCAGTCCGACGAGGAGGGGGACGAGGGCGGTCATGGCCTGTCCTCCTCTTCGTCACGGTCGTGGGGTTCATCGGGGCGCGCCTGGTCGCCCTCGGCTGAGCGCGAGGAGGGTTCGCTCCCCCAGCCGGTGGGGGCGTCGAACGGAGCGTCGTCGTGGATGGCGGGGTGGTCGCGCATGTGCAGCACCGTGATCGGCGCCGTCTGCACCCCGACGAAGTCGGTGGTCGCCTCGTCGTCGTCGGTCTCGGACTCGTCGTCCATGAGGTCTTCGTCGGCGTCGGTGCGCTCACGGAGCGCGATGTCGGCCTCGTCGTCCTCGACGGTGTCGGCCTGGCCCAGCTGCCAGGAGCGGTAGATCAGCGCGAGGAGGAACGCCGAGACCGCGAAGGTGATCACGATCGCGGTGAGCGTGAGGGCCTGCGGGAGCGGGTCGCTCATCTCGCCCTCGGTGCCGAAGAACGGCGCGTTGCCCGGCACGCCCATCACGATCAGCAGCAGCAGGTTCGTGGCGTTGCCGAGCAGCAGGAAGCCGATCAGCACGCGGGTCAGGCTGCGCTCCAGCATCGCGTACACGCCGCACGCGAAGAGCACGGCCATGATGACGATCAGGGTGAGGGAGACGTCCATCAGCTGTTCCCTCCGCCCCGCGAGAGGAAGCCCTCAGGACCCGGCGTCGTGCGCAGGGCGGCCTGACGGTCGACCTCGGCGCCGAGGCTGCGCAGCACGTCGAGGACCAGGCCGATGACGACGAGGTACACGCCCACGTCGAAGATCGTCGAGGTGACGAACTCCATGTGCCCGATGCCGGGGATCTCCCACTCCCAGAACGAGCTGGTCAGCGGCGCGAGGCCGAACAGCAGCGGGACCACCGCGGTGCCCACGGCGAGGATGAGGCCGGTGCCGAGCAGTCGACCGGCATCCGTCGGCGCGGCGGCGCCCAGCTCCCAGCGTCCGCCCGCGATGTAGCGCATGACCAGGGCCATGCCCGCGACGAGCCCGCCCGCGAAGCCGCCGCCGGGGAGGTTGTGGCCGGAGAACAGCAGGAAGATCGACACCACGATGATGGTGTGGAACAGGATGCGGACGATGACCTCGAGCAGGATCGACCGGTTCTCCGGCTTCATCTTCTGACCGCCGACGAGCCAGGCGCGCGGGCTGCTCTCGTTCTCGGTGGTCTGGAAGCGGATGCCCTCGGTGGTCTCGACCAGCGGACGGCTGCGAGCGGCCTTGCGCGTCGCCCGCGGCAGGTTCTTGGTGGCGGCGAGCAGGTCGGCGCGGTGGGTGACGAACACGAGGGAGGCCACGCCGGTCGCGGCGAGCACGAGCACGGAGAGCTCGCCCATGGTGTCCCAGCCACGCAGATCGACCAGCGCGACGTTGACGACGTTCTTGCCGTGACCGATCTCGTATGCGAGCGTCGGGAACGCCTCGGAGATCGGATCGGCGATACGGGACTGGGTGGCGACGACCGCGACGAAGGCCATCGTCACACCCACGCCGATCGCCAGCAGGGCACGGGGGATCCGGCCCACCGACGCGTTGTGCTCGCCCATCCGCGCGGGAAGGCGGCGAAGCACGAGCGCGAAGGTGACCATGGTGACCGTCTCGACCAGGATCTGGGTGAGCGCGAGGTCGGGGGCGCCGCTGGTCGCGAACAGCACCACCATGCCGAGGCCGGTGACCGAGACCAGCACCACGCCGGTGTACCGCTTCTGCGCGCGGACGGCGAAGATACCGGCCGCCGCCATGATCGGCGCCACGACGATCTGGGCAGGGGTGTGCCAGAGGGAGAGGTTGTACCGGTCGATGTCGCTCGCGATCAGGGCCGTGACCTCGGCAGCGACGAACACGACGAAGATCGTGCCCACGTAGACCGGCAGCGAACCGCGCTGCGTGAGGGTCGTGCTGAGGACCGACAGCCGGTCGACGCCGCGCATCACCAGGTAGTACACGTCGGCCGCGGTGAAGCGCAGCATGCGGGCCTTGCGGTCCCAGCCGGTGCGACGCGTGAGGAGGAACAGCCCGATGCCGAGGAGGATCGACAGGATCGAGATGCCGAGCGCGGGCTCGAAGCCGTGCCAGAGCGCGAGGTGCCCCGGGCCCTCGACGGCGGCACCCGCGTGGTCGAGCCCCGGCGTCGCCGTGACCGCGTAGCCGTGCAGGGCGACGTCGAGCGCGGGAGCTCCGATGCCGGCGGCGAGCGTGACGCCGGCGAGGATGATCGGCGCGGACAGGAAGCCGACGGGCGGGTCGGGCCACGCGGTGTCGGGGAGCTGCTGCCCCGACTCGTCGCGCTTCTTCCAGAACGCGCCCCAGAGGAAGCGGACGCCATATGCCGCAGTGAGCATGGATCCGAGGATGATGCCGATGAGCGCGACGAGGCCCCACGGGGAGCCGCCGATCGCGTCGTCGAGGAGGGCCGTGAGGGTCGACTCCTTCGCCACGAAGCCGATGGTCGGAGCGATACCCGCCATGGAGGCGACGGAGATGAATGCCGCCGTGGCCATGACCGGTGCCTGCCGCCCCACGCCGGACAGCTCGTTGATGTCACGGGTGGACAGTTGGCGGTCGATGACGCCGACGATGAGGAACAGCGCGGACTTGAACAGCGCGTGCCCGATGACCAGGGCGAGACCGGCGAGCGCTGTCGCCTGCGTGCCGTATCCGACGACCACAGCGAAGAAGCCGAGCTGGCTGACCGTGCCGAACGCGAGGATGCGCTTGAGGTCGGTCTCGCGCAGCGCCTGGATGCCGCCGAGCAGCATCGTGAGGATGCCGAGCGTGATGACGATGGGCCGCCAGGTGGCACTGAACGCGAAGATCGGGGCGAAGCGGGCGATGAGGTAGATGCCGGCCTTCACCATGGCGGCCGCGTGCAGATACGCGCTCACCGGTGTCGGCGCAGCCATCGCGCCGGGGAGCCAGAAGTGGAACGGGAACAGCGCCGACTTGCTGATCGCGCCGACGAGGAGCATGACGATCGCCGCCTCGACGATCGGCCCGGTGGGTGCGATCTCAAGGATCTCGCGGATGCTGGATGTGCCGGCATCGACGACCAGCAGCACCACGCCGACGAACATCACGAGGCCGCCGAGTGTGGTCACCAGCAGGGCCTGCAGAGCGGCACGACGGCTGGCGGCACGGCGGCGGTAGTGGCCGATCAGGAGGTACGAGAGGATGCTCGTCACCTCCCAGAACATGACGAGCATCACCAGGTCGTCGGTGAGCACGAGTCCGTACATGGCTCCCGCGAAGCCGAGGAGGACGCCGGCGAACTGCCCGATCCCCACGGTGTCCTCGTAGAAGTACCAGCGGCAGTAGAGCAGCACCAGGGCGCCGACACCGGTGACGATCAGCGTGAGCACCCAGCCGAGCACATCCATGTTCATGGAGAGGCTGATCCCCAGCTGCGGAATCCACTCGTAGGTCTCGAACGGCACCGGTCCGTCGAGCACCTGCGGCGTCATGACGAGCGCGTGCACGAAGGCGGCCGCCGGCACGAGGGCCGCGATCGCGAATGCCTGGGCCCCGAGCCAACGCACCAGAACGGGCATCAACAGCGACCCGAGCAGGAACACGGCGAGGAGCAACAGCATATACGCGGCTCCCTCGGGGGTCGTCGGCCTCACGGCTCAGGCGGGGGGTGTCCCTGTCAGTTTACCGGGGCGAGAAGGTCCCGCGGTCCGCGTCTTGCACGATCGTGCAAGAGTTGTCGCATGCGGGGGGTCTGGTTGCGGGAGCTTTCCGGGTGGCTCGGGGCCCTGGCCCTGGCCGTGATCACCACCGCGCAGGTCGCCTCCTCCGCCCGATCGGAGCTGCTGTTCCGCGACGGGGATTCCCTGATCGTGGCCATGTTCGCGCGGTCCCTCCTCTCCGGCCAGCCGCTGGACTGGGCGATGTCGAGCGTGCTGTTCCTGCCCGAGTCCGCGGTGTTCGCCGGCCTCGATTCCGCCCTGCCTCTGGATGTGGACGGTCTGCTCGCGACGAGCGCCGTGGTGAACCTGATCGCGCTCTACGGAGCTCTCCGACTCGTCGCGGGGCGGCGTCGCCGCGGGTCGGCGCCCGTGGCGTGGTCGCTCCTGGGGCTCACCGTGTTCGCGGTCCTCGCCGTGACGGAGACATCGGCGTCGCGGGATGCGCTCGAGCTCGCGTCTCTGCAGCTGACGACCACCTACTACGCCGCGACGGTGGTCGCGGTCGTGCTGTCGGTCGGTCTGGCCCGACGCCTCATCGATCGCGACGGCGGCGGCCTCGGATTGTTCATCGCCCTCTTCTCGACGGCTGCCGTGTCGACGCTGTCGAATCCGCTGTACGCGGCCTGGGCGACGGTTCCGCTCGCGCTCGTCCTCGCCGTGACGATGATCCGCTCCCCACGGAGGCCGCGGATCGCGATGCTCCTGGTGACGCTTCTCGCCGGCACCATGATCGGCTTCGTGGGTCGCATTCCGTTGCAGGCATGGATCGCCAACACGGGGGCGGGGTACGTGCAGCCCGGGCTGTGGAGGGAGTCGCTGGAGTACTACGCCGGCCTTCTCGCGGAACGTCTCTCCTCGCCCGGCGGAGTGGTCGGCTGCCTGATCGTGCTCGCGCTCCTCGCGCTCGCGGTCGTGCGTTCGGTTCGCGTCCGGGAGGACGGAGCCCGGCTCGTGGCGGTGATGGCCTGGCTGGCGCCCGTGCTGGTGGGGATCGGGGCGATCGCGCTCGGGACGCACGCCGCCCGCTACCTGCAGCCCCTCGCCTTCGCGCCCGTGCTCGCGCTGGTCGCGGCTCCGCACGCGTGGCGGATGCCGTTCCGCTCGGTCGTCGCGGGCGCCGCCGCCGTCCTGCTCGTCGTCGCCGGCGCCCTGAGCATCCCGCGGCTCGCCACCGCCGCGGGCGCCGAGGACCCCGACCTCGTCTGCGTGACCGACTGGGTGAACGCGTCCGGCCGCACCGGTGGCGGGCAGTTCTGGACGGTGCGGCTGCCCAAGCTGCATCTCGACGACCCCGCCCGGCTCGTGCAGGTCGATCATGAGCTCAACGGCTACGCGTGGCTGGTGAACCGGCACGACTTCGACGTCGGCGAGGTGTCGTTCCTGGTCGAGGATGCGCAGACCGTTCCGTGGAGCCTCCCCGTACCCGCCGTCCCCGACGAGGTGGTCGACTGCGGTCGCTACCGCATCCTGGACTTCGGGGACACCCTGCTGCCGCTCGGCCCGCAGCGCAGCTGAGGCGTGCTCAGGATCCGCTCAGCGCGCGGCGCGGGCGGTCGTCGTGCCGGCGCGGAACCGGCAGGTGAGGTGCTGCGTGAGACCGGGCTCGCCGCGCAGCATGCGCGCCACCTGCTCTCCGGCCGCCCGGCCCTTCTCGACGGCCGGCTGCACGCTGGTCGTGAGCGTGAGGTCGCCGAGACCGTCCAGCGCGATGCCGTCGAATCCGGCGACCGAGAGGTCTTCCGGCACGCGCAGCCCCAGCTCCTCCGCGGCACGGATGACGCCGACGGCCAGCAGGTCGCTCTGCGCGAGCACGGCGGTCGGCCGCGTGACGGGGTCGGCCAGCAGCATCCGCCCCACGACGACGCCCTCGTCGATGAGGCTGCCCGCGGCCGAAATGGCCGGAGCGTCGGGGAACACCTCACGCGTCCCCGCGAGCCGGTGGACCGTGACGTCGACGGTCGCGTTCGCGACCCGGTCGGGCGTGACGGGCCCGCGTTCCCGATCGCTGTCGAGCGGAAGCGTGACGAGGGCGACGTCGCGGTGACCGAGGTCTCGCACATGGCGGGCGATCTCGGCGGAGGCCTCGGCGTTGTCGAGAGTGATGCGTGGGATGGCGTCGCCGGCATCGCCTTCGATCACGACCACCGGGAGTCCGCGACCGACGACCACCTCGAGCGATGCCCGCGTGCGTCCGGAGCATCCGATCAGCACGACCGCGTCGACGGGGGCGTTCGCGATCGCGGAGCCGTCCTCCCCCGGCTCGTCGCGCATGAGCAGGATGCCGGCGCTGAGCTCGGCGAGTCCGTCGGTGAGGCCGTCCATCATGGCCGTCGTCACGGGGTCGAGGAAGGCCGCCCGCAGGTGCCCCTCGAGCACGACCGCGACGATGCCGCTGCGTCCGCGGCGCAGGGATGCCGCACGCGGATCTGGTCCGGCGTAGCCGAGTTCGGCCGCGGCGGCGAGCACGCGCTCCCTGGTGGCCGCCGCCACCTTCGCCTTGCCGCTGAAGACCACCGAGGCCGTGGAGGTCGCCACTCCCGCCTCGCGCGCGACGTCGGCGATCGTGGGCCGACGCGGCGTCTCCTGACTGCTCATACTTCGAGGATAGCTCCCTCCCGTTCCGGTGGATCGAATCGATTCGATAGGCTATCCGACATGGATGCAGCCCTCACCCGTTCGCAGTTCGTCCGCTGGCGTGCCGCGATCTTCGCCATCTTCCTGGCGAGCGGACTCTCGATCGCGACCTGGGCATCGCGCGTGCCCGGGATCAAGCTGGCGCTCGACCTCGACAATGCGCAGGTGGGACTGATCCTCCTCGGCATGGGTGTGTCGTCGATCCTCGGCATCTCGACGAGCCCCGCCGTCATGGCGCGTACGGGTGCGCGCCGCGGCATGCTGCTGACGATGCTGATGTTCGCGACCGGCATCACCCTCGTCGGTCTCGGGGCGACCGTGTTCGGCTCCGTCGCCGTCGTGCTCGTCGGTATGGTGCTCTTCGGCTTCGGCAACGGCTGCGTGGACGTGATGATGAACGTCGAGGCCACCGCGATCGAGCAGCAGATGGGCCGCACGATCCTTCCCGTCTTCCACGCGTTCTTCAGCTTCGGCACGGTCATCGGCGCGGGCGTCGGCGCCCTCGCCGCCCACCTCTCGATCGACGTCGCCACGCATGCGGCGTTCATGGGCGCACTGATCGCCGTGATCGCGGTGGTCTGCTTCTTCCAGGTGCCCACGCGCGAGGCGGCGCTCGACCCCGCCGATCACGAGAAGCCGCCGTTCCGTGCGCGGATGCACACGGCACTCGAGGCCTGGCGTGAGCCGCGCACCTATCTGCTCGGCACGGTGATGCTCGGGATGTCCTTCGCGGAGGGCGGCGCGAACGACTGGATCGCTCTCGGCACCGAGCAGGGCCACGGCTTCGGCGAGGGCACCGGAGCGGTCTCCCTCGCAGTGTTCTCCGTCGGCATGACGGTGGTGCGACTGTTCGGCGGTCCGCTGGTCGACCGGTTCGGACGCGTCCTGGTGCTGCGCATCCTCGCCGTCGCGGCGGCCTCCGGCATTCTCCTCTTCATCCTCGCGCCGACGTTCCCCCTCGTGCTCGTCGGAGCGGCCCTGTGGGGTGTCGGCGCCTCGCTCGGGTTCCCGCTCGGCATGTCGGCAGCGGCCGATGATCCCGTCAAGGCCGCGGCCCGGGTCAGCGCGGCGGCGACGATCGGCTACATCTCGTTCCTCGGCGGCCCTCCGGTGCTCGGAGTCATCAGCGAGCACATCGGCCTGCTGAACACCCTGTTCATCCTGGTCGGACTCGTGGTGCTCTCCGGACTGTTCTCCGGCGCCGCCCGTCCCCTGCGCGAGGACGAGAAGACGCCGGTGCGCGGAGGCCAGGAGAGCTGAGGCCCCGTCGCCCCGACCCCGCACGCGCATCGCTCTGGGAGACCCTCGGCTCTTTCCCGACCGGTGACGGCACACGATGGGGTCGTGTGCGTCGGAGCCGCACCGTGACGAAGTAGGCTCGACGGGTGCGTCTCGTCATCGCCCGCTGCTCGGTCGACTACACCGGTCGGCTCAATGCCCATCTCCCGCTCGCCACGCGTCTGCTCGTGCACAAGGGAGACGGGAGTCTGCTCGTGCACTCCGACGGCGGCAGCTACAAGCCGTTGAACTGGATGAGCCCGCCGTGCACCCTGTCGAGCGAAGAGCCCGGCGAGGAGGAGGCGAGCGCCGGCGTCGTCGAGGTCTGGCGCGTCACGCACAAGAAGACCGGTGACGCCCTGCGCGTGCAGATCTACGAGATCATCCACGACACCTCGCACGAGCTGGGCGTCGACCCCGGGCTGCAGAAGGATGGCGTCGAGGCCGACCTGCAGCGCCTGCTCGCCGAGCAGGTGGACCGCATCTCGGAGGGCGCGACCCTCGTGCGCCGCGAGTATCCGACCGCGATCGGTCCGGTCGACCTGCTGGTGCGCGATGCGGACGGCGCCGCCATCGCGGTCGAGATCAAGCGCCGCGGCGACATCGACGGCGTCGAGCAGCTCACCCGCTACCTCGAGCTGCTGGGCCGCGACCCGCACCTCTCCCCCGTGCAGGGTGTCTTCGCCGCCCAGGAGATCAAGCCCCAGGCGCGTGTTCTCGCCGAGGATCGCGGCATCCGCTGCCTGGTGCTCGACTACGACGACATGAAGGGCATCGAGTCGGGGATCCCCCGGCTGTTCTGAGCCTCTACCGGTCAGACGCAGACGCCGGTCAGCGCACGGTCATCAGCCGCGGGATCGGCCCCTCGAGGCGTGCGACCGCGATCTTCACCTCGGTGATCTCGAGCCGGCAGCCATCGACCGCCTCGGTCAGTCGCGCGAATCGCTCCTCCACCCGGTCGAATCGCTCATCCACGCGGTCGAATCGCTCATCCACGCGGGCGAAGCGCGCCTCGTTCTTCACGTCTTGCGCATCGAAACGCGCGTCCATCCGATTGATCATCCAGCCGAATCCGCCGATGATCGCCACGAGCAGCGTCACCGCTGTCGCCAGCATCGTGATGACTTCCACCGACACGTACATGCCCCCATTCTCGCCCGCAGATCCGTCGTTGTCACGACCTTATATGTGGACAGGGGGGTGGTCACATGAGGTGTGCAGAACGTTCTCCCGTGCACACCTGTGCAGGAAGAGCGGTCACCCTCGATCGGCCCCATAGGCTGGAGGCATGCCCCACTCCCCTTACTCCTGCGTGCTGTGGGACGTCGACGGCACCATCATCGATGCATCCGTCGGCATCCTCCGTCGGCTGAACGTCGCGCTGACCCACTTCGGCCACCCGGCGCCCACGCGCGAGGAGCTGGTGCACTGGATCGGACCGCCCATGTTCCAGTCCTTCCAGGACCAGGCGGGCATGACCCCGGAGGAGTCCGCGGAGGCGGTGGCGTTCTACCGCACGCTCGGCAAGGCCGACGGGTACACCACCGACGTCGCGACCTACCCCGGAGTGACCGAGCTCATCCACGACCTCCACGCCGCCGGGGTGCCGCAGGCGACGGCCAGCTCCAAGCCGGAGAACCAGGTCGACGCCCTCGTCGATCACTTCGGTCTCCGCCCCGCATTCCTGACGACCGTCGGCGCGACGCCGGACGAGTCCACGCTCGCGTCGAAGACCGACATCGTGGCCGAGGCGCTCCGCCGCCTCCGCGAGCTCGGCGCCGATGTCTCCCGCCCGGTGCTCGTGGGGGATCGACACCACGACGTCGAGGGCGGCAATGCGAACGGCGTGCCCGTGATCTTCGTCGAATGGGGCTTCAGCGACTCGCACGAAGGAGACGAGGCGGCGTTCCGCGTCGCGTCCGTCGACGACCTGCGCGCACTGCTGCTCGGCTGACGCCCGGGCGCATGATCGTCCGCGTCGACGGACCACGATGATCAGCGCGCTCCCGCGCCGAAGACCGCCGAAAGCACAGGACTCCCCGCCGGATGGCGCGTCGACGACGCGATCCGGTCGGGGAGTCCTGTGTCTCGCCCGTCTCAGACGGGGCGAATGTTCTCAGCCTGCAGGCCCTTGGGGCCCTGCGCCACATCGAACTCGACTCGCTGGTTCTCTTCGAGAGACCGGTAGCCGGATGACTGGATGGCGGAGTAGTGCGCGAAGACGTCAGCGCCTCCGTCGTCGGGGGAGATGAAGCCGAAGCCCTTCTCCGAGTTGAACCACTTAACCGTGCCCTGGGTGCTCATGTACTGCCTGTTCTGCTGGGTAAAAAGCCGACGCAGGGATGCCCCGACATCGCTAACGCTAGTGGAGGAGGCCCCGAGGGGAATAGCCGCGGGCAGAAGGTAATCCAAATGTTGCATGAGCGGCACACGGCCGTCATACAGCGGGATTCGCGCGGGCCGGCGGACGAAGCGCCCGGAAAATGGTGTGGCCCTCACCGCGGGGGGAGCGATGAGGGCCGAAGACGACCGGAGGGTGCGTCAGAAACAGCCTAGCTCCTTTTCGGAGCGCTTGTCCCCCTTTTGGGGGACAAATCCGAAAATCGGTGGGAGAATGACGAGAGCGGCCCCCTCGAGTAGCCCATTGGGGACTGAACTACTCGAGAGGGCCCAATCGCATGCACGGATCGTCTTGCCTCTGGGGAAGGCTGCCGTCTCCTGGGGAGAGACGGGGACGATCGATCCCCTTGTGCATGCACCTTCACCATAGGGGAGGATGAACGATTCCGCCACGGACCATGGTCCACGGGGTGGATTCGGCGAAGGTCGGGGACTGATCCCGCGAGGATCGCAGGTTTCGGGTGGAGACAGGGCACACAGCCCGGAGGCGACTCCGGTGCCCCTCTCCCCCGAATCCGCGACCGATCGGCCCCGCTCAGACCCGGCGGTGCAGCTGCCCCTGCGTGATCGCGATGCCGAGGACCACGATCAGGGCGCCGACGGGCTCGTTCCAGGAGACCTGCTCCGCGAGCACGATCACGCCGAGGACCACGCCGACGACAGGGGTCAGGTAGGTGACGGTCGAGGCGTTCGTCGCACCCCAGGCGCCCACGATGTTCGTGTTCCAGACGTAGGCGAGTCCCGTTCCGAGCGCTCCGAGGGCGAGGACGGCCAGCACGACCGGCACCGACAGCGGCACCGGCGTGATCGCGACCGCCGGCGCGATGGCCAGCATCACCACCGCCCCGAGCCCCACCTGCACCGTCGCGACCGGGATCGCGGCGAGACCGCGCGGCGAGACGAACCGGCGCAGATACACGAAGGCCGCTCCATAGCTGGCGGTCGCGCCGAGGCAGGCCAGCTGTGCGAGCGCCGTTCCGCCGCCGAGCCCGTTCCACGGCCCCAGCACGATCAGCACGCCGAGGAATCCGACGATGATGCCGAGGGTGCGATCCCGCGTCGGGCGCTCTTCCCGAAGCGCCAGCAGCGACACCAGCATCGTCATGAGCGGCGTCGTGGCGTTGTAGATGCTCGCCAGCCCGGACGAGATGTCCTGCTGCGCCCAGGCGAAGAGCAGGAACGGGACGACGCAGAGGAGCAGCCCGACGACGAGCAGGTGCCCCCAGATCCGGCCGAACGGCGGCAGGCGATGACGCCCGACGAGGCAGATCACCGCGAGGGCCACGGCTCCGGTCACCAGCCTTCCGAGCACGACCTGCGCCGGCGACAGCCCCTCCAGCGCGATGGCGACGAACAGGAAGCTCGCTCCCCAGGTGAGGGCGAGCAGGACGAACTGCACCAGCACTCCGCCTCCCCTGGTCGGCGTGGGCTTCTCGGTCACTCGGGTCATGCCCGCCCCCTCCGGGTTCGTCGGTGAGATGTTCGGTTCCCATGCTGGCGGGACGTCTGCCCGCGCACCGGCGGGTTTCGGCCATCTCGTCGAGGTATCCCGACAGACTCCCGAGTAACCTGTTGCCGTGACGCTGCTCAACAAGGACATGACGCTGTGCATCTCGCTGTCGGCACGGCCGAGCAACAACGGCACCCGCTTCCACAACTTCCTCTACGAGGCGCTCGGACTGAACTGGATCTACAAGGCGTTCGCGCCGACCGACCTGGGATTGGCGATCGCGGGCGTGCGCGGACTCGGCATTCGCGGCTGCGCGATCTCGATGCCGTACAAGGAGGACGTGATCGCGCTGGTCGACCGGATGGACGCGTCTGCGAGTGCGATCGACTCGGTCAACACCATCGTGAACGACGACGGCGTGCTCACGGCGTACAACACCGACTACTCCGCCATCGCGCAGCTGATCGAGCGTGCCGGCCTCGACCCGGCGGCGTCCGTGCTGCTGCGCGGCTCGGGCGGCATGGCGAAGGCCACCGCGGCCGCGTTCCGCGACGCCGGCTTCACGCGCGTCACGATCGTCGCCCGGAACGAGACCGGCGGCCGCGCCCTGGCCGATCTGTACGGCTACGCCTGGCGAGCCGACGTCGGGGACGCGAGCGCCGACATCATCGTGAACGTCACCCCGATCGGCATGGCCGGCGGGGCGGAGGAGCATGCGCTGTCGTTCTCGGAGAAGGCCATCGACGCTGCCCGCGTGGTGTTCGACGTCGTCGCGCTCCCTGCCGAGACACCCCTGATCGCCGCGGGGCGCGCGGCCGGCAAGACGGTGATCACGGGCGCCGAGGTCGCCACGCTGCAGGCGCTCGAGCAGTTCGTCCTCTACACCGGCATCCGTCCGTCGGACCAGCAGGTGCGGGAGGCCGAGGACTTCATGCGCGCGGGGACCGCCTGACCGGGACGCCTGCAGCACCGGGGGAGAGGCGCCCGAAATGAGCAACCCAGGTTGACAAGGATCGGCCGAGCAACCTAGGTTGACAGCATGGAATCCCTCGACGTCGCGCAGATCGCCGCGGACACGACCGATCCGCGAGCGGGGCTCCGTGCCGTGGCCTCCCTCCGCACCCTCGCTGACAGGCTCGAGCTCCGGCAGGTCGAGGCCGGACTGCGGGCGGGAATGAGCTGGCAGTCCATCGCCGACGCTCTGGGAGTGTCGCGTCAGGCCGTGCACAAGAAGCACGCGAAGCGCATCGATCCGACCATCGTCGTGCCCCGGCGGAACTCATGAGCCGATTCACCCGGGCCGCCGCCACGATGCACACGCTCTCCCTGGCATCCATGGAGGAGGCGTCCCGGTTCGGCGTCCGCGACGCCGACATCGATCACCTCCTGCTCGCGCTGACGATCGATCCCGACACCGGCGGGCAGGTGCTGCGCAGCATGGGTGTCGGCCTGGAGGCGGCGCGCGCGGCCGTGGCGGCGCAGCACTCCGCGCAGCTCGACCTCGTCGGAGTGACATCCGGCGCCGACGGGCCCGGGCGCATCGTCTTCCACGAGACCACGGGCTACGAGTTGACCGATCGCGCACTCGCGGTCCTGAAGGACGCGTCGACCGGGGATCGTGTCGGTGACTCCGCGGCCGTGCTGCGCTCGCTGACCTCTGAGCCGAGCGGGCTCATCGCCGAGGTCCTGCACCGGCTCGACGTCGATCCTGAGGCCCTGACATCGCGGCTGGATGAGGTGCAGCGACTCCGCCTGTCGCAGCGGGACTCACCCGATGCGGCGGCACTGACCGGTTCGCGCTCGATCTTCGTCCCGGCGACGCTGGACGACTTCTGGGCGCTGCTCTCGTCGGCGACCCGCATCCCGGAGTGGGATCAGGGGATCGCGGCGATCGACGGGGACGACTCGACGACAGACACCTGGAATGCCACGACGGCGACCACGACACCCGACGGCAAGCCGATCCCGGTCAAGGCGGAGTTCCTGCGCCAGCGGGTCCACCTCGTGCACCGCGAGGAGCGGGTCGGCGTCCAGTGGCGATTCACCCGCCCCGACGCGGCACGATCGAACCCGCGACTCGTGGCCTTCAGTCTCGAACATGCCGCCGGCGGCATGCAGCTCCGGGTGACCCTCACCTGGGAGACCGCACGGCCCCGTCGGGGCCGCCGATTCCTTCGGTTTGCGTTGAAGCCGCTCCACCGCTTCGTCATCTTCATCCAGCTGGCGCAGATCGAGAGCGGCATCACGCGCGTCTTCCGCTGAGGCCGCGCCGGCGGGTGCGGTGCGCAGTGCGCAGCGATGCACCCGCCGGGGCCGAGTCCGCTCAGCCCTTCGCGCCCTTGCGGGGCTTGAGGAACTCGTCTGGTGCGTTCTTCTCGCGCTTCGCTGCTCGCTTCTCCTTGAGAGTGAGCTGCGGCGCCTTCTTGCTGTCGCGACCCTGGATGGACTTTCCGGACATGGTTACTCGCTTCCCCTTCGGTGGCTGGCGTAACCTCCGACCATAGCGAGAACCCCAGGGAAGTCAAATTTCTCTGTGACCGGGAAATTATTCGCGTCCGGAAAGGCCACCGAAGGGCGGTCGAGGATCCCTCGGACACCCCGAGCGCACCCACGTCTGCACGCCCCTCAGGCAGACAGGTGGGCACCCTGCAGGAGCGCATACGCCCCGACACCGGACGCCGTCGCGGACGCGGTTCCGCCGTCGTCGACGAGGAGCAGGACGTAGCCCGATTCCTCGGCGGCGCGCCCCCAGTTCGCGGGAAGCCCACTCAGCTGATCGGCGATGAGGGTCTCGTGAGGACGGATGCCGCGCACATCATGAACCACCAGAATCCGGTCGCCGCGGAACTCGACTCCGACCCCACGCACGGGAGTCAGCGGTCCGTCGTGGGGAGGTTCGAGGAGGCTCCAGCCGTGCGCCCGGAGGTGCTCCCTCATCCCGTCTGTGTCATCGCGCAGCCGGAACAGCATCGTGGCGATCGGCTGCTCGTCCGTCCCCCGCAGGACGAAGTCGCATGCCGCTCGCGGAATGGAAGCCCTCCGCGTCCGGGATCCGCGGACCGCCATGATGCCGACGGCGACGAGGAAGACCCCGAATGCGCCCTGGAAGCCCCCGAGGAGGAACCCGAGCGCGACGCCGGACACGCACAGTCCGAACGCCGCACTCGGGCGCCGCCGATCAGTCCTGTCGACCTTCGGCATTCCCGCTGCCCGCCACCTCGGCCGTGGGTCCGCCCTCCACCTGTTCCTCCTGGTGCCCGTGGCCGCCGTGCGCGTCGGCCGCATCGATGTCGGCCTGCGTGAGAGGGACGAGGCGGTCCTCGAAGAACCAGCGGGAGACGGCGGAGCGCACGTTCTCCGTCCAGGGGATGCGGCCCTTCGCGTTCGGACGCACCACGAGGGGCTCGTAGCTCTCGACGTCGATGAGCTTCCACCGGTCGTACTCGTCGACCGGCTGGTGCACCTCGACGAACTCGCCGCCGGGGAGACGCACGATGCGGCCGGACTCGAAGCCGTGCAGCACGATCTCACGGTCCTTCTTCTGCAGCGCGATGCAGATGCGCTTCGTGACGAAGTAGCCGCTCAGCGGGCCGATCAGAAGCAGCGCCTGCAGGGAGTGGATGACGCCCTCCATCGTGAGCATGAAGTGCGTCGCGATGAGATCGGAGGAAGCCGCGGCCCACAGCACGGCATAGAAGATCATGCCGGCGACGCCGATCGCCGTACGGGTGGCGGCGTTGCGCGGACGCTCCGCGATGTGGTGCTCGCGCTTGTCGCCCGTGATCCACGCCTCGAGGAAGGGGTAGATCGCGACCGTCACGATGAACAGGCCCATCACCACCACCGGCACGATGATGCCGAACGACCAGGTGCGGTCGAACATCACGACGTCCCAGTTGGGAGGCGCCAGTCGCAGGGCACCGTCCGCGAAGCCGATGTACCAGTCCGGCTGGGTTCCCGCCGAGATCGGCGAGGGGTCGTACGGCCCGTAGATCCAGAACGGCAGGATCTGGAAGAACGTGCCGAGCACCACGATCACACCGAAGACGATGAAGAAGAACCCGCCCATCTTCGCCGCGTACACCGGCATCATCGGGTAGCCCACGACGTTGTCGTTGGTGCGGCCCGGTCCCGCGAACTGCGTGTGCTTGTTGATGATCATCAGCATCAGATGCACGACGATCAGCGCGATGACGAGCATCGGCAGGATGAGGATGTGCAGCGTGTACAGGCGCCCGATGATGTCGGTTCCGGGGAACTCGCCGCCGAACAGCATGAACGAGGTCCAGGTGCCGATCAGCGGGAGACCCTTGATCATCCCGTCGATGATGCGCAGGCCGTTGCCGGAGAGCAGGTCGTCCGGGAGCGAGTACCCGGTGAAGCCCTCGGCCATCGCCAGGATGAACAGGATGAACCCGATCACCCAGTTGAGCTCGCGAGGCTTGCGGAACGCGCCCGTGAAGAACACCCGCAGCATGTGGAGGCCGATGCCGGCCACGAACACGAGCGCCGCCCAGTGGTGGATCTGGCGCACCAGGAGCCCGCCGCGGATGTCGAACGAGATCCGCAGCGCCGAGTCGAAGGCCGCGGTCATCTCCATCCCGCGCATCGGGGCGTAGGCACCGGTGTAGTGCGTCGGCACCATCGAGGCCTGGAAGAAGAAAGTGAGGAACGTGCCGGAGATGAACACCACCACGAACGCCCACAGCGCGATCTCGCCGAGCATGAACGACCAGTGGTCGGGGAAGACCTTCCGGCTCAGCTCCTTGAGAAGGCCGGAGACGCTGGTGCGCTCGTCGATGTAGTTCGAGGCGGCGCCGACGAAGCGTCCGCCGAGGGGCGGTGACTTCTTCGGGGCCGTCTGGTCGAGAGTCGGGGACTCACGGGACATGGTGCGATCCTCTTCGGTCGTGGGGGCCAGGGAGTTCACGGACGGCAGGCAGCAGGGAGCGCATCGTCGGACGGCACCGGGGGAGCGGTGGTCGCGACGCGCGAAGAAGAGGCGTCCGCGAGGGACGGCGAGGAGGATGCGGGGCGATTCCACACGCACAGGGCAACACGAGACGACCTTCTGGTCAGTCTTGTCGCTTTGCGGGTACTGCGCCCTCGTCCGCAGGTTCGTGAGGTGAACCTGCCGCCAAGCTACCAGAGAACGTGACGGCCTGCGCGAGTCCGGGGGCCCGAGACGGAACGGCACCGATTTGCTACCCTGGATGGTGGAATCACGACGGAGGACGACCTCCGGCGGCGAGACAGACCGGGGACGACCCCGAGGGGAGTCTCCCGTGAACCATCCGTCCGCCTGGCCCTTCTGGGTCGTCTCCCGTGAACCTCGGGCCGCCCGCGCCACACTCGCGCTGTGCATCGTCGCGTTCACGATGGTCAGCGCTGCGGCGCTCTCCGTCGGAGCTCGAGGGATCTGGCTCGAGCTCGTGCTCTCCGCGGGCTTCCTCGTCTGGGCCACCGCGCAGTGGGCCTGCGTCGAGCGTCGTCGACACCGCGAGACGGCCTTCCGCCGCGACGTGGAACGCTACATCCACGCGCTCTCCCACTCCTCCGCCCAGGAGTGACGTCACCGCCGTCGAAGCCGGGGTCACCCATCGGCATCGACCGCGTACCATCAGATGCAGTGCGCTGACACAGCGCTGCGTCCGGGACGACCCGGACGTCGTTTTCATTCGGGGACGGCCCCACCTCGAAGGAGTCCGGCGATGTCACGCACGGAACTGAAGCAGCTGATCGGCGTCACCGACGTCGTCCGCGTCGTCCTGGGATGGGGTGCCTTCGCGGCGCTCCTCCTTCTCCACCCGGTGCTCGAGCCCCCCGTGCCCGCCCCGGTCCTCATCATCGCGCTCGGCGTCATCATCGCCGTGATCCTCGTGTGCGCGTTCGGCGTCGTGAAGCAGGCCGAAGCCCTCGCGCACCGGCTCGGCGACCCCTACGGCTCACTGGTCCTGACGCTGTCGATCGTGCTGATCGAGGTCATCCTGATCTCGGCGGTCATGCTCGGCCCGGGCGAGCACGCGACCATCGCGCGCGACTCGGTCATGGCCGTCGCCATGATCATCCTGAACCTCGTCATCGGACTCGCTCTGCTGCTCGGCGGACTCCGTCATCGCGGCATGGCGCACAACCGGACCGGCACCTCGGCGTACCTGTCGATGCTGGTGGTGCTCGTCGCCCTCGCGTTCGGCCTCCCCGCCCTCATCGGCACGGACGGCTCGTACACGACCGCGCAGGAGATCCCGATCATCATCCTGACGCTGGTGCTCTACGCGTTCTTCCTCTACCGGCAGATGGGTGCGCAGGCGAGCGACTTCACCGAGGTCGACCCGCGTCTGCTGCAGAGCGCACAGCGTCAGGAGAAGGCGGAGTCCACCGGCGGGATCCGCCAGGTGCTGGCCGAGCACCGCACGGAGGTCCTCGTCCGCCTCGCGCTGCTGGTGGTCACGGTCATCCCGATCGTGCTGCTGTCGCACGACATGGCGGCGCTGCTCGACGACGGCCTGGGTCGCCTCGGCGCCCCGGTCGCCCTCGCGGGTGTGCTCATCGCGGGCATCGTGTTCCTTCCGGAGTCGATCACGGCTGTGCGCGCCGCGCTGGGGGGAGAGGCTCAGCGGGTCAACAACCTCTGCCACGGTGCGCTCGTCTCCACGGTCGGCCTCACGATCCCCGCGGTGCTGATCATCGGGATGTTCACGGGTCAGACCGTGGTTCTCGCGGAGTCGCCGGCGAACCTTCTCATGCTCGGGGTCACGCTGCTGCTCTCGGTGACGACCTTCGCCGCCAAGCGGGTCACCGCGATGCACGGCGCCGCCCACCTGGTGACGTTCGCCGTGTACCTGGTCGTCCTGTTCAGCTGAGGGTGCGGCCGCCTGTTCGGGGGAGCGGGCGGCCGACCTAGACTGGCCGCATGGAGGCGACCCGGCGACCGGCGAACTCGGCCGGGACGGATGCCGCGACGCGCGCCGTGACGTGGGGACGCGTGTACTTCGCCGCCCAGGCGCTCGCGGGTGCGGCCTGGTGGGTCGGGGTGTTCACTCTTCCCTGGGTGCGATCCGCGACGCTGGGCACGCTCGACGTCGGACTCCTGGCCGTACTGGACATCCCGCTGTTCGTGATCGCCTCCGCACTGGTCGCCTGCGGGCTCCGGTTCGTCGCCTGGATCGTGGCGCCCTGGACGATGCTCGTCGCGGCCGGCATGGTCCTGTACGCCACGGTGACGGCGACCGCGGGGTGGGGCGCTCTGCTGATGGTGGCGGCAGCAGCCGGCTCGACGGCCGCCGGGATCGTCGTGCTCGTGGGACGACTGCCCTCGGAGTGGCTGCTGATCGGTCCGTTCCGCTTCCGCCCGGCAGCGCCGACCACGACCGGAGCCCTCGTCACGAAGGCCGCGGTCCAGACCCTCGTGTTCTCGGGGATCTTCCTCATCGTGATCCCCGGCATCATCCTGGCGCTGGAACTGCGCTGGGGGCTGCACCTGGACTTCCCGGCCGCCCTGCGCATCGGAGGGGTGGTCCTGTTCGCCGCCGCACTCGCCCTGTCGCTGTGGTCGTCGGCGGCGATGTCCGTGCGCGGCGCCGGGACCCCGCTGCCCTCGGAGATGCCGCGCCGGCTCGTGATCTCCGGCCCGTACCGGTTCGTCCGCAACCCGATGGCGGTCGGCGGGATCGGACAGGGTGTGGCGATCGGCCTGATCGCGGGCTCGTGGCTCGTGGTCGTCTACGCCCTCGCCGGCTCCCTGGTCTGGAACACGCTGGTGCGGCCGCTCGAGGAAGCAGACCTGGAGGAGCGGTTCGGGTCGGAGTTCCGCGCCTACCGCGCGACCGTCTCCTGCTGGATCCCCCGGCGTCCGGCAGCCGCGGCCGAATCGGAGACCCCGACTCGCACAGTTGCCTCAGGCAACTAAAGGCGTAGACTGGCGACATGACGGTCGCAGACGGTGTCGCAGGCATCCATGTCGCGCTCGTCCGGGTCGTATCCGAATGGACCGAGAGCGACGTGCAGGCGCTGGTCGCGGAAGGCGTCGGCGTCGCGCTCGACCCCACCGGCATCCGCGCGGTGTACCTCCTCGGCCTCAACGGCGGGGCGATGGGATTCGGACAGCTCGCCGAGCGCGGATCGATGTCGCGCCCGACCACGTCCAAGCTGGTCTCCCGGCTGGAGGCGCAGGGCATCGTCGATCGGGTCCGCTCCGGACGCACGGTCGAGGTGCGGCTGACGGATGCCGGCGACCAGGCCTACGCACGCCTGGTCGCCGCCGGACATCGGATGGTCGACGACGCGCTGGACGGCTGGGATGCGCGTGAGGTCGAGCAGTTCCAGGCGCAGCTCACGCGATTCGTCGCCGCCCTTTCCCGCACGAGCACGCAGCCGTCTCACGGCGTCTCCACCGACGTCGCCACCCCCAAGGAGGAAACATGACACGCACGTACATCGTCACCGGCGCCGCCTCCGGCATCGGTGCAGCCACCACCGAGCTGCTGCGCACGCAGGGCCACACCGTGATCGGCGTCGACCTCGCCGGCACCGAGGTCGAAGGCGACCTGTCGACCCCGGACGGCCGCAAGGCGGCTGCGGATGCCGCCGTCGCGGCCGCCGGCGGCACGGTCGACGCGGTCATCGCGTGCGCCGGCATCGCCGCGCCGATCTCCAAGACGATGGCCATCAACTACTTCGGCGTGACCGAGTTCCTGGAGGCGCTTCTGCCGACGCTGAGCCTCGCCGACCAGCCGCGCGCCGCCGTGGTGTCGTCCATGGCGTCGCTGCAGCCGGTCTCGCCCGAGCTCGTCGACGCCGCCCTGAGCGGCGACGAGACGCTGGCGCTGTCGATCGGCGACCAGCTCGCGACCACCCCCGAGGCCGGATTCCTCAACTACTCGTCGAGCAAGCGCGCGCTGTCGCGCTGGGTGCGCCGCGAATCCGTCACCCCGGCCTGGGCCGGCGCCGGCATCCCGCTCAATGCCGTCGCCCCGGGCACGGTCACCACGGCGATGACCGCGGGTCTGCTCGCGAGCCCCGAAGGTCTCGCGCAGGTCGACGCGGCGGTCCCGATGCCGCTGAACTACCACCAGCCCGCCTCGTCCATCGCCGAGCTCCTGGTGTGGCTGACGAGCCCGGCGAACACGCACATGGCCGGTCAGACCATCTACTGCGACGGCGGCGCCGACGCCGTCCTGCGCGGGGACGACATCTGGTCCTGGAACGACGCACCGCGCGGCTGACGCGGGATGGCGACGAAGGCCCGGTCCGCTGAGGACCGGGCCTTCGTCATGCCGGGTGCGAGGTCACTCCCGCACCCAGGGGATCAGGGCGCGCGGAAGGCCGACCGGTACTGACTCGGAGTCGCGCCGAACGCCCGCCCGAAGTGCTGGCGGAAGAGCGCGGCGCCGCCGAACCCGGTCGTCGCGGCCACGGCGTCGATCGGCAGCGTGGTGGTCTCGAGCAGTTCCCTGGCCGCGGCGAGCCGCTGCGCGAGCACCCACTTCGCGACCGTCGATCCCGTACGGGCACGGAAGGCGCGGGTGAAGGAGCTGCGGCTCAGGTGCGCGCGAACAGCCAGGACGTCGATGGAGAGGTCGGTCTCGAGGTTCGCCGCCGCCCAGCGCATCGCGTCGGCGACCGGGTCTCCTCCGCTCTCGGGGATCGGCCGCTCGATGAACTGCGCCTGCCCGCCGGCACGGTGCGGCGGTGCGACGATCCTCCGGGCGACACGGTTCGCGACGTGCTGACCCTCTCTGCGGGCGAGCAGGTGCAGGCAGGCGTCGATGCCCGCGGTGGCGCCGGCGCCCGTGATGATCCGCCCCTCGTCGATGTACAGCTCCTCCGGCTCCAGGGCCACGCGGGGGAAGCGCTGCCGGAAGACGTCGGCCCACTTCCAGTGCGTGGTCGCCGCGTGGCCGTCGAGCACCCCGCTGTCGGCGAGGGGGAACGCGCCCAGGCAGAGTCCGACCAGTTCGGCGCCTTCGTCGCGTGCGTCCCGCAGGGCGAGGGACAGCTCGTCCGGCGCCGCGCTCCCCGGCTCGCCCCACCACGGGACGACCACCACGTCGGCCCCGCGGACGGCCTCCAGCCCGTGACGGACATCGATGTCGAAGTCGGCCGAGGTGCGCAGGGTCCCCGCCCGGAGCGCCGCGACCCGGATCGGCCACGGGTCGATCTCGCCGACCGGCGTCTCCCCGCCCCACACCAGCGAGGGGACGGAGAGATGGAACGGGCTGATTCCCTCCACCGCGATCACGGTCACACGCGGAGCGGCCATGCGCCTTCCTTCCTGACCCTCCGAGCCGATCTCGACGGGTCGTGACCCGAAATCACCTGTTCAGATGTGTTCGGGTCAACCAGACTACTGACGACCCCCGAGAGAGGACACCCGGAATGACCACCTCAGCCACACTCCGCACGCTCAGCGGCGTCGTCGACACCCCGGCGACGCTCGCGAACTCGACCGTCGTGCTCGTCGACTTCCAGAACACGTACACCCGGGGCGAGATGGAGCTCGAGGGGTGGGACGCTGCGCTCGACGCCGCCGCCGACCTCCTCGCGCGAGCCCGCACGGCCGGCGCGACCGTGATCCACGTGCAGCACGACGGCGGTGCCGGATCGGCGTACGACATCCGCGAGGACATCGGCGCGATCCACGAGCGCGTCGCCCCGGCCGACGGGGAGGCGGTGGTCGTCAAGAAGGCGCCGAACTCCTTCGTCGGCACCGAGCTCGGCGACCTGGTCGACGCGGCCGGGCATGAGGACGTCGTCATCGCCGGGTTCATGACCCACATGTGCGTGACGTACACGACGGAGGGCGCGTTCCTCCGCGGCAACCGACCCACTGTCGTCGCCGCGGCCACCGCGACGCGAGCGCTCCCCTCCGTCGCGGGCGACGTGCCGGCCGAGCAGCTGCATCGCGCGGCCCTCGCGGGCATCGCCGACCTCTACGCCACCGTCGTCCCGACCGCCGCCGACCTCTCCTGACGTCGCCGCACGAGGCCCGGCTCCTGGAGGGCCGGGCCTTCTCCGCGCCATCCACTCGTCCGTTATTTTGAATGACTCAAAATAACGTGGTACGGTCGGAGGGAACCGGACGGCCGGATCATCCCTCCTCAGCTCGTCGCAGACGGCATCCGCACGGGAGGCATCCGGCCGGCAGATGGCGCGCCGTTCATCGGGGGCTTGTCGCCCCAGAGCGGTGTTCTGCGCGCCATCGCGCAGGATCGTGTGCACCCCGCATCCGACTGCCACCGGCGAGAGAAGAGAGGAATCGCTGATGGAGGAGACCCGATCCGGCTGGAAGCCCAGCCCGGTGTTCAGCTCGATGCCGCACTCGATGGGCCGCGGCTCGCGCGAGGACATCGTCTGGGAAGCGCTCGAACGCGTCGACGGCAAGCCGGCACCATCCATGGGCGCGATGCAGGCGGCCATGGGGAACGAGGCGCAGATCCGCCTCGTCCACGACGCGATCCGTGCGTACCTCGACGCCCACGGGCTGCAGAGCACCAGCGAGCTCGGCGTCCGCGCCGGGAGATCCGCATGAAGAGGCGGGAGGCGCGCGGGGACGTGACCCTGCGGATCCGATCCGCCGAGCTGTCCCTCACACCGCCGCCTCGGGTGGCTGCCGATGAGTTCGTCGCCCGGCTCGGATCCGGCGGCCTCGGATGCACGTCCTACGTGGTCGCCCGGCGCGAAGGGACGGCGCCCGAGTGGATCGTGCTCGACTACGCCGCCGAGGGCCGCGAGCGCGTGTGGCGCCAGACGCCGTCACACGCGGACGACGTCCTCTCCTATGTCCTCGTGGAGGACGACTCGTCGAGCGGTTACGTCACGATCGCCTGAGGACGGCCGGCGCGCCCGCTCCGGTCATCCGCCGAACACGACGACGGAGCTCGAGCGGGAACGCGCCGCCCGCAGTGCCACAGCGCCCAGGGCCCCCGCGGCGAGGATGCGGACGAGGAGCACGATGTTGGAGACGAGGAACATCGTGCTCATCTCCGACATGCTCCCCGACAGCGCCGCGAACTCCATCAGGGAGCCCGCCACCACGGCGGCGAGAGCGATGGCGGGGATGTAGCGCCACGGCGTGGGCATCGGGCTGCGCAGCACTCCGGCGACCACCACTCCGCTCAGACCCAGCTTCACGAGCGGGTCCACGAAGAGCGGTGCGGCGGAGGTGACGTCGAACACCGCGGTCAGGAGCGGCTGACCCACGAAGACCCAGATCGCGAGGAGGAACAGTGCGACGACCGCGCCCCTCGACAGCCGCAGCGCATCCTGCCGACGGGCTGCGGCGATTCCCGCACTGGCGAGCGCGAGGCTGAACGCCGCGGTCGTCGTCGTCGCGAGCAGGCTGAGCGCTCCGCCGTCGAGCGCACCGGGAAGGCTGCGGAAGACGGCGAGGAGGGCGGAGACGAGGAAGAGCGACCCGGATGCCAGCCACCAGCGCGACCAGCGAGGCGCAGCACCTTCCACCGCGATCGCCGGCGATTCCGGTCGACTCATCACTCACCGCTCCGTCGGTCGGGGACAGATCCTGCGATCCACCCTCGCAGACGCCGCCGAGTCACGCCAGAACGCGGTCGCACACCGCAGGTCGGAGACCCGCCGGGTCGAGCCCGGCGGGTCCCGCCGGGGTCAGTGCCCGAGGTTCGTCCAGACGGTACGCGTCTCCAGGTACGACTCCAGGTTGGCGTGGCCCATGTCGCGGCCGTAGCCCGACATCTTGAACCCGCCGAACGGAGCCGCCGCATCGGTCGCGCCGTACATGTTGATGTACACCGTGCCCGCCTGCAGGAGCCCGGCCAGGCGGTTCGCCTTTGTGATGTCGCGCGTCCAGATGCCCGCCGCGAGACCGTAGGGAGAGTCGTTCGCACGGCGGGCGATCTCGTCGATGTCGTCGAACGGCTGCGCCACGACGACGGGTCCGAAGATCTCCTCCCGCACGGCGGCGAAGGTGTCGTCCACATCCGTCAGGACCGTCGGGCGGATGTAGTACCCGCCCGGGATCGCGGCATCGGGGAACGCGGACCCGCCGGCAGCGACCGTCGCGCCCTGCTCCTGGGCGCCGTCGATGTAGCCGAGCACCCGCTCGTGCTGACGGGTGGAGATGACCGGACCGATCTGCGCGGACGGGTCGAAGCCGTGGCCGACCGTCATGGACGAGGCGATGTCGGCCAGGCGGCCCACGACGTCGTCGTAGGAGCGCTTCTGCACGTAGAGGCGCGACCCGGCGGCGCAGGCCTGGCCCGCGTTGAAGAAGATCGCGCTGGCCGCGGCCGCCGCTGCCTCCTCGACGGGGCTGTCGTCGAAGATGATGTTCGGGCTCTTGCCGCCGAGCTCGAGCGTCACGCGCTTGACCATGGGGGCCGCGCGCTGGGCGATGCGGGTGCCGACCGCGGTGGAGCCGGTGAAGGCGACCTTGTCGACGTCGGGGTGGTCGACGAGCGCCTCGCCGGCCTCGGCGCCGTAGCCGGTGAGGATGTTCAGCACGCCCTTCGGCATGCCCGCCTCGAGCGCGAGCTGGCCCAGGCGCAGGAGCGAGAGCGGCGTGTTCTCGGCGGGCTTCATGACGATGGTGCAGCCGGCGGCGAGTGCCGGCGCGATCTTCCATACCCCCATGAGGAGCGGGTAGTTCCACGGCACGATCTGGGCCACGACGCCGACCGGAACGCGCTCGGTGCGCACCATCGCGTCGGTGATCGACACGGGGATCGTGTTGCCCTCGATCTTCGACGGCCATCCGCCGAAGTACTCGAAGTGGTTGATCGCGAGGGGCAGATCGACGGATGCCGCCGCCCCTTTGAGCTTGCCCCCGTCGAGCACCTCGAGCTCGACGAACTCGTCGGCGCGCTCCTCCAGGAGGCGGGCGAGCCGCAGGATGATCCGGCCGCGGTCGAGGGCGCTCATGCGTCGCCAGGGCGCGTCGGGGGCGAAGGCGCGGCGGGCGGCCTGCACCGCGCGGTCGGCGTCCACCGCGTCCGCGGCTGCCGAACGGGCGATGACCGCACCCGTGCCCGGGTCGACGATGTCGATGGTGCGACCGGAGTGCGCCTCGACGAGCTCGCCGTCGATGAGCAGCCGCGGAGGCTGGGCGAGGAAGCGCTTGGTCGCCTCGCTGATGTCGGGATCGATGGTGATGTGCGTGGGGGCGGTCGTCATCACGGCTCCTTGTTCAGGCGTGGTGCAGGGCGGCGAGCGCCTCGGCGGGGAAGGCGGTCTCGGTGTCGCCGAGGAGGAGGGCACGGTAGGTCGCGGTGGCGGCCTCCTCGAGGTTGAGCGCCCGACGGAACGCCATGCTCACCGAGTCGCCCAGTGCGGAGCAGCCGTGGTGGCCCATGATGATGCAGTCGTGATGCGCGGCCTGCTCCGCGGCGGAGTCGGCGAGCTCGTCGGAGCCGTTCGGGTAGTACGGCGTGGTCCCGACCGAGCGGACGTAGTACGCATGGTCGAGCGTGATCAGGCGCACGTCGTGTCCGAGCGCGTTGAGCAGCACGGCGTGCTGGGGGTGCACGTGCACCACCGCGTTCACGTCGGTGCGCGTCTGATAACTGCGCTGGTGCAGCTTCCACTCGCTGGAGGGGCTCGCGGAGCCGCTGATCACCTCGCCCGACAGGCTCATGACCGAGAAGTCCTCGGGCGTGAGCCTGTCGAGCCAGGTGCCGGAGCCGGTGACCACGAAGGTGTCCTCGTCGATGCGGGCGGAGATGTTGCCTCCGGAGGCGAGGGCGAGTCCGCGGGCGACGATGTCGGCGCCGACGGCCATCAGTTCTTCGACGAGGGATTCCACACGCGTGGTCATAGCGACTCCTTTTCGGGGTGGGGTGAGGGGGATGTCAGGCGCTGACGGCGGACGGAGCGGGGTTCGCCGTCACGACGTCGCCCGCGTCCTTCGGCGCCTTCAGCAGGAACGTCAGGGCGAAGCCGACCAGGTAGAGCGAGGCGATGATCCAGACCGTGCCCTCGATGCCGACGGGTGCGGCGAGACCGGCGATGACCGGGCCGATGAACTGGCTGAGGCCGGCGCCGAGGTTCAGGATCGCGACCGCGGCGGCCTTGTTCTTCGGTGCGAGCAGCGGGACGATCGCGGACAGCGGCACGAACATGCCCAGCGCGAGGCCGTAGACGATGGCGATCGCGATCGTGATCCAGAAGTTCGGACCGATCAGCGTGGGGACGTAGAAGAGCGCGAGGACGGTGACGAAGCAGCCGATGCCGCCGGCCCAGGCCACGACGTTGACGCGGCCGATCCAGTCGGCGAGGTAGCCGGAGAGGAGGTTCGCGGCGACGTTCGCGGCGAGCATCGTGCCCCAGATGATCTGCCACTGGGCGAGGTCGAAGCCCACGTCACGGACCATGTACGTGGTGAGGAAGACGACGAACGCGTAGAAGGAGAGGGTGTTGATGATGCGGACCACGCCGCCGACGCCGACCTTCGGGTTGGTCGCGACGATGGTGAGGGAGCTGACGACGCCCTTGACGCTGTTCGCGACGGTGACCTTCTTCGTGACCGGGTTGCGCAGCAGCACCAGGACCATCAGTCCGCCGACCACCACGAACGCGAGCGCCATCCACAGCGTGGCCAGCTCTCCGATGATCGGGATGACCGCGCCGGCGAAGTAGGAGCTGAGCACGCCGAGGCCGAGCGTGGAGAAGAACCAGTACCAGCCGACGGCGCGACCCATCACGTTCTCGTCGGTGTCGATCGTGACCCACACCAGGAATCCGTAGGCGAACATCGGGTAGCCGAGCCCGCGGATGCCGAAGGCGAGGAGCATGATCTCGAAGTTGCCGCCCATCACGCCGAAGACGAGGAAGAGCACCTCGAAGACGACCCAGATGCCGAAGCCGAGCATCATGACGCGCTTGGGGCCCCACGCCTCGGCGAGCGCACCGCTCAGCCAGGCGGCGACCGCGACGACGATGCCGTAGACCGACCAGAGCAGGGCGATCTGGCTGCCGTCGAACCCGCGCTCGTCGAGGTACGGGGAGAGGAAGCCGGCCTCGATGCCGTCTCCGATCATGAAGATCGTCAGGGCGACGAAGCCCCAGGCGATGGGGCGGGAGATGCCCTGCGAACTGAGAAGGCGCGCGAAACGTCCTTCGACGGGAGGTGTTGCGGGGGTGACCATGGGTGTCTCCTCGTTGAGCGCGTAGAGATTTCGGGGTAGTGGTGTACATTTGTTCAGCGACGTGAACGAATGCCCATGGCCATCTTGGGCATGAGTCGCGCAATTGTCAAGCAGGGCGGACGGCGGCCGGACGAGGCGGCATGGGAGGATGTTCAGCATGCTGATGGGTCGCGTGGCGCGCATGTACTACGAGCTGGGGCTCACGCACCAGGAGATCGCCGACGCGCTCGGTCTGTCCCGCGTCCGGGTGACGAGGCTCCTCGCCGAGGCCCGCGACTCCGGCATGGTCGAGATCATCGTGCACGTGGAGGAATCGCTCTTCGCCGCCGAGGAGCAGGCCCTCCTCAACCGCTTCGGGCTGCGTCAGGCCTGGATCGCCCCGAGCGTCGACGACCCCGCGAAGGCGTCGAGGGCGATGGCCACGGTGGGCGCCGAGGCGCTCGCGAGCGTCATCGAGAAGGACACCACCGTCGCGATGGGTCTCTCCACCGCGGTGGCCGCGGTGGTGGAGGCGTTCCCGGCCCGCGCGCTGGGCGCCCGTTTCGTGCCGCTCACCGGGTCGAGCAGCGGACTCGCCCATGGCGCCAACCCGCACGAGCTGACCATCGCGCTCGCACAGCGGACGGACGGCTCGGCGTTCCACCTGCCGGCACCGCTCGTCGCCGCGACACCGCAGGCCGCCGAGAGCGCCTACGCCGATCCGGGCGTGCGCGATGTGCTGGCGCGCGCCGCGGAGGCGACCACTCTGATCGCGGGCATCGGCAGCACCCACGACACCCGCGGACTCCTGTTCGGGTCGCTGAGCGAGAACGAGCGCACCGCACTCCTCGAAGCCGGCGCGATCGGCGACATCGGCGGTCGGTTCTTCGACGCCTCCGGAGCGCCGGTGCGCGGAGAGCTCGATGCACGCGTCGTCGGACTCGACCTCGACCAGCTCCGCGCGATCCCGCACCGCCTGGCGATCGCCGCGGGCGCGGCGAAGGTGGAGGCCGTGCGGGCGGCCCTCGCCAGCGGCATGGTCAACATGCTCGTCACCGACTCGAACACCGTCACCGCCCTGCTCAGCTGACGGCACGCGGGATGCGGACCACACGCCGGCGCGCGATCCGCCTCCCGGAGGACGTCCTAGCCCGCGGCGGCGAGCGCCTTCTCGTTCGCGGTGCCGGGGACCCGCTGACCGGCGAGCCAGGCGCGCAGAGCGGTGGCGGCGATGCGCGAGTGCTCGACGATGACGTCGTCGGACGCCCCCGCGATGTGCGGCGTCATCGTGACGTCGTCGAACGTGAACAGCTCGTGGTCGCGGGGGAGCGGCTCCTCGTAGAAGACGTCGAATCCGGCGCCGGCGATCCGGTGCTCGCGCAGCACGGTCATCAGGGCCTGCTCGTCGATGATGGCCGCGCGGCCGGCGTTGATCAGGAACGCGTCGGGGCGCAGCAGCGCGAGCTCGCGCTCACCCAGCAGGCCCTCGGTCTCCGGCATCAGGGGCACGTGGACCGTGACGATGTCCGACGTGGAGAGCACCTCGTCGAGGGAGACCACGCTGGCCTCGTCCCCGAACGCATCCGGGGCGAGGAAGGGGTCGTACACCTTGACGGTCATGCCGAAGCCCCGGGCGCGGGAGACCATGCGACGCCCGACGGCCCCGCCGCCGAGGACACCGAGCGTGCGGCCGTCGAGGCCGATGGAGCGGAAGATCTCGTACGGCTCGAACACGTCGCGCTCGCTCCAGTTGCCCGCGCGCAGCCAGCGCTCGGACTCGCTCACCTTGCGCACGGTGGCCAGCAGCAGTGCGAAGCTCAGGTCGGCCGTGACGCCGGCGTTGCGACCGGGAGTGGTGAAGACGGGGATGCCGCGCGCCGTGCAGGCGTCGAGGTCGACGTTCGCCGGCTTGGCGCGGCACGACACGACGGCCTTGAGGTCGGGCGCCTTGGCGAGGGCCGCCTCGTCGACGACGTCGAGCTCGGCGATCACGACGTCCGCCGCGGCGAGCGACTCGTCGACCCCGCGGTCCGCGAGCGATCCGCCGTCCATGGTCGGGTCGACCAGCGTGACGTCGAAGGCGTCGGCGAGGGAGTCGGCGATCGCGGCGTCGAACGGAGCGGTGATGAGCACCTTCGGGCGGGACTGTTCAGTCATGTGTCTTCTTTCGAGGAGGAGATGGTCAGTGAGCGTGGGACGCCGAAGGATCCGCGTGGCCCGCGCTCTCGCGCAGGTGACGGAGTCCGGGCCAGTGCGGCCGCAGGGCGTCGCGCGTGGCGATGAAGAGGGAGTACGCCTCGTCATACAGGGCGACGCGTGCGGAGTCCGGGCGGAAGGTGGTGGTCGACGGCGTCAGGCGTCGCGAGGCGTCGTGGAGGTCGTCGGCCAGGCCGACCGCCGCCATCGCGAGCGTCGCGACTCCCCGCGCACCGACCTCGGGCTCGTCCTGGCGGACGATGTCGCGCGCCGTGACGTCGGCGAGGATCGCGCAGAGGAGGTCGGAGTCCGAGCCTCCGCCGCACACGAGGAGGGGGCCGTCGAGACCCAGCGCCTCGGTCGATTCGCGCAGGCTGAAGGCGAGGCCCTCGTACACGCTGCGCAGCAGCTGCCCCGAGGTCGTGGTCACGCTCATGCCGAGCCAGGAGGCCGAGGCATCGGGCGCGAAGAAGGGCGCCCGTTCCCCGCTCGGCGCGCCGTAGGGGAGGTAGATGACCCCACCGCTCCCGGGAGGCACGGCGACGGCCTGCTTCTCGACGACGACCCAGTCCTCGTCGCCGAGGCCGAGCGTGGCGCGCACCCAGTCGAGGTTGGGGGTTCCGGTCATCGGCGCCATCGATTCCAGCACCTGGCTGCCGCGACCGGTGGCCAGGACGATGCTCGACTCGGTGCGCACGTCCGCGCGCGACGCGTGGTTGATGCCGACGAGGCTCGTGGTGCCGAGGATGGCGTAGCCGCGGCCGTCGTCGAGGACGCCGAGTCCCACACCGGCGGCCGCGGTGTCCACCACGCCGACGACGACGGGCAGACCTTCGGGCAGACCCAGAGCCGCTGCCACGTGGGGGTCGACCGGTCCGGCGATCTGCTGCGGGTCGAGCACCTCGGGGAGCAGGTCGCGCACGTGCTCCTGTCCGAGCGCGGCGAAGAGTCCGTCGGCGTACGCGCCCGTGCCGGTGTGGAGGTAGGTGCGAGACGCCTCACTCGGATCGGTCGCGCGGCGACCCGTGAGCTTGAAGCGCAGCCAGTCCTTGCAGTTGAGCTGGGTGGCGGCGCGGTCGCGGAGGCTCGGGTCGGCGTCCATCAGCTCGTCGACGAGGATCGGCAGCGCGCCGGCGAACAGGGGCGAGCCGGTGGCCTCGTGCACGGCGTCGGCGCGTCCGTCGCCCAGCCAGTCGTCCAGTCGCGCGTGGGCGCGTCCGTCCAACCAGAGCGCGGCGGGGCATGCCGGCCGTCCGTCGGCGTCGACGAGCCAGGCGCCGTCGCCCTGGCCGGTCACGCCGAGCGCCACGATCTCGGCATCGCCGATCTCCTCGACGACCGCCGTGATGGTGGATGCCGCGGCATCCCAGATGTGATCCATGTCGGCTTCGGCGCGGCCGTCGTCCGAGCGCTGGACGCGGACGCTCGAGCGGGACACGCTCGCGATGCGGCCGTCGAGGTCGAACGCGACGGTCTTCACCGAGGTGGTCCCGGCGTCGACGCCGAGGATGATGCGAGTGCGGCTCTGCACACTGAACTCCGAACAATGGTGCGGGCTGATGATCTATTGTTCAGTATAGCTCGCTGACCTGAGAGCGCAACGAGACGGCATCCGGTTCGGGCGGCCACGACGAGGAACGCCCTCCCGACCCGGATCGGATCGGGAGGGCGCTCACCCGTCAGGGGACGCTATCGCGACAGCTCCGCGTGTACGGGCTTCGGGATGAAGAGCGAGAAGACCAGCGCTCCGACGAGCACGACGGCACCCGTGATGAGGGCGGCGACATAGCCCGCTGCCGCGTCACCCGACGCCGCGGCGAACGACGTCTGTGCGGCATAGATGATGACGAAGCTCAGCCCCGCGCCGAGATTGATGGCGCCCGTGTTCAAGCCGGGAAGCGAACCGGGACGCTCCTTCGGGGACAGCACGACGCCGAGACCGTTGAGCATGATGTTGCCGATGCCCGCGTAGGTGATGCCGACGGCGACCGAGAGCAGCAGCAGCACGAGCCGCGAAGAGGTGTCGACGTTCGCCACCATGAGCCCGAGCACGACGACCGTGCCACCCAGGCCGATCCGCAGCATCGTGCGGTACCCGAGGGTGGCGGCGAGTCGGCCGCTGAGGGGACCCATGAGCAGTCCGGCGAGCGCGTACGGCATCAGGATCCAGAGGGACACCTCTTCCGCGCTCATCGCGAGGCCCATCGCCGAGTCCTGTGCCAGCGCCGGGACCACGCCGTTCATGACCGCGAAGATCCCCGAGAGGGTGAGGAGCGAGGTCGCGGCCAGCGCCCAGGTCGAGCGCTGCCGCAGCTGCGTCGTCGAGACGAGAGGATCGCGGATCGTGCCCTGGAGCTTCCAGAAGGAGAGGAAGGACACGATCGCCACGACCGCGAGGACGACGACGAGCACCACATCCGCATCGGCCAGCCGGCCCAGCTCGTTCACCGCGACGAGCATCGAGCCCACCGACACCACGAGCAGGAGCGAGCCCCACCAATCCATCCGCGGCCGGTCGTCGGCCATGGTCTCGGGGGCGAGGAAGCGCACCACGAGGGCGGCGACCACGGCGACGCCCGCCATCGTCCAGAAGATCGAGGCGAATCCGTGGTTGGTCGCAAGATAACCGCCGAGCAGCGCGTCACCGCCGGCGATCCCCCCGTTGACCGCCGTCACGACGCCCAGCAGCGTGCCGTAGGCCTTCGGGTCCTTGACGGCTGCGCGCAGCATGATCAGGCACAGCGGGACCACCGGCCCGGACACGCCCTGGATGAGACGGCCGATGAAGAGCATGGGGACGTTGGTCGCCAGCGCCGCGACGACACAACCCACCGCCATCACGAGCAGCATCCCGACCAGCACGCGCCGCCGACCGATCAGATCTCCCAGGCGCGGGAGGAACAGGGTGAACAGCGCGGCAGCCGTGAAGAAGACGGTCTGGGTCGCCGCGATCTCGGTCGACGTCGCCGCGAGCTCCCGCTCCATCGTCACGAGAGCCGGGCTCAGCATGCTGGCGTTCAGCTGGAACGCGAGGCACGCGGCGAGGAGCGCGATCATCAGGGGCACCACGCTCGATCGGGTGCGGACCGCTTCTGCTTGTCTGGTCATAACTCACTTCTTCGTGTTGATTCGTTGGCTGGCGGTGTGCGTAATCCTTTACGCACGCCCTATCTTTGAGTCGTGGTGTCGCCGACGGCACCGGTGGAGATCGAGGTCGTTGTGAAGAGAGCGTCAGTCACGTTGCACGAGGTGGCCGCCGCTGCCGGAGTGTCCATCGCGACGGTCTCACGGGCCCTGAACGGCAAGGACCGCGTCTCGTCACGCACGGCCGAGCACGTCGCCGAGGTGGCCGAACGACTCGGATACCGGGTGAACCTCATCGGTCGCGGCCTGCGGGCCGGCACCGGGGCCACCATCGGCGTCGTCGTCCCCGTCATCAGCAACCCCTTCTACGGTGAGCTCATCCACCGCCTCGAGGACCATCTGCAGCGCCGCGGGTTCGACCTCGTCATCGCCGACTCCCACGGCGACGTCGAGCGCGAGAGCGACCGGCTGCGCATGCTCGTCGAGAGACGGGTCGAAGGCGTGTTCGTCGTCCCGTCGGATGCCGAGCTCTCCTTCGACGCGGTCGCCGACACCGCCCGCCGGGTTCCCCTCGTGCAGCTCGACCGTCACGTGCTCGACCTCCCGGCCGACTTCATCGGCGTGGACAACGACGAGGGCATCGAGCTCGCGGTCGCGCACGTGGTCTCCCGCGGTGCCGAGCGGGTCGTCCTGGTCTCGGGCAACGACGTGACCTCGGTCGGGCGCGAACGACGGTCGGCGTTCGAGGCGACCGTGCGCACGCGGTCCCTGCCGCAGGAGGTGAACGTCTTCGGGGAGTACCTGCTGGAGTTCGGTGAGAGCGCGGTGCGGACGCTGTTGGCCCGCGGCCCCCTCCCCGACGCGATCGTGGCGGGAGACGACCTGGTGGCCGCCGGTGTCATCGCCGCGCTGAAGCGCGCCGGCACGCGGGTGCCCGAAGACGTGCAGGTGACCGGCTTCGACGGCACCATGCTGGCGGATGTCTGCGAGCCGAGGCTGACGACCGTGGTGCAGCCCTTCGACGACCTCGCGCGTGAAGCCACCGAGGCGCTGGTGCGGAGGATGGACGATCCCGACTCGCCGTACGTGCTCCGCCGCCTCGCGCCGAGCCTCAGAGTGGCCGAGTCCACGTCGCCCGCCCCCTGAGCGTCAGGCCAGTGCGCCGACAGCATCGGTCACCAGGTCCCAGAACCGCTCCACGTCGAGAGTGATCGCGACGTCGGCGTTCGGCTCCTTGCCCAGCATGTCATGGAGATCGACGCAGGTCGCTCCGGCGGTGAACTCGCCCGCCGTCTCGATGTCGACGTGGGTGCGCTGAACCGTTGCGACCGCACGGTCGATCGCGATCGCGACGGTGATGGGGTCGTGGAGCGGCCCCTCCGGCATGCCTTCCGCCTTCTCGTAGGTGCTGCAGAAGAAGCGCAGCAGCTCGACGCCGAACGCCGAGGTCGTGTTCCCGACGGCGGCGATCCGCTGGATCACGTCTTCGGTGATCAGGGCCTGGTGCGAGATGTTGAGCCCCACCATGGTCAGGGGCACACCCGAGGCGAACACCACCGCGGCAGCTTCCGGATCAGCCCACGCGTTGAACTCCGGGTACGCGCCGACGTTCCCCCGACCGGTCGAGCCACCCATCCAGATGATCTCCTTGATCTGCTCCTTCACCTCGGGGTGCTCCTGGAGGAGGAGTGCGATGTTGGTGAGCGGGCCCGTGGGGATCACGGTGATCGGCTCGGACGACGCCGCGAGCGTGTCGGCCAGGAACCGCACGGCATGGCGGGAGTCCAGGGGGACCGTGGGCTCGGGCAGGACCGGGCCGCCGAGAGCGTTGTCGCCGTGGATCCACGAACCGGGGGTCAGCTCGCGAGTGAGCGGCTTCGCTGCGCCCGCTGCGACGGGGACGTCCGTGACCCCCGCGACGGTGAGGGCGATGCGCGCGTTGCGGGTGGTGTGCTCGAGGTAGCCGTTGCCCCCGACGGTGGTCACACCGCGGAGGTCGATGGCGTCGTTTCCGGCCGCGAGCCAGATGGCGAAGACGTCGTCGTGGCCGGGATCGCAGTCGAGAAGGACGGGGATGGTCATGGTGCTCCTTTGCATTCGCGTGTGCGTAAACGTTTACACTTTCTCTGAGGAACGTCAAGTCGACAGGTGCGCCGGCGTTCCACCCTGACCGCCACGACTCGAAAGCAGCTCCCATGGCTCCCTCGCCCCTTCCTTCCGTCGTCGTCGTCGGAAGCGCGAACGTCGACATCACGGCGTTCGTCGATCGCCTCCCCACCGCCGGCGAGACCGTGGCGGGCGGACGACTGTCCCGCGACCTCGGCGGCAAGGGGGCGAATCAGGCGGTCGCCGCCGCGAAGCTGGGCGGACGGGTGCGGATGGTCGGCGCCGTCGGCGCCGACTCCGACGGCGCCTGGACACGTGCGGAGCTCGACCGAGCCGGCGTGGACACGGCCGCCCTTCGCACGGTCGACACCCCCACCGGAACCGCCCTGATCGTCGTGGACGCCGACGCCGAGAACCAGATCGCCGTCTGCTCGGGCGCCAACGACCACGTGTCTCTGGACGGCGTGACCTTCTCCGCCGACGAAGCCGTCCTCATGCAGCTGGAGATCGCGCTGTCCGTGGTGCAGGAGGTCGCCGCCACGGCCGAGGGCTTCCTCGCCGTCAACGCCGCTCCCGCCCGTTCCCTGCCGGTCGAGCTGCTTCGCCGGGTCGACCTGTTCATCGTGAACGAGACCGAGCGGGAGCTCATGCCCGAGCTCGCCGAGGCCGCGCTCGTCGCGGTGACCTACGGAGCCGCCGGGGCCGCCCTGTATCGCCGCGGCGAGGAGATCGCCCGCGCGGAAGGGGTTCCCGCCGAGGCGGTCAACGCGGTCGGGGCCGGCGACGCGTTCTGCGCCGCACTCGTGCTCGCCCTGCGCTCCGGCCACACGCCCGTCGACGCCCTCGCGGCCGCCTGCGCTGTCGGATCGGCCGCGGTGTCGCACCTCTCATCCCAGCCGCCTTTCGAGCACCTGGACCGCTACCTGCCCCGTCGATAGCCGGATCGACCCGCCCGACAGCCCTCCGGCGGCGTCAGACCGCGGCCGATGCGGGGCGGAATCGCATCGCGACCGCTCCGGACCGGAACTCCCGGCGCTCCACGAGCTCGAGCCGGATGCTCTCGCGCAGGCCGTCGAGCAGCCTCGGTCCCCGACCCGCGAGAACGGGCTGCACGAGGAACTCGTACTCGTCGATCAGCCCCAGATCGGCCAACGCCGACGGCAGAGTCACACCGCCCACCCAGAGCGCTTCGCCCGGCTCCTCCTTGAGCCGCCGGACCTCCTGCTCCAGGTCGCCGCGCACCAGCTCGGCGTTCCAGTTGACCGCCTCCAGCGTGCGGGAGACGACGTGCTTCCTCGCCCGGTCGATCGCCTCGCCGAACGGGATCTCCCACTCGTCCATCCAGTCCGGCCACGCCCCCGAAGCGGGCCGTCGCCAGGCCGACTCCATCATCTCGTAGGTCGTCCGGCCGAAGAGGAGCGCGTCCGCCCGCTCCATCTCCGCGGTCCAGTACCGCATCGACTCCTCATCCGGCGGCAGTCCCGCCTCGTGATGACAGCAGCCGTCGAGCGTAACGTTGATCGAGTATCGGAGTGTCCTCATGCCGTCGCTCTCCTTTGACACGTGCGGCGTCGTCGTTCCGCTCGGTGCGGCGATGATACTCGCGGCCGCGGTCAGGGCACCAGGCCCGGCGACGTCGTCCCGGTCAGCGCCCATCCATCGCCGAACGCCGTCAGCACCGTCGCCGATCCGTTCACGACAGAACTGTCGTGTACGCTTCTTCTTAGGCGAGCCTTCCCTAATGCTCCGATGCCTGCCCTCCCCTCCGCTCAACGTGAAACGAGTGTGCTCATGCCCCGCATCGCCCCCTGGCCCCTCGCCCTGCTCGTGGTCGCCGCCGTCGCCCTCTCCGGATGCGCCCCTGCCACCTCGGGCGCGGGCAGCAACCAGTCGAACGTCGCGACAGGGCAGGAGGGTTTCCAGGACGTCCGCGCCCTGGCGGCCGAGCTGGGGACGGATGCCGCACCCGGCGAGTTCCCGCGGATGATCCGCAACATCGTCGCCAACGGCACGGTCGGTGAGACCGAGATCCCGGCCAAGCCGCAGCGCGTGATCGTGCTCGACACCGGTGAGCTCGACAACATGGTCGCCCTCGGCATCGAGCCCATCGGCATCGCCCACCCGGCCGACACCGGCATGGCCCCCGACTACCTCGAGGTGGGCGACGCCGTCGACCTGGGACCCTATGACGCGCTCGACCTCGAGCAGATCAAGAACCTCGACCCGGATCTGATCCTCGGCACGTCGCTGCGCATCGACGACGACGGCCTGAAGAAGAAGCTGCAGGACATCGCGCCGACCGTGCTGTCTCCCCGCCCCGGCGTGCTGTGGAAGGAGAACTTCCTCCTCAACGCGGCTGCGGTCGGCGAGGAGGAGCAGGCGCAGAAGCTCCTCGACGCGTATGAGGAGCGCGCGGCCGCGGTCGGCGACGACGTCGTCGAGGCGAACGAGGGCGTCGCGCCCACGGTGTCGATGCTGCGCTTCATGGCAGGACGGATCCGGCTCTACGGCAACGACTCCTTCATCGGAACCATCCTCGCGGATGCCGGACTGCCGCGACCGAAGACCGAGGACGTGAACGAGCTCGCGGTCGAGATCTCGGCCGAGGAGATCACCAAGGCCGAGGGCGACTGGCTGCTGTGGGGAACCTACGGGAAGCCGGACGCCACCGAGCAGGCGACCGTCGTCGACGGGCCGCTCTGGAGCAAGGTGAAGGCGGTCGCCGACGGCGGCGTCGTCCGCGAGGTCAACGACGGCACCTGGTACCTCGGACTCGGCGTCGAGGGCGCGCAGCTCGTGCTCGACGACCTGGAAGCCATCGCCGCCGAACGGTGAGCACCGCACCACGCACGCGCACACGCCGCGCCCCGCTGACGATCCTGGTCGGCGCGGGCGTGGCGCTGCTCGTCGTGGTCGTGCTGCTGAGCCTGCTCGTCGGCTCCCGGGTCCTGTCGCCCGTCGAGACGTTCGGCGGGCTGTTCGGCCACGACCCGGTCGCGGCCGCCGTGATCTGGGAGCTCCGGCTGCCGCGCACCCTCCTGGGCCTGCTCGTGGGCGCCGCACTCGGTGTCGCCGGCGCATTGGCGCAGTCCGTGACCCGGAACCCGCTCGCCGACCCCGGTTTGCTGGGCATCTCGTCGGGTGCGGCCGTCGCCGTCGTCGTCGGTGGTGCGTTCCTCGGGTTGGGCGCCGGCACGCCCCGCGTCCTGCTCGCGCTGGTGGGCGCGGCGCTCGCGACCGTCGCCGTCTACACCTTCGCGCGCCGTTCGCCGGAGGGCCTGACGCCGGTCAACATGACCCTGGCCGGCATGGCCCTGACGGCGTTCCTCGGGGCCGTCGTGTCGGCGACCGTGCTGCTGAGCGCCTCGACCATGGACCAGTACCGGTTCTGGGTCGTCGGGGCACTGAGCATCCCCGACCCGCAGACCCTCGTGCCTGCCGCGCTGATCGCCGCGGTCGGCGCCGTCGTCGCGGCATCCGTGTCCGGCTCGCTGAACACCCTCGCACTCGGTGACGACACGGCCTCCGCCCTCGGTGTCAACGTGCTGCGCACGCGGATCTCGACGGGAGCGGCCGTGGTCCTCCTCTCCGGCACGGCCGTGGCCCTGGCCGGCCCCATCGCGTTCGTCGGCCTGGTCGTCCCGCACATGGCACGCGCGCTCGTGGGCAACGACGTGCGTCGGATGCTGGTCCTCTCGGCCGTGCTCGGGCCGCTCCTCCTGCTGTCCGCAGACATCATCGGCCGACTGATCGTGCGCCCGTCCGAACTGCAGGTCGGCGTGGTCACGGCGATCCTCGGCACCCCGTTCTTCATCTGGCTGACCTGGCGGACGCGCAGCAAGGGACTCGCCCGATGACCGCCGCGACCACCCCGGGCATCCGCGCGATCCTGCCCCGCCCGCGCCCCCGTCGCCGCGTCGTGATCGCGGTGGTGACGACGGCCGTGCTCCTCCTGCTGGCATGCGTGATCGCCCTCAGCCTCGGCGATCGGGCCACCGCGCCGGCCGCGCTCTGGGAGGCTCTGCAGGGGCGCGGCGAAGAGAACACGGTCTATGCCGTCCTCGAGGTCCGGCTGCCGCGCGTGGTGCTCGCCCTCGTGGTCGGAGCGGCGTTCGGGATCGCCGGGGGTCTCAGTCAGAGCGTGCTGCGCAACCCGCTCGCGAGCCCCGACGTCCTGGGCATCGGCGCCGGCGCGTCCACCGCGGTGGTCGCCGTGATCGCGATCGGCTCGCTCGGCGGCCCCGTCGGAGCGGTGCCGATCCCCCTGGCCGCGCTGGCGGGTGGCCTGGCGGCCGCGACGCTGATCGCTCTGCTCGCGCGGGACCGCTCCCTGCGAGGGCGGCGCATCCTGTTGATCGGGATCGCCATGTCCACCGCCCTCACCGGGGTGACGCAGTACCTCCTCACCCGCATCGACGTGTACGACGCGCAGCGCTCCGCGGTCTGGCTCACCGGCAGCCTCAACGCCCGCGGATGGGACGACGCTCTCCCCGTCGCGCTCGGCCTGGCGGTGCTCCTCCCGCTCACCCTCGTGCTCGCCCACACCGGTCGGGCCTTGATCTTCGACGACGACGTGGCGTCCGGATGGGGCGTGCGCACCGGACGCATGCGCGTCGTGCTCCTGATCATCTCCGTGTGCCTGGCCGCCCTGGCGACGTCGGCCGCGGGACCGGTCGCGTTCGTCGCGCTGGTCTCGGGCCAGGTCGCACGACGCGTCGGCGCGGTGCCCGACATCCCCCCGCTCCTCTCCGGCCTCACCGGTGCGCTCATCGTGCTGGTGGCCGACACGGTCGCCCGCACCGCGCTGCCCTTCCAACTCCCCGTGGGGGTGCTGACCGCCCTCGTCGGCGCACCGTACCTCCTCTATCTGCTCCAGCGGCGCCGCCGAACGAACGGATCAACGCCATGACCCCCTCCCTGCCCACCCCGTCGCGCCTGCGCGCGGAGCACGTCACGCTCTCATACGGCACGCGCGACGTCGTGACCGATCTGTCGCTCGCCATCCCGGACGGCAAGGTCACCGTGATCGTCGGCGCGAACGCGTGCGGCAAGTCCACCCTGCTGCGCGGGCTGGCCCGGCTGCTCGCTCCGACCTCGGGCACGGTGCTGCTCGATGGGAAGTCGATCTCCGAGCAGCCCTCACGCCACGTCGCCCGCACCCTGGGCATGCTGCCGCAGTCGCCGCTCGCGCCGGAGGGCATCACGGTGCGCGACCTCGTGGCCCGCGGGCGTCATCCGCACCAGAACTGGTGGCAGCAGTGGGGCGACGAGGACACCGTCATCGTCGACGACGCCCTGCGGGCGACCGACACGCTCGAGCTCGCCGACCGCGACGTCGACGAGCTCTCCGGCGGACAGCGGCAGCGCGCCTGGATCGCCATGGCCGTGGCGCAGAACACCGACCTGCTGCTGCTCGACGAGCCGACCACCTACCTCGACATCGCGCATCAGCTGGAGGTGCTCGAACTGGTGTCGACGCTCAACCGCGAACACGGGCGCACCGTCGTCATGGTCCTCCACGATCTCAACCTCGCCTGTCGCTACGCCCACCACATCGTCGCGATGCGCGACGGCGTGATCGTCGCCGAGGGCGCTCCGGCGGAGATCGTGACGCCCGAGCTGCTGCGCGACGTGTTCCGCGTCGAGGGCGCCGTCGTCGTCGACCCGGTCACCGCGGCGCCGGTCGTGCTGGCCCATCGGATCGCCGCGGACTGAGGAGTCGGATCAGCTCTCTTCGCTGCCGGTCAACACGTGGCGGAGCTCGTCCAGCCGCTGATGGGCAGCCGCCGAACGGGCCGGGTCCGACGCGGCGACCACGGCCGTCAATAGCTCCGCCAGCTGCACCGCGGCGATGGTCCATCGCGCCAACTCCGAGGCGGTGCCCACGCACGGCAGCACGGCGGAGACCCGCGAACCGTGCTGCGCGGCCAGCTGGGTGCCGCACACGAGCACCACGGGGACATCGGCCCGCTGTGCCCAGTCCAGCAGTGCCGTGAGCTCCGGCATCGGACGTGCCGCGTGGAACACCACGAGCGCATCACCGGGTCGGATCGAGAGCAGCTCGGCCGCCAGATCGAATCCCGCGGCCCTCGTCCATCGGGACGGATGCCCCGCCCGCGCCAGCTGATCCGCGAGATGCAGAGCGGCCGCGCCGGAGGTGCCGACGCCGACCGCCCACACCGTACCCGCGTCCCGGATCACCGCAGCCGCGCGCTCCAGCTGATCCGCCTCGACGAGCTGGGCGTTGTCCTCCAGCAGATCGCGCATCGCATCGTGGAAGGCCTCCGCGATCGCCCCGGCCTCATCACCGACGACGTTCACCTGCGTGTCGAGGCGCTCGGAGCGCGAGGTCTCGATCCGGCGCGGACGGCTGGCGATGCGCTGGAGCTCGGGCAGTCCGGTGAAGCCGAGGCTGCGCGCCGCCCGCGTCACGCTCGCATCGCTCGTCCCGGTCGCCGCGGCGATCTGATTCGCCCGCAGGAACGGCAGCTCGTCGAGCTCGACGTCGGCGAGGTACTCGGCGATGGTCCGCTCCACCCGCGACAGCGACCGTCCGTGCGCCCGCAGTCGCTCGCGCAGCAGCTCGCTGCCGGTGTATGCACCCATCAACCGTCCCCGCCCTTCCCCGCCAGCGTATCCGTCGGCGGGGGAAGGGTCGGGAACGGGCGTCACTCCTCCCAGTCACTCCCGCGGATGATCTCCACGAAGTCCTCACGGCGGTAGCCGGGCAGGTAGTGGGCGAGGACGTCGGCGTTCACGTTCCCGAATGTGCTCGCGGGGCGGTGCACGTTGCCGTCGGCGAAGGCCTGGAGGATGCGGTTCTTGAAGTCGGGGCGCGGGTGGGCTGCGGTCACCGCCCGCCGCTCGGCGTCGGTCACCTCGTGGTACCAGATGCCGAGCACGTCGGTCTCCACGCCAGCCGTGACGAGGGCGACCTCCGGCGCCATGAACTCGGGGACTCCGGGGGTGGTGTGCAGGGCGATGCCCGTCCAGACCTTCTCCGCGGCGGCCGGGGCCACCTCACGCTCGACGAGGAAGGCACGTGCGGCATTCGCGCCGTCGACCTCGAAGCGGAGCGGGGACTCGCGGAAGTCGTCGGTCAGGCCGAGGTCGTGGAACATGGCCCCGGCGTAGAGCAGCTCGAGGTCGACCGACAGGTCACGGCGTTCGCCCATCAGCGCCCCGAACAGGAACACGCGACGGGAGTGATGGAAGAGGAGGTCGTCCTCCTGGGTGCGGATGTAGTCGGTGATGTCGCGCACCAGGGCGGTGTCGGGGATGGTGATCCCGGCGATGGTCTCGGTCATGGGCTTCTCCTCAGGGGGTCGAAGGGGGGACTGACACCAGCCTCGCTGCGCCCGCCTCGGAGCAGGCACGTCCACATCGACAACGTGTCCACAGATCCGGACATACTAGGAACATGGGCATTCACCGGGTCGTCTTCCTCGTCTTCGACGGGGTGAAGCAGCTGGACGTGTCCGGGCCCGCCGAGGTCTTCGCCGAAGCCTCCCGGTGGGGCGCGACCTACGAACTGTCCTACGTGTCCCCGGACGGGCTTCCGGTGCGCACGTCCACGGGCATGCAGCTGCTGGTGGACGGCACGGCGAGAGACGTCGCGGAGGCCGACACCGTCGTCATCCCCGGCGCGGATGCCCTGCCCACCGCGCCTCTTACGGAGGAGCTGCGCGCAGCCACGCGGCATCTGCTCCGCACGGCAGAGCGGGTCGCGTCGATCTGCACGGGTGCGTTCCTGCTCGCCGCCGTCGGGGCGCTCGACGGTCGACGGGTCACGACCCACTGGGCGCACGCCGCGCTCCTGGCCCGCCTCTCCCCGGCGACGGAGGTGGTGGCGGACGCGCTCTTCGTCCGTGACGGGAGTCTGCACACGTCCGCAGGGGTCTCGGCCGGTATCGACCTCGCCCTCTCGCTGACGGAGGAGGACCACGGCGCGGACCTCGCCCGCACCGTGGCACAGCAGCTGGTGCTGTTCATGCGGCGCCCCGGCGGACAGTCGCAGTTCTCCGCGCTGCTCCAGACCTCCCCGGGCACGCACGAGAGCGTGCGGCGGGTCGTCGACGCCGTGCTGACCCATCCGGATGCCGCGTACGACCTGCAGAGCCTCGCCCGACTCGGCGGCGTGAGCGCGCGTCATCTCGCCCGGCTGTTCGGGGCGGAAGTGGGGATGTCACCGGTCCAGTTCGTCGAGCAGACGCGTCTCGAGACGGCCAAGGCCCTGCTGCTGCGCGGCGAGTCGGTCGCGGTCGCCGCGCGGAAGGCGGGGTTCTCCCATCCGGAGACCATGCGGCGCGCGTTCACCCACCGGCTCGGCATGCCCCCGAGCACGTATCAGCAGCGGTTCGCGACCGCCCTGCGCCCCGCTCCGGGCGGGACCGCCACGCATTAGGTTGGGGCGCATGACTCCGACCGCGTCCCGCACCTTTGCTCCGGCCGATCTGGAAGTCCTCTGCAGGGAAGTGGTCCATCGGGCGGGGGCATCCGAGGCGGCGGCCCAGGCTCTTGCCGTCGAGCGCGGCAAGCCGATCCCGGAGGGGTGGGCCAACGACGGGGACATCGAGGAATCGCTGCTGGAGCGTCTCGCCGAAGCGGCGCGATAGGCGCTCGTCGGCCGCCGTGGGGAACGGCGGCCAACGAACGAGGCACAGCACCCCATCGATGTGCGACCTTGGGGACGGTCGCAGGTCGGCGGGGAAAGCCGGGAGTGCTGTGTCGTCGCCCTGGGAAGGCGACCATTGAACGGTATCCGCGACGCGTCCCGCCCGGTGAAATATCAGTGCGCGCTCAGCCCGTGGTGAGGTCGTCGAGCACGTACACGTAGAGGTCGCCGACGATATCGGCGCCCTCGTGCTGCGCTGCGCTGTCGACCGCGTCGAGGAGCGCGGCGATCGCGCCGCACACCATCGCCGCATGGTGATCCCGCCCGAGGTGCGTGAAGCCGAGGACGAGTGCCGGGCGCTTCGCGGCATGCATCGCCTCGAGGTAGGGGTTGCGCGAGAAGGACGCCAGCACCTGGAAGAGGTTCCAGGTCAGTCCCGACGCGGTGCGGTGATCGACGCGCGGCGCGCGCCACGCGGCCATCGCCTGCTCGGCGGCTCCGCGGAACTCCCGACGCTCCTCCAAGGTCGCGCGGGCGATGCCCAGGCTCGTCGCGAGCGTCGACAGCCCGGCGCACTCCGCGACGACGGCAGCGAGCCACGCCTCGGTGGGGGTGGCCACGACGGAGGACTTGTGCGGGCGGGCCTCGACCAGGTGCCGCGCCGTGAGAATCGAGATCGCCTCGCGCACCGTGTTCGGCGCGGCATCGAGCTCCTTCGAGAGCTTCGAGATCTTGAGCGGCGCGCCCGGCGCGAGCTCTCCGGTCTCCATCTTCCTGTTCAGCGCTTCCACCACGGAGTCCAGTCGCGTCGGCACGGGGGCGGGCGCGGCGAGCTCCTTCCGGTCGACCAGGTCCAGGATCTCGACCGAGACGAAGGAGGAGGTGCCCGCCAGCGGATCCGCGTCGCCCCTACTCACGCGGGAGCCGCCAATCGCCGGTGATCGCCGCGCGGAGCCGCTCCACCGTCGTGATGCGGAAGAGCTCGAAGACCGCGTCGCGTGCGGCGGCGCCGTCCCGAGCTCGGAGCGCGACCCGAAGCGGCTCGAGGAGCGCGCGCTGTCGTTCCCCGAGCCACTCCGGAAGCGGGCTGTCCTGCACCGAGCGGCTCAGATGCAGGACGAGGTTGCGATCCAGGATCTCGGTCACGATCGCGTTGTCGGCGAGTTCGATCACCTCGATCCACAGCGCGAACCAGAGCCGCAGCCCCTCGGGCATGCCGCCGCGGGTGAGGTCGGAGTCGAGGATCGCCTGCATCCGGGCGTCCAGGGACTCGAGCTGGGCGTCGGTGAGAGTGGGGAACACCTTCGCCGCCGCGTAGGCGATCAGCGCCCCGGCGGCCTCGGCGCGGTCCGCCTGCGCCTGGAGGTCGATCGGGGCCACCCGGGTGAAGCGGTTCGAGCTCATCTCGACCAGGCCGACGTCGGTCAGACGGATGAGCGCTTCCCGGATCGGCGTGCGCGAGACGCCGTACTCGGCCTGCAGATCCTGATCGCGGATCTCCTCCAGCGGCGCCAGGCGGCCCGTCACGATCTCCTGAGCCAGCCGGGCGTAGACCTGATCGCGGATCAACGTCCGCGGGCGAGCTTTCGTCGAGGGCGTCGGCTCGTCCGTCATACCGGCCAGAATAGCCAGCCGACTCTCGTTCTGTCAGTCACCCTCGGTCCGATGGCGTCCTCCCCGGGGATCGCGGGCGCGGAGCAGACTCACGCCAGGGCGCCGGCCAGGTCGGCTGCGACCGTCCGCGCGCGATCCCGGAGCGCGGCGAAATGCGCCTCGGTGTCCTCGATGCCGTCACCGAGGGAGTCGTGCAGCAGGATGACCTGACTGTCCGCGATGCCGCTGAGCTCCGCGATGCCGACGTTGAGCTGTCGGGTGATCATCTCGTCGTAGCCCCGCTTGCGGAACGCCTCCGCGCTCTCGCCCGCCAGGCCGATCCAGCGGGCGGCGGCGATGCCCGAGCGGCGGCCGCCGCCGTAGAACAGCCCGTTGTTCCACACGCGGTCGATGTAGCCCTTCATGATCGCGGGCACCGAGTACCACCACACCGGGAAGACGAACACGACGGCGTCCGCCCCCGTCGTGCGCGCGGCGAGCTCCATCACCTCCGGCGTGTACTGCTTGTCGAGGTCGTTCCAATCGGGTTCGTCGGCCTCCCACACGATCGGGTCCACGCCTTCGCGATGGAGGTCGAGCTCATCCACCTCGAAGCCCTGGGCGGTCAGCTCCTCGATCACGTCCGCGGTGACCGCCGCCGTGAGCGAATCGGTGCGGGGGTGAGCCCAGACCACCAGTGAGCGCTTGCTTGCCATTGCCGTTCTTCTCCTCTTGATCCGACGCTGCATCCGCGATCGGGCATGCCGAAGCACCGCCGAGGGGCGGGGGCCGGTCGCGGACGAGCACGCACGGGATGTGCGCTGACCGAGGCGCAGGAGACGATTGCCCGCCCGCTCCTCAGCACGTACATTGAGTCAAACAGGACACTGGCAAAAGCAGAAGTATGCACTTTTCGGTCCAGTACAGACAGTTTGGATAGTGACATGCGTGACAAGACCGCGGCGGCGATCGCCGTGTGCTCCGTCGAGACGACCGTGAGCATCATCGGCGGATGCTGGAAGCTCACCATCATCCAGGAGCTGCTCGACCGCACCCTGCGCTACGGCGAGCTCCGACGCGCGGTCGGCGAGGTGACCGATCGGGTCCTGACGCGGCAGCTGCGTGAGCTCGAGGACGACGGGCTCGTCCACCGCGAGGTCTACGCCGAGGTGCCACCGCGCGTCGAATACTCCCTCACCCCGATGGGCGAGACGCTGCGTGCGCTCGTGCGCGACATGGATGCGTGGGGCCAGACATGGGTCGCCGCCCAGCAGCCCGCCACGTCGGATCCGGCGCGGAGCGCCGCCTAGGGACGCCGGCCGAGAGCATCCCCGCTACGCGTCATCCGCATCCCACATCGTGTAGGAGATGACGCCGGTGGGGAGTCCGTCGAGGGGCGCGACGAGCTCGCTCTCCACGCCCACGATGCGTCCGGTCGCCGTCGACACCAGGACGGTCTCGACACGCTCAGGGATGACCGACGACACCTGCAGCCCGATCACGTCGCGCCCGAGGCGATCGGTGGTCTCGCCGCGGACCGTCACCCCGCCCGCATCCGTCAGGAGGTCGAGGAGCGTCGCGTGCTGTTCGTCGTCGAGGGTCCAGTACTGCAGCAGTCCCGTGATCGCGGCCAGCAGCTCGCCCGACGACGACTCGGCCGTGACGCCGAACGGGGCCAGTGCCGCTTCCATCTCCGCCGGCGTGCTGCCGTGGAGGTTGCGCACCTCGGCGGGGAGGGCGAAATCCTCCGGTGGGGTGACGACCGTGTCGATGACCTCTCCGGGCTCGTAGGGACTCGGGTCCACGCCGTCCGGAAGATCATCCGTCCAGGAGGAGTCGGCCGCGATGATCGTGGACGTCGCCGTCTCGCCGGGGCCCCAGACGAAGTGGATGTCCTGCGGGACGATCTCCACGCGCATCTCCGTCATGTCCACGCTCCATCCCCACACGATGGTGCGCACGCTCGACTGCTGCACGACGTCGGGGAGCGCGGCCAGACGGTCGGTCGCCCTCTCGATGACGTCGGCGAGCGCGGGCGCGGGGGTGTACTGCAGCGGAGGCGGGGTGAGGGCGACGGCCCGCTGGGCGGGGCTCAGGACGCTGACGGCCACGAGCGCCGCGACGGCCAGGGCCACGGTCGCCGTGGCGATCCCGGTCCACAGCAGGCGCGGATGCCGCTGCCGTCGTGTCGGCCGGTGGGTGCCGCGGATGATGTTCTCCCGCACGGCGATGTCGGCGGCACTCGGGCGTGAGCTGCCCGCGGCGCGGGGCACCGGGTCGGCGGCGCGGAAGATCCGGTCCAGGTCGTCGTCCGAGGAGGTCATCGCGGGCCGCCTCCCTCGAGCTTCTCACGGAGCTTGGTCCGCGCCCGGGTCAGCGTCGTCCACACGGCTCCCTCGCTGGTGCGGAGCACCTCTGCGACTTCCCGTGCACTCAGGTCGTCCCAATAGGTGAGGACGACGACCTGGCGCTCGCGAGCGCTGAGCTCGGCGATGGCCGTGCGCACCGCCAACGCCTCCAGGGGGTCGAGCCCGGGCCCCGGGGCCTCCACCCCGCGCACGAGCGCCTCCCAGGCGCGCTCCTTGGAGCGGGTGCGCCGGGCACGATCACGGATCTTGTTGTCGGCGGTCCGCAGGAACCAGGTCACCGGCATGGGGTTCGACGGATCGAGCTTGCGCCAGGCGACGACGAACACCTCGGCCGTCAGCTCGTCGACTTCTTCCTGGTTGTCGACGAAGCACTCGAGATGGTGGCGCACTCGAGACCAGTGCTCGTCGAACAGGCGCCGGAACACCACGTCCTTGTGGTCACCGCCGTGTCCCGATGCCGCGGCAGCCGCGTTCGTCCTGCGCCGGCGATTCGGCACCCACGCGGCCCGCATCGACCGCTGCGTCTCCGGGGAGTGGCCGGCGAACACCAGGGGGCGGGAGTACCCGAGTCGAAACATGGGCTCCTCACTCACATGCCGGTGTCCGGTCGTTCCAGGCTATCCACGGTCACAGGCGGCGGCGAAGGGAAGGAGCGCTGGCATGCTTCCACCCTCACCCGGGATCGTCCGAGGTCCTGCGCGATCGCCTCCGCTCTTTGGGCCGGGAACCACGTTCCTTACAGACTTTCTGCGTGTCCGACCCGCGCCGTGATGAGGGCGGAAAAGCGCCGCGACCTCCGCCAATAATGGCTCTGGCCGCACGGTTCGCGGCCCGAGAGGAGCAGTTGTGGCGGCGATCGAGATCACGAACGTCCGATTCGAGGGACGCGTGCGCGGGCCGGAGGTGATCACCGCCTATAAATGGGTCTCGCGGGAGAGCGGCAGGGTCGACTGGACGGACCGGCCGACCATGATCACCTGGATCGACAACGGGAACAAGGCGTTCGTCGGGCGGGGGTACAGCCAGGTGAACGTCGCCATCGTGCGTCCCGCCGACGGGGAGCCGTATCTGCGCGCGTTCGCGGACGACGCGTGGAACAACGACCTGGAGAACCTGCCGCCGTTCTGAAGACTACGTTGGACCCCATGAACACGACCGACAGCCGCGGGAACGAGCGTCACCACGCGGTGGATCGGCTCGCGATCACGGCCATCGTGGTGTCGATCCTCGTCCTGATCGGGGGGATCACCTTCACCGTGCTCGGCCTCATCGTGGGTCGCACGGACGGACGCATCCTTCTCGGAGTCGTCCTGCTCCTCGGCGGAGCGATCGCACTCGCGTGGGGCGTCGGGCGTCTGAGGCGCCTGGCGAGCCTCACCCCCGATGCCATCATCGATCCGGGAGCGGATCCCGAGCGCTGACCGCGGCGGTCGGCGGGCTATGCGTCGGTCGGCGGGAGGAGGCCCGTCATCCGGCCTTCGCCCGTGCGGACCGCAATGGCCTCGAGATCTTCGTTCCCTTCCCAGTCCGTCGGGATCTCGATCACGCTCCGGCGCCGGAAGCGCACGATGTCGCCATTGGACACCTCCGGCTCGTCCGATGAGCGGTAGGGGTCGTCGATCACGCCGGTGAGTTCGTCGCCATCGACACCGGTGATGCGAGCGTAGGGGCTGACGATCCACCCCTTCGAGTAGTCCTCGAACTGCTGGATCTGGATTCGAACGACATGACCGGGGGAGAGAGCCTGCAGGATGGCGGGGTCGAGCAGCCATCCGGACCAGTCGCTGAGACCGTCGTCATGGGTCGGAATCTTCCATGAGCGTTCTTCCATAGGCACAGCGTAGGCCTGCGGTATCCGGATGGGCCCTGCTGCCGGGCAGCCGCGCACACAAGAAGCGCCGGTCGGGACCAGGCCCGACCGGCGCTTTCTCTCTACGAACTGTTCGCCCTGAAGAACGAACAGAACTCGCTGTGCGCGAGGGGGGACTTGAACCCCCACGTCCTTACGGACACTGGCACCTGAAGCCAGCGCGTCTACCATTCCGCCACTCGCGCGAGTGTCTTGTTCTGAAGAACTCAACTTTCCGAGGATATCACGCGATTTCACCCTCTGTTGCACACCCCTGGGAGGCGATCGGCGGCGTTCCCCCAGGACACCTGGCTACGATGTGTCTACCGGTCGGCATGCCAGAGGAGCCCAGTGGGACTACTTGACAGCTTTGAGAAGGGTCTCGAGCGCGCAGTGAACAGCGCGTTCGCGAAGACCTTCCGCAGCGGCATTCAGCCGGTGGAGATCGCTTCGGCGCTCCGGCGTGAAGCCGATACGAAGGCTGCGGTCGTGAGCCGCGACCGCATCATCGCGCCCAACAGTTACGTCGTACGTCTCAGCACCGACGATGCGGAGCGGATGCTCGGCCTCGGCGGCGCCCTCACCGACGAGCTGCACGCTCTCCTCACCAAGCACGCCAAGGCCCAGGGCTACAGCTTCGCCGGCCCGCTGTCGATCAACCTCGAAGCCGACGAGAAGGTCGCGACGGGCACCGTGCGCGTGAACTCGGGCACGGTCGAGGGCCGGGTCAGCTGGCAGGCCGTGGTCGACGTCGACGGCCGCCGCCACTCGATCTCGCGGGCGCGCACCGTCATCGGCCGCGGCACGGATGCCGACATCACGATCGCGGATGCCGGGTCGAGCCGCAAGCACGTCGAGATCCTGTGGGACGGCGAGCGCGCCATGCTGCGCGACCTCGGCTCCACCAACGGCACCAAGGTCAACGGCCAGAAGCTCCGTGAGGCCGCCCTGCCCTCCGACACGACCATCACGATCGGACGCACCGACCTGGTGTTCCGCATCGTCCCCGTGGCCAGCCCGTCGCGTCCCGCGCCTCGGGGCGACGACGCCACCCGAGCGTTCGGAGCCCTCGGTTGAGTGAACTGATCCTCCTCCTGCTCCGCATCGGGTTCCTCGTCCTGATGTGGTTCTTCGTGTTCGGCGTCGTCTACTCGCTGCGCGCCGACCTGTTCGGCGTGCGCGTGCGCAAGCTCCCGGCCGAAGCCGCGGCGGGCGTCTCCGCTCCCGCACCGGCGGCGGCCCCCGCGTCGAAGCCGGCGTCCTCCCGCCCCTCGAGCGGACCGGCCACGGTCGCGACGGCGAAGCGCCTGGTGATCACCTCGGGTCCGAAGGCCGGTCTCGAACTGCCGCTCAGCGCCGACTCGCTCACGATCGGCCGCTCCAGCGAGTCCGCCCTCGTGATCCGCGACGACTACACGTCCAGCCACCACGCCCGACTGATGCTGCGGGGCGACAGCTGGGCGATCCAGGACCTCGACTCCACGAACGGCACCTTCGTCGCAGGGCAGCGCGTGTCCGGCTCGCCCGTCGCCCTCTCGCTCGGCACGCCCATCAAGGTGGGCGCCACGACCTTCGAGCTGCGAGCCTGACGCCGGCATGGTCTTCGAGGGCTCGAGCGTCGCGATCTCCCATACCGGGAAGGTCCGCTCCAACAACCAGGACTCCGGATACTCCGGGGCGAACCTGTTCGTCGTCGCGGACGGCATGGGCGGCCACGCCGGTGGAGACGTCGCCTCGAGCATCGCCATCCAGCGCCTGGAGCCCCTCGACCAGGCGTACGCCTCCCCGGAAGACGCGCAGGCCTCGCTGCAGGCGGCCGCGACCACAGCGGCGGGCGACCTCATCCGCGCCGCGAAGGACCGCCCGGAACTCGCCGGCCTCGGCACGACCGTCAGCGCGATCATCATGGTCGACGAGTACGCGGTCATCGGCCACATCGGCGACTCCCGCATCTACCTGTACCGCGACGACGCGCTCACCCAGATCACGGCCGACCACACGTTCGTGCAGCGCCTGGTCGACTCCGGCCGCATCACTCCGGAAGAGGCCCGTTACCACCCGCGCCGCTCGGTGCTCATGCGCGTCCTCAGCGACATGGACTCCGATCCCGAGCTCGACATGTTCGTCATGCACACCCAGCCGGGCGACCGCTGGCTGCTGTGCTCCGACGGCCTTTCCGGCGTGGTCGACGAGCCGCACATCCTCAAGGCGATGCAGCTCGGGCTCGCTCCCGGCCGCACCGCGGACAACCTCCTCAAGCAGGCCCTCGACGGCGGAGCTCCCGACAACGTCACGATCGTGCTGGTCGACGTCGGCGGACAGCACCCGATCCACTCGGGCACCCCGACCATCGTCGGTTCCGCGTCGAACCCCGATGGCGTCTACGTGCCGCCGGTGCGTCCTCCGCGCGGCAACTGGCTGCACCCGGTGCGTCAGGCCGCGAACGAGCCCAGCCACTTCGAGCCCGCGCCCGAGTACCTCGAGGAGCTCATCGAAGAGGATCGCCGTCGCGCCAGGCGTCGACGTCTCGGCTGGATCGCCGGCGCCCTCGTGGTCGTCGCGATGCTCTGCGTCGCCGCGTTCGCCGCGTACAGCTGGACCCAGACGCGCTACTTCATCGGTGCCGACGACGACAGCGTCGTGATCTTCCAGGGCGTGCAGCAGAACATCGGACCGATCACCCTGTCCACCCCGATCCAGGACACCGACATCCTCCTCGCCGACCTCCCGCCCTATCAGCGCGCCTCGGTCGAGAGCACGATCACGGCACGCTCGCTGTCCGACGCGATGGCGATCGTCGACCGCCTGCGCGCGGGGGCCGAGGCGAACGCGATCCCGCAGACCCCGCTGCCGACGCCTCTCCCCACGCCGAGCGAGACCCCGACCGGGGGTGCAGGATGAGCACCGACGTGCAGGCGGACACCACCGTCATCAAGGCGCTGAAGCGTCTCCGGATGCCGCAGACCCAGCGCAACCGCGAGTTCTGGCTGCTGCTGTTCGCGTGCGCGATCAGCGGCGGAGCGCTCACTCTCGTGCAGCTGGGTGCTCTCGGCGTCATCGACCCGATGATCCTCGCGATCGGCGGCGGCCTGGCGGCCCTCGCGTTCGCCCTGCACATCGTGCTGCGCTTCGTCGCCTCCGACGCCGACCCGTTCGTGGTGCCGATCGCCACGCTGCTCACGGGCCTGGGCATCGCGATGATCTACCGCATCGACATCGCGTTCAAGAACACCGGGTGGAACGCATATTCCACCAAGCAGCTCGCCTGGACCGCGATCTCCCTCGCGGGTGCCATCGCGGTCGTGATCCTGCTGCGCAACTACCGGATCCTGTTCCGCTACACGTACATCTTCGGCCTCGCCGGAATCCTGCTGCTGCTGCTGCCGTTCGTCCCGGGTCTGCGCATCCCCGACGCCAACGCCGCCGTGTGGGTGTCGCTGGGCGGCGCCTTCGCCTTCCAGCCCGGTGAGCTCGCCAAGATCTGCCTCGCCATCTTCTTCGCCGGCTACCTGGTGCGCACCCGCGAGAGCCTCACCTCCGTCGGCAAGCGGGTCCTCGGCATCACCTGGCCGCGCATGCGCGAGCTCGGACCCGTGCTCGTCGTCTGGCTCATCTCGCTGGGCATCATCGTCTTCCAGCGCGACCTCGGCACCGGAACGCTGATCTTCGGCATGTTCGTCGCGATGCTCTATGTCGCGACCGGCAAGACGAGCTGGGTGCTCATCGGCCTCGCCCTCGTCGTCGCCGGTGTCGCCGTCGCGACCCAGATCCTCACCTACGTGCACGGCCGCTTCATCAACTGGCTGTTCCTGTTCGATGCCAACCAGGTCGACCCGGACGTCGCCGGCTACCAGCCCATGCAGGGACTGTTCGGCCTCGCGCGCGGCGGACTCATCGGCACCGGCTGGGGCCAGGGCCGCCCCGAGGTCACCCCGCTCGCCCACAGCGACTACATCATCACCAGCCTCGGCGAGGAGCTCGGGCTGATCGGCCTGTTCGCGATCCTCTGCCTGTACATGGTGTTCGTCAGCCGCGGCATGCGCATCGGCCTCGCCGGTCAGGACGACTTCGGCAAGCTGCTCGCCACCGGGCTCTCGTTCACGATCGCGCTGCAGGTCTTCATCATGGTCGGCGGCGTCACGCGACTGATCCCGCTGACCGGTCTGACCACGCCGTTCCTCGCCGCCGGTGGATCGTCCCTCGTGGCGAACTGGCTCATCGTGGCCCTGCTGCTGCGCATCTCCGACGGCGTCCGCCGCCAGCCCCGGGTGGTGATCGGCTGACATGACCAAAGAACTCCGCCGCCTCAGCATCATCATGCTGTTCATGTTCATCGCGCTGTTCGCCGCGACCAGCTGGATCCAGGTCGTCGAGGCCGACAGCCTTGCGCAGAACAGCCACAACAAGCGCACCCGTCTCGACAGCTACGAGATCCAGCGCGGATCGATCATCGTCGACGGCGCCGCGATCGCGAACTCGGTGCCCAGCGACGACCGGTACCAGTTCCAGCGCGTCTACACGGATGCGCCGATGTGGGCTCCCGTCACCGGGTACTTCAACGCCGCACTCGATTCGCGGACCGGCATCGAGCAGGCCATGAACGCCGACCTCTCCGGAACCGGCGCGAACGCCTTCCTCGGTGAGGTGGAGCGCATCCTCTCCGGCCAGCCGCAGCGCGGATACAGCGTCGAGCTGTCCCTCAGCGCCAGAGCGCAGAAGGCGGCCTACGAGGCCCTCGGCGGCCTCAAGGGCGCGGTCGTCGCGATGGACCCGAAGACCGGTCGCATCCTGGCGATGGTCTCGACCCCCGGGTTCGACACGAACCTGATGGCGACGCACGATGCGAACGCCGCGAACACCACGTTCGACCAGCTCGTCGCCGACCCGAACAAGCCCCTCTCCAACCGGGCCATCGCCGGCGACCTCAACCCTCCGGGCTCGACCTTCAAGATCGTCGTCGCCGCCGCCGCCTACGCGACCGGCGAGTGGACACCGGAGTCGACCCTGCCGAACCCGATCTCCTACACGCTCCCGCAGTCCTCCAGCCGCGTCTCCAACGCCTGGGGCGGCAAGTGCGGTCCCGGAGCCACGGTCACGATCGCCGAGGCCATCCGCCTCAGCTGCAACATCCCGATGGCCGAGCTCGCGGTCGAGCTCGGCGACGACACGATCCGCGAGATGGCGGAGAAGCTCGGCTTCAACAAGTCCTTCGAGACCCCGCTGAAGTCGACGCCGTCCAGCTACCCGCGTGCGCTCGACGACGCGCAGACCGCCCTGAGCGGATTCGGTCAGGGACAGGTCACCGCGACCCCGCTGCAGATGGCGATGGTGTCCGCCGGGATCGCGAACGACGGCGTCGTGATGAACCCCCGGATGGTGGATGCCGTGATCGGCAACGACCTGTCGGTCATCAAGGCCTTCGAGGACAGCGAGTTCGGCCGTGCGATGGAGGCCGACGTGGCCGACGACGTCACGTCGGCCATGGTCGCGAGCGTCGCTACGGGCGCGGCCCAGGGTGCAAGAATAGACGGGATCGACGTGGCCGGTAAGACGGGCACCGCAGAGAACGGAAACAGGCCGCACACGTTGTGGTTCACCGGTTTCGCACCGGCGAACGACCCCGCGGTCGCAGTAGCGGTCGTCGTCGAAGACGGCGGCGGACAGGGACAGTCAGGAAGCGGCGACACCATCGCTGCTCCGATTGCGAAGAAGGTCATAGAGGCGGTGCTGGGCAGATGAGGCCGACGCAGGGTGTGTCGTTCGGTGGTCGTTACGAGCTGCAGTCGCGTATCGCGATCGGTGGCATGGGCGAGGTGTGGGAAGCGACGGATCACGTCATCGGACGTACCGTCGCCATCAAGATCCTCAAGGACGAGTACATGGGGGACCCCGGGTTCCTCGAGCGGTTCCGCGCCGAGGCGCGGCACGCAGCTCTCGTCAACCATGAGGGCATCGCCAGCGTGTTCGACTACGGCGAGGAGAACGGCAGCGCCTATCTCGTCATGGAGCTCGTCCCCGGCGAGGCGCTCTCGACCGTGCTCGAGCGGGACGGTGCGCTGAGCGCCGACAAGACGCTCGACATCGTCGCGCAGACGGCATCCGCCCTGCAGGCCGCGCACGCCGCGGGCCTCGTGCACCGCGACATCAAGCCGGGCAACCTGCTGATCACGCCGGACGGCCGCGTCAAGATCACCGACTTCGGCATCGCCCGTATCGCCGACCAGGTCCCGCTCACCGCGACCGGTCAGGTCATGGGAACGGTGCAGTACCTGTCGCCCGAGCAGGCGTCGGGCCACCCGGCGTCGCCCGCGACCGACACCTACTCGCTCGGCATCGTCGCGTACGAGTGCCTGGCGGGCAAGCGTCCGTTCACCGGCGAGTCGCAGGTGGCCATCGCGATGGCCCAGATCAACGAGCAGCCGCCGCCGCTGCCGCCGACCGTGCCGATCCCGGTGCAGAACCTCGTCATGGCGATGATCGCCAAGAAGCCCGCCGACCGTCCCTCGTCCTCCGCGACGGTGGCTCGGGCGGCGCAGGCGCTTCGTCGTGGCGACCTGAACTCCGCGGCGATCGCCGTCCCCGCGATCGCGACCGGCGGCATCGCCGGCGACGACGACGCGACCCGGATGCTGACCGCATCCGGCGACGACGGCACCACGCGCATCCTCCCCACCACCGCACAGCTCCCCACCGAGGACGCTGCGGAGGAGGAGAAGAAGAAGAAGAAGCGCAGCCCGTGGACCTGGCCGCTGATCGCCCTGATCGTCCTGTTGGCGATCGCGCTCGGTGGCACCGTCTGGGGGATGCTCGCGAACCAGGGCAACGGGGACGCCGACGCCACGCCCAAGCAGAGCAGCTCGTCCCCGCCTCCGTCGACGCCGTCGACGCCGCCGCCGACGACACCCGAGGAGACTCGCGTCGACGTCACCGCGCTGAACCTGAACGGCATGGACTGCGGCGGCGCCACGTCGACGCTCAAGGGCGCCGGGTTCGACAGCGAGATCACCTGCGTCGACGGCGATCCGGCACCCTCGGATGCCGAGGTCGGCAAGGTCTACCGCGTCGACCCCACGGGCAACGTCGAGAAGACGCAGCCCATCACGCTCACGGTCTACGCAGCACGGACGGCCATTCCGACGCCGACCGACACCCCGACCATCACGGGCGACCCGGTCGCCGGCAGCACGGTGACCATCTCCTGGGGCACCGGATTCACCTGCCCGAGCGGCACCACGCTCTCGGGGTATGTCGTGTCGCTCCAGAACGGCACGTTCGTGTCGGGCGGTCCCAACTTCCAGCCGACGCAGCGCAACACGCAGGTGAAGGTCGGCGACACCGTGGGTCAGCAGCTCCTCGTCACCTACCAGGGCATGTGCTCCGGTGGCGACCAGCGCACCTCGGCCGCCTCGCCGCCGCTGTCCGTGACGATCGTCGCCGCGCCCGACCCGGGCGAGGGCGACGACGGTGGCGGCACCGACGGGTAGCCTTTAGTCCAGCTCAGCAGCAGTCGTTTTCCAGGGGGTAGTACGTGTCCACAGAGCCACGGGTCATCGCGGGTCGATACCGCGTCGACGAGCTCATCGGGCATGGCGGGATGGCGAAGGTCTACCGCGGGTACGACCTGACCCTGGGGCGCGAGGTCGCGATCAAGATCCTCGACCCCGAGCTCGCCCGTGACACGGCGTTCCGCACGCGCTTCCGGCTGGAGGCGCAGGCCGCTTCGCGGATGTCGCACCCGTCGATCGTCCGCGTGTTCGACGCCGGCGACCCCTCGGCCAGCGACAGCTCCTCCGACGAACCGCCGTACATCGTGATGGAGCTCGTCAAGGGCACGCTGCTCAAGGACATCATCTCGGCGGGCCCCGTGCCGGTGGCCGATGCGGTGCGCTACGTCGACGGCATCCTCGAGGCCCTCGACTACTCGCACCGCGCGGGCGTCGTGCACCGGGACATCAAGCCCGGCAACGTCATGGTGACCGACAAGGGTCAGGTCAAGGTGATGGACTTCGGCATCGCCCGAGCCGTATCCGACTCCTCCTCGACCGTGGCCGAGACCACGCAGATCATCGGCACCGCCGCGTACTTCTCGCCCGAGCAGGCGAAGGGCGAGCCGGTCGATGCCCGCGCCGACCTCTACTCGACCGGTGTGGTGCTGTACGAGCTGCTCACGGGCCGCCAGCCGTTCCGCGGAGAGTCGCCCGTCGCGGTCGCCTACCAGCACGTCAGCGAGACGCCGATCCCGCCGACCGAGGTCAACGAGGACGCCCCCGGCGCGCTCGACCCGATCGTGCTGCGCGCTCTCGCGAAGGACCCCTACCAGCGGTACTCGGATGCTGCGCACTTCCGCGCCGCACTGGACGCGGCCGTCACCGGGAACGCCCCGACGCGCAAAGAGCTCGGGGCCCTGACCAGCGAGCTCTACGGACCGAGCCCGCGCCAGGCGCAGGAGACGGCGCGTTCGCTGCGCCAGCTCAGCACCGACACCACCATGACCAGGACCCAGTCCGGCCCGCCGGTCGCCTGGATCTGGGCGGGTGTGGCACTGCTGGCCGTGCTGCTGGCCTCGGTGCTGTTCTGGGTCGTGACGATCAGCGGGCGTCCGTCCGAGATGCCCAGCACGTCCCGCGTGATCCCGAACCTCGTCAACGTCTCCTCGGAGCGCGCGCAGGACGACCTGGCGAAGCTCGACCTGGCGTCGACGATCGTCTTCGAGTCGAGCGCCGAGATCACCGAGGGGAACGTCATCAGCACCGACCCCGAGGCCGGCGTCTCGGTGGAGGAGGGCACGACGGTCACCGTCCACGTCTCCTCCGGTGTGGAGACCGCGGTGGTGCCGAAGATCGAGGGCATGACGCTCGCGGACGCGACGAAGGCACTGAAGGCCGCCGGCCTCGAACTCGGCACCGTGATCCAGCGCAACGACAAGGCCCTGCAGGCGGACACGGTGATCTCCTCGAGCGAGAAGCCCGAGTCGGAGGTGGCACCGGGCACGGTCATCAACCTCGTCGTCGCCAGCGGCAAGGTGACTCTCACCGACCTGGTCGGCTGGACGGTCGACGCCGCCACCACGAATCTCACCGATCTCGGGCTCACGCCCACGCCGGTGGAACAGGCCGACTGCCCCGCGACGGACCCGCCGACCGTGCAGTCGATGTCCGTGGCGCCGGGTGACGTCCCGATCGGTTCGCCGGTCGAGCTGCGGTTCTGCACCGGCGACTGACGCCCCTCGCAGATCCAGCCTGCGACCACCGTCAGCGGGACAGCGGGTGCAGACTCTCCGCGCGCGCCACGGCGTCGCGATCCCCGCACAGTTCCAGCCAGTTCGCCAGCAGACGGTACCCGCCTTCGGTGAGGACGCTCTCGGGGTGGAACTGCACGCCGCGCATCGGCAGGTCACGGTGTTCGAGCGCCATGACCGTCCCGTTCTCGGTCCACGCGGTCACGATCACCTCGGCGGGAAGGTCGGCGGCCGCGAGAGCCAGCGAGTGGTACCGACCGGCGTCGAACGGCGAGGGGATGCCGGCGAACAACGCCGATCCGTCATGCTCGACGGGGGAGACCATCCCGTGCATGAGCTCGGGCGCCGCGCTCACCGGAGTGCCGAAGGCCGCGCCGATGGTCTGGTGCCCGAGGCACACGCCGAGCGTCGGCATCCGCAGCCGCGCGGCGATCCGCACCGCCTCGAGAGAGACCCCGGCATCGGCGGGCGCTCCGGGGCCGGGGGAGAGCAGCAGGGCGTCGTGGTCGGCGAGCATCCGCTCGAGGTCCGCGGCGTCGAGGGCGCCCGACTCCACCAGCTCGGTTTCGGCGCCGAGTTCGTGGAGATAGCCGACGAGCGTGTGCACGAAGCTGTCGTGGTTGTCCACCACGAGGACCCGCGTCATTCGACGTCGACCTCACCCGGGGCGATGATCGGGCTCACCCACGGGAACACGTACCAGAACAGGCCGTAGAGGATCGCGGCCACGACGACCACGAGGATGAGGACGCGCAGCCACCACGGACCGGGCAGCAGGCGCCAGATTGCGGCGTACATCAGTCTTCTCCCTCGTCGGCGTGCACGATCACACGGATGGCGCGGCCGGAGGAGGCGGCGTCTCGGTCAGAGCGGTCGGGGGTCCCTCGGCGCGAGGCTGGAAGCTCTCGAACACCCCGTAGGCGACGATGCGTTCGGCGAGGGAGTAGAGGGGGGAGCAGGCGGTGAGCGTGATGTACTGCTCACCCGTCTGCTGCTCGGGCATCTGCGGCACGTCGGCGAGCACATCGGTCTGCGTCGGCTTGACGTACTCGAGCGTGCGGAAGCGGTAGGTATACCAGCCGTCGGGGGTCTCGACGACGATCGCGTCGTTCAACTGCAGCTTGTCGAGCTGGTTGAAGGGCTTGCCCCAGGTGGTGCGGTGACCGGCCATCGAGAAGTTGCCGACCTCGCCCGGCATCTTCGAGTCGGTGTAGACGCCGATCCCCTTCTGGTCGAGGGTACGGGCGCGACTCGTCCCCCCGTAGATGCCGAAGTTGTAGTCGGAGCCGAAGCGGGGGATGTGCATCTGTCCGAACCACTCCGCGTCGGCGGGTGCCGCGGGAACCGGCGGCACGTAGGTCGGGGTGCCGTCGTCGCCCTCGACGACGGGCGGAAGGTCGGGCGCCTCCGCCTGTGCGAGCTGCTGCGAGATCGCCGCACCCTCTTCGTTCTTCTGGGCGCTGATGATGATGTCGCCGATCCACATCTGCCAGGCCACGAACAGCAGGACGATCACTCCCGCGGTCAGCAGAAGCTCGCCGAGCACGCTCGCGAAGGTGGCGCGAGAACGCGGTCGTTCTCGCCGCGGGCGTCGCCCCCCAGGCACGACGGATGCAGTCATGCCGTGATCATATCCGGGAACGCTGAACGGATGCCGCTGGTCACCGGACGTCCAGGGCCCTCGCCGCCTCGTCGGATGACAGGCGACATGGGTACAATGACGGCATGGCACGTGACCGTAAGACTGAAGAACCCGCCGTCGAGCGCGCCGAAGGCGACGCCGCTCCCAACGCCGTGTGGTTCAAGCCGGTGATGATCGGCTTCATGCTCCTCGGTCTCGTCTGGATCCTGGTCTTCTACATCTCGGGCATGCAGTTCCCGATCCCGGGGCTCTCCAACTGGAACCTGGCGATCGGCCTCGGCATCGCACTGATCGGCTTCCTGATGACCACGCGCTGGCGCTGACGCCCCTCCCACCTCTCGAAGAAGGCCCTCTCGCATGGCGAGGGGGCCTTTTTCACATCTGCCCACAGGCCGTCCCCAGAGTTATCCACAGATCTCTCCACAGCCTGGGGAGAATTACACGGGTGTTATTCACAGGGGTTAACAACCCTGTTAACAACTCCGGATCAGGCCAGAAGGATCAGCGGCGGGACGAGGAAGACGACCACGAGCAACACGATCGTGAGCGCGACGAGCGACACGATCTGCCAGATCCGCTGCTCCGGTCGCTTCGTCTTGACGTAGATGAAGGCGATGAGGGCGCCGATGAGCAGGCCGCCGAGGTGCGCCTGCCACGAGATCCGTCCGCCGCCGAACACCAGGCCGTAGACGAAGTTGATGCCGAGGATCACGAGGAGCCCGGTGACGTTCGCTCCGATGTGACGGCCGACGATGAGGAGCGCCGCCATGAGTCCGAAGATCGCTCCGGAGGCGCCGACGGTCGAGGTCAGGGGCGCGAGCACCGCGACCATGACCGACCCGCCGAGACCGCTGATGAGATAGAGCGCGAGGAAGCGGGCCCTGCCGAGCATGGGCTCGAGGCTCTGGCCGAGCATCCACAGGGCGAGCATGTTGAGCGCCAGGTGGATGAAGTTGCCGTGCGCGAAGACGGCTGTCAGCAGCCGCCACGGCTCGAAGGGGAGCGGCGACAGGTTGGGGTACAGGTACGGCGACGCGAAGAACAGCTGGTCCGTGATCTGCGGGCCGATACCGGGGATCAGCTGCAGCAGTCCGATGAAGGAGGTGACGGCGAGCAGGACGTAGGTGACGATGGGCCGACCGCTGCGGGTGATCGCCATCGCACCGCCGCTGCGGCTGCCCCAGCGGCGCTCGGCCTTCTTCTGCGCGGGGGTGCGGTTCTTGCGATCCGCGTTCATGCACTCCGGGCAGATGACGCCCACGGGCGCCGGTGTCTGGCACTCGGGGCAGATGGTGCGCATGCACCGCTGGCAGAGCACGAAGCTCTGCCGATCCGGATGCCGGTAGCAGAAGTTGTCGCGATTGCTCGTGAACTCAGGCGTGGTCATCCGGATCGGCCGCAGCTGTCGTCAGGCCGCGACGATGTCGATCGACTGCAGCACGACGGGCTGGTTCGGGCGGTCGCCCGAGCCGGTCGGGACGGCCGCGATGGCGTCGACGACGGCCTTGGAGGCGTCATCGGCGACCTCGCCGAAGATGGTGTGCTTGCCCTGCAGCCACGGCGTCGGGTCGGTGGTGATGAAGAACTGCGAGCCGTTGGTGCCCTCGGGCTTGCCCGTGATGGCGTTGCGACGGAGACCGGCGTTGGCCATGGCGAGGATGTAGGGCTCGTTGAAGTTGAGCTCCATGTTGATCTCGTCGTCGAAGTTGTAGCCGGGGCCGCCGACGCCCTGTCCGAGCGGGTCGCCGCCCTGGATCATGAAGTTCGGGATGATGCGGTGGAAGATGACGTCCTTGTAGAGAGGGCCCTCGCCGGGCTTGCCGGTGGCGGGATCGGTCCACTCCTGGGTGCCGTCGGCGAGGCCGACGAAGTTCTTGACCGTCTTCGGGGCGTGGTCACCGAAGAGGTTGATGACGATGTCACCGTGGTTGGTGTGCAGGGTTGCGACATGAGAAGCGTGAGCCATGCCCTCATTCTCGCAGAGCTTCCGGTGAGTTGGCCGAGGTACGTACATCCGATCGCTCGATGACGCAAGGCCCACGCGATTCCCTCCCTGCATCCAGCCTCTCGTGGCAAGATGGGGAACCCGTACTCCAATGGACAGGAGAGCATCGTGAGCCTCAGCCGCAAGCGGAAGAAGGAACTGCGTCGTCTTCAGAACGACGCGAACCAGCTCTGGGAGAACCAGCAGGTGCTCGTCGGTCACGCCGCCGATGTCGCCCGAGAGGCGGGCCGTCAGCTCGGCAACCTCAATCGTGAGCAGGTCGTCCCGGTCATCCAGGACACGTACAACCGCCGTGTCGCCCCGGTCGTCGACCGTGGCGTGAAGATCGGCAAGCACGTCGTCGACGACAAGTTCGTCCCGATCGTGGGCGGTGTCGTCGGTTCGGCGCTCACCGCGTGGGACGTCGCCAACGCCAAGCGCCACGGTGTCGCCGTGCAGGTGCGCAAGGCGACCGCGCCGCAGAAGAAGGGTCCGGGCCTCGGCTCGGTCATCGCGATCATCCTCGGCGCTGCCGCGGCCGTCGGCGTGCTCTACGCCGCATGGCAGGCACTGCGCGCGGATGATGAGCTCTGGGTCGCGGACGACCCGCTCGCCGCACCCGACGCGTGACTCCGTCTGATCTCGCCTCCGTCACCTCGGGTGACGGAGGCGATCAGCATGCGCGGGTCCGGGAGGCCGCCGCGGCCCGCGACCTGGACATCGAGATCCGCGAACGCCCGGCGGCCGGCAGCCTGTTCGAGGCGGCCGAACTGCTCGGCATCCCACCGTCCGGCATCGTGAAGACCCTCGTGGTGAAGAGGTCGGACGACACCTACCTGTTCGCCCTCATCCCGGGCGGGCGCTCGATCTCGTGGCCGAAGTTGCGCGCACTGGTGGGCGTGAACAAGCTGCGACTGCCCGAGCCGGAGCTGGCCCTCGCGGCCACCGGCTACGAGCGGGGCACCATCGTGCCGATCGGCAGCACCACCGACTGGCCGATCTACGCCGACGAGACCATCGTCGGCCAGCGGATCGCGATGGGTGCGGGGGCCCACGGGTACAGCCTGTTCGTGGAGGCCGACGACCTCATCTCCGCCTACGGCGCCACGGTCGCCGACATCTCGGTCCCCGAGAACCGCTGACCGTCCGACCCCGTTCGTCGAGCGTGTAGCGCGGACGAGACGTCAGAGGATGCCGGCCATGCGCATGGCGATATCGACGAGCTTCACGCGCTGCAGCTCCGCCACCGCCTTGCGGGGGAACCACTCGGCCATGTCGGTCGAGCCGTCGGTCTCGAACCGGAGCTTTCCCCCGGTGACCTGGGCGCGGTAGACGATGCGCAGGGTGTGCAGCGGATCCGCCGCCTTCTGCACGCGTCGACCGGCGGGGATCACCCGCGAGTGGATGCCGAGGAGCTCGCCGACCTTCACGGTGTAGCCGGTCTCTTCGCGGAGCTCGCGGCGAACCGCATCCTCCGGCGACTCACCGGGCTCGAGCCCGCCGCCGGGCATCGTCCACGCGACGCGGCGTCCCTCGGTCCAGCGCGCCAGCAGCAGCCGTCCGTCGTCATCGGTGACGACCGCATACGCCGCGACACGCAGGTCCATGGGTCACACACTATCCGTCGCCGGAGACCGGTGATGACCGCATGTCGGAGCGCCCTTCCCGCGATCGATCACGAATCGAGAAGCACACCGGCGCCCGGCGTCCGTAGTGTGATCTTCACACCGGCACCACGTCGAGAGGACCGATCATGGCCGAGAAAGAGAAGAACTTCAGCGCCGAGGAACGCGAGGCCATGCAGGCCGCCGCGAAGGAGGCTCGCACGCGGCGTTCCCGGGCGAAGAAGTCTCCGGAAGAGCTGAGAGCCGCGGGGGAGGCCGACATCAAGGAGGCCATCGAGAAGCTCACCCCCGAGGACCAGGCGCTGTCCAACAAGCTGCACGCGCTCGTCTCGGAGGTGGCCCCCGAGCTGGTGCCGCGCACGTACTACGGCATGCCCGCGTGGGGCCGTGACGGGAAGGTGCTCTGCTTCTTCCAACCGGCCAGCAAGTTCAAGGTGCGCTACGGCACGTTCGGCTTCGAACCGATCTCGAACCTCGACGACGGCACCGTCTGGCCGACCGCCTACGCGGTCACCGACCTCACGAAGGCCGACCTGGAGTTCCTCGCCGAGCGCATCCGCGTCGCGATCAGCTGACCGCTGCGCAGAAGAGGGTGCGCGGCCACACGGGCCGCGCACCCTGCGTTCCGCCGTTGCTCAGCCGTTGATGATCTGCGGCACCGCGACCGACTTGAGCCCCTCGACCCCGAACTCGAGGCCGTAGCCCGAGGACTTGTGGCCGCCGAACGGGATCATCGGATGCACCCCGCCGTGCGAGTTGATCCACACGGTGCCGGCCTGGATGCGCGCAGCCACCTTCCGCGCCTCCTCGCGCTCGCCCCAGACGGAGGCGCCGAGCCCGACGTCGAGGCCGTTGGCGCTGGCCACCGCGTCATCCACGTCGGTGTACCGGATGATCGGGAGTGCCGGGCCGAACTGCTCCTCGTCGACGAGAGCCACCCCGTCGGTCACATCGGCGACGAGGGTGATCGGGTAGAACAGTTCCCCGAGCTCCGTCGCCGGCGCTCCACCCGTGACGATGCGGCCGCCGTTGCGCGCGGCATCCTCCACCAGGTCCCGCACGATCTCGAACTGCGCACGGTTCTGCAGCGGGCCGAGCACGTTCTGCTCCTCGAGGCCGTTACCCATCGGCGTCTGCCGCGCCACGTCTGCCAGCGCCTCGACCACCTCGTCGTAGACGGAGTCGTGCACGTAGAGCCGCTTGAGGGCCGCGCAGGTCTGGCCGGTGTTGATGAACGCGCCCCAGAACAGGTCCTGCGCGATGGCCGCGGCATCGACACCGGGCAGCACGATCCCGGCATCGTTCCCCCCGAGCTCGAGCGTGAGCCGCGCGAGGTTCTGCGCCGAGCTCTCCACGATGCGGCGTCCGGTCGCGGTCGACCCCGTGAACATGACCTTGCCGATGTCGGGGTGCGAGGCGATCCGCGCCCCCACCTCGCGGTCACCGGCCACCCCGATCAGCACATCGCGGGGGAGCACCTGGTTCATGACCTCGATGAGCGCGAGGACGCTCAGGGTCGTGTATCCGCTCGGCTTCACGACCACCGTGTTGCCCATGCGCAGTGCCGGCGCGATCTGCCAGATGCCGATCATGAGGGGCCAGTTCCACGGTCCGATCGCGCCGACCACACCGATCGCGCGGTAGTGCAGCTCGGCATGGGTCTCGCCGTCGTCGACCACGACCTCCGGCTCCAGCGGCGTCGCGGCGGCGGTGCGGAGCCAGGCCGAACAGGCCCCGACTTCGAAGCGGGCGTTCGGACCGTTGAGCGGCTTGCCCTGCTCGCGGGACAGCAGTCGTGCCAGCGGCTCGGCGTTCGCGTCGATGGCATCCGCCACACGGTGGAGCAGTGCGCTGCGTTCCGCGTGCCCGAGTGCATCCCACGCCGGCTGAGCGGCCTTGGCACGCTCGACCGCGGCGTCGAGCCCCTCGACCGTGTGCACGGGTGCTCGACCGATGGGTTCGCGCGTCGCCGCGTCGACCACTTCGCGGCCCTGTCCCTCCGGTGCGCCGACGCGCTCCAGCAGGGCGGCCTCATCCAGAACCGGGGCGATATCCGACATCACTGTCTCCTCACGATGGGTCGCACGACACGGTTCGTCGTGCAGTTCGAGTCTGTGCTCGGGAGTCGAGCGCGGTTTGTCTGCCCGTGCGGGGCGCTTGTCGGTCCGTGATCGAACCGCGCCGGGGGAGCTCGGCTCAGTGCCCTCCGCCGCGGTACGGACCGACGACCGCCAGACGGTCGAGGTGCGCGGCCATCGAGAAGTGCGGATCGATGCCGGCCTCCTCCGGCTCTGTGGCGAGACGGGCGGCCCATTCGCCGAGCACGGGCGCGAACTTGAACCCGTGCCCGGAGAGCCCGGTCACCGTGACGACCCGCGCGCTCTCGCTCACATCGACGATCGGCGTGCGATCGGGCGTGTAGGCGCAGTGGTGCACGCTGGAGCGCACCGGCTCGGGGTTCAGCGCGGGGAAGAACTCCTTCGCCTGCTGCCCGATCTTCACGAGCTCGCGCCGCGTGTACTCCCGGGGCACCTCGTCGACGTCGCGGGCGACCGGCCAGGTCGGGTTGCTGCTGGCCTTGATGGAGTAGCCGTCGAGGCTCGGTGCCCCGAAGAAGTGCACGGGGCCGACGTCGCGCAGGAAGGCCGGGAAGCGCTCCGGGAGGAAGTCGGCGATCTCCCTCGGCATGAACCAGGTCAGTCCGAGCACCTGCAGGCGCAGGAGGTCCCGCAGGCGACCGTCCAGCCGGGTGGACCACGATCCCGAGGCGAGGATCACGGTGTCGGCCCTGATCGCCTCGTCCGGGGTGCGGACCACGACGCCGCCGTGCTCCTCCTCGATCGCCAGCACCGGGGAGTTGAAACGCAGCTGCGCACCGGCGGCCTCGGCGAGATCGAGCGCGGCCATCAGCGACACCTCGGGGCGGATGCCGCCACCGTGATGGTCGAGCACCCCGACGTCGCCGTCGTGCACGTTGTGCTGCGGATGCGCGCGACGCAGCTCCTCGGTGTCGTAGAGGGTGTGCGGCAGGTCGAACTCGCGCACGGTGTCGAGCGTCGTGCGCATCTCCACACGGTCGGGCTGGGCGATCGACAACGCGCCCACCTCGAGGTACAGCTCCCGGCCCGACTGCTGCTCGAGCTCTCGCCACAGCCGCCGCGACTCCTGGAGCATCGGCACGTAGAGCCCGCCCTCGTGATACGCGGTACGGAAGACACGCGACTCCCCGGCATAGGAGCCGCGGTCGTGCACCCGGCCGTACTGCTCGATGCCGATGACCTCGACGTCGTCACGCTGCGACAACCGCCACGCGGCGAGCGCGCCGACGGCGCCCAGTCCGACGATGACGATCCGCTTCCTGACCTGCGCGCTCATGACGCCTCCTGACGACTGATGGATGGGGGACGGATGCCGGTCATGCGAGGGCCGGGGAATCCCAGAGGAGCAGCTCCGTGCCGATGCCCTCGGCCACGGCTCGGCGGTACACGACGGTTCCCCACGCGACGTCCTCCACGGGCATCCCGCCGACGGAGGAGAGGAAGATCTCGTCCTCGCTCCGGCGGCCCTCGGCCTCGCCGCTCATGATCGCCGGGAGGTTCTCGAGCGCGTCGTCGCCCACATCACCCGAGCGGATGCGATCGAGCAGGTACATGCCGTGCAATCCGATGTGCTCGTGCGCGGGGTGCGGCACCTCTTCGCTCCACGCCTCGTACAGGCCGCGGAAATCGGCGATGTGTCGAGCACCGTGGAGCAGCTCGTCGTCGATCATGATGTCGGCGGGGAGGCTCACCAGGGCACCCGGCTTGAGCCACCGCTTCTCGATCCGCACGTAGTTCGCCGACCCCGCCGGCGTGGTGGGCGCGATGGTGACCAGGTCGCTGTCCCGCACGGCCTCCTCGACGCCGTCGACGACCGTGACCGACGTGAACTGCGGATACTCGCGCCGCACCCACTCGACGAAGGAGTCGATGCTCGACCGGCTGCGACCGGCGACCTTCAGGGTGTCGAGCTCGGGGCGCACGGCCACGAAGGCCTCGAGCGTGGTCCTGTTCATCACGCCGGGCGCCACGATGCCGACGCTCCGGGCATCGGGGTTCGCGAGGTGACGGGCACCGACCCCCGGCACGGCGCCGGTGCGATAGGCGCTCAGCAGGTTGGCGGACATGTGCGCGAGCGGGGCTCCGGTGTCCTTGTCGCTCAGGGTGAGCATCAGGATCGACCGCGGGAGTCCGTGCTCGCGGTTGGCCATGTTCGACCCGTACCACTTGCATCCGGCCGTCTGGAAGGAGCCGCCGAGGTAGGCCGGCATCGCCATCATCCGGCGGTGCGGACCGTCCAGAGGCATCCCGTCATGGGTCGACTCCGCGGGGAAGGTGACCATCGCCCCGTGCGAGTTCCCCTCGGGGCCGCCCATCCGATAGTCGCCGGCGTCGACGAGACGCAGTGTCTCCTCCATCACGTCGACGCACAGGGCCATGTCCGTCACCCCCGCCGCGATCGTGTCCGGTTCGGACAGATAGCGGAACGTCAGTCGGGTGTCGGAGGTGCTCACTGGTTTCCTCTCGTCGCTTCGACCACCGGGTCGCCCAGGTGCGGGTTCTCCGGGAGCTCGGTGCCGTGGCCGATCTGGCGATACACCTCCGGCCGGGCCCGCCGCAGCCACAGCGCCCAGACGACGGCCAGGGCCGAGGGCACCAGGAGCACGGCGGGAAGGATGAAGGTCGTCGGGGTGGACTCGGCCTGACCGAGCAGCACGTCCCAGTTCAGGAGGATCAGCACCCACACGATCGCCAGGGCCACGAAGGAGATGATTGGCGCGACGAGCCTGCTCCCGGCGCCGACCTCGCGCTGATCGCGGCGGAAGAACCCGATCACCGCGACGGAGACGAGCACCAGGAGGAGCACGAGACCGAACGCGCCCAGGTTGGTGAGCCATGTGAAGAGCGTGATCACCGGGTAGGGGCCGTTCTCCGGGTTCCAGCCCTGCTCCCCGATCGCGAAGCCGACGATGACGAGGACCGCGATCGCGGACTGCAGCAGCGACCCCGCCCACGGTGCCCCGCTCTTGGTGCGGACGGTGCCCAGCACCCGGGGCAGCACGCCCTCGCGTCCGAGCGAGAACGCATACCGGGCGACCGCGTTGTGGAAGCTCACGAGGGCCGCGAACAGACTCGTGATGAAGAGGATCGACATCACATCGACCCAGATCACGCCGAGGTGCTCCGCGACGAAGTTGAAGAACAGCGGGGGACCGGCCTCCTCGGGGGAGATGCCGGCGGGGTCCGTGATCTTGCCCGGGCCGACCGCGAGGGCGAGCGCCCAGGAGGAGAGGGCGTAGAAGAGGCCCGAGACGCCGACCGCGAGGAAGGTCGCGCGCGGGATGGTGCGCTTGGGGTCCTTCGACTCCTCGCCGTAGATGGCCGCCGACTCGAACCCCATGAACGCCGCGATGCCGAAGGCGAGCACCGCTCCGACGCCGGGGACGAAGAGCGCCGACGGAGTGATGGGTGCGGCGGTGAAGCCCTCCGCGGGATTGCCGAACGCGAACAGGTCGAACACGATCACCGCGACGAACTCGAGCGCCACGAGCACGCCCAGCACCTTGGCCGAGAGGTCGACCCGATGCACGCCGAGCACCCCGACGAGCACGATCGTGAGGATCACCCACACCCACCACGGGGTCACCCAGCCGGTCTTGGACTCGATGAAGGAGCTGATCTGGAACCCGAGCATCCCGTAGATGCCGATCTGCATCGCGTTGTACGAGAGGAACGCGAGCACCGAAGCGCCGACGCCGGTCGGGCGGCCGATGCCCTGTGCGACGTAGGCGTAGAACGCTCCTGCGTTCGTGACGAACCTGCTCATGGCCGCGTAGCCGATCGCGAAGATCCCGAGGGCGACCGCCAAGACGATGTAGCCGAAGGGGATGCCGTCGACGTGCGTGACCGCGTAGGCGCTGGTGACGCCGCCGGCGAGGACCGTCAGCGGCGCGGAGGCCGCGATGATCATGAACGCGACCGCGAAGACGCCGAGACGCCGATGCTCGGCCGTTCTCGTCGTCGACGTTGTGGGTGTGGACGTCACCATGGCGCAGCTCCTTCGATGCTCGGGTATGTCCTCATACTCGCCAGGGCCGCGCGTCGTCGATTGACGGCGAGAGCAGAACACTTGTCTACGCGGGCACAGCGGCCGGATGCTAAAATGCAGCATCGTATATGATCGGCCACAGTGGGGTGAGCCTTGATGCAGAGTCTGTCGTTCCTCGACTACCGCCATGCGGTGTCCCGCGCGGTCGTCGCGCTCGATGTGACCGCGCCCGAGCAGGATCGCTTCCGCGGTGCGATCGACGCCACCGCGGCCGGCGACATCCACGTCTTCGCGATCGACGCCGACGGGCACGGCGTGCACCGCACTCCCTCCCTCATCTCCCGCGCCCCGCAGCAGTACTTCAAGTTCTCCCGCATCGAACGCGGCAGCGGACTGATCGTGCAGGACGGACGGGAGACCGCTCTCGGCAGCGGTGACATGGCGCTGTACGACACCGACCGCCCGTACTCGCTGCTGTTCGACGACGCGGTGCAGATGTCGGTCGTGATGTTCCCGAAGGTACTGCTCGACATCCCGGCGGAGGACACCAGTCGCATCACCGCCACACGGCTGAACGCCGGCGGAGCACTGGGCGCGATGGTCGGTCCGTACCTGGGCTCGCTCGCCGAGGGCGCCCATCATCTCGACAGCCGCATCGCGCGGCGGATGCTGCGGACCGCGGTCGACATGCTCAGCACGGTGCTGGAGGCGAACCTCGCCGCGACCGCCGGCCCGGTGAGCGCCCACTCCACGACGCTGACCCAAATCCTCACGTACATCGACGTGCACCTGGCCGACAGCGAGCTCTCCCCTTCGCAGATCGCGGCGGCGCACTTCATCTCGGTGCGGCACCTGCACGCGATGTTCAGCGAGCAGGGGTCGACCGTCTCGACCGTGATCCGCCGACGCCGACTGCAGCGCTGCTACGACGCGCTCATCGACCCGTATCAGGCGCACCGCTCGATCGCCGAGATCGCGATCGCCGCCGGCTTCGTCGACCCCGCGCACTTCAGCCGAGTCTTCCGCGCCCACTACGGGGTCCCTCCCCGCGCGGTACGCACGAGCTGAGCCGCATCGCAGGATCGGGGTGCCGACCGCGCACCCGCGCAGTAGCGTTGAGGCCGTGAGCACACTGCCCTTCCCCGCCTCCGTGTACGCCGCCCGCCTCACCCGCGCCGCCTCCCTCGCCGCGGACGCCGGACTCGATGCGATCGTCGTCGGTCCCGGCCCCGACCTGCAGTATCTGGTGGGCGTCGAGGGCGACACGATCGAGCGCCTCACCGCCCTCGTGATCGGCCCCGACGTCGCGCCCACGGTCGTCGTACCGCGGATGGAGCTCGCGAAGGTGCGCAGCACCGCAGTCGGCGAGCTCGGACTCGCGGTCTCCGACTGGGTCGACGGCGAGGACCCGTACGCGCTGGTCACCGCCGCCGTCGGCACGGTGTCGCGGGTCGGCGTCTCGGATGCCCTGCCCGCGCTGCACGTGATCCCGATCGGCGAACGCCTCGGTGTGCGCCTGGAGCTCGCGACCCCCGTGCTGCGCGAGGGCCGCATGATCAAGGACGCCGAGGAGATCACCGAGCTCCGCCGGGCCGGAGACGCCATCGATGCGGTGCACCGCCGCGTGCACGAATGGCTGCGGGCCGGACGCACGGAGCGCGAGGTGGCGGCCGACATCGCCGAGGCCATCGTCGCCGAGGGCCACCGCACCGTGGAGTTCGTGATCGTCGGATCCGGACCGAACGGCGCCGACCCGCACCACGAGGTCTCCGACCGGGTGATCGAAGAGGGCGATGTCGTGGTGGTCGACATCGGCGGTGCCGTGCCCAGCGGGTACAACTCCGACAGCACCCGCACCTACGTCGTCGGCACGCCCTCCCCCGCGGCCGCCGAGCGCATCGCGGTGCTCGTGCGGGCACAGCAGGCGGCGGTGGACGCCGTGCGCCCCGGGGCCACCGCGGCCGAGGTGGACGCCGCTGCTCGGAGCGTGCTCGCCGACGCAGGACTGGGCGAGGCGTTCCTGCACCGCACCGGTCACGGCATCGGGGTCTCGGTGCACGAGGAGCCCTACATTGCGCCGGGCAACGACCTCGTGCTGCGCGAGGGCATGGCGTTCAGCATCGAGCCGGGCATCTACTTCAGCGGCGAGTGGGGCGCCCGCATCGAGGACATCGTCGTGGTGACGGCCGAGGGCGGCGAGCGGCTGAACGTCGCCCCGCACGAGCTGACGTCGGTCGGCACCCGCTGACCGGCATGACGCCCGGAGCGGAGGAGCCGCCTCCGGCGAAGGCGAACCGCGCGCGGTCGGGGCGTTCGCGTCGCTCGCTGCGGCTGCTCGTCACGCTGCTCCTCGGCGCGCCCGTGGCGGTGCTCCTCATCTGGCCCCAGGCGTTCGGGGTGCAGCAGGCGTTCGGTGTCTCGCAGCTCATCGCGTTCCGCGCACCGGTCGCGCTGATCCTCGGGATCGGTGCGGCGATCTGCACGGCGGTCGCACTGTTCCCGCGTCGCTGGGGCATCGCCGCGGGCCTCGCGATCGTGCTCGGGGCGGCTTCGCTCGGGAACGCCTCCGTCCTGTTGATCCGCGGGTCCGCGAACACGCTTCCGCAGGGTGATCTCACCGTGCTCGTGTGGAACACCCAGGGCGGTGCCACGGCGCCCGACGAGGTCGCCCGCCTCGTGCTGGAGACCGGGGCCGACGTCGTCAGCCTTCCGGAGATGGATGACGAGGCGGCGGCCGAGGTCGCGCGTCTCGTGACCGCCGACGGCCACCGGATGCTGCCGCACACGACGCGGGGCGAGAGCGGCGACTCCTGGATCCCGACATCGCTGCTCATCGCGGAGGATCTCGGCGCGTACCGGATCGACGAGGCGGCAGGATCGACGCCCGGCCTGCCCAGTGGGGTGTGGCGTCCGGTCGACGGGAGCGGTCCGACCCTCGTGGCCGCGCACCCGCTCCCGCCGCTGCCCGGCACCATGGACGAATGGCGGGCAGGTCTGCGCTGGGTGGCCGCGCAGTGCGACGCTCCCGACGTGATCGCCGCCGGTGACCTCAACGCCACGGTCGACCACCTCTCCGGACTGGGGGAGGACGGAGGGCTCGTCGGACGGTGTCATGACGCGGCGACGGAGGCCGGCACCGCAGCCGCAGGAACCTGGCCGTCGACGGTGCCGACCTGGATCGCGGCGCCGATCGACCACGTGCTGGTGGGATCCGACTGGACCGTGCGCGGTGCGCGGGTCATCACCACCACTGGCCCCGGCAGCGACCACCGGGCGATCGTCGCGGTACTGGACGCGCGCTGAAGCCGGGCTTCGCCACCCGCCGCGATACCATCGCCCCATGCGCCGCCGCCGCAAGCTCTCCTCCGCCACCGCCTCTCCGGCGACCCGTGCGCGATACGCCAAGCGGCGGCAGAATCGGCTCGCCCGGGTCGACAACGATCTGACCGACACCGAGTGGTACGAACTCATGGACGCCTGGGGCGGATGCGCGTACTGCGGCGGCGAGGGCGCTGCCCTCCAACGCGACTGCATCCAGCCCATCTCCCGCGGCGGTCGGTACACGCTCGAGAACGTGGTCCCCGCCTGCGCCTCCTGCAATGCGAGCAAGCACAACGACGAGGTGACCGGGTGGCTGCGCCGCAAGAAGCTCGATGAGCGCACCTTCCTGGTCCGTCATGCCACGATCCTGCGGGAGCTCCGACCCGTCGAGTGACGGGCCGGAGCCGCCGGGTCAGCGCTGAACGCCCTCCAGCTCGTCATCCGCGATCACGGGTGACTCCTCTTCACGGAAGTCCACCACCGGGGGCTTGCGACGGAATCCTCCGGTGAGCACCGCGAGCAGGACGATTCCGATCGCCACCCAGATCGCGCCGGCGATCAGCGTGGTCGACGACAGGCTCGTCCACAGCCAGATCGTCATCCCGAGCCCGATCAGCGGGGCGACGAGGTAGGCGAAGACCGCCTTCGTCCCGCGCTTCCTCCGGTCGATCCAGTAGAGCTTGATGACCGCGGCGTTCACGAAACCGAAGGCGACGAGCGCGCCGAAGCTGATCACCGAGGCCACGATGTCGAGCGGGAGGAACAGCGCGCCGAACGCGCCGATGAGTCCCACGATGATGATCGCGATGAACGGCGTGCGGAAGCGGGGGTGGATGCGTCCGAACACGGTCCGGGGGAGCTGACCGTCTCGTCCCATCGCGAACAGGATGCGCGAGACGGACGCCTGCGACGTGATGCCCGATGCGAAGGAGCCGGCGACGTAGGCGGCCGTGAAGAACGTGAACAGCGCGGTTCCCCCGATGCGCAGCATGATGTCCTTCGCCGCGGAATCGACGTTCTCGAAGTTCGCGAAGTCGGGGAACACCAGCGAGGCCACCCACGCGGTGACGATGAAGATGAGTCCGCCGATGACCGTGGTGAGGATGATGGCGCGGGGGATCGAGCGCGTCGCGTCCTTCGCCTCCTCCGACAGGGTGGAGACCGCGTCGAAGCCGAGGAAGGCGAGGGCGAGCATGGCGGAGCCCGCGACGATCAGCCCGGGGTTCAGGCCCGGCTCGAAGAACGGCGCCAGGATGTCGACCGGATCGGCGGCTCCGGAGAGGTACGCGATCGCGGTGCCGACGAACACGACGACGAACACGATCTGCACGCCGATGAGCGCCACGTTGACGCTGGAGACGAGAGTGATGCCGATCACGTTCAGCACGGTGACCAGCAGCATCGACGCGACGACCCAGACCCACAGCGGGATGGCGGGGAACGCGGCGTTGAGGTAGGTGCCGATCATGAGGTAGTTGAGCAGCGGCAGGACGAGGTAGTCCAGCAGCAGGGTCCAGCCGGTGAGGAAGCCGAGGTGCCGGCCGAAGGTGCGCTGCGTGAACGTGTACGCCGACCCGGCCGACGGGTAGGCACGGGTCATGTTCGCGTAGCTGTAGGCGGTGAAGAGCATCGCCACGGTCGTGACCAGGTAGGCGCCGGCGATGTGGCCGTCGGTGGTCTCGGTCACGATCCCGTAGGTCGTGAAGACGGCCAGCGGCAGCATGTAGGCGAGGCCGAACAGGACCAGGCTCGGGGTGCCGAGCTTGCGGGAGAACGTACCGCCGGTGGCAGGCGTGGATGAGGGCGCGGACATGATCCTCCAGGGGTTTCTGAGCACGACTCTGTGCCCACGCGGCGAAGGCGTCGCGTGAGTGCGGACCTGGTGTCCGCCGTAGCGGGAAAGCGCTATCCGAACGATACACCCCGCCGGGATCCACGCAAGGGGAAGTTTCGGAGCCGAGGTCCGGGAGTTGTTAACAGCCTTGTTAACAGGTGTGGAGAACCCGGGCGTCGACACCGACGGGCCGCGCGGATCCGCGGCGAGGTCGTGCGGACGCCGCACCGCAGATGACCCGATCGGACGTCGCTCGCCCGGAAACGGGAGAAGCCCCCGGCATCTGCCAGGGGCTTCGTCTTCCTGTGGAGCCTAGGAGATTCGAACTCCTGACATCCTGCTTGCAAAGCAGGCGCTCTACCAACTGAGCTAAGGCCCCGTGAGGGGATTTCTTGAGTTAAGGAGTGGGGCTACCAGGACTTGAACCTGGGACCTCTTCATTATCAGTGAAGCGCTCTAACCGCCTGAGCTATAGCCCCGTCAACCTCCAAGACTTTACCGGAGAATCACGGAAAATCCGAATCGAGGGCGAGGACCCCGTGGAGCCCTCGCCCTCGACGGGGTTCAGCGTCCCGGTCGGATGGTCGCGGTGCCGGCGGAGAGGGAGACGTCGATGGTCCGTCGCGCACTCGAAGCCTCGTCGATCTTGGCGTTCAGGGTGCCGGCGCTGATGTCCTGCGTGATCGCGTACTCGACGTCGGGCACGGTCAGATCGAGCGATCCCGCGCTCACGTCGATGCTGGTCTGCGACGGCGGCGTGCCGGTCAGCTGCACCGTCAGGTCCCCCGCCGAGACACCCAGATCAGCCTGGTCGACGCCGTCGAGCAGGATGTCAGCCCGGCCGGCGCTCATCTGCACGTCGAGCTCCCTGGCGGCACCTTCCACGTCGAGCGCACCGGCGCTGACGCTGACATCGAGGATGCCGAAGTCTCCGACCACGTCGAGGCTGCCGGCGTCGAGGGTGAGGTCGGCGTCGAGCTGAGCTCCGCGCAGGCTCTCCGGCAGCGTGAGCACCGCGATCTCCTCGTCGCCGAACCAGTTGCCGAACCACCAGCCGAACACGCCCTGGGGGCTCTGGACGACCAGCTCGTCGCCGTCGCGCTCGAACGTCCAGGCCGTGCCGCGGCTGTTGGTGATCGCGAGCTCCGCCTCGTCGACGTCTCCGAACTCGACGCGCATGCTGCTCGCGTCGGCGTCGAGGTCGATGCTCTCGATGCCGTCGACGCCCACCGTCTGCACGGAGTCGGGTCGACTGGACGAGACGATGGTCCCGGCCGCGGCCGCCGCGGCCGTGCCACCGGCTCCCAGCAGGGCGAGTCCGCCCACGACGGCGGTCACGACCATGACGGCCGTGGCGCCGGAGGAGCGACGGGCACCGGTCGTGTCGGTCGGGGCCGGCTGCGGGGCTGCCGGCTGCGGGGCCGACGTCTGCGGCGGGGAAGGGGGCGGCGGGGTGAGCGGCGTGTGCTCGTTCGGGGCGCCGTTGTCGTCGGTGGTCATCGTGCCACTCCTGTCTGGCCGGTCGGCGGCGTCGGGCCACCGGTGTTCTCGATGTGGGCGAGGGCTGCGAGCACGCGGCGGTTGCCCGACTCGTCCTGCTCGAAGCCCAGCTTCTGGAAGATGGAGGTGATGTGCTTCTCGACGCTGGCCTCCGAGAGGAACAGCAGTCCGGCGATCGCCTGGTTCGACTTCCCCTCGGCGATCAGGGCGAGCACGGTGCGCTCGCGTTCGGTGAGCCGCAGCATCCGATCGTCACGGTTCCGTCGCGTCAGCAGCTGCGCGACCACCTCGGGATCGAGCACGGTCGCGCCCTCCGAGATCCGCTGCACGGAGGCGAGGAACTCGGCGACGTCGGCGACGCGATCCTTCAACAGGTAGCCGAGTGGGCCGCCCTGCGCCGCGATCAGGTCCGATGCGTACCGCTCCTCGACGTACTGCGAGAGCACGAGGAGCGCGAGCGACGGATGCGTCGACCGGAGGCCGAGCGCGGCACGGATGCCCTCGTCGGTAAAGGTCGGAGGGAGGCGCACGTCCAGGATGCACAGGTCCGGCGCGGTGTCGACGACGACGGTCTCGAGACCCTCGATGTCCGGGAGAGCGGCGACCACCTCATGGCCGGCGTCTTCGAGCAGACGGACCAGGCCCTCGCGCAGGAGGACCGAGTCCTCGCAGATCAGGATGCGCACGGTACGTTCACCTCCAGGCTGGTCGGCCCGCCCTGCGGACTGTCGAGACGGAACGTCCCGCCCGCGGCCAGGATGCGGTTCGCGATGCCGTCGAGGCCACCACCCGGCTGCACCTGCGCGCCGCCGATGCCGTTGTCCTCGACCCGCGCCCAGAGCGTGTTGCCCTCGCGGAGGCGCACGATCACTCGGGCCTCGCTGGCCCGGGAGTGCTTCGCCGCGTTGGTCAGGGACTCGGCGATCGAGAAGTAGACGGCGGCCTCGGCCTCGCGACTGCAGCGGCCGTCCATGCGTACATCGAGGTGCACGGGGATGTGCGACCGCCCGGCGAGAGCTGAGAGAGCAGCGTCGAGGCCACGGTCGTCGAGCACGGAGGCGTGGATGCCGCGGGCGAGCTGCCGCAGCTCCGTGATGGCCGCCTTGGTCGACGTGTGGGCTTCGTTGATGAGCTCCTTCGCGGCATCGGGATCGTTGTCGATCTTCTGCTGCGCGAGTCCGAGCGTCATCCCGACCGAGACGAGGCGCGGCTGGACGCCGTCGTGCAGGTCCCGTTCGATCCGCGTGCGCTCCACGTCCGCGGCACGCACCGCTCCCTCCCGCTGCGCGGTCGAGGTGCGCACCCGCTCGGTCAACTCGATCTCCTTGCTGCGGATCACGATCGCGAGCGAGAGCGTGCGGTGCAGGAGCGCGAGGCCGATCATCCCGACCACACAGGCGGCGATGCCGAGGATGCCGACCAGCGGCGCCCAGGCGACGGGGATGCCGCCGCCGCCGAACGGTCCCATCACGGATTCCGCGGCGGTGAGCGGGGCGAAGGAGATGATGATCGACCAGACCAGGCCCCAGAAGAGACGGAGCACGACGAAGCCGAGCACGGCGGCGATCGCGAAGTTGGCGACGGCGCGCCACATGCGCCCGTCGATCGCCTGACGTCCGAGAGCACGGAGCCAGCCGCCGAACCCGGGACGGTCGCGCGGCTGCAGTCGCAGCGGGGCGATCGGGGTGCGGTACAGCGAGCCGACGCGCGCCACCTCGAACCAGCCCAGCCCGTAGAACGCGTAGACCAGCCCGACGAGCAGGACGAGGCCGACGCCGGCGGCGAAGAGGAGGCCGAGGCCGGTGCCGAGGAGTCCGCCGAGCATGCCGAAGATGGCGCCACCGAGGGCGCCGACGCCTGCGAGATGCAGGATCGTGAGGAAGATGCGCAACGGCGGCTTCACCGCCGTTGCGGGAGCCGGGGTCGCAGTCTGAGTGGTCATGCTTCCAAGGTACGGCGGGGCCGTCGGGCTGGACACCGAGTCATCCGGACACTCGGCTTCGGGTTTTCCGTAATGCCTGTCACGTGATTCCCCTCCTCGGGACGCCTTTCTGCTTCACTGGGGGCATGACAGCCCATGAAGGCGAGCCGCACGGCACGGGTCTCGGTCAGCGACTGAACTGGCTGCGCGCGGGAGTGCTCGGCGCGAACGACGGCATCGTCTCGGTCGCCTCGCTCGTCGTCGGTGTCGCCGGCGCGACCACCGACAACGCCGCACTCCTCACCGCGGGCATCGCGGGACTCGTCGGCGGTGCGATCTCGATGGCACTCGGCGAATACGTCTCGGTGAGCAGCCAGCGCGACAGCGAGCGCGCCCTGATCGCGAAGGAGCGGGAGGAGCTGCGGACCATGCCGACCGCCGAGCTCGCCGAGCTGACGCAGCTCTACCGCGACCGCGGGCTCACCGAGGAGACCGCGCACCAGGTGGCGAAGGAGCTCACGGCGCACGACGCGCTCTCGGCCCACCTGGAGGTGGAGCTCGGCATCGACCAGAACGACCTGGTCAATCCCTGGCACGCCGCGATCTCGTCCGCGGTGGCCTTCACCCTCGGCGCTCTGCTTCCCCTGCTCGCCATCCTGCTGCCGCCGCCCGAATGGCGCGTGCCCGTCACCTTCGTCGCCGTGCTCCTCGCCCTGGCGGTGACCGGAGCCGTCTCGGCCCGGATCGGCGGCTCGGCCCCGGTGCGCGCCTCGATCCGCCTGGTCATCGGCGGGGCGCTCGCCCTGGCCGCGACGTGGCTGATCGGCACCCTGCTCGGCACCACCGGCGTCGTCTAGCCGCACCCCGGGAGACGACGAAGGGCGGATGCCGGAGCACCCGCCCTTCGTCGTCGTTCCGGAGAACGCTGGAGCGTCAGTTCGACATGAAGCCGACGAGCAGTCCGCCCGTCACCTTCACGGCGAGGTTGTAGATGCCCGCGACCACGGCGCCGAGCACCGTGAACACGATGAGGTTCAGGATCGCGACGACGGCCGCGAAGGCCATCACCTGCGGCAGACCGACGACCGCCGACAGCACGAACGCGTTGTCCGTGACGCTGGCGAGGAACTTCTCGGCCGTGGTCATGATGTTCGTCGCCTGCAGCACCAGGAAGATGAGGAAGAACGAGACCATCGTCACGACGGCGAGGGCGACCGCGCCGAGGAACGACAGCTTCACGGCCGACCAGAAGTCGACGTAGACCAGACGAAGTCGGACCTGCTTGCCGCTGGTCTTTCGTGTGGACTTCTTCGCCAGCTTGTCGGCAACTGTGCTCATGCGTCTGTATCCTCGGGGGTCTGTGTCGTCTGGGGGGCCTCGGTATCGGCATCCGCATCCGCCTCGTCTTCGGTGAGACCACGCTCACCGTTACGGGCGATGGCAAGGATGCGATCGGCCTCCGTCGTCCGGGCGAACACCACTCCCATGGTGTCCCGACCCTTGGCGGGGACCTCGGCCACGGCAGAGCGTACCACCTTGCCGCTGGACAGAACCACCAAGACCTCGTCGTCCTCGGCGACGATCAGACCGCCCGCGAGAGTGCCCCGATCGTCGTTCAACTTGGCGACCTTGATGCCCGTTCCCCCACGTCCCTGGACGCGGTATTCCTCCACCGCGGTGCGCTTCGCGTAGCCGCCGTCGGTGACCACGAACACGAACTTGCCCGGCGCGGCGACGGATGCCGACAGCAGGCAGTCCTCGTCGATCTTGAACTTCATGCCGCGCACGCCGGCCGTCGCACGGCCCATCGGACGCAGCGCCTCGTCGGTCGCCTCGAAGCGCACCGACATGCCGCGGCGGCTGATGAGGAGGATGTCGTCCTCCGCGTTCACGAGAAGTGCGCTGACGAGTTCGTCCTCGTCGTTCAGGCGGATCGCGATGACGCCGCCCTGACGGTTGGTGTCATACGCCTCGAGCCGGGTCTTCTTCACCAGACCCTCGCGCGTGGCGAGGACCAGGTAGTCCGCCACCCCGTAGTCGCGGATGTCGAGCACCTGAGCGATGCTCTCGTCCGGCTGCAGCGCGAGCAGGTTCGCGACGTGCATGCCCTTCGCGTCGCGACCGGCCTCCGGCACCTCATAGGTCTTCGCGCGGTACACGCGGCCCTTGTCGGTGAAGAACAGCAGCCAGTGGTGCGTCGTGGTCACGAAGAAGTGCTCGACGATGTCGTTCGCCCGCAGCTGCGCACCCTTGACGCCCTTGCCGCCGCGGTGCTGCGAGCGGTAGTTGTCGCTGCGCGTGCGCTTGATGTAGCCCTCGCGCGTGACGGTGACGACCATCTCCTCCTCGGCGATGAGGTCTTCCATCGAGACGTCGCCGTCGAAGCCGTGCAGGATGTGCGTGCGACGCTCGTCACCGAAGCGGTCGACGATGCCGGTCAGCTCCTCGCGGATGATCGTGCGCTGACGACCCTCGTCGGCGAGGATCGACTTGTAATCGGTGATCTGCGCCTCGAGCTCGTTCGCCTGGTCGATGATCCGCTGCCGCTCGAGTGCGGCGAGGCGACGCAGCTGCATCTGCAGGATCGCGTCGGCCTGGATCTCGTCGATGTCGAGGAGCTTCTGGAGTCCCTCGTTCGCATCCGCCGTGGTCTGCGACCGACGGATGAGGGCGATGACCTCGTCGAGCGCGTCGAGCGCCTTCAGGTATCCGCGCAGGATGTGCATGCGCTTCTCGGCCTCGCGCAGACGGAATTCCGTGCGACGGACGATCACGTCGATCTGGTGCGCGATCCAGTGCGTGATGAAGCCGTCGATCGCGAGGGTGCGCGGCACGCCGTCGACGATCGCGAGCATGTTCGCGCCGAAGTTCTCCTGCAGCTGCGTGTGCTTGTACAGGTTGTTCAGCACGACCTTGGCGACCGCGTCGCGCTTGAGCACGACCACGAGACGCTGACCCGTACGATCGGACGACTCGTCGCGGATGTCGGCGATGCCGGTGATCTTGCCGTCACGGGCGAGGTCGCCGATCTTCACCGCGACGTTGTCGGGGTTGACCTGGTACGGCAGCTCGGTGATGACGAGGCAGGTGCGGCCCTGGATCTCCTCGACGTTGACGACCGCGCGCATCGTGATCGAGCCGCGACCCGTGCGGTACGCCTCGTGGATGCCCTTGGTGCCGAGGATCTGCGCACCGGTCGGGAAGTCGGGGCCGGGAACGCGCTGGATCAGACCGTCGAGCAGTTCCTCGCGGGAGATCCCGGGGTTGTCGAGCGCCCAGAGAGCGGCGTCCGACACCTCGCGCAGGTTGTGCGGCGGGATGTTCGTGGCCATGCCGACCGCGATGCCGACCGAGCCGTTGACGAGCAGGTTCGGGAAGCGGGCCGGGAGGACCGTCGGTTCCTGGGTCTGACCGTCGTAGTTGTCGGTGAAGTCGACCGTGTCCTCTTCGATGTCGCGCACCATCTCGAGCGCGAGCGGGGCCATCTTGGTCTCGGTGTATCGCGGAGCGGCGGCGCCCATGTTGCCGGGGGAGCCGAAGTTGCCCTGACCGAGAGCGAGCGGATACCGCAGCGACCACGGCTGCACCAGTCGCACGAGGGCGTCGTAGATCGCCGAGTCGCCGTGCGGGTGGTACTGGCCCATGACCTCGCCCACCACACGGGCGCACTTCGAGAACGACTTGTCGGGACGGAATCCGCCGTCGTACATGCCGTAGATCACACGGCGGTGCACGGGCTTGAGTCCATCGCGGACGTCGGGGAGCGCGCGCCCCACGATGACGGCCATCGCGTAGTCGAGGTAGCTGCGCTGCATCTCCGACTGCAGGTCGACCTGATCGATCTTGCCGTGGTCGTGTTCCGGCTCGGTGCGTTCTTCGTCAGTCATCAATCAATCTCTCTGTCACACATCTGGTCTGAGCCCGCGGGGCGTCAGATGTCGAGGAAGCGGACGTCCTTGGCATTGCGCTGGATGAAGCTGCGTCGGGACTCGACGTCCTCGCCCATCAGCACGCTGAAGATCTCGTCGGCTGCGGCGGCGTCCTCGATGGTGATCTGCTGCAGGGTGCGCGTGGTGTGATCCATCGTCGTCTCCCACAGCTCCTTCGGGTTCATCTCACCGAGACCCTTGTAGCGCTGGATGCCGGCATCCTTCGGGATCCGCTTGCCGTTCTCGATGCCGTGCTTGAGCAGGGCATCCCGCTCGGCGTCGCTGAACACGTACTCGTGCGCCGAGTTCGACCACTTCAGGCGGTACAGCGGCGGCATCGCGAGGTACACGAAACCGGCCTCGATGAGACCGCGCATGTAGCGGAACAGCAGCGTGAGCAGCAGCGTGGTGATGTGCTGACCGTCGACGTCGGCATCCGCCATCAGCACGATCTTGTGATAGCGCGCCTTCTCGATGTCGAACTCTTCGCCGATGCCCGTGCCGAAGGCCTGGATCATCGCCTGGACTTCCTTGTTGCCCAGTGCCTTGTCGAGACGTGCGCGCTCGACGTTGAGGATCTTGCCTCGGAGGGCCAGGATCGCCTGCGTGTGCGGGTCGCGACCCTGCACCGCGGAACCACCGGCCGAGTCACCCTCCACGAGGAAGATCTCGCTGATGGACGGATCCTTGCTCGTGCAGTCCTTGAGCTTGTCCGGCATGGCCGCCGACTCGAAGACGCTCTTGCGGCGCGCGGTCTCCCGCGCCTTGCGGGCGGCGAGGCGGGCGGTCGCGGCGTCGATCGCCTTGCGGATGACGTTCTTCGCCTGGTTCGGGTTGCGCTCGAACCAGTCGCCGAGCTGATCGCCGACGACCTTCTGCACGAACGCCTTCGCCTCGGTGTTGCCGAGCTTCGTCTTGGTCTGACCTTCGAACTGCGGCTCACCGAGCTTGATCGAGATGACCGCGGTCAGGCCTTCGCGCACATCGTCGCCGGAGAGGTTGTCGTCCTTCTCCTTGAGGAGGTTGTTCGCACGGGCGTACTTGTTGACCAGGGTGGTCAGCGCCGCGCGGAAGCCCTCCTCATGGGTTCCCCCCTCGTGGGTGTTGATCGTGTTCGCGTAGGTGAAGACGTTCTCGGTGTACGAGGTGGTCCACTGCATCGCGACCTCGAGGGAGATCTTGCGCTCGGTGTCCTCCGATTCGAAGGCGATGATCTCGTCGTTGACGACCTCGGCGTGACGCACCTTGTTGAGGTACTCGACGTAGTCGACCAGACCGCGCTCGTAGAAGAACACGTCGCCCGGCTGCTTGGTGACGGTCGCGCCGTCCTCCTCGGCCTCGTAGGCGGAGGACTCGCGCTCGTCGCGCAGCTCGATGCGCAGCCCCTTGTTGAGGAACGCCATCTGCTGGAACCGCGTGCGGAGCGTGTCGTAGTCGAACTCGATCGTCTCCGTGAAGATCGACGCGTCCGGCCAGAACGTGATGCTCGTTCCGGTGTCTTCGGTCGCCTCGCCCTTCTCGAGCTTCTGCTGCGGGATGCCGCCGTCGGCGAAGCTGTGCCGCCAGACGAAGCCCTTCTGCTTGACCTCGACGTCGAACCGCGTCGAGAGCGCGTTCACGACGGAGGATCCGACGCCGTGCAGTCCGCCGGAGACGGCATAGGCGCCGCCGCCGAACTTTCCACCGGCGTGCAGGATCGTCAGCACGACCTCGACGGTCGACTTGTTCGGATCGGACGAGTGCGGGTCGACGGGGATGCCACGGCCGTTGTCGACCACGCGGACACCGCCGTCGGCGAGCATCGTCACGAAGATCGTGTCGGCGTAGCCGGCCAGGGCCTCATCGACGGAGTTGTCGACGATCTCGTACACCAGGTGGTGCAGACCGCGCGGACCCGTGGATCCGATGTACATACCGGGCCGCTTGCGCACGGCCTCGAGGCCTTCGAGGATCTGGATCGAATCGGCGCCGTACTCACCGGGCTGCTTCGCCTTGGGTGCAATGGTGCCCTCGGTTGCGGGGGTTCCCCCGGTGTTCGATTCCGTCTCGTCAGCAGGGGATTCAGGCGTCATCAGAGGGCATTCTCCACATCGATATCACGAACTCCCATTCTAGCGGAGTTTCGTCGGGAAATGCCGCTCAACGGCCGTGTGTGCCCCTCTGAGCGTTTCGGACCCCTTGCGTGGTGCCCTACCCGTAGGTATCGCGCGGACCCCGTCCTGGAACGGCTCTGGGACCCCATTTCCAGGAGGGAACGTCCGGTCCGATGAAGCGCAGGTTCTCCACGCCGGCGTCCGGATACCGTCGGCCGATCTCGGTGAGAATCGTCGCCCGCATGAACTGCAGGTTCTTGGCCCAGGCCGTCGAGTCGCATTTCACGGTCAGCAGACCGCGCTCCAGCGACACCGGCTCGGAGTGCTTGGCCGTGTCCGCGCCGGCCAGATCCGCCCACTGTCGGACCAGGTCTTCACGGGCGAGAGTGATCTGCCACCCGGAGTCGCGACTCAGCTTGTCGAGCACATCGCCGAGGGCGCCGGGATCCCGGCCGGGGGTGAAGGGCGCGTTGTCGTCATCGGTCGTGACCCGACGCTTGCGCTTCCAGCTCTTCGAGCTCGGCTGCAGACCGCGGAGACGGAGGTACGTGCCGACGGTCTCCGGAACGTCGGCGGCCGGGGTCGATGCGGTGTCAGTCATCGTCTCCCGGTTCCTGAGCCTGCTCGCTGGCCCGCTCGTCGCTGATCGTTCCGGCGCTGATCCGCACCACGTGGGCGTGAAGCACCTCGGGGATATCCTCCTCCACCGCCGCGGTGACCACCACCTGCTCGTATCCCGCGGTCAAGGCGGCGAGCCGCTGGCGTCGGTCGGCGTCGAGTTCGGCGAAGACGTCGTCGAGGATCAGCACCGGATCCCCGGCGGGGGACTCGCTGCGCAGAAGCTCGGCCGATGCGAGTCGGAGAGCGAGCGCCACCGACCAGGATTCGCCGTGTGAGGCATACCCCTTCACGGGGAGATCGCGGACTCGGAGCACCAGGTCGTCACGGTGCGGTCCGGTCAGGGTCAGCCCGCGGTCGATCTCATTCGACCGCTTCGCCGCCAGCGAGGCGCGGAACAGGTCGGCGATATGGGCCGGGTCGAGCATGTCGACGGGTGCGGCATCCTCGGCATCGGCTGCATCCTCGTCCTCCTCGGGATCGCTGCCGCGCACCGACAGCGCCCACTCCAGGCGAGGTCGGTGATCGGCGCCGGCGATCGCCTCGTACGCATCGGCGACCGGCTGCTGCAGATCCGCCGCCAGACGCTGTCGCGCCGTGATGATCTCCGACCCGAGCGCGACGAGCTTGTCGTCCCAGACATCGAGCGTGCTCAACCCCTCGCCACGGATGCCGCGAGCTCGTGCGGACTTCAGCAGGGCATTGCGCTGTTTGAGCACCCGGTCGTAGTCGGCGAGCACGGCCGCCATCCGCGGTGTGCGCTGGATGAGGAGCTGGTCGGAGAATCGACGACGCGCCGAGGGGTCTCCCCGCACGATCTGCAGATCCTCCGGCGCGAACAGCACGACATGCGCGTAACGCGGCAGCTCGTTCGGCTTCGACGGCGAGCCGTTGATCCGCGCCTTGTTGGAACCCTGCCGGTTGACCTGGACTTCGGCGAGGACACGACGCTCACCGTGGGAGAGGCGGGCACGGATGACCGCGAACTCCTGGCCGTCACGGACCATGGGCGCATCCGACGACACTCGGTGGGAACCGAGCGTCGCAAGGAACACGACCGCCTCCGCCAGATTCGTCTTGCCCTGCCCGTTACGCCCCACCAGAACGTTCGGGCCACGGTGGAGCGTGAGTTCAGCGGTCGCGTAATTGCGGAAATCGACCAGACTCAGGTGCTCCACAATCACGGAGTCAGCCTACCTTCGGGGTCTGACACGGAGACTTCTCTGACTTCTGTTCGTGTGGGTCGCAGGTGGCGATGCACCCTTCGCTCGCAGAGCGGGGACCCTCCCGCTTCGCGGGCCCCTCCCGATGCTCGCTCCGGGAGCACCGCCACCTGTGACAGTTCCGGAGTTCTACTAACGGCTGATCCGGGAACGTTTCAGGTATGTCCGGGAACGTTCCGGGGAGGTGGGAGGAGGAAGGTCAGCGGAGAAGGAGGTTGGGCTGAAGGAGGTACTTGAACGAGTCGAGACCGGCCTGGTCGACCGAGGTCTGGCTCGTGATCAGCACGGGGCTCAGCTTGTTGGCGTTGTCGCTCGACGTGAACGTCACGCGCACGAACTCGCTCTTCACCGCACCGAGAGCCTCGATCAGGTACTGCGGGTTCAGCCCGAGCGTCACCTCGTCGCCACCGGACAGGATCGCGTCGACCGACTCGGAGGCACGGGCGTGCTCGCTGCCGGAGGCGTCCATCGTCACGCTGTCGTGGGAGAACGTGAACCGCAGCGGAGCGGCACGGTCGAGCACCAGCGACACGCGGCGGACGGCCTCGACGAGGTCGGCGGTGTTCACGACCGCGTAGTGATCGGTCTGCTCGGGGAACAGGCGGCGGACCGGCGGGAAATTGCCCTTGATCAGCAGCGATGTCACGGTCTTGTTGCCGGCGGTGAAGGCGATGATCTCGCGGTCACCCGCTCCGGAGAACGCGACCTGGATGGTGCCGGCGTGGCCGAAGGTCTTTCCGACCTCGAGCAGCGTGCGGGCCGGGACCAGGGCCGTCGCCTCGACGGCCTCCCCGTCCCACGGCACGTCACGCAGCGAGACGCGGTAGCGGTCGGTGGCGACCAGGCTCAGGTTGTGACCCGAGACCTCGAGCTGCACACCCGTGAGCACGGGGGTGACGTCGTCACGCGACGCCGCGAACCCGACCTGCGCGATCGCCGTGCCGAAGTCATCGGCCGGAACGACGCCCGATGAGCCGCTGACCTCGGGGATCGACGGGTATTCCTCGACCGGCATGGCCGCGAGGGTGAATCGGGCGGAGCCGCAGGTGACGGTGATGCCGCCGTCTTCCTCGACCGCGATCTCGATCGGGGCGTTCGGGAGACGGCTGGCGATGTCGGAGAGAAGCCGGCCGTGGACGAGGATCGTGCCCGGAGTGTCGACGGTGGCTTCGATGGTCGTGCGAGCGGATGCCTCGTAGTCGAACGCCGAGAGCGTCAGACCGGATCCGTCGGCTTCGATGAGCACTCCGGCAAGGATCGGCTGCGGATTCCGCTGGGGAAGCAGCTTGACGACGAACGACACAGCCTCGCTGAAGACATCGCGGTTGACCTGAAACCTCACGGGTGCTCCCTTGTCGTCGAACTGTGACGCGTTGTCGTCGTCCCTGCCGGTGCAGGGCTTCCCATGCTAGCCCCACAGTCCGGCGTATCCCTACGCCGGAGTTCCTGTCATCCGTTCGCCCGGTTCTCCCCACCGTCTGGTGATCGGATCGCGCCTTGAATGACTTAACTCCTTAACGGTGTTAACAGCTGTGGATACTGTGGATAAGTCGGTGGATAGCAAGAGCGAGTAGGGAACTACACAGTTGTCAGTTGTGGAAACCCTGAGGAATCCGCGGGTTACCGGCAGGTGGGTCGATCCGGACCCCCTCGGAGTTATCCACAGGTTTGGGCGATCAGCCCACATTCGTCCCGATGGAATCCACGGTCATCCACAAGTTATCCACATGTGCATAGAGGCATCTATCCGGCAGTCAGAATCCCTGTCGGGCACACAAAAAAGTGGAGGTGGGCACCCGATCAGGTGCTCACCTCCACTTTTTCTGAAGACTCGGCGCGTCAGCGTCTTCCGAGCTGCGTGGTGATCTCGGTGACCTGGTTGTAGATGGAGCGGCGCTCCTTCATGAGCTCGCTGATCTTCTTGTACGCGTACATGACGGTCGTGTGGTCTCGGTTGCCGAACAGTTGACCGATCTTCGGGAGCGAGAGGCTGGTGCGTTCGCGGCACAGGTACATCGCGATCTGCCGTGCGGTGGCGATCTGCTGGGAACGGCTCGAGCCGTACAGGTCGTCGACGGTGAGCTTGAAGTACTGCGCGGTCGCCGTGATGATGTCGGTCGGCGAGATGATGTTGTCCTCGGCCGTGTCGATGATGTCGCGGAGCACGGTCTGCGCGAGGGAGATGTCGAGCGCGGAGCGATTCAGGCTGGCGAACGCCGACACCCGGATGAGAGCGCCCTCGAGCTCCCGGATGTTCGAGGACACCACGGTCGCGATGTACTCCAGCACCTCGTCGGGGATGTGCAGGGCCTCGCTCTGTGCCTTCTTGCGGAGGATCGCGATACGCGTCTCCAGGTCGGGCGCCTGCACGTCGGTGATCAGGCCCCACTCGAAGCGGCTGCGCATCCGATCCTCGAAGCCGGTGAGGTGCTTCGGGGCGACGTCACTGGTGATCACCACCTGCTTGTTGTGATCGTGCAGCGTGTTGAAGGTGTGGAAGAAGGCTTCCTGCGTCTCCGCACGACCCTGCAGGAACTGGATGTCGTCGATGAGGAGGATGTCGACGTCGCGGTATCGCGCCTGGAAGGCGGCGCCGCGGTTGTTCGCGATCGAGTTGATGAAGTCGTTCGTGAACTCCTCGCTCGACACGTAGCGGACCTTCACCCCTGCATAGAGGGACTGCGCGTAGTCGCCGATCGCGTGGAGGAGGTGCGTCTTGCCGAGTCCGGAGTCGCCGTAGATGAACAGCGGGTTGTACGCCTTGGCCGGCGCTTCGGCGACGGCGACCGCTGCCGCATGGGCGAAGCGGTTGGACTGACCGATGACGAAGTTGTCGAAGGTGTACTTCGGGTTCAGTCGCGATTCGTGGCGCAGCTGGGTCGGCTGCTCCATCGGCGACTCGACGCGGATCTGCTCCTGTCGTCCGAAATCGCCCACCGCGATCGGTGCGGTCGGCTGCTCGGCCAGCTCGTGGTTCACCACCACGCGATAGGAGGTGACCTCATCGCCGATGTGGGACAGCGCCTCCATGATCGGCAGCCGGAGACGCTTGTTGATCTGCGCGGCCGTGAGATCGTTCGGGACTTCGAGGTACAGGGTGGCAGCCATCACGCCCGCGGGAACGGCGAGGCTCAGGAAGCCCTGCAGTTGCGGCGTGACGCGATCGTCATCGACCAGAAGCTCCTGCACCGTGGTCCAGATGGGGACGTCGGGCTGGGCAGGTGATGACATGACGCTCCGGACGAGGAATCGAGGCGGGGCAGACGTACCGTTCCCCTGTGGATAACTTAGGATGCCACGGTAGTCACCGCGGCTGTGAACGGCAACCTGCCCTTGAAAACACGCGCGCGTGTTGCGCCTGCCGGGCGTGCCACGGTTGTGGATAATGGCTGTGCGGTTCGTGCCGGACGGCGACCACGGATGCGCGCAGATTTGCTCTGCGCGCCAGTAAGACGTACCCTAAGTCGGTTGACTTATGCCATTTTTGGCAGTTCCCCATGTCTCCGGTCGAAGTGAATCCGGTGGCAGCATTCCCGGAGTGATTCCATGAGCAAGCGCACCTTCCAGCCCAACAACCGTCGTCGCGCCAAGAAGCACGGCTTCCGTGCCCGCATGCGTACGCGTGCCGGCCGCGGCATCCTCGCTGCACGCCGCGCGAAGGGCCGCACCGAGCTCTCTGCGTAGTCCGCTGTGCTCGCCCGCCCGTATCGATTGACCCGCGGGAGCGACTACCGTCTGGTCGTTCGACGCGGCTCCCGTTGTGGCGGGGCCCGCGTCATCACCTCGATGTTGTCGACGGGCGAGAGCAGAGCCGCGAGGTTCGGATTCATCATCAGCAAGCAGGTAGGCACCGCAGTGGTGCGCAACACCGTGCGCCGGCGACTCAAAGCCGTATGCGCCGGGGCGTTGCCACGGGTTCCCGAGGGCACGGATGTCGTCATCCGTGCCCTTCCTGCGTCCGCTCTCGCCTCCTACTCGGAGCTCGAGGCGGACGTTCTTCGATGCCTCGGCCGGCTCGCACCGGCGCAGACTGCAGGATCGTCGTGACCGCGCTCCCGGCCTCGTCGATCGGCACGGCGCAGATGCACGCGCACGACCTCGTCCGCAGCATCCCGCTGATCCCGCGCAATCTGGTCCTGGGATTCCTCACGGCCTACCGCAAGGTGATCTCCCCGATGTACGGAGATGTCTGTGCGTACTACCCCAGCTGTTCCGCCTACGCTGTAGGTGCGGTGCAGCAGCACGGTGCTGCGAAGGGAGCGGCGCTCTCGGCGTGGCGCATCCTCCGCTGCAACCCCTGGACCAGCGGTGGCGTCGACGACGTCCGACCGCATGACCACTTCCGCTACGACCTGACTGCACACGGTTTCGTCGTCCCTTCCCGAAAGGACTGATCGGTGGGTCTTGACCTTCTGCTAGCCAGCTCCACTCCCAGCGACGCCCCCGCTGCCGGTGGATTCGATCTGCTCGGCACCATCCTCTGGCCGCTCAAGTGGGTCGTCGAGATGATCCTCGTCGCCTGGCACTGGCTGCTCACCGCTGTCGGTCTTCCCGCGGCATCGGGCATCACCTGGGTGCTGTCGATCGTCGGTCTCGTCATCGTCGTCCGCGCTGCGCTGATCCCTCTCTTCGTGAAGCAGATCAAGAGCCAGCGAAAGATGATGGAAATCGCTCCTGAACTGCGAAAAGTTCAGGAGAAGTACCGCGGCAAGAAGGATCAGCTGTCTCGCGAGGCCATGAGCCGCGAGACCATGGCCCTGTACAAGAAGCACGGCACGACGCCGATGTCGAGCTGTCTGCCGCTGCTTGTGCAGATGCCGATCTTCTTCTCCCTCTACAGCGTGCTCAGCGACGTCAGCAAGCATGCGCGGGACAACATCGGTGGTGTCGGACTGCTCAGCCCGGAGCTGACGAAGGAGTTCTACGACGCCAAGCTGTTCGGTGTCGCCTCCCTGCACGAGACGCTCGGCAACGCCGTCGACGCTCAGAACACGACCGCGATCATCATCCTGGTCACGCTCGTCGTCCTGATGATCGGTTCGCAGTTCTTCACGCAGCTGCAGATCATCTCGAAGAACCTGTCGCCCGAGGCCAAGACCGGCCAGGCGTACCAGATGCAGAAGATCATGCTCTACGTGCTGCCGCTGGGCTTCATCTTCTCGGGCGTCTTCTTCCCGCTCGGCGTCGTCGTGTACTGGTTCATCTCGAACCTCTGGACCATGGGACAGCAGTTCCTCGTCATCCGTGAGATGCCCACCCCGGGCTCGGAAGCGGCCAAGGCTCGCGAAGAGCGACTCGCTCGCAAGGGCAAGGCGATCGACTCGTCGGGCAAGGTCGTTCCGATGGCCGCCTACGAAGCCGAACAGCAGCGTCTGCTGGAAGAGGCCGAGAAGGCGAAGGCCGAGGCCCCCAAGCGTCAGCAGCCTGTGGGCAAGAAGCGTGCGAAGAAGAAGGGGAGCGGTTCATGAGCGAGACCATGACCGAGAACACCGAGCCCACCGTGGCTCAGCTCGAGAACGAGGGCGACGTCGCCGCGGACTACCTCGAGGAGCTTCTCGACATCGCGGATATCGATGGGGATCTGAACCTCGATGTCCGCCAGGGTCGGGCCTACGTCTCGGTGGAGGCCGAAGGCGATGCACTCGCGCTGCTCTCCGCTCCGGAGACGGTGCAGGCCTTGCAGGAACTGACCCGCCTCGCCGTGCAGAGCAAGACGGGTTCATTCTCGCGGCTGATCCTCGACATCGCGGGTTCGCGCGACACGCGTCGTCGCCAGCTCGAGACTCTGGTCGATGCCGCTGCAGCCAAGCTGGACGAGGGTTCGTCGCAGGCTTCGCTGCCCTCGATGTCGAGCTACGAGCGCAAGCTCGTACATGACATCGCCGCCGAGCGTGGACTCGTCTCCGAGTCCTACGGTGAGGGCGCTGACCGGCACACGGTCCTCCGTCGTCGTTGATGTTTCACGTGAAACATCGTCGGATCGTTTCGTCCCATGAGTGATGTCGAGGTCGAGCCGGCCATCGCCGAGGATCTCTTCGGAGATCGGATCGACGCCGCACGAGAGTTCACTGCTGCGCTCGCTCGCGAGGGTGAGGAGCGAGGTCTGATCGGACCGCTGGAACTCCCGCGGTTGTGGTCGCGACACATCCTCAACAGTGTGATCGCGGCCCCGCTCTTCCATGGTCGCGTCGCGGACATCGGTTCCGGGGCGGGTCTCCCCGGACTCGTGCTCGCGATCGCTCGTCCTGACGTCGAATGGACACTCATCGAACCGATGGAACGTCGCGTCACCTGGCTCAATGAGCAGGTGCAGGAGCTGGAGCTGACCAACGTCATCCTCTATCGTGCTCGCGCAGAAGACGTCAAGCCTACCGATGGCTTCGATGTGGTCACTGCTCGGGCCGTAAGTGCCCTGCGCACACTCATCCCGATCACGGCGCCGCTCGTGCGTGACGGGGGAGAGCTCACGCTTTTCAAAGGCATGAATGCTGCCAACGAGATCGAAGCTGCGCAGAAACAGATCAAGAAGTTCCGGCTCAGTGACGTCCGCGTCGAGGTTCTCGGCGAGGGTGTGCTCACCGAGACGACGAGGGCGGTTCGGGCAAGAGTCCGGTAGGTTCCAGAAGTCGGCGAGCGGGATGTTTCACGTGAAACATCCCGCTTTTGCTTTGTGAGAGGTCCTTGCGGTGCGGATTCGGTCGGGGTTGGGCTATCTGGATAGGGGATAGCAGTGACGATGGCCGGGCTGGTGGATGCCGTTTGCACGCCAACTCGACTGCCCGATGAGGCGCGAAGAGGTGCTCCCGGGATGCAGTACTGGGGGTTCTGGGTTTTGGTGTGCGCTGGAATCAGCATGTTTCACGTGAAACATACGGATAGCGGGGCGATGACCCCCCATCGGGTGCCCGATAGTTTCGCCCGCTTCATGCGCGTCGGCGGGGATGTATCAGGGAGCGGGAAGCGCGCTCTGGGTAGTACTCACCGCGAGACGGATTCGCTGGAGTGCAGTGTGGAGACGGGGAACGCGTGGTGTGGGGTATCCGAGGTCTCCTACTGTCTAGAATCCGCTGGTGACTTCGGCGTTGAGGCGGTTTCACCGTCGCGAATCCGCTCATGGCGTCGGTGTTGAAGCCAGAATGTGAGCAATCGACGGGGGACCAGTGGCCCTCGGCGCCCGCTTGCTCGGCGTCCAGGTACGTCGGGCACGTGTAGTTCTTTTGAGAGTGGAGGTATCTGGGCTTTTCACGAAATCTCCTCAGGTCCTATCGAGGTCAGTCCTCTTGATCCATGTGACGCAGCTCGTCCCTACCGCGTTGCCGGAAGTCGCTGCCACTCATGATCCCGATCACGTGGCGCGCTCGTCGCTTCGAACAGCGCGACCTCGCGGCGCCCAGCTTCGTCGACAACAGCGAAGCGGCGCGTCAACTGACTCGTCGCTGGCCAAGGTGGCAGGGGTACCCGGATGTTTCACGTGAAACGGATGGCTCGTTGGGCCTGTGTTGGTCATGATTCTTCGCTAGTCCCTGTTTCGGGAATGACGCGGGGCTTAATGGACGGGGATCTGGCGGGGTTGGAGCCCACGACAGTACAGCGACGGGATCAGGGGGACGACCGGGGCGAGCATCTTCTCCTCGCAAAAGAAGCTCCGTACCCTCGATCCCCTCACGCTGATCTGCTCACGCTGATCTGTCCCGCTGGTGCGTCTACGTGAGCGCCGCGCCGGAGGGGAGGGGACACGTGAACTCGTGCGGCAGAACGACGGACGAAGCGGCACCTTGCAGTGAAGAGGGCTGCGGTCGTTTGCTGTGTCGTCCCTTCGTCGCGCTTGGGTATCTGGCTTGGGTTGCTCCGGCGCCACGGCGTAGAGCTGACCAACAGGTGGTTGCCCGACCAGCGCCCTAGTGAAAAGGACCTCTCCTCGCTAGGTGGGGCTCAGGCGGCGGCGCGGGCGAGCTGCTGCATGCGCATGTGCCACCCGTCCTACATGAGTGAAGGGCGGGAAGGAGAAGGTACGCAGATGTTTCACGTGAAACGGCCGAGTCCTTGCTCGCAGGGCGCCGCTCGGACGGCCGGGCACGTCCTGCGTCCCGTGGCGCCGTACGTGCCTGTGCGCGAGAGATCGATCAGATCCGGGACCTCCACTGGGAGGTGACGAAGAGAGACGGTCGGGCCGGGGAGTGGGGGAAGGGACTGCTCCCGAGGGCGTCGCCGGTTCTGAACCTGCCCCCACAGGATCGGGCGGGCATGTTTCACGTGAAACACCGGACGAAGTCGACACTTCTATAGGCCGCGTAAGAGGAAACAGGGTGCATTCACTGTCTGCCCGCATCACGAATACCCGCGGAATTCCGCTGGAGGGGGCCATCCTGTTCGCTATCCCCATTCCGTGGCCCGCTGAGCCGTAATCCAACGTCGTCGCTTGCGATTAGAGTGGAACGCGGCCCCGAAAGGAGTGGATGTTTCACGTGAAACAATCCGAGAAGACACCGGCGAACGACTCCTTCGGGATGGACACGCCCCTGGCGCGGGAACTCGCCGACCTCTCCGCCCGAAGGCGAGCCCTCGAGGCCGCGACGGTCGAGTTCACGGGGGAGACCCGGGTTCTGACGGTGTCGAACCAGAAGGGTGGCGTGGGTAAGACCACGACCGCGGTGAACGTCGCATCGGCATTGGCCGGCCTCGGTGCCAAGGTACTGGTCATCGACCTCGACCCGCAGGGCAATGCCTCGACCGCGCTCGGCGTTCCGCACAGCGCGGACGTTCCCAGCGTGTACGACGTGCTCATCGAGGAAGTCCCCCTCGCGGAGATCGTGCAGCAGAGCCCGGAAGACCCCAACCTCTTCTGTGCACCCAGCACCATTCACCTGGCCGGCGCAGAGATCGAGCTCGTCGCCCAGGTCGCACGTGAGCATCGCCTGCGCCGAGCGCTCCTCGACTATCTCGCGGACAACCCGATGGACTTCGTCATCATCGACTGTCCGCCGTCTCTCGGGCTGCTCACGATCAACGCCTTCACGGCCGCATCGGAAGTGTTCATCCCCATTCAGTGCGAGTACTACGCACTCGAGGGTCTGAGCCAGCTGCTCGGCAGCATCCAGATGATCCAGAAGCACCTGAACCCCGCTCTCCACCTCTCCACGATCCTGCTCACCATGTTCGACGGACGAACCCGTCTCGCACAGCAGGTGGCGGATGAGGTGCGCACTCACTTCCCGGAACAGGTGCTGGAGACGGTCATCCCGCGCTCGGTCCGCGTCTCCGAGGCCCCGAGTTTCGGGCAGACCGTGATCGCCTACGATGGGCAATCCGCCGGCGCGATCGCCTACCGCGAGGCCGCTGTCGAAATCGCGTCGCGCACCGCGACGCAGAGCAAGGAGAAATGATGGCGAAGCGCACTGGACTGGGCCGGGGCATCGGTGCCCTCATCCCGACGGCGGATCAGGCTGAGCGTCCCGTCGACGTCTTCTTCCCCGGCGCGAGCCTTCGCCCGACGACTCCGGATGCGACGGTCGAGGAGAACACCGAGGGTCCAGAGCTCGAGGCGGTCCCCGGCATCCACCTGATCCAGGTCGACCCGAACGCGATCGTCCCGAACCCCCGTCAGCCGCGCACGCACTTCGATCCGGAAGACCTGGCCGAGCTCGTGCACAGCGTCCGCGAGTTCGGTGTGCTGCAGCCGGTCATCGTCCGGAAGAACACCGAGGGTGAGTACGAGCTCATCATGGGGGAGCGGCGTACGCGCGCCGCCCGCGAGGCAGGCCTCGAGGTCATCCCCGCGATCGTGCGCGACACCGCCGACGAGGATCTCCTCCGCGACGCCCTGCTCGAGAACCTCCACCGCTCCGAACTCAACCCGCTGGAAGAGGCTTCGGCCTACCAGCAGCTCCTCGAGGACTTCGGCATCACGCAGGAGGAGCTCGCCACACGGATCGGTCGCTCGCGCCCCCAGATCAGCAACACCATCCGTCTCCTGAAGCTGCCCGTTCCGGTGCAGCAGCGGGTGGCGGCCGGGGTCCTGACCGCCGGACACGCTCGCGCGATCCTCAGCCTGGAGACGCCGGAGTCCATGCAGCGTCTCGCGGACAAGGTCGTCAACGAAGACCTGTCGGTGCGGGCCACGGAGGAAGCAGCCAAGGCGCAACCCTCGGCCGGCAAGTCCGTGAAGCCGACTCCCGGGGCACGCCGTGCCTACCTGGACGAGGTCGCCGGCAAGCTCGGTGACCGGCTGAACACGCGCGTGAAGATCGCTCTCGGTGCGCGTAAAGGCCAGGTCACCATTGATTTTGCTTCGATCCAGGACCTCAATCGCATTCTCGAGGAGCTCGGCGAGAGCGGTTACGGTTCCACGAGATAACACCCCCGGGGATATACCGGTCCCTTAGACTCGCGTCATCATCGACGATGAGGGGGATGTCATGTCCAAACCAGTGGATGCCGCAGGTATCCGACGCCGCGTGATCGCGGTGAGTATCGCCGCCGCATTGGGTGGCTTCCTCTTCGGCTTCGATACCGCCGTGATCAACGGCGCTGTCGACGCCCTGGCCGGAGACGTCTCCGGATTCGACCTCGGCACCGGGCTGAAGGGCTTCGCCGTCTCGTCCGCTCTCATCGGCTGTGCGGTGGGTGCGTGGTTCGCCGGACCGGTCTCGAACAAGTACGGACGCATCCCCGTTATGGTCGTCGCGGCCGCGATGTTCTTCGTCTCCGCGATCGGATCCGGCCTCGCTTTCAGCGTGGTGGACTTGATCATCTGGCGTGTGATCGGCGGACTCGGCGTCGGCGCGGCATCCGTCATCGCCCCCGCGTACATCGCCGAGGTCTCACCGGCGGCGATCCGTGGACGACTCGGTTCCCTCCAACAGCTCGCCATCGTCACCGGTATCTTCGCCGCTCTGCTGTCCGACGCGCTGCTGGCCGGCATCGCGGGGGAGGCGGACCAGCCGCTGTGGGGGCTCACGGCCTGGCGCTGGATGTTCATGGTGGCCGCGATCCCCGCGCTGGTCTACGGCCTCATGTCACTGCGCCTTCCGGAGTCGCCACGATATCTGGTGCGCAAGGGCGAGCTGAAACGTGCGGCCGAGGTGCTCGAGACCGTCACCGGCACCGTCGACGTCCAGGGGAAGATCGACGAGATCACCGGCACGATCAACACGGAGCGCTCCGAGTCGCTGCGTGATCTGCGTGGCAACCGACTCGGCCTGAAACCGATCGTCTGGATCGGCATCCTGCTCTCGGTGTTCCAGCAGTTCGTCGGCATCAACGTGATCTTCTACTACTCGACGACGCTGTGGCAGTCCGTCGGATTCGATGAATCCAGTGCGCTCCTCACCTCCGTGATCACGTCGGTGACGAACATCGTGGTGACCATCGTCGCGATCCTGCTCGTCGACAAGATCGGACGCCGGATCATGCTGCTGGTGGGCTCGGTCGGAATGACCGTGACACTAGGACTGATGGCGCTCGCCTTCTCGTTCGGGACGCTCGACGCGCAGGGGACGGCCACGCTCCCGGACCCCTGGGCCACCGTGGCACTGATCTGCGCCAACGGGTTCGTGGTGTTCTTCGGCGCGAGCTGGGGTCCGCTGGTCTGGGTGCTCCTCGGTGAGATCTTCCCGAACTCGATCCGGGCCGGCGCTCTCGCCGTGGCCGCGGCCGCGCAGTGGGTCGCCAACTTCTTCATCTCGACGACGTTCCCGGCTTTCGCCGAGATCGGGCTCACCTTCGCGTACGGCTTCTACGCGTTCTTCGCCCTCCTGTCGTTCTTCTTCGTCTTCTTCAAGGTGCCGGAGACCAAGGGCAAGGAGCTCGAGGAGATGACCGAGAACATGAAGGTGGAGCGACGGAGGGGGCCGCAGCCGACGTAGGCTTGATGCATGACCGAGTCCGTTCAGCGTCGCGCCAGCCTGGAAGTGCTGCGCGCCGAGGCCGCCGACGAACTCGCGGTGCTCATCCAGGAGAGACTCCTCGGCGGGGAGGACCCCTGGGAGTTCATGGAGGAGCTTCCGAGCGTCGACGAGCTCGTCGTGTACCTCCTGCGCGCCGACAACATCAACGCCAACGACGGAGTGCGTCCCAACGCCGCCCGGCACTACCGTGTGCTGCGTCAGATCGCCCTAGAGTACCCGGAGCTCACCTCGGCCGTCTGGGGGCTCCTGGACGAGAAACAGCGCCACCGCCGCTGGGATCCGAGCGTCGCCGACGCCTCCTGACGTGGAACTCGCGCTCGTTCCCCACGACCCGACCTGGGCGGCGGCCTTCGAGAGCGTCGCGGCAGAGCTTCGGGAGTGCGGGAATCCGAACTGGGTCGTCGAGCACATCGGATCCACGGCGATCGCGGGGATGAGTGCGAAACCGATCATCGACGTCGCCGTGCGGATCGCGGGTGAGGACGACTTCGAGCAGCAGAAGACCGGTCTGGAAGCCGTGGGGTGGAGACTCGGAAGCGGAGTTCGAAGCCACAGGGTGATGGTTTTCGAGGAGGACGGCGTGCGCACGCGAATCGCCCACTTCTTCGAGGAGGCTGAGTGGGCTGAGGTGAACCAACGGGTACTTCGGGATTGGCTGTTGCAGCATCCGGAGGACGTCGAGCTCTACGAACGCGCGAAGCATGCCGCCCTCGCTGCCGCGCGTCTGGGAGACGACTCGTACAACGCCGGGAAGACGGCAGTGATTCAGATCATCACCGACCGTGCTCGCGCGGCTCGTGGACTGCCATCCGTTTCGGTGTCCGACAAGGACTGAGGCGAGAAGCGTCGCGCCCGCAACGTAGGGCGGAGACGAAGAAAGGGCCGCACCTCCCCGGGAGGTACGGCCCTTTCGCGTCAGAGGATCAGCCGATGAAAGCGGCGAGGTCCTTCTCGAGCGCGAACTTCGGCTTGGCGCCGATGATGGTCGTCTTGACCTCGCCGCCGTGGAAGACCTTCATCGCCGGGATCGACGTGATCTGGTACTTCATCGCCAGCTCGGGGTTCTCGTCCACGTTCAGCTTGAGGATCGTGATCTTGTCGGGGTTGTCGGCCTGGATCTCATCCAGCACCGGCGCGACCATACGACACGGACCACACCACTCGGCCCAGAAGTCCACCAGCACGGGACCGTCGGCCTGCAGAACGTCCTGCTCCCAGGTCGCCTGGCTCGTAGCCTTTGCACTCATCAGAGTTCTCCTTGATTCGAGGTTCGCCTGCTACAACAGCGGACGAGGGGAAAGTGTTCCCGATCTACGCCGTGGCGGTGAGGACCTCGGCGGCCTCCGCAGCCGGGACCTCCACGGAAGCGTCCTCAAAATCCGCGAGGAAGTGCTCCGCGTCGAGGGCGGCGATCGTGCCGGTGCCGGCCGCCGTGATGGCCTGACGGTAGGTCGGGTCGATCACGTCGCCGGCGGCGAACACACCGGGGACCGAGGTCTTCGACGAACGGCCGTCGACCCAGATGGTGCCCTCGGCGGTGAGCTCGAGCTTGTCGTGCACGAGGTGCGTGCGCGGGTCGTTGCCGATCGCGATGAACAGGCCGTCGAGCGGGAGGTCGCTGAGGGTGCCGTCGACCGTGGAGCGCAGCTGCACACCGGTCACAGAGTCGCCACCGAGCACCTCGGCGACCTCGCTGTTCCACACGAACTCGATCTTCTCGTTCGCGAACGCACGCTCCTGCATGATCTTCGAGGCGCGCAGCGTGTCCTTGCGGTGGATCACGTAGACCTTCTCAGCGAAACGGGTGAGGAACGTGGCCTCTTCCATCGCCGAGTCGCCGCCGCCGACGACCGCGATCGTCTTCTCGCGGAAGAAGAACCCGTCGCAGGTCGCGCACCAGGAGACGCCGTAGCCGGAGAGGCGCTCTTCGCCCTCGATGCCGAGCTTGCGGTATGCCGAGCCGGTCGCGTAGATGAGGGACTGGGTCTCGTGCTCCGCACCGCTGCCGAGGATGACCTTCTTGACCGGTCCGTCGAGCTGGAGCTCGGTGACGTCGTCGTAGACGACCTCCGTGCCGAACTTCTCCGCCTGCTCCTGGAACTTGGCCATGAGCTCCGGACCCTGGATGCCCTCCGGGAAGCCCGGGTAGTTCTCGACCTCGGTGGTGTTCATCAGCTCGCCACCGACCTCGACCGAGCTCGCGATGAGCAGCGGCTTGAGGTTCGCTCGGGCCGCGTAGATGGCAGCCGTGAATCCGGCGGGGCCGGAACCGATGATGATGACCTGACGCATGTGCTCTCCGTCGTAGAAACTGCGGTCGAATGACCTTCGACTGCTTCAACCCATGGTAACCGCGGGGCATTCCCTCAGCAGTGTGCGCCACCGGGCTGGGAGACGCCTCCGTGCGCGATCAGCGACCGGGGAGGAAACGGCGCACGAGCGCGCCGGCGGCCTTGAGCTCGGGTGCGCGCATGAGGGCCAGGATCGCGACGTAGACGACCACGACGACGAGGCCGATGATCGCGGTGCCGACAGCGCCGAGAACGGGACTCGAGACCATCCAGCCCTCAGCACCGCCGGCGAGCACGAGAGTGCCCCACCCGGCGAGGCCTGCGGGCACCCCGGCGACGGCGAAGCGACCGACGGCGGCCATCCAGGATCCGACCTGCAGCCCGCCGATCTTGCGGTGCAGCAGCCAGGTGGCCACCAACGTCTGCAGGACGCTCGCGATCGACTGCCCGAGTGCCACCGCGGCGGCGAGCGAGGTGAGGGGGATCACGTCGGCTTCGTACAGCGCCCACGCGGCCAGCGTGGTGAGGACGATCAGGACGCACTGGAAGATCGTGAACCAGAACGGCGTGCGGGTGTCGTCGTAGGCGTAGAAGGTGCGCTGGACGATGAACAGGATGGTGAGCGGGATCAGGCTCACGAGGTAGCAGAGCAGGACGAGAGCCGCGGACTGTGCAGCGCTCTCGGCTGTGACGCCCACCGCATCCTTCGTGAAGACGCGCGATGCCGGCACGGCGGCAGCGGCGACGGCGGCAGTGGCGGCGACGATGAAGAAGAGGAGCGTGCGGATGCTGCGCGCGATGTCCGCGCGTACCTCGCCGTCGCGTCCGGCCGCGGCATGCTCGCTGATCTGGGTGAAGTAGGGCGTTCCGATCGACAGCACGATCACCGAATAGGGGAGCATGAAGATCAACCACGCGTTCGCGGTGACGGTCGCGGAGGCTCCCGCTCCCGCCGCCTCGCTGACGATGAATCCCTGCAGGAATCCGGCGGCGAGACTCGCGAACGCCATGAGGAACGTCCACCCGGCGAGACGTCCGACGGTACCGAGACCCACGCCCCGCCAGCGGAAGTCGGGCTTGAGGGCAAGACCCGTGCGACGCCAGAACACGAGCAGCACCACGGCCTGCAGGGCGATGCCCAGCGTCGCGGTGCCTCCGAGGGTGTTGATCATCGCGGGCGTCCAGTACGCCGCGTCCGTCGAGACGGGAGCGAACACGGCGCCCAGGATGAGGAAGCCGATGATCGAGACGACGTTGTTGACGACGGGGGCCCAGGTGAATGGGCCGAAGATGCGTCGGGCGTTCAGTGCCTCGCCGAGCAGCGCGTAGAGCCCGTAGAGCAGGATCTGGGGCAGACACCAGTAGGCGAGCGCCGTGGCGAGGGCCATGATGTCGGCGCTCGCCTTGCCCGCGACCAGGTGGACCAGCCAGGGGGCTGCCGCCGTCGCGATTCCTGTGATCACGACCAGCACCACGGTCCCGAGCGTGAAGAGCTTCGAGATGAAGGCGTTGCCGCCATCCGCATCCGCGGTCGCCTTCACGATCTGCGGCACGATGACGGCGGTCAGGATGCCCACCGAGATCAGCGAGAAGACGCTGTTGGGCAGTTGATTCGCGTACGTGAAGGCGTCGGCCGGACCCGACTTGTACGACCCGATCACTCCGACCAGCACGATGCTGCGCAACAGTCCCGTGACGCGCGACACCATGGTGCCGGCGCCGATGATGGCGCTGGCGCGACCGAGACTACTCATGCTTGTCTTCGGTCGCGGTGGCCCCCGGTCGATCTTCCACGGCGTCCTCTTCCAATGCTTCGATCTGCGCCTCGACGGCGGATTCCTCGGCGGCTTCGCGACGCTTCCGACGGACGGTGCGGATGACGCCGAGCGCGATCAGCACGACCGTGATGCCGCCGAAGATGGCGAGCCCGATGGTCTCCCACTCGGCCCGGACAGCCACCCGGATGGATTCGGTGCCCTGGATCTGCACGCCCGTGGGGCTGTACAGGCTGAGCCGGAGATCGACCTCGCCACTGCCCACGCGCGCCGAGACGGGCACCTTGACGCGGGTGGTCGAGTTCGCCTGCACGTCGGTCTCGTTCATGGGCTTGACGTCGAGTCGCGCATCGGTGGGCGAGACGAAGAGCCGGACCTTGACCGGCCACGGCAGGTCATTGCGCACCGCGATCGGCAGGTCGGCGTTGGCCGTGAGCAGCTGGATGGTGCTGGACGGGGGGATGCTGACGGCGGCAAGGGTCGCGGTGGTCTGCGAGCGGTGCGCCTGGAGGTTCTCGGCGAACGCGGTCGGCGAGGTGCCCACGGCCATCGTGCGCAGGATCTTGATCCGCTCGGGACTCAGCAGCACCTGGGGGTCGGCGAGGATCGAGGAGAAGGAGGTGAGCGACGTCTCATCGGCGAGGAGGCTCTTCACGGCGGCCGCGCGGGCGGGATCGGCATCGTCGACGACGGTCGCGCTTACCGTCGGCTTCGCGCGGAGTGACGAGAGCTCGAACCCGACGGTGTCGGCCGCGGCGATGGCATCGCGCAGCGCATCGGCCGACCGACTCTCGTCGCGATCGAGGCCGATCAGCAGCGGGGCGCCCGGCGTCCGCGACTGCGCCAGCGAGAGACGGCCGGCGGCAGCGGCGAGGAGTCGCTGGCGATCGAGAGTGTTGGTCTCGGCGGCGACATCCGACAGGGTCGCGGAGGACGGGGCGTCGGTGACGAGGAGATCGTGACCGCCGGCCTTGGCGTGCGCGGCGCTCTTCCCACCGACGGAGGACGAGGAGACGATCGTGGTCGTGTCCTCTCCGAGGTATCCCGCGAAGGCGACGAGATCCTTCTGCGTGAGACTGTCGTCGGGCCAGAGGACGTTCGGCAGGGCGCCGTCGATCGCCGTGAGCTCCTCATCGTCGGGGAGGGCCGGCGAATCGGTGGGCTCCGGCGTCGGACCCGGCGTCGCGTCGGCGGCACCGGTCGGCGGGACCGTGGCCGGTGTCTGCGGGAAGTTCGCGGCGTTGAGGAACGGGGCGAACGTCGTCGGCTGGAGGAGCTCGGGCAGACCCGCCTGGGCCTGTGCCGCGGCATCCGCATCACCGAACTGCAGGGCGAACCGGGTGTTCGGGAGGTCGTCGAGGCGAGAGAGCCACTGCTTGGCGCTCTCCGGAGCGGAGGTGCCGAGCACGCGGATCGCGGCGGGGATGGACGGGTCGATGGCGAGCACCGCGGTGGTCCCCGCGACGCCGTCGAGCTGCGCGGTCAGCGCCCCTTCCGGCCCCGTGAGCGTGTTGAGCTCGTCGGCCGTGAGCAGCGATCCGCCCTCGGGGGTCGCGGTGATCGGGACGAGAACCCCGATCTGCGCCGTCCCGGTGCGGGGCACGACGAGGACGCTCGTCGCCGTCGCGGTCCCGGCATCCTCGCTGTCGTCGGCACCGCCGACCGTCGTGCCCGTGAGCTCGGCGCGCAGCGGGTACACGCCGGGGGAGAGAGTGCCGAGCGTGTTCTCCGACACGAAGACCGTGATCGTCGCCGACTCCCCGGCCTGGATCGCGTCGGTCTCATCGGCGCCGATCGCCGCGAACCTGCCCGCTGCCTCACCGTCGTCGAGCCAGGCCGACAGCGCCTCATCGTCCGTCAACGGCGTGCGGTTGAGCTCGACCTGGACCTGACCGCCGGACAGAGGCGACTCCGTGTCGTTCTCCACCGTGAGCACAGCCGTGGTCGACGACCCGGGGGTGACGATGCCGCGGAGACCCGCCGACACGTGGAGTTCCACGCTCTGCTCGTCGTCGGACGAGGACTGATCCGCCGCGAACGCCGAGCCCGGAGCGGCGAGGGCGCAGCCGCCCAGGACGATCGCGAAAACCGCGGTCCTGCCTGCGAGCCGTCGCAGGCGCGCACGGAGGCCGGTATCGGGGGTGGTCGCGGTCATGAAGGTCTTCCTCGAACGCCCGGAAAGGAGGCTGCTCGTGAGTACTGACCTAGCGATTCTAGGAGGCCCGGGGCAGGAGAACCCTGAAGACGCGTAGAGTGACGGCCGTGTCCGTCGCCCCCGCACCCGTCCCCGACCCGCTCCGCAGTGCCGCTCTCGCCGCCGACCTCGACGCGGCGGACCTCCGCTCCGAGCCCCTCCGGCGGCTGTGGGGCGAGGAGGCGGACGATGCCCTCGCCCGCGGGATGCGGGAGCCGATGCTGCGTGCGATCGCCGGAGACGACGGTGTGCTCGCCACGCTCGGGCGGCTTCTCGTGCTGGGGATGCCGCAAGCACGCGGACCCGTCGCGGACGCCCTGCCGCAGCTCGGAGTGGACGGGCTCGTCGCGCTCGGTCTCGCGATCGCCGACGCGGACACCGTGACGCCCACGGCCCTGCTGCGCCCGCAGTCGTTCGTCGACGCGGACGGCGTCGGGGAGTGGTGGATCGCGAGCGACCTCGACGAGGTGGCGCTCGACGGCGCGCTGCCGCCCGATCACGTGCTCGGCGTCGGAGGAGCATCCCGCACGCTCGCCGAGACCATCGTGCCGATCGAGGTCGATCGCGCGCTCGACCTCGGCACCGGATGCGGCATCCAGGCCCTTCTCGTCGCGCGCAGGGCGGGCACCGTCGTCGCCACCGACATCTCGGCCCGCGCTCTCGCCTTCGCGGAGCTCAACGCCCGCCTCAACGGGGTGGCGAACATCGAGTTCCGGCACGGCAGCATGTTCGAGCCGGTCGCGGGCGAGGCGTTCGATCTCATCGTCTCCAACCCGCCGTTCGTGATCACGCCGCGGGTGGAGGGCGTGCCCGCGTACGAGTACCGCGACGGCGGGCTGGTGGGCGATGCCCTGGTCGAGCAGTTCGTCCGCTCCGCGCCGGCCTTCCTCACGCAGAACGGCATCGCGCAGCTGCTCGGGAACTGGGAGTCCCGGGCCGGAGTCTCCGGGCTCGCACGACTGGAAGCCTGGGTGCCGGCCGAGCTCGACCTCTGGGTGATCGAACGCGAGGAGCTCTCGCCCCTCGGCTACGCGGAACTGTGGATCCGGGACGGAGGCACGACGCCCCGCGACCCCTCCTTCACGCCGCTGCTCACCGCCTGGCTGGACGACTTCGCAGCGCGCGCGGTCACCTCGATCGGCTTCGGCTACGTCCTGATGCGCCGAGGGACATCGGGCCTGCCCCTGCGCCGCACGGAGCGCCTCGCCCAGCACGTGTCGAACGTGGGCGCCGCGCTGGGCACGGGGCTCGTCGCGCACGATGCCCTCGCAGAAGGGATGCCCGCGACCCTGGTCGTGGCGGCCGACGTCACCGAAGCACGGCACCTCCTCCCCGGCAACGACGACCCGAGCGTGATCGAGCTGCGACAGGGCGGGGGCTTCAGCCGCACGGTCGCCGTCGACCCGGCGCTCGCCGGATTCGTCGGCGCCTGCGACGGAGAGCTCACCGTGGTGCAGATCGCCGCCGCGCTGGCCGAGCTCTTCGAGGTGTCCCTGCCCGACCTCTGGGCGGAGCTCGAGCCCCGCATCCGGTCGCTCGTGCTGGACGGCATCCTGGTGCCCGAGGAATAGAGAAGCGATCCATGCGTTGGAATAGATCATGAAGGCTTTCGGATTCCTCTCGTTCGGGCACTACGCCGACGTTCCCGGTTCGGCGACCCGCACGGCGGGCGACATGTTGAAGCAGACGATCGAGATCGCCGAAGGGGCCGACGAGATCGGTGTGAACGGCGCCTCGGTGCGCGTGCACCACTGGGCCCGCCAGGCGGCATCTCCCATGCCCCTCCTCTCCGCGATGGCCGCGCGCACGAAGCGCATCGAGGTCGGGACCGGTGTGATCGACATGCGGTACGAGAACCCCTTCCAGTTCGCGGAGGAGGCGGCCGCCCTCGACCTGATCGCCGACGGCCGCATCGCCCTCGGCGTGAGCCGTGGGTCACCCGAGACGGCGCTGCGCGGCTATGAGACGTTCGGCTACGTCGACGAGGAGGACACCGAGCGCGGCAGTGTGCTGGCGCGCGAGAAGTTCGACCTGTTCCTGCGTGCGATCGACGGCGAGGGCATCGCCCCCGGGGATCCGCGGATGGTGGGCGCCGGTCGCTACCTGCAGATCGAGCCGCAGTCTCCGACGCTCCGCGACCACATCTGGTGGGGATCCGGATCTCGTGCCACGGCCGAGGAGACCGGGCGCAAGGGTCTCAACATGATGAGCTCGACGCTCGTGACCGAGGCGACCGGACAGCCGTTCCACGAGCTGCAGCGCGAGCAGATCGAGCTGTTCCGCTCCGCCTACAAGGCCGCCGGACACACCGGTCGGCCGCGGGTATCGGTCAGCCGCAGCGTGTTCCCGCTCGTGTCCGACATGGACCGCGCGTACTTCGGGCTGCGCAGCGAGGAGAACGCCGACCAGATCGGCATCATCGACGGGTTCCGCTCCACGTTCGGCAAGACGTATGCCGCGGAGCCCGACGTGCTGATCGCGCAGCTGAAGCAGGATGAGGCCGTGATGGCCGCCGACACCCTCCTGCTCACGATCCCGAACCAGCTCGGACCGGAGTACAACCTGCACGTCCTGGAGGCCTTCGCCACGCACGTGGCTCCGGCACTCGGATGGAAGCCGAACACGGAGGGCCCGGTCCAGGGCGATCCCGTCTGAGGTCGTGAGCGCCGAACGCCTTCCTGCGCCCGGGGGATCCGCAGGTCGGCGAACGGCGCTCTTGACATCGGGCGGAGGGAGCGCGGACGCTGGGGACGGCCCGTCGCTCGACGGGGCAATCCCGCGCAGTCTCCGGAGGCACCCATGACCCGTGTTCGCGTCGATCTCAACATCTCGCTCGACGGCTTCGCCACGACCACGGATCAGACGCCGGAGAACCCGTTCGGCGAGGACTGGGCGCGCCTCACGGCCGCATACACCGCGACGCGCACCTTCCACGAGCGCGTCTTCCACGACACCAGCGGCGCGGGCACCACCGGGGTGGACGAGAAGTACGCCGCCCACTACTTCGAGAACATCGGCGCCGAGATCATGGGCGCCGGGATGTTCGGACTCCACGCCAACCCGGACGACCCGGACTGGCGCGGCTGGTGGGGAGACGAGCCGCCGTTCCACGCGCCGGTCTTCGTCCTCACCCACACCCCGCGTCCCTCGATCGAGTTCGCGAACGGCACGAGCTTCCATTTCCTCTCCGTGTCGCCGGAAGAGGCCCTCCGCCTGGCCGTCGAGGCCGCGGGCGGACAGGACGTGCGCGTGGGAGGCGGCGCGACGACCGTGCGCGAGTACCTGCGCGCGGGTCTCGTCGACGAGCTGCACGTCGGCATCACGCCGATTCTGATCGGCAGCGGCATCCGCCTGTGGGACGACCTCCGCGGGCTCGAGAACGGGTACCGGGCGACCTCGGAGGTCGCCGAGTCCGGCGTGGTCCACGTCACGTTCTCACGCGAGGGCTGACGGGGCGGGACCCCGCGATCTGGAAGGCTGGAGGGATGCGTATCCGTCCGTTCCAGCCCGAAGACACCGAGCCCGTCATCGCTCTCTGGGAGGCGGCAGGACTCACCCGACCCTGGAACGATCCGCGAAAGGACATCGCGCGGAAGGCGACGGTGCAGCCCGAGCTCTTCGTGGTGGCGGAAGACGACTCCGGACGCATCCTCGGTTCCGTCATGGCCGGATACGACGGGCACCGCGGCTGGATGAACTTCCTCGCCACGCAGCCGGATTCGCGGGGGCTGGGGGTCGGCCGCGACCTCGTGGCGCACGTCGAGGCGGAGCTCCGCGCGCGCGGTTGCCCGAAGGTCTCGCTCCAGGTCCGCACCGCCAACGCGCAGGTCGTCGACTTCTACCGGCGGCTGGGGTACGAGGTCGATGACACGATCGCGCTGGGCAAGCGGCTGATCTCCGACGAGTAGTCGCAGCAAACATTCACTTTTCGATCGTCCGGTATACCAGTACGCTGACCGCATGCGCCTGCGTCGCAGCGGAATCCTCGTCGCAACCCTCGCCCTCGTCGCCGTGATGGTGGGGACGACACCCGCTGCCGCTGCCACGACGACGTCCTGGGCGAGCTGGCAGGCGCTCGCCGGCACGGGCGGTGCGTACACGACGACGGTGCAGATCGCGGCTCAGCCCGCGCTCACCGCGACGATGACGAGCGACTCGCGGTCCGGCCAGGTGGGCGTGATCTCCGGTGCCTCGACGTGGCTGTCCGCGGGGACGCCCATCGGTGCCAAGTACGGCTCCAGCAGGGACCAGGGATACCTGAACCTGCGACCCAAGGCGGACAACGCGACGAGCCCGTCCACGACGACCTACTCGTTCGCCGCACCGACCCCGACGTCCGGATGGGCCTTCGCGCTCGGCGACATCGACTCCGACAGCGTGCGCATCCGCGCCGTGGCCCCCGACGGGCACGTGCTCGACGCGAGCGAGATCGGCCTCAGGGACCGGTTCAACTACTGCGCCCCGGCGGTGGTGGGAAAGCCGTCCTGTACCGGTGCCGTGGACGACGTCCCCACGTGGGACGCTGCTACCCTGACGCTGACCGGCAATGCCGCGGCGGCCGACACGAGCGGGTCCGCGGCCTGGTTCGAACCGTCCACCCCGATCAGCTCGCTGAGCTTCATCTTCACCCGTCGCGCGGGCTTCCCCGTCTACCAGACCTGGTTCGCCTCGATCTCCCGCGACATCACGGGAGTGGTCGCCGACCAGGCCACGGGACCGCTGCCCGGCGTCGCGCTGTCGCTCACGGACGGCAACGGCACGGTCGTCGCGACCACGACGACGGCCGTCGACGGCAGCTACTCGTTCCCGAGCTTCGTGGCGACGGACGGCTACTCGGTGCGCGTCGAACCGCCCGACGGCAAGATCGCGGTGGGCGCCACGACCGCGGCCGTCGACCTCACGACCGTCGACGGCGTCGCGGACTTCACGGTGCGCGACATCGTCCCCGTCGCCGTCTCCGGCCAGGTGACGGACACCACGGGCGCACCGATCGCCGGAGTGACCGTCACGATCGACGGCAACACGACGACCACCGACGCGAACGGTCGCTATCTGTTCGACGAGGTGGCGGTCGGAACGCACACGGCCACGATCACGACGCCGACGGGGTACACGATCGCCGTGCAACCGCCGCCGTTCTCCGTGCCGGAGGAGAGCGAGGTGCCGATCACGGACGTCGATTTCCAGCTCGCCGAGAACCCGGATCTGAGCGGCGTCGTGCGCTCGAACGGCGCGGGCGTGCCCGGTGTGACGGTGACGGCGGTCGGACCGGGAGGAGTGACCCTCACGCGGGTCACCGACGCCTCCGGTGCCTACACCTTCCCGGGACTGGTCTCCGGATCCTACGAGATCACGATGAGCACACCGGCGGGATACGTCGCCACCACCCCGGTGGTCCGCGATGAGCAGGTGGACGCGGTCGACGTCGCCGACGTGGACTTCGAGCTCGCGCGTCTCGGCGCGATCGACGGCACGGTCCGCGACGACGACGGAGCACCCGTCGCCGGCGTGGTGGTCGAAGTGACCGGACCCGGCGCCCCGCAGCAGCTCACCTCGGATGCGGACGGCAGCTACGGGCTGGGGGCGCTGCCCCCCGGCACCTACACCCTCACCGTCGTGCCCCCGACCGGAACCTCCGTCGTCGGCGCCGCGACCCGTACGGTCGTGATCACCGCAGCCGGTGAGGCGGTTCCGGAGCAGGACTTCACCCTCGCCGCCGATGTCATCGTGACGCCGACACCCACCCCCACGCCGACGCCGACACCCACGCCTTCGACGGGCGGCGGGAACGGCTCCCTGCCCACGACCGGACTCGGACCCGAGACGTTCGCCTGGGCGGCCGGGGGTGCGGCCGTGCTCGTCCTCGGCGCGACCCTCCTGATCCTCGGTCGCCGGCGCTCGCGGCGCTGAGACGCGGGCCGGTCAGCTGCTCTTCGGAGGGCCGAACAGCTCCTCACCGTGCTCGTGCAGCAGCCGGTAGGCGTCGGCGAACGTCTCGGGGTCGCGCTCCCCGGGCTTGCCGTAGCGCGCGAGGAGCAGTCCGAGCAGGCCGCGTGCCGGCGGGGTGAGCGGCTTGAGGTGATCTTCCTCGTTCGGCTGCGGCGTCCCGTCCTCGGGGTTCGGCGGCGTGTACGCGGGGGTCGTGACCGGCCAGTCCGCGGGATGCCGTGGACGATCCAGGTTCACGACGTTGTAGAGGGTGTTCGCCGAGGCGTCGCGGTCGTTGAGCGGCTTCAGGCCGTGCAGGCGGGAGAGCGTCGCGGTGACGGAGCCGTGGTGCATCTCGTCGTGGATGATCGACCCGCGTCTCGTGTACGCCGACACGGCGATGGCCGGGACGCGGCATCCGAGTCGATCGAAGGTGAAGCCCATCTCGCCGGCCTTCGTGTCCGGGGTGGGTTTCGTCGCCGCGGGCGGTGGCACGTGGTCGTAGCATCCGCCGTGCTCGTCGAACGTGATGAGCAGGAGGGTGTTCACGGCGTTCGACCCCTGAGGTGACGCGCTCGTGCGCACGGCCTCGTAGATGTCATGGATGAGTCGGTCCCCGGCGCGCACATCCGAGATCGCGCTGTCGAACACCTCTCGTCCCGCGACATCGCTCGCGCGGGGTGCGCCGAACGGGGGATGGAAGTCGTTGTGGTCGTAGACCATCCGCGGCTCGATGAACGCGTACGCCGGGAGGGTGCCGTTCTTCGCGTCGGCGTAGAAGTCCTCCATGGTTCCGAAGTGGTCGGTGCGCCAGTACTTCTCGAGCACCGCGGCATGCAGCATCCCCGTGAACGAGACGAGCTGGAGCTTGTCGATGTAGACCTTCCAGCTCACGTGCTTGTCCTCGAGCCGATTGAACACCGTCGGTGCCGCGGGCGCATCGATCCACTTGTCGTAGCCGCCGCCCGCCTGATTCGTCACGAAGCCGTGCGAGGTGGACGCATGGAAGAACGAGCGGTTGCAGAACGTCTGCGACGGGACACCGGCGTACCAGTGGTCGAACACCGCGAACTCGGCGGCGAGCGTCGACAGCACGGGGAGCATCTCGGGCGAGAACGAGCCCATGATGTGCTTGGCCTCGTCGACGCTCGGGTCGGTGCCCTTGCGCAGACGGCGGAAGTTGATGATGTAGTCCTGGAGGAAGCCCGACATCGTGGCCTTCTCGCCGTGCGCCGGGGCGTTGAACGGCGCCGTCATCTGGTCGACGAAGAGGTCGGCGTTGGTCTTCGGGTCCACCGTGCCGAAGATCTGCGTGTTGACGTGCGGGTACTCCTCCCCGGGATCCGGGTCGGGGAGGCTCATGATCCGATCGGTGTCGCCCTCGTAGACGTGCGCCTCGATCACCGTGCCGTCGGAGGCCGCGTTGCTGTGCTTTCCGAACGCCAGTCCCTCGAACGTCTCCCCGTCCGGCAGATTCTCCTTGGAGTACAGATAGCCGAGGAGGTTGTCGAAGGAGCGGTTCTCGCCCATCACGACGACGAGGTGGTCGAAGCCCGGCTCGCTGCGCGGAGTGAGAGCGGCGAACGGATCGGGGGCGTCCGCGAAGCCGTCGCGCGCACCTCCCGCGACGGACGCTCCGATCGCCGCACCACCGGCCCCGCCGACGACCGCGCCCGCAAGCGCCGCACCGCCGATCTTGAAGAAGCCTCGGCGAGACGTGTCGGAAACCGCAGGGGAGGAGGAGTCGTCATCGGCCACGAGGCGATCCTATGACCGCGTCGCTTCTGGGCGGGGATGTCATCCCACGAGCTCCTCCCGGTGATCCCGGGGGTTCAGGGGTTTCAGGAGCCCTTGCCAGAAGACCCGGTGCTGGCCGTGGTCGGAGAAGAGAGCGGGCAGCACGGGATCCGCGCTCATGCCACGCATCGCGATGTCGTCGAGAGAACTCACGACGTCGAGGACGGAGCGAGGTTCGAATTGCCCCGTGATCCGCTTGGCTTTGGCACGGACGTTGCTCGGAGTAGGACCGGCATCGATGACCGAATGGTTCCAAAGTCGGCTGTGATGTGCGCAACGATTGCGCAGGTAGACAAGGGCACGGACACGGTTGGCGAAACCCGCGTGTGCCACTCCGAGGCTTGCCGCCACAGCTCCGGCGAGCGACCCGCGGGCTCCTCTTTCGATGGCTTTGGACAGCGTTCCGAATGACCACGCTTCGACGGCCGACCAGACCGGAAGCTCGTCGAATCGTGAGTCGACGGTCTCCCCGACTCGGAAGCGAAGGATGTGACGCTCTTTGCTTCGCGCGATGTCTCGGATGCAGGACTCGACGGTCGGTTCTCCGCCGATATCGAGGTAGAAGTCTCTCTGGAGGTACTGACCGTAGGCGCCGCAGAGGTTCGCGATGACATGCGCCGTGTGGCTGCGCAACATCAGTTCTACGCGCGTCAACTGACGGGTGAGCTGCGAGCGCACCTGCTCGTCCGCGTCGTAGACCGCCCGGATCTCCTCGAACGTGGTCCCTGGCTGATAGCGATCATCGCCATGGTGCGGTGCCCTCTGGAAGTATCGTGCGTACCCCGAGAACCTGTAGTAATTCTCGGCTCTGAGGAAAGCTCGCGCCGCCGTCCAGTCGGACGCCGCGAGCTCACGCGTCGTGAGAAGCACGATCTGTTGATCCCAAGACAGAGGCGCCTTCGAGATCATGACTCTTCACTCCCCAGTAAAGAAAAGGCCCCTCCCATTTGAGCATCGTGGAGAGGCTTGGGAGGGGGTCGATTGATTCCAGTCTAGACGACCGGGTCTTCTTCGATCCGGTTGTCCACAGGGCGATCTCATACGAGAGTGCAGCGATGTGCACCACTTCGTTCCATCGTGGTCGTGTCCAGCGCAATACACGCGCACCGGACACGACCGCGGTGTCAGGCGGCGGCGATCCAGAGCACCGCGCCGTCGCGCCAGCCGAGACCGGCGGTGCCCTCGGGGATCGGCTCCTCGTGCCGCGGGCGGACGACGCGCATCCGCTTGCCGGCGAGCTCGACGATATAGACGATGTCGGCGCCGCGGTACACGTGGGTGACGACCTCGACGCTCATGGGAGCATCGGCGCCGACGACGGGCGACAGCCGCAGGTCTTCCTGACGGAGCACGACCTCTCCGGCGCCGTCCGGACCCGCACCGGTCATCGGCACCTGGATGGCGGTGCCGTCGAGCGTCGCGACCGCGCCGGAGCGGGTCGCCGGCAGCAGGTTGGCCGCGCCGATGAAGTCGGCCGCGAAGGGGGTGCGCGGTGCGCCGTAGAGCTCCGCCGGTGCACCCTCCTGCTCGATCACGCCGCCGTTCATGAGGACGATGCGGTCGGAGAGGCTCATCGCCTCCTCCTGGTCGTGCGTCACGAACACCGTGGTGAGCCCGAGCGTGCGGTGCAGCTCCTTCAGCTCGACCTGCATGTCCTCACGCAGCCGCGCGTCGAGGTTCGACAGCGGCTCGTCGAGCAGGAGCACGCGGGGCTCGAACGCGATGGCGCGGGCCAGGGCGACGCGCTGCTGCTGTCCGCCCGACAGCTGTGCCGGCATCCGATCGGCGAGGTGGCCCATCTGCACGCGCTCCAGGGCGCGCACGGCCAGCTCCTTCTGCTCGGCCTTCGACTTCTCGCCCGACATCCGCAGACCGAAGCGCACGTTCTCGACCACGCTCATGTGCGGGAAGAGCGCGTAGCTCTGGAACATCATGCCGAGGTGGCGCTTCTCGGGCGGGAGCTTGGTCACGTCCTGACCCGCGATCTCGATCGTGCCGCCGCTCGGCGACTCGAGCCCCGCGATGCAGCGGAGCAGCGTGGTCTTGCCGCAGCCCGAGGGGCCGAGCAGGGAGACGAACTCCCCGGACTGCATCGAGAGGTCGATGCCCTTGAGCACCTGGGTCCCCTTGAAGTCCTTGGTGAGAGCAGTGATGGTGAGTGTTGTCATCAGACGAACAACCTTCCCAGGCCGATGATGCGTTCGAGCACGATCATGAGGACGACGGTGAGCAGGACCATGAGGGTCGAGACGGCCGCCACGGTGGGCGACGTGCTGAACTCCAGCTGGCCGTAGATGGCGATGGGCAACGTCTCGAGCTGCGGGGTGCGCAGGAAGAGGGCGATGACCGCATCGTCGAACGAGATGTTGAAGGCGAAGAACGCGCCGGCGGCGATGCCGGGGCGGGCGATGGGGAGCACGACCAGGCGGTAGCGGTTCCAGGTGCTGGCACCCAGGGTGCGCGCCGCCTCCTCCGTGAAGTGGTCGGCCCTGGTCATGACGCCCGTGACGGTGCGCATCACGTAGGGGATCGCGATCACCACGTGGATGGCGATCAGGACTCCGACATTGGGGGCGCCGATCGTGAGCGACGCGATGGACAGGGCGCCGATCGCGAGGATGATCGTGGGGATCGTCAGCGGCGACATCAGCAGGGCCTGGATGGCCGCGCCTCCCGGAACCTTGAACCGGGTGAGGGCGAGAGCGGCCGCCGTGCCGATGGCCGCGGCCACGATGGCGACCGTCACACCGACGAGGAGGCTCAGACGGAACGGTTCGAGGTAGGTGTCGGACGTGAGCGCCTCGACGTACCAGTCGAGCGTGAAGCCCTGGCCGGGGAACGTGAGGAAGCGGTTCTCGCCGACGGAGGCGCCGGCGACGACCATGAGCGGCACGAGCATGTACAGCGTCACGACGACGCCGAGGACGATGGCGAGGACCCTGCCGAGGATCGGAACGGAACGGACCATGGTCACACCTTCTGCTTCCCGAGTCGGGACGTCGCCGCGAGCACCAGCATGACGCCGGCGAACAGCAGCACGGCCTGAGCGGCGGCGAACGACCAGTCGAGGTTGGTGGTCGCGTCGACGTAGATCGTCTGGGCGAACACCGGGATCTGGGCCCCGCCGATGAAGCGGGGAGTGATGAACGAGCTCACCGACAGGACGAACACGAGCGAGGCGCCGGCGACGATGCCGGGGATCGCGAGGGGGAGGACGACGTGCCACAGCGTGCGCCAGAACCCGGCGCCCAGCGTGCGGGACGCCTCTTCCAGCTGCGGCCGGATGCCGGAGATGACGCCGAGGATGCTGAGGACCGCGAACGGCAGGAGAACCTGCACCATCGCGATCACGACACCGGTCTCGGTACCGAGGAAGCCCTGGGCGCCGCCGACGAGGAACTCGGCGCCGGGGATCTTCATCAGGAGTCCGGACGGGCCCATCAGGACCACCCAGCCGAAGGTGCGGACCACGACGCTCGTCATGAGCGGCAGGATCACCACGATCAGGAGGAAGGAGCGGGCCTTCGATCCGGCGCGGGCCATCACGTAGGAGAGGGGGATGGCGATGATCAGGGTGATCACGGTCTGGATCACCCCCAGGCGGAGCGAGCGCAGCGCCGCCTGGAGGTGATATTCACTCGAGAAGAGTCGGGTGAAGTTGTCGAGGCTGAACCCGCCTGCCGACGATTGCACGCTCATGAGGAGCATGCCTGCCACCGGGGTCACGAAGGCGAGCGCGAGCAGCACGATCGCCGGCAGGAGCAGGAGCCAGGGCTCCCTACGGGTTCGAACACTCATTTGGTGATCAGCGCATTCCACTCATCGGTCCAGGACTGCCGCGAAGCCGCGACATCGCCCGGAGCGTAGACGACGACCGAGTCCAGCTCGTCACCCGTCAGCACCGCGTCCGCGGCGTCGTCGGAGAGCTCGGTCTTGGTGTTGACCGGCGAGTACCGCATGTTCTCCGCGAACACGGCCTGCGCTTCGGGACGCAGTTCGAAATCGACGAAGAGCTTGGCGAGCTCCGGGTTGTCCCGGCCCTCGACCACGTTCGCGGTGATGAGAGAGGCGGTGACGCCCTCTTCCGGGACGATGAACTCTACCGGAAGGCCCGCGTCCTGCAGCGTGCCGGCGTAGTCCATCGCGTACGGTGCGAGCCACGTGTCGCGCTGGGCGAACGCGGTCTGCAGGTCGGGCGAGGTCGGGACGACGATCGCGTCACCCGAGGAGGCCAGCGCACCGAGGTCGGCGATCGCCTTCGACGGGTCGTCGATGCCGCCGCCGAGTGCGTCGGCGACGCGGAGCATCGAGAGCACGCCGTAGGTGTTCGAGAAGTCCGTGAGCGCGACGTGGCCCGCGTAGGCGTCGTCGAACAGGTCCAGCCACGAGGTGGGGGCCGGAGCATCCGCCTCGGTGTTGTAGACGAGTCCGATCGGCGCGAGCTGGATGACCGGTCCCTCGCCCCGCTCGAGCCCCGCGGTCGCGAGGTCGATCAGGTCGCCGGACTCGGACAGCTCGTCGGCCTTGATGGGCGCGATGAGGCCGTCCTTCGCCGCGGTGAACTCCTGTCCGCCGGAGAAGTGCACGACGTCGATCTGCGGGCTCGCCTTCTGGGCGGTGACCTGCGCGAGGGCGTCGGCGCTGTACAGCGTGATCAGCTCGACCTTGGCGCCGGTCTCCTCCTCGAAGGGATCGACGACGGCCTCGATGAAGGCCTTTTCCCAGTCGCCGCCGAACGAGGTGACGACGATGGTCTCGCCGGCGAACTCCTTGTCGCCGGACGATGCGCTGTCGTCACCGGCCGAGCAGCCGGCGAGGACGAGGGCGCCGGTGGCGATGAGCGCTCCGGTGGTGAGGATTCTTCGGGTATTCATGCACTGCTCCTTCGGGATGGGTCCAGCACGGGGGGTAGAGACGCCTAGACCAGGCGTCCGATGGTGAGCTGCTTCGCTCCGTCGATACGGATCGCGGCGCTCTCCTGAGCGAATTCCGCGAGTCCTTCGGTGATGCCGGCCCAGATGTTGACGGGTGTCCATCCGAGCGGGCCGAGAATACGGGCACCACGATCGTAGAAGACTCCGATCTCGTACCACTCGAACGGCAGTCCGCCCATCTGCATCGGGCGCTGCCAGTACCACTGCAGGTCACCGGGTGCGGGCACGACCTGCTGGTTCTCCGCGGGCACGGCCTCGGGGTCGAAGTTCTGCGCCTCCTCGGGAAGCCCGACCATCACCTCGGGGCCGGCGTACATCGCGTGCATGGCCTGCATGGTGACCGGCTTCTCCAGCGCACCCCACATGGCCTCGCAGGTGCGAGGGGCGAGGTCCTCGAACAGGGTGGCGACGGCGCGGACGCCGTTCTCGTACTCGAGGAAGACCTGCTTGGTCATCGTGTTCCTTTCTCCGCAGCGGGGTGTTCCGCTGCTCGTTCACGGGCGGCCGAGACGAACGCCGCGAACAGCGGCATCTCCTCTGCGGCCTCATCGGGGTCGATCATCTTCTCGGGGTGCCACTGCACCGCCCAGAAGGGCCAGTCGCCGTCGGCTTCGACGGCTTCGACGATCCCGTCCGGAGCCCAGGCGACCGGGTGCAGGCCGGGGGCGGGGACGTCGATCGACTGGTGATGGATGGTGTTCACGGTCCGCTGCCGGGTGCCGTAGAGGGCGGCGAGACGACTGCCCTCGGCGATCGTGATCGGGTGTCGCGCGGCGAGCTGCTGGTCGGCAGCGCGCACGGGTTCGTGGTGCTCCGTGTGGGGGATGTCGACGAGGAGAGACCCTCCGAAGGCGATGTTGCTGACCTGGAGCCCGCGGCAGATCGCCAGCACGGGCAGACCGCGCTCCCGGGCACCGAGCGCGAGCGCGATCTCGAAGCCGTCGCGGGCGGGGTCGTAGGTCTTCCCCTCCTGGGGGTCGGCGCCGTAGTGCGAGGGGTGCACGTCTTCCCCGCCGGAGAGGACGAGCCCGTCGAGGCGGTCGAGCACCTCGTCGACGCCCGCGGTCGGCGGCAGCAGCACGACGGCTCCCCCCGCGGCCTCGACCGGTGCGGTGTACTCCGTGCCCAGGCTGTGGGCGGGGCGGCCGTTGCCGAGGTCGGTGTCGATGAAGCGACGCCAGGTGGTGACGCCGATGAACGGGCGGGTCACGAGAGCTCGATCCAGGTGGTCTTCAGATCGGTGAACTTCTCCAGGGCGTGCAGACTCTTGTCGCGACCGAAGCCCGAACCCTTGACCCCGCCGAAGGGGATCGTCATGTCGCCCTCCTCGAAGCAGTTGACCCACACGACGCCGGCGCGGAGGCGTCGCGACAGGGTGTGCACGGCGTTGAGGTCGGTGCTCCAGAGCGCGGCCGCGAGACCGAACTCGGTGCCGTTGGCGATCTCGAGCGCGTCGTCCACGTCGTCGTAGGCGATGACGGAGAGCACGGGTCCGAAGACCTCGCGCTGCGCCACTTCGTGCCGGGGCGTGACGCCGAGCACGACGGGGGCGAAGTAGCTGCCGCCGTCGACGGCGTGGAAGCGGTCCGCGCTGCCGGCCACGAGCCGGCCGCCCTCGGCTTCCGCGCGTTCGACGAAACCGGCGATGCCCGCGAGCTGCTTCTCGCTCACGATCGCACCCATCGAGGTGCCCACGGCGAACGGATCGGCGGGGAGGCTCGTGCGTGCGACCTCGGCGGCGATCTCCAGTGCGCGGTCGTACTGGGAGCGGGGGACGAGCAGGCGCGAGGATGCCGTGCACATCTGGCCCTGGTTGTAGAAGCAGCCGTCGGCCGTGGCGCGGACCGCACGCTCGAGGTCGGCATCCGGCAGCACCAGGCTGGCCGTCTTGCCGCCGAGCTCGGGCCAGACGCGCTTGCCGTTCGAGGCGGCCGAGTAGCCGAGGAACATCCGGCCGACCTCGGGGGATCCGGTGAAGGTGACGACATCGACGTCGTGGTGCTCGCCGAGCGCGCGGCCGGCGACCTGTCCCGTGCCGGGGGTGACGTTGAGCACCCCGGCGGGGATGCCGGCCTCGACGGCGAGCTCCGCGAGGCGGAGGGCCGAGAACGTGGTGTGCTCGGCAGGCTTGAGGACGACACTGTTGCCGACCGCGAGGGCGGGAGCGAGCTTCCAGGCGGTCATCGTCAGCGGGAAGTTCCAGGGCACGACGGCGGCGACGACACCGGCGGGCTCGCGGGTCACGAGCGCCAGGCTCCCCGGAGCCGTGACCGGCATCTCGTCGAGCACCTTGTCGGCGGCCTCGCCGTACCAGCGGAAGCAGTTCACGACGGCACGGAGCTCGGTCTGCAGCGCCTCGCGTACCGGCTTGCCCATCTCGAGCGAGATCGTGAGCGCGAGTTCCTCGGCGTTGTCGTGGATCTTCTGGGCGAAGGCGATCAGCAGCTGTCCGCGCTCGCGGGGGGCGATGCGCGACCAGGCGCCGGAGTCGAACGCGGCGCGTGCCGAGCGGACGGCCCGGTCGACGTCTGCGGCCGACGCGGCCGCGATCTGCGGGAGCACACGACCGTCTCGCGGGCTCACGGGTGCCAGGGGCTCGGCCGAGCCCTCCTCCCACGCGCCGTCGATGAACATGCGCGTGCGCAGGGACAGGGTCGCAGCGCGATCCGCCCAGTCGTCTCCAGTAGCCGTGAACACGGTCGTCCTCTCCAGGGGTGATGGCCCTGGAGAGGATACTCGCCCTATTTCGCCACTAGGTCAAGCTGTCACGAACGATCTCGCCATTTCGTTACATGCCAGTAACAGAATCGGACTACAACCGAATTGCGCCGGTGGGCATGTCGTTGGCCAGCGCCTCGGGTGCCTCGTCGACGATGAGCGAGCCGCGCAGCACGGGAGTGATGACCACCAGCGACTCCACGACCTCGAGGCCGTCGTGACCGGCGACCGCGGGCCCGGTGAGGAACTCGTAGAACTCGTCCGCGTCCTTGACGAGGACGTTCGCGAGCAGCTGCGACGTGCCGGTCGTCGCGGCGATGAACTTCACCTCGGGGGCGGCCGCGAGTGCCGCGCCGACCTTCTCCAGTCGGGCCATCGGCACCCGCAGCCACACGAGGGCCTCGAGCCCGAGGCCGAAGAGCCGCGGCACGACCTCGGTGCGCGGGTGCATCAGGCCGCGGCGGCTGAGGGAGTCCATCCGCCGACGGGTGGTCGTGACGTTCAGGCCCAGCGATCGGGCGAGCTGGGCCACCGGCATCCGTCCGTCCTTCAGCAGCAGCCGGATGAGAGCCTCCTCGTCCTCGCTCAGTGAATCCGCCGGGTCGACCTCGGAGCCGGACGACTCGTCGAGCTGACGCGCCTGCTCGTCGGTGAGCACGCCCGCGCGCCAGTCATGGCCCGAGCGGAAGAACTTCAGAACGGTCGTGACGTTGATCGAGTCGATGCCCTCGAGCTCGGGGAAGTCGGTGAAGAGCAGTTCGCGGATCGAGGCGTCGTCGTGGGGGAGCAGCATGCCCGCGATGTCGCTGCTGCCCTCCAGCACCGAGACCGAGGAGGCGTCGGCCCGACGCGCCAGCGTGCGCGCGACGTGCCACAGCGCGTGGGGTTCGGTGGTGATGCGGAACAGCACCGCGCGGGCATGCAGCACGCGGGCAGGATCGACGTACGTGGACACGCGCACGAGTCCGCGGTCGAGCAGTCGCTGGCCCCGTCGGGCCACGGTGCGCTCGGGGAGGTCGACCACGCGGGCGATCTCTCCCCACGACGCGCGGCCGTTCACCTGCAGGGCCGCGGCGACGATCCGATCGGTCTCGTCGGCCATCACATCGTTCGCGGGCACGGGTTCTCCTTCACCGGGGACGGACTCGGGTGAAGGTTATCCCAGTCCGGGGATGCCCCGAGGTGCCGGGCCCGGCCCGGACGGAGACAGATCGTGCGCCCGGTGGTGTGTCTAGGGGAGACACGCCGCGCACACGCACGTCCGTCCGGGTTTCGGCACGGGCGCACCCGCGCAGCGCGACGGAGGGCGCCGCCGAGGCCGAAGCCCCGACGACACCCTCGTGCGGACCAGGCGGGCTACTCCGCCTCGGTCGCCTCCACCGTGGCGTGCTGGCGACGACGGCGCATCGCGAACAGGCCGAGGCCGGCCGCGAGCAGCACGACCGCCGCGACGATGTACGGCATGCTGTCGGCACCGGTCGTGGCGAGATCGCCGTCCGACACACCGCCCGAGCCGTCACCCGGAGCGACCACGCCACCGCCGGGCGCCGCCGTGACGGTGATCGCGGCGGTGACCTCGGTGCCGTCCGGGAGGATCACGGCGAGTGTGTGCGCACCGGCGGGGGTGTTCGCCGGGATCGTGACCGTGCGCTGGAAGGAGCCATCCGCCGTGACGGTGACCGTGCCCAGCTGCACCGGGTCGGAGCGCAGCTCGAGCCGCAGCTCAGCGCCCTCCGCGAAGCCGCTGCCCGACACCGTGACCGTGCCGCCGGCCTTCACGGATGCCGCGCCCAGCTCGATCTCGGCCGGGACCTCGGGCTCCGGAGTGACCGGGGGAGTGACGCCCTTCTCGGTGACCCACTTCTCGCCGGCGTCCGACTTCGTCACGGTGAACGTGTCGTAGACGGCGCCGACGGGGAGGTCGGTCGTGGCGCCCGGCTGCTTCTCCGCGAGGTACGAGCGGTAGACCAGCTGGTTCTTCGAGACGTCGATGACCTGGTAGGTCGTCACGCCCTGGCCGCGCAGCACCTGGGTGGCGCCGTTGTTGGTCCAGACGTTCTTCTCGGGGGTCTCCAGGTCGTAGTGCTTCGCGCCCGAGTTCGACACGACGTAGACCGGGCCGGTGGTGATTCCGGGGGTATCGGTGGCATCGGTGTTCACGTAGCCGCGGGCGTAGGTGTGGTCGTGACCCATGAGCACCAGGTCGATGTCGTTGCGCTGGAAGACCGGCAGCCATTCGGCGCGCAGCACCGGCTCGTCACGACCCTCGGATGCCGAGAACACCGGCTGGTGGAACGTGACGACGTTCCACTTCGACGGGCTGTTCTGCAGGAGCAGGTCGAGCCATGCCGCCTGGAAGCGCGTCCACAGCACGCCGATCTGCGACGACGGGCACTCCGCACCGGTGCAGGAGGGGAGTCCGGCCGGGGTGAGGAAGGTCGTGTCGCGGGTCGCGTTCAGGGTGATGAAGCGCACGCCCTGGTAGTCGGTGTAGTACGCGGTCTCGGCGGCGAACGAGCTCCAGTGGTCGAAGAACGCGCGGTACTGCTGCGCGACGGCGGAGTCGCCCTTGGCCAGGTCGGCCAGCTCGCCGATCGAGCTCGTGGACGGGTTGTTGTGCGGGTACTCGAACGCGGCCTTCCAGGCGGTGAGCAGCTTGTCGCCGGAGTACTCGTGGTTGCCGGGGGCGGCCATGACGTTGGTGCGCACGGCCGAGTCCTTCATGCCCTTGAACCAGTTGACCCACTCGTTCTCGTTGCTCGACGTGTTGATCAGGTCGCCCGCGTGCACGGAGCCGATCGACCGGGGTGCGTTGGCCTCGGCCTGCTTCACGACGCTCGGCCACGTGGTGTCGAGGCCGATCTGGGCGTCGCCGTAGTAGATGAACTGGAAGTCGGTCGCCTTCGGGTCCGCCGTGCGGAACGAGAACCAGTCGCTCCAGCTGCCGGGGAGACCCACGCGGTACCGGTACTCGGTCGCGGCGGTCAGCCCCGTGACGGTCGCCGAGAAGTGCTTGTTCGGGTTGCCGTTCACGACGCCCGCGTCGTAGGCGTCGACCGTACGGGTGTCGCCACCGGCGGGCGGGGCGATCTCGACCTGACCGACCGTGTGCGAGGCATCGCCGGCGAGCCACGAGAACGACTGCGAGACCGCAGGCTGCTCGGTCGGGGTGAGGATGACGCGGGTCGGCGCGGCGACCACGGGGGTGCCGGGATCCGACGCCTTGACGAGGGTGAGCGACGACATGTCGAAGTAGATGTCGGAGCTCGTCTCGCGGTCCTGGAACAGCGACACCGCGATGGTGTTCGTGCCGTCGTGCAGCAGCTCGCCCTCGGCGCTGAACGTGCTCGTGAGCGGGTCGCCGTTGGAGTCGCCCGCGTATTCGACGTTCTTGGTGTCGGTGATGCGGCCGTCGACGTAGCGCGCGACCTCCTCGCCGTTGATCCAGACGATGATCGCGTCGTCGTAGGTGATCGTGCTCTGCAGGGCGGCGACCTGTTCGGCCACGCCCGCCTCGAGCTCGAACGTCGTGCGGAAGAAGTAGGTCGGCACGGTCGGGGCCTTGGTGCCGTCGAGGTAGTGGTTGAGCAGCGTCTTCGGGGTGTGCGGGCCGACCGGGGCGAGCTTTCCGCCCTTCGCGCCGAACGAGCCGGGAGCGGTCTTCCACGCGGCGTCGTCGAAGGCGGGCAGCGTCCAGTCGCGCAGGGCGGCGGGCGCGGGAGACGGGTCGGAGCCGTCGTCGAGGTAGTGCCAGGCGGTCTCGCCGGTGATCAGCGAACCCGTCGGGACCTCGGGATCGGGTGCGGCGAGGGCCGCGGGGGCGACGACGGCGCCGCCGAGCAGGGCGAGGAGCGCGACGGACGTCAGTCCGTGACGCCGCCACCGCACCGCAGGGGTGGGGGAGGTCATGTCAGTCCTTTGTGAGGTGGGGGTTTCCGTGCTCAGCCGCACGGGGCCCATCCAGCCCATCGAAGCGGGATGACCGGGGCCTGACCTCCGGGCGACCGGGAGGTGAACGGCTGTCGCGACACGCGCCGCACCCACGTCCGGCCGCGGTTGCGCGCACCCCGGCGGCTGATTCGAAGCCGATATCTTGGCGCCGCGGAACCGAGCGCCTGTGATCGATCGGTGCGCGCCTTCGATATCGTCCGCGGAGCGGGCAACCAGGGAGGGGTGTGTCATGGCGGACCGGGATGACAGGAGAGGGTTCGGAGGGGTGCTGCATCGTCTCTTCGCATCGACCGTCGAAGCACCGGCGGAGGTGAGGAGCGACCCCGTCCGTGGCGAGGCCGTGGTCGCGGCGGAGACGAAGTACGCTCGCTCCCTTCGACGGGCTGTCGGTGTGGCGGCGCTCGTCGGCTCCCTCCTGGTGGGCGTGCAGGTGCTCTTGGCGTGGTTGACGAGGACGGCTGCCGAAGCCCAGCAGACGGCCGTCTCGGTGGTCTCCCCGGCGACGCTCGACGGGCAGCAGGGAGGTGCCGCACTGCTGCTTCTGCTCCCCTCGTCGATCGCCCTCCAGGTTCTCCTCCGGATGCCCCGGGACCACGAGAACGTCGAGCCGGAGGATGCCGTCGCGCATCGGCAGTTCTGGGGACGCATGGCGGCGGTGGTGGCGATGGCATCCGCATTCGTCGCCCTCTCGACCTTCGTGAACGCGGCCGTCGCCAACGTCACCGTGAACTCTCTCGATGTGGTGGAGATGTTCGGCGTCCCCGCCGGCGCAGTGCTGGCGCTGCTGATCGCTGCGGATGCGGCGACCCAGGCGGACCTCGAAGCAGTGAGGCTGAGCCTCGCCTCGACGCGGACCGCGGAGGCGATCGAACGGACGCGCGCGGCGGTGTCGCGCATACCGGGCCGGGCAGACCAATCCCCGAAGCGGTCCCTCGTCATCCAGGGGGTCGTTGCCGGCGTCGTGGTGATCGGCGCCGGGTCGGCTCTCGTCCACGGGATGATCGGGCACGCGGGGTTGACGGCCGCGTACGCGTTCTTCGCCACGGCGCTGTCGGTGTTCGCGTTGGGCACCGCCGCCCAGATGATCCCCTCCGTGCTCCAGGCGAAGATCCTGGACACGGTGATCGTGCTGGTGCCGCCGGCGCTGGTCACGGTCGTCGTCGTGCTCGAGGGCGCCACCACGGCGATGCGGTTCGCCAGCGGGGAGGATCAGAGCCGGTACCTCACCGGGCTGACGTATGGGCTGCTGATCGCGCTTCCGCCGGTCATGATCGTCGCGGCGCTCGTGTTGCCTCGCGGCCGAGGACGAGTCTCGTCCCCGCTGTTCGCCGTCGCACGATCGAGCCTCCTGGCTCAGATAGCGCGGTTGGAGAAGGTCGAAACGCGGGGGGAATCGGATCCGTGGCGGGTGTTCGCGGCGCTGGCGATCCTCGCGAGCCCGTTGCCGCCCGTGGCGCTGGTGCTCGCGGTCATCGCGACCTGGCAGCGTCGTCAGAGCACGGATCGGCGACGCCCGCTCATCGTCGGGGCGTGGGTCGTGGCGGGGACGGTGGCGGTGATCGAGATCGTCGCGGTCGTGACGCTTCCGATCTACGGACAGGCTCTGGGGTGGTTCGCGGCGCAGTAGCGCGGGGCGACCGCGCCGGAACCACCCGGATGCGCCCACCCGCCCCGGTACGCTGGAAACCATGCTCAACATGGCCGACGGCCTCGCCCGTCTCGGCGCGCTCGCCGAGAATCCGGTCGTCCGCACCCTCTCCGCGTCGTTCGCCGAGGCGGGGTTCGACCTCGCCGTGGTCGGCGGTCCGGTGCGCGACGCGCTGCTGGGGCGGGAGACGCACGACCTCGACTTCACGACGAACGCCTCGCCCGATGACATCCTGAAGATCGTCACGCCGGTCTCGACCGCGCAGTGGGACATCGGCCGCGCGTTCGGCACCATCGGCGCCCGCGTGCAGGGTGAGCAGGTGGAGATCACGACCTACCGCGCCGACAGCTACGACGGCGTGACCCGCAAGCCGACCGTCGAGTTCGGCGACACGATCGACGGCGACCTCGTGCGTCGCGACTTCACGGTCAACTCCATGGCCCTGCAGGTGCCCGCCGTGAAGCTCGTCGACCCGACCGGCGGCGTGGAAGACCTCGTCGCGGGAGTGCTGCGCACCCCCGCCGACCCTCGCGTCTCGTTCGGAGACGACCCGCTGCGGATGCTGCGCGCGGCGCGCTTCAGCGCCCAGCTCGGGTTCCGCATCGACGACGCCACGGCCGAGGCGATCACCGAGCTGCGCGAGACCCTGAAGATCGTGAGCCCGGAGCGCATCCAGTCCGAGCTCGTGCGTCTCATGCAGACCGACGACCCGGTGCGCGGCATCCGGGCTCTGGTCGACACCGGATTGATCGACGAGTTCCTGCCCGAGGTGACCGAGCTGCGCCTCGAGGTCGACGAGCATCATCACCACAAGGACGTCTACGAGCACTCCCTGACCGTGCTCAGCCAGGCCATCGAGCTCGAGCACTCCCGGCACCCCGGCGCCGCGCCCGACGTGCCGCTCCGCATCGCCGCCCTCCTGCACGACATCGGCAAGCCGCGCACCCGCAAGCTCGAGGCCGGGGGCGTGGTCACCTTCCACCACCACGACGTCGTCGGCTCGCGCATGGCGCGCAAACGGCTGCAGGCCCTCCGGTTCGACACCGATACGACAGACGCCGTCGCGACGCTCATCGAACTGCACCTGCGCTTCTTCGGCTATGCCGAGGGGGCCTGGACGGATGCCGCGGTGCGGCGCTATGTGCGCGACGCGGGCGACCTGCTGGAGCGCCTGCACATCCTCACCCGTGCCGACGTGACCACCCGGAACAAGCGCAAGGCCGGCCGCCTCGCGGGCGCATACGACGACATCGAGTCGCGCATCGCCACGCTGCGCGAGCAGGAGGAACTCGACTCGATCCGTCCGGAGATCGACGGCAACCGCATCCAGGAGGTGCTCGGCATCACGCCGGGGCGCGAGGTCGGAGAGGCGTACAAGTTCCTGCTCGATCTGCGTCTCGACGAGGGCGTGCTCGGGCCCGAGGTCGCGGAGCAGCGCCTTCGGGAGTGGTGGGCCGCGCGCGGCTGACCTCCCTCAGCGCAGCTCGGGGACGATGATCTCGACCTCATCGGCCACGAGCTCGAAGTCCTTCGGGTCGAAGGTGAGGAGCGCGGCGCCGAGGGCATAGGCGTGCCCGGCCAGCATGAGGTCCTTGCTCCGAGCGTGCGTGGGACGGGTCCGGATCACCTCGGAGGCAAGACGCGCGTATCCGTCCGCGGCGGCCTGATCGAACGGGAGCCAGTCGGCTTCGAGGAGTGAGGAGAGGCGCATCAGTTCGTTGCGGCGACGGCGGCGGAGAACCGGATCCGTCGCGCGCTCGACCCCGAGCTGCAGTTCGGCGTAGGCGATGGCGCTCAGAGCCACGTCGTCCGGGGGCAACCGCACCGTGTCGAGCTGGATCAGCACGTTCGTGTCAAGAAGGATCACGGCTCTCCCACGGGTCGCGGAACGTGTCGAGGAAGAAGGGGTCCTGCCTGTCCGCCTCCAGCTCTTCCGCCCATTCCCGTCGCAGCCTGGCCTGTTCCGGGGTCGACGGGTTCGCGTCGACTCTCGCCATGATCTCGCTCGATGGGACCGACCACCGACGCGGACGTGCCATGCGCTGCGCGAGGTCGGCTTCGAGCCCGCTGCCACCGTTCCGGGCCAGTCTCGTCAACACGTCGCGCACCTCCGCCTCCATGGACCGGGAGTTGCGTCGGGCACGCTCCTTCAGCGCGTCGACGACATCGTCGCCGAGATTCCGAATGGTCACGGTCGCCATGTTCACCCTCCTGACAGCAGAATGCTAGCACCCGCGTCTCTCGTCGTCGCCCCCTGGCGTCGGCGCTCGAGCTCGGTGAACACGACACCGGATTCGTAGGCGACCGTCTCGACGAGGTCGAACCGCTCGGGGCGGTACGGGCGGTCGCCGAACAGCGGGATGCCCGAGCCGAACAGCAGAGGCTGCCGCTTGAGGATGAGGCGGTCGATCTCGTCGGCCACGGTCGCGGACAGAGCGCCGCCCCCGCAGAGCCAGATCGCGCCGCCCTCCTCCTGCTTCAGTCGACGAACCACGGTCACCGGGTCTTCCGCCGTGACCTCCAGGCTCTCGGCCTCCGCGGTCCTCGTGCGGCTGAACACGATCTGACGCAGGTGCGCGTACGGGCTCGGTAGGCCGCCCACGCGGTAGGTGTTCCATCCCATCAGCACCGTGTCGAAGACCTCGCGCGTCTGCGGGATGCCGAGCGCCTCGGCGGCGACGGTGGGGAGGGTGTCGGCGAAGCGGGCGTTGATCCCGGCCATGTGATCTCCCTCGACGAGGAACGCGTCGAACTCGCCGTTCGGGCCGGCGATGTAGCCGTCGAGGGTGACGGCCGCGTAGTACACGAGCTCTCGCATGATTCTCCAATCACTACAGCTGTCGCAGTTAGAGTACAACAGGCGTAGTGATTGCGCTAGGGTTCCCTCATGGTCAAGAACGACTCCCGCCGGCGGACGATCGCGGATGCCGGCCTCACGGTCCTCGCCCGAGAGGGATCGCGGGGCCTCACACACCGCGCGGTCGACATCGCCGCGCAGGTTCCGACCGGGACGACCTCGAACTACTTCCGCAGTCGCGATGCCCTCATCGAGGGACTCGTCGAGCGCATCGGGGAACGCCTCGCACCGACCCCGGACGACCTGGAGCGGCGTGCGCCGGCGACCCCGGGCCGCGCGCTCTTCGCCGACTACATCCGCGACATCGTGCGGCGGCTGACCGAGGATCGGGACGTGACGCTCGCGCTGTTCGAGCTGCGACTCGAGAGTGCGCGGCGTCCGGAGGTCGCCGCGGTGCTGGGTGCCTGGCAGCGCGCCGGCTTCGACGGCGACGTGGCCTTCAACACCGCGGCGGGCCTTCCCGGCGGTCGGCGTGAGATCGCCCTGTTCCACTATGCGATCGACGGACTGCTGCTCGACAGGCTCACCACGCCGATCGATCCGGATACCTCCACCGACGAGGTGATCGACGACCTCGTCGCCGGGCTCATCCGCTGACACGGTGGGGTGTTCCCTCCGAGGCGCGCTGCTCGTACACTGAGGCAACGCACGCTCTCGACGATCGGAGACCGCTGTGTCTGCGCCGTGGCAGGTATCTCGCGAGTCCCTCCCCCCGACCTCGCGACTTCTCATCGAGCGTGCGCATGAGGAGCTGCTCGCCGGCAACCTCGACGACCGGCGACTGCAGGAGGTGCGGCCCCTCGTCCGCGAGTCGTGGGAGCGGTCCTGGCGCGGTCGCGTCGGCCCCGAGGGTGCCCCGCCGCTCGAACTGGTCAGCGACGAGCTCGAGGCCTACCGGCTCGCCCATCCGCTCGCCTCGGTCATGGACATGATCCGCGCGCTGCTGCTGCCGGGCGAGGCGGAGGACACCGGAGTGATCATCGCGGTCGGCGACCAGGCCGGCCGCCTGCTGTGGATCGAGGGCGACGATCAGCTGCGCTCGCTCACCGACGGCATGGGCTTCGTCGCCGGGGCGAACTGGTCGGAGGAAGCCGTCGGCACGAGCGCGCCCGGAACCGCACTCGCTCTCGGCCAGTCGGTGCAGATCCGCGGCGCGGAGCACTACAACCGCCTCGTGCATCCGTGGTCGTGCACCGCCGCTCCGGTTCGCGACCCGGAGACGAAGCGGGTGCTCGGTGTCATCGACATCACCGGTGGGCCGGAGGTCGTCTCGCTGCAGGCGCGGCTGCTGGTGGATGCGACGGCCCGCGCTGTCGAGTCGGAGCTGATGGTGGCCCGTCTGCGCGCGCGGAGCGAGGAACCGCGACTCCGAGCGACCACGCCGAAGGCACGCGCTCTCACGACCGCCCGCGCGACCCTGCATGTGCTCGGTCGCGACCGGGCGCGGTTGGAGACCGAGTCCGCGCACGGCGAGTCGATGATCGAACTCAGCGCACGGCACGCGGCGATCCTGCTGATGCTCGCCGTGCATCGTCAGGGCCTCTCGGCCGAGCGCCTCTGCGAGCTCGTGTACGGCTCCGGGGTCTCGCCCGACACCCTGCGCCCGGAGATGGTCCGTCTGCGCAAGGTGCTCGAACGCTCCGCGCCCGATCTGGTGCCCGACTCCCGTCCCTATCGCCTTCCCGTTCCCCTCGACACGGATGCGCACGACGTGCTGTCCCTGCTCGATCGCGGTGCTCACCGGGTCGCGCTCACCGCGTATCGGGGACCGGTGCTGCCGGAGTCGACGTCGCCGGGCGTGGAGGAGTTCCGCGAGTCGGTGCGATCGGCGCTGCGAGAGGCGATGCTGTCCGAAGCGAGCCTCGATGTCCTGCTCGCCTACGCCGAGATCCCCGAGGGGCAGGGCGATGCCGAAGCCCTCCGCCTCGCACTGGAGATGCTCCCCGCCCGGTCACCGAAGCGCGCAGGCCTCGTCGCGCGGATCGAGCGCCTCGAGACCGACTGAGGGATGCAACCGGGCGCAACGTTGCGCATCGGGGCGCAACCCCGCGAGACCTACCTTCGGAGGACAGCCGTGAACCGAAGCGCGGCCCGTCGAAGGAGACCCCCATGAGCATCGTCGAAGAAGACGTGTCCCTCGCCTACGCCGCTCCCGGTCAGCCGGGTGCCCTCGCGAACTACCGTCCGCGGTACGGCCACTACATCGGCGGCGAGTTCGTCGACCCCGTGAAGGGCCAGTACTTCGAGAACGTGAGCCCCGTCAACGGCAAGCCCTTCACCGAGGTCGGCCGCGGCACCAGCGAAGACATCGATCGCGCGGTCGACGTCGCCTGGCAGGCGTTCGCGGGCTGGGGCAAGACCAGCCCGGCCGAGCGGTCCGTGATCCTCAACCGCATCGCCGACCGCATCGAGCAGCACCTCGAGGAGATCGCCGTCGCCGAGACGTGGGAGAACGGCAAGCCGGTGCGCGAGACCCTGGCAGCTGACATCCCCCTCGCGGTCGACCACTTCCGCTACTTCGCCGGCGTGCTGCGGGCGCAGGAGGGCGGGATCAGCCAGCTCGACGAGAACACCGTGGCGTATCACTTCCACGAGCCGCTCGGGGTGGTCGGACAGATCATCCCGTGGAACTTCCCCATCCTCATGGCCGTCTGGAAGCTGGCGCCCGCGCTCGCCGCGGGAAACTGCGTCGTCATCAAGCCGGCCGAACAGACCCCGGCGTCGCTCCTCTTCCTGTTCGACATCATCGGGGACCTGCTGCCCGCCGGCGTCGTGAACATCGTCAACGGATTCGGCATCGAGGCGGGCGCTCCGCTCGCGCAGCACAAGCGCATCCGCAAGGTCGCCTTCACGGGCGAGACCACGACCGGACGACTGATCATGCAGTACGCCTCGCAGAACCTCATCCCGGTCACGCTGGAGCTCGGAGGCAAGAGCCCGAATGTGTTCTTCGAAGACGTCGCGCGCTCGACCAGCGACCCGTTCTACGACAAGGCGCTCGAGGGCTTCACGATGTTCGCGCTCAACCAGGGGGAGGTGTGCACGTGTCCGTCGCGGGCGCTCATCCAGCGGTCGATCTACGACGGCTTCCTGGCCGACGGGCTGGAGCGGGTCGGCAAGGTCGTGCAGGGCAACCCGCTGGATCCCGCCACCATGATCGGCGCGCAGGCGTCGAACGACCAGCTGGAGAAGATCCTCAGCTACATCGACATCGGCAAGCAGGGCGGTGCGCGACTGCTCACCGGCGGCGAGCGGGTGGATCTCGGCGGCGACCTCAGCGACGGATTCTACGTCGCGCCGACCGTGTTCGAGGGCACGAACGACATGCGCATCTTCCAGGAGGAGATCTTCGGCCCGGTGCTGTCGGTCACCTCGTTCGACGGCTTCGACGACGCGATCTCCATCGCGAACGACACCCTGTACGGGCTGGGTGCGGGGGTGTGGAGCCGGAGCGGCGACACGGCCTACCGTGCGGGCCGGGCGATCGAGGCCGGACGTGTGTGGACGAACACCTACCACCAGTACCCGGCGCACGCGGCGTTCGGCGGATACAAGCAGTCGGGCGTCGGGCGGGAGAACCACAAGATGATGCTCGACCACTACCAGCAGACCAAGAACCTCCTGGTCTCCTACGCGGAAGGCCCGATGGGCTTCTTCTGATCCGCACTCTCCGGGCGGACGCTCCCCGCGTCCGCCCGGACCCGTCCCCGGAAGGACGAACCATGGTCAGCATCGGCACCTACCAGCGGGTCGACGTGACGGATGCCGCGGCGTCCCTCGTGCGCGAGCTGACCCGGCAGCACGGACCGCTCATGTTCCACCAGTCGGGCGGGTGCTGCGACGGCTCATCGCCCATGTGCTATCCCCTCGGCATGTTCCTCACCGGACCCGGGGACGTGCTCCTGGGCGGACTCGACGTCGGCCTGGAGGCGCCGGTCGAGGTGTACATGTCGGAGTCGCAGTTCGAGTACTGGAAGTACACGCACCTGACCATCGACGTGGTGCCGGGGCGAGGCGCGGGGTTCTCCGTCGAGGGTCCGACGGGGATGCGGTTCCTGATCCGGTCGCGGATGCTGAACGACGCGGAGCTGGAGTACTTCGGCCTCCGTCGCTGACGTCGTTCGCGGGCCGCGGCCTCGGTGTCTCCCTCCTGCAGCATGCGACGCTCAGGGCTCTCGACGCGGCCGAGACCATCGGCATCCACGCGGTCCTGGTTCACGCGATCAACGACGATGTGGTGCCGTTCTACGAGCGGTGCGGATTCACGGCGTTTCCCGGCGCGCGGCGCACGCTGTACCTGCTGACGAAGGATGCGCGCGCAACGCTCGTGCGGTGAGCGGATGCCGGCGCTCCGGATTCAGTGACCCGACGCGACCTCGCTGAGGACCGCAGCGCGCAGCCAGGTCGCGTAGTGGTCGGACGTCCAGCCGGACTGGGCGACGAGCTGCTGGTAGCTCTCGGGCGAGAGCAGGAAGGACAGTGCCGCGGCGGCGGCGGCCTCGTCGATCCCGGCCCCCGCGATCCCCCGCCGGAGCAGCTCGGACACCAGGCGGCGATAGTCCGCGCGGCGGTGCTCGAGGATCCGCCCGAGCGCCTCGTCGACCACGGGGTCGGACAGCGCGGCCCCGAGGAGCACGGTCCACAGGCCGTGTCCGCGCGCGTTCGCGGTGGTGATCTGGGTGAGCACCGCGTCGAGGAAGGCGTCGTCCGGGAGGTCGAGCACGCCGGCCGCGACCTCGGTGTCGGTGAGGGACTCGGCGGCCTCCGATCCCGAGAACGTCACCTCGAACGCCGCGATCAGCAGCTCGGCCTTCGAGGCCGTGGTCTTGACGGTCTCGGCGGAGACCCCCGCTTCACGCGCGATCGCGGCGATCGTGGTCGCCTGATAGCCCTGTGACGCGAACAGGGCGGCGGATGCGGAGACGATCCGGGCCCGTGTCTCCTGGGCCTGACGGGCGCGCAGTTCGGATCGGTAGGCGCGAGGAGCTGCCTCAACCATTGACTTTCCTATCGGGGTGATGAATACTACGACGGTACATTCAATCTTAGGGAAAGAACCGTCCATGTCCAGCTACCTCATCACCTGCACGCCCGCACACGGCCACGTCGTGCCGCTGTTGCAGATCGCCCGCCACCTGCTGTCCCGCGGTCACGACGTGAGCTTCCTCACCAGCAGCCGCTACGCCGAGCGCGTCGAGTCGACCGGGGCGCGCTTCCTTCCGCTCCCCGCCGACGCCGATGTCGATCTCGACGACGCGGACGGAGCCTTCCCCGAGCGCGTGGGGCTCACCGGACCCGCGGCGCTGCGCTTCGACATGAGCAACCTCTTCGTGCGGCCCGGCGCCGCGCAGCTCGCCGCCGTCCGCGCGGAGCTGGAGGCCCGCCCGGTCGATGCCGTGCTCACCGAGCCGCTGTTCGTCGGCGGTGCCCTCCTGCAGCTGCTGCCCGCGCACGAACGACCGCCCGTGGTCGTGCTCGGCATCTTCCCCCTCGGCGCCCGCAGCAGGGACACGGCGCCGTTCGGGCTCGGGGTCCCGCCCCTGCCGGGGCCGATCGGCCGCCTGCGGAACTCGGTTCTGCGCACCGTCGCGGAGCGCGCGATCTTCGGCGGCATCCAGAAGGAAGCCGACGCGATGGCGCGACGCGAGGTGGGGCGCGACCTCGGCGGGTTCGTGCTCGACTGGGCCGGCCGGGCGGACGCCTACGTGCAGTTCACCGTGCCCGAGTTCGAGTACCCGCGTGCCGATCTTCCGGCGACCGTGCACTTCGCCGGGCCGCTGCCCCCTTCGCCCTCCGACCCCGCGGTGCCGACGTGGTGGTCCGATCTCGACGGCACCCGTCCTGTGGTGCACGTGACGCAGGGCACCATCGCCAACTCCGACTTCGGGCAGCTCGTCGTCCCGACGATCGCGGCGCTCGCGGCATCCGACGCCCTCGTCGTCGTGTCGACCGGCGGACGGTCGGTCGATGCGCTCGCCGGGAAGCTGCCGGACAACGTCCGCGTCGCCGAGTACCTCCCCTACGACAAGCTCCTGCCGCTCGTCGACGTGCTCGTCACCAACGGCGGCTACGGCGGCGTGCAGCAGGGCCTCGCCCATGGCATCCCGCTCGTGGTCGCGGGGCAGACCGAGGACAAGGTCGAGGTCTGCGCCCGGGTCGGATGGTCGGGTGCGGGCGTGAACCTGCGCACGAGCACCGCCACCCCGGCCCAGGTGGCACGCGCCGTGCATCTCGTGCGGTCCGACCCGTCGTTCCGCGCGAACGCCCAGCGGATCGGTGCGGCCATGCGCGACGCGGACGCCTGGCGGTCGCTCGACCGTGCGCTCGACCAGCTCGTGGAGCGATGGGGCATCCTCCGCAGCGGTGCTCGGCGCTGAGGCCGTGCGCGAAAGCGCATTCCCCTGCATGGATGCAACGTGATGCAACCCCATCCGGTATACCATTCTCGTATACGCCCAGCAGCGTCAGTCCCCAGCTGACCGCGGGCGGGACGGCACAGCCGTCATGCGGAGGGAGAGTCGATCTTCTTTCGATCCCGAGGGGGGATGGGGTGGGAGTTCGGTCCCCAGCCGACACCCACCCCCACACTCGGGTCCGCGTCAGTTGATCCGGCTCAGGATCCAGAACGCGACGAAGCCGATCACGATGATGATCGGCAGCCAGGTGCCTCCGCGCTTCAGCCGTCGTCCCTGCGGCGCCACGCCGGGCGGCGGCGTGAGCAGCCCCACCGGGGGTGCGAAGGGGAGCGCGGCGCTCGGCGACATCGCCGGCACCGCCACGCCCGCGTTCTCGGCGACGAGCCGCTCGTCACGCCAGCGTGCCCACTGGTCGAGCTTCGTCAGGAGGGCGCCGACCGCGCCGAACAGCCAGGCCCAGGTCGCCGGGTCCAGCGTCGATGCCTTGCGCTGCGTGTACAGGAACAGCCAGTCGTCGACGATCTCCACGTCGAGCTCGGCCGCGTTGTCGATGAACCGCGCCATGATGTCCGGCGTGAACAGGTACAGGGCGTCCCGCTCGTATCCGGCGGGACAGTACAGCGTGAAGTGCTGATCGAAGTCGCCCTCGAGCGACAGCCGCTGCGCCTTCTGGAACGACGCCGGCAGGTTCGAGCCGAAGCCGTTGTTGCCCTTCGCATCGAGCACGATGTTCGGCAGCGGCACGTCGAGCTTCACGGCGACGTACCCCCAGCGGTAGGTCGTGGAGTTCTTCCCCGACTGCACCGTGTACTGGTAGTTGCCGAACTCGACGAAGCGGGGCCGCGACCCCCGGACCAGATCCGTCGACTGGCGTGACCGGCCGAGGCTGAAGATCATGCCGGGCAGGGGCGGGTCGACGACCTTCGGCTCGTACGTCATGCCGTTCGCCTGTGCGAAGCGGTGCAGCCGGTACCGGGTCGCCTGTGCGTTGCGCACCCCGAGCCAGATCATCACCCCCACCGCCGCGAGGAGGAGGGCGATGAGCACCAGCGGGATCGCCGCCGACGCCGCGGAGTCGCCGAAGGATGCGAGACTCACGAACAGGGTCACCAGGATCGGGAGCAGGACGACCGCCGCGATCGCCACCGCGACGATGCCGATGATCGTGGAGGCCGACATCGAGGTCGACTGCCGGGAACGCAGCTCTGCCGCGAAGGCGCGCACCGCTGCCGCATCGACCGGTTCGGTGAGGGGGCGGGCGTCGAACGTCTGCGGCGACGTCACCGGTTCACCGTGTCGCCGCCCCAGGTCAGGTCGGCCCCCTCCGGGATCGGGAACGCCTCCAGGCGGTCGTCCGCGCAGAGCGCCGCGATCAGGGCGGGGGAGCCGGACACGATCGTCGAGTCGTAGTCGACCTCGCTCACCATCACCCAGGCGCGGTCCTCCGGCCAGAGGATGCTCGGACTCTGCGCCGCCGGCGGGAGGCCGTGCTCCTCGGCGGGACGGTCGCGCCACGGGACATGCAGCACCCAATCCGGATCGGCGAAGGCACGGGGCGCCGCGGAGAACAGCACGTGCGATCTCCCCGGAAGCTCGAACCGGGGTCCTTCGGAGATCTCCCGCGAGAGGATGCCCTCCTGCCAGGTGGGCTTGCGGAACGCGTTGTTGAACGGATCGTGCACGCTGCGGTCGAGCATCGCCTGATGGTTCGGGTCGTCGGAGAAGGTCAGGAAGCCGCGCGAGGGCGTGTGGCCGAAGAAGCCGACCAGACCGCCGCGACCCTCCCAGAGCGCGGCCACGCCGGCATCCGGCGTCTCCGTGTGCGCGATGAGGTGCGAGGCGATCGTCGTCAGGAGCTCGGGCTCGACCTCGCCGTCGTTCGGGGCGAGGAACTCACGACCGTCGGGGGCGATCCGCGAGCCCCAGTCGGCATCTTCCGGAGTACGTACGATCCGCTGCCACTGCGCCAGCGGATGCAGGACGGTGCCGAAGACCTCTGCGGTCTGCGCCCACGTCACCGGATCGGCGACGAGCTGATCGAAGAGTGCGCTCCGCTCCTTGTCCGAAACCCGCTCCCACTCGTCGGATGTCGGGATCGCACGCCCCCGCAGGGACCGGACGATCGCCGGATGCAGGATGCGTGCGTAGGCGGGGAAGCCTCGCGGGACGACGCCGTGCATGGTCTCGTAGCTCTCGTCGATCCGCTCGCGCAGCCACGTCCCCGTCGAGGGATCAGATATCCACTCCATGCCCCCACGCTACCCAACACGGTCGTCTCCGCCGTGCGTGGACATCGATCCGCAGGATGGCCTCCTAGGCTGTCGACGTGAAGTCCGACACCGTGCCCCCGTCCGCCTTCGCGTGGGCGATCGCCCGCATCGTCGTCGGAGCCGCGGTCATCGGCGTCCTCGGGTACGGCTACACGCTGCGCCTCGAGGCGGGCGACGGGAATCCGTTCGACTACTTCGGCTACTTCACCAACCAGACGAGTCTGCTCGCCGCCCTCCTCCTGGTCGTGACGGGGGCGGTCGTGGTCGCGGGTCGTGGGGTGTCCCGCGCACTCATCCTGCTGCGGGGAATCGCGACGGCCTACCTGATCGTCGTGGCGGTGGTCTACAACGTCCTCGTGCCGGGCACAGGATCGGCTCCGCCCTGGATGAGCGCCCTCCTCCATGCGATCTTCCCGGTGCTGTTCGCCCTGGACTGGCTCTTGAGCCGTGACCGTGCGCGTCTTCCCTGGAGTCGGCTGTGGCTGCTCCTGCCGTATCCGATCCTGTGGCTCGCCGTCGTGCTCATGCGCGGCGCGACCGACGGATGGGTGCCCTACGGATTCCTCCTCCCCGAACGTGGGATCACGTCGCTGCTCCTCCACATCGCCGGGCTGCTCGCCGCAATCCTGGCGGCAGGGGCACTGGTCTGGGCGGCGAGCCGGTTGCGCGGTGCACGGACGGACGCCGTCGCGCCGACCGTCCACGCGTCGACCGGCCACGCCCCGGAGTTCCCGATCCGCACCGCGCGCCTGCTCCTGCGCCCGATCGTGCTCGCGGATGCCGAGGCGATGCACGCGTACAAGTCCGATCCGGATGCGGTGCGCTACGTGCCGTACGAGCCGCTGACCCTCGCCGACGTCGAGCGGCGCATCGCCACGACCTGGGCGAACACGCGGTTCGCGCAGGAGGGCGACGCGGTCTCCCTGGCGGTGGAGGACCGCGAGACCGGAGCGCTCCTCGGCGACGTGGTGCTGTTCTGGCGCAGCGAGACCGACCGCGCCGGTGAGGTGGGCTACATCTTCGACCCCCGGGCCGGCGGGCGCGGCTATGCGACCGAGGCGGTGGCAGCGCTGCTCGCCCTCGGCTTCGACGGCCTGGGACTGCACCGGATCGTCGCGCGCATCGACGACCGCAACACGTCGTCCGCGCGAGTCGTCGAGCGGCTCGGCTTCCGGCGCGAGGCACGGCTCGTGGAGAGCGAGTGGTTCAAGGGGGAGTGGACCACGCTCCTCGTGTACGCGCTCCTCGAGGACGAGTGGCGCCTGGGCTCCGGCGCTACTGCTTGAGCATCGCCACCGCGAGCTTGTGCTCGTCGTCGATCAGGTGCGAGTGATCGTCGTCGCCGAGGTCGATGCGCACCCACTGGAGGGTTCCGGTGAATGCGTTCCCGGCCGCCGGATAGTCGGGTGAGACCGGGGAGGCCAGATCGCAGCCGACGTCGACCGTCTCGTCGAACGTGAACTGGAACGGGATCGTCTTCTGCACGCGCCCCTCACCGATCCTGTCCTCGCCGACGTACAGCGTGACGGTGCCGCCCTTGGCGAGTCCACCGCCGTCATACGCGAAGTGCGCGCGGAGCTCCTGCTCCCCGGCGGGGATCGGACTGTCGGAGCGGACGATGTCGACGTCGATGCCGAGCAGGTTGTAGGCGAAGGCCAGATGCCCGTCCTTCGCGTAGAACGACCAGCCGCCGTAGGCTCCGCCCTGCGCGATCAGCACGCCCTCCGCACCGGTATCCGGCACCGAGACCTGCGCGGTGACCGTCCACGACTTGTTCTTGATGTTGATCGTGGTGTTCTCGCTGAGCCGCCTCATGCCGGGATAGAACTTCTGCGTGTCGCTGAGCGAGAGGACGGGCCGACCGGCGAGATCGGGATTGAAGCGCTCGGCGGTGCGGATGTCGAGCGGCAGCACGTTGAAACGCGCGGCCTGGATGAGGAAGAGCTGCTGCAGGTGGGCGAGCTTCTCCGGCTCCTGCGCGGCGAGGTCGTTCGACTGCGTCCAGTCCTCCTCGACGTTGTAGAGCTCCCAGACGTCGTCGTCGAGACCGTGGTCGGAGCCGAGCCAGGGGTCCTTGTGCTTCGCCACCGCGGTCCAGCCCTTGTGATAGATCGCACGGTTGCCGACCATCTCGAAGTACTGGGTGACGTGTCGCTCCTCGGCGGCGGCATCCGCGAACGTGTAGTTCATCGGCGTGCCCTCGTACGGGCGCTGGGTCACGCCGTTGACGGTCGTCGGCTCCGGGATGCCGGCGGCCTCGAGCACGGTCGGCGCGACGTCGATCACGTGCGAGAACTGATTGCGGATGCCGCCCTTCTCGACCCCGCCGTTCGGCCAGCTGACGATCGTGCCGTTGCGGGTGCCGCCCCAGTGGCTGGCCACCTGCTTGGTCCACTGGTACGGGGTGTCCATCGCGTGCGCCCAGCCCACCGCGTAGTGGTTGTAGGAGCGGGGAGTGCCGATGTCGTCGATGTGATCGACGACGTACTGCTCGGTCTCGATGTCGTTCATGTGGTTGATCGTGAAGCCCTCGTTCGTCGTGCCGTGCATCGACCCCTCCGCACTCGCACCGTTGTCGCCGATGATCACGTAGACGAGGGTGTCGTCGAGGATGCCGAGCTCCTCGTACGCGTCGAGCAGGCGGCCGACGTGGTGGTCGGCGTAGGACAGGAATCCCGCGTACACCTCCATCTGTCGCGCGAGGGCGGGCTTGATGAGGTCGCTCATGTCATCCCACGCGGGGATGCCGGCGCTGCGCTCGGTGAGGACGGCATCCGGCGGGATGACGCCGAGCTCGAGCTGGCGGGCGAAGGTCTCCTTGCGGATCTCATCCCAGCCCTGGTCGAACTCGCCCTTGTACCGGTCCGCCCACTCAGCGGGAACGTGGTGCGGGGCGTGGGTGGCGCCGGGCGCGAAGTAGGTGAACGCGGGCACGTCGGGGGCGAGCATCTTCTGCTCCCGCGTCCACGCGATCGCCTTGTCGGTCATGTCGCCCATGAAGTGATAGCCGTCTTCGGGAGTGCCCCAGGGTTCCACCGGAGTGGTGTTCTCGTAGAGCGCGGGGTACCACTGGTTGGTCTCGCCGCCGATGAAGCCGTAGAAATACTCGAAGCCGTTGCCCGGAGAGGGCCAGCCGTCGAACGGTCCGATCGCGCTCGCCTGCCACACCGGGACTTCGTGGCACTTGCCGAACTGGGCGGTGTTGTAGCCGTTGAGCTTGAGCGTCTCGGCGAGCGGGGCGCAGCTGTTGGGCCGCAGCGAGCTGTATCCGGGCGCCGAGGTCGCGATCTCGGTGATGCCGCCCATGCCCACGGTGTGGTGGTTGCGCCCGCTGAGCAGCGCCGCTCTCGTCGGCGAGCACAGCGCCGTGGTGTGGAAGCGCGTGTACTTCAGGCCCGCGGCGGCGACACGTTCGAAGTTGGGCGTGTGCACGGGGCCGCCGAACGCACTCGACGCGCCGAACCCGGTGTCGTCGATGAGCACGACGAGGACGTTGGGGGCACCCTTCGGCGGGCGCACGGGGGTAATCGGCGGGAACGCCGTGTCGGGGTCGGTCGCGTCGAAGGTCACCGTGCCGGAGTACGCCAGGTCGGGGATCGGAAGGCTGGAACGCTGGGGCTCGGTCATGCTCACTCCTCGGAATCGCGGCGCGACGTCAGGGCGCCTCCTGCGGCACAGCGTAGGCACGCTTCCGCGGTCGGGGATGGCCTCGTTCACCTGTTCCGGGTGATCCTCGGCGGGGCCGCGAGCCCCTGCGGCAGGAACCCGGTCGCATCCGGGCTGCGACGCCATCCCGCATAATCGAGGATGTGACTGCGACAGCAACCCTCCCCTCCCTCCATGGCCGCCGCTTCCGGATGATCTCGTCCACGACCTCGGCGGTCGACCCCGAATCGCCCAGCATCTTCGAGTACTTCGAGCGCGACGGCGCGATCTGGGGCGGATACGAGGGCGACACGGTCACCTTCGGCAAGTTCGTCGGCACGCGCACCGGCGACACGATCTGGGTGTCCTTCGTACACGTGCTCGTCGCCGACGGATCGGTCGTGACGGGTGACGGCGAGAGCGAGCTGGAACTCGCCGAGGACGGCGGCATCCGCCTGGTCGAGCACTACGAGATGCACGGCCTCCCGCAGCTCAGCGTGTGCGAGGAGATCGCGGTCTGACGGCGTTTCGTCTCGCTTCGCTCGCTCAACGACCGCGACCGGTCGTTGAGCGAACGAAGCGCAGCGACCGAGACGGAACGCTCAGCGGGGCGGCAGGGCGTCGCGGCCGGGTGAGGCCGGCGTCCAGCGCGTCATCCCGAGCGGGATCTCCGTGCTGCGCTCCGGCAGATCGGCCGGCAGCAGATAGGGCCGGCGGATCACCTCGTCGAGCACGACGACGCTGACGACCGTGCGCACCTCGGGCAGCTGGGCGATGACCCCGGTGGAGAACTCGTGCACGCCGCTGACGTCGACGGCACGGATGAGCAGCATCGCGTCGTGCTCCCCGGTGGTGATGGCGCACCACTCCACGTCGGGCATCTCCAGCACGCGCTCCCGGAACGAGGTCCACGCCTGGGGCATCACCGTGACGAACACGAGCGCCCCGATCGAGAGCCCCGCCTTCGCCTGATCCACCCGGGCGCTGAAGCCCGTGATCACGCCGTCATGGACCAGCGACTCGACCCGCGTGTAGGCGTTCGCCCGCGAGATCCCGACCCGATCCGCGAGGGCGGCGATCGAGACACGACCGTTATCCCGGAGCACTTCGAGGATTCTGTATGCGGTCTCGTCCAAAGGGGCGGCACTTCGTCCAGAATGCTTCGACGGTTCCGCATCCTTGCTGGACATATTGCTCTCCACATCCGAGGTTCTGGACAGAGCGTGTCGGTGTGACCCGCACTTGCTGGACACATCGTCGCATATGATGCGAATCTGATCCACGGTCGTCCACATCGGTGGCGACTCACCCGAATGTACTCCTCGCCTTTGGAGGCCCTCATGTCGTCACGCCGTATCACGCCGGTCATCGCGCTCGGAGCCGTCGCGCTCCTGGCGCTCGCAGGTTGCTCGGGAGGGAACTCGGCAGGCAACGGCGAGCAGTCCTCCGGCTCCGACTCCCTCGTCATCGACACCGCGTTCTCGATCGAGACCACCGACCCGGGTCACACCTACGACCCGACCGGCAACATGATCGCGAAGGCCCTGTACGAGACCCTCGTCGACTTCGAGGGCTCCGACGTCTCCACCCCTGTCCCCGGACTCGCATCGTGGGAGCAGAACGACGAGGCGACCGAGTTCACCTTCACGCTCGAGGGCGACCGCGTCTTCTCCGACGGCTCGCCGATCGAGGCGAAAGACGTCGTCTTCTCGCTCCAGCGCATCCAGGGCATGGCCGACGCCAAGCCGAACTTCCTCCTCGGCGGCCTCACCATCACCGAGGTCGACGACAAGACCATCCAGTTCACCTCGGAGACCCCGCTGCTCCAGCTGCCGGCGATCCTCGCGAACCCGGCGCTCGGCATCGTCAACTCCGACGTCGTGATCGAGAACGGCGGGACCACCGACGGCACGGACACGGCGCAGAAGTTCCTCGACGGCGCATCCGCGGGCTCCGGACCCTTCGTGCTCGACACGCTCGACCTCAGCTCGCAGGTCGTGCTGACGAAGAACGACGAGTACAACGGCGACGAGGAGTCGGCCTACAAGCGCGTCGTCGTGCGCAACGTCTCGGAGAGCGCCACTCAGCTCGCCAACCTCAAGGGCGGCGACTCGATGGTCGCGATGGACCTCAACGGCGACCAGGTCGCCGGTCTCGGCGACGACATCACGGTCGACTCCGTCCCGTCCGGTCAGACGATCTTCCTGCTGCTGAACCAGTCCGAGGCCGTCGCCGGAGAGCTGGCGAACGTCAAGATCGCCGAGGCGATCCGCTACTCGCTCGACTACGACGCGCTGCTCGAGCTCGCCGGTGCCGGCTCCGTGCAGGCGACCGGCGTCATCCCGCCCGGATTCGAAGGCGCACTCGACGGCGGTGTGAAGCAGGACCTCGCCAAGGCGAAGGCCGCGCTCGCCGAGGCCGGGTACACCGGTCAGACGCTGAAGCTGCAGTTCCCGAACGACTACCCGGTCGGCGGCGTGGAGTTCACCCCGCTCGCCGAGCGCATCCAGGCGCAGCTCGAGGACGCCGGCATCACGGTCGACCTCGCTCCCGCCCCGTTCGCGACCGAGCTCGACTCCTACGTCAACGGCACCGAGGGCTTCGGTCTGTGGTTCTGGGGCCCGGACTACGCGGACTCCGCGAACTTCCTCCCCTTCGGCCCGGGTCTGAAGGTCGGCCTCCGCGCCGGCTGGGCCGCCGAGGCCAACCCGGAGATCGCCGGCATCGCCGCGGGGGCTGCCGCCGCGACCGACGCCGACCAGCGCACGGCCGCCTTCACCGAGTTCGCCGAGGCGATGCAGGCCGAGGGTCCGTTCGTCCCGCTGATCGTCCCCGGTCGCAACATCTCCTCCGCGGACAGCGTGAAGGGTGCGGTGTACAACTCCGTCTGGGAGATGGACATCGCCGAGATCACGCCGGCCAGCTGAACGGACATCCCATGACGACAGTGGCGGTGCAGAGGCAGGCGCAGCGGCGCCGATCGCCTCTGATCGGATACCTGCTGCGGCGGGCCGGCACCTCCCTGCTCCTGTTGGTGGGCGTGACGATCGTCACGTTCGCGCTCACCAACCTGGTGCCGGGAGACCCGGTCTCGGCCGCACTCGGTGAGGGTGCGTCGCAGAACCCGGCGACCCGTGACGCCTTCATCAAGGAGCACGGTCTCGACCAGCCACTGTTCGTGCAGTACTTCATCTACATGGGGAACCTGCTCCGCGGGGACCTCGGCACGTCGCTGGTGACCGGACGCCCGGTCACCAGCGACCTCGCCACCGCGGTGCCCGCGACCATCGAGATCGCCATCGGCGCCATCATCGTGAGCCTCGCGGTCAGCATCGTGCTCGGCACCCTCGCCGCGTACCGTCGCGGACTCGTCACCGACCAGGTGATCCGCGTGGTCACGCTCGTCGGACTGAGCGTGCCGACGTTCTGGCTGGCGCTGGTCAGCTTCTACGTCTTCTTCCTGGAGCTGCGCATCGCGCCGGGCTCCGGACGCATCTCGCCGTCGATCACGCCACCGCCGCGTGTGACCGGCCTCTACACGGTCGACTACCTCCTGAACGGCGACGGCGTCGGCTTCTTCGACGCCCTCGCGCACCTGGCTCTTCCCGTGATGGTGCTCTCGCTCGTGACGATCGGCCTGCTGACCCGCTTCATCCGCACGTCCGTGCTCGAGGTCCTCGGCAGCGACTACGTGCGGGCCGCCCGGGCCAAGGGGCTCCCGGCCATGCGCGTGATCCTCGATTACGTGCTGCGCGGCGCCTCGCTCCCGATCCTCACGGTGGTCGGTGTCGCGTTCGGCGCCCTGCTCTCCGGCACCGTGCTCGTCGAGTCGGTGTTCGCCTGGCCCGGCCTCGGCACGTACGCCTACAACTCGGCCGCGAACCTCGACCTCCCCGGCATCATGGGGGTCGGTCTCGTGGTCGGCATCATCTACCTCCTCATCAACTTCATCGTCGACCTCCTCTACGGCGTGCTCGACCCGAGAGTGAGGATCGCATGAGCCGCATCGCCGCCGCCTCCCCGGCAGGGCGCTTCCGCTTCCGCTGGCCCCGTGCCTGGCGCACCCCGCTCGGCATCATCGGCACCGTCATCGCCGGCGCCTGGGTCATCGTGGCCTTCACGGCGCAGTGGTGGGTCCCGTACCCGCCCAACGCCCAGGTGCTCCCGCGTCTGCAGGCGCCCGGCATCGACACGTTCCTCGGCACCGACGGCAACGGGCGCGACATCTTCTCCCGCCTGATGACGGGTGCGACCGTGAGCCTGCCGCTCGCGCTCATGCTCGTGATCGCCGCGATGATCATCGGCACGCTGATCGGCGCACTCGCCGGATACTTCGGCGGCTGGGTCGACGAGACGCTCATGCGCATCACCGACCTGTTCATGGCCTTCCCGACCGTGATCCTCGCCATGGTGGTCGCCGCCTCGCTCGGACCGTCGCTGTTCAACGCGGTGATCGCCGCGATCGTGGTGTCGTGGCCGCAGTACTCCCGCGTCACACGCAGCATCGTCCTCGGACTCCGCGGACAGAACTACGTGATCGCCGGACGCCTGCTCGGACACTCGCCCGCGCGCACGCTGTTCGTCGACATCCTCCCGAACATCGCCGGCCCGGTGCTGGTGCTGGCGACGCTCGACATCGGCGCGGCGATCCTGCTCCTCTCCGGGCTCTCCTTCCTCGGCCTCGGCGCACAGCCGCCCACGGCCGAGTGGGGCTCGATGATCTCGGGCGCGATGCAGAACTTCGACGCCTGGTGGCTCGGGGTGTTCCCGGGTCTCGCGATCCTGACCGTGGTGCTGGCGTTCAACTTCCTCGGCGACGCGATGCGCGACGTGCTCGACCCGACGGCCGAGATCACGCACGAGAAGGCCGCCGAGCACAAGGCCTCTGCGACGGGAGTGGCCGCATGACCGGGCAGGGAGCCTCCGTGCTCAGCATCCGCGACCTGACGATCGACATCGGACGGCCCCTCGTGAAGGGCGTGTCGCTCGAGCTCGAGGCCGGGCGCATCCACGGCCTCGCCGGCGAATCGGGATCGGGCAAGACGCTCACCTCGCTCGCCGTGCTCGGACTGCTGCCGCGCCAGGCGCGCACCGGCGGATCGATCTCCCTGTCGGGGGAGGAGCTCGTCGGTCTGAAGCGCCGCGCGCTCAACCGGGTCCGCGGCAAGCGGATCGCCATGGTGTTCCAGGACCCGTCGGCCTCGCTGCACCCGCAGCTGCCGGTCGGGCGTCAGCTCACCGACCACATGCGCGTGCACCTCGGACTCAAGGGCGCGGCGGCGCGGGAACGAGCGGTCGAGCTGCTCGAGACCGTGCAGGTGCCGAACCCCGCCGAGGCTCTCAAGCGCTACCCGCACCAGTTCTCGGGTGGCCAGCGTCAGCGCATCGCCATCGCGTGCGCTCTCGCGTGCGACCCCGAAGTGCTGCTGGCCGACGAACCCACGACCGCCCTCGACGTCACGGTGCAGGCCGGCATCCTGAAGCTGCTGCGCGACCTCGCGATCGAGCGGAACCTCGCCGTGCTGCTCGTGACGCACGACCTGGGCGTGATGAGCGCGATCGCCGACCGGGTGGCCGTCATGAAGGACGGTCGGATCGTGGAGCTCGCCGACCGCGCGACCCTGTTCCGCGATCCGCAGCACGACTATACGCGCATGCTGCTCGCGGCCCTGCCGGGTTCGCGCATCGACGAGGCACCGGAAGGGCAGGCCGCTGATGAGTGAGGTCGCCGTCCTCGACGCGCACGACGTGGTCGTGCGCTATCCCGGGAGCCCGCCGGTCATCGCCGTGAACGGCGTGTCGATCAGCGTCGCGGCGGGGGAGACCGTCGCGCTCGTGGGCGAGTCCGGCAGCGGCAAGTCCAGCCTCGCCCGGGCCGTCGTCGGCATCGAGAAGATCGCCGGGGGCACGGTGCGGTTCCGCGATGCTCCCGTGTCGCCGCTCGGCATCCGCCGCCGCTCGATCGCTCTCACCGGCATCCAGATGGTGTTCCAGGACCCGGCGACCTCTCTCAACCCGCGACGCCGCGTCGGCGACCAGATCGCCGACGGCATCGCCACCGCCCGCGCTCGTGGTGCCGAAGGGTCGACCGTGGACGAATGGCTCGAGCGCGTCGGGCTGCCCACGAACGTGAGCACCCGCTTCCCGCACCAGTTCTCCGGTGGACAGAAGCAGCGCATCGCGATCGCCAGGGCACTGGCCGCGCGGCCGTCGCTCCTGGTCGCCGACGAGCCGATCTCGGCACTCGACGCCTCGACGCAGACGAGTGTCGCCGGCCTGATGCGCGACCTGGTGGCGGAGTCGGGCGCGGGGATGCTGTTCATCTCGCACGACCTCGCCGTGGTCCGTCGCATCGCCGACCGCACGTTCGTGATGTTCGGCGGGCGCGTGCTCGAGTCCGGACCGACCGATCAGCTCTGGGCCGCGCCGCAGCATCCGTACACGCAGGCGCTGCTGGCCGCGATCCCGGAGCCCGACGGCGCCGGACGCATCCCCGCCGCCCCCTCGGTCGACGACCGGACGGTGTGGGCGGAGATCCCGCCCGTCATGTACTGACGCCGCATACGACACCGCTTCTGCGGACAGAACGGCGGGCCGGGGGATCACCCCCGGCCCGCCGTGTCCGCTTCCGCTCAGAGCGGTGCGACGATGTCCTGCTTCTTGTCCCACTCGGTGATCTCGAGCACGACCTCCACCGACTGCCCCTCGACGGACGCGGTGCTGGTCGACGCCAGGTTGACGTAGTCGGGCGTGACCTCGAAGAGGACCTCGATCGAGGTGCCCTGCTGCTCGATGGTCCCGTTCAGGAGGAACACCTTCTGGCCGAGGCGCTCGCCCGTGCCGGTCACGGTGAACTCGCCGGAGAGGGCCTCTGCGGCCGTGGCCGGGTCCATCGACGTGAGGTCCGCGGCGCTGGTGCTGAGCGCGGCGATGACCGGGTCGCTCGACTTCGGGTCGGCGGGCTGCCAGTCGCTCGTCGCGGACTTCACCCACACGTCGTCACCGATGGCGATCACCGAACCGGCCGGCGAGAGCGACTCGACCGCCTTCTCGGACGGGTTGAAGCGCGACGTCGAGTCGATGCCCATGATGCTGGTCTTCGCCGCGTAGCCGGCCGTGTCCGCCATCGCGTCCGCGATGCAGGCGCCGAGCTCGGAGCCGTCGACGGTCGCGCCCTCCTTGAGCTCGGGGCAGTCCGTCTTCGGCGCTTCCGCCTCCTGCGATGCACCGTTGCCGGTCTTGGCGTCGGTGGCGGTGTCGGTTCCGCCTCCGGCACAGCCGGTGAGCAGAACGGCGGCGGCGAGAATCACGCCGACCCCCCATTTGTTGACGCGCATGGCGTCCCCCCTCTGGTCGGATGCCCGGTGACGATCACCGGGCACTGCCATCCAGCATGCCAAACCATCGCGGGCTGCTGCCATCACGCCCGGTGCGGCGGAGGGCTCGTTCGCGACTCCGGCCTGAGTCCGCTAGACTGTCGAGGTTGTCTGCCCTCCGGCGTCCATTCGGGATTCTCGGGGCGGGCACGTGCACACACCCTCCTGCTCCCGGGAAAGTCCCGAGAGCCGTTCTAGTCCGAAGGAGGTGGGTAAGTGACGCACCAGTACGAACTCATGGTCATTCTGACCCCCGAGATCGACGAGCGCACGGTCGCCCCGACGCTCGACAAGTTCCTGAAGGTCATCACCAACGATGGTGGCTCGATTGACAAGGTCGACATCTGGGGCAAGCGCCGTCTGGCTTACGAGATCCAGAAGAAGACCGAGGGCATCTACGCCGTCGTCAACTTCACCGCGACGAGCGAGGCCACGCAGGAGCTCGACCGTCAGCTGAAGCTGAACGAGCAGATCATGCGCACCAAGGTCCTCCGTTCGGAAGAGGCTCAGGCGATGGTCGCTTCGGAGGCCAAGCGCTCCGAAGAGAAGGCTGCTCGCAAGGCCGCCAAGGCTGCGAAGGCCTGACGTCCATGGCCGGCGAAACCGTCATCACCGTGGTGGGAAACCTCACGGCCGACCCCGAGCTGCGCTACACGCAGAACGGGCTGCCGGTGGCGAACTTCACCATCGCATCGACGCCTCGGAACTTCGACCGCGCCGCGAATGAGTGGAAGGACGGCGAAGCGCTGTTCCTCCGTGCATCCGTGTGGCGCGAGTTCGCCGAGCACGTGGCGGGTTCGCTGACGAAGGGCATGCGCGTCATCGCGCAGGGCCGTCTGCGTCAGCGCTCCTACCAGGACCGCGAGGGCAACCAGCGCACCGCGATCGAGCTGGAGGTCGACGAGATCGGCCCCTCGCTCCGGTACGCGACCGCGCAGGTCACCCGTGCGGCCTCGACCGGCGGTGCCGGCGGCGGCGGACAGTCGCGCCCCGCGCAGCAGCAGGTGTCGGAGGAGCCGTGGTCCACGCCCGGCTCGTCGACCAGCGCGGATGCCTGGAGCACTCCGGGCAGCTTCGGCGACGACACCCCGTTCTGAACAACTTCTGGATCCGGCCCGCACGGCCGGCATCCGCTCATCACTAAGGAAAAACAATGGCTGGAAAGTCGAGCGGCGACCGCCGCAAGCCGCGGAAGGGCGCGAAGAACGCCGCTCCCGCGAAGTCCATCCGGGTCGGTGTCATCGATTACAAGGATGTCGCCACCCTCCGCAAGTTCGTCTCGGAGCGCGGCAAGATCCGCGCCCGTCGTATCACCGGTGTCTCGGTGCAGGAGCAGCGTCTGATCGCCACGGCGATCAAGAACGCGCGCGAAATGGCGCTCCTGCCCTACGCTGGCGCCGGCCGGTAAGGGGTATCGAGATGGCAAAGCTGATTCTCACGAACGAGGTCGCCGGGCTCGGTAGCGCCGGTGACGTGGTCGAGGTCAAGAACGGGTACGCCCGCAACTTCCTCATCCCGCAGGGCTTCGCTACGGCGTGGACCCGCGGTGGCGAAAAGCAGGTCGCATCGATCCAGGCCGCGCGTCAGGCACGCGCGATCCACGATCGTGACGACGCTGTCGCACTGAAGAACGCTCTCGAGGGCACGAAGGTGCGCCTCACGGTCAAGGCCGGCAAGGAGGGTCGTCTCTTCGGCTCGGTCAAGACGGACCACGTCGCGGATGCTGTCGCAGCCGCCGGCCTGGGCTCGATCGACAAGCGCAAGGTGCACATCACGTCGCCCATCAAGGTGACCGGTGAGCACGAGGCGACCGTGCGTCTGCACGACGACGTCACCGCAGTCATCACGCTGCAGGTCGTCGCCGCCAAGTAAGGCACGTCGAGAACGCCCCCTGTCCTCCGGGACAGGGGGCGTTCTGCATTCCTCGGCGTGATCGACCCGCGCTCACGCGGCTCCGCCGTGCACCGGTCTGGCGTTCGCCGGAGGCTCGCCGACCTCGTCGACCGTGTGACCGGTGCAGGCGATCGCGGTCACGTCGGCGCGCTCGACCCGCGACACGGTGAACCAGCGCATGGCGTCCCGCAGTCGGCACCACCCGACCAGGTACCACCGGCCGTTCGTGGAGGCGAACAGCACAGGTTCGACGTCGCGGGTGGTGGTGCTCCCGTCTCCCGCGGTGTAGCGGATGCGGACGACGCGCTGCTCGGCCATCGCCTCCTCCAGCGCCGACCTGATCGCGCGTGAGGCAGAGGGTGGCGCATCGACCCAGACGCGGTGGGCCAGCTCATCGGCGCGTGCGCGGGTTCGGGGATCGAGCACGTCGAGGATCTTCCGGACGCCGGCTGTCGCCGAGTCGGCGTACGGAGCATCGGCCGCCGCTGCCACCGCCGCCAGGAGCGCCACGGCCTGCGCGGGGGACAGGCTGACAGGAGGCAGGGTCGCGCCGACCGCCAGTCCATAGCCGCCGCCCGGACCCGGGCGCGACCAGAGCGGTGCGCCGCTGCGCTCGAGCGCCGCCAGGTCGCGTTTGACGGTGCGTACGGAGACCTCGAACTCCCGGGCGAGGCGCCCGGCGGACGTGCCCCGCGATCCGCTGCGGCGCAGCATCTCGGATAGGGCGTGGAGGCGCTCGGCGCGCTTCATCGAATCGCCGTCCCAGAATTCATGACATAAATAGTGACACACACCTGCCCGGAGCGGGGAGGAGGCTGGTGCCATGACACAGACGACGAGCAGTCCGACCATCCTCTTCATCGCCGGCCACTGGCTGGGGGCCTGGGCGTGGGACGAGGTCCTCGAACACCTGGGCACCGACCGCTCTCGTCCGGTCGCGGTGACGCTGGCGGGTCTCGACGCGAACGATCCCGAGCGCGCGACGAGGAGTCTCGACGATCAGGCCGCCGGGATCCTCGACGTCATGGCTCGGCTCGGTGTCTCTGAGGAGCAGCCCGCGATCATCGTCGCGCACAGTGGGGCGAACGCCCCCGTCAGTCTCGTCCTCGATCGGCACCCCGAACTGATCGGTCGAGTGGTGTGGGTCGACTCCGGACCGGTCGCGACCGGCAGCGTCTTCGCTCCCGACCTTCCGGAGGAGGTGGAGGAGCTTCCGCTCCCGCCCTTCGAGGTGCTCGCGCAGCAGGCGAGCCTGGAGGGCCTGAGCCCAGAGACGCTCGAGCGCTTCCGTGAGCGGGCCATCCCCGAGCCCGGTCCCGTGCTGCGTCAGCCCGTCGAGCTCGTGAACGATCGGCGCCGCACGATCCCGACCACACTGGTGTGCTGCTCGATCGAGAGTGCGCAGGTGCTCGAACTGGCGCGTGCCGGACACGCCATGTTCGCCGAGGTCGCGACGCTCGATCACCTCGACGTCGTCGACCTCCCCACGGGGCACTGGCCGATGTGGAGCCGGCCGCGCGAACTCGCGACCCTGATCCAGGCTGCGGCCTCGGGCGCATCATCGGTGCTCCGCGAATAGGCTTGTGGCATGCCGTTGCCTGAGGAGCTCGTCGCGCGCATCGAGCGCACCGTGGCCCTGTACGGCGCCGGTCACCCCGTCTCCGCCGCGGAGATCCGCGAGCGGTCGTCTGCCATCGGACTGCTGCCCGACGAGGACTATGTCGAGTTCGTGAGCCGTTGGGGCGGTTGCTTCGTCGGGGTGCCCGTCCACGGATGGGGCAACGCGTCCCTTCTTGGAAGCGAGACCTGTGTGGACCTCACGATGCGGAGCCGAGCGGACTACGGGGATCTCGTCGATGGTCTCGTGATCGCGGATGACGGCGCGGGCAATCCGATCTGGATCTCCCCGAACGGACCGGTGTATCTCATCGATCACAACAACGGCTTCGAGGTCGTGCAGCTCGCCGGCAGCTTCCGCGCGCTGCTCGACGACAACGTGCCGAGCTGAGCACGACGCCGACCGCGACCCGGCGATCCCGGCCGCTTCGGCACGATCCCGGGGTTGTCCGGTCACGATCGACGCGGCGATAGGTTGGGAGTCATGACGCGCCACTACTCGTTCGAAAACCAGGGCGTCTTCTTCACGATCGCCATGGTCGCGTATCTGTTCTGCGGCTTCCAGATCCTCGGCCACATGGGTTCGACGACGTCGATGTTCTCCGGCCCCGAAGCCGAGGCGGGGCTGAAGCTCTGGAACGGCGTGATCGCGATCGTCGCGGTCGTCCAGGGGGTCCTGGGCGGCCTCTCGATCGCGGATCAGGCCAGGGCGCGGGAGTGGCCGCTGGTGTTCTCGATCCTGAATGTGCTGGTCGGTCTGGGATTCATCGTGTTCTACCTCGGATTCCTGATCGCGCAGCTGATCCACGGATAGCCCCGCGCGAGCCGTTCGGCCGGCGTCAGGAAGGGGCCCGGACGAATCTGCTCCCGATGCCCTGTCCCCCGAAATGCCTACAGACAAGCGTCGGCGCCCGCGAAATGCTCGAAGCGGACCCGTCCCCGCTTCCGGCCGTTCGAGCCGCGCTTCCGATCACGAGACCTTGGGTATGACTACTCCCCTCCAGACACCGCACTCCTCGCCGTACGCTCCGCTGGTCGGCGCGAGCCCCGTCGCAGCGGTGCGAAGGTTCTTCGGACGGGCCTTCCACCTTCGCGGGCGGGCCAGCCTGAGTGAGTACTGGTGGTGGACGCTCATCCACATCCTGGTCAGTTCAGCTCTGGGGTGGCTCGTCGCCCCGACGGACGGCACTCTCGAACTGAGGATCGGCCCGGTCGGAGCCTGGGGGGCGTTCGATTTCGCCGTCTTCTCTCAGGAGCCGGCGGCGTTCGTCGAGACGCCCCCGATCGTTGCGACCCTCGCGGTGGTCTGGTCCGTCCTCACCTTCATCCCCGCGATCACCCTCGCGGTGAGGCGCCTCCACGACTCCGACTGCACAGGGTCATGGCTCCTCCTCCTGCTGCTCGGTCCGTTGGGCTCCGTCATCCTGCTCCTCATGATGGCCAGAGCTTCGCGCGCGGCCGGCGCTCAGTTCGACGGACCGATCAATGAGGAGGACGAGTCCGCGTCCCCGGACAGAACGCGCGACACGGCGGGTCTCGCCGACACGCCCTAGGGGGCCTCCTTCACGGCATCCTCCTCGATGTCGAAGACACCCGTCGAGGCCTCGGAAGCGGCGGCGCGTCGCTCCTCGCGTCGGATCCGACGCTCGGCGCGCCGGGCGATCCGGCGATCTCGGCGGCGTTCCACGAGCGTGTACAGCACCGGGACCAGGACGAGCGTGAGCAGCGTCGACGACACGAGGCCGCCGATCACGACGATGGCCAGCGGCTTCGAGATGAACACCCCGCCGCCCGTGAGTCCGAGCGACATCGGGATCAGCGCGAACACCGTCGCCGCAGCCGTCATCAGGATCGGGCGCAGGCGCAGACGCGTGCCGTGCTCCACCGCCTCGTCGAGCGTCGCGCCGGCCTCGCGCAGACGGTTCACGAGGTCCATGAGGACGATCGCGTTCGTGACCACGATGCCGATGAGCATCAGCAGGCCGATCAGTGCCGGCAGGCCCATCGGAGTCTCGGTGAGCAGGAGGCCCAGGATCGCACCGGTCGCCGCGAAGGGGATCGAGATGAGCAGCACGAGCGGCCCGCGGAAGTTGCGGAACGTCGCGACCATCACCAGGAGCACGAGGACGATGGCGCCGAGCATGGCGAGGCCGAGCTGACCGAAGGCCTCGTCCTGCTGCGCCGTCGCGCCGCCCTGTTCGAAGGTCACTCCCGCCGGCAGGTCCGTCTCGGCGATCGCACGATCGATCGCGAGGCTCGCCGCCGAGAGCGCACCGTCCTTCGGGGTCACGGTCAGGGTCACCTGGCGCTCGCCGTCGGCACGCGTGATCGTCGGGGCCGTGAGCTCCTCCTCGACCGTCGCGATCGCCGAGAGCGGGATCGCCTTCCCGGTGACCTCGGTCGCCGCCTTCTGCTCGGCCCGGGCCGCCTCGGCCTCGGCCTGCTGGGTCGCCGCATCGGACCGCGCCTGGCGAAGCGCCGTGATCTGCTCGTCCGCACCGGCGATGCCGGACTGCGCAGCGGCGATCGCGCCCTGCAGTGAGGCGACCTGCTCGGCCCGCTCCTCCTGGGCCCGGCGCATCGCCTCCGCGTCGGGGTCCAGCGGGTCCTCGGGGACGATGGGGGCGGCGGCGAGAGCCGCCAGCTGCTTGTTCAGGGCGCCGACCTGGGCGGAGAGCTCGGAGCGCTGCCTGCCCGCCGCGTCGATCTGCGAGTTGAGCTCGTTCTCCGCCTCGATCCGGGCATCCTCCGCCTTCGCCTCGGCCTTCGCCTCCAGGGCCTCGGCGGCGGCCTTCTGCGCCGCTGCGGTCTGCTGCGGCGTGATCGGGAGCACGATCTCGCCGAGCTTGTCGGCGGTGCGCTCCGCACCCGGCGTGCGCACGACGATGTCGCGCTCCTGACCGTCGAACATGAGGGTGCCGACGGTCGAGCCCGCGAGCGCTTCCTGCACGGCCTTGGCGATCGTCGCGCGGTCGAAGCCGAGGCGCGTGGCGAGGGGCTCGTCGACCTGCACGCGCAGCACGGGCTGCTCACCCGCGAGCTCGCTCTTCACGGAGCGCACACCGTCCGCGTCGGCGAGCTGCTCCTCGAGCAGATCGCTCGCGGTGCGGAGGGCCTCGGGGTCGTTGCCCGCGATCTGCAGGGCGATGCCGTCACCGGCGCCCCCGACGAACGCGTCCTGGGACGCCAGCTCGATCTCGCCGCTGTCGGGCAGCGCATCGAGCGCATCCCGCACCTGCGACTCGACCTCCGCGACATCGGAGTCCTTCGCCAGCTGCAGGTCGTAGGTGATGGCGGTCGGTGTGCCCGGCATCGGGATCGGGATCGACGTGATGACGTCGGAGATGCCGGTGATGCCGCCGAGCGCCTTCTCCACGGGCTCCGCGGACGCGACGAGATCCCCCACCGCTTCCTTCGGGGGAGTCTGGACGACCTGCAGGCTCTCCTGCCCGGACGATCCGAGGAAGTCCGTCTGGATGAACGGCGTCATCCCCAGCGTCGCGACGAGCAGCAGACCCGACACGACGAGGGTGATCACCGGATGCCGACGCGTGGCGTTCAGCGTCGGCATGAACGTCCGCTGCAGGCGGTCCGGGGCGCTGTGGATCTCGTCCAGCTCGGACGGCTCCGCCTGCGGACGCGTGTCTTCGACCGGCGGCGAGAGGACGGCGGTCGCGGCGGTCGCGGCGGTCGCGGAGGTCGCAGTGTTCGCGGAGGTCGCGGTCGACGTAGAGGACGACGTCGCGGGGAGCGCGGCCTCGGTCGACTCGGCATCGTCCGCCAGGGCGGGAGCGGCATCGTCCGGGACGGCGGGAGCGGCGTCGTCGGCAGCGGCCGGGCGGTGCGCCGGCGCGTTCTTCAGGAACCAGGACGCGAGGACCGGAACGATCGTGAGCGAGACGACGAGGGAGGCGAGCAGGGCGATCGACACCGTCACCGCGAACGGGCGGAACAGCTGACCGGCGATGCCCGACACGAAGGCGATGGGCAGGAAGACCGCGACCGTCGTGAGCGTGGACGCGGTGATCGCGCCCGCGACCTGCCGGACCGAGGCGACCACGCCCTCGGTCGTGAGCGGACCGTCGCCGCGACGTCTGCTGATGTTCTCGATCACCACGATCGAGTCGTCGACGACGCGTCCGATCGCGATGGTCAGGGCCCCGAGGGTCAGGATGTTGAGCGAGTTGCCGCTCCACCACAGGCCGACGAGCGTGATGAGCAGCGACAGCGGGATCGACACGGCCGCGATGACCGTCGAGCGCCAGGACCGCAGGAAGGCGAGGATCACGAGCACCGCGAAGATCAGGCCGAGCCCGCCCTCGACGGACAGGTCGTGGATGGACTGCTCGATGTAGGGCGCCTGGTCGAACAGCGTCACGAACTCGGCGTCGAGGGTCGGAGCGAGCCGGTCGAGCTCCGCGTTCACACCGTGCGAGATGTCGACCACGTTGGCGCCCTGCGACGGGGTGACCTGCAGCGTGAGCGAGGGGTTCCCGTTGACGCGCGAGATGGTCTCCGCCGGCACGGTCTCGATCGAGACGTCGGCGAAGTCGGCGACCGTGACGGCACCGTCCGGAGTGGGCACGGAGAGGGTCTGGATGTCCTCCAGGGTCACCAGGCGCGAACCCACCGTGACCGAGATCGGGCCCTCGGGGGACTTCGCCTGCCCGGCGGGGAGCGCCGCCCCGTGCGCCTGGAGGATCGGTCCGAGCGCCGACGGCTCCACCTTCAGGCGGGTCACGTCGGCCGGGCGGAGGTCGATCGTGATGCGCTGCGTCTCCTGGCCCGCGAGCTCCACATCACGCACTCCGGGTACGCCCTGCAGCGCCGGGACGACCGTCTGCTGGAGCGCCTCGCCGAACGCCTCCTGGTCGCCGCTGCTCCCGGCGCTCAGCACCATCGCGGGCAGGTCACCGGCACCGCCGGAGGCGACCTGGACCTCGGTGCCGGACGGGAAGCCCTGCTTCATCGAGTCGGTCGCGCTGCGGATCGTGCGCAGCGTCTCCTCATCGTCCTCGCCGAAGGTCCACTGGACGAGGATCTGTGCGGATCCGCTCGACGTCGAGGACGTGACGCTCGTCACACCGGGCACGGCGCGGACCGCCTGCTCGAGAGGCTCGGTGACGCTGCTCGACATCTCCTCGGGTGCGAGACCCTGCGACTGCGCGGTCACGTAGGCCGTGGGCACCTGCATCGACGGCATCAGCTCCTGCTTGAGCGAACCCATCGCCACGAGGCCGAGCACGACGATCGCGAGTGTCGCGAGCGAGAGGATGAGGCGGTTCTTGAGGCTGCTGCGCGTGAGGAACGACATGGAGCGGTGAGGTGCTTTCGGCTGGGGCGCGGCAGCACGCGAGGAGCGAGCGCGCGGCGCGGAAGCCGCCGGGATCGGCCGGACCTCGTCGTCCTGTGCCGGATCCGTGGGTCCCGGCGCAGTCCGATGAGATGCGACTGAGCTCCGACGACACGATCGACGCTTCCGAGCCTGCCGGGTCGAGCGCGCCCGGTCATCCTCCCGCGGGCTGATCCCTCTCCACCCGCGGGTGGACACCTGCCGGATCGATGGCCGCGCGGTGCGTCCTGAGCGGAGAGCACCCGCCCACGGCGCACGCGTGCGACCCCGGACATAGACCTTCGTCGAGAAGACTGACCGAAGGTGCACAGACCTTCGCCGTAATGAGTCGGCCCGGCCCTGCGTCTCTCCAGTGGGAGACGTTCGGGCCGATCCGCGGCCTGGACCGGAGGGCGGAGGACCATGGACGATCGAGGGGGAGTGGAGGAGCTCTTCGAGGAGCTCGAGAGCGCGTGCGGGGGCACGGTGAAGACCGTCACGAAGCGGGTGGCGGAGCTGACGGGCCTCGACATCGAGATCGAGCTCCTCGAGGAGTGCGACTGGGCGTCCGTGGCGAGGGGCACGCTCGTGAGCGATGATCACGCGCGGATCCCGCTGCGGAAGTCCGATCCTCGTTGGTACCGGCTCCACGTCGTGAGCCATGAGCTCGCGCACCTGCTGTGCGGGCACTCGCGGTGCGAGAGCCTGCCCATGACCTTCGAAGACCTGCACACCCGTGCGGGCGTGAGCGTGCTCGCGGGGGCGAGCGCGCCCGGAGGAGCGGCCGCGCCGTCGGGTGGGATGCTCGCGGGGCCGCGGTCCGATCAGCAGCAGCCCGAGCAGCAGGAGGCCGAGGCGGAGCGGCTCTCTCGTCGCCTGAGTGGGCTTCTCCTCGTCCCGCGTTTCGCGGACGCCGGTGCGCTCTTCGGCTGAGCCCATGCGGTCACTCGCGTCCCTCGGCGATGCACGTCCGATGCGCTGAATAGACTGACGCTCCCGGGCCGCATCGGCGCTGCGGGGGAGGAGACGCCATGGGGAAGCGCAAGACACCGGAGCAACTGGCAGACGAGGAGCGCCGCTATCGGCTGGCGCGCGGCGCGCACACCCCGGAGGAGTTCGAGCAGCTCGTCACCGATCCCCATCAGGCGATCCGTGCCGCCGCGGCGCACAATCCGGATGCCGACGAGGCGGCGCTCGCCCGCTTCGCTCATGACCGGTTCTGGGGAGTGCGGATCGAGGTCGCCCATCACCCGAATGCCACCAGGGAGATCCTGCTCGGCCTGCTCGAACCCCACCCGCCCCGGCGCGGCGTGGTGCATCACGCCGCCAGGGAGCGCCTGATCGCCGAGGGCGTCGTCTTCGATGAGGACGGTCTGCCCGTCGTCGACTGACGCCGCGGCCGTGAACGCCTCATCGGGGATCGGCGCGATCGGGGTCGCGGCCGCGGCACGCAGGGCGGTGCGGGCGCGACGGATGCCCCGTGGTGGGGTGACCACGGGGCATCCGCCCTCTGCGCCGACGTCGAGCGACGGTGAGCTGGGGCTACGATCCCGTCGGGGTGGGGAACGACGCGGCGCACCGGTGGCGCGGGATCTCCTCCCCCGAGGATGACCGCACCACCGGCGCCTTCACTACGCCGTCAGCCGACGACGTCGCAGGAGTCCTGCGGCTCCGAGGAGGAGCAGGACTCCGGCGAGGGTGATCAGGCCCGCAGGCGAGCTCCCGCCGGTCATGGCGAGACCCTCCGCCTGGCCGGTGGTCGCCGCGCCCGAGGCGGTGGCGCCACCGGTCGAGGTGCCGGGGGTCGTGCCGGGGTCGGTCCCCGGGTCGGTTCCAGGATCCGTTCCGGGATCCGTTCCCGGGTCCGTGCCGGGGTCGGTGCCCGGGTCCGTTCCGGGGTCGGTTCCCGGGTTCGTTCCGGGGTCGGTCACCGTGCTCTCGCCGACGACGGAGATGGCGTTCCCCCCGATCGTGATCGGCAGGTTGATCGGCAGCGCCAGCTGGGTGCCGCCGAGGATGCCGTCGGTTCCGGTGGTGGTGGTGCCTCCGGTCGCGGGTGCGGTCGGTGCGGTGGTTCCCCCGGTCCCGGTG